>JAJZBQ010000019.1 GCA_021798835.1 Pseudomonadota bacterium | reverse complement strand
TCCTTCTTCATGGTGGATGGTTTCCTCGTATAGTTTCCGACTTCGACAATCAGATTCTCTACAGAAATCTCCACCACCTCAACCCATCAACCCCAAACCACCTGTACACCAGTTTCGACTATATCTCTGTCACAGGTTGCGCCAACGTAGCGGAGACATTCAAGCCAGATCAGTCTTATTTGCAAAACAGAACGGCCAATCAACTGGGTTATGAGGCCAGCCAGGTTAAAATCTCAGGGATGCACACTGATAACGATAATACCTATTACCTAGCGGACACCCCTAACGGGCGATACGGGTGCCACGTTCCGAGCGGTCTTATGATGGCAATAGATTCAGCCGGTTCTTTTGGCTCAACCGTTGACACGATGGATATGTGCATGAAGCAGAAGCAATCTACCCGCGCCCCACTCGCCATAACGTGGTGGGGCGCAAGCGTTTCCGACGATTAACAGGCTGTTGAAAAACGAGGTCATCCTTACGGTTTATTCCTCATGAAACGAAGAAATCTTTCCAACTTTTCACCCATACATACCCCGAACTCTTTCAGTCAGAGAAAGCGCAAGATTACAGACCTTCCCAGATGATTATGTTTTTACTGGCCCAGTTGCGAGACAGTTTACCCAGGTTGGGAACGCAGTCCCGCCTGTTCTGGGTGCGCAACTAGCGAAAGCCATTAAAGACAGTTATTTCTAGAGGAAGCCAAAATTGACGAACAGACATGCGTGAAGTACAATGAATTCGAGTCAAATGGTTGATAGAGGTTGCCATGAATCCCTCGGTTTCTGATGTCAGCAGTTATGTTCGCAATATTGCCAAACAACATGGCGTGTCTTACCTCCGGACGCCAAGCGACGAATTGGCCGATGTTGTTACTCGACTGTCTGGTGACGAAGTAACCACTGACGCAACGGAAGATCTGATCGTTGCATTAAAGCGGGCCAATGTCATTGATGGATCAACCATGGTTTCACTCCTTGGCAGACATCTTGACGAGCGGCTTCGTGTTTGATCCGTTCAATCTGAATCGCTGGAGCGTTTTCTGCAGGAATCAAATCGTTCGGAACCCTATGTTTTCATAGGTAAAATTAAATCGACAGGTTACAAATTAAGCCGTTTTTCTGCAACCGTTTGAAGCCTTCCAAACCACCTGTGCGGAAGAATGCTAGAACGGCCTCAAAAACTTGTTTCTTCCAGGGGGTTGATCCCATTCGCGCTTACGGCTGAACTGGCCGCGACCGGGTGTTTCACCAGCGGCAACGGCGTTTCCTTCCGCTTTGATCATAATGGCTTCGGCGTCATCGATCACTTTTCGTTGTTCCAGTTCTTGCAGAAAAGGTCGTGTTGTCATCATGTACGTATGTCCGTGCGGATCTGCCGTGCGCATGAATTTGTCGTCTTCGGATACCAGCAAGGCATATTCACCGTCTGTCTCGTCTTCGTAATGATTGATAAGCCGACGAATGGACTCGTCACCCGGATCTACTCCAAGTTCGCTTAGTCGATCAAAAATCTCTGGCACCCCCGTCTTGATGACTTCAATGCTGTTCCCTGTGTACTGGTCAATAAACGCCAATGTGATCTTGTTGCCGGCATACTGAACCCCATTCCTCAACTCGTTGATCACCATGTCAGAGATGTACACAGAGATTCCTAGCGCAAACAGCAGATCCAGTGATTCCCCGTACGCCAAGGTTTTAAGTGGCCCCGTATCAACGATGACAATGCCGCACTTCATACGATCTTGGCCTTGTCAAGCATCTCGCTAAAACGCTGGCGCATGGCTTCATTTTCTTCCATGGACAGTCGCGGCAACGGCAATCCTGAGTTGCGAGTCATCAAGTTCAACGCATCATTGTCTTCAAGATGCAGTTGCTTGACCGCATTTTTGGCTGTGATCTGGCCAAGCGAATATTGCAACAGGATTTCGAAGTTCCCAGTCATCGGTGAACTCCCGTGCTGTACAAGCCCCTCAAGCAGTGTGCGGATGATGGCGTTCAGCGATGTACCAGACTTCGCCGCCATGACCTTTGCGTCAGTAAGCAACTCATCAGGGATTGCAACTGTGAAATTCGACATGATTGTAGCCCCTTATGTCTTGTGCTTGACTTCCTCTCCGTTCTTTTGCCCTTTTAGGGCACGCATTGCGCCTTGGCTACCAATGCCAACGTCAGGCATTCGTCAATGAAGAATGGGTCATCGGTCACTGAGGGCGTCCCATCTCATCCCACCGGATACAAACTTCCACCCCGTCCAGCGGAAGCGTTGGGTAACTCTCAAAAATATCGAACTTTGATTTACCAGCCTTTACCTCGGCTATTACATTTGCCGCTGGAACACGAGTTCCTTCCACGACCGGCATCCCGCCGAGAATGTTGGGGTTTGAAACAACCGTAGATGCAGAAACTATTGTCTTCATGATTATCTCCAATCACATAATACGAATTAGTTATATCGGAACGATTGGTCGTTGTCAATCACGAAATACTGTTTTAGATTGCTATGCTGAAAGGTCGTTGACAAAAGAGATTGCCATCCCTATACTTCTCGATAGTCTCATCCACCAAGCGTGGAAAGAGCATCAGGAGCCCTTACGTAGAAATGCGTTGGGGCTCCAGTTTTTTCTGATCACGAAATTTGCATCGCGTTACCAAAATCCCCGCATACGCGGGGGAACATCAGGCAAGATGTACATAATACTCATGCAGCTGGGAACATCCCCGCATACGCGGGGGAACCCCGGTAATCCTTCGCATGAAAGACGTGGGGGACGGACCATCCCCGCATACGCGGGGGAACCTCTAGGGTGTAACTATTTGATTGCAAACGGTTCAAGCCAACGCATTCCGCGTCACCGAGATCATAAAGCCAGGGTGATCCGGGTCTTCGATGACTTTAAGTGGATACGGATCACCTTCAACTCTGCCATCAGGGTAGGTCATTTTAATCACTTCAGGATCGCTCGCGTACCGGACTTGTAGCGCATCTACTTTTTTCTCGACTTCAACAGGATCTGTCAAAGGGTTGTCAGGCTCGTATTTTACGATAACCTCAACCATTTCCCTTTCGACCGCCTCATGAGCTTTGTAACGCGCCCTTAGATTGTGGATTTGTGCCTTGCCACGGATCAGCACGTTGTCATATCTCGCCTCCGCTGCATCCAATCTCATCTCAGCTATCTCTGCATCGCCTCTCGCTGTAATCAGTTCAGCTTCACGAGAGTTTTTTCCGATTTGTACAAGTGCAGCGGATTCCAGAAAACTCATGATTTTATCCTTTTTTGTTACCAGACTGACCTGACTGATTATTCTTCTGAGCTTTTTTAGCTTCCTTCTCTTTCTCAACCAACCGTTTGTTTGTCACACCCAGCTTCGCGCCAATCGAATCCGATCCTTTAGATCCGGCTATTGCTGTGATCGAAGTTGTTTTCGCAACACCTGCTACGCTCTGTTCCATACCTTTCCCGAGTTGTGTTGTTTGACTACTATGCGCTCCCATGAACGTCCACATGGCCTCTGGCAGTATATACATGATACTCATGGCGCTGTTGATGATTGATATTGACAACATCAAAAATATCGCTACGAGCATGATGATACTCAAGAACCCTGTCAAACTTGACATCTGAATATTCGCAACGACCATGGGATAAATATTCATCAGATACCCGCCCATCACATCCGTCATCTTCGAAGCCACAATGAATCCAAATACCAGCATAACTGGCCTCATAAAACTTTGCAACATGAAAGTGTATCCGTATTGCGTTCTCTGCCCTAAACCTTCCTCACCACTCGCGTCAAGATGGGCAAAAGCCAAGAACGGCGCAGCGGCAACGCCCTCAATCACTGATAGTAACCAAGCGAGAACTTGGCCCATGAACACAATGAAAGGAATCATCGGGATATATAGTGAAAGTGTCAGACAACCGCCGAAGGCCGCTTTTGCAACTAACTCTGCAAGATCGAGCCAGGGTTTGATCGCGCCCCAACCGGCCCCTGCAACGGAACCTGCGCCACCACCGCTGATGGTGTTTCCAAGCCATACCCATCCGTTATTCGTCGTAGCCCCTTCCACCGCGCCTTCAATCGCTCCAATGGCTGTCAATACAGCCGCACCCGTGTCCATCCCGTAATTGCCAACATCTTTCATACGCAAAATCACAGGCTCGTTCGCATTGTCGTTGACCATCCAGTTCACGAGTCCTTGACCGCTGAACGTACTGGTTCCCGTCCCAATCTTTCCCATGATTTTCTGCCAAGCCGCACTTGAACTGCTATCACTCGTCGAACCGACACTTGCCGGGTTGGTCATCGTGCTGTTGGCCACTGATGCAACGGTTTCAATGCCCATATACACGGGCTTCCAGATGAAATCCGCTTGAGTCGGTGCTACCGGCTTGCTTGCAATGCTGGCCCCGGCGATTTGAGCCAGTTGCGTATACGCGGCTGACATCGAGGCCATCGATGTGTACCAGGCACCGGCCGCTGTGAACCCATCGGTTTGTGCGCTCGTCATCATCGCAGACTTGATTGAGCTTGACATATCCAGGCCCGATAGCGCAGATCCGAAGTCGGTCATCAGTTGTTGGTTGTAGTTCGCCTGGGCAATGGCCATGGCACCGGGGTCGAACGCTTGGACGCTCGAACCGGTCCCGCCTGGTGTCGCGGCGCTTTGCTGACTCGCAACCACGGCACTCACGTATGTCAAGGCTTGCGTCCGAATTTGCGTGTTCAATGTATTGAAATCGGTCTGGGCAAACTGGGACAACTTGAATTCGGTCGCGTTGTTCAACTGTCCGATATTGTTTGCGGCACTTCCAAACATCGGAAGCGTCGCATACCCTGTTGTAGCACCGGAGGTCGTTGCTGTCGTCAGGTTGGCAAACGAAATCGACCCGCACTCGGCGTTATATCCGTTGTTGCTCCCGAAGTTGACAAGCCACGCATTGCCAGACTGATCCGGTACGAGTTGGGATGCACCCCACTTGGGCTGTGTTGAAAGTGTCGTTGCCTTGAGTTGGGCGTTATGCGCCGCAACACAGGCGTTCATAAGGTACACTTGGGACACGAAAGAGTTGTTGAACGACGATGACGGAGACATGGACACTGATAATGTGTTGTACGGAACGAAAGAGCCGGATACATCCTGCCATGCCATGTTACCGAGTCCGGCTCCCAACACTCCGAACCACAGCATCACGACTTGCATGGCTGAGTAGCCGCCAAACACGGGTAGTAACGAAAAAATCCCGGTTGTGATGCGGATCGGCACCCAAATAGAGTGATACGCTTTCCCGAGGAATTCACCATCATGGGCCGTCTGCGTGACTGCTGAAAACGACTTGAATGTAATGTATAAACCGCCAAGGGTGATCAACCCCATGTTGATATACATGAACACCGTGCTGAGATAATCTCCGCCTGCACCGCCAGCCGAACCACCCAGTCCGCCGGTCAATGCGGACATGGGATCGGTTGCAATGGCTCCGAAGATTTGCTGTAGCAACGAAGATGCCGAGACTGTCGAGCCTGAGCCGTTGACGGCTGCGCTTTGGAGCGTGGTGGTTGTGAGGGCGGTAGCGGTCATCAAATCTCCGCGAGATACCCCAACCTACCCGGCGCGGACCAAACTTGACCCTCTGGTGCGACAGTTGCAGGGAGGTTGGGGGAGGTAAGCGGGAAGTTATTTTTGTTCTTCCCTGGGATGGCTAACAGGGAATAGCCGTAACCATCCCCGCGTTGTAATACTCGGCAATTCAGTATTTTACAATTTCGGTATGCCCACTGTAAGCCGCCCATTGACGTGTCGGCCAATATCGGTGGACTGTCCGACAAGATTCATCAGGTGTTTCCAGAGGAACGCATCGAGGTCGTCCCGGTATCCGACAACTATATCCTGAAAGGGAATACGACAGACGGCGTGGTGTTGCAACAGATCGTGTCGGTCGCCGAGCAGTATTCCGGCAAAAAGATCATCAACCTTATGTCGGCCAAGAACGTCTCGCAAGTTCTTCTGGAAGTGAAAGTGGTTGAAATCCAGAAAACACTGGACGACAAATGGGGGTCATCCGTCACCAGAACCATAGGAAACGGCACCCTGTCAGGCACATCGGCTGTCACCGGGCTTTTCGGCGGATTTCTGTACAAAAACGGCCCGACCAACCTGACGCTTCAAGGTGAGATCGACAAGGGACGCGCCAAGATTCTGGCCGAACCCAATATTGCCGCCATCAGCGGTCAGGAAGCATCGTTTCTGGCTGGCGGAAAAATCTACATCCCCATCCCGTCCGGCATGATTGGGCAAACCATGCTTCAGGAGGAAGATTACGGGGTTGGGTTGAGATTCACGCCAACCGTTCTTCGTAACGGTCGTATCGATTTGCGGGTGTCTCCCGAAGTGTCGGAACTGGTGACAACCGGCACGACATTTTCAGTTGCCGGTTCTTCTACTGTCGTTCCAACCATCACGACCCGCCGCGCTTCCACCACTATTGAGATGCAGGATGGTGAAAGTTTCGAGATTGGCGGGTTGATCCAGCGCAATGTCACGGAAACCATCAACGCCTTTCCGGTTCTGGGTGAATTGCCAGTTCTGGGCGCGCTGTTTCGCAGTTCTGAATTCCAGAACAATCGCACCGAACTGGTCTTTATCGTAACCCCGCATCTGGTAACGGCGCAGCCGCACGGCAAGACCATCGAAACGCCGAAGTTCACGGAGCCGGATCGAACTGAATTTCAGTTGGGCGGAAAAATGGAGATTACCAAATGAGAACCTATCTTTATCTGTACCTGTTTACCTTTGCCATGAGCGGTTGTGCTTATACCGGCGTCAGCAACTATCAAGACAACGATGTGGGCAGCGCGGTACGAGAAAACATCGCCTTGCAAACCGTCAACAAGGAAGGGATTTCAGCGCCGCCTGACACCCCGGCAGGATTGTTCGGCTCGGCGCAAAAAGCGGTCATCGACCGCTACCTGTGGTCCTACGTTCAACCCGTTTAGCAGTCTTCAGCCGTTTCCATGAGTCTCGGAGGCGGAGCGTCTGCACCGCAAGCCGTTATGCCACAACAAGGAGTGACATTGCCATGACACAAAACAAAACAAAACCGTTGCTGATCGGGCTGACGGGTTATGCCGGTTCCGGCAAGGACACTCTGGCCGATATCATGACCAGGGACTACGGGTTCAAACGTCTGTCCTTTGCCGACAAGCTCAAGGACATTCTTGCTGATCTGTACGGCGTACCCCGTCAGATATTCGATGATCGCACCCTGAAAAACGAACCTTGCCGCGAACTGGGCTGGAAAACCCCACGGGAAGCCGCGCAACTGATCGGGACGGAAGGATTCAGAAACTTGATTAGGCGGGATACCTGGGTCGATTTTGTCATGCGACAGGTTGACCAAGGATTAAACAGCCCCGATAATCCTGGTGGCATCGTGATTACTGACGTTCGCTTTCCGGAAGAATTCAATGCCGTCGCCGAACAAGGCGGGTTTGTAATCGGGGTAATGCGTAACGATCATGAAAACTATATCGCCCCCGAATCCGAAAAACATATTGCGGATCTTCAGGAACGGAGTCATATTCGCGTTCATAACAACAAGTCGATCTGTGATTTGAAATTCAAGGTCATCTGTGCGCTCAGTTGTATTGAAACCATGAAAGAATCTGCCGCCAATGGTATCTTGAACCAGGTTGACCGGGACGGGAATGAGGTCAATGCCAAAAAACGAATGGGGATGGGAGCATGACGCGCAAGAAAAGCGATATCCAGGAACAAGCCCTGGTGACGGCCGTATCAGGCAAAAAGAAAAGTTTCATGAACGTGATCGAAACTTCGCAGGGGCATTACTTCCGTTTCAGGGAGGGTGAGAAAAAAGAAGGCGCAGATATCATCACGCCTGAGTCCGTCATCGATATCAACGATATCGCTCACGCCTTATCGAACATTTGCCGGTTTATGGGGCATACCCGAGAGTTTTATTCGGTAGCCCAACATTCGGTATTGTGTAGTTACATTCTTCCCGGAGAATTCGGGCTGGAAAAACTGTTGCACGATGCGGCTGAGGCATACATCGGGGATATGTCCACCCCGCTGAAAAGCCTCTTCCCGGATTACATTGAACTTGAAAAGTCCGTCTCCAACCGGATTGCCGATCATTTTGGTTTGGCTCATGGATACGCCAGTCTGCCAGAGGTCAAGTTTGCCGATACCATCATCCTGATCACCGAGAAGCGCGATCTCATGCCCGACCTGCCTCATGATCCAGATATGTGGCAATGGGTACTCGATCAGGGGATTTATCCGGTCAAGCCTCGTATCGACGTATGGAGTCCGGAGGAATCGCGCATGATGTTCCTGCAACGCTACGATGAATTCATCCATCCCGAGAAGTACCCCGAACTGGAAGCCATCAGCAAGAAAACCTACCCGGTCAAGATGGATAAGTAGGGGTTGATTCTGTGAGCCGTTATCAATAATGCTTATCAGAATTGATAAGTTAACAGGCTGTTGAAAAACGAGGTCATCCTTACGGTTTATTCCTCATGAAAACGCCAAAACGAAGAAATCTTTCCAACTTTTCACCCATTCAAGCCCCGAACCCGGCTATTCTCCGTTATTTTGGTATCAGGAGGGTGATCAATCACCATTTTCGCATTTGGAACGGATTTCTCACTATGCGGTAGACCATCTCCAACCAAAAATGGCCGCCATGCGTGTCAGGTTGTAAGCAGCAAAGGTAAAAGTCGTCTGGGCCCTCACCTTGGACAATCCAGTGAATCTGACTTTTCTCAGCCCACCCACGGTCTTGGCCCAACCAAATATTTCCTCGATCCGTTTGCGCATGATCAGACTTGTCTTGTATCCGGGATGCCGAGTGGTACGACCATCAATAGCACTTCCCTTGGCTTTTTTTGCTACGTGGGGGGTGACCCCGCGGTCGCGCACTGCCTGTACAAATCCATGCACATCGTACCCTTTGTCCGCTCCCAAGGTGGCCTTGTTTTTTCTGATCGAGCGAATCATCATGGTCTTTGCCGCTTCCCTCTCAGCGGTTCCGGAAGCATGCGTGGTTTCGACATCCACTGCCAGTCCATTCCGGTTTTCCATGAGCGCATGACCCAGGTAGCACAACCGGGATTTGTCCCCTTCGATCTTCTTGTACAACCGAGCATCGGGGTCCGTGGTCGACTGATGGGTATCGTTCGATCGGGTTTCCCCCTTGAACACCACCGTCGGATTGCGGCCACCTCCCTCTGGCGGAGGCGTGGTTCCATCCTTCTTCACAAAACTCTTCATCGAAGCCCACGCTTCAATCAGCGTACCATCCACCAAAAAGTGTTTGTCAGACACCAGCCCTTGCCATTCGGCCAATGCCAGAACCTTCCTGAAGAACAAACGGGCCACGGCTTCGTTGAGCAACCGGTCCCGGTTGGCACTGAATGTCGAGTGATTCCACACCTCCTCATCCATCCCCAACCCCACAAACCAGCGATACAGCAGGTTGTAGTCAATATGCGCCATCAACTGCCGTTCGGATCGGATAGAGAACAAGGTCTGAAGCAAACTGGCCCTGAGCAGTCGCTCTGGCGGAATCGAGACACGGCCAAGATCCGCATACAACCCATCCAATTCGCCATCCATGGACCCCAGAATCGCATCCGCCACCAGGCGCAATTTGTGCAGGGGATGAGTGGAGGGTGTTTGGTTAAAGAAGGACATCATTTGAAACCTGTGTGGCGGTTAGCCTCCAGTATCGTGCCTCAGCTTCTGCCGGAGGGATATACCCGATGGGTTCGAGGAGCCGCTGGTGGTTGAACCAGTGAACCCACTGGAGCGTGGCGATTTCCACAGACTCACGGGTTTTCCAGGGGCCTCTGGGGTAAATCAGTTCCGTTTTGTAGAGGCCGTTGATGGTTTCTGCCAGGGCGTTATCGTAACTATCCCCCTTGCTTCCCACCGAAGGTTCGATCCCCGCTTCCGTCAAGCGATCGGTGTATCGAATCGAAAGATATTGAGATCCACGGTCCGAGTGGTGGATCAATTTCTGCCCGGCCGGTTGTCGGGCATACAGGGCTTGTTCCAGCGCATCCAGAACGAAATCCGTCTGCATGGACTGGCTGACTCTCCAGCCCACGAGGCGCCGGGCAAATACATCGATGACAAAAGCCACATACAACCACCCCTGCCAGGCCGACACATACGTAAAATCAGACACCCACAACTGATTGGGACGATCCGCCCTGAATTTCCGGTTGACGTGATCCAGCGGACAGGAAATGGCGGGATCGGGAATCGTCGTTCTGAGTTTTCGACCCCGCCGAACCCCTTCGAGGCCCAATCGCTTCATCAGGCGCTCAACCGTACAACGGGCCACGGGATGTTCTCCCGGTTCATTTGTTTCCAGACCTTGTCGGCACCATAGACGCTCATGTTTTCCTTCCAAACTCGTTGAACATCCAGAATCAGAGTTTCATCACGCCGGGCACGGGCGCAGCGCAGATCCGGATTCCTTTTCCGGGCAGCATGACGACGGTAACCCGATGGGGCGATCTGCATGACCTCGCAAATCGGCTCGACCCCAAAGGTATCCCGGTACTGGTCAATAAACCCAGTTATGATTTGATGCGGCGGTCGAGCTCCGCCTGGGCAAAACGTGCTTTCAGTGTAGGCTAACCTTCAGGTTATGCCGGAACTAAAAAACGCGCTGGCCAGTTTCAGGATCTCATTGGCACGGCGCAACTCCTTGTTCTCACGCTCCAAGATCTTGATGCGTTCACGCTCTTCGCTGGTCACCCCAGCACGCGTTCCGGTATCCACCTCATAACGACGCACCCATTTAAGCAATGTCGTGGCAGAACAGCCGATCTTGCCGGCAATCGATTCAATGGCCGACCATTGGGAAGGATAATCTTGACGATGCTCCCCCACCATACGCACGGCTCGCTCTTGTACTTCAGGGGAAAATGTTTTGGCTTTATTCATGGCTCTATTCTCTCAGAATTTTGCCTCCACCAAACACGGGGCGATTCATTGGTCACGATACCGGAATTGGTGGTCACGTTGGACCGGAATACCCACCTGCAGCTGGCGCTTCCATTCAGTAATCTGCGTGGGATGCACCTCGTATTGTTGAGCCAGCTCGGCCAATGTCTTGTCCTCCCGCAGAGCAGCAATCGCCACCTTGGCCTTGAACACCGATGAATGGGTCCGTCTCGATCTTCTTGTCATGTCCTCTCCTGTTCTTCGGGCATTATCGCCCATCAAAGAATCAGAGACTCCACTTTGTGCCCTGTGCAAATTTCCGGGTCCGGCTCTGTATCTCACTTGACGGGGCAAGGCCAGCTTGACCCGGCTTTCAATAAGTGTGGGCGTCCTTTACGGGCGACAATCGTGCACAGGCTCTCCGGCAGAAAGGCGATCTGCCTCAGCAACCGGGCACGCACCCGCTTGCTGGGGTTGTCTACTTGTTCCCACAGCCCAGGGCCGATGGCGATCTCGCTGGTGCCGCGCATACGCATTTCCATCAGTGCGACCAGCAGCAGGGCAAGTGCGTCGCCTGCGGCCAACGTGAGCTGGACAAACTCCAGAGGAATGGCAGGAATGTAGCGATTCTTTTTGGTGCGAGGATTGAAACTCGCAGCTGGAACGATATCGGCTTGGCGCATCCAGTCGGCATCGGGATCGATGGTCGCCGGTTTTGTTCTGACAAGATGTTTAGGAACAGGAGACATAGATAACTCATATAAAGATAGGGACGGGTGCACCGGTGCGGTGCCGGTGATCGGTCGAAGCGACACCATTCCCGTGCCGGTTAGTGGGTTCCCCGCGCTGCCATTACAGCCCCCGCGCATTCAGGCGCTCCATGACGCGATCCCACATTTTGACGCCGGCCTCGTCGGCGTAGCGGTCGGGGTGGCGCACCACATCAACGTCGGTTCTGACGATGCGCCCGGCGCCCAGCACCAATTCACTGGCGCGCTCCATGGTCGCACGGGTGGTGGCAATCACGTTGTCGATGTCGGCAGCGTCACCTTCGACCAGCAGCGCGTCATGCACCGGACAACAAACCATGATGCCCTGCTCGGTCAGGTCGCAGCAGGCCAGCCGCATCATTTCGGCGCCATTGGCCTGCATCGGCCAGTTGAGCAGCGAACGGGGGTTGACCGTTGTGCCGAACCCAGCCTGCCAGGTCCAGCCGTAGGTGGTTTGAAGCGTTAGCCCCAGCAGGCCGGCGTTCTGGTTGTGCGTGGCCCAGGCCCAGAATTGCCGGTAGGTGAGCTTGTGCCGCAGAAGCAAGTCGCGCGCTTCATCGAGATGCAGCCCCGCTTGCAGTGCCATGGATTCGGCCGACATACCGTAGCCAACCCCGAGCACAATGGCCTTGGCACGTTGGCGTTCGGCCTTGTGTGTGGCCTTGGTGGCTTCTGGCGGCACTAGCCCAGCCTGCTTGGCGAATGCCATGTAGGGGTCGCCCGAGGTGTAGGCCTCCCACAGCGCATCGTCGCCGGATAGCGCGGCGGCGATGGCGATTTCCTGACTCGACCAATCGACATACGCCACGGCGCGGCCGAGGGTCGGTTGGATCAGGCTGCGCAGCCAGCGCGAGGTGCCGAAGACAAAGCGCGAATTGCTGGGCTGATTGCGCCCGGTTTTGCTGCCGAAGGGCATCACGCCGGCGCGGTTACGGCCGTCCCGCCCGACAGCAAGGCTGTTGAGCCGCATCTTGCCGAGGGCATGGCGCAGCTCGCGCAGGGGCGCGATGACGGGATATGACTTGGCCCGCTCGCGGAAGGTGTCGTCGTCCAGCATAAGTGCGCTTGACGGCAGGCGTGGCCACGGAATGCCAGCGCGCTGGATGTAGGCGGCAAACCGGGCGGTAACGAAGCTGGTGCCATCAAACACACCATAGTGCTGGTCGATGTCGGCAATCAGGTCGAGCTTGATGTCATCCCAACCGTTGCGCAGGCTGGCAAGCGTGGCCACGTCGATGGGAATGCCGTTCCATTCCATGCGCGCCACCGCGCAGGTATAGCGCCCGCGCAGCAAGGCACCGCCCAGGGTGGCCGGGACGCGACACACTGCCGGACACATGGCGCGGAACAATTCGGCGGTCATGCGCACATCAGCCGCGCAGTAGTCGAGAATGGCGCGCTGCTGCTCGGCATTCCACGGGCCACCGGAAAGAATCAGGTCGCGCATGGCGCCCTTGTGGTCGGCATCGGTGGTGGCGATGCCGAAATGCGCGGCAGCGGCCAGCAGGCTGGGGAACATCTTCCCGTCAAAGGCACCGTTGGTGATGCGGGTGAATTCGGCGTAAAGATCGATGCAGCGCGCCGGTATGGGCCAGTCAAGCGCAATGAAGCAGGACCACTCGGCTGCTGCCGAATACCCGACAAACAGGGTATCGGCCCCCAGTGCAAACGGTGGCGCGGCGAAGTCGCCTTGCCATACGCGCACCCAGCGGCCGCTGATGAGGTCGTGCGCCACCAGGCACACAACCTCTGGGTGCTCGCCATCACGAGCGATGAACTCGAAGTCCAGCGCCCAGATGGCGGCATACGACAAGGCATTCGGCGTCATGCCAGCCCCAACAGACGTTTGAGCACCGGATGCCCGGCGTCGCGAATGATGAAGCTCTCGCCAAACGCCACCGCCAGAATGTCGCGCATCGCCTTGTCCGGCCAGACTGGCGTGCCGAGTGCGCCCGGTGCAGCAAACAGGTCGTAAGCACCCTGCGGCATGTTGGCGACGATGCGCACCCACTTGGTTTCGGCACTGATCGCAGCGGCGCGGGCGGAAGTGCCCCAGCCGGTTTCGCGACCGTCCAGACTAGGCTCCGGCACGGGCCAGAGAAACACTGCGCCCTGCCGGCTGACCGTGAGCCGCAGATTGACAGTGCGTGTCTCACCCGGCAGCGCTGCCGCGACGGCAGGCATCACTAGATACGTTTCACGTTCCTCTTTCAACTCAAGGATGTGCGCCCGCAACTGGTATTCGGCGCTGGGATTGACGCGCACGAATTCTTGTTTGGTTGGCTTGCGCACAGGGCAGGTCACCATCTCCTTGGTGACACCGATGCCACCAGGCACCGTGCTGCTGGCAGCAAACTGCGCGGGGTCGAATGGGTCTGGATTAATATCGGTAACATGGATCACCGGAACCTGTTCAGCCATGATGGGTTTTGAAGCTTCTGTTTTCTGTGGTTTTGCTTCTGCGGCAAGTTTTCTCTTCATGATCCCATCCTTAATTAAATTTAATCGAATTCGCCTTTCAGCTGAGTTTGTCTTTTTCATTTCCCTCTCCTTGGGCTAAACTTTCGAGCAGCCTCAAGCTCGGCCACTAGATCGCGTATTTCTTGATCAGATTTGCCTGCAATACGAGCTTCGATGATCGCGGTTGTTTCACTCGACGGCCAACCAACTGCTCTTGCGCTCAGCCGAATCGGCTTTGTCCATAAACCCGTTGCAATATGGATATACAGGGTTGACCTGGAAAGACCAGATTCGGATTTAATATTTGAAATGCGATGGATGTGCTGCGACATGTTTGTAAGCAGGGGTTAAAAAGCGCGTAAATCTGGGGATAAGACGCGGATTGGTGGATTCTGTAATTTTTCCGTTATTTTTCCCGCTTCCTCATGGAGGCTGGTGAGCGGAAGGTGACAAGGGAGCGTG
>JAJZBQ010000018.1 GCA_021798835.1 Pseudomonadota bacterium | reverse complement strand
ACGCTCCCTTGTCACCTTCCGCTCACCAGCCTCCATGAGGAAGCGGGAAAAATAACGGAAAAATTACAGAATCCACCAATCCGCGTCTTATCCCCAGATTTACGCGCTTTTTAACCCCTGCTTACAGGAGTTTATCATCAGTCCCGCGTAGTCCTTGAACGTGGTGGAGACAGAGGAGGATTGGCCGCTGGTGTTATACAGCGTCGCATTCTGTATGGATTGGGTGATCACCTGACTGGCGGAGGAGCCGCTGTTGGCGACCCCCAGGATCAGGTACACCGGGCTGGTTAGATTTGGCGCGCTGGTCGCGTTTTGGTAGATGTCCAGAGTGGCGTTGAAATTGTTGACTTCGCCATTGTAGAGTGGGCAACCGCCGGTGGCACAGGGGGTTCCGTAGCCACTGCCGATGTGCAGGGTGGCTGACGAGCCGGCATAAGCCAGCGAAGTCAGGGAAAGGGCCGCAGTGGCGGCGAGCAATACTTTGGTTAACATGGGAGTCCTCCGTGGTTTTTTAGTTCTCCCAAACCTATAAGCAAACCCCATGCCAGTTTTAAAAAATCAAAATAAACAATTAGATGGTTTTTGTATGTAAGATTTTGTTAACGGTATTGTAAAATAACCTGACGCATGTGTAGGAACTATGGCTGGTCTGACCATTTTCCAACCGATTGCAATTTCAGGCGCAAACCGGGCAAGGAAAACCCCCCGGCATAGGCTTTATGGGCGTATTCGGCGGCCTTGTCGTACTGTTTCATCTTGAAATACAGCAATCCTTCATCGTACTGGAGATTGGCGTTGTCCGGATCGAGGGCCTCCGATGCCTGATAGTATTTCAGTGCTTTTTCGTCCTGGTTGTTCCAGGCAAGGTAAACCCCGTAGAGCATGGGGGGGATGGGATCCTGGGGAACAAAAGCCATGGCGCGTTCAAAGTAACAGGGGATGCTGTAGATTGCTCCATGGGGCTGTTCACTGTGTTCCTTTTCCCCTAAACGGGCCATGGCATTCAGACCACGGGGGTGGTTGGGATACGCATTGAGGACGTAGGCCAAATCTCCACCCACACTACTGCTATTACCTTTTTCTAGTGTTTCAACGGAGGGGGGCATGTGTGCAGATTCCACCAGGTAAAGGATGTGCCCCTTGTTTGCCGGGTCGTTATAATCGAGGGGAAAACTCCCGGGTGTGCCCCTGACGGCGGGGGGGCAACCCAGCTCCATGGCATAGGCGTGGGTGGTTAGGTCCGTGAACAGCCAGCAAATACTGAGCAGGCGGATAGTTGAGCGCATGGGAGGTTTCCTTGGGAAATGCACAGCGTTGAGGTTGGCTACCGGGTGGCGTTGCATTATCATACCCCGCTTGAGCGTTTTGAGTCATGACCCTCAGGAGCGGAGGTTTGACGGATGAATGCCCCACTCAGAGTTTTTATTCTTCCCGATTTTTTGATGATGCCATGATGCCACTACAAGATATGTTCAGAAGAATATCCTGGTTGAGATATACCATGCGCTACCGGGATTACTTTTTCAACCGATTCGTGCGGCGCTGGGGGCTTCGTGCGCAGGGTGTAGCGGGATCATCGGGACGGGAGGATGTGACGGTCATCATCGGGGTCAAGAACCGCTGTGACTACCGTATCGTCAATGCGCTCAAGAGCCTCCGGTGTCAGGATTATGACCGTCAACTCATCCGCATCGTGTTGGTTGATTACGACAGTTCACAGGAGATGATCGAAAAATTCCGGGAAATTTGTGCGCGCTTTGATGCCCGCTATCTTCGGCTGGACAATAAACCGGTCTGGAACAAATCCCATTGCCTGAATATTGCGATCAGGCAGGCGGATACGAAATATCTCATGAGCAGTGATGTCGATGTTTTTTTCGAAAAGAACTATATCTCCGCATGTGTTCGACGGTTGCGCGACGATCCGTTTCAAGTGCTGATCTCAAGTTTTTACAATACCCCGTCCGGGTTGGTGGACGGTGAAATCGATGTGCTCGGTGAGTATGGAGCCATCAAAAAGTTGTGTGGCTTTCAGAAGACGGAACTTGGGCTCAATGGGGCGTTGAATCCCGGGATTAATTTCTCCCTGACGAGGTTTTATCAGCATATCCGAGGATACGATGAATATTACACGCTGTGGGGTAGTGAGGATTTGGATCTCATCAAACGTTTTGCCTTGTCTGGCCTGAAAGTCACGGATATCAGCGCGAATAGTTCATGGATTCATCAGTGCCATGAAAAGCATGAAGGGGTCAATGCCCAGCAAAATTTCAAGGAGAAGATTGCGCAGAACAAACAGTATGTTCTGCATACGCACACGGTTGAGCGCAACGATGCCGATTGGGGAATTCCAGAGAAGAAATGATGAGTCGTAGAATCCACTAACCCATTGGGGTGCCAACAAAACGTCGTGCATCTTTGAGCAACAGAATCAGTTGCCGTTCGGGTGCTGGTGTCGACTCGAAGCCAAAACGACGATAGAACGCATCGGCATTTTCGTCGATGGGGTGTGTCAGCAGAGCCCGAATGCCTGCGTGCTCTGCAATGGCAACCGTTCGGCGAATAGCGTCTTGCAGCAGACTGAAACCAAGACCTTGTTTTTGGTAATCGAGATCAACAGCAAGCCGTGCCAGAATGACCAGCGGAATCGGGTATTGGCCCATCCCGCGACGGATCCGCTCGGGAGCGTCGATCGTGTCAATCTGGCCAACGGTCAAACTGAAGTACCCGGCAACGCGACTTTCATCACAGGCGACAAATGTTTTTGCTGAACCGCTGCCTTGAGCTTGGCGTGCGTGACGCAGCAGCCAATCGGTGAGTGCCGGCTTTCCACAGTCAAATTCTTCCAGCCGATGATTCGCATCCAGTGACTGCGGTGCCGATAAACTCATTTTTCTGCCCACACAGGACGCCGAGAGAACAAATTGGCCAGACCAGGGCTATCAGACTCCGGTCGATCCAGCATTTCCAGGAGCGCTTGGTACTGATTGCCGGAAACCATAAACAATCTCTGATCAAGCAAGGTATGTTCGGCCGCCTGGTAAGCGGCATCGAGAATGAAATCAGTTAACGATTTGTGCGCGACCTCGGCGGCGCGACGCAGAATGGTTTCCTGTTCAGGTGTCGCGCGCAGGCCGAGTCGGGCCGAACGAGCGGTGGTAGTGGCAGTCATGGCAACCCTCTTGCAGGTGTACAATAGTCACAATGTTAGTACAAATGACGAATTTTGCCTAGGCCCTTCCCCAGCCTGGGTAACGCCCGAACCCTGCAGGGCATACAATCTATCGAAGGATTTGCGACCATCCACCCCATAACGGTACAACGCCGGTCAGTTAAGGACGCAGTGATTTAATCTGCAGAAGTCATCGCATTGGATGATGTGGTATGAGATAATTGCATGATCAGAGATGTCCTATAACGGTTTGAAACACAAACGGGTTTTTCTGATTCGGAATTATTGAAGACTGTATTCGATCGACTACAATGGTCGCATGTACCAGATCGAATCTACAGAATCTTTTGATGCATGGCTTGACGGGCTTAAAGACACGCATAGTGCGTGTCCGCCTTAATCGGCGCTTGATGCGCGCGCAAGACGGAAACCTTGGGGACGTTAAGCCGGTAGGTGAAGGGGTTTGGGAAATGCGCGAATTCTTCGGTTCCGGTTGGCGTATGTACTATATCCTGCGCGGCGAAATGCTAATTGTGATGCTTGGTGGCGGTGATAAGTCTACGCAACCCGCCGACATTACCGAAGCGATCCGTTTATCAAAAATGTTCTAGGAGAACATCATGAAAATAAAAACCTATCCATTCGACGTTGCAGAGCACCTGAAAGACGATGAAGACATTGCGGCATTTATTTCACTTGTGATCGAGGAAGGCGATGCAGGTGAAGTTGTGCGCGCATTGGGTATCGCCGCCCGCGCAAAGGGCATGGCGCAAATTGCTAAAGAATCCGGTATTGGACGAGAAGCGCTCTACAAGGCCTTGCGTGCCGACGCTCACCCGCGTTTCGAGACGGTGGCTAAAGTCTGAGCATGGGTTAGCCCCATGGTATTGGCATATTTTTTGTAGGCTTCATAACCGTCCGAGAGAATAACCCGATCCGGAGGGGGATCAACCGCTTTTCTGGTCAGAATTTGGTGTACATCGAACAAACCTAAACCATTGCTGCCTTTATGCTCCAAGGCGTATGATGCCCGTTATGTCCCAACTGTGGACTGAATGCGAATTGGTCTGCATGACATGGACGCCACACAAAGCAATACGATGCCGCCCCTTTAATTAGTCGAAAAACATATGATTGCTGTGGCTCTGATACGCCCAAGGAGATAGCATGGCCAAAGATGTATTTAAAGAATTCGTGGATCAAAAAGTTGCCGAAGCGAGCGCGATGCCAGTCGATTGGGAAAAAGAAAAAAACGCCTGGCTGAATAAACTTTCGCAATTACACAATCAAGTTATATCGTGGCTTACTCCGTACATAACTAGCCAAAGTATCCAAGTTGGGCAGGAAATGGTAACGCTAGTTGAGGAAAATATAGGCAACTATCAAGCACCCATGACGACGATCACGATAGGTAATATTCTTGTCAAGCTGGAGCCTATCGGCACACTACTTATCGGTGCAAGGGGACGCGTGGACATGAAAGGCCCGAAAGGTATAGCGCGATTAGTGATTGTGCCGAAGGAGTCAAACGGACCGAGTGTACGCGTTGAAGTCATTCTTCCTGGGCAGACTCCAAGCCCAAGAGCGGAACTACCGCCGGTTAGCGAATGGGTATGGAAGCTTGCCAGTTCACCTCCAAGAATCACATACACTGACCTGACCAAAGAGTCTTTCCTGGACGCACTTATGGGAGTTGCCAATGGCTGAAAGGGTCAGCTTTTCTGGCCAGGAACTCGGATTAGATCAGATTGCTAAGCACCACATTGCCACAGAAGCAGCGTTACGTGAATTCTTCTCGCCCACATCGCCAAGCTTCTTGAGCAGGTATGTGGCTCCCAAGCCATCTGAAGTTGCCATCGACTTGGCGTTTAGCGTAGCCGAGTTAGAGTACAACAGCGCTTTCACTGTAATGGCGGCAATAGAAGCTGCATTGCGTACTGATTACCTAACCAGAGCCTATAAAAAGAAAAAAGATACATTATCCCGTGCGTTCCGAGCTATCCACAAATCTCACGGTCCCAGAGCATCACTGGAAAACGAGATTCTTGTGGCATGGCACGATCATGGACCAATGCCAGCCAGCCTCAAGTCAGCATTGGTAAGCGCATTAAACTATCGACATTGGCTTGCGCATGGGAGATATTGGGAACCCAAGCTAGGTCGAAAATATGACTATTTCACAGTTTTTGGAATTGCAGAAGAATTGTTCGAGTTAATGGACACATAGGGGCCACACCACTCTACGCTACCAGCAATTCTTTGGGCTTAATAATCAAAAGGGGCAGTCTCGATTAATTTCAACGCCCTCAACGTCGGCTTACCTAAGCATTGCAGTCTTGCTGCCCACACACTGTAGCCCTAATGGGATTGTGGGGGAGAGTCCAAACATTTCAGCAGGTTCGCAATGGCCTCGTCGGGGCTGAGTTGGGCCGAGTCGATGACCAGATGGGGATTCAGCGGGGCTTCATAGGGGCTGTTGATTCCGGTCATGTTGGGTAACTTGCCGGAGCGGGCTTTGCGGTAGAGTCCCTTGGGGTCTCGTTGCTCACAGGTTTCCAGATTGGTGCTGACATAAATCTCAAAGAAACGGTGAGCGCCGATGAGTTCCCGCGCCATGTCTCTTTCATTGCGGAAGGGAGAGATAAAGGCGGTGAGAACGATCAGGCCAGCATCGCACATCAATTTGGCGACTTCGGCGATGCGGCGAATATTCTCGATCCGGTCCGCTTCGGTAAATCCCAGGTCTTTGCTCAATCCTTGACGGATATTGTCGCCATCGAGGATATAGGTGCGCTTCCCCTGGGCATAGAGTTCGATTTCCAGACCGTTGGCCAGGGTTGATTTTCCCGATCCGGACAGTCCGGTAAACCATACCACGGCACCTGGGTGACCATTCATGCGTTCGCGGTCGTTACGGGTAATGGTCAGTAACTGGCGATGGACATTCTGGGCGCGCCGCAGGGAATGATGAATCATGCCGGCTGCCACGGTGGCATGGCTGAAGCGATCCACGAGGATGAAGCCGCCCAGAGATTTTGAGGTATCGTAAGACGTGAAGGCGAGGGGGCGAGAACAGGACAACGTACAACTGGCGATGTCATTCAGGGCCAGTTCCTTGGCAGGTTCATGTGCCTGAGTGTTGACATTGATGCGAAACTTGATGCCGGTCAGAGTTGCTGTCGTCCATTGGGTAGCCAGTTTCAGCGCATAGGCTCGACCGGCATGTCCTGGTTCTTCCCCCATCCAGACCAGCGTGGCTTCAAACTGGTCGGTGGATTCGATGGGGTGGTGGGCATGGGTCAGGATATCGCCGCGCGAGATATCGGTTTCCGAGGAGAGGGTCAGCGTGATGGCCTGTCCCTCGATGGCTTCAGTACGGGAGCCGTCCATGGTGATGATGTCGTGAACGGTGGTGGTCTGGCCCGAAGCGGTGACGCGCAGGACATCGCCAACGCGAACCTTGCCACGTTCCAGGGTGCCGCTGAATCCCCGAAAGGTGGAATTGGGACGGTTGACCCATTGTACGGGATACAGCAATCCTTCTCCCGGAGAAGACACGAGGGATACGGTTTCCAGGTGTTCCAGCAGGGTCGGGCCAGAATACCACGGGGTGTTGGTGGAAGGATGGGTGACGTTATCCCCTTGCAGAGCGGACAGGGGAATGGCGGTGATATCGTGGAATTTCAGGGTTTGGGCGAAGTGCCGGAAGTCGTCCGTGATGCGTTGATACACCGCTTCAGCATAGCCCAGACAGTCCATTTTGTTGATGGCGAGTACCACATGACGGATTCCCAGCAAAGCAACCAGGTAGGCATGTCGTCGTGTCTGGGTCAACAGTCCCTGGGTTGAATCGACCAGCAGGATGGCTACCTGAGCGGTGGAAGCGGCGGTGACCATGTTACGGGTGTATTGTTCATGCCCAGGGGTATCGGCGACGATGAATTTCCGGCGGGGGGTGGAAAAATACCGATAGGCCACATCGATGGTGATGCCTTGTTCACGTTCTGCGGCCAGTCCATCTACGAGGAGCGCAAAATCGATGTTTTCGCCCTGCGTGCCGTAACGTCGGGAGTCGTGGGACAGGGAAGCCAGTTGATCATCAAACAGTTGGCGGGAATCCCACAGCAGTCGGCCAATCAGGGTACTTTTGCCATCATCGACGCTGCCGCAGGTTATGAAGCGCAACAAGGTCAAATGGTTTTGCTGTTCCAGAAAGTCCTGGGCAGAAACAACAGGAGTATGGGTCATCAGAAGTATCCCTCGCGTTTCTTCATCTCCATGCTGGCGGCCGAGTCGGCATCGATTTTGCGGCCCTGACGCTCGGAATGGCGCGTATTGACCAATTCAAGAATGATGTCATCGATCGTGCGTGCTTCCGACAGAACGGCTCCGGTGAGTGGATAACAGCCCAGTGTGCGAAAACGCACACGCCGTTGTTCAATCGTCTCATGGGGGGCCAGACGGCAACGGTCATCATCGACCATCATGATCATCTCATCGCGCATGACGACGGGACGGATGTCCGAGAAATACAGGGGAACGACCGGAATATCATGCAGCCGGATATATTGCCAGATATCCAGTTCGGTCCAGTTTGACAGCGGAAATACGCGCAGGCTTTCGCCGGGGTTTTTTCGGGCGTTGTACAGATGCCACAACTCTGGTCGCTGATTTTTGGGATTCCACTCGTGGGTTGCCGAACGGAAGGAAAATATGCGTTCCTTGGCGCGGGATTTTTCTTCGTCACGGCGCGCTCCCCCAAAAATTACATCGAACCGGTAGTGATCCAGGGCTTTTTTGAGCCCTTCCGTCTTGGTGATGGTGGTGTGGAGGGCGGAGCCGTGATCGAAGGGGTTGATGTCCTTTTCAATGGCTTCCGGGTTAACATACACCAGCAGAGGCATGCCGGTTTCGGCGGCCATGCGATCACGGAAGCGATACATTTCCTGAAACTTCCAGCGCGTATCCACGTGGAGCAACGGGAAAGGTGGGAGAGAAGGATAAAAAGCACGCCGCGCCAGATGCAGCATGACCCCGCTGTCCTTGCCGATGGAATAGAGCATGACCGGATTCTCGGCTTCTGCTACGGCTTCGCGGAGGATGTGAATGCTCTCGGCTTCGAGTTGCTCAAGGTGTGGATTATTTGGGGTCATTGACTTGGCGGTCGGATGGCATTGCATTATCATACCAACTGGATCGTTTCGAGTCATCAGTTGAGTTATGGCGAGTGATTAAGTACGGTATCGACCAGTCAATCTGCAGGCAGGTGGTGGAAATAGCAACCGCTGCAGGCCGCGCCATTCTGGAGGTGCGTGCAACCTTGACACGGGATGGAACGGGGGTTACCTACAAGGCCGACCACAGCCCGCTGAGTTTGGCGGATACGGCCGCGCACGAACGGATTGCAACGGGGTTGCGTCAATTGACCCCCCATTTGGCTTTCCTCTCTGAGGAAGGGGGGAAGGCTTATCTGGGTGAGCGTGAATCCGAGGCGTATTGGCTGGTGGACCCGCTGGATGGGACACGTGAATTTCTGTCGGGCAGTGATGAATTCACCGTCAATATTGCGTTGATCGTGGAAGGTCGGCCCGTGTGGGGCGTGGTGGGCGTGCCTGCACAGGAGCAAGTCTATTGGGGTGGGTATCACGAAGGCGCCTGGTGCCGTCACGGGGATGACGTGAAAGCCCTCAGGGTTTCCCCGTGGCCACAGCCAGGAGAACGGGTACGTATCGTCGCCAGCAAGAGTCACATGAGTCCCGAGACGCTGGATTTTGTCGCACGCTTTCAGCCACATGACCTGATTCAGGCGGGCAGTTCTCTGAAATTTTGCCGCATTGCCCAGGGACAGGCCGATCTTTATCCGCGTCTGGGGCCTACCTGCGAGTGGGATACGGCGGCCGCACAGGCGGTGCTTGAGGGAGCCGGTGGACAGGTGTTTGACCTTTCTGGACAGCCCCTGCGTTATGGAAAAGACACGATTCTGAATCCATTCTTTGTGGCGGCATCTGTGGGGCCTCATGGCATTATTCTTCCTTGACCGTCGAGATGATTAGTTTTCCGCTGGTAGGGTTGGGAGCCATGACGGGTTTTGCCATTGGTTTGACAGGGGTGGGCGGCGGAGCCTTGATGGCACCCGCACTGGTTTTGCTGTTTGGGGTGGTGCCGCAAACGGCGGTGGCGACGGATCTGTGGTTTGCAGTGGTGACCAAACTGGTCGCGGTTCAAAGTTTTTATGGTAAGCCCCTGGTGGATTGGCGTATCGTCCGGCGCTTGTGGTGGGGCAGTATTCCCGCATCGATCGGTTGGGTGATGTGGGTGGAGTGGGGTCATGTCGCCCATTCAGGGAAATTGCTCGTTGCCATGGGAGGGGTGGTGGTCGTGACCAGTCTGGGGATATTGTGGGCACCGACACTGTTTCGCATCGGGCGGTTGAGGCGATTGGATGACCCTCACCAGTTCAAACGCTGGCAGCCCCTGTTGACGGTGGTGGGTGGGGGTGTGCTGGGCAGTTGCGTGGCGCTGACTTCCATCGGGGCGGGTGCCCTGGGGAGTGTCTTTTTAATGTATCTGTATCCGTTGCGTATGGGGGATACCTCGCGTCTGGTGGCTACGGACATTGCCCACGCAGTTCCCTTGGCGTTGGTGGCGGGATTGGGATATGCTTGGGCGGGGCAGGTGGACTGGTGGCTGCTGACGGCATTATGTCTGGGATCAATACCGGCGGTGCTGGCGGGTCATTGGGTGGGGAGGCAGGTACCGGGTCGTGGGTTACAGATCGTGTTGGCTTGTGTCCTCCTGTTTCTCGGCGGTCGAGTCCTGCTGAGCCCCAGTTAGTCTGATGAATATCCCGAAACAAGCCATGCTCTCGACTTAATGTGGAAAAAAACATAAAAATGTCGCAACCATCTTCCTCGCAGCAATCGACCTCGGTTCTGGTCATCGTGGGTATGCATCGCAGCGGAACCTCTGCATCGACGGGGGCGTTGCGCTGTCTGGGTGTGAATCTGGGAGAAAAACTCTACCAGGGACATCAGGGAATCAACGACAAGGGATACTTTGAACACGCTGGTATTGCCGATACCAATGACGAGGTTCTGGCGACCTTGGGTTCCTGCTGGGATGATCCACTCTTGCGTCCAGAGAACTGGTGGATGGATTCCCGCCTGTCACCCTACGAGAAAAAGGTCAAGGCACTCATCAACCAGGATTTTTCCCGCAGTTCCCTGTGGGCCGTGAAAGATCCCCGCGTGTGTCGTTTATTGCCCTGGTGGATGCACATCTTCTCCAGCCAGAATATTACGCCGCACTTCATTTTCATCGTTCGTTCTCCCGAAGCGGTTCACCGTTCCCTGGAAAAGAGGGATGGATTTCCGCAGGAGAAATCATTTCTTCTGTGGGCATTGCATTATCTGGAGGCGGAGCGCTTCAGCCGGGGTCATCCCCGAACCTTTCTGGATTTTGATCGTTTTCTCGAAGCTCCCATCCCTTCACTTGAGCGGGTCGAACGGGAACTGAATCTGTCTTTTCCGGTTTCCGTGGCGCAAGCAAAGAAGGACCTGGAAGGGTTTCTTTCCCGTGACCTGCGTCATCATACGGCCCAACAGCCGGTCGATAATCCGGGGCCGGTGGTGAAATTGGCGCAGGATATCCACGGGGAACTGGTCAAGGCCACGGGGGAACAGGAACTGGATCTGGCGGCCATGGAGGTATTGTGGGAGCGGATGCAACGACTTCAACAGGGGTTTCCAGAGTTTCTGGTCAGTCACATCCGCTCATCGGGAATGATACGCGGTGATCTCCAGATCACCTTCAATCGTGTTTATCGTTCCTGGTCCTGGGTCGTGGGAAAGCCCGTGCGCTGGATGGAACGATGTTTTGGACGGGACGTATGAGCGCGCCCGTCGTTTCCGTCATCATACCGACCTATAACTGTGCAGATTACATTGCTCAGACGCTGGAGGGGATTTTTCATCAAACCTTCCAGGATCTGGAAGTGATTGTGGTGGATGATGGCTCGACGGACCGGACACGGGAGATTGTGGCGGGATATTCCCGAGTCTGTTTGATTTCCCAGCAGAATGCTGGAGTCTGTGCGGCCAGAAACCGGGGGATTCGTGAGGCGAAAGGGCGCTTTATCTGTTTGATTGACCACGACGATTACTGGTTTCCCGACAAACTGGCCCGTCAGATTGAGGCCATGGATATCTATCCGGACAGCGGGGTTATTTACACGGACTTTACGCTATGGTTTCCTGAGCAGGGGGTTTTTCCAGAGGTCTGGTCCCTGCACAAGCCCGTGGCTGGAAACCCGGTGGACCCGGATTATTCGGGCTGGATCTACCACCAACTCCTGCTGGATTGCTGGGTACTCACCAGCACGGCCCTGTTTCGTTCGACGGTTTTTCAGGACTGTGGGGGGTTTGATGAAGCGCTGCCCTACAGTGAAGACTGGGAATTATGGTTGAGAATCTGTCGGAAGTACCAGTTTACCAAACTCAGGTATGCCTCGACGTTGTATCGCCAGCATCCACAGCAAGGAAACCGCAAGGTGCGTGCTGTGGATTATCGTACCCGATTGCTGACTCAGGCCAGCCGGCAATGGGGGTTATGTAGTCAGGATAACCGTTGCATTTCCTCGCAACGCTTCAAAAAACAACTGGCCTCTTACCACGCCGACTTTGGATTTCACCACCTCAAGGCGGGCAATATGGGTACGGCAACGCGCGCTTTACTCCAGGCATGGCTGATCGATCCCCTTCACCTCAAATATCCCTGTTACGTGGTGGCAGGATGGGTGGGATGGAGACCGGCATGGTGAGTGCCCAGTCGCTTTGTGTGGTGATTCCCTACTACCAGAGGACTCCTGAGCCGCTGGTTCGTGCCTTGCGTTCTTTGCTGGCACAGCAAGGGGTTGATCGTCCCTGCGTACTGGTGGTGGACGATGCCTCTCCGTTGCCTGTTCGACCGCTGCTGGATGAATATTTTCCTGACCATGAGACTTTTGTACGCATCATCGAACAGGAGAACCAGGGCGCTGCGGGGGCACGTAATACGGCACTGGACCATCTTCCGCCAGGGACGGAGTATGTGGCATTCCTTGACTCGGATGATGAATGGACATCTCATCACCTGATTCATGCGCTTGCCGTATTGAGTCGGGGGTGTGACTTTTATTTTTCCAATTATCAGCGTCATAATTGGAGCCAGGATCGCTTTCAGCAGATGGGACTGGTGTCTGCTAACCATCATTGTTTTGACCAGGATAGGCAATTATATGAGTTTAAAGGAGATTTCCTGGTACCTTTGATGGGTCAGCAAATGGTGAAAACGTCCAGCGTGGTTTATCGGACAGAAATGCTGTCAGCGATTCGTTTTCCGGAACACTTGGTGCTGGGGGAGGATGATGTATTTTGGCTGATGGCCATGCGTCGTTCACGACGTATCGGGTTTTGTGCACAGGTTGAACTGTGGATGGGGGAGGGCGTGAATATTTCACAAGGAGGGGAATGGGGAGATTTGCGTTCCCTGCAATTGATGTTGCAGGATCTCAAAAAATGGAGTGAGTTGTCGGGCATGTTTCCTCAGGAAAAGGAATTGCTTGGGCTTTGCCAGAACCATGCGGAGATCATCCGGAAGCATTTTGTTGCCGGTTTACTGCATCGTTGGGGGCATGGGAAACGGGTTCCTCTGGATTATCTCAAGACTTACCGGCGCTACGATCCAAACTGGGCGAGGACCCTGTGGGGGCAGTTGACCACGAAATTTTTCGGACGGGCTTCGTGATGTTGTGATGAATAACTCACCTAGGGATGTGGTGATTTAATCTGCAGAAGTCATCGCATTTAGGGATGTGGTGATTTAATCTGCAGAAGTCATCGCATTGGATGGTGTGGCATGAGATAATTGTATGGTCAGAGATGTATTATAAGGGTTTGAAATGAAAACGAGTTTTTCTGATGCGGAATACGATTTTAAGAAGAAGAATGATGAAGGGGAACGAGATTCCGAGATGCATCAAACGAAGAAGGGGAACCGGTACCACTTTGGCATGAAGGCCCATATTGGGGTGGATGCCGAGACGGGGACGGTACAAGTCTGGTGACGACAGCGGCCAATGTCAGTGATGTCACACAGGCCCATGGCTTGTTGCACGGTGAAGAGAGAGATGTCGTTGGTGATGCGGGGGCTATCGGGGTGTGGAGAAACGAGAAGAGAATCTGGGAAAGGCCGTGACTTGGCATGTAGCCATGAGACCGGGTAAGCGTCGGATATTGCCGATGGATAGGGCATGGGGTCAGATGTTGGAGAAAGTCGAGAAGATCAAGGCCGGTTTCGTGCCAAAGTCGAGCACCCGTTTCACATCATCAAGAATCGATTTGGGTTGCGTAAGGTTCGTTACCGTGGGTTGGCCAAGAACACAGCGCATCTCTATACTCTGTTCGGACTGGCGAATCTGTTTATCAACAAGAAGCGATTGGATGCGATCAACGGGACAGTTGCGTCTTGAAAGCGGGTAATTGGGGAAAAATGTGGGGAAACCTGTGGAAAATCCATCAAAAATCGGTTGGATTGAAGATTTTTTAACAACAAATTCAGTTTTAAGGATGTGATCATGCACCTAGTACCTGTCGAAACTCCGAATTTATCCTATTCATCACCGCGTCCCTAAGTGACTATGAACTCCATACGCCCGATTGCTTTCTATCTTCCACAATTCCATCCAATTCCAGAAAATGATGAATGGTGGGGTAAAGGTTTTACAGAATGGACAAATACTGCAAAAGCAAAACCAATGTTCCCAGGTCACTATCAACCTCATGTACCCGCTGATTTAGGCTTCTATGATCTTCGACTTTCAGAATCAAGAGTGGCTCAGGCAGAGTTGGCAAAACAGTATGGGATTGAAGGCTTTTGTTATTACCATTACTGGTTTGGTGGTAGAAGAATTCTGGAAAAACCATTTGAGGAAGTTCTGAAAAGTGGGTCTCCTGACTTTGGTTTTTGTCTCTGCTGGGCCAATGAAACTTGGTCAGGCATATGGCATGGTAATCCAAAGAAAACACTTATAGAGCAGACGTACCCTGGAATAGAGGATCATCAGAAACATTTTGATTGCTTGCTTCCTGCTTTTCGTGACCCAAGATATATTAAGGTTGACGGAAAGCCGATTTTTGTCATTTATCGTCCATTCAACTTACCTGATCCAAAAAAAATAACCGGGTTTTGGCGAAAAATGGCTAAAGATGCCGGACTGAAAGGGCTTCATCTTATTGGAGTTGGGAAGGCAAGGAGCGAGTGGACACCTGCTGATCTGGGATTTGACGCATCCGTTAATCCTCAACTTCCAGTTCTTCGACCAAATTGGATATCCTGGCGTACCCCATTACAGAAAATAAAAAATCAATATGAAATAAAAAAAGGGCTTCCAACCATACATTCCTACGAATCGTCTATTCCTGATTTTATACATCATCCTAAAAACGGTATCGAAGATTACCCATGTGTTATTCCTAATTGGGACAATACCCCAAGAAGTAGTGAAAGAGGCTTGGTATTGCATGGATCAACACCAGAACTTTTCAGGCTTCATTTGCGTGAGGCTGTTTCTATGGTTAGAAAACTGCCTGAAGGCAGACGGTTCCTTTTTATTAAATCTTGGAACGAGTGGGCAGAAGGTAATCATTTGGAACCTGACGTTAAGTTTGGACATGGTTATTTAAAGGTTTTTTCTGAAGAGTTGGCAAAAATATAACGATCGTAAATTATACATTCCTCTCCATTTCCATTGACCCCTTTCGTCTTAACGTTTCTTATGAAAGTGTCCGTTTTCTTGGGGCAGTCTGCCCCGTCATTCAGCGTGAGCCTTCTGGATGATTCGTAAAACTGGTCCGCTTACAACACGATGGCTTGACTCGCCTGGTAGATGTCATGCGAAGTTGCTGCATGTTTAAAGCGGGAGAAAGGTAAGCACTCAACCGACACACCTGTGCAAATGTGGGGAAGGATGAGACCCTGTGATTTTTTCAAGGGGGGTAGCAATGGGATCAGAGGGAAAGCGTGCGGAGTGGGAAGCCCGAGTGATGGCGTGGAAGGCAAGCGGATTGACGTAGAAGGAATATTGCTTGCGTGAGGGAATCGGGTTTTCTGGGATGCGTTACTGGTCGGCAAGAAGTGGCTCGGCGAAACTGAACAGGTCAGATAAGTGCATTATAGGGGTTTTGTGCTGCGGCAAGAAAGCCGTGGAAGGAGACCAATATGAGCAAATCATCCGGGCGACGGACACGTCGCGTATT
>JAJZBQ010000017.1 GCA_021798835.1 Pseudomonadota bacterium | reverse complement strand
CTTCAGGTCCCACATGGCGGCAAGCTCTGAAGTCTGGCGTCGATATCCTCTTCGGAGTAGACTTCCGAGCTATGGATCTGATCGAACTGCTAAAGCGCCCCGAGGGCAAGACGCTGGAATTCAAGCGTGATCTTTCGTCTCCTGACGGAGTATTGCGCGCCATTGTGGCGTTCGCCAATACGGCGGAAGGTGTGCTGCTGCTCGGTGAGGTAGTGAGATTCCACGGGAAGCACAAAACTTCTGACGACTTAAACCGGAATCCTGAAATTCATCGATCAATCGGCGCCATTCTTCCTTGCTATGACGATGGCGCAAAGCGGGATCAGGGGACAACATAGGGGTAAACTCCAGATAGGGCAGGAACCCCATATTCCCAAAATCCATCCCATAACGATACAACGCCAACCAGTTAACGGTTACGCCTTCTGCGTCAATCCGCTTGCCTTCCAGGCCGTCACTCGCGCTTCCCACTCCGCACGCTTCTCCTCTGATCCCATTGCTACCCCCCTTGAAAAAATCACAGGGTCTCATCCTTCCCCACATTTGCACAGGTGTCCCCGTTGATCGCTTACGCTCTTTATATCAAACGAGCGGAAAAGGGCAAACATCTTTAGCATAATTCTTATTTTCTCAAACAACAGACTTGAATTTGTTTGGGATATTTGCCATAGTTAGCGCATGGCTTTAACTAAATCAAATAATTCAATACAGCGACTGCTCGATGCACTGCCGCGTGGCGAACCCGTGGAAACCGCTACCCTAACTAAGCACGATGTCTCCCCGCAATTGGCCTCCTACCTCGCCAAGAGCGGATGGCTACAGCATCTATCGCGCGGGGTATATTTGCTCGTCGGTGATCAGCCGAGCCGGGACGGATGCTTGTCGTATCTGGCAAGGCACAGCCATGGCTTGCATGTCGGAGGCAAGACGGCGCTCGCGTGGCGGGGTGTCCGGCATAATTTGTCTGTTCGTGATCAAATTGAGTTATGGGGCGATCAGCCCGTGCGTATCCCAACCTGGCTGACAGCGCACTATCCCTGTCGCTACCAGACCACTCAACTGTTCGATGCCGACCTGCCCACCAGTTTTGGAATACAGCCACTACCGGAGAACCCGAATGGCCCCCCGGTATCTGTTCCCGAACGCGCGCTGCTGGAGATGCTGTGCGATGTTGGCAAGCACCAGTCGGTGGAAGAGGCCAGGCATCTGACCGAGAACCTGCGCAATCCCCGTCTTGACGCGCTCGATACCTTGCTTACTCACTGCACCCGCATCAAGGTGGTCCGGCTGGCGCGCCAATTCGCCGATGAACTTGAACTGCCTTGGGCGAAGATCGTTTACCCACATAGCCAGCGCATGGGTAGCGAGCGCCGTTGGACGTTGCGCACTCGCAGCGGTGAACTTCTGAGCCTGAAAAAATAATGGATCGCCAATACATCGACACCGTTCGCTTGCTGCTTGCCGTCGCACCGGTTATTTTTGAAACGCCATATTTTGCGCTTAAGGGCGGTACCGCTCTTAACCTTTTCGTGCAGGATCTGCCGCGCCTGTCGGTGGATATAGATGTCGTTTTCACCGATCATGTCATGGGGCGAGAACAAGTGCTCAAAACTATTGGCGAAGAATTGCTGACAGCCAAGGCACGGCTGGAACGCATGGGCTGTTCGGCTACTCTTTACAAAACGCAAAAAGGCGACGAAGCCAAATTGTTGGTGACCAACCAGGCCAGCCAAATAAAAGTCGAAGTGAATTTCGTTTTCCGGGGTACGTTGTTGCCCGTGACGCATCGCGCCTTGGTGAACTCGGCTTGCAACCTATTCACTACGGCGATGGAATTGCCCGTCCTCGCCATCCCAGAACTCTACGGCAGCAAGCTGGTCGCGGCACTGGATCGCCAGCATCCGCGCGACTGGTTCGATGTGGCCGCCATGATGGATCGTTTTGGCCTCGAAGCAGAAATGGTTGATTGTTTCGTTGCTTACCTTGTTGGCCACAATCGCCCGGTTCACGAGGTGCTGTTTTCAAACGATCTGCCGCTGGAAGAAATCTACAACACGGATTTTGTCGGCATGACTGCAACCGAAATTCCGTTGCAGCACTTGATTGAAACACGGCGGCACATCCGGCAGGAACTGCCCAAGATGCTCACCGATTCTCACCGGCGATTTCTGCTCTCGTTTGTGCGAGCCGAACCCGTTTGGACACTGATGCCATTCACCCATCTCAAGGACTTGCCGGCGATTCGCTGGAAGTTGCTCAATCTGGAAAAACTATATACGGCAAACAAAAGCCGATTCGAGTTGCAGGCCAGTGAACTCATAGCCCGATTCAATCGCTTCCCAGGTTGAAAACTTTCGATCAACAACTTGCCGATAAACAGCAGGAGTGCGAGCAACTCCATGCAGAGAATGCCCGTCTGATCGCCTTGCTGGAAAAACACGGCATCTCGCATTCTGTCGAACTTCCCACACCGGTGCCACCTGTACCACCAGCCAAGTCGAATCTGAACTTGAATGCCGAAGAAAAGATAGCCTTATTCCGGCGTCTGTTCCGTGGCCGCACCGATGTTTACCCGGTGCGCTGGGTAAACAAGGAAGGCACACGATCCGGCTACTCCCCAGCCTGTGGCAACGAATGGAAAATCGGAGTCTGCGACAAGAAGCGGGTGAAATGCGCTGATTGTGGAAATCGTTTGCTGCTGCCGCTCGATGATCGCGTTATTTACGATCACCTCGCCGGGGAGCATGTGGTCGGCGTTTATCCCTTGCTTGCCGATGATACCTGTCATTTCCTCGCTGCCGATTTTGACGAGGCCGACTGGCGCGACGATGTCAAAGCCTTTGCCGTTTCTTGCCGCGAACTTGGAGTGCCTGCCGCCATCGAAATCTCCCGTTCCGGCGCAGGTGCCCATGTCTGGATTTTCTTTTCGTCCGCCGTGCCTGCCCGAGATGCGCGCCGTCTCGGTTCCGCCATCATCAGCCATACCTGCACCCGCACCCGGCAACTGAAACTCGAATCGTATGACCGGTTGTTCCCCAATCAGGACACCCTACCCAAGGGCGGGTTTGGCAACCTGATTGCGCTGCCGCTCCAGAAAGAGGCGCGCGAAAAGGGATTCAGCATATTTGTTGACGAAGCCCTCCAGCCGTATCCTGACCAGTGGGTGTTTTTGGAATCGGTCAGCTCCATGTCTTTGGCAGAACTGGAATCTGCAATACAGAATGCAACGGGCAGCGGCCATCCGCTGGATGTCGCATTCATCGCCGAACAGGATGAACGCGAGCCGTGGAAACGGCAGGCGCTGCCGAAAAATATTGCTGAGCCACTGCCGGGTAAGCTCACCGCTGTGCTTGCCAATCAACTCTACTTCGAGAAAACCCAGTTGCCGCAATCGTTGATGAACCGTCTGATCCGGCTTGCGGCATTTCAGAATCCAGAGTTCTATAAGGCACAGGCCATGCGCCGGTCGACTTGGGAGTTTCCACGAATTATCGGTTGTGCCGAAAACTATTCCCAACACATTGCTTTGCCCCGAGGTTGCCTGGACGCAGTAACAAAACTGCTTGATGAGAACGGCATTGCATTTGAGCTTGGCGATGAGCGCTTTGCCGGAGAACTGCTATCCATGAAATTCACCGGACAACTTCGCCCTGATCAAGAGAAGGCGGTCAAGGCCATGATGGCACATGATACCGGCGTACTCTGCGCGCCAACCGCGTTCGGCAAGACTGTGACCGCTGCCGCGCTGATTGCCCGGCGTGACATCAACACGTTGATCCTTGTTCATCGTACCGAACTGCTCAAGCAGTGGCAGGAGCGGTTGCGTACTTTCCTGAACCTGGAGAAGGGTGATCTCGGCACCATCGGCGCGGGCAAGCGTAAACCCTCAGGCAGAATTGATATTGCCGTCATGCAATCCCTCACTCGTAAGGGAGAAATCAGCGACCTGATCGAGCAATACGGCCACATCGTGGTGGACGAATGCCACCACCTCTCCGCCGTTTCATTTGATCAACTATTACGGCGAGCCAAGGCGCGCTACGTACTTGGCCTCACCGCGACGCCGATTCGCCGTGATGGACAGCACCCAATCATTTTCATGCAGTGCGGCCCCATTCGTCATGAGGCCAGTCGTCCAGAAAGCGCGCCACACGTACTGTCGGTGATTCCCAGATTTTTGGCAACACCGCTGAGCAGCGATCCGGTCATGGGTATTCAGGATATTTTTCGGCAACTCGCCGACAGCACTGAGCGCAGCCAGCAAATTGCCGATGACGTACTGCAGGCCTATTGCGCTGGTCGCAGTATCCTTGTGCTCACCGAACGTACCGAGCATCTCGACAAGTTGGAGATGATGCTTGCTGGCCGGATTGAAAATCTTTTCGCTTTGCATGGTCGTATGCCCCGCAAGCAGCGCACCACACTGCTGGAAGCGCTGGAAGCCTTGCCCTGCGACGCTCCTCGTGTATTGCTTGCCACCGGTCGGCTTATCGGCGAAGGTTTCGATCACCCGCCCCTCGATACGCTGATACTTGCGATGCCGGTTTCGTGGAAAGGCACCTTGCAGCAATATGCCGGTCGCCTGCACCGCGAACATGTCAGTAAATCGGATGTGCTGATCTATGACTACGTTGATACGGGCAATCCGGCTTTGGAACGCATGTGGGAAAAACGTCAGCGCGGTTATAAAGCTATGGGTTATCAGATCAACCCAGTCCAAAAAATATTTCCTGAAAGGTGTTCATAGAATGAAAGCAAAGCGCAATACTACCAAGCCAACCAATGCTCCAAAATTATCCCGAACCCATGCCCCAGAGGGGCTTGCACCAATTGACTGGCAGCGTGTGTTGCGTCAGCAGTTTGGGCGCGAGCAGTCGTTTGATCTGGAATGTCTTGGAACCGAGCCATTCTTTTCTGATTTCCGCGTCGGCAACCCAAAATCAAGAAGCAGTTATCGCGTGGCGATACGCGGGCTGCGTCCGGGGGACAATTTTTGCGAGTGTCCGGACTATGCGACCAACGAGTTGGGCACTTGCAAGCACATCGAATTTACTCTGGCGCAGTTGGAGAAGAAGCGCGGCGCAAAGTCGGCGTTCGCGCGTGGCTACCATCCGCCATTTTCCGAACTATACTTGCGTAACGACGGCGGGCGGACTATCCATTTTCGCGCCGGGATGGATTGCCCGGCGGCAGTGAGCAAGGCGGCTGCACTGCTGTTCGACGAGTTGCGCGACTGGGTGTTACGTGAGAACTGTTTCGGCGAACTGGAGCGTTTTGTCGCAGCAACGGCGAAGAGCGGCCACGAGTTGCGCGCATACGACGATGTGCTCGATTTTGTCGCCGGACAGCGTGATGCGGAGCGGCGGGCGGCGGTGTTGGACGGGATTTTCCCGCACGGTGTGAAAGACCCATTGTTGAAGAAAATGCTGAAAGTGCCGCTCTACGCCTACCAGGCTGAGGGCGCACTGTTTGCTGTGCGTGCTGGTCGTGTGTTGATCGGCGACGAGATGGGCTTGGGCAAGACTATTCAGGCTATCGCGGCAGCGGAGATATGGGCGCGGCATTTCGGCGTATCTAGGGTACTGGTGATCTGTCCGACTTCGCTTAAGTACCAGTGGCAGAGCGAGATCGCGCGCTTTGCCGGGCGTGAGTCGCGGGTGCTGTCAGGCGGAAGAGCGCAGCGCCAGAAGGATTACGCGCTGGACGACTTTTGCAAGATCACCAACTACGAAAAACTCAAGTCCGATCTGGATTTGATCGCGGACTGGGCACCGGAACTGGTGATCGTGGACGAGGCGCAGAGGGTGAAGAACTGGAATACCATCGCGGCGAAGGCGCTCAAACGCATCGACAGCCCTTATGCCATCGTGCTGACCGGCACGCCGCTGGAGAACAAACTGGAGGAGTTGATTTCCATCGTCCAGTTCGTTGACCAGCACCGTCTCGGCCCGACTTGGAAACTGTTGCACGAGCATCAGGTAAAGGACGAAGGAGGGCGCGTGACGGGCTACACCGGGCTTGAGAAGATCGGCGAGACGCTCGCGCCGGTGATGATCCGCCGTCGCAAATCTGAGGTGTTGCAACAGTTGCCGGAACGCACCGACCAGAACCTGCTGGTGCCAATGACCGAGATGCAAATGCTCCATCATCAGGAAAATGCCGAAGTGGTGACGAGAATCGTGCAACGCTGGCGCAAGACAAAATTTCTGTCGGACACTGATCAGCGGCGGCTCACCTGTGCCTTGCAGAATATGCGCATGTCATGCAACAGCACGTATCTGCTCGATCAGGAGACCGACCACGGGGTCAAGGCCGACGAACTGGCGGCGCTGTTAGACGGCTTGTTCGCGCTTTCGGAGAGCAAGGCAGTGGTATTCAGCCAGTGGACGCGGACGCACGATATTGTCATCCGCAGATTGGAGGCGCGTGGTATCGGCTACGTCAGCTTCCACGGCGGCGTACCGTCGGAGAAACGTCCGGCGCTGACCGAGCGTTTCCGCGATGACCCGGATTGCCGCGTGTTCCTCTCGACCGACGCAGGTAGCACGGGGCTGAACCTGCAACATGCCTCCACGCTAGTGAACATGGATCTACCGTGGAACCCGGCCATCCTCGAACAACGTATCGCGCGCATCCACCGTATGGGGCAGAAGCGACCGGTGCAGATCGTCAATTTCGTATCCAAGGGCACTATAGAAGAAGGCATGCTTTCGGTGCTTGCGTTTAAGCGTTCGCTTGCGGCAGGAATCCTCGATGGTGGCACGGGAGAAATTTTGCTCGGCGGTTCGCGTCTCAACCGCTTCATGAAAGATGTAGAAAACGTTACCGGACACATGGGCGAGGGCGAGGCCGTCAGCGTGACGGAAGAAGCGGGCAATATTGCCGCAACATATGGTGTGGAGCCGATAAAGACAATGATCGCTGAGGATAAAGCCGATGCTGAAGTGGAGGCTCGGAAATCTGAAGATGCTGTGCCAGATCAGGCTAGCGCGGATCCTTGGGCCGCGCTGTTACAGTTTGGTTCCCAGTTGGTTACTGCGTTGACGGCAACCGATAACGGAGGAGCAACACCCCATCCATGGATCGAACGTGATCCGGCGACCGGCAACCGCAGTTTCAAAGTTCCTTTTCCTCCACCGGAAACGACAAGAAAGATTGCCGATACACTTTCGATATTGGTGGATGCTTTGCGGGACAGATAGCTTTGGACTGGATATAGCCTACGCAGTGATGCTGGTCCATCAGGGCAAGACGCTGCTTATTGATGGTGACCCACAGGCATCAGACGCGAGTTGGGCCGCATGGCGTCGTGAGACACAGTACACACGTCACCCACCACATGCCTCGCTGGTAAAGCGATCTTGGCCGAAGGCAAGCAACTGGCCACCGGTTTTGAGTACGTCGTTGTTGATGCGGGCGGCTGTGATTCCGTGAGTCTGCGCTCTGCGTTGTTACTTGCCAAGCGTGTCGTGATCCCGGTCGGAGTATCCAATCTGGATGCTGTCACTCCTGAGATGCACCTTTCCTTGTCCCCAACTCATACGCAAACACATTGTATTTTTTTCGGTTTTTGCATATGCTGCGAGAATGGCATTCCTTGACCAATTCGTTGATGAGCGGCTTCTCCATGGTCGTGCGTACTTCGACCGCGAAGAGGCGCTGGTTGCGGTCGACCTGAACCTGAAGGCCGAAGGCCTGACCGCCGCGATCACCCGGTTGGTGAAAAAACATCGGCTGACCAACTTGCGGCATGGCTTCTATTTGATTCTGCGTCCCGAGGACCAGATGGCTGGCGCTCCCGATCTCGTCCGATGGATCGATCCCTTGATGAAGCACCAAGGCCTTCACAAAGTTCAATCAACCCGATTGGCTCGACCAAATGAAGAGCGATACTGGTTTTGCCCAAGTGGCTGGCGTCGAGCGGGTCTGCGGCAAGCGCTCGCTGAGCGCATTGAAACCCCTGTGGCGACGTTGCGTGATTGGGAGCAAGGCAGGTTTGCACCTCCGGGGGGGTGCTGTGCCTGCTTCGGCTGATCATCAAGCATCCTGAGTTGTCTCAAGAGTTGAGCGCCGCATGAATTTTTCTGAACGTGGTACTTTTCATGGCATTGAAAGTTCAATGAGGATTCATCGATGGTTCCAAGTCGGGTGCATGGCCCTGGTTTTGAGCGCATGTCAGACCACACCTCCCATGGGTTATGACTTTACCCCTGACCAGATCGTCCACTCGGAGCATAAAATAGACGCGCGACTACAGTCCGTTGATGTGCAACTTGCCAGCCCTGAAATGAGAACAGGTACAGTGTCACTTGATCAAGCCGAGATGCAACCCATCATTCAGGAATGGGAAAAAGCCTTAACCATTGCCGCGCCCCAATCCGCGATGTTTGATCCTAATTCGAACCAGCGAGTCAAGTTGGTTGTTGAAATACTTGAGTTCGACTATACAGGTCCCCTTCAGTTGTTGATTGGGCACAGCAGGGTAACCCATATAAAATCGAGATATGTGATTATCAACCTGGACACCAATACGGTTATGCGTTCCCTGGACGTTGATTCAATTGGAGTCAGCGCACAGTTTCAAGGATTGAACACTATAAGAGCCGTTTCGTATGATAATGCAGTAGGCTCAAATATTGAAAAGTACTTTGCTCTGTCAAGCGGTGTTTTGAGATGATTCACTGGAAGCGCTACATAAGACTGGCCAAATCATGGCGAGTGGTGCTGGCTGTTTGCACGGGAACTTTTATGTCATCCTGCGCGCAGTTACCCGATTCATCAACAAGCATGGTTCCTGCTCTGGAAAAATCAAAAGATGCAGGGAAATTAAATGCTGAAATTGAGTATGTTGATATTTCTCTTTCCAGCGGAGCAGCATCTTATTTTCATTCAGGCTTGCTGGAATCTCAAAAACAGTATGATCTTCAGCAGTGGAAAAAGTCGTTAATTAAAACTCTAAAAGATTCAAAGAAATTTTTGCATGATTCCCCGAACAGATTTATTTTGTCTGTCACCATTATGGATATGCATCCAATTTTTAGATTTGACTTTGGAGCAGAATATGTTGTGGCTGCAAGATACCAGATAAAAGATGCCAAAACGGAGCATATTGTCTATTCAAGAGATATTAATACCAAAGGGACAATACCATCGGGTATATATTTTATGCCAAGGTCTGATTTGATGCACAAAGCTCTGGTAATGGCAGTTAATAGCAATATCAAGGAGTTTGTGGAGTCGATCGATGTGTGGAATTGCCCCTGTTGGAATGGTTACCGTTCCATTCCTCCTGCGCGGTGATGAACCTTGTGGATTTCTTGAGGATTTGCGGTCTGCTGGTCGATGTTGCGAGATAGAAGTTTTTACTGTTTCAAGTCTCGAAAAGTTTTGGAGACCAAACGTTCGTAAGCAAGTTTCCCAGATACGGGCAATCCGGCTTTGGAACGCATGTGGGGAAAACGACAGAGCGGTTATAAAGCCAAGGGTTATCAGATCAACCCAGTCCAAAAAATATTTCCTGAAAGGGCTCTTGGCATGAAAGCAAAGCGCAACACTACCAAGTTGTTGCCGGAGGTACGGTATCCATCAGATCAGATACCCTGACTTTCCTTGTCTGAGGTACGGCGGCTGCGCAGAAAGCCGATGAACGCCCGCAAGGGGGCGGACAACCGACTGCTTCCTGTGTAGTAGAGGTAGTAACGGTGTGATGGCATTGCCCAGTCAGACAGCAGGGGAACCAGTCGCCCCGAACGAAGGTCTGCCTCGATATATGCCTCAATGGCATAACCAACGCCGACCCCATCCCTGGCAGCGTTGACCATCAGGTCAACGTCATTGACGATCAGAGGTCCCTGGATGGTCAATTCCAGATGCTCCCCTCCCTTCTCGAATTCCCAAGGCAATATCTGATGGTTATCGAGACGGTAGCGGATGCAGGCATGTTGCTGTAACTCCTGGGGGGTTCTGGGAATTCCATAGCGCTCCACATAATCTGGGGATGCCATGGCAATCAGGCGCGAGGGTGCGGTCGCTCGTACCAGTCGCATCCCTTGAGCGATACGACGACCGTAACGAATTCCCGCATCGTAACGCCCGATGACCAGTTCGCTGTTGATATTGTCTACCGTGATATCCAACTGGATGGCGGGATACTGAACCAGAAAATCGCGCAGTAGCGGTGCCAGCACCAATCTGGCGGGTATGGTGGATACGCTGAGACGTAACGTGCCCATCGGCGTATCGCGAAAGTCATTGATGGATTCTACTGCGGCATGTAGCGAGTCGAAGGCGGGGCGCACACGGCTTAGCAACCGTTCCCCCGCTTCCGTCAGTGAGAGGCTGCGTGTTGTGCGATGCAGAAGACGTACCCCGAGACGATTCTCCAATGCATTTACCGTCTGGCTCAATGTGGATGGGGCTATGCCCAGAGTGGCGGCGGCACGGGCAAAGTTACCTTGTTCCACAACGGCGACGAAGGCTTTGAGTTCAACAAACTCGGCCCCTCGCATTATTCACTCCCAGAAAATAGTGTATTCGCATTATGCCTCTTTATCCGAATAATTCATACCATGTAGACTGCTTCCATGGACAATCCCAATCTTTCTGGAGATGCGCCGAACGAGCGCCATGCCTGGTTCAAGCGTCACCGTCGTCTGTTGCTTGTCAGCGGGCCTCTGCTCATTATCGGTGCGGCATCTTTTCTCTATGTCAGCAGCCTGCGTACCATTTCTACGGATGATGCTTATGTGGCGGCTGCCAGCACGCGTATCAGCACCAGCATTTCCGGTCGTGTGGTTGATATCTACGTCAAGGACAATCAATTTGTTCACCGGGGTGACCTACTGTTTCGGCTTGATGCGCGGGATTTTGAACTGGCGGCCATGGAGGCTCGGGCTCGGTTGGCCAATACCCGTCTTGAGATTTCCGGATTGAAGGCTACTTACCGGCAGCATCAGGCTGAAGTGACTGCGGCCCGTGAAACCGTGGCTTATCAGGAGAAGGAACTGGCCCGCCAAAAAAAACTTGTTACTCAAGGCATTGCTTCTCAGGCTCAACAGGATGCTGCGGAACTCTCCTGGCAACAGGCTCTGCACAAGGTACAGGCACGCGAGCAGGAAGAGGCCAGGACACTGGCTTCTCTTGATCACCAGCCTGAACGTAACGACAACGATTACCCGGCGGTGCGTGCTGCACAGGCAGCGCTTGATCGGGCGTTGCTCAATCTTTCCTATGCGTCCATCTGCGCTCCGCAGGATGGCATCGTTTCACGGGTAGAACAACTGCAGGTGGGAGACTATGTTACCCTGGGGACCCCACTTTTTGCCTTGGTGTCGACCCGCGATGTATGGATTGAAGCCAACTTCCGGGAAACAGATCTGGCACGCTTGCATGTCGGACAGTCCGGTATCGTGGATATCGATGCTTATCCGGGTCATTCCTTTCATGGTCATGTTCAGAGTTTGAGTCCTGGTACCGGGTCGAGTTTATCCATTCTTCCGCCTGAAAATGCCACTGGCAATTGGGTCAAGGTCGTTCAGCGTTTGGCGGTGCGCCTTTCGCTGGATGATCCCGATCCTACCCGCCCGTTTCAAGCTGGTCTCAGTGCCACTGTATCCGTTGCCGTGCGCCATGACCCCTGATACTTCCCCTGTTCCCAACAAACGGCTCGTGACTGCTTCCGTAATGGCGGCCACCGTCATGCAAGCTCTGGATTCCACCATTGCCAATGTGGCTCTGCCCAATATGCAAGGAACACTGAGCGCCACTCAGGATGAAATGGCCTGGGTGCTTACTTCCTACATCGTTGCTGCTGCCATCATGATCCCGCTGACAGGCTGGTTGGCCCAGCGTCTGGGGCGCAAACCGGTATTCCTGATCTCGATCATCGGGTTTACCGTCAGTTCAGCGTTATGTGGACTTGCTACGACATTGCCAGCCATCGTGTTGTTCCGTTTTCTGCAAGGCATCTCCGGGGCTGCCCTGGTTCCTCTTTCACAGGCTGTGCTGTTTGACATAAACCCCCCGGAAAACCATGGGCGTGCCATGGCGGTGTGGGGTGTTGGTGTTACCTTGGGTCCCATTATCGGGCCGGCTCTGGGCGGTTGGCTCACCGATCATTACAGTTGGCGCTGGGTCTTCTTCATCAATGTCCCCATCGGTATTCTGGCCTACCTCGGTCTTTCATTGTCCATGCCAAATACCAAGAAAGTTGTTAGTAGTTTTGATTTTTTTGGGTTTCTTAGTCTTTCATGCGGGATTGGGGCGTTGCAACTGTTGCTGGATCGTGGTGAACTCAAGAACTGGTTTTCTTCCCCGGAAATCATTTTTTATGGACTTATTGCGAGTATCGCCTTTTATCTTTTCAGCGTGCATACACTATCGTCACGTCGTCCATTCTTGAGTCCCGCCTTGTTCGTTGACCGAAATTTTTTGGCGGCCAACTTTTTTATTTTTCTGATCGGGATGGTGCTTTTTGCCACGCTGGCACTGATTCCCCCCATGCTTCAAAAGGAGATGAACTATCCGGTGGTATTGACTGGTTTGGTTACCGCTCCGCGAGGAGCCGGGACCATGTTAGCTATGATGTTGGTGGGGCGGCTGATCGGTCGTTTTGATCCGCGTCTCATTATGTTCACCGGTCTTGGCCTGACGGTGGTTTCCCTGTGGCAGATGGCACATTTTGACTTGTTGATGGGAAAGGGGCTCATCATCTATACCGGTCTTCTTCAGGGGTTCGGTGTCGGTCTTTCCTATGTTCCACTGTCCACGGTGGCGTTTAGCACCCTTCCCTCAACATTGCGCAACGAAGGGACTGCATTTTTTAACCTGCTGCGCAATATCGGCAGTGCCATAGGCATATCGACGGTCCAGATGCTGTTGACGCGTAATACCCAAACCATGCATGCATCGTTGGCAACGCACATTACCCCCTTTACCCTTACCAACCCAGCGTTGGATAACTTGCACATTGACCCTTCGACCCGGGCTGGCCTGATACGCGTCAATGAGTTATTGACCCATCAGGCGGCCATGGTGGCCTACAACAATGATTATCAACTCATGATGATCGCTACTCTGGTGGTCATGCCCCTGTTGTTTCTGCTGCGTCCTCCGGCACGCCGGACGCGCACTGAAGATGCCGCTGTACTGGAGTGATTCGTGAAAGTAGTCACTTGTCTTTTTCTGTTGCTGGGATTGACGGCCTGCTCTACGGATCCACTGCTTGATTCGCCGGATCAACCCAACCGTCCTTACCTTCCTGCTGCAGACATGGCAGACCTCCAAGGGCATGTGGCGCTGGGGCAGAAACTCGAAACAGCATGGTGGACTCTGTTCAATTCTGGTGCGCTCAATGACCTGGTTCACCAGGCTGTTGATGCCAATCCTGGGCTGTCCGCTGCCAAGGAAACTTTGGCTCAGGCCCAGGCCGCCGTTGAGGCGGAACAGGGGAGTCAGATGCCACAGGTCAGCCTGGGGGCCGTTACGGGGCGACAACTATACGGGGTGGCTCTTTTTGGACCATCCAATTTTTTTATTCCCCCATTCACCTATTATGAAGTGGGTCCATCTTTCAGTTGGACTCCCGATCTCTTTGGAGGAGGGAAGCACCGCGTCGAGCGTCAGCAGGCACTGGCAGATTATCAGCAACACCAATGGGAAGCACTCTATGTTGCCTTGACGGGCAATGTGGTGGCGCAGGCCGTCCAGCAAGCTACATGGCGTACCGATATCGATGCTGTCGAGCACGTGATCGTCTGCGATGAGCGTTTGCGAGAGCTCACTCAACGCGCTGTCATGACAGGCTCAGCCTCGCGTTCAGACCTTGTCACCGCCCAGACGCGTCTGGATACCGACCGAGCGTTGTTGCCCGCCTTGCAGCAGAACTATAGCCTGCATGCACATACCCTGGCTGTACTATTGGGACGCGGACCTGGCGATGGATTACCTTTAGACGTGCGCTGGGAACAACTCAAACTCCCTGCTGCATTGCCGGTCAGCCTCCCCTCAGAACTGGTTCACCGGCGACCTGATATCCTCGCTGCTGAGGCGGATCTGCATGCGGCTGGTGCGGCTCTGGGTGTGGCCAGTGCCAACCTTTATCCAAGTCTGACGCTGAGTGCCAACATGCTACAAGAGGCCTTGTCGCCTTCGCGTATTTTCTATGCTGCCAGCAATGCCTGGGCCCTGGCTGGTGCCATCTCTGTCCCGGTGTGGGATGGTGGGGTCTTGTCGGCTCAGCGACGTGCCGCAGAGCATGCCTACCGCGCATCCCTGGACAATTACCGTGACACCGTCGTACGAGCCTTCGGCCAAGTGGCTGATGCCCTGACGGCGTTGGTTCATGACGACGAGGCCATTGTTATTTTTGATGATGGAGCCCGAACTTCTGCCACGGCTCTTGCCATTGCTCGTCAGCATGTTGAGGCAGGCGATGGCAACCAGGTGGATGTCGTTCAAGCAGAGCGCGCCGATGCCCAAATGCAACGCCAACTGAGCGATGCCCATGCTGCCCGCTATCTGGATGCCATCCGTCTTTTTGTGGCATTGGGAGGATCACCGTTGCCCCCCTTATCCTCGCATTGAACAGCCAAGAAACCATCTTTGCTCACCACACTAGAAATTAGGTGCCCCAGAGTCGGTTATTGGAGGTAGGATGTTGTTATCAGCATACAGACTGGTGCGGTGGCTTGATATTCTGTACCCATCAGAGCGATGAAAGATCACCTTCGTAGAGAGGATTCATGACACTTAGCGATATTATGAACGCCTTGCAACAGGCATCCGGGTTTGAACTGTACCGTTTACGAGAAGCTATTTCGCGGACGCTGGATGATCCCAAATGGAACTCGGTCGTTCGACGTGAATTGAGGATTGGGCAATCGGTGGAATACTATGATGCCAAGGATAATCAATTATATCGAGGAACGGTTCTTGAGTTACGCCAGAAGCAGGTGTTGATCTTGCGCGAAGACAGGGCGGAGCGATGGTTGATGCCCTATACCTCGATCAATCTGGGAGGTGTGGATGCCAAGATTCGTGACAGCTCCAGTCAGGGGTTGAGCCGACATGAAGTGGCAGTGGGGGATATCGTTGGGTTTCTAGACAAACAACAGCAGCAGCGGAATGGGCAGGTTATTCGTCTTAATGACAAATCGGTGACTTTGATATCACAAGATCAGCGTTGGCGCGTATCGTACAACCTGTTACATCGAGTATTTGATGTCGAATCCTCTGGTCTGGAACAAGTATCATCTGACACATGATTTTTGTAACCATGCCGTTTATTAAAGTTGCCGACGTGATTTTTTATCCGCGTCTCAATTCTGCCGCTTGCCTTGGTAAAGAAAAAAGGACTGGCATCTCTGCAAGTCCTTGATTTGTTGGTGGGCCGTGAAGGATTCGAACCTTCAACCTACGGATTAAGAGTCCGTAAAACATGCCATTCCTGACTGTTGATTGACACGCCTGAAAAACATATAACATCATGAAAATAAAGCGTGTAACCAAAAATCCGCAGGTCATCATTATTCCCTGATATTCCCCCTGGAGTTTACCCCTATGTTGTCCCCTGATCCCGCTTTGCGCCATCGTCATAGCAAGGAAGAATGGCGCCGATTGATCGATGAATTTCAGGATTCCGGTTTAAGTCGTCAGAAATTTTGTGCTTCCCGTGGAATTTCACTACCTCACCGAGCAGCAGCACACCTTCCGCCGTATTGGCGAACGCCACAATGGCGCGCAATACTCCGTCAGGCGACGAAAGATCGCGCTTGAATTCCAGCGTCTTGCCCTCGGGGCGCTTTAGCAGTTCGATCAGATCCATAGCTCGGAAGTCTACTCCGAAGAGGATATCGACGCCAGACTTCAGAGCTTGCCGCCATGTGGGACCTGAAG
>JAJZBQ010000032.1 GCA_021798835.1 Pseudomonadota bacterium | reverse complement strand
TCCTTCTTCATGGTGGATGGTTTCCTCGTATAGTTTCCGACTTCGACAATCAGATTCTCTACAGAAATCTCCACCACCTCAACCCATCAACCCCAAACCACCTGTACACCAGTTTCGACTATATCTCAAGCGCGTGGGCATCTATGTCGATGCCCGGCGGCTCAAGTGCAAGACTTGCGGCAAGACTTTTATGGAAACCTTGCCCGAGGTCAATGCCCGTCGCTGGATGACCGAACGGCTGGTGCGCTGGATCGGCGAGCGATCCCTGAAGCAAACCTTCACTGGCATCGCCGAGGAAATCGGCGTCACCGAAGGCACAGTCCGCAATGTCTTCAGCGATTACGTCAACGACCTGCAGCGCACCATCCGTTTCGAGACCCCGAAGTGGATGGGCATCGACGAAATCCACATCATCAAGCGGCCACGGGTGGTGATCTCGAACCTGCATGACAACACTGCCGTCGAGTTGCTGCCGAACCGGTACAAAACAACCGTGGCGACCTATCTTTCCGGCCTCGAGGGGAAGGGAGACATCCGTTACGTCGCCATCGACATGTGGGAACCGTACAAGGATGCCGTGCTGCCCCAAGCCATCGTGGTGGTGGACAAGTTCCACGTCCAACGCATGGGCAATCAGGCGATCGACGAATTCCGGCGTTCGCTCAATCGCAGGGAAACCGGGGATGTCCTGCGCAAAAAGGTGGCGGGCACCAAAAAGGATGCGTATTTGTTCAGAAAGCGGGAGCGCGATCTGACCGTTCAGGAGCGCTTCTTCCTGGAGGGGTGGATCAAGAACATTCCGGAGCTGGGCGAAGCCTGGCGGCTCAAGGAAGCCTACTACGCAATTTACGATGCTCCGACCAGAGAGGAAGCCGAACGCCGCTATCAGTCTTGGGCGAGCGAGGTGACGCCCGAATTCCAGCCCGCTTTCGGCGACATTCTCACGGCTTGGCGCAACTGGCAGCCCTACATCCTCAATTACTTCGATCACCGGATCACCAATGCCTTCACCGAAAGCCTGAACAGCCTGATCCGGGTAATGAACCGGATGGGGCGCGGTTATTCGTTCGAGGCGTTGCGGGCGAAGATTCTGTTCTCGAGAGGCGCGCATAAAACCGCGCTCAGGAAACCGGCCTTCAAGCGGCAGAACCGGTTCGAAGATGGGTTCGAAGCCATGGTGGGGTATGCAACGATGCACCGGATGGTGGCGGAACCCGAGACCGTCAACTACGGGGTGGACGTCGGGAAGCTGGCGGCGCTGATCGAGTCGGGCGGGATTTGAATCCGCCGGCAGGGTGAGAAGAGCTGGCGGCATTTCATGAGGCGAGCGGCTTGCCGCGCTGTCGGAAAACTTTACACTGTGCTCCATCCATCCATCTCTCCCTCCATCCATAACCTGTTGAAATGGAGCGATGATATTTTTCAATCATGATGCATGGCACGATAAATGCTTTTCCGCAGATTCCCCTTGGGAGGCCAGGGGGAAAAGACTCGAATCGACTACATTGGGGGATCAAATGAAACACGGCTGGAAGATGGCGGGATTGCTGGCGATGGGGATGCTGGGGGCGAATGGGGCGCAGGCGAGCCTGATTGCGGACGGACCGGGTCTGGTCTACGACAACGTGGCGAACGTGACCTGGAGTTCGAATACGAACCTGTTCGCCACCATGCAAGCTTCGAATCCGAACCTAGTGAACCAGATCATCGCGGCGGTGCCGACCGTGCACGACACCCCCAATGCGTATGACAACGCCGGTCCCGGCAATTACAACCTGAGTTCAGGCGATTTCTCGAGTGGCGGCGCGTTGGACTGGTTTGGCGGGATGGCCTTCATGGGATATCTGAACAGCATCGATTACCTTGGACACAACACCTGGATGCAGCCGACCACCTACGATCAGAGCTGTTCAGGTTACAACTGCACCAACAGCATGCTGGGCGAACTGTTCTACACGGGATTGGGCGGCACGGCGGGACAACCGATCACCCTCAGCCACAATGCCAGCTACAACCTGTTCACGAATGTGCAGAATTCCGCGTACTGGTCCGGTACGGAGTACGCGTCCAATCCAGGCTACGCGTGGTACTTTTACACCGACTTCGGCAGCCAGTACGCATACAACAAGCTCAACTACCTCAACTATGCGTGGGCCGTGCTGCCCGGCCAGGCTGGAGCCGCCGCCGTGCCCGAGCCTGCGGGCCTGGCACTGTTTGGCATCGGGTTGCTGGGGTTGCTGGCAGGGCGGCGGCGTGGGTGATTGGGCGCTTCGGGTGATTCGACCATTTCGGGGGTGCAGGGGGCGGTAGCCCCCTGCTGGGTCGGAAAATTTTGCACCGGACTCATGGCGCGTCACGAGCATTTGCCGATCTACTGAGTGTGGTCAGCTAATTTGATGTTCTGATAATCACGTTCGTTGATGGCGAAAGTGCAGTTAAAATCGGTTTCCATGGTAGTAAGCGCGAAACTGCCGCACTTACTACCACGCGTTATTGTATTACCCCCTCCACCGCGTCAAGGATACGCTTCGCCAGTCTGCACAAGGCCGCAGACTACCCTTGACCCGGTTACGGGGGCTCAATTTCATCAATATCGGCGGCGCTCATAGAGCAAAAACCGCACCAGCATGAAATTGACTAAATTCATGTAACTACTTGATTGTAAATTTTATATTTTTAGTGCCTTTTGGTCAAGTTACCTCAACTTTAGACATTCAGCATCAAAAAAGCGGTCATGAAGGCGGTAGCAAGACAGAAATTTGAGACAAAAGTAATCATGAAATGAGCAAAAATCACTTGACAGAAGGAGCGGTTTGCGCGGTCTCC
>JAJZBQ010000016.1 GCA_021798835.1 Pseudomonadota bacterium | reverse complement strand
CACCCACGCGGATACGCCACACCACGTCATCCGCACGATTGCGAAAATCCTCCGTGATGTAACTGCCAGGGTACGGCTCCAGCGTCGTAAAATCCAACCCGTGCAACCACTCGTCCGGCACAAACCCCAGAATCAGGTCGCGCACAAATTCCGGTGCTGAAAACAAATACTTGTAACCACAATCATGGGGCTGGCTCATGCGGTAAGTCTATCATATCCAGTGAAGCCTTAATCCTGGCACACCCCCCCAGCCGAAGCCGGGGGTTGGTTAGTGACAAGGGTTTCCCCCTATCTTGATCCATTGTCGGGTCCGTCCTGAACCCAATTTCCTCCTGACATTGATTTACCGTCCCATTCGAACAGAATCTGTTCATGATCAACAGCCCTTGTTACAGACGTACCTATCCCTTGATGTGTCCTGACATGTACCGGGGCGCAGCAAAACTCTGGATTCTTCAGGTTTTGCTGTTCCCATCGTTGACACTGCTTATCTCGGAAAAGTGGTTTAGAATCTCTTTGTGAAAGGAGCGCTTATGCCTACAATCAGCATGTTCTACGGCATTTTGGTTGCAATATTTTTTGAGGACAATGATCGCCACAACCTGCCGCATATCCATGTGCGGTACTCAGGACATAAAGCAGCCGTTGCTATCGAAGACGGTAGCGTGCTGGCAGGGGGCCTTCCTTCCAAGTAGCTCAAAATGGTGCAAGCATGAATTGAAATCCATAAAGATGAGTTGTTTGCCGACTGGGAGCTTGCCCTCGCAGGTGAGCAGCCTTTCAGAATTGCACCGTTGCAATAGCGAGGAGCCCATCATGGATGAACTGTTGGATGTAGTTCGCGTAGAAGCCAAGCCCGACTATACGCTGTTTCTGGAATTCGAAAACGGTGAAATACGAGTATTCGACATGGCTCCCTTGATGGATAAGAAACCTTTTGCCCAATTGAAAATATCTTCACTTTTTACCAAGGCTTCCGTTGAGTACGGTACCGTCGTTTGGCCGGGTAATATTGATATTGCTCCTGAAACACTGTACGACAGATCTCTTCCCGTCTGAACAACCAACAAGAAATCTGTATTCGCTTGAACGGCTCTACTTTTTATCCCCAGATTTACGCAATTTTTAATCCCCCGCTTACAGAAAGTAAGCCACGGCCGCTTGGCAAACAATATATACTGTCGCATATATTGTTAATCGTAAGAGGCGCACGACGATGATCGAGACTCGGGTTGCCAAGCTGTTCAAGAACGGTGCCAGCCAGGCGGTACGTCTCCCCTCGGACTTCCGCTTCGAAAGCGACGAGGTGTACATCACCCGCGACGACGCAACTGGTGATGTAGTGCTATCGAACCGTCCTGGGGCCAGGACCTGGGGGGAGTTCTTCGAATTGCTGCAGAAGGTGGAGGTGCCCGCCGATTTCATGGTCGCACGTCCGCTGAATGTATTGCCGCGAGAGCGCGGCATCTTTGATGATGAGGCCGCCGTGCCCGGCCAGGCGGACTGAGCCATGCTGCACATGCTGGATACCGATACAACGAGCTACCTCATCAAGGGTAAGTCTCCCACGATAAAAGCCCGGCTGGGTACCTTGGTGCCCTCGATGGTCTGCATCTCAGTGATGACGCGGGCGGAATTGCAATATGGCCTGAAACGCCTGCCCGCCGACCATCGCCTGCACCTGGCGGTGCGCCAGTTCCTTAAAATCGTGCACGTCCTGCCATGGGATGCCGAGTCTGCGGACTGGTACGCCGAAATTCGCCACCAGCTTGCCAGCACGGGGCAACCGATTGGCGAGTTGGACATGATGATCGCCGCCCATGCCTTGTCCGCCGGTGCCGTGCTGGTCACTAACAACAGTCGTCATTACGAACGGATCGCAGCGCCTCTGATTCTGGAAAACTGGGCGTAACCTCAACGGCCATAACAGGAAACACCGGATGACTACGATTACGGATGAAGAATGGCAATATCTGCACGAGGGTCTTATAGTGGACCCGGATTTTTGGACAGTGTTAAGTTCGGAATTCAGGATTTAAGCGTGGTGAGCAAATGCACCAAGCGGTGCATATCGATATAGGGTTCGAGCCGTCATGGGCGGTGTCAGTTGCACCAGATGCTCGGCTCGTTTGGAATCGTATTGCGTATTCCGCATCAGAAAAAATTGAATGTTACTCCGGGATCCATGACAACACCGGTAACAGCGAGAGGAGCATCGTCTGGTTTATGCAGTTCAGGACGACACCATCCTTGTTGCTCAGTGCAAATACCATTACTAACCCCTGTCCCATAATGCCATCAGACCGCCCAATTCTCGACCTGCAACCCATCGACCCGCACAAACTCGCGTTCATTGTTGGTCACCAGTATCCAGCCTTCGGCTCTTGCATGGGCGGACAGCCACAGATCGTTGTTGCCGATCATCTCGCCGCGCTGTTGCAGGGCTGCACGGATCTGTCCATAATGTTCTCCAACCGCCTCGGTCAATGGCGCGGTTTGCATCGTTGCTTCCAGTTGTGCGATGACGGCCAATGCGCGTTCGCGCCACTGGCTTTTTTCCGCACCAAAGCGCAATTCCCCCAACGTCACCGCAGACATCGCCAATTCATCCACCGTGTGGCGAGAAAACCGTTCACGCACTGCAGCAGGATTGTGCTTGGCGATATAGATGCAGATGTTGGTATCCAGCAGGTAACGCACCATCAGAACAACTCCCTTTCTTGGGGTTGCACGTCACCCCGTCCCTGTGCCATGACGTCTTCCGGCAACTGGCTCAAGGTATTGAAAATGGTCAAGGCACTGCTCGGACGTTCCCGTAGGATCACCTCGTCGCCCCGCCGAAAGATTTCAACCCGATCGGCAGAAAAACGAAATTCTTTTGGCAATCGCACCGCCTGGCTGTTGCCGGATTGAAATACGCGTGCGTAGGTCATGGTCCCCTCCAAAGACAAAGATATACATTGAGTATATACTTCGGCAATTACCAGGGCAACTCTTCATCGCGAAACACGCCCCGTGAACAGCACCCATTGTGCCAATCCCATGAGAACAAACAGGCTCCTTTCGTTTAATCGGGAAATCCGATAGTCATCGAAAGCCCAGCACCTCGCGGAGGTTACCTTCGATCTTCTGGAACACGCTGGAGAACCATGCTATTTCCTCGTCAGCATCATACGGTTGCTGATTCAACTGCCAAGTGGCGAGGCGACCGGCACGCGCCACCACCTGCTCATAGCCACGATAGATCTCGTCAAACCAGGTCCCACTTCCCCAATCCCCTCGTTCACGAATCAACCAATTTTCGAAGCGTTCACGACAGGCTTGAACAGCGAGACTATCTCCATTCCCCTTGACCCACTGCTGGGTTTCCCGGTTCCATGCCTGCTGCTCAACCAATGCCATCAAACGCGGAATATCGTCACGGCTACGCACTGCCCGGTTAAGACAGGAGGGCGGAGCCACCCAGGACCGCGTCCAATCGGGAACCAATTCCCCCTTCATCGGATACGCGACAGCATAGCCCTGAACTTCCTCGCAGCCCAGATCCAGGAGCATCTCTTGCTGGGCCAGGGTTTCCACCCCCTCAGCGATCACCTGCCGTCGAAATGCTTCGGCCAACCCCAAAATACCCACCAGGATGGTCAGATCATCAGGATCCTCCAACATGGTCATCACAAAACTTTTGTCGATCTTGAGGATGCGCGCCGGCAAACGCTTGAGATAGTCCAGCGAGGAATATCCCGTCCCGAAATCGTCGATGGAAAAGCGAACCCCCAGACACAGGCATTCCTCCATGACACGCGATACCCGGTTGATATCCTCCAGGGCGCTGGTTTCGAGAATCTCCAGTTCCAGCAAATCGGGGGCAATAGCATACTGGGCAGCCAATCGGTGTTGCAAGCGACTGGCAAATCCCGGCATCAGCAATTGCTGTCCACTGACATTGACACTCACCGCCAGGTTCAGCCCCTGATCCTGCCAGTTCCGCATCTGAACCATCACCTCGTCCAACACCCACTCCCCCAACTGGCATTCCAGGGGTTGGCCCGCCAACAGGTGAAGAAAATCCTTTGGGGCCAGTAACCCTCGCTCTGGATGCTGCCAACGAATCAGCGCCTCGACTCCCAGAATTTTTCCAGACCTCAGATTGACCTTGGGCTGGTAATACAACACGAATTCGCGCTGGATCAACCCTTCCTGAATCCGTCGGGTCGTCTCCAGATACCCGCGCACCGCAACATCCTGATCCATATCGAAAAAGTGAATCCGATTCTTCCCGGCTATCTTGGCCTGATACATGGCCTGATCCGCCTGGCGAATCAACTGGTCCGGCGCAATATCTTCCTGTTGCGGATAGAACGTCACGCCCAGGCTGGCTGACAAACGCACCACACCCTTATCACTCATCTCCACCGGATTCGCCATATCGATCAACAACTCGTTCAACCAAGGCAGACAGACTTCACGAGAGCCCATACCCTGCACCATCATGACGAATTCATCCCCACCAAGACGGGCGACCGTATCGTAATCCTTCAAGCGTTGGCACATCCGTTTTGCCAGGATTTCCAGCACGGCATTGCCGGCCTCCGGACCAAAGGCATCATTGACCGAACGAAAGCCGTCCAGATCGAGATAGACCAGAACCAGTTTTTTCTGCTCACGGCGACTCCGAGCCATGGCTTTTTGTAGTGCTTCGGTCAAGGCCGTGCGATTGGGAAGTCCGGTCACTCCATCAAAATGTTCACGATGTTCCAACAACCGCTTTTGCTGATGGAAGGCCTCTTCCGTCTTGCGATGTTCCTCCAGTTCCCTCATCAAGCGCACCGTATTGGACGATAGCACCGAATACAGGGACAGGATGATGTCGATCAGGGTACGCGTTGCCCCGCCCATCTGACGCTTGGCCTCGGCCCTGGCATCCTCCAGGCAAGCCCCTGCCTTCCGCGCCAATACCTGGTAGGCTAGGTAACGATCCTTCTCCAGAATATGAGAAGCCAGCCAGCGCACCAGAAAATCCAGTGCCTCCCGCGCCACCTCCTCCGAGGAACGGCTCTGCAGATCTCCCTTGAGATTCCGCACTGTCTCAACAAAACGCTCGTGAACCGCCAAGTGTTCCCGATGTTCTGGGTCTTCATGAAAATACCGACCCCAGATGATCTCTTCTGCGTTGAAGTGATAGACGGTATAGTCCATCAAGGCATCAAAAACTTCGGTCAATTGCAGGGAATCGGAACGAAACCCCACATGACTGGCCAGCACGTTGAGGATTTGAACCAGATTGCGATGCTGTTCATCGATTTCTGGCAACCCCGTATTGAAATTGGCGTTCCAGGGGAAGATATCGATAGACTGTTTGAGCAACCGTGATGACAAACGCGTCAAAATCAGGGAATCGCTCATTGATTACCACCCCACGACCATCACACGCCTGCCCCCCCACTCAGAAGTCAGGCGATCATCATAACAGCCTCTGGGCCAGGAAAACACCCCCCAATTCTGTTACAAAATGATACATTTGGGCAACCGGCCCCGCACATCATCCCTCTCTTTCCAACCTCTCTCCAACCAATCGACGAGTCCTTCTCCCGGCTGGTAGCCAGCGACCAATTCCTGCAAACAACATCGAACGGCAGCGAGGTCGGCCGTATCCAGTGCCGCTTCCAAGCGTTGCAAACCCGCCAGCAATTCCTCCCAGGGCAGGCAATGTTCGTGGGCTTTCTGGATACGCGGATGGAGGGTAGGCTCCGGATTGTTGCCGATCAACAATTCTTCATACAGTTTTTCCCCGGGGCGCAGGCCGGTGACTTCCAGGGCAATGTCTCCTTCAGGGTTTTTCTCGTCGCGCACCGTCAACCCCGACAATTCGATCATGCGACGGGCCAGATCGACGATGCGCACCGGCTCTCCCATGTCCAGCACGAACACATCCCCTCCCACGGCCATGGCCCCGGCCTGAATGACCAGTTGGGCCGCTTCAGGTATCGTCATGAAATAGCGCGTTACTTCATCGTGGGTGATGGTCACCGGCCCCCCGGCACGAATCTGGCTACGAAACAGCGGGACCACCGAACCGGATGAGCCCAGCACATTGCCGAAACGCACCATGCAAAAACAGGTTTGCGGGTGAATCGGAGTCAGGGCCTGCAACACCATTTCCGCCAGGCGCTTGCTGGCCCCCATGACGTTGGTGGGGCGTACTGCCTTGTCGGTGCTGATCAGCACAAAATTTTTCACCCCTGCTCGCGCGGCCACCCGCGCACAGATCCAGGTCCCCCAGACATTGTTATACAACCCCGGTTCCACGTTATGTTCCACCAGCGGCACATGCTTGTAGGCGGCGGCGTGGTAAACCGTGTGGGGATGCCAATGCGTCAGGATACGCTCTAGCCGGGCTTCATCGGTCACCGAGCCGAGCAAGGGAATCAGGGCGATGCCATACTGCTGACTCAGGGGTAACAAACGCTGGTGGATTTCGTAGAGGGCAAACTCGCTCTGCTCGACCAACAGCAGATACCCAGGTCGAGCCTCCAGCAACTGATGACACAGTTCGCTGCCAATGGATCCCCCAGCCCCGGTGACCAGCACCACCTTCCCGGCATTGTGACGATTCAACAATTCCGCTACTGGGGGAACCGGGTCACGCCCCAGCAGATCCTCGATTTCCGGTTCACGCAGATCCGCAATGCTGATACGCCCATGCGCGAGATCGGAGACCCTGGGCAACGTCTGCACGATAACATGGGTTCCCATCAACCGATCCAGAATTTCCTGTCTGCGTTTGCGTGAAATCGAGGGCATGGCCAACAGAACCCGCTGTATCCCCAGCGTCACCACGAGTTCAGGAACATCGCTGGAGGGGTAAATGGTCAGACCGTTGAGCACCTGGTGGTGTAATGCCGGCGCATCATCCAGAAAAGCCATCACCCGCAGTTCGGAACTATGCGCCAGGGCGGAGGCCAATTGCCTTCCCGTCTCTCCCGCACCGTACACCAGTGCCGCCGGCAACGTATTGCGCCGCAAAACCGCCTGATAAGCGCCCCCCAACCAGTAACCTGCCAATGCACGCGATGCCCCCACCGACAGCAAAAGAAGAATGGGCTGGATGAGGCCGACGGTGCGCGGAATCCCCACAAAACCATGCGCCGTAAAGATGGCAGCAAACAACAATCCATAGGTTCCCACCGCTCGCGTGACGGTCATCAGGGCCGGCCAGCCGGAATAGCGAAATATCGCACGATACAACCCGAACACCACGAACAGGGGCAATGCCAACACGATAGAGGCCAGCACGACCCACGGATAGGAACCTTGACTCAGGGGAACCCAGGCTTCATAGCGCAGGCACAGTGCCATCCAGACCGTCAGCACACAAAAACTGGCATCCACCGCCAGTACCAGCAAGCGCTTGGTGGTACGCGGCAAATGCAGCAGTGTCAGCAAAGAACGTTTCATGAATCTCCGATACGCGTCACGACCATATGGGTCAACCCCTCGCGCAGGGAATACGGAGGGTGCCAACCGAGCGTTTCACGCAAGGCACGGTCATCGACCTCCAGCGACCCCAGCAAGCGCTGGATCTCCTCCCCCCGTCCCAGCAATTGCCCCACCCCTCTCAACCACAAGGGAGGGATCGGAACCAGCATGATACGGGAACCCGTCACATCGGCCAACAGACGGATCAACTGCGTCGTGGACACCGGCTCGCCATCGCTGATCAACCAGGTCTTGCCAGCGGCTTCAGGGTGACACATCACCCGGCCGATGGCATCCACCAGATTGGCAACGCCCAACAGGCTGCGACGGTTGTTCACGGCCCCCAACGGCAAAGGGACTCCACGCTTGACCCAGGACAACAATCGCGCCAGGTTGGCCCCGACCCCTGGGCCGTGGATCAGTGGGGGGCGCAGTATGACCACCTCCAAACCGGTATGTTGAGCCACAGACCGCAACCCCTTTTCCGCCTCCCATTTGGAGATTCCGTAGGCATCTTGCGGTGCCGGAATACTGCGATCAGAAAACGCCCCTTCCTCGCCCAGCACCTTCACCGAACTCAGAAAAACCAGACGCCGCACCCCGACTTGCGCCGCCTGCATAGCCAGATTGATCGTACCCCAGTGATTGACCTCATCGTACAACAGCGCAGGATCAGGACTGTCATCATGCAGCACATGCACCCGTGCCGCCAGATGCACCACCACCTCAACCCCCGACAAGAACGGCCTCCAGTCGGTCTTTGAACCGATATCCCCCACCGCCACCTGACCCGGGACCCGGACACGGCGTACCGCCTGCACCACCTCATGCCCCTGTGCTTCAAGGAATGGACAAAGTGCCCGTCCAACAAAACCGGATGCACCGGTGACCAATACTTTCATGGAAGTCCGCAAAACAATTGAGCCACAATATTTTGATATTATTACATATTATTTTTACACATAAAACTATTTTCAAACACAAAAATGGGATAAAAGTCCATAAACGAAAACGGTAACTATAATTCAACCCACTTCCCAGATGGACCTGTCAACCACTTATGACCTATAATGACAAACCACGGCCCAACCACAATAAGCGCATTCTTCAATCCGTTCATTCTGACACAAGAAAGCAGTGATTCACCGCAAAAGCGGGCACCTTTCGGTCGAAAATTTTTATTGCGGTAGAAATGTAACACCTTTCACCAGAAAACCTTTGGAGTATTCATGGCAACAGCAATCATAACCGGCATTACTGGTCAGGACGGTGCCTATCTGGCTCAGTTGTTACTGGGCAAGGGGTATACTGTCCATGGCACCTATCGCCGCACCAGTTCGATCAATTTCTGGCGCATTGCCGAACTGGGTATCCAGAACCACCCCAACCTGCACCTGACGGAACATGACCTGACCGACCCCGGCGCCAGCATTGCACTGGTACAAAAAGTCCAGCCAGACGAAATCTACAATCTGGCGGCACAGAGTTTCGTGGGAGTCTCATTCGAGCAACCCAGCACCACGACGCAGATCACGGGACTCGGGGCCCTCAACCTGCTGGAAGCCATCCGTCTGATCAATCCCAATATCCGGTTCTATCAGGCCAGCACTTCCGAAATGTTTGGCAAGGTTCAGGCCATTCCCCAAACGGAAGACACCCCTTTCTACCCGCGCAGCCCCTATGGGGTGGCAAAATTGTATGCTCACTGGATGACCGTGAATTATCGTGAAAGCCATGACATGTTTGCCACCAGTGGCATTCTCTTCAATCATGAGTCCCCACTACGCGGCCTGGAATTCGTCACCCGAAAGATCACCGACGGGGTGGCACATCTCGCCCTGGGAAAACCCCTGGGTGATGGGCAAACTCCCTGCGAAGTCCTGGAACTGGGGAATCTGGATGCGAAGCGCGACTGGGGGTTTGCCAAGGAGTACGTAGAGGGCATGTGGCGCATGCTACAAGCCGATCAGCCGGACACTTACGTGTTGGCCACCAACCGTACGGAGACGGTCCGTGATTTTGTACGGCTGGCGTTCAGAACCCTCGGGGCCGAGTTGGAGTTCCATGGTACTGGCGAAACGGAAACCGCCGTCATCGCCCATCTCAATAATCCCAACATTCCGGAACTGAAAGAACCCCCGCGTCTTCACATCGGACAGACCGTGGTGCGGGTCAACCTGCGCTACTACCGTCCCGCTGAGGTGGACCTTCTCATCGGCAATCCCGACAAGGCGAAGTCGCAGTTAGGCTGGCAACCCAACACCACGCTGGAGGAGCTTAGTGCCATGATGGTCAGGGCCGACCTTTCACGACTCATGCGTGGCCTGCGCTTTTGAGTATGGTCACGCACTTCCCCCAGGCGCACAAAAAACGCGTGCTGATCACCGGATTGACCGGCTTCACCGGGCAGTACGTGAAGCAAGAGTTTCTTGCCTACGGCTGGGAAGTGTTTGGGTTGGGCACACATCCCTCAGACCCCTCCCAGGGTTATTTCCAGGTCAGCCTTCTGGATGTCGTCGCGCTACGCACGCTCCTGGCCGAACTACGCCCCCACGCCGTCGTCCACCTGGCGGGCATCGCCTTTGCGGCGCATCGCCAACCCGCAGATTTTTATACCATCCATGTGGTAGGAACCCTGAATCTGCTGGCAGCTCTTGAACCCGTCTCCGGGCACCTGCAAAAAGTGCTGCTCGCCAGCAGTGCCAACGTATACGGCAATACCCTGGCGGGAACCTACCACGAAAATGCGGTCCTGCAACCGTTCAACGATTATGGCGTCAGCAAACTGGCCATGGAATACATGGCCGGGCTTTGGCGCGACAAGTTGCCCCTTGTCATCACGCGGCCTTTCAATTACACCGGGGTGGGGCAGGCACAACATTTTCTTCTGCCCAAAATCATCGACCACTTCAAGCGCAAGACGCGGCGGATCGAACTGGGCAACCTGCATGTCCGTCGTGACTATTCCGATGTGCGCAATGTCGCCCAGGCCTATCGGCGCCTCATCGAATGCCCGGAGGCCACGGGAGCCATCAACATTTGCTCCGGCACGGCCTATTCGGTACGTGACGTGCTGAACATCGTCACCACCCTGACGGGCCATGACATGGAGATCGTCGTCAATCCGGATTTCGTCAGGGCCGGAGAAGTGGAACTGCTGGTCGGTAGTCACGACAAGTTGCACCAGACCATCGGATCGCTGGCCTGGATTCCACTCTCAGATACCCTGCAATGGATGTTGTCGGCCCCCCTGTGAAGGTCATTCTGTCCGTTGACCCCATCAGGTTTCCGCTTACCGGAATTGGCCGCTACACCTACGAACTGGCTCGTGGCCTGCAGGCCAGTCCGTCGGTCAACGTAACCTTTCTACAGGGCTATCGTCTGCATCAACAACTCCCTCAGGCAGAGGCACAAGCCCCAGCCAGTCGCCTGCTTCCCCTAAAAAAGTGGGCACAACAGTCAGTCGTCGTTCAGGAACTCTATCGCCAGATTGTCCCAAGGATCAAACAACAGGCCATTCGCCACCTCGACGATCATGTTTTTCACGGCCCGAACTACTACCTTCCTCCCTTTCAGGGGCGCAGCGTCGTAACGGTGCATGATCTGTCCGTGTACCTGTGGCCCGAATGCCATCCTCCCGAGCGAGTGCGTTTCATGCGCAAGGAAATCTGGCGGTCGCTTCAACGGGCCACGGTATTGATCACCGACACGGAGTTCACGCGACAAGAGGTTGCCCACTATTTCAACTGGCCACTGGACCGCATCCACGCTGTCCCCCTGGCAGCCAGTGATGTTTTTCACCCCAGAACAGTGGAAGAGTTGCGCCCGGACCTGACCACCTTCGACCTGCATGCTGGCGCCTACAGCCTTTACACCGGAACGATAGAACCCAGAAAAAACCTCATTGTCCTCCTCAACGCCTATGCCAGTCTGCCCCAGGCCCTGCGAACACGCTTCCCTCTGGTCATTGCAGGTTATTACGGATGGCAGAACACCACCATCCATGACCTCATCCAAAAAGGACAACAGCAAGGCTGGCTGCGTTATCTGGGTTATGTTCCCGATGCGGTTCTGCCCAACCTCATGGCGGGTGCCCGGATCTTTGCCTTTCCCTCGCTGTACGAAGGCTTTGGCCTGCCGGTTCTGGAAGCCATGGCCAGCGGCATTCCCGTCCTCTGTTCCAGCGCCTCCACGTTACCCGAAGTTGCCGGAACGGCCGCAGCCTTTCACGAACCGAATGATGTCGAACAACTGACGCGACTCCTGCAACAAGGACTTGAGGATGAATCCTGGCGCGCGGCGGCCAGTACGGCCGGCCTTGCACAAGCCAACAAGTTTTCCTGGGCCCGGTGTGTCCAGCAAACCCTCGACGTCTATACCACCGTTGAACAGACCTGAACCCATCATGCGCGTCCTGCACGTTTACCGCACCTATTTTCCCGATCCACCCGGAGGGCTTCAGGAAGCCATTCGCCAGATTTGTTTGAGTACCCGCCCATACGGGATTGATAACACACTATTTGCCCTATCCCCCCACCCCGATCCGGCTGTTCTGGACTTTCCGGAAGCCACCGTGGTGCGCTGTCGCTCCTGGGCAGCTCCCGCCTCATGCGATCTGGGCGGACCCCAAGCCCTCTCGACGTTTCGTCGTCTGGCACAGGAAGCGGACGTCATTCATTATTTCTTTCCCTGGCCTTTTGCCGATATCCTGCGTTTGGCGGCCCCCCAGGTTCCCTCGGTACTGACCTACATATCGGACATCGTGCGGCAACGCTGGCTTGGAACCCTGTATGCCCCACTCATGTGGCATACGCTCAATTCCGTCGATGCCATCGTCGTCAACGCCCCCAGCTATGCACAACACAGCCCCGTGCTGAGCACCCCCTCCCTGACCCATAAAATCCGTCAGATCCCCCTCGGCATCGTCTCCGAATCTTACGACATCCAACCGGACCCCCACATATTGGCCCGTCATGGCATTTCAGACACGGCTCCCTTCCTGTTGTTCATCGGAGTATTGCGTTATTACAAAGGATTGCACATTCTGGTCGAAGCCGCCCGAAAGGTTCAGGGAACCCTTGTCATCGCAGGGGCCGGCCCCGAGGAAGATGCACTGCATCATCAGGTTCGCGCATCCCGACTCACCAACGTGCTGTTTACGGGACGCATCACCGATGCCGAGAAAACCGCCTTGCTGATGGCCTGTCGTGGACTGGTATTACCCTCTCATCTGCGCTCCGAAGCATATGGCATGGTACTGGTCGAGGCCAGCCTGTATGCCAAGCCCATGGTCACCTGCGAAATCGGCACAGGCACCTCCTTCATCAATCTCCACGGGGAAACAGGCTTTGTGGTCCCCCCCAACCACCCCGACGAACTGGCAGCCGCCATGAACCGTCTGTTGTCTGACCCCACCGGTGCCCAGCGTATGGGAGAAGCCGCCCGTCAACGTTATGAACGCCTTTTCTCCGCCACCCTCATGGGACAATCCTACGCCGCACTCTTTCGGGATATCTTCACAAAATCTCAGTCAGATTCAGCATGACGGGTTATGCCGCTCTTCAAACCTGTTCGATTTAATTCCCGCTCAAAAGTCTCAACGCGTCCAGGAAAGGTTTCTCGGACTGCTTCCATGCTTCAGAACTGCCCTGGTACATCTTCTTTCTGACCTGAGTGGCGCAATAAAACCTGAAATCCCTGGCCGAGATCTTAGGCCGCCTCCACCACTCGCACGTCGAACCCCACTTTCAGAGAAGTTCTCACTGCGCCAAAGATGGCTGCCAGATTGTCCATGCCGGGATTGCCGCGGGCTGAAAACATACGATGCAGGCTCTTGCTGGGCTTTTGGGTCATGTGCGCCTGAGCTTCGAAGCCGACAGTTGCATTGACCAAATCACGAAGAATGAGCCTTGCCGTTTCCGGTTCCCCTCCTAGGAACAGCGTGGCCGCCTCATCAAGCAGGGCTTTGGCAAACTCTGGATCGCGCTGCACGCGCTCCACGACAGTCTGTTTGAAGTCACAAGTCAGTGTCATGATGTTTTCCGCTCCTTCGGCTTCCTTCTTGCCTTGTATTCCTGATGCAAGGCCACGGCCTGATCAATGGCCTTCTGCTGGTTTTTCTTGGTACTGCCACCAAACAGAATGATCAACGTCTCTCCTTCCTTGGCCAGGTAAATGCGATAGCCTGGGCCCCAATCAATAATGCATTCGCCAATTCCGCGAAACCATTTGATGTTGGACGTATCCCCCAGTTCAATTCGGGCCTTTGCCACTGCAATTTTTGCGGCGGCTTGTGGATCCAGATCGTTGAACCATGCCTGATATGGGATGCTTCCGTCTTCACGGTGGAATCACCAATCCTTCCCAACGTGAAATACAACCCCGCAGCCAACGATCCGGAATTTTTCAAGACGCCACGCAGCCTCACGCGCAAGAAATGGCTCGGCGGTTTGCACTCCAGCTACCGCTGGGCCGCATAATTCCCACCTGGCTGTCAACAGGTTCGGACTTCGGTACCGACAAGCCGAGGGTTGGGTACGCCTGGATTTTCATGAGACTTACGTCCTGAAAACAATCTGATGACCCTCGCAACCGGCAAGATTTGTATGAAGGATCAATTGCCACCTCGATTATTTACGCAAGACCAGCATGTGCGATTTTTTCACCATCACACAGAAACCAATACCGCCCTCAATGGATCAATGGAGCAAACACCGCTTCCAGGGTAGGAGCCTCCAGCACCCGATCCAGCCAGGCCTCAATCTGCTCCCTGGATGCCGCTCCAATCCTGTCCAGCACCGCTGGGCTTACCTCCCCAGACTCGCACGAATCCATACCGAAAATATGCGCCTCAGTTCCGGTCCTCAACTGCCGTCCACTTCCGTTGACCGTTGTACAGCACAATCGGCAAAATCGGCGGCAAACGCCCCTCAGGCAGCACCTCCCCCTTTTCGTTACCAGCCATTGCGATGGCAGGTCCCAATCCCCAATATCAGAGTCAGGGTTTATCGGCCTCGTCCGGCACATCCGGAATGGCTTCAAGATAACGCTCGAAATCCTGCCGTCTGCCTTGGGCTGCCTCTTGGCGCAAATAGTCCAGCGTCATCATCGATGCCAGCTTTTCAGCAGCGGCGCTGGCGATGAACTGGTTCACAGAAATCTCATCGCGTGCAGACAGTTCGCGAATCTTGGCATGCACCGAATTCGGCAATCGTACGGTCAAGGCTGTCATGTTGAACTCCTTAATAAGGCGAGAAAAGATGCCGGCGTGATTGGCGTAACACCTAACTCGATGATCCTCTGAAAATCGTGAATGTTATGGGTAACCAGATACTGGCTGCCCGAAGCCACAGCGCATTCCAACACCATATCATCGTTCGGATCCCGCAGAAATGGACGCCATAGGTAATACACATCCTGAAGGTGAGCGATAGATATCATGTACCGCAGGTAAGCCAGGACATCCTCGACCCGCAGACCAGACGGCAGGTGCTCGGGCCGTGTCAGCGCTGCCTGCCATTCGGTATAGAGGGCCACCGATACCGCGATTTCAAAGCGCGAGTTTGGCAGACTGCTAACCAAGGCAAAGCTGGCGCCTTGCCGGGAACGGGCAGCTGAAACCAATACCGATGTGTCTATAACGATTCTCATGGTTATTCCAGTATAACCATGTTTGTCTCGTTGAACAAACCCAGTACATAGGGGTTCTCTGTCATGTGAACCCCGTATTCCTGTTACAGCAGGAAACCCTGAACCACCGTGCTGCGTAATGCGTCTTTCCTGCGTTCCAGAAGGCCATCCTCTTTCACTATCTTCGCGGGTACACGGTCTGGACCAGTTTCATCGTCCCAGCCGAGAAAATCGAAGGAATCGCCAGCAAATGGACTGAAGCCTATGGCACCCAACTTCCAGCCTGGAAACGTCAGAACCGCAAGGCCAAGCAACTGGCCGCCGCAGTCATCACACCACCACGACAGCGCACCTGGCCCCCAGCCCATGCGATCGTTAGCGCCCGGATCAAGGAAGTTTATGTTGGTGTTGAGGATGACAATCCGGCTGTAGCGGGAAAAGGCATGGAGTTTCTTAGGCAACGTGGCGTTACGGTTCACATGTTCGAACGCGATTTGCAAGACATCATCCTCAAGGAAAACCACACATTTCTGGAATGGGCCAGAAGGCAACCGGAAACGCAAGAACCGAAACCGATCAAACTTTCGAAATATGAGGACCCGGTTGAGGCCATTGCCATAAGTGATTTGTCAAATGAGGCTCTAGGCTTATATCACTCGAAAGCAAACATCTCCGCAGCAGTCGGTTCTGACAACTTCAATCGCTTGCTTCGCCAGCAGGGGTTATTGAGCGAGACGGATTGGATCGTAAGCCCGACGGGTTTCGGCTTGCTGCTTTTCGGCACGGAACCGAGAAATGCGCTTCCTCAGGCTGGCGTATTAGCGCGAGTCGAATTGCTGGATGGAAAATCCTCACGGCAGGAATTTTCACAAGCCATGGTGCTCATTCCAAATCAGCTCGAAGAATGGCTGCAGAAGGTGTTGCTTAACACGCTGGACAGGAACCGGATGGAGCGGCGCGAACAGGTTGATCTGCCCTTTGAAATGATTCGCGAAGCGGTGTTGAATGCACTCATACACCGTGATTACAATTGAAGGACAGAAATGCCAGTTTGTCATCAATGCGGACACTATCACCATTAAGAGTCCCGGAAGCCCAGTTGCGCCCATCACATTGGAGCAGATGCAATCATTTGCAGCGCCGATGAAAAGTCGTAATCCGTCTCTCCATTATGTTTTTTCCAGAATGGGGATGACCGAAGAGCAGGGATATGGTTTGACCAGCTTGAAAAAACATGCGGAAAAACCGGGGTTACCTTTGCCACGCTACGCGATGGAAGGTGATTAGCGGTTGGGCTGGGAATGGCTGGCAACCCGGGAGCAGACCACTTCCGCAGAATATGCCAGTGTCATGGGGATACCCGACGCAAGTTCTTCGATGCACTCGGCGTGGACAAGGAAGCGGCAGGACAGGCCTTGTCCATGATTGGCGAAATTTACACAGTGGAAGAGTCCATCCGAACCCAGAACCTGAATCCGGAAGCCAAACTGATGTATCGCCAGCAGCATGCCAAACCCCGAGTAGATCAGTTCTTCCACTGGGTGGATGAGCAATGGCGACATCAAGGTTTCCTGCCTTCCAGTCCTTTGACCAAGGCACTGAACTATGCCCGTGAACGAGAAGAAGGCTTGCAGGTCTTTCTCCGTGACCCCAAGGTGGCCATCGACACCAATCATCTGGAACGAGCACTGCGCCCCATTCCCATGGGACGACGTGCCTGGCTCTTCTCCTGGACCGAGATGGGAGCACGCCATGTGGGTATCGCCCAGTCCTTGATCGTTACCTGCCGATTACAGGGCATCGACCCCTATGACTATCTGGTAGACGTCTTGCAGCGTCTGGGCAATCACCCCGACAGCAGAGTACACGAACTCACCCCAAGACTCTGGAAGCTGCACTTCTCCGACAAACCCCTTCGCTCCCCTCTGCACAACCTCACACAACCCTCAACAACGCCAACCAGTTAACGGTTACGGCAATATTCCCCCGAACAGATGATTGATTGAGGGGAATCAGGGTAAGCGGCGTTACAGATTTGGGTTCTACGTCAATCCGGCACCAGTAACTCATGGCGGATACTTTCAGGTCATTCGCATCACAGTAGTCTTGCTTCTTCAGCCCACTGGCACGCCATGCTTTCACATGGGCCAGCCAGAACTCACGATTTGACCGCTCGGCGGGGATTGTATTCATGGCTCCTCCTGAAAAAATCTCAGGATGCCAAAAGAACTCAGGTAATAACAAGTGACTCCGCCGCGCGCTTACTACCATACAACATCGTCAGTCAATGCAATACCAACGATTGCAGCATGTCAGTTGCAGTCGATTCCGGCGTCATCCATCCCGGCCAAATGCCCAGTGGCCAGTCAGCCACACGGTACGCATGGTGGAGAACCCCCAGCCATTGACTCAATTGGGTCACATCAAATTCAATGGCCGCCACAGATTCAATACCATTCATTTTGAAGGCAAGTTGGATATGGTCTCCACTCGGGGTCATATCGATCCCGTGAATTAACCAGTTCTCACCTGTCCGGGTTAGTGCAACCGGCGGTTGTGGTTCCAACTGAGCCTGTGCAGCCTGGTGAGCAAAACTGAGAAATAAATCTGCCACATCTCCTCTATCCCGTTGCCTATCCTCCAGCCAACGCGTCAAATGGGGAATCAATCGATCAAGAAGACGTCGCGTCAACCACAGAACGTGAGTTTCACTCTCATGAACCTCCCCATTCAGGAATACTCGATCTTCACCTTCATCGTATTCGGTGGTTAATCGCTGAAATGTTCTCATCACCACTTCAAACCATTCGTAAAACACATTCGTTATTCGATTCCGCTTCTAATTTGAGAAAGTTTGTCTTTCCATATCGGCATAGGGGCGGTCAGTATATCGACATGGTCTCGAACACTCCTTCTCGTTCGGCCCTTCGTCCCATACCAGCAACTAATACGGCCTCTGCTGACTTCTCGCTCCACCTTCCGGCGTCGCTCTTTCAGGCACAAGGCGAGATCTCCCCTGGTAAGAACGCACTCCTTCGCTGCACAACCGCCAGATTTACGCCGCTCCTCCTTGATCACGAGAGCTTCGCGGAATCATGCCCGCTCGCCATGCTCGGCAACGCCTTCTATCCGGTTCTTATCCATCGGCTCGCAGTTTCGCTCCACGCTTCCTCCCCACACTCGGTCACCCTCATGCAGTTGCGCTTCACTTCGTTCGTCGTGATCAACTTACGGTGGGACTTCCACCTGTTGTCAGGGTTGAGGAACCGCGTAAATTTGAGGGGTATTACGCGGTTTTGCGGTAGTTGATCAGGGGTTGGGTTTGATTTTTGGTTTTTTCCTGCGTTGGGTTGCGCGTTCGGCGGCCT
>JAJZBQ010000031.1 GCA_021798835.1 Pseudomonadota bacterium | reverse complement strand
CAATATGCGCCACCAACTGCCGTTCGGATCGGATAGAGAACAAGGTCTGAAGCAAACTGGCCCTGAGCAGTCGCTCAGGCGGAATCGAGACACGACCAAAATCGGCATACAACCCATCCAATTCGCCGTCCATGGATCCCAGAATCGCATCCACCACCAGGCGCAATTTTCGCAGAGGATGATTGGCGGGTATTCTCTCTTCCAGAGTACGGTAACTGAACAGGTCAACCTGGGTAATATCCGCTCCACGCATGGCGCTCACTCTTCTTTGATTCAATGGGATAATTATCTCATATCCACTGTTCTCCGGGGATCATTCCGGCCTTTTTCAACACCCTGTTAAACGCGCACCGATATACCAGATAATATTGGATTGCAAGAGGTCATAAATTAAGCATGTCAAAATTATGTAAGCAATGTGGGGTTACTAACGCCGAGGACTCACGCTTTTGCGAATCCTGTGGAGAGTCAATACAACAACCTGAAGTAACAGCCGAATGTAATCTGGAATTTAAAACTGCAACTGCATCGACAGGGAGTTTGCATGGCTTGCACGATGATAGGGGACATGAGTGCATGTTCGATGATAAGTTGCTTAAGCCAACGGTTCTCGAGAATGTACGGAAATTGGTAGAAGATAAGACTCGCTTTGAACCATCGCAAATACAACCGGTCAGCATATTGGAGAATTTTCAGCCTTATGAAGTTTCGGTGTTTCATGTATTAGATGCCAAAACTGAAAGCGTAGCCATTAATGGTCATTTTGTTCGATCGGAACAGGATAAGAAGACATTTGATCCAGTGCTGGATGCTTCAAACGAGGTGGCAATCCAATTGCGCCAAGCCGTTACTATTCTGGAGACCGTTTTAGCAAAATCGTCAACTAAATGCGACCAAATTACCCCCGGACTTTTGCTAAGGCATCCTCATAAACATTGGTATCTTCAGAATTGTCATGGTTGCGGTGGGCATGGTAAAAACAGTTGTGGAGGGTGTTCAGGTAAGGGAACAGTAACTTGCTACCAATGTTATGGTATGCGCACAGTAACTTGTCGACACTGTCTCAATGGGTACGTCAGCTGTTCCAGTTGTCATGGCAGAGGCGTGGTTCCTCGTCAAGTATCATATGTAGTCTATATTAACGGTTCGTATCAAACTCAATATCGTACTGAATATTTTAATTGTAATTCATGCAGTGGGTCTGGGAAAACTAGATGCTATATTTGTCATGGAGATGGGAAAGTAGACTGTTCCACGTGTATGGCGTCGGGGAGTTTAACCTGTTCGAGTTGCGACGGCTCCGGCGAAGTTGTGTGCAAACCATGCGTAGGATCTGGTGCAGTTGGTCAGGCTGCGTGGGTTGATGTTCACGCTAGCCAGGAATTCTCGCATAACTTGCCAGAAGGCACTCCGCAAGATGTTATGGAAATAGTCGAAAAGGAAGGGACGCATGGACTTCCTTCCATTTCAGAACACTTCGAATTTACCAGCGCTGCTATAGACAATCATGATACACCGGGCAATGTTACGGCAATATATAGGGGGGAATTTCGTGTTGTTCGGCAAGAGGTCTTATGCGATGGTGAATCAGCTCACCTGATTGCATATGGAAACGATCTGCGTTGGTGGACTCTTGACGGAATCATTGAGCGGCTGTTGCAAGCCGATCTTGCCGCCTTGTCAAATGCTATTGTTCAATCCGCAAACGAAGGCATATTTTCTTCCCGTATTGATCTTATTTTGGCGAACCTTAAGCATGTTGTCGCATCTGAAATCAACGTTGATATAGTCGAAGCAGTATTGGCAAACAAAGATATCCAAGAACACAGAGGTGCGGCTTCGGAAGAATATGCAAAGCATGCCAAACATAGTATTCAGGTTGCACTTCGAACTGTTTATGTTCGAGAAGCAAAGGGTTTTGCATGGAAGACAGCCTTGGCTGGCCTGTTCTGTGGAATCGCGGTGTGGATATTCGAAGGGGCGATGTGGGTTGCACCCTCCGTTATTGCAACTTTAATTGTTGGTCTCCTATTGCACAAAAAATCCATTCGCAATTTGCTGATAAAGACTTGTGGAACTCCTGAATGTGCCAAGCGGGCGATGGAAGTGACATCAAAAGGGCCGGGAGGGCGAGAGGCTGCATTGTTGGTGTCGATCCCATCTGTGGCTTTGGCTGTAACCCTTTCATTGGGGTTGCCAGCGCAGTCGCCGTTTGATAATAAGGGCGCTTTTTATTACAAATCGCACCAGAACTCTGGGCAGGACGCTCAGTCTCAAAAAGATCGGAAAGCACCAGTCAGCACGCCAGCTCCAGTTGCTGCTCCGGTTATGCCACCTGCTTCAGCACCTGCCGCCACTCCAGTTGTGCAGCCTACCACTACTGTAGCATCGCCTGCATCCGTTCAGGCTGCCCCAGTTCCGGCTCCCGTGACGCCAACTGTAGCACAGTCTGCACCGACCCAGTCACAGCAAACGCCTGCCGCAAAACCGTCAAGCAAACTGAAGATGCAAGTTCCCAAGAAACAAGAAACGAAAGACGACGTAAAGCTTTTAAATGCAATTGATCAGTACATGGACAAACAATCACAGGGGAAATGAAATGAAGAAAACCATCATCGCAATTTCAGTGGGCATTCTGGTTTCCGGATGCGCCACGGTGCAGCAGACTAGCGACGAGATGGCTCAGAAAATGGGAGTGTCTAAGGCTGGCGGCGGTGCTACCGTGGGAGCGGTTTTGGGCTGTGCAGGGGGGGCAGTACTTGGCTATGTCACCGGTGTCGGTACAGGCAAGGGGTGTGTCGCCGGTGCAATGGTCGGCGGCGTTGCAGGTTATGTCGATGGCCGCCAGCATGATCTGGACGATGCAAAGAAACTGGCAGCGGATATGAACTCAGTCAATTCTGCAGAAACGTCGTCCAAGGATGCTGAACGCTATGCACCGAAAGTTGAAACGCGAGAAGTCGAAGTCCAGCAGAAAGATAAGCCTGCCGAAAAGGTCACCGCATTCAAGAGTCTTACTGTTCCTATTCCCCCAGGCAGTCTTCATGATCGCAGTTCCGCCGTGAAAACGGCTCTTGGCAAGATTGGGGGTTTCGCGTCATCCAGATCAACTGATACGGTTATCGTCGTGGCAGTTGAAAAAAAGGATCGTAAGTTTGTGGAAGAAGAGCTGAATCAGGGCATTGCTTCAACTCCGACAAGTTCAGAACATGGGATGAAAGTTGGGGCCCAAAAGACCCCGACAACTCATATCAAATTTGTATTCCTGAAAAAAGGGGACATTCCAAAAATTACTGTGGCACCTGTCGACGTGACGGTTTAACGCCGTCTAGCATTTTACCAACGATATTAAAGAAACTGAACTTTAGACATTCGCGGACTTTCTCCAATCCCGAAAGCATTCATCTGCGTGGTAAATATTCTTCAAAAAATGCAAAAAACACTTGACATGAAATCCGATTTGCGAGGTCGCTGCGCTACCC
>JAJZBQ010000030.1 GCA_021798835.1 Pseudomonadota bacterium | reverse complement strand
GCCAACCTTCGCCTTAAACTCCGCCGAAAACACCTGTCGCTTCTTCCTTTCACCCATCTCCAACACTCCGTCCAATGGGTCTCATCATAACTTAATTCACTGTCCAAAAATCCGGGTCCACTATAGTGTCGCAGTTAGGTTGTTTCGCGGCAAGCCCCCTTGAATATGACATATGGGAAATTTGCACTCTATCTAAGTATATGGTAGCATGACTATGTGCACCGGGTTGATTTGTAACGGTATTGTAACACACCTGACCGGTGCACTAAGTGGAAGTTTTTTGGTTTTTTGGGTTCTAGCGATTGATACCACAGCAGAAAAAGTAAAACCAGATGGATGGAGGCTTATAACCCCCATCCATCATCAAGGGACAATTTATACTTACTCGCAAGATATGTTTGTGCGAACCATAGGGATCGAATTAAATATCCCGCTTTATGCAGGAGGTTATATTAGCTCTCTTGTAGACCAAGCAAAATCAAACTTAAAAAAGGCTAAGTCTGATTTGGAAGATAAGTCTAACAAAATCTATATTGAGTTGTATCGGCAGTATTCATCAGTTCAGACTATCCTATACAGGATTAAAACGCTTGGAAGAAGCGTAGATACAGCCAGAAATCTTATTGATGCTACACAGAAGAACATCCGGGGAGGTGAACAGGTCAAACTTGACTTATTAAATGCACGCTTACAGTATCGCCAAGCATGCCAGGATTTGGCCAAGGCACGTTACGACTATATCAATACAATCCTGCGGTTAAAGGCAGACGCAGGAACCCTATCGACAAATGACATCAAATGGGCTGCTGAAAATTTTACACAAGCATCAGCCAAAGAAACCGGAGCAACAGGGCATACTGACAAGGAAGGAGTTCAATGAAACTTTATAAGTTGTTTCAAGCAGGATGGATGATCTTGACATTGAGCGCGTGTCAGACCGTTCCCCCAATGAACTATGATTTTACCCCTGATCAAGTGGTTCGATCTGACCATAAAACGAATGGACGATTACAATCCATTGAGGTGATGCTTGCCAGACCTGAGGTGAGGACAGGTAGCATCACACCCGACGACTCTGACATGCAACCTATTATCCGTGAATGGCAAAGAGCATTAACCGTTTCCGTGAACAGGTCCTCGATGTTTGATTCCAATTCGGACGAAAGGGTCAAATTGGTGGTTCAGATACTTGAGTTCAAGCATTCAAGCCTTCTACAATTGTTGGTTGGGCGAAGAATAACCCACATAAATTCTAGGTACATAATTATAAAATCTGATACCAACACCGTCCTATCATCCATGGATATTGAATCGACCGGATATGGAATGGCCGTTCAAGGTGAGCTCAATATGAGCATCGCCTCGTATAATAACGCAGTAAGCTCAAATATCGAAAAATTTATTGCTGTATCAAATGGAGTGAAACCATGATAACATCTTGGAACCGAAGTATAAAACTGTCAAAATCGTTCCGGATTGTGCTTCTTATATGGATGGGATTGATGCTGTCATCCTGCGCCCAGGATGCAATGTTAGCCGACCCATCAGGCAGCATGGTTCCAACGTCAACACCCAAAGTGGGTAAATTAAATGCTGAAATAAAGTACATAAACTTTTCTGAAGATATGAGATCAGGATCTGTATTCAGCTATCAATTACCGCAAAGCTGGAAGAAGTTCTATATTGATCAATGGAAAAAGGCTCTGATTAAAACTGTAACAAATTCAAATCGTTTTGAACAAGATTCCCCGAATAAGTTCACTTTGTCTGTGACTGTGATGGAGATGGATACCCCGATTTTCAACACTTCACCGAAATATTTCGTTGCTGCCCAATACCAGATAAAAGAGGCCGAATCTGGACATATTATCTATTCAAAAAATATTAGAACCGAGGGAACGTTGCCCTGGACTCTTTTCCAGGGTTCAACCGTTGATACGCTACCAAAAGTTTTGATATTGGCAGTTAATAACAACATTAAAGAGTTCATAGAATCGATTGATAGATGGGATTGCCCTTGTTGAAGGAGAAGTGGCTCTATAGTGGACCCCTGTTTCAAGACAACTAGAAGTGGCTCGGCGAAACTGAACAGGTCGGATAAGTGCATTATAGGGGTTTTGTGCTGCGGCAAAAAAGCCGTGGAAGGAGACCATTATGAGCAAATCATCCGAGCGACGGACACGTCGTAACTCAAGGGCCACCGAGACTTCTCATGCCCCACTAAATTGTTAGGGCAGCATTTAGACATGCAGCCTCGCCAAGCCCCGCCAGTAAGGGCCTGACGCGGGTTCGATTCCTGCCGCCACTAACTTGTTGATTTTTAAGGAAATAAAAAATCAATGCTGCACTAAAATATGCGTGGATTAGCGTGGGTAGTGCAGCATTTTTTGAACCCGGTTTGTTCCGGAATGAATCAAAGCGGAACCCAAGGCCCCCACCCAAGAGGCTGGAAAGAAAGTGTCGCTGCTACCGGAGCAGGTTCATGGTGATGACTTATGCTGCCATCTAGACCCTGATCGGAACCGCCAAACTCAACGGGCTTGATCCTCATGCCTGGCTCAAGGATACCCTGGAAAACTGCCAGTCTGGCCCAACAACCGACTCGATGAGTTGTTGCCGCTCAAGCCAAAAGCATAAAATCTGTCCACCTCATAGGTGTGTCGGTTGAGTGCTTACAAAAGATCAGTGGGTATTCTGGCCTAACGTGACCGATCATTCTGGACGATTGTGACCGGTGATTCTGGATCATCGTGACCGGCAGTTCTGGATTATCGTGACCGATTTTGGGGTGTTTCCAGAATCCACGGTCACGATAGTGGAATCGGCGGTCACGATACCAGAATGGTGTCGTATGATGAGGTAATGGTGTTGCGCATGGAACCCACTGAATGGGTATGCTGCCCGGTTTTTCTGGAGTCAGCATGCCCGTACCAAGGATTACTATGCGTAAGATTAAAGAGGTACTTCGGCTAAAACTGGATGCCGATCTCTCCTATGAGCAGATTGCCTGCTCTCTTAAAATTTCCAAGGGTGTCGTGACCAAGTATGTTGGCTTGGCCGCAGCGGCGGGTCTGGATTGGCTCACGGTGCAGACTATGGATGAAACCGCCCTGCAACAGCGACTACTTAACCCCTCCCATCGCCCACGTAGCCATGCCCAGCCAGACTATGGCCGTATCCATCAGGAGTTGCGCCGTAAAGGTGTGACCCTGATGTTGTTGTGGGAGGAATATCAGGCCGAGCATGCTGATAACCAAACCTACTGTTATTCGCAGTTTTGCGACCGTTATAAATGTTTTGCCCGGCAACTCAAGCGCTCCATGCGCCAGACTCATCGAGCAGGTGAGAAGTTATTTATCGACTTCGCTGGTCCGACAGAAGTGGCTCGGTATGTTTGAACAGAATGACCCCGATAGATAAGTGCCAAGGGGCGGGTTGGGAATGGTGCAGAGTTGTCCATCAGCGGCGGTTGTGGTCTCAACCATAGACCACGAACGACC
>JAJZBQ010000015.1 GCA_021798835.1 Pseudomonadota bacterium | reverse complement strand
GCTCCCTTGTCACCTTCCGCTCACCAGCCTCCATGAGGAAGCGGGAAAAATAACGGAAAAATTACAGAATCCACCAATCCGCGTCTTATCCCCAGATTTACGCGCTTTTTAACCCCTGCTTACACCAGTTGCTCTTCCAGAGCGATGGCCAGACCATCCAGTTTTAATTGACGCAATTGCATCAGCGTGGTGTGCATCATCATTGTTCAATTCCTTATTGGTAGTAGTCCGGGCCACGCACATGCGCATGATCGGGACTGGTCCATTCGTTGACGGCCGGCACTGTCTGCCGATCGCGGTTGTTCTTCAGGATGTCGCGGATATGCCGATACTGACGCGCACCCAGTTGCAGCGCCAGCGTACAGGCGGTTTCCAGACGTTGTTTGCTATAGTTTGGACAGCGACAGCAAGCCCAGGCAGGCGCGATAGCCATGCTCCGGATGCTTGTGTTCATGGATCAGCCGGGTCACGGCTTCTGCACAGGCCGGGCCGATACCGAGCCCCCAATGAATCAGTCGATCTGGCGTCCATTCCAGATGCGAGCGGTGGGCGGCTGGCTGAATCGCCCCGGTTTTTGAGGAGGCTTCTTATCCCTAGTAGAATGGAGCCATGATGACCAAACCCAAACCAAACAAATATTGGCTATGTGCATTCTGAGGTTGAACGCCTAAAACAGTATTTTCTCTGTTTCGTGCATAATCTGGTTGACTCCCCCGTAATTCTGGTATGCTGTTTCGTGCATAATCTGGTTGGAGCGCGAAATGGCAGAGTTAGCAGGTTCGACAGCATCACTGGCGGATTTCATCTGGAAGAACGCCGAAGACTTATGGGGTGACTTCAAGCACACCGACTTTGGCAAGGTCATCCTGCCATTTACATTGCTGCGCCGACTGGAATGCGTGCTTGAGCCGACACGTCAGGAAGTCCGTGACGCTCACGAGGCGCACAAGGAATCCGGGATTGATCTTGACCTGATCCTGCGCCAGACCACGCGTTACCCCTTCTACAACACCTCCGAATATGCGCTGAGCACGTTGGGCGGCACCAAGACCCGGCAAAACCTTCAGGACTACATCGCACACTTCTCGGACAACGCTCGCGTCATCTTCGAGCAGTTCGACTTTTCCAATACCGTGATCCGGCTCGACAAGGCCGGTGTGCTGTTCAAGATTTGTAAGAATTTCGCCGGTGTCGATCTGCATCCAGACGTGGTGCCGGATCGGATCATGAGCAACCTCTACGAGCACTTGATCCGTCGCTTTGGTGCCGAGGTCAATGAAGGTGCCGAAGACTTCATGACTCCTCGCGATGTGGTGCATCTGGCCACTGCGCTCCTGCTTGATCCCGATGATGCCCTGTTCGAGGCCAATCCCGGTCTGATCCGCACCCTGTACGACCCCACCTGTGGCACGGGCGGTTTCCTTTCCGATGCCATGAATCACGTTGCCGAATACGGTAGTCGCTTCAAGGTGCCGCCGGTACTGATCCCTTACGGCCAAGAGCTTGAGCCCGAGACCCATGCCGTCTGCCTGACAGGCATGCTGCTGCGTACCCTAGAATCCGATCCTGGCAGGGACCTTTCCAAGAACATCAAGCTGGGCAGTACGCTGTCCAATGATCAGTTCGCGGGAGAACGGTTCCACTACGGACTGTCCAATCCGCCCTTCGGCAAGAAGTGGGAGAAGGATGCGACGGCCGTCAATGCAGAGCACACAGAGAAGGGCTATGACGGGCGCTTCGGACCTGGTTTGCCACGCATCAATGACGGTTCCATGCTGTTCCTTCTACACCTGGCCAGTAAGTTGGAATTGCCCGAGCGTGGCGGCGGGCGTGCGGCCATCGTTCTTTCCGGCTCCCCTTTGTTCAATGGTGGTGCGGCTTCTGGTGAATCCGAGATTCGCCGGTGGCTGCTGGAAAACGATTTGGTAGATGCCATTGTTGCCATGCCGACCGAAATCTTCTTCCGCACCGGCATCGGTACCTATCTCTGGATACTGTCGAACAAGAAGCCTGAGCAACGCCAGGGCAAGGTTCAACTGATCAACGCCACTGGCCTGTGGACCTCGATCAAGAACGAGGGCAACAAGCGCCGGATCATCAGCGACGAGCAAATGCGGCAGATCGTGGAAGTGTATGCGGTTGCCGAGAGCGGTGAAATCTCCCGCATGCTCGACTATCGCCGGTTCGCCTATCGTCGTATCCGCGTGCTACGACCGTTGCGCATGTCTCTGCATGTCAATGCCGAAGCGATGGCTAGGCTCATGGACGAGAAAGCTTGGGCCAAGCTCACACCGGAGAACCAAGCCGCATGGAAGCGTGCCTTGAAGCCGCACATGGACTCGATACACCACTTCGCATGGGCCGAGTCTTTCGTAGACGAAACAGCCAAGAAGGATGCCGCAATCGGCAAGGTCGGCAAGACCTTTGTCAAAGCCCTGATCAATGCCTTCGGCGTCCGCGACCCGGAAGGCGAACCCGTTGTCGATGCGGATGGAAACGCCGTGGCAGACAGCGACCTGACTGACTACGAGAACGTGCCGTATCTTGAGGACATCCGGGACTACTTCGCCCGCGAGGTACTACCCCACGTTCAAGATGCCTGGATAGATGAGTCATACGTGGACAAGAAGGATAAGGCTGTCGGTCTGGTGGGCTACGAGATCAACTTCAACCGTTTCTTCTACAAGTACGAGGCTCCGCCCAAGCTGGCGGACATCGACAGGGAGTTGAAGCGCGTCGAGGCCGAGATTGCGAAGTTACTGGGTGAGGTGATGCAATGACTTTACTGGCAGTCTGTAGTACTGAAATTGACTGGACTGCTACTGGCGCGTGGTTTTCCGGGTTCGCCACTTTGGCAGGTGTCATTGTGGCGTGCTACGCAATGAGTACCTGGAGAAAACAAATCCACTTACAAGATCGTTACCAAAAGGCCGATGCACTTCTGAGTTCCTTCATCCTGTGCATTAGAGCGGGTAGTGATTGGCAATGGGACTGTGGCATTGGAGAAAACCGCGCTACCACGGGAGACAGCGAAAAGGTGCACTTATGGATAAATGCCCTAATGGATTATCGCCTGACCTGGGAGTTGGCCCATTCGCTCTTTGTAGGGGATCAATGCAGCAAATCATTAACGGCTCATCCGGAAAAATTACAGTCAGAAATCATTGGTGCCGGAAATCACCTCCTTACACCAGACGGGACTCTCCTATTCTTAAAACAACTGGAAAAGATAGGGGCCGTTGGCGTAAGCGAAATTATTGCGCGCCGGAATGCGAAGTGATGATGAAGAACAGTGATGAGTATCTCTACAGCCGTGCCGACTGGTTTCGTGAGCAGGAGAAAAAGACGTGAGTATCAATTCGACTGTCTTGGGTACTGTCATCTCTCTTAATGGTGAAGTTGATTCGGTGCTGCTACCATTGGACGCTGAGCCTCGTTTACGGGAGCTTCAATCACTTGTTGGCGGCTGCATAGAAGCCGTTTCCCTGCCAGGCGGCCGCTACATGATGCTCACGAGAACGGCAAGGACGGACCTCACATGATCAACCATACGGCAGCGGCGATTGCGCATGAAGCCGAAGCGATCATGCCGATCGACTATATCGCCGGGGTCGCGGTCATTCTTCCGCAAGAGGTGTTGCAATGAGTGTCCTGATTCCTTCCTCGTTTAAGGCAAGACAACAGGAAGCCTCTGGAGGTGGAGCATGAGCCTCTATAAGCCTTACCCGGCCTACAAGGATTCCGGGATAGAGTGGATTGGCAGGGTGCCGGATCATTGGGATATCGCCAGGATCAAGCGTACCGCGCAGATTGCTACCGACCGTTGCAATGTCATTCCAGCAGGATCGCCATACATCGGGCTGGAGGATGTTGAGTCTTGCAGCGGTCAATACAAGCCTACAACTACGACATCACGCCATTCCGAGGATTCAACGGTTGGACTGTTCCGGGCAGGTGATGTGCTATACGGCAAGCTCCGCCCCTACCTTCGTAAATGCATCACCGGCCCAACAGACGGCGCTTGCTCAACTGAATTTCTCGTTCTGAAACCAGCATCGGTATCACCGGCATGGCTCCAGAATTGGCTGCTTACTCACGATGTCACGCAGCAGATTGAGGCTGGCTGTGACGGGGCGAAGATGCCACGGGCAGACTGGGAGCATGTCGGGTCAATTCATATCCCGATACCAGAAAAAACGGAACAGGATTTCATCCTTGCCGCGCTAGACCGCGAAACCGCCCGCATAGACGCCCTGATAGCCAAGAAAACCGAATTCATCGAACTGCTGGCCAAGAAGCGTCAGGCCCTCATCACGCATGCCGTCACCAAGGGGCTGAACCCCAAGGCGAAGATGAAGGATTCCGGGGTGGAGTGGATTGGGGATGTGCCGGCACACTGGCAAATCCGCCGCGTGGCGACGCTATTCCGCGAGGCAATCCGTCCGGGTGATCCCGACTTACCCATCCTCTCGATTTCCATTCATGACGGCATCACCGATGATGAGTTGGCACCGGAAGACCGGGACCGCCGCGTGTCGCAGATCGAAGATCGCACTAAGTACAAGCGCGTGGCACCTGGCGATCTCGCCTACAACATGATGCGGGCCTGGCAGGGGGCATTCGGCGCCGTGACTGTGGATGGCCTAGTCAGTCCTGCCTATGTGGTAGCCGAGCCGGCCGATGATTTCCGCACCGCATACATCGAACACCTGCTGCGAACGTCATCGGCCATTGAGGAAATGCGGCGTTATTCTCGCGGTATCGCAGATTTCCGGATGCGTCTTTATTGGGATTACTTCCGCGATTTGAAGGTCTGCCTGCCGCCAGAGGACGAGCAGAATGCCATCCTTGATCTGATCAGCGCGGAAACCCGTCGCATCGATCTACTGACTGTGAAGACCCAGTACAGCATCGACCTGCTCAAAGAACGCCGCTCCGCCTTCATCACCGCAGCCGTGACTGGTCAAATTGATCTCCGGGAGGTGGCATGAAGCCGCTCGACGAGATCTTCACGCCGGATATCACATCGCTTGATGTCGGGATTGGACCATTAGTCTTCGGCAAGTCGGAAGACGATTACGAGAATGCCGCGCTTGCCGGGCTTCATCGCACACTTTCGACGATGATCTGCGTCGAGAATGTTCCAGCGCATATTCGACAAAACGTTGAGCTGTCCAAGAATCTTCTCCTTTACAGCACCTACGTATTCGATTTCACTACTGCCGCCGTCCACTACGCGCAAATCGCTTTGGAATCGTCGCTAAGGGGCGCACTAGGAAAAAGTGAGGATTGCAGGGACAACATAGACACGTTGTTGAAAGAGGCCGCATCCAGGCAGATGTTGTCTGAAGAAGATCACAAACATATTCTTGCTGCGGGATTTGTCAGCGTATCGAGAAACGGTATTGCGCACGGAAAAGAGGATCGCAATGTATTCAATCAGGCTCTTGCCATCCCATTTGTGGGCATGATTCTGGATGCCATCAATACATTGTTTTCACCTCCTCAATCCGGGGTGCCGGCTAAGGCTGACCAATCTCCGGATGCAAACAATTTGACAGATAACTCCGGGGAGACGGCATGACTGACACCGCCCATCAAGAAAAGCATTTCGAAGCCTACGTCGTTACCAAACTGAAGGCTCAGGGCTGGAAGGTTGGCGACACGCTCAAATACGATACCGAACGCGCCCTGTACCCAGACGATCTCATTGCTTGGCTGGAAGCAACTCAGCCCGAGAAATGGGCCAAGCTCCAAAAAGACAACGGTGAGCGTGCCAGTGAGGTGCTGATGGACCGCTTGGCCAAAGCCCTGGAACAGCACGGTACCATGCACATCATCCGCAACGGATTCTCCATTGCTGGCTGCGGCCACATCGATCTCACCGAAGCAGCGCCGGAAGACAAGCGCAACGACACGGTATTGAAGCACTACGCGGCCAACATCCTGCGCGTGGTGCCGCAACTTGAATATCACCCGACTCGCAAGCTGGCGATTGATCTGGTGCTGTTCATCAATGGCATTCCGGTCGCCACCGTGGAATTGAAAACTGACTTCACCCAGTCCGCAGAGGCGGCCATGGAGCAGTACAAGAACGACAGACTGCCGTATGACCCAAAGACCAAGCGCCGTGAGCCGTTGCTGACTTTCAAGCGGGGCGCTGTCGTCCACTTTGCGATGTCGGATTCCGACATCCAGATGGCCACCAAACTTGATGGGGAAAACACCACTTTCTTGCCGTTCAACCAGGGTGACGAAGGTCATGCCGGCAACCCTGTGCGCGAGGACAAGGAATACCCCGTCGCCTACTTTTGGGAGTCGGTCTGTCAGCGCGATGCCTGGCTGCGCATCTTCCACAGCTTTGTCTATGTTGAAAAGAAGGATGTCGTCGACCTGAAGGGCAACTGGTCGAAGAAGGAAACCCTGATTTTCCCGCGCTACCATCAGTGGTCCGCAGTCAATGAGATGATCGCTGATGCCCGTACCAACGGTCCCGGTATGCAATACCTGGCCGATCACAGTGCAGGCTCCGGCAAGACTAGCACCATTTCATGGACAGCCCACGACCTGGTTAAGCTTCGCCGGGACAACGGTGATGCCATCTTCAACAGCGTGATCATCGTTACTGACCGAAACGTGCTGGATAGTCAGCTTCAAGATGCGGTCAAACAAATTGACCATCAGTTTGGGGTGATCGCTGCCATTGATCGCCAGAAGTCATCCAAGTCGAAGAGTAAACAACTGGCAGAAGCACTGCTGGCCAACACTCCCATCATCGTCGTGACCATACAGACTTTCCCCTACGCGATGGAGGCCATCGTCACGGAAAAGTCCCTGAAGGACAAGAGTTTCGCGGTAATCATCGATGAGGCTCACGCTTCGCAGACAGGATCGACGGCGGCCAAGCTCCAGACAGCTCTTTCCATGAGCGGCAAGGGCAAGATGTCCACCATGACCGTGGAAGAACTCCTGGAGGAGTTGCAGAAGTCGCGGACACGGCCGAAGAACATCAGTTACTTCGCATTCACGGGGACGCCGAAGCATTCCACTCTTATGCTGTTTGGTCGTTCTGCCGATCCGTCCCGCCCGGCATCGAAGTCCAATTTGCCGCAGCCGTTTCACCGGTACCCCATGCGCCAGGCCATTGAAGAGGGCTTTATCCTCGATGTTCTGCGCGGCTATGTGCCCTACAAAACCGCATTCAACCTGGCTAAACGGGTTGAAGATACCAAGCGTGTTAGTGGGAAACAGGCAAAACGGGCGCTAGCCCAGTGGATGTCCCTGCATCCCACCAATGTCACACAGAAGGTGCAGTTCATCATCGAGCATTTTCACAAAAATGTTGAATTCCTGCTCGATGGCAAGGCCAAGGCCATGGTGGTAACCAGTTCGCGTGCTGCTGCCGTGCGTTACAAGAAAGGGTTTGACCGATACATTGAGAAGCATCCCGAATACGCCGCCATTCGCTCCCTCGTCGCCTTCTCAGGCAAGCTGACCGGCAAGCAGGTCATGCACTCTGACGATGAGCGCATCACAGGAGAAGTCTTCATGGTGGATGAAGGCGATGAATTTACCGAGGTCAGCATGAACCCGGATGTTGGCGGTCAGGATTTGCGGCTGGCCTTCGATCGCCCGGAATATCGGGTCATGCTGGTTGCGGACAAGTTCCAGACCGGGTTCGATCAGCCGAAGCTTGTGGCAATGTATGTCGACAAGAAAATTGCCAATGACGTAGAGATCGTGCAGACTTTCTCACGCCTGAACCGGATTGCACCGGGTAAGGACGAAATCTTCATCATCGATTTCGTTAATGATCCGGCCAACGTGCGGCGAGCATTTGCCATGTACGACGATGGCGCGCAGATTGATGACGTGCAAGAACTGAATGTGGTCTACGAGATTAAGGAAACGCTTGACGCTCAAGGGTTGTATGAGGAATCTGACCTGGAAGCCTTCAAAGAGGCCCGTTTCAGGACTATCCGCGACATAACGCAGTCGCAGGAGCCGCAGCACAAAGCACTCTATGCCGCCACAGAACAACCAACGCGACTCTTTAACCAGCGCCTGAAAATGCTGCGCGATGCAGTGAATACCTGGGAAGCCGCTTACGAGAAGGCGCACAACCAGGGCGACGAAGCTGGTACCAAAACGGCGGATCATCATCGGCGCGAACACGCTGGCCAGATCAAAGCCCTCATGACGTTCAAGGCGGGGCTGGGGCGCTTCTGCCGTGCCTATGCCTACATCGCCCAATTGGTCGACTTTGGTGACCCAGAACTGGAAAACTATGCGGCATTCGCCAAGCTGCTTCAGAAGCGGCTGAATGGTGAATCGCCGGAGAATGTCGATCTGAAAGGGCTGGTACTGACGGGCTTTGATATCAAGCACAAGGACGATATAGTTGGCGATGGGGACGATCCTCCAGTATTGAAACCCGTCGGCCCCGGTACTGGCGGTGGGAAAGACGATGATCCTCACTACCTGCATGAAATAATCGACCGCTTAAACCGACTGTTCGGCGATGCCACGCCATTGCGTGACCAGGCGACCTTCGTCAATCACATCGTCGCGATTGCTCGCGAGAACGATGTTGTGATGGCCCAGGTAGAAAACAATACCCGAGAGCAGGTGCTGAAAGGAAACTTGCCGGGCGCGGTTCAGCAAGGGGTGGTTCGCGCACTGACCTCCCATCAGAAGTTAGCCACGCTGGTGCTTAAGTCCGACCGTCAGGCAATGTCTGCCCTTACCGACGTGATCTACGAGTTGATCCGGGAACGCCGGGATATTGATCTGGACGACCTTAGTGTTTGATCTGCTGAACCTCCCCGGTGTCAGACCGGTGGATTTGCGCGCGGCCAATAAAGCCATTGTCGTCATTGCCGAAGCTGTTGAAGGCGACCCACCGCAATGCCCGGAGTGCACCAAACCGATGTATCGGCATGGCCGACGGACAAACACTTTTGCTGATACCCCGATGCAGATGCAGCCAGTCCGACTCGAAATCTCCCGGCCACGCTATCGGTGTGATGTTTGCGGCAAGACGATTACGCCTGAACTGACCTTTCTGGACGAACATCGCAGGGCAACCAGGAGACTGGTAGATGCCATTTGCGAGCGCTGCCTTGGAATGACTTTCCATTCACTCGCCGAGCAGACCGGGCTGGCGGTTAACACCATCAAGAGCATTGCCCACGACCTGATTGGGGATTTGGAACGCACGGTGCATTACGAAACCCCGGTCATCATGGGCATTGATGAAGTCAATCTGGCCGGCGGCATGCGATGCGTCATTACCAATCTGGCAACAAACAACGCTTTTCAGATGCTTGAGTTTCGGACGCAGGAACATCTGAAGCCATTCTTCAAGAATTTGCCTGACAAAGAAAAAGTGGAGTGGGTCTGCACGGACATGTGGCGACCGTTCAAGCGCTCATTCAGCCAATACCTGCCGAATGCACGCCTGGTTATCGATAAGTTCCATGTTGTGGCAATGGCATCGGAGGCGCTGGAGACTGAGCGGAAGAAGTACCAGGCGACACTGGACAAGGATGAGCGCGTCAAGGTAAAAAAATCGATACGATGGCTAACCTTAAAGCGACCAAAGAATCTCTCTCCTGCCGAAGCCGAGGCACTGGAAGTTATTCGGCAATTGATCCCAAACCTAGCTGTTGCTTATGACTTCAAGGAAGCCTTCTACCGGATTTACGATGAGCCGATCAAGGAGGCCGCCATGCGGGCGTTCGAGGCGTGGGAAAACACGCTACCAGATGATGAACTGGACAACTTCCATAGTTTAGCCAAGACTGTCCATAATCACTACGAGGATATATTTGCCTACTGGGACTCACCCTGCCGGATCACGAACGCCTACACGGAAGGCTTAAACGGCCTGACCAAGGTTGCCAACCGCATGGGACGCGGATACAGTTATGAAATCATTCGGGCAAAGATGTTATATGCCAAGTATGCACGGAAGGTCGGCAGCGGCGTTCGGATTGCGGAAAAAACGGGCGGCTCTCAGACTGTCGAGTATGGTCCGCATATTCCAACCTTGGTTGAAATCGCGGAGTCAGGCGGTCTTGACTGAAACCAATAGAAACAGAGATTCCATGAATGCCAAGCGTTGTTGCTGCGCACAATGACATCGGTTTGCAGATTGTGGTGATACAGTCGGTTCGCAGCTCGCCCCCGATGTAAAACCAAAGACATGGTAGAAATGTTTTTCGCCCCCCCTCGCCAGCCAGTGATTGACAGGCCAACTGGAAGAAAAATGGACAGTTACGAAGACAGCGATACAGTGGCGGAGCACCTCGATAGGACTGACTCAGCGCAACAGGCGGTGATATGGCGCGAAGCCACGACCGACTACCACGGTGCGCTGGTTCGGCTGGCGACGATGCGTGCCGCAGGAAAACAATATTTACTCTTTGGGTATGTCGAACTTTTTCCACGCGATATTCCGGTGCCTGAGAGTTTCAGTGCGGGGGAAAAGTCTTGGAGGGTTCCAAATTCAGGTGGCGGCGTGACGCTTGCGGTTTCGGCTGTGCAGATGTCCGTTGTCGGAGCGCTCGATTGGTATGAAAAGGCGGCCAGAGGACGGGTGACGATTCCGGGAACTACACCACCTATTGAACTTGTCGCACCATTCCTTGGTGTCGAGCCGTCATTGGGCCGTTTTTCCGTTGGGGAAGATGTTCCATTCGCGGCGCAATGGCATGGTGGACCGCGGGTTCACCGGTTGGTCCCAATGGAACCCCCCGCCGAGGCGGTCCAGAGTCTTGGATCGAGCACCGCAGCCCGCGAGTGGCTTGCTGCCAATGTCGGCTTCGATCCCTTCGACTACGAGGAGTGGCTCGCAAGCCTTTCGCTACTTGCTCCCGACCCGTTGCTCACAAGGGTCAGCCATTTCAATCTAGAACGGAAACCCGACGGCTCGGAGCGCGTGGTTTTCCAAGCGCATCGGCGCCGTTATGAACACTATCCTGACGTGGAAGCCGACGCGCTGAACCTCGTCCTGCTCCAGCGGCGGCCCAGCGGCTGGACGGAGGTCTTGCCCGCCTCGTTCGACCCCGATGGCTTCGTCATCAAGGATTACCCCGAGCCGGTGAGAGAGACGGGTTACGCGATCTCATGTCCTGTCCGTGGGCTTCTTCGCATGGTGCTACCAACATCGTTTTTTAGACAGATTAGCATCGGCATAGGTGTTGTCGATGCGGTCCTCGACGTCGAGGTGCCCTCGGGTGGTCGCCGCAAGCCTGCGGCGCGTTACCAAGCGAACCGAGTGACCGATACTGGTCGAGTGCATGTTGGAGAGGCGCTCCCTCTCTCAGGTGCAATCCGGATAGTTGAGTTGCAGGAAGCTCGCAAGGATCGCGTCAAGCGGCAGACAGCACCGCAAAGGCTATTCAGTAGCTATGAAAACGACAAAGATGAACTATCAGGTGACGATCTGGCCCGCATGCGCGGCGAGGCTGAAGCGTATGTGGCGAATCTCGTGGCCGTGGCGCAGCGTCGCGTCATATTCGTCGATCCAGATTTTGGCGTGCGTGAGTTCCAAAACTACGCGCTTCGGGTCATGCGCGATGGTGTGGCGGTTAAGATTCTAACCGGCGCACCCAACATGCGAAAAGCGCGGCCAAGCGACGACGTAATCGATGCGTCAGCGGAAGATCAGACAGCGCCTTCCGCGTCGCCCGGCGTCCTACTGCTGCATCAGCTCCAGCAGGTGAAGGGGAAGCTTGGGTCTGGGGCACCAGAGGTATTCGTTATGCCAGGCTCAAGAAAACCTATCTTCCACGACCGCTTCCTCGTGATCGATGATGTCGTTTGGGCTTCGGGACCATCGTTCAACGAACTCGGTGAACGTATCGGCTTAATCAGCCGGGTTCACGAGCCGCGCAATGTCATCGCGGCAGTTGAACGCGCGCTAGATCGCGCAAAGCCTCTCGCATATTGGGTCGCTGAGAATAATCTCGGTGAGCCAAATGGAGGGAGATAGACAATGATGCCGCGCACATTTGACGACTATTTACACGACCGACGCGCGCGGATCGACTCGTGGCTCGAACAGCAGAACGAGGCTGAACCCGCCACCACGGTCTGCGAAACCTGGATTGCAGATCTCTTGGATCAAGGTCTCGCGCTCCATTCTCGGCATGACATTGCTTCGCTACCCGCAGACTTGCTCATCGTTGATCGGCTGTCTGCGGCAAAGTTCAATGGGTTGGCCTTGGCGTTGAAATGGCAGATCGAAGATGCGGAAGGCAAAGAACCAGCCGAAGCCGCGTTGATCGGCCATGCGCTCGCAGCCGCGAGCGGACGCGCCTATGCGGTTCATGGTCCAGGTAAACTCGACTGGATAGGTCATTTCGTTGCGTCGATCAACGGCTTGTTGTGGGAGGATTTCGCCGACTCTGCGGCAAAGGTGTTTCGCGGGAATCAAGACTTGCTGGAAGAGTTCATCGGTTTTCTTGCTGGGATCATAGTAAGGGCGAACGACGCACCGGACAGCGTGACCGATATCCCACTGCGGGGCGCATCAATGGCATCAATTGTCGAGCAATTCGCGCGAACGGGGAGTTTTCAAGACGTTTGGAAAGCAGGCTTAGGGACAATCCTATTCTGGTCAAGCGGTGCGTTCGAGATTCTGCGCAGAGCTGACGCCGGACGCTTCGTGGCGATGATCGATCAATTGCCGCACCCGACGCTTGTGAAGCAATGCCTCAGCAGCAAAGCGCTTCTGGCAAGTCCGCAAGATGTTTTGACCCTGTTACGGTTGGCGAATCCCGCCATCGATGCGGAAGGCCGCTGGCACCGATGTGGGATGGCGGTGATCCTGTTGTTGCAATTGGCAAGCGAACAACTGCTATCGCCGTGGGCCGACGAGGAGGACTCCGAAGACCTGAATAAAGATGTTGCACACTTCAGCGATGCTGTCCGTGGGGTTCTTGACGTCCTTTTCGCGCGTCCCGACGGTGTCGAACTCGCTTGGTGCTGGCTTGAAAACCTCCTGTGTCAGATACCCCGTGTTCCTGCCGTGAACCGAGGCGCCCCACGCAAGCTGATGGTCAATCGCATCGGGATTCTGGCCCACGCGCTTGGAAGCCGACTGGAGCCGCGTCGCTCACAAGATGCCTGGATTGCGGAAGCAGAACCGCTGGCGAGGCAATATCGCGCCGTGGCGGTGTTGAGTGTGGCTGCGTTCACGTCGACGGCTGGCGGCTTGGACGTCGGGGCAGTCGCAAGAAGCCTGCTCAAGCCCAACGGCTTTGAGCTGACGTGCGCGAGCGAACTAATCCAATTGCCTGGAGCGCCTTTGCGAACCATTCCGGGCGATGTCTTGGCGGGAATCCCGGATGCTGCCTCTTGGTTCACCAGCACTTGGTCTGCACTTAGGTTCGAGCGCGAACGAGCCTGGCGCACTAATGGACACGGCGGCGGAAATCCAGCCGAGATTATGGGGCTTTGGGGACTTGGCGCAATCGAATCCCTTGTGAATGCCCAAGACCAAGAGACTCCCAAAATGTGGCTTGCGGTCGAGCGCGCGTTTCGGGAGGCAAGGCTTGTCGAGCCAAGGCTAGGTCGGGACTTTTGGTCCCAGGCTATCGCACGCCTCTTCTGGTGGTGGCCGCAGGTCTTCACAGTGGTTCACGATCAGGCCGGTAGTGCGGGAAGAACTGCGTCGTTTGATCCCGCAGCACTGGGTAGAGCGTTTGCACCCTATGCGGAGATCAGCGTCGACTTCATGGCGGTGATCATCAGCTTGCAGCAGGCAGGACTTGCCACATCGAAGTTGGATGATGCCGTCCATCGCACTGGTCAAGACTTGCTGCATATGATTCGCCGTTTTATAGCGACAGTTCGCCGCTTGAACGATCGTCGCGTAAGGGAACCCGATTGGGTCGCTGCTCTTCAAAGAATCGAGGCGGAACTCGCTGGCCGTCGTGAAGGCGGAATTTCGCGAGGACAACCGGTCCATATGGACTGAATTCCAACCAACAGCGCTTTGCGTTGGATCGATCTGGATCGTGAATTTCCAACCAAGAGGCCAGAAGACTATCAGTCATTCCAACCAGCAAAATTATTCGATTCCAACCCTAGAATGCAAATAGCCCAAATATTCTCCCGAAGTCCGTGAACGATCAGTACGCATGGTGCAGGAACACCGTAGTGAATATCCCTCTTTGTGGGCTGCGGTGGTGTCCATCGCAGCCAAGATTGGCTGTTCACCGCATACCCTGCTTGAATGGGTCAGGAAAGTTGAGGTTGATGCCGGGGTGCGTGATGGCGTGCCTCACGTAAACAGAAAACGACAGGTGCCTTCACCGGACGGATACGGTTATACTGCTCCATTATTACAAGCGTCGGTCAAAGCCCAACAAATGAAGAACAAGAGATCGAGGTAACAAATCATTGGTTTTATGGCTTGACTGAGCACGATTAATGACTCTCATCCGTGAACCAATGTCTGCGAAATTCTCAACCTGAAGTAACCCAACGTCAGATGGAATTCTTAACGCGCCGTCTCCCCCGATAAAATCGTCAATATGGATGGCGATCCAGAACCCGTCGCAGTATTCCATTGCCTCCACCAGTAATTCATATTCCGTGTCATCAGGTGAATGATCCAGTATTTTAACAGCATGGAACTCCGGAAGTGCGCCATCAGGCATTGACTGAGCAATAACAACCGCATCCAATGTCATCTCGGGTAACAAGACTTGGGTAACCGTTTCATGCTGTGGCACATCAGGAAAACTTTCTTCTGCGACCCAAAAAGGGGTTCCGCGGATCATCGACAGCACTTGGGATTTTCTGATGGCACGAATGTCGTGTTCCAGTACGGGTTTACCTCGCCCTCTGACGGTTTTTCCTTGCATGACAGGTTTGTAATCGTTCCAAAGGTTGCGTAATGCAGTCCGCGAAGTCCGATTTTCCAAGACGGCAACTGCTGCAGGCAAAAACACGGCTATTGGCATTACCCGATGCAAGCGTCCGAGTAGTTCGATATTTTCAGCACTACATGAAGAAGTGAGTGGTGGGCATGGGATGCCATGATGAGAGAGCAGTTCTTCAAGTTCGTTATAGATCCGTACTGACGAGAGAAAACGCCATAGCGATGCTGGCTTGACATGAGATTGTTCTGAAATTTTCACAATGGCTTGGCGGGTCGAGCCAAACAGGAGGTCCCAGGTCTTTTGTTTTATTCCTTCATCCAGTATACGACCGACTGATACCCAGTCACGATCGGCTTGAACGAGGAGTCGAATAACTTTGTCCAGAATTCTTGGGTTTTCTATGGTCATGCACCTAGAGTACATCCATTGTGATATGAAGGCAAGAATAAGAGTTTAATCTTAGTGATACATAGATAGAAATTGATGTTAACGGGCTAGTCACACATTTTGCAATGAAATTCTTGCATTGTTATAAACATCATGTTAGTCTAGCGGCACTACTACTAACTCGGAAACTTATCGACGCCTTCCGACTGGATCGCTGTTGCGGTGATGAAGATCAAAATATTGAAACCGAAGAGGCCGAAATGATGGAGACCAGACCGGACGCTGCAATCAAGAATGCCAATAGAGTGACGCTGACGATTGTGGGCGGGACACCTTTCAACCCGAAAGACATGCCTTGCATCGTGGTTCAAATTTTATGGATGTTTAATGTTGTTAACTCGGCCCTTTTGTTTGCAATGCCTTAAGCTGAATAACTAATTGATTTTAATTGGTATGACGGCCGTATATTTAATGGCCGGATTAATAGTGTGAGCAAAACCGTGAAGCAGAAAACTGTTCTGGCTTACAGAAACGAGAATTTTTTTGTGCGTGCAGTGCCGGAATTTTTTGACAAAACGTATAAATATAAAGCGTGATAGAGCCACAAAAGCGCCATGGCGCATGCCACGACTAATCAGGGAGAATTTCAAGTGAACTCTTGTTCTTACATGACTACATCTAGCCCAGACAACACTCTGTTGGGCATATCCCAAATCTGCTAGTCCCCTTTTTTTCAAAACACATGATTTAGGGGGGTACCACCGTAAGCGTACACCCCTGCGAGGAAGGCATTGCCATGAGCTCTACCCCTATGGGGCGGGCTTTACCCAAAGGAGCATTACAAATTATGGCTAAATCCATTTTTGATTCATTAGCAGATAAGAAACAGAACCCCGTGGGGTATACGCGTGAAAATGGGCTGTTGGTACCCGAGAGACAATCGGAATCAGAACGTCTATCAGTCGGAGAGCGACCGGATTTTATGATCGAAGACCCTCGACCGAAACCCAATGTTAGAACGAGAAAGCCTGCATCGCGTCATATTCAGGTGTTCGATATGAAGTCGGTTGCGTCTGCCCGCGATCGTGTTAAGCGCACTGAAGCAGAACAGAAACGACGTCTGATGCCAGAGGTTGAACTTGCTGCAAAGAATGAAGGGAAAAGAGAGATCCCGAAACTTGGGAAACTACCGAATGTATTAAAAAATCTCGAAACCAATTACCCTAATTTTTCGGATGCAATCTCGGCAATCGGAGAGGAGTTTGCCTTGGCTATGGCCAGTCGCCCGTCGGATTTTCGTATCTCGCCACTGTTGCTGAACGGAGTGCCCGGCATCGGCAAAACGGCATTTTCCCAAGAATTGGCAGAAAAGTTCGGCTTACCGTTTCTCAACATCAACGCGGGAAATTTACAGCATGCCGCAACAATCGTCGGTACTGATTCACATTGGGCAAATTCAGCCCCAGGGGAGGTTTTTAGTCATTTTGCAGATAATGAATCTGCGACGGGAATCGTGCTGGTTGACGAGGTGGACAAGTTGAACACATCTCCAGAATACGGGATTCTGCCCGCTTTACTCGAACTACTCGAGCCGGAGACGTCCCGTATTTTTAAGGATGTATCGATGGATATCGTGCTGGACGCATCGCACCTGATCATTCTGATGACGAGCAATGTACGGAGCATCATCGATAAAGCTTTACTGTCTCGCGCGAGAATTTTCGAAGTGGCGCAACCAAGCAACGAACAGCGTGTTTCTATCGTAAGGCGGTGGATCCAGAAATTTGAAAAACAAAATCGGTCAAGGATCAAGCCTACAGTTGATTTCGGGGATATTGAGCGAATGGCTGATCTCCCCATGGACTTAAGAGCGCTTCACAGAACCCTTAGGTCATCGGTCGGGCGAGCATTGCTTGAAAAATCCGAGAGAGTGGAAATCAAGTGGGATAGCCTTGAACAACAGTTGCAAGAACGCCGTCCGATCGGCTTCACACAGCAATGAGGAGGAGTTTTTATGAAACTGCACATCCTTTCAGATATACATCTTGAATTCGCCGAATTCCATCCGCCTCGACTGGAGGCGGATGTGGTGGTAATCGCTGGTGACGTCGCACAAGGGGAGCGCGGTATCAACTGGGCGCGTGCTGCATTCCCAAAACTTGATATCGTGTATGTCGCTGGGAACCATGAGTTCTACCGTGGGAACAGGCTTGACACGCTAGCCAGGATGCGGATTACGGCCCGTGACTGTGGTGTGCATTTTCTGGACGACGAGGCGGTGGTGATTCGTGGGGTGCGGTTCCTGGGAGCCACTCTCTGGACTGACTTCGCTCTCTTCGGAACAACCGAAATCCCTTACCGTATGAAGGCTGCCATGGATTTTATGGCAGATTTCCGGCTCGTTCGCGAGGGTGGTCGAGTTTTCAGCCCCATGGATTCAATCAGACTGCACGAAAAATCGGTGGCATGGCTTGAGGTATCGCTCGCACAGCCGTTTGGTGGTGAAACAGTGGTGGTGACCCACCACTTGCCATCTCCCATGTCAGTGACCGACCGGTGGAAAGATAAACCGCTTTCGGCGGCTTTTGCTTCGGATCTGAATCATTTGATGGGGGTACCCACATGTTGGGTCCATGGTCATACACATGACAGCATTGACTATAAGTTGAACGGGACTCGGGTGATTTGCAACCCCCGTGGTTATGCACTGTTCGAATACGACCCTGAAAACATGGATTTTGACCCGGGACTTGTCATTGAAGTGTGAACGCCTCACGAATGCATCGCAGCAATACCAGAACTGAACTAGGCCAGGAAAAAACATGAATGAGAAAAACGCCGAACGCCAAAAAGTTGTATCAGGACTTTCCGCTACTTTACAGCGAAGTTCGGGATTTGCAATTCTGGTTCGGTTGTGGTGACGCGAAAATGACAACCGTCCTGCTAGACCGCATCACCCACCACTGCGATATCCTTGAAACCAGTAACGATTCCTACCGCTTCAAGCAGCGCAAAAAACGTTCTCAGCAAACCGGAAAATATTGGACGCTGATTGACATCAAGGTGAATCGATAGCATTGGAGCGACGATGATTTATTTTTTTGGCGATGTACACAGTCATTTCAAACATGTGGTCCAGGTTGTAATGGAGCAACGACCTGAGGCGATTGTATTGTTGGGAGATATTGAAGCTCAGCAACCCTTGGAGCGTGAGTTGGAACCTATTTTGGGACGTACCGATATCTGGTGGATTCCGGGTAATCACGATACCGACCATCAGAAAAACCATGATAATCTATTCTGTTCGGCTCTGGCGCAGGGCAACCTGCATGGGCGCGTGGTGGAGATTGCAGGTTTGCGCGTGGCTGGTCTGGGCGGGGTATTTCGGGGTGAGATCTGGTATCCGGATTCTCAAGAGGCCCCGGTGCATTTTGACAGTTACGCGGATTACCAAAGAGACTCAGAACCGGGTCGGATTCAAGCCGCAGTCCGACAACGCGCTTTGCGCCGGGGAGAAATGTCCGAAGTAAAGGCGCACGGCAAACTCCTGACACACCGCTCGTCAATTTTTTATGCGGACTGGCTGGAATTACAATCCCAGCGGGCTGATATTTTGGTAACACACGAGGCTCCGTCATGCCATCCCAATGGCTTCAAGGTTCTGGATGATCTGGCGCGCGCACTGCAGGTGAAGACGACTTTCCATGGTCACCAACATGATCGACTCAATTACCAACCTTTTTGGGAGACCCTGGGGTTTCAGGCTCATGGCGTGGGACTTCGCGGGATAACAGATCAGTATGGTGGTTCGGTGCGAGTGGGAGATCTGGATGATGCGCGGTGTCGGCAGCGCGAAGGGATAGATCGCAATTCGTAGCAATTCCTCATGGGCGCAAAGGGTACTGAAGTAGAATTTTCAGGAAATCTGAGAAAAACTGGAGGGATTGTTAACGTGGCACTAAAAAGCGTGCTTTTCATGGGGCGTATCGAGGCCGAGGCCGAGAAGCCTTGCGCCAATTGGGCAGTCATATCCATCACCGAGGGGGGTGCGGGCTTGGCACAACTGCGGGAGGGCTGGGGAGCCGTGTTGCAACAGGAGTTTCATGATATCGACGAGAAAAAACCGGACGAACCTTACGTTCTGTTTTCCGAGGCACAAGCGCAAGAGATCGTCCGGTTTGTTAATATGGCCGAGGATAAAGGACTTGTCGGAGTTCTGGTTCATTGTAAGGCGGGAATCAGTCGCAGCGCTGCCGTGGCGAAATGGATCGCGGGCAGGTATGGTTTGTTTTTCCCGGAGAACTATGGCCTGTATAACAAGCACGTTTTCAAGCTATTAGCCCGGATTGAATGAAAATGATACCCCCCGAAGGAGGGGGAGGATGTCAAATACTGCCCAGAACAACGAATTCTGACAGCGTTTTTGCTGTCAACGGAACAGCGCCGAACGCTGTGAACAATGGAGTATAAAATGGTAAAAGTCGGTAAAAGCCTTGCAATGATTCTTGTCGCCACCACGGTTGCCTCTGTCACAGGGAGATAAAGTCAAAAGTGGTGTATGGCCGGTCTGTAGCATGATGCGTCAGGCGGCGAGTTTCTGCTGAACAGGTTGATCGTCCACGACCTGTTCACCGTTCTTGAAGGGGATTCCATTCAGCAACA
>JAJZBQ010000029.1 GCA_021798835.1 Pseudomonadota bacterium | reverse complement strand
GATTGGGAACAATGGAACTGGCTGATTTCTGGAGTGGATTGGATGCGCGCCAATCCTCGGCCTGACCCGCACTGGAAAGTATGAATTCCATGCTGAATTCCCCATGAATTCCTTGGGATATCGGACCAGTCATGGTATAATAACCATATGAATCTCATAGAATAAATCGACAATCTTAGCCCTGACCCCACCGTGCGGAAATGGGTGGTCGATACCTTTGGAAAACTGATGGATCAGGCTCGACGTGATGCACTCGTCATTGAGGCGCTGAAGTTGGAACTGGCCCATATCCGACGTATCCGGTTTGGTGTCAAGAACGAATCGCTGACAACCGGACAGTTGTCGCTGTTCGAAGACAACTGGGGTGAGGATGAGGCTGAAATCGAATCGGCTATCGAGCCGCTGGAAACCTCTTCCGACAAGCAACCCGTCAAGCGTCCCCGTGCAGGGCGTCAGCCTCTGCCCGATCATCTGCCGCGCGAGATTCATGTTCATGAACCGGCATCCTGCCAATGCGGTCAGTGTGGTGCTGACATGGTCAAGATTGGGGAAGATGTCAGCGAACAGTTGGATGTCATTCCGTCAAAGTTCTTCGTTCATCGCCATATCTACCCCAAGTATGCCTGCCGGGGATGCGAAACCGTGACCACGCAACCGCGTGTGGCTTCCATCATCGAGGGTGGCATGGCTGCTCCCGGTTTGTTGACCTGGGTAATGATCAGCAAATATGCGGATCACTTGCCGTTATATCGGCTGGAGCAGATAGCAGCCCGCTCCCAGGTGCCACTGGCGCGCACCACACTGGCCAACTGGGTGGGTCGAACCGGATTCGCATTGCAGCCTTTGGCAACCCGGTTGGCGGAACTTCTCAAGGAGAGATCCGTCGTTCATGCCGATGAAACTCCGGTAGCCCAACTGGATCCGGAAGCGGGTAAAACCAAGCGGGCGTATCTATGGACCTGGCGCAGCAACAATCTGGATACAGGCCCCCCCATGGTGGTGTTCGACTATCAGGGCAGTCGCTCAGGCAAACATGCGGACAGTTTCCTTGGGAATTGGCGCGGTCATCTCATGGTAGATGATTACGCGGGCTACAAGCACCTGTTCACCGATGGGGACGTTATCGAGCTCGCCTGCTGGGCCCATGCACGACGCAAGTTCTTTGATCTCTTCGAAGCGAACCAAAGCCCGATTGCGGCAACGGCGTTGAAATACATGGCTCGGTTGTATGCCCTGGAGGGTGAGGGTCAAGATGCCACGGTGGAGAACCGGAGAGAACGACGCCTGGAATCGCGGGAAGTGCTGGCAGAATTCCACACTTGGCTGACCAGCACACGCGTGAAAGTCGCCCCCGGAAGCGGAACGGCCAAGGCCATGGACTACACCCTGAAACGCTGGTCGGCATTGATCCGCTATGCCCAAACAGGAAATCTTCCCATCGACAACAACCCGGTGGAGAACACCATACGCCCCATTGCCATCGGCAAGAAAAACTGGTTATTTGCAGGATCCGAGCGTGCCGGAAGACGCGCAGCCGCCATCCAAACCCTGGTCGGAACCGCCAAACTCAATGGGCTTGATCCTCATGCCTGGCTCAAGGATACCCTGGAAAAACTGCCAGTCTGGCCCAACAACCGACTCGATGAGTTGTTGCCGCTCAGACCAAAAGCATAAAATCTGTCAGCCTCATAGGTGTGTCGGTTGAGTGCTTACTCCAGAACCGACACCAGAGCATGTTGATCGTTGGCTTCGTCAGTTCACGCCCGCACAGCAGTTGCCGTTCCTGCGTGAGTTTGACCATGTCATCAAGCAAACTTTTATTACTCGAAAGAATGTGAAGGACTTCCTGCGCCGCCTCGTTACGAACCAGGAATTGGCCGGTGACGATCCCACGGCGTACTGGTCGGCAGCGAATTTCTTAAGCATCCAGCAGAACGGGCAGAGCCAGAAGGAGATGCTGAAGCTCTTCTCTAAGTGCCTTGAAGACGAGTGTGACCTCAATCTGGATGACTGCGGAGAGGGTGGAGGCGACTTCATCTACCTCGACGATGTGATGTTCAGCGGTAACCGAGTAGGCAGTGACCTTGAGCAGTGGATCAGCAACGATGCCCCGCAATCGGCCCGTGTTCAAGTCATAGTTGCTGCTTATCACACGCTGGGGCAGTTCCTTGTCGAGCGGAAACTCAAAGAGGTCATCGCGAATTCAGGCAAGAAAATCTCCATCAAATACTGGCGCGCCCACGAGGTCGAAAACCAGAAGGCGCACAAGAACATCTCAGAAGTTCTTTGGCCGACGATGGCTCCAAACGTGGCAGAGGTTCAGGCATATATGGCCTTGCCGTCGAAATATCCTTTCGAGCCACGGCAGCCCAGTGCAAAGGCTATCGAGCCATTCTCGTCTGAGGGCGGGCGTCAGGTCTTGGAGAGCGAGTTCTTCATCGCCGGCGCCAAGATCAGGGCTATGAGCGAGAGTCCGAAGTCCGTAATGCGTCCGCTTGGGTTCAGTCATTTCGGCGTGGGCTTCGGTTCCCTGCTCGTCACCTATCGCAACTGCCCTAACAATTGTCCGCTTGCATTGTGGTGGGGCGACCTTGAGGCAACATCGGGCGCACTGCATTGGTATCCGTTGCTGCAGCGCGAAGTTTATTCCTCCGCGAGGAACATCTTTGATGACCTCACGCTCTAGCGTCGCTCAGCCTGCGAACAGCCTCCTGCGGACCTACGTCCGCAGCGAGGTCGTTGTCGTTTACAAGACGAAAGAGGATTTCGGGGGGCTGTCGAACATGGCGTCGGGCTACCCCTTGCAGATCAACGGCGTCCGCATCCTGATAACGGAGGCGCTGTATCAGGCATGCCGTTTCCCCCATCTCCCGGAGGTCCAGCGGGAAATCATCGGGCAGCACAGTCCGATGACCGCCAAGATGAAGAGCAAGCCGCATCGCAAGGACTCAAGGCTAGATTGGGACGAGGTCCGCTACAAGGTAATGCGTTGGTGTCTTCGCGTGAAGCTCGCGCAGAACTACGAGGAGTTCGGCCGGCTGTTGCTTGCCACCCGCGATCGGCCGATCGTCGAGCAGTCACGCAAGGACGACTATTGGGGCGCCAAATTGATGGATGAGACTGGCAGCACATTGATCGGACAGAACGTACTAGGCCGGCTCTTGATGGAGTTGCGGGAGAAGCTCAAGGACGACGCAGATGGCGTCCTGAAGACGGTTCCCCCTCTCGGCATCCCAGACTTTCTACTGCTGGGCAGACCAATCGAGACGGTCACGGCCAGGAACTCAAGCAACGGGCAGAAGCCGCAGCCCGCATTGTTTTAGTGCTGCCGGCCAAATGGATAGGGACGCAGGTGTCGGATCAAGAGGTTGATGGGGGTGAATGGTTGGGCATGGTATTTTTCATGGTATCCAATGATTGATGTTATGTATGTCTTCGAAAAACAAATATGTTTTCCTTCAAACAACAATCGAGTGGGAGTAGGGCGTCTTTCAACGCCTTGATTATTAAAATAATATGCGCTGATCGAAGGTTTCGAAATACATTGTCAACGAGCAGAGGATCTTTGTGATTCGCCGGTGGATTGTGCAGTCCGCCCCCGCGGTTGGATGATGACCTCCAGG
>JAJZBQ010000011.1 GCA_021798835.1 Pseudomonadota bacterium | reverse complement strand
CTATCAGTGGGGAATTATGGAGGGTTTGCATCTTACGGCGGATTGGCAGCACATCAGTAATCCTGCGTACAATCAGTTGCGTGGCCCCGTGGATGTCTACGGGTTGCGCTTGCATGTCGACTTTTGATGCTTCCGCATCGTATTTTAAATCAACTCAAGGAGTGATTAAGTATGGAATTGAAACGTGCCCTATGTCTTGCCGATGCTCAGGCTATTGTGGCAGCTGCGCGTGCCAAGGCAGTGGAGAACGGTTGGAATGTGGTGATCGCGGTACTGGATGAGGGTGGGCACCTGATGTTGCTGGAACGCGCTGATAATACCCAGATTGGTTCCATTACGGTAGCTCAGGAAAAGGCACGCACGGCGTTTTTGTTTCGTCGCTCGACCAAGGTAATGGAAGAGACGGTGGTGGGTGGGCGAACCGTCATGCTCAATTTGCCCGGTAATACGCCCATTGAAGGGGGATTACCGCTATTCAGTGCGGGGCAGTTGGTGGGAGCCATCGGGGTTTCTGGTGTGCAATCATTTCAGGATGGTATGGTGGCAGCAGCAGGAGCCGAAGTTGTGGGACAGTTGATTCCCCAGGCCTGAGTAACTGGAAATGGCTGGTGCCTGGTGGATTTTCTGCCGGGTCATCGATAACTTTGGTGATGCCGGGGTTTCCTGGCGTCTCTCTTGTCAACTAAGCCGACATCTCGGGCATCCAGTTGACTTGGTGATCGATGACTGGCAGACATTGGCACGACTGGAACCTGCGTTGGGTGATGAACCTTTGGAGAACAGGGCAATCACCACTCGTGGGGTGAGGGTTTGGTCATGGCGGAGGCTGGAAGAACAGCCGGAAAAACTGGAAACCAGCGATCCTCAAGTGCTTGTCAGTGGTTTCAGTTGTGAGTTGCCTGAGGCAGTTCGATTTGGTTTGCAGCAATGGAAAGTTGCTCCGTTGTGGATATTGTTTGAGTATCTGAGTGCGGAAGCCTGGGTTGATGATTGCCACGCCCGCCCATCTCCCATAAGTTCATATCCGGGGCAGCGCTATTTTTATTTCCCTGGTTTTACCCGTTACAGTGGCGGGCTATTGCGTGAACCCGGGTTATTGGATGACCGTGATGATTGGCAGCAGAATCATTCTCGGCCTGGTTGGGTGGCACAGGCCCAGCGTTGGCTTACCCTATGGGCTTATCCCGAAGCCCCTTGGCTGGCATTACACGAAGCCATATGTCAAGATCCTGAACTATGGGGTTGGTGTTTGTTTGAGGGAGCGGCCCTGACCAACTGCATACTGGAACATGGGTTGGCATCAATTCCTGTGCGAGTCATTCCGTTTCAGACACAGGGTAATTATGACGTCTGTCTATGGGATGCGGATTTGAATCTGGTACGTGGCGAAGATTCCTTCGTTCGTGCTCAATGGGCTGGAAAGCCATTGTTATGGCACATCTATCCTCAGGAAGATGGGAGTCACTGGAACAAACTCAATGCCTTTCTGGATATCTATCTGGATGGGGTTGAACATTCGCTGGCAATGGCTATCCGTGCATTATTCCTGGCATGGAATGGCAAAGGAGCAATTGTGCACTGCTGGCAGCAGGTACGGGAGCAGTGGGGGCTTTGGGAACTCCATGCTCGTTACTGGAGCCGAACTTTGGCGATGCAACCGGATCTTGTCACACGACTTGTCGAGTTTGTTGAAAACAAGTTAGAATGAGCGGTTATCTTTAATCTATAAGATGGTAGGTGGGTGATGAAACAGGCACAGGAAATGCGGGTAGGTAATGTGATCATGGTGGGTAAAGATCCATTGGTCATTCAGAAGGCCGAATACAACAAGGGTGGACGCAGTTCTGCGGTGGTCAAGATGAAATTGCGTAATCTGTTGACTGGGGCTGCCAGTGAAACGGTCTTTAAGGCAGATGACAAGTTGGATCAGGTTATTCTGGAACACAAGGAAGTGACCTATTCCTATTTTGCCGATCCATCCTATGTGTTTATGGATCATGAGTACAATCAATACGATATGGATCGCGATAGTCTGGGTGATGCCTTTAACTACCTGGAAGACGGGATGGCTTGCGAGATCACCCTGTATGAAGGTCGCGCCATTTCGGTACAGTTGCCCAGTTCTGTGGTGCGTGAAATCGATTATACCGAACCGGCGGTGCGGGGTGATACCTCTGGTAAAGTACTCAAACCTGCCACGCTCAAAAATGGGCATCAGATTTCGGTTCCCCTCTTTTGCGAGACAGGGGATCGCATCGAAATTGATACGACGACTGGAGAATATCGCCGACGTATCAACGGTTGATTTTCTCTGTGCCGTTGCGCTCAAAAGGGATTCTCCCAGGTCGGTTGGTGTGGCTTACCCATCACTCGACACTCCTCCAGAATAATCCTTGGGGGGATCCCGCTGTGCGGCGTTTCCCGGTATGGCTTCCCGAGGGTTACGATGAAGCGGAGTCTACTCGACGTTACCCGGTATTCTATGGGTTGGCAGGCTATTTGGGCAGTGGACCATCTCAGGTCAATTGGCAACCTTTCAATGAAAGTATCCCGGAGCGGGTGGCACGCCTGATTCAGGAAGGGCGCATGGGCCCGGTGATATTGGTATTTCCTGATGGATTTACCCGTCTGGGTGGTAATCAATATATTGATTCTTCAGCGCTGGGTTCCTATGGCCGTTATCTGCATGAAGAATTGGTGCCATTTATTGATGGCCAGTTCCGCACGCTGGCTTCCCCTGCCCATCGGGGAATATTCGGAAAATCTTCTGGGGGTTACGGGGCGTTGATGCAAGGAGCCATGACCGAGGTATGGGGAGGGGTTGTCAGTCATGCGGGAGATGTAGGGTTTGATCTGGTTTATCGACCAGAATGGTCTAATACTCTGGATGTATTGGCGCACTTTGCCCCGTTAGGTGGGAATTCCCATGACCAACAGATGCGTCAGAGACTACTGAAAAATGGTTGTGATGATGGGCGAGTATCCGCTTTTCTGAACTATTTGTTTCAGCACGAAGGTCCTTCATCTGCACAAACTTATGCTCTGATGAATTTGGGCATGGCCGCCACTTATGACCCTGATCCCGAAGCGCCCAATGGTTTCCGTCTTCCCTGCCACCTGCATACGGGGGAATGGTTTCCCGAGCGCTGGCAGCATTGGCTGGATCACGATCCTCTTCATATGTTGGTACATCATGAAAGCGCTTTGCGGCGCTTGCGTCTGCTCTATCTGGATTGTGGTTGGCGTGATCAGTATCATCTGCATTATGGGACACGACAGTTGAGTATTGTGTTGAATGAACGTGGCATTCCCCACGAACATCACGAATTTGATGGAACCCATTCAGGGATTGACTTTCGGTTGGATGTCAGTTTGCCGAAACTTTATGCTGCCCTAAGGGGATGAAGCGGCGGATGTAAACATGAAATCGATGTCAGGACGCTGCCCATCCACCAGATGGGCCAGAGCTTTTCCACTTCCGGTTCCCAACGTCCAGCCCAAAGTTCCATGACCGCTGTTGAGAAACAGGTTTTCCCAGCGCGTTGGTCCGATGATTGGGCAATTGGACGGGGTGGCTGGTCGTAATCCAGTCCAAGGTTGTGGGGCATCGTAATTGGCTAACGTGGGAAACAGGGTGCGTGCCCGATGGACCAGCGCCTGCCAGCGTACAGGATTCAAACTCAGGTCATACCCACAAAATTCTGCGGTTCCAGCGACACGTAACGTATTACCCAAACGGGTGAAAACGACCTTATGGGCATCATCAGTGATGCTGGTGTGCAAGCCCTGACCTGAGTGGCTCAATGGGAGTGTGATGGAATAGCCTTTTACGGGGTAAATAGGAAGGGATAGTCCCAATGGGCGTAGTAGTGTGGCGCTATCACAACCGAGGGCGACGACGAAAGCATCGGCATCCAGGGTTGAGGGTCCCTGGGCATCGATCAGTGTGGTGTGGGTGATGCGTTGGGAATGGGTATGTAGTGACTGGATGGTTGTACGATACCGAAATTCGACGCCACGCTGGGCACAGGCGTTTGCCAGGCCTTGCGTCCAGAGACGGGCATTACCGCTGCCATCTTGTGGGGTGTAAGTTACTCCGATCCAGTGTGCCCGTGATTCGGCCAGGGCAGGTTCAAGATGGATGGCTTCATCGGGAGATATGGCATAGCGAGGGTACCCCATGGCATTGACCCGCTCGGCAGCACGTTGTCCACGCTCCCATGCGGCGGGTTGATCATACAGGTTGAGAATTCCCCCGTTTAATGCTTCAAAATCGATGGACAGAAGCGCTTTCAGTTCGGCCAGTGCCGATTGGCTGTAGCGACCCAGGGCCAATAGTTGCCGGAAATTTGTGGCACTGCGCTGGGGTTGGCATTCGCGCAGGAAGCGTAGTCCCCAGGCCCACTGATGTGGATCGGCACGCAGGCGAAAGAGTAGCGGCGAGTTTTCATGATGTCGCCATTCGAGAATCTGTGGCAGAGTTTCTGGCGTAGCCCATGGCTCGACGTGACCCGTGGACAATTGTCCCCCATTGGCATAACTGGTTTCCAGCGCAGCATAGGGTTGACGATCAATGACGGTGACCTGGTGTCCAGCAGCACGCAGATACCAGGCACTGCTGATACCTACGATGCCTGCTCCCAGTACGGCAATGTGCATACCCCCTCCTGCGGCAAAAGCTCCAATTTTACCAGACCGATGTGGTGCTGAACGGTATAATGAGCGAGTGATCACACAAGTGTTCACGGTTGATACTAACTGTCAAGGATGAATCATGAATCTGGATCGAGTGGTGGCCGGGCGCGATTTGCCCAACGATTTTAATGTAATTGTGGAAATTCCCATGAATGGGGATCCCATCAAGTATGAACTGGACAAGGAATCAGGCGCGATGTTTGTCGATCGCTTCATGTCCACAGCGATGCATTACCCCTGTAATTATGGTTATATCCCCCACACGCTATCGGCCGATGGAGATCCCGTGGATGTTCTGGTGATTACGCCAGTTCCCTTGATTACCGGGGTAGTGGTGCGCTGTCGTGCTCTGGGTGTCTTGAAAATGACGGATGAGTCTGGTGAAGATGCCAAGTTGCTGGCGGTTCCGGTGGACAAGTTGTGTACGCTTTATCGGCATATCACGACGATTGCGGATTTGCCCGAATTGACTTTGCAACAAATTGTTCATTTTTTTGAACATTACAAAGATCTGGAAAAAGGCAAATGGGTCAAGGTCGATGGCTGGGCAGGAGTTTCCGATGCGCATGCAGAGATTATGATCGGTACAGCCAATTACCTGAAATCTCATCCACCGATTGGAGATTGAATCCGATCAGTGGGCAGTACGGATGTCGATGACAGAACGACCATCGGGCAGGGTTCGTGGCAGAGGTTTCCAGGCTTGTCCGATGATCACTTCAAGGGTTACCGGTAAGCCTTGAGGTTCGCGGTACTGATCGTAGTGTTGATGCATACGTTGCCAGGATTGCCGCCCCAGCAAGCCTGATGGGCGGGGCAGGGGTGCGGGGCCCAGTGCTCGTAAGTCGTGCCACAACAATGTTAGGTCAGGGTAATGGATGCACAGGTCTTCACGTTCCATGACCGGGTCGGCCAGGCGCGCATGAACGAGTTCGTCTCCCAGATCATGAAGGTCGGGAAACATCGCCAATCGTTGTTTTCCATGAGGGAGAACAGTCATGGCTTGCCGCAATTCCCGCAAGGTATCCGGTCCATACCCGGAAAAAAGGAACATGCCGCCAGGAGCCAGTAGGCGTGCTACTTCGGCAAAAACGTTGGCAGGATCGATCCATGGTAATAGCAGATTGGCCCATATCAGTGAGAACGAGCCAGATTTAAAGGGTAGATAGGGAGCCTGTGCGACTACAGAAAACTGTCTCGGGCGCTGGCGCCAGCGTGACCAGAATCCGGATTCCTGAGGATTATTGGGCAGGAGCGCTGCATCCAGATCCAGCATGATCATGTCGGCATCAGGAAAGCGTTGTTGTAATGATTCCTGTGTGCTATGGGGGCCTGCCCCGAGATCCAGGATACGTTGAGGGGTTAACTTGACCCATTGCAGACGTTCCAGCAAGCGGTCGCTGACCAAACTGGCCAGAAAGGGAGGTGAGGTTCCTTGGTGGCGAATCAGATGGCGCACCAGATACCGCGGAAATGAAGTCCGGTTCACGCCGGTTCGGCGTACAGTCCGAGACGCTCGAAGAGCCGTTGATCCCTCTGTTGATCGGGATTATCGGTGGTCAGCAAGCGTTCTCCGTAAAAAATCGAATTGGCACCTGCCATGAAACAGAGCGCCTGCATTTCGTCCGATAGTCCTTCGCGCCCGGCAGACAAACGTACCCGTGAAGTCGGTAAGGCAATGCGAGCGACGGCAATGGTACGCACAAACTCGAAAGGATCGAGAACTTCCTGCCCATAGAGAGGGGTTCCTTCTACCTGAACCAGAAGATTGATGGGGACTGATTCAGGGGCAGGATCGAGTTGGGTCAACTCGTAAATGAGCCCCGCACGTTGTGCACGGCTTTCCCCCATTCCGACGATTCCCCCGCAACAGACTTTCATGCCGGCTTGACGGACTGCGTCCAAGGTATCCAGCCGATCCTGAAAGTCTCGGGTATGGATAATCGAACCATAAAATTCACGGTCGCTATCGATATTGTGGTTATAGTAATCCAAACCGGCTTGTTGCAGACGTTCGGCTTGTACTGGAGTCAGCATGCCGAGAGTGGCGCAGGTCTCCAGCCCCAGATCACGGACACCGGTGATCATGGTGATGACCTGATCGAGATCTTTGTCGCGTGGGTTGCGCCAAGCCCCTCCCATGCAAAAACGTGAGGCACCAGCTTGTTTGGCACGTTGTGCAGCGGCGAGAACTTGCTCTGTGGTGAGCAGCGATTGTCGTGCCAGATCTGTACTGTGGTGAGCTGATTGGGGGCAATAGCCGCAATCTTCCGGACAACCACCAGTTTTGATGGACAACAGAGTGGACAATTGTACGCTACGGGGATCGAAATGGGCGCGATGCACCGACTGCGCTTGCCATAGTAACTCCAGCAGCGGTAGATCAATGAGAGCGGTCAGTGTTTCGCGGCTCCAAACAGCCACAGGGAGATCGTTTTGTTGGTGCATTGTTACTGCTGTAGTGAGGGTAATCTGTTCCATAACTTCTCATTCTCCGGCAAGGTGGCCCAATTTGTCAATGAAAGCGCGGATTCGTGGCATTTGCTGCTGGTTATCTCCCTGCTATCTTTGCGGTTCGCCAACGGGCGAGGTGGGGGGGCTGTGCGAGGCCTGTCTGGAAGGATTTAATCCCAGAGTTTTCACAGCGGACAATTCGTTTCCTGGGATTGACTCGATCATGGTGCCCTGGTGGTACGACTATCCCTTGATGATGGTGATTCGTGCGTTAAAGTACAGAGGGGCTCTGTATCTGGCCGAAGCACTGGCTCAGGGGTGGAAACGCTGCCCCATCGCAGTCAAGCCAGATTGTGTGATGCCTGTTCCGCTATCGCGGCATCGTTGGCGTGAGCGTGGGTATAATCAGGCGCGGGAACTGGCTAAACCACTGGCGCATATTCTGGCCTGTCCCGTGGTAGAGGGGTTGGAGCGTACACGTCATACGTGCCCACAGGCCAGTTTGCCGCGCCAGGCACGCCAAACCAATGTTGCCGGCGCTTTTCGGGTTATTCGCCCTGTGGCAGGGTTGCGAGTGGCTTTGGTGGATGATGTATTGACTACCGGGGCAACTGTCACGGCAGCGGCATTGGCGCTCCGCGAAGCCGGGGTAGGGGGGCTCCAGATATGGGTGCTGGCACAAGCCAGGAGTCCCAATGATCCATGACTGTTTGAATGCTGATGAATCTTAGGAAATCGATATGTTTGATGTTGTACTCTACCAGCCCGAAATACCCCCTAACACGGGCAATATCATTCGCCTCTGCGCCAACAGCGGAGCGCGATTGCATTTGGTCGCTCCCTTGGGGTTTGATGTCAGTGATCGTTATTTACGCCGTGCCGGACTGGATTATCATGAGCAGATGGTCATGACGGTGCATGCCGACTGGCAGTCTTGTCGTGCTGCTTTGCCGAAACGGCGCTGGTTCCCGGTCACTACGCGGGGTCAAGGGCCACATAGCCGGTTTGCTTTTCAACCTGGGGATGTGTTTTTATTTGGTCCTGAAACTCGGGGGTTACCTGATCAGGTTTGCCAAGAATTTCCTCGGGAACAGTGGTTGCGTTTGCCTATGCGACCCAATAATCGCAGCCTCAATCTTTCTAACGCGGTGGCTATTTTGGTATACGAGGCATGGCGCCAGCAAGGATTTGAGGGGGGTATGTAAGTTCCCTACTCGTGACGTGGTTGACGGGCTAGCAATTGCGCTACGGCATGAGAGGCGGTCAACTTACCCTGAAGCAGACCGTGAACGGTATCGGTAATGGGCATATCTACGCCATGTTGGTGCGCCAGCATTGAAGCGGCAACTGTGGTGGGAACACCTTCTGCAACGTGACCCAACTGCTGCAGCAAGATATCCAGTGCCACTCCTTGAGCCAACCCTTGTCCAACTTGATAGTTGCGCGATAGTGTACTGGTGCAAGTCAATACCAGATCCCCCAGGCCGGCCAAGCCCATGAAAGTTTCCTGACATCCTCCCAAGGCAATGCCGAGTCGTGTCATTTCAGCCAATCCCCGAGTGATGAGTGCCGCGCGGGCATTACAGCCCAATTCAAGTCCATCGGCTAATCCGCTGGCAATGGCCATGACATTTTTGAGAGCGCCTGCTACTTCGACTCCCACGATATCTCGACAGGAATATAGTCTTAGGCGTGGGCTGTGCAAATTTTCAGACATGGTTCGGGAAAACAGTGGCGACATGGAGGCCAATGTCAGGGCTGTCGGTAATCCGGCGGCAACTTCGGTCGCAAAGGAAGGGCCAGAAAGAACTCCCCACTGCTGGTGGTGCGGAATGTGAGTCTGAACGATTTGGTGCGGAAGACGACCACTTTGGATTTCGATGCCTTTACAGGCCCACAGCACAGGCAGATCGGTGCGCTCGGCTACCAGTTGTGCCATGATACCGTCTAGCGCGGCCAGTGGGACAGCCACAATCGCCAGATCAGAGTCTGCGCAAGCTCGTGCCAGATCCGCCTGATATGTCAGTGTACTCGGGAGTGAGATGCCGGGTAAATAACGTCGGTTCTCATGTTCCTGATGCAATCTCTCAAGGTGAACTATCTCGCGACCCCAAAGAACCACCGCATGGCGTTCTGCCAGTGCGATGGCCAGGGCGGTTCCCCAGGCACCAGCGCCCAGGATGGTAATGCGCATGACTACTGAACGGTTGAACTGGCGGGTGCGCTGCTGGCGGCTTGTTGCTGTTGTTGGTGATAAAGCACTTCAAAATTAACAGGGTTGAGAATAACCGGAGGAAAGCCGGCGCGGGTGGACAGGTCGGTAACCACTTCACGAACGTAGGGAAAAAGAATATTGGGGCAGGTGATATTGAGCAGGACAGGCATGTCATCAGCTGGGATATTGGCGATACGGAATACGCCGGCTTTCTTGACTTCTATAAGAAACAGGGTCTTACTGGCCAATTTGGCGGTTACGGTTACGGTTACGCTGCACTGGTGCAGGGTTTCTTCAATGGATTCACTGCCATTGGTCAACTGAATTTCGATTTGCGGAGTTTCGCGTTCCAGGAATACCTGGGGGGCGTGGGGAATTTCTAGTGATGCATCCTGGAGATAGATTTTCTCAATGGAAAACATAGGGGTGTTATTTTGACCGTTTTGGCTCATGGAGTATTTTCCTGGATTGGGTTGGATAATATGACAGGCTAGCGGTCATGATCGGTGAATCTGATCATGCTGCGGCGGATTGTAGCAGAGGGATGAGTTTTTCAGCCCGATCCAGAGAGGCCAGATCGTCGTAGCCACCAACATAGGTCCCTCCGATAAAAATCTGGGGAACTGTGCGTCGTCCTGTGCTTTCCATCATTTGTTGACGCAACGCGGGGTCAAGATCGATGCGGAGTTTGTCGATGATCTTGGCTCCTCGACGCAGCAGCAAATTTTCCGCCATGACACAGTAAGGACAAGTGGTCGTACAGTACATACGTATCGTGGGAAACATGGGCTTCATGATTGTGAATGAGACAGTGGAAGGTTGGCTTCTACCCAAGCTGTCATTCCCCCTTTTAGAACAAAGACTTCTTTGAATCCCATCGAGTTAAGTGTTTCTTTGGCACGTCCGGTATTTTGCGCGGAAGCCACCAGAATGACCGGATTATCGGTAGATAAGTTTTTGGCCTGCTGGGATAACTCGTCCAGATGAATGGAATGAGCCATGGGCATATGCCCCAGATCAAAGTGTTCACGGCTACGCAGGTCGATAATCAGCGCGCGACGCTGATTGATCAGTTGGGTCGCTTCGAGAGTGGAAATCATTTTTTCCCGACTGATCAGGCTCTGTACTTCAGGCCAGATCAGCATGACCCCGCTGGCCAGCACAAGAGCCACCAGCGCTACATGTTGAATCAAAAAATCCAGTACGCCCACTGCGTTTCCCCAGTTGCATGGAAAAAGGCGATTTTACCAGATGACTCATACAAAATGGAAAGATTGCGCTTCTGGTAAAATGAGCGACTAACCAACGAGGATACGGGTAACTAGCATGAGAAAACTGGTATTGTTGCGTCACGGACAGAGTACATGGAATCTGGAAAATCGTTTTACCGGCTGGACGGATGTCGATCTCTCCGCTGCAGGACTGGTAGAGGCCCAGGAAGCCGGTCGTCTGCTGCGTGAAGCTGGACTATTGCCGCAATATGCTTTTACCTCTGTACTCAAACGAGCGATCAAGACTCTGTGGGTAGGGCTCGAAGTCATTGATCGTCAATGGATCCCCATCAAGGCGGATTGGCATCTCAACGAGCGTCATTATGGTGACCTGCAGGGGCTGAACAAGGCTGAAACGGCGGCCCGATTTGGGGAAGCACAGGTTCTGGAATGGCGCCGCAGTTATCAAACTCGTCCCCCAGCGATGGCACACGAAGATCCGCGTTCTGAATGCCAGGATCCTCGTTATCCCATGGAGGCTGCTCGCCACGCCATGATTGGTGAAAGTCTTGCGGATACTGTGGCACGCGTGGTGCCCTATTGGGAAAGTACCATTGCGCCAGTGGTCGCATCGGGAGAGCAAGTATTGGTGGTCGCACATGGTAATTCTCTGCGTGCCTTGGTGAAGCATCTGGAACAGATGACACCGGAACAAATCATGGAAGAAAATATTCCCACTGGAGTCCCGTTGGTCTACGAATTGTCAGATGCTGGTCAAGTGGAACGTCGCTATTATCTGGGAGATGCAGACCGAATTGCCGAGTTGAGCCAGGCTGTGGCGAATCAGGGGCGGTTGCATTCCTGAGACCCATGACCGGGCAGGGTCATGCTGGGTTACTGGATTTCCGTGCCATGCTGAACGAAAAATTTTATGGCTCCATGGGTTATCGCTGGCTTCCGTGGGTGTTGCTGTCCGTGGTGTCGTCCGGAGTTCTGGCCAGTGCTGACCATCAACTCCATGACATCAAAAATCGAATTCGGCAAGTTCAGAAGGATGTCAGCGAGACAGAAAGTTCTCGTCAGCAAGCTCAGGACCAACTTAAAAAAATTGAGCAGGCGATCACCCTGACGATGCATAAACTGCATTATCTTGAGCAGCAACAAGCGGATTTGACTCAAGCGCTGGGTGGGCTATATCAGCAAACTGACCAAGCGCGTGGACAATTGAGCAATGATCAGCAGCGGCTGGCATTGTGGATTGAATCGCGCTATCAACAGGAATTTTCCAGAGAGTGGTATGACAGTCCAGACCAGGAGACTGACACACAAGTCTATCTCGATGCGTTGAGCCGTTATCAGGCAGCGCAGGTGTCGGCCTCCCAGGCGCATATCCAAACATTGTCCGAGATGACACATGCTCATGAACGTCGGGTGCAGGAACTGCGGCATGTCACGGATGAGGTACAGCACCAGCAAGCACGACTCAAGGAACAGAATGATGCCAAGGCGAAACTCATCTCATTGCTGTCACAGCGTTTGGATAGCCAGCGCCAGAGTCTGTCGGCTTTGCAGCGTGATGCTGCACGGTTGACCCAGTTGATGGAAAAATTAGCCCGACAGGCAGAGGAGCGGCGTAGTCACCGTTCTCACCATCATATGGCTCGTCCATCAAATGAGCCAGACCAGGAAACCAAGGTTATTCGCGATACACCGGAGCCGGGGCAGGACGGTAGTGTTTTTGCTCGATTGCGCGGTCAATTGAGATTGCCGGTAGCGGGGGAACTAAAAAATCGCTTTGGGAGTCCACGAGTGGACACAGGACTCAAGTGGACTGGTCTTTTCATTCATTCTCCATCGGGTCAACCAGTCAAAGCCGTGGCCAATGGTCGGGTGGTTTTTGCTGGCTGGTTGCGTGGTTTTGGGAATGTATTGATCCTCGATCATGGGTCGGGCTACATGAGTTTGTATGGGGGTGGCGAAGGTTTGCGTGCCCACGTTGATGAAACCGTGGAGCGTGGTGCTGTCGTGGCTGTTACAGGAAATACCGGTGGAATGGATGAATCGGGGCTATACTTCGAACTTCGATATCAGGGAAAACCGTTTGATCCGTTGACATGGGTAGGCCGTCCCTGAGGCTATATTCATAATTATCATTATTGAGCATGAGGATACTGGCTATGCGTGGGTCGCTTAAACAATTGGGTCTGGTACTGACTGGCGCCGTTCTGGGGTTTGCCTTGACCCTTAATTTTTCGGCAGTGGCCGACAAGTCGACAACCACGGCGGGAACGCCATTACCAATCGAAGATCTGCGCACATTCAGTGAAATTTTTGGGCGTATCAAGACCGATTATGTGGAACCTGTGGATGATCACAAGCTGATCAAGGAGGCCATTACCGGTATGGTGGCTGGCCTGGATCCTCATTCTGCCTATCTGGATCAGGAAGCATATAAGGAATTGCAGGACGGTACCCAAGGAGAGTTTGGTGGATTGGGTATCGAGGTCACCATGGAAGATGGTCTGGTCAAGGTGGTGACTCCTATCGATGATACCCCTGCCAGTAAGGCGGGCATCAAGTCTGGCGATTACATCATCAAACTGGATGATGCTGCCGTCAAAGGGATGACCTTGAATGATGCCGTGAAGCATATGCGTGGAAAACCGGACAGCCCGATCACGTTGACCATTCTGCGAAAGAATGAGGCCAAACCGCTGGTCATCACTCTGAAGCGTGCCATCATCAAGATGAAAAGCGTCAAACTCAAGGAGATCGATCCTGGCTATGGGGTGATTCGAATCAGTCAATTTCAGGAACATACCGGAGAAGATCTGGCTACTGCTGTCAAGCAGTTCTATAAGGATAATAAAGATCAACCCAAGGGGCTGATTCTCGATTTGCGTAATAATCCAGGTGGATTGCTGAATGCTGCCGTTGGGGTTGCCGGCGTGTTTCTTCCCCAGGAATCCTTGGTGGTTTATACGGAGGGACGTATTGCCGATGCCAAGATGCATTTGACGGTCACTCCAGAGAACTACCTGCGTGATGGCAATGAAAAAGATTACTTGGCTGATCTTCCGAAAGGAATCGACAAACTGCCTCTGGTTGTTCTAGTCAACGGGGGGTCTGCCTCGGCCTCGGAAATTGTGGCGGGTGCTTTACAAGATCATCATCGAGCCACCATTATCGGGGTGAGGACTTTCGGAAAAGGGTCGGTACAGACGATTCTGCCGTTGTCGGGCAATACTGCTCTCAAATTGACCACCGCGCGTTACTTCACGCCGAACGGGCGCTCAATCCAAGCGAAGGGGATTGATCCCGATCAAGTAGTGGCGGATGATGCGGATGTTGTTGAGGCAACGTTGGGTATCCATGAGTCGGATTTATCTGGACATTTGAGTAATCCGACCGACCAGAATGCCGGGAAGTCATCCGCTGCGGTGCCGTCAAACGCCAAGACTGGTGCGGCGGAGTCAACCAGCGCTCCTGCAACTCCCGAGGCTCAGCATGCGACCAAACCAGCCAAATTAATGCATAAACCTGGAGAAAAGGAAGAAAACATTCCTGATCCTCAACAGGATGCTGCCTTGGCTTATCTTAAAAAGGCTGCTGCTGGCAAGGCGCACTGAGTAAAGGAGAGTTGTTCGTGGAGGATTCGGCGCGTTTGCGCTATAGCCGACACCTCCTGTTGCCGAGTTGGGATGAGCATACCCAGCAACGTCTGCTGGGTTCTCATGTTCTGATTGTCGGGTTGGGCGGCCTGGGTTCTCCGGCTGCCCTTTATCTGGCCGCTGCCGGTATAGGGCAGTTGACGCTTTGTGATCCTGATGAGGTAGAACTGACCAACCTGCAACGTCAGATTGCCCTGTCCCACGCCGACATCGGTCAGTACAAAGTCGTGGCAACTGCCCAGCGGTTGAGCCAACTCAATCCCACGCTGCAACTTCATCTGCGCCCTGAATCATTAACGCAAGACAATGCATCGACTTTGCTGGATGGCATAGACTTGGTGCTTGACTGTAGCGACAATTTTGCCACACGCTTTTTGCTCAATACTCTTTGCTATGGACGGCGCATTCCTCTGGTATCGGGGGCCGTCATCCGGTTTCGTGGACAACTGACGACTTTTGATTTTCGACACCCGGGATCCCCGTGCTATGCTTGTCTTTTTCCGCCGGAAGTGCTGCAGGAAGAAGAAGAGCGCTGTGCGCTGATGGGAGTATTTTCTCCCTTGGCGGGATTGATCGGTACTTGGCAGGCCGGTGAAGCCATCAAATTGCTGGGAGAATTTGGCACATCATTGGTTGGGCGTTTGTGGCTCCTGGATGGTGAGACCAGCATGTGCCGGGAACTTGTCTTGCATCGCGATCCTGGCTGTTCTGTGTGCGGTGTTGTGGATCAGGAAGGCTGCCAAGTGCTGGAGTAATCGTGTAGATTCCAACGCGGGTGAATGGTAAAGCCGGAAGGCGAGGATAGGGGTAGAGAGCCACATTGGGTGGCTTGTTGTAGACGACACCAGCCTGCGTAGGCAATCATGGCACCGTTGTCGGTACACAATCGCGCCGGAGGGAAAGCCAGCGTGATCCCCTGTGTGCCGAGATGATTCTTCAGAGAGTGGCGTAATTCTTGATTGGCCCCCACTCCGCCGGCTACGATCAAAGTTTGGTGTCCTGTTTGACGTAGTGCCTGCTCGGCTTTACTCACCAGCAGGTCGACTACGGCGCGCTCAAAGGATGCCGCGATGTCGGCGTAATCATCGGGTGTGTGAGTTGCTACGCATTGAGATACTGCGGTTTTGAGACCGCTGAAACTCATTTGCAGATCTCCGCTGTGCAAGAGTGGGCGTGGCAATTTGAAGCGTTGAGGGTTTCCCTGACGGGCCAATTTGGCCAGAGCAGGGCCGCCCGGATAAGGTAACCCCAGTAACTGGGCCGTCTTGTCAAAAGCTTCACCAGCGGCATCATCCACGGATTCGCCCAATAATTGATAATCGCCTAGGCGTTCCACGGACAGAAATTGACTATGACCGCCAGAAACCAGTAAGGCCGTGAATGGGAATTTGGGTGCAGAGGGGTCGAGGAGGGCTGAGAGCAGGTGTCCTTCCAGATGGTGAATCGGGAGTACCGGAAGATGGCGTGGGCGTGCGAGAGCCGTTGCTACCGAAGCACCGACCAGCAGGGCACCTGCCAATCCTGGTCCGGCGGTATAGGCAATGGCATCCAGTTGATCCAGCGTAGTATGGCCCTGTTCCAGAGTTTGCTCGATCAATGGAAGCAGATGGCGGATATGGTCTCGTGATGCCAATTCTGGGACTACTCCACCATAGGCGGCATGGAGTGCTACCTGTGAATGCAGGACATCAGCCATCAACCCATGATGAGAGTCGTACAGGGCGACTCCTGTTTCATCGCAAGACGTTTCAATGCCGAGTATTCGCATGATTGATGGTGAGTTTCGTTGACAATGCGTTATTCTAGCAGACGGATGACTTCACAAATGACATACCGGAGCCTATACTGGCAGGATTCCATACGGTTCAGAGGTAGCCATGAAAGGTCGATGTGCGATAGGAGTGTGCCGGGTATTGATGTTACTGGGAAGTGCGATGTGGGTATCTTCATGTGCGACCAATCAACCCGTAAAGGCCCCTGAAGCCTTGCTTCCCCCTGCCAATCAGATTATGGTCACGGAATTACTGGCTTCTGGAACGCAGCACTACGTCTGTCAACCTGCTACATCGGGAGGAACGCAATGGGTTTCCGCAGGTTCCGAAGCGGATCTTTTTGATGATGGAGGAAATCTCGTCGCTCACCAAACCAAGGGACCGAGTTGGATCATGGCTGATGGCAGTCGAATCGAGGGGACGCTCAGCGCCAGTGCTCCCGCTCCCAAGCAGGGAGATCTTCAGTGGCAACTATTGACTGCTCACGATGCTTCTGGGGCAGGGAAGTTTGCTCACGTTCAATGGATTCAACAAGTCAGTACTCATGGTGGGCTTAATCCGGAAGGAACGGCCTGTATTGTCGGTAAAGTGAGTCGAGTGCCTTATACGGCGACATACCGCTTCTTTTCTCCGAAATCCTGATTGTCTCTGATGCTGGCGGAATAATGCCCTGAATCAGGGGCTACCCGATGGGTGACAGGCATGCTATAATGAGAATCTGTTGTTGCTTTCGGTGGTGGCGGTAGCTCAGTTGGTAGAGTCCCGGATTGTGATTCCGGCTGTCGTGGGTTCGAGTCCCATTCGCCACCCCACTTAAAAAATTAAGTAAAGTTTTTATACTTAAATTATCAAAAATGTGTGGTTTTTCTTACCATACGGCGGGCGTAACTGGCTATTTTTTGACCATTTGTCTCGGTAACATCAAGATAAGCCTCCCGTTTTAACTTTCTCCCCGTATGAATACTAACTCGTTTGGCGTTATTGCGCCCCCCCAGGGATCAGAATGGGGTTGCCGCGTGAATTGTACTCGGTTGGGAGAAGCAACGGCAGTCTTGGATGCCGTTGCCAGAAATTTAGAACATAAGAAGGTTCGAATAGGATATTTATATATTTACTTGAATATAATGAGAACTACGCTTGAGCGTTGGTCGCTCAATAAAACGCCATGAAATCATGGCAAAAATGAGTATGGTGGCGATAGTGATTATTAAACCAAACCAAGCATTTGATTTGTATAATCCAAGGTGTATAAACAACTGTATTATGGGGAAATGTAATAAATACGTTCCATAAGAAAGATCGCCAAATTTTCCGAAATTAATAGATTTCTTGCTTTGTGTGGCTAAAAATATAACCAGGCAGGAGTAAAATACCGGTTCAATAACTAGGCGTAGAATTTGATGCCTGAATAGTACAAATAGCAGAGATGATAAGATGACAATACGTGCTAGGTTCTTCGGTTCTGGACGTTCAATGAAAAGTAGGCAACCAAGTATGAAATACGATAACTGACCGGGAAACTGGCGTGCAACCTCTTCAAAAACTCTCCCTCCAAGAAAATATTTGAATATCAAAATCCATAGTACACTGAAAAAAGAGGTTAATACCGCTACGCGGTAATTGCCAAATTTTTTGAACATGTAAAAAATCAATGGGATACAAAAGTATAAACATACCTCAATCTTGATTGTCCACAGTGCTCCATCCATCGCTGACAAATAGTGATTTTCAAAGACGCCAGGCAGGTTTGGATAGGCAAAATTGAGAAATGCTACATTGAGTAACAGGTATTTTAACGTTTCTGGAGAGGTTAGGAAAGATGCAGTACTCAGTCTTGTCGCATAGATACCAATGCCAAGACATAAAAATATCGTTGCCAAGTAGGCGGGATAAATTCTTCGGATGCGTTTTTCAGCAAAATTGCAAAGGGTTTTGCTGTTTACGTAACTTTGCATAACCAGATAGCCGCTGACTGCAAAAAATCCCTTGACCGCAAAATCCGAAGAAAGATAGTCCATGAAAATTCCGAATTCTGGCAGGTTGGTCAATGTAGCAAGGTGTACCAATACAACAATCAGTGCCAAGGCAACTCTTACCAGATCAAAATTGTTTTTCACAGGAGTTATCCAAGCATGCGTAGAGGAGGTTCGCCTAAGATGAACAACTGATCGACAGTTGTTGTGACCATGGCGGGGGATCAGCTGCCCATTCCTCCTATGGCCTTGAGAATATGTCGAAGGTAGTCCGGGATGCGCAGCCCTTTCATTATATCGGCACCGCCTCCGAGAGAACCTGACTGCGGAAAGCATCGGGCAGGGCCCTAGGCGTCAGCACATCCACCGACACGCCAAGAAGGCGCTGCAGTTCCACTTGGATGGCAGCCACGTCCATCAGCGTTGTCTCCGGTGTCGGGTCCACGAGGATGTCCAGATCGCTGTCGTCGCTGTCCTGGCCGCGCAGCACGGAGCCGAATACCCGAGCGTTGCGGGCGCGATGAGACTCGACCACATGCCGAATGGCGGCGCGGTTTGAGGCCAAAACTTCAGAGGGCTTCATGTCTTCTTTCCCATAACAAAATCCGGTTTCATGGTAGAACAAATGCCGCGCACAAGGCAACAATAAAATCCGGTTTTACACCATGATGACAGACACGGGATCAGGCTCCTAAAACACAAATCTGGATACCCGTTTAAGATGAACAACTGATCGACAGTTGTTGTGACCATGGCGGGGGATCAGCTGCCCATTCCTCATGGTCAGGATGTTCTTCGTAGGGAGAGTCCAGTACCTGTTTGAGGGTATCAATCATGGTGAAATCTCCTTGTCGGGCAGAGCGAATGGTGAGTTCCGCCAGATGATTGCGCAATACGTATTTTGGGTTGACCTGGAGAAGCCGTTGGCGGCACTCATCAACAGAAGTATTGTCCTGCTCCAGACGTTGTTCGTAGATTGCCCACCACGCAACAAAATCCCCGGATGATTTAAAAAGTTTTTCTAGGGGAGGGGTCGATCTTGGGTCATCGCTACTGAGCGCTCTGAAGAATCGAGTGAAATCTACTTTTTCCCGTTCCATCAGGGTTAATAGACTCAGGATCAGAGAAGCATTGTCAGAATTTTCTGACATCAAACCCAATTTGGCTGAAAAGCGTTGCAACCATGCTTTACGGTAATGAGGGCCATATTGACTGAGTATGCCTTCGATTGCGGTATCGTCGCGTATCAAGGATTGTAATGATTGAGCCAGTATGCTGCAGTTCCAGAGTCCGACGTGAGGTTGCTGATCGTAGGCATAGCGGCCATGGGTGTCAGAATGGTTGCACACATGGGTCCCGATATAGCGATCCATGAAACCAAATGGGCCATAATCCAGAGTCAGTCCGAGTATGGACATATTGTCGGTATTCAGTACGCCGTGACAGAAGCCTACCGCCTGCCAGCAGGCAATGAGTTCTGCCGTGCGCAGTGTGGCTTGAGTTAGCAGAGTCAAGGCTGCATGGGCTGTATTGTGAGACAGCAGGGGATCATGGGCGGTAACGGCATGAACCAATTGATGCAAAGCCGCTTCATCCCCTTGGGCAGCGAAATGCTCGAAATGACCAAAGCGAATAAATGAAGGAGCGAGGCGAGTAACGATGGCTGCGGTTTCCGGTTGTTCGCGCCAGATGGTCAGGTTGGAACCAGTGATAGCCAAAGCACGTGTCGTAGGAATTCCCAAACCGGCCATCGCTTCACTGGCCAGATATTCCCGTATGGAAGAGCGCAGCACAGCTCTGCCATCGCCGCGTCGGGAAAAAGGGGTTGGCCCAGCACCTTTGAGTTGTATTTCCCAACTGTCCAAGGTTCCCTTGAGCTGTCCTAGGGAGTGCGCGCGGCCATCGCCCAGTTGTCCCGCCCAGTAACCGAATTGATGACCTGCATACACAGAGCAGTAGGCAGGTTTGGTCGTTTGACCCGCCAATATGTCCAGGTATTCCAACGATGGTATGCTCGACAAGCCCAGAGTTTGAGCCAATCCACCATTCCAAGCCACCCAGTAGGGGGCAGGCAGTGGGGTGGTGGGAACCTGTTCGGCAAATGGGGGGCCGAGAGTAGCCAATGGGGTAGGGACAACATTCATGGTTTGATGATATAGACTGACTATTAAGGTAGAATCATTCTACCTAAGATTCAGCATTCTGCCATCACAGGGTTAATCAAGTAGCGGGGATGAGGTGGGTTGGACAAGCACTTAATTCAATAAACCACTGCGATGGGCCCACCAGAAGTGAAGGAAGAGGTTCTCCCTGATCCAGTCTCTCTAGCGCTTCGCGCTTTTTACTTCCGGTGACAAGAAAGACTCTTTCCCGTGCTGACTGTAAAGCGCTTAGGCTGAGTGATACGCGCTCGGATGGCGGTTTGGGGGCCCCCCGAACCGCTACAACGGGGCAATCCAGAATATCGAGGACGGGATTATCGGGAAAGAGGCTGGCGGTATGACCATCTTCCCCCATCCCTAACAGCGCTAGATCGATGGGGCCCCATTCTTGCCAACGCTGGGTGTGGTCCAGAGCAGCTTGATCGGGGCCATGTTCTCCATGCATCGTTATAAAGCGTGCTTTACTGGCTTTTCCCACAAGAAGGTGGCGCTGAATCAGGGTATCATTGCGCTCGGGATGACCGATGGGCAGGCATCGTTCATCGCCGAGGGAAAGTGTCACCCGTTTCCAGTCCAGCGGCTCATGAGCCAGTTCATCGTAGCACAGAGCCGGGGTGTTTCCTCCGGCAAGTACCAGGTGAAAAGTGCCATATTCAAGCAACCCTGTGCGGATTCGTTGTGCCAGCCACGCGCTGGCCTGACGGGCCATGTCCTTTTCATCAGAAAAAAATCTCAGGGTTCCACGAATTCCCCAGTCTCGCGTAGGATGGCTCATGGCTTTTCCCCCTAGTAAGGTTGCAGTTGTGCTCCGGAGGGATCCAGCCCATGGCGCCAGAACTGATCTTCATGAGAGAACAGCCGATAGGTGCCGCGCGGTCCCCAGGTACCTGCCGGATAGGTCTGGATGAAGTCACGCTCGGTGGCCCATACTTTCAGGATGGGGTCGACTACTCTCCAGGCAGCTTCCACTTCATCGATTCTCAAGAATAGTGAATGGTCTCCGGCAATGGCATCCAGCAGCAGTTCTTCATAAGCGCTGAAATCAGATTCATTACCCTGGCGGTAGGTGGCATCCAGGCTGAGTGTACGGGTTTGCAATTGCAAGCCTGGCATGCGTACCTGTAACTCCACTCGCAGGCATTCATCGGGTTGAATACCGAGCATGATCCAGTTGGGTTGCGTGGGTCCCTGACGTACGCCACGAAGCAGATCTTGCGGAGGATTTTTAAAACGAATATATACCGCCGAACTATTTTCTGCGAGACGCTTACCTGTGCGCAGATAAAAAGGGACACCTGACCAACGCCAGTTGTCGATGAACAACTTCAAGGCCGCATAGGTTTCAGTGGTGCTATCAGAGGCCACTCCGGATTCTTCGCGGTATCCCGTCACCGGATGCCCATCAATGGTTCCCGAGGCGTACTGACCACGAAAAGCATGAGCGTGGACGGCATTTTGCGGAATCGGACGGATAGATTGCAGTACCTTGACCTTCTCGTCGCGCAAGTGTTCAGCATCCAGGGACACGGGAGGTTCCATGGCGACCAGCGTTAGCACCTGCAAGAGGTGACTCTGGATCATATCCCGCAATGCTCCTGCTCCTTCGTAGTAATCGGCACGTCCTTCAATACCCATCGTCTCGGATTGGGTGATCTGTACGTAGTCGATGTAGTTGTGGTTCCATAAAGGTTCCAGCAATACATTGGCAAAACGAAAGACCAGAACATTCTGCACAGTCCCTTTGCCCAAGTAATGATCAATACGGTAGATCTGATGTTCCTGGAGATGGCGGTATAAACTGGCCTGTAGAATCTCGGCACTGGATAGATCGTAGCCAAAAGGTTTCTCGATGACCACCCGCCGCCAGCCGGTGCTCTCCTTGAGCAGTCCTTGTTGTCCCATCTGGTCCACGATACCGGGATAATCAGCGGGGCGGACAGCCATGTAGAAAATTTGATTCGAGGGAAAAATGGCACTATCCGACAATTTATCACGCAAATGCGCATAGGAATCGGGATTTGTTGGATCGATACGCTGATAGTGCCAGCGTGCCATGAAGCGATCCATGATCGGGCCGTTCTGATCCGGGATGATTTTTCTTATCCAGGCATGCCATTCCTCTCGGCTGCGTTCTTCGAGACTCAGACCGAGCAATGTCAGTGAATCAGGGAAACGTCCCAGTTTTTCCAGTTGTAGCAGGGCTGGGATCAGTTTGCGTTGCGACAGGTTTCCCGCCGCTCCAAAAATCACCAGCGCACAGGGGTCGATATTCTTCATGGAACTTCCTCAAGATTGTGCGGCAATGGGGTGTCCCCCAAAGGCATGGCGCATCACGGACAACAGTTTGTATCCCAAGGGATCATCGTCCTTTTGACTCTGAAAGCGCATCTGCAAAGCCAGGCTCAAGACCGGTGTAGGGACACCCTGCTCGATGGCTTCAATGGCAGTCCAGCGGCCTTCCCCTGAGTCGGCCACCCGGGTATCGATAGATGACCAGTCCACCCCCTTTTGCAAGGCTTCAGCAGTCAGGTCTAATAACCAACTGCGCACCACGGAAGCATCTCGCCACAGTGTGGCAATTTGAGCGATATCCAACTGATAGGCCTGTTTACCCTTTAATAGCGTGAGTCCCTCGGACAATGCTTGCATCATGCCGTACTCGATGCCATTATGAATCATCTTCACGAAGTGTCCAGATCCTACCGGTCCCACATGCGCCCAGCCGCGATCAGCCGCGGGGGCCAGGATTTTAAGCAGAGGGGTTACACGCTCAGCGACATCCGGGGCAGCTCCCACCATCATGCAGTAGCCATTGTCAAGGCCCCAAATGCCTCCGGAGGTCCCGGCATCCATAAAACCAATTCCCTTGGCTGCGAGTAGAGCGCCTCGACGTTCGCTGTCGTGGTAGTTGGAATTTCCTCCGTCAATCAGGATATCACCGGGTTGAAGACGTTCCGCGTACATCAGAATTTGTTGTTCGGTGATGGCTCCACTGGGTAGCATTAACCACAGGATACGCGGACTGGGCAATTGAGCCAGCAACTCATCGACACTATGCGCTCCAGTGATGCCGGCACTGTGAACCCATTCATCCACCACGGCCGCAGAATGATCCAGCCCCACCACTTGCACCCCGCCACGTACCAAACGGCAGGCCATGTTGCCTCCCATTTTTCCCAATCCAACCATCCCCATCTTCATCTTGCATTTCTCCTATGGTTTGACTTATCAGTTCATCGTAGTGATTCAGCCGGGTAGTTGCCAAATCTGGTTGGCATATTCCTGAATGCAACGGTCACTGGAAAAACGACCCATGTGGGCTACATTCAAAATCGAGCGTCGCGTCCATTCTGCAGGGTTGCGGTACACGTCATCGACGCGATCCTGGGCTGCGAGATAGGCCTCATAATCTGCGAACAGAAAAAAACGGTCATGTTGAATCAACTCGTCCACCAGAGAGGTAAATCGTTGAGGACGATCAGGCGAGAAATACCCCTGAGCAATCATGTCCAGAGCTTGTCGCAATTCAGAGTGGGTATTCAGGAACTCCTGGGGATGATAACCATCTTGCTTCAGTTGCTCGATTTGCTCAGCGGTTTCCCCGAAGCAAAAAAAGTTATCCCAACCAACGGCATCACCAATCTCGATATTGGCTCCGTCCAGTGTACCCAGTGTCAGCGCACCATTGAGTGCCAGTTTCATGTTACCGGTCCCCGAGGCTTCTGTCCCAGCGGTAGATATCTGTTCGGAAAGTTCAGCAGCGGGGATCAGGCGCAGGGCGATGGTGACATTGTAATTGGGTATGAACGCTACCTTGAGGCGATTCTGAACCAGGGGATCATTATTGACCACTTCAGCGACAGCATGGATCAGGGCGATGATACGTTTGGCAGTCAGGTATCCAGGGGCAGCCTTGCCGCTAAACATGACCGTGCGCGGTACCATGGAATCTCCCTGGCCGGATCGTATGCGGTTATATCGGGTAATCACGCCCAGCACGTTGAGTAGTTGGCGTTTGTATTCGTGAATGCGTTTCACCTGTACATCAAACAAGGTATCGGGATTAATGTCCATCTTGTGATAGCGATGTAAATAGTCCGATAGCGCTTGTTTGTTGCCCAGTTTGACGGCGCGGAAGCGTGCTTGAAAGGCCACATCATCCGCCAGAGGAACCAGTGCCGTCAGACGGGTCAGATCGTTTTTCCAACTGTCGCCCAGTGTTTCGGAGAGCAGGGCAGACAGTCGAAAATTGGATTCGTTGAGCCAACGTCGTGGCGTGATGCCATTGGTGATATTGACAATTTTTCCAGGGTAGAGCGAATGAAAATCGGCAAATGTGGTGCTTTGCAGCAACTGGGTATGCAACTTGGCCACTCCGTTGACGTGGTGACTGCCCACAATACTCAGATGGGCCATCCGCACATGGCGTTCGCCGCTCTCATCAATCAGTGACAGGCGTTTCAGCAGGAGGGTATCGCCCGGATGTAGGTGGCGAACCTGTTCCAGCAGGCGGTGATTGATTTCATAAATTAGTTGCAAGTGACGTGGCAGACACCGTTCAAGCAGAGGAACGCTCCAGGTTTCCAGTGCTTCAGGCATGATGGTGTGGTTGGTATAGGAAAACAGGCGCGTAGTCAGATCCCAGGCTTTATCCCAATCCCAGTGATAGACATCGAGCAACAGGCGCATCATTTCCGGAATGCTGAGGCTGGGATGGGTGTCGTTGAGTTGAATGGCTACTTTGTCGGGTAATTGTGTCAGGTCAGTATGGTGTTGCAGGTGGTGGAAAATGATGTCCTGAAGGGATGCGCTAACAAAGAAGTACTGTTGTTTTAGGCGCAGTTCCCGGCCTTCTGCCGTAGAATCATCGGGGTAAAGTACCATGGAGAGATTTTCAGAGGCATTTTTGTTGGCCACTGCCTCGGCATAATCTCCCTCGTTGAAGTAGCGCAGATCAAATTCATGCGTTCCTCGCGCACTCCACAAGCGCAAACTATTCGTTGCTTGAGTGCCATGTCCTGGTACTGGAGTGTCAAACGCCATGGCCAGTACGGTGTCTGTCTCTACCCAGTGATAACGAGATACTCCATCTTCTTCGCGGTAGTGAGTGACTTTTCCACCGAAATGAATTTCATAACTGATATCGGTGCGTGGAAATTCCCAGGGATTTCCAAAGCGTAACCAGTTATCCGGGCATTCCACCTGCTCGCCCTGTTCAATATTCTGGTGGAACATGCCGTATTCGTAACGAATGCCATAGCCGCAGGCTGAATAGCCCAAGGTGGCCAGAGAGTCCATGAAACAGGCAGCCAAGCGTCCCAGCCCACCATTTCCAAGTCCCGCATCCTCTTCAATGGCGCGAATAGCCTCAAAATCCACACCGAGGTCATGCAGTGTGTCGCGGCAGGTGTCCAGTATGCCAAGATTGTACAGACTATTGGTCAGCATGCGCCCAAGCAGGAATTCCAGAGACAGGTAATAGACTCTCTTCTTTTCATTTTCATGCTGATAAAAACGTTGTTGGGTTTCCAGCCAGTTTTCCATCATTCGGTCGCGCACGGCATGGGCCACGGCCATGAACCAGTCGTGGGGGGAAGCCATGCTGGCAGATTTGCCAACTGTAAAGGTAAGATGACTGAGTACGGCCTCACGCAGGGCCGCTTTGTCGTCAGGGCTATGGGAAGAAGGCAACAAGGACTGGGAGGAGGAAGGGGCTGCGCTGCGTTTGGCCATGAAAAACCTCGTTAGGTCAGATGAACATGGGAAAGATGGTAGTCTTTTGGGTTGTCCATAAGTGTGTCAATCTGTGACAGTCAATTTCTTGTGTTACCACGGAATCAAGGGAGCGATGAGAGAGAGGTTGAACAGCAGAATAATTCCCAAAGAACATTGGAAATGCCGGGTAGCCCATTGCCGGGTAGAGGAAATTGTGCGCCATCGCCAAGCGGCCAATTCCCAGAAAATCCCCAATGCCCCTGTGATGATTCCATTTTGAGTGTTATTGTCCCAGAAAATCGGGAGGCAGGCGATCAGCGTAAATGCCCCGATGTACCATGGCATGCGTTGTCGTATAAGGGTCGTACCGTGGGTAATCGGTAACAAAGCCAAGTTGGCGCGCCGGTAATCTTCGAGATGGCGCAGGGCAATAGCATGGGCATGAGGAATCTGCCACAGGCAGACGCAGACAAAAAGCCAAATGGCTTGATGATCCAAGTGTGGAATCAGAGCACAATAGCCCATCAGGGGGGGCGTTGCACCGGCCAGAGCGCCGACCCACAACCCGGTCCAGGATCGTCGTTTGAAATGCAGGGTGTAAGGAACCAAATAGACGAACAACCCCCCCCATGCTAGTGACAGAGTCAGAACATTAACTTTACTGATCAGACAGATGCTGCCAACAGTTAATAAAAGTATTCCCCAGATAAACCCTTGCAGAACGCTGATACGTGTTAATACTTGACAACGATCTTGTGTCCGTGTCATCAGGCGATCCATGTCCTGATCCAGTAAATTATTAAAGACACCGGCAGCGGCAATGATCATTCCTGATCCCACCAGCAGAGATAGCAGATGTCCTTCTGTGTCAGGATGATGGATGGCGGCCAGTCCATATCCGCCCAAAACGGCAATCAGATTACCCAGCAAGATCCCTGGTTTGGTGAGAGTCAGCAGATCCCGCCATGCAGGAAGGCGGCGCAGGGCCAGCGTGCTCACGAGGACTCCATGCCAGCCATCATATGCATCTGGGCGTTGTGCATGATCCATAGAGTCCCTCCCAGAAGAAGCAGGGCGATCAGCACCGTATACCATAAAGTCCAGCGTTTCCAACGCTGATCTGGACTACCATCCAGGTGAAGAAAATAGCGCAGTTGAACCAAAATCTGGATCAGCGCCAGTAAAACCAGTAATACATGACGCATCGTTGAGGCGAGATCTGTCCATCCTCGTGCGATAGAAAAAGCTCCCAGTGTCAGAATCAGGGATAGTACAAATCCAGTGAAAGTTTTAGAAAGAGACGAATGGTGAATTTTCATAAGTCACCGCCGATGAGGTAAACAAAAGTGAAGACGGCCACCCAGACCAGATCGAGAAAATGCCAGAACAAACTGAAGCGTTGTAAGCGAGAATGGATTGGCGCAGTCAGTCCTTTGCGGGAAATTTGTACCCACAGGGTCAACAGCCACAGCAATCCGATGCTGACGTGTAGTCCATGCGTTCCTACCAGGGTGAAAAATGATGACAGGAAACCACTGCGTTGTGGACCATTGCCGCTTTCGATAAGATGTAAAAACTCATGCAGTTCCATGGCAACAAAGAAAACCCCCAGTATCCCCGTCAGACCAAGCCAGCCCAGCAGGGAACGTGTATTGCGACGTTGCAATGCCATCATGGCTATCCCGTTGGCAGTACTGGAAAATAATAGACACAGGGTTTCAATCAGTACATAGGGAAGATCAATGATGTCATGGGCGCTGGGTCCCCCAGCAGTGTTGTTATGCAAGACGGCCCAAGTGGCGAATAATGCGCAAAAGAGCAGACAGTCAGTCATCAGGTAAAGCCAGAATCCCAGCAGGGTAAGGTCTTCGTGGGTATCCTCTGTGGCATAATCATTACCATTCTTGCCGAGGTCCTGGGACAGCGACTTCATTGTGACACCTGTGAGGCGTTGTATGGAGAACTGGCTATCCTGCGTAAGGCGCGTTCCGTTGCCTCCACAGTTGTTGCCGGGATGAGAAATTCGGTTTCATCATCCAGTGAGCGAACCAGTAAACATAGTACCAGTCCTGCGAGGGCAACAGCGGCCATCCACCAAAGGTACCAGACGAGGCCAAACCCCAACAGGAAGGCCAAGGCTCCCATTATGGGCCCCAGTCCCGAGGCGGCAGGCAAAAGAATGGCGCTGTAGGGAAGAGAAGGGGGGGCTTGTCCAGATTGCTTGGTGACATGGAAGTCGTCGCGGGCGTGAACGGTAGGCAGGTGTGCAAAGTTCCAGGCAGGGGCGGGGCATGGAATCGACCATTCCAGTGTGCGACCGTTCCAGGGGTCCCCCGTATTTTCCTGCAGAAGCCGACGCTGTTGAATACTGAGCGTCAATTGCAGGATTTGACATAGGATGCCGGCGAAAATCAGCAAGGTTCCGACTAGCGCAGTGACCAGATAGGGTTGCCACAGGGGGTTATCGTAATGTACCAGACGTCGTGGCATGCCCATGAAACCCAGCGCATAGAGTGGCATGAAAGCCAGATAGAAACCGACCAGCCATAGCCAGAATGCGCGTTTTCCCCAGGTTTCATTTAGACGAAACCCGAATATCTTGGGAAACCAGTAGGCATAGCCTGCAAAATAACCGAACAGTGCACCGGGAATCAGCATATTGTGAAAATGGGCAATCAGGAATTCCGAGTTGTGAAGTTGGAAATCAGCACCTGGGACGGCCAATAGTACTCCGGTCATGCCCCCGATACAGAATGTCACGATAAAGCCCAGAGTCCATAGAATAGGGGTGGTGAATTCCAGTCTTCCGCGGTAGATGGTGAAAATCCAGTTGAATACCTTGACTCCGGTGGGGACTGCGATGACCATGGTGGCAATGCCAAAAAAAGCGTTGACGTTGGCACCTGCTCCCATCGTGAAGAAATGGTGTAGCCAAACCACAAAGGACAGAGTGGCGATGGCCAGGGAGGCATAGACCATGGAAGTATAGCCGAACAAGGGCTTACGCGAAAAAGTAGCCGTGACTTCTGAATAAATCCCAAAAGCTGGCAGTATGACGATATAGACTTCAGGGTGTCCCCAGATCCAGAACAGGTTGGTGAACAGCATCAGGTTTCCACCCAGATGATTGGTGAAGAAGTGCAATCCCAGGGTGCGGTCCAGGGAGAGCAGGGCAAGCAGGACGGTGAGAACCGGGAAGGCCAGCATGATCAAGAGGGTTGTGACCAAGATAGTCCAGGAAAAAATGGGGAGTTTCATCCAGGTCATACCCGGTGCACGCAGGCGCCAGATGGTGACAAAAAAATTGATTCCTGTCATCAGGGTCCCCACTCCGCCGATCTGTAATCCCCATATCCAGTAATCTACCCCAGGGCCTGGACTATAGTGCTTTTCTGAAAGGGGAGGATAGGCGGACCACCCAGCATGGGAAAAATTTCCCAAACCGAGAGAGAGCATGACCAGCATGGCCCCAGCGACGGTTAACCAAAAACTCACGGAATTGAGGAAAGGGTAGGCGACATCGCGCGCACCGATTTGCAGGGGCACCACGATATTCATGAGACCGATAAAAAAAGGCATGGCCACAAAAATGATCATGATGGTGCCATGCGCACTGAAAATCTGGTTGTAATGTTCCGGGGGTAGATATCCGGCGACTCCGCCTTCAGCCAGTGCCTGCTGGGTTCGCATCAGCAGGGCATCAGCAAAGCCACGCAGCAGCATGATCAGTGAGAGCACGATATACATTGTTCCAATGCGTTTATGATCGAGGCTCGTAAACCATTCGCGCCAGAGGTAAGACCACTGGCCGTGATACCAGACCAGAAACGCGACCACCAAGAGTAGCATGATGGCCCCTCCCAGCGTGGCCATGATGATCGGGTTGTCATAGGGAATATCGTGGTAGTTTAGACGTCCGAAGATCAACGTTTCCATGGCTTAGTTCTCTTTCATGCGGTCATGGGGGCCTTGGTAACTTTCCACGATTTCGTTGAAAAGTCGGGGGGCGGTTACGCGGTATATTTGTGGCGGCACATCGGTTGTGGGCTGTTCGAGTTGAGTCAACCTGACGTGATCCAGTATGGCTGGGGCATGCGATGCCGTTTGAACCCATTGGTGGAAACTCTCGGATGGCAGCGCCCGTGTCTCAAAGTGCATACCAGCAAAACCTGGCCCGCTGAACTGGGTGTTGTATCCCTCGAATACTCCCGGTTGATCGGCAATCAGATGCAGATGCGTTGTCATTCCTGCCATGGCATAGATCTGTCCTCCCAACTGAGGGATGAAAAAAGAACTCATGACCGCATCCGAAGTCAGCACGAAATGCACGGGCACCCCGGCGGGAATGACCAACTGATTAAGGGTCGCCACTTTGAGATCCGGGTAGATGAACAGCCATTTCCAGTCCATGGCGACCACCTGTACCTCCAGGGGAGGATAGGGGGATGACAATGGGCGATAGGGGCTGAGACGATGGGTTGATATCCATACCAAGGTGCCCAGAATGGCGATGATAAGGGTGGGGATTCCCCAGATAACTTTTTCGATTCGTGATGAATGGTCCCAGTTGGGGGCATAGTCCGGCGTTTCGTTGGATGCTCGATATTTCCACGCAAAGTACAGGGTCATGGTGATGGTGGGAATCACCACCAGCAGCATTAGTCCCAATGCTGTCAGAATAAGGTCTTTTTCCTGGCTGGCAATGCTGCCTTGTGGAGTCAATACCGCCCATTGAGAACCACAACTTCCTGTGCATGCCCACAGGGGTTCGGAGAATATGCACAGGAGAGCAGCCAGACTTTGCAGCCTGAAACGCTGGATCATCGCCATAGGTCGATGGGAGACGATGAACTGGAAAGTCAGGAATGAGCGCGCAGTGTTTCGATCAGTTTGCACTGATCCACGGCAAACAGTCTGATTCCCTCCGCGAGTTTTTCAGTGGCCATGGGATCATCGTTCATGGCCCAGCGAAACTCGGCTTCCGTGAGTGAAGGGGGACGAGACAGCAGAGGACCTTCGTAACTCAAACGACGAGGCAGCGGTGCCACGGTATTTTGCAAGGTTTCGAGAAATTGGGGGCCGATGGTGAGTCGATCGCAACCGGCCAGTTCGAGGATCTCTTCACAATTGCGGAATGAAGCACCCATGACAATGGTCGGGTAGCCATGTGCCTTGTAATACTGGTAAATCTGTTGTACGGACAGTACTCCAGGGTCTTTATCCGGTGTAAACATGGTTCCGTGTGCCTTGTGCCAATCCATGATCCGTCCCACGAAGGGGGATACCAGCGTTGCTCCTGCCTCGGCAGCAGCACGAGCTTGGGCGAAACTGAACATCAGTGTCAGGTTGCAGTGAATTCCTTCATGTTCGAGAATTTCCGCGGCTCGTATCCCTTCCCATGTGGAAGCGATTTTGATGAGGACCCGCTCCGGTCCGATACCAGCGGCTTGATACAGGGAAATCAGTCCGCGCGCGCGCGTAAGAGTGGCTTGTGTGTTAAATGACAGACGTGCATCCACCTCGGTGGATACTCGACCCGGGACGATTTTTAGAATCTCCAGTCCAACGTCTACGGCAAGACGATCACAGGCATCGGACAATCTTTGCTCGGGATTTTCGCTGCGCGAGGCCGCCCAACTCAGTGATTCACGGATCAGGGGAGCATATTCAGGCAAGCCAACTGCCTTGAGTAGCAGAGAGGGGTTGGTGGTGGCATCTTCAGGGGTATGATGACGTATGGCTTCGATATCACCGGTATCGGCAACAATCACGGTCATTTGCTTCAGTTGTTCGAGCAGCGACTGGGGCACAGACATGGACTAGACTCCTGAACAGTGTTGAGGACAGCGTCCTAGTGTACAGGAGTCGGATTTTCGAACTGTGACAAAGTGCATTTCCGTTTCCGATATTTTTTCATGATGCGGTAATATGGGCAGATGTTTGTACATTGTGGAGTTGGCGAATGCAGGATATCAAACGGGTGATTATCGTGACGGGGGCAACCTCGGGGATCGGTGAAGCGACGGCGCGCACGCTGGTAGCACAGGGATACGGAGTGGTTGGTACGGGTCGCAATCATGCCAAACTGATCGAGTTGGAACAGTATTGGGGTCCCCACTTTCATGGGGTTGCGGGAGATATTACCGAGGAAAACCTCCAAGAGCGCTTGTTTGTGGCGGCTGAGCAGCACTTCGGACAACCCGCCAACGGGGTTGTCGTGAATGCAGGACGTGGCTTGGGAGGGGCTGTCACTCAGGTTGATACGGGTCATTTCGAGGCCATTCTGAAACTTAATGTTGCTTCGGCGTTGTCCCTGATGCAGAAGTCTGTCCGTCATTTTCAGCCAATGGTGGATTTTCCACGTCGTTCTGCTGACATCGTGGTGATCGGATCCGTGGTGGGACGTCATATTTCACCCTTCAGCGCCGCCTATGGAGCCACCAAGTATGCGGTGCATGCACTGACGGAAGGTCTGCGGCGTGAAGTCGGATCCATGGGTATCCGTGTTACCCTGGTGGAACCTGGATTGGTCTTGAGCGGTTTTCAAGATGGTGCGGGCTATTCTGACGACATGGTTGACCATTTCAAGGATAAGTTTGGACCCTTGCTGATCGGGGAAGATGTGGCTGATGCGATACACTTCGTTCTCAGTCGTCCGCCTCATGTACACGTCAGCGACATTTTGATTCGCCCTACCCGTCAGGATTATCCCTGAGTCGGACCAATCGGGATAGGTCATGATGGTTCAGCGCTGGGCTCTGGGCGTGGAATACCGTGGTGGAGCGGTACATGGCTGGCAACGCCAGCCCCATGTACCGACGGTTCAGGGGGTATTGGAGGGGGCTTTGGCAGTGGTGGCTGGGCAGGTGATTTCCGTGATCGCGGCAGGACGCACTGATCGTGGCGTACACGCCACAGGCCAGGTGGTGCATTTCGATACCACGTCTCATCGCCCATCTCAGGCTTGGATACGTGGCACCAATGCGCTTTTGCCGGATTGGCTTGTCGTACGCTGGGCCGTGGTGGTTTCCGAGCCGTTTCATGCACGTTTTTCAGCGCGATCGCGCACCTACCGCTATCGGTTGGTCAGTGATCCGGTGCGGCCTGCCCTGGAAACGGGTTTGGTCGGTTGGACACATCGCACGTTATATCTGGATTTTTTACGAGAAGGTTGCGCCTGTTTACTGGGGACCCATGATTTTAGTGCGTTCCGCGCTGCAGAATGTCAGGCAAAATCACCTGTCAAAACCTTGAAACGCGCTGAAGTTTCCCAGGTGGGAAATGAGTTTCATTTTGTATTTCAGGCGGATGCTTTTTTGCAGCACATGGTACGTAATCTGGTGGGGACACTGGTTCGAGTGGGGAGCCAAGAGGAGGGAGCCGAATGGATCAGCGAGTTACTGGTTCAACGTGATCGTACTCGCGCGGCCCCTACTTTTTCTCCCTGTGGACTTTGCCTGATTGCTGTGGAGTATGATCCCTGCTGGAATTTGCCATGCTGATCCCTTTCGCCTTTACCCACAATTTTCCTGTCACTCTGTATAAAAACCCCTCCCCATTCATGTTGTCATGGCGTAAACTACTAATTAGAAAAGCGTAAAATTTTCCAAGACGGTTCTTCGAGACCCCTTGAGTGGGGACGTGGCTTGGTGAAAGGATACCGGACATGAATGATGATTTACCACAGCGGACCGATCGCGTAGGCTTGTTGCGGACGGATGAGAGTTTGATGACCATGGCGACGGAAATGGCCAATGTCGCGGTGTGGGAGTACGATTTTGTGCGCGATTCCATGGAACGCTCGGCCAATCATGATGCTCTTTATGGGTTGGAATGGCAGGACCACTGGCATTCCTCCACTTTCCTCAATGCCACCCATGAATCTGATCGGGAGCGTTGTTTTTCTGCAATCGAGTCTTGTTTGGTACCCGGAGGGCCTTTTCAGTACGCCTTTGATTTTCGAGTGATCTGGCCAGATCACTCGATTCACTGGTTATGGGTTAAGGGGGAGGTTATTCGTCGAGATTCCTCGGGGAGAGGCAATTTGATCCGCGGTATCGTTCTGGATGTAACGGATCGTCGTATCAAAGAAGCCAGGGTAGAGTATCTGAGCAGACTCTATAGTGCGCTGAGTGAAGTTAATCAAGCGATCGTGCGCATGGAGAGTGAAGAATTATTGTTTCCTCTGGTATGCCGCATGGCGGTGGATCATGGTGGAATGGTGCTGGCTTCCGTGGGTCAGGAGAGTGCCGAAGGTGGGCTCATCAAATCTGTTTTTTGTTATGGTCGCGGGCAGGACTATCTGTCACAAGTCAGTATTGCAACCAGTGAGTCCTTTCCGGAAGGGCGGGGGCCAGTTGGCACGGCGTTTCGTGAAAATCGGGTTGTGGTCGTCGATCACTTTTTACAAAGTGAAATGACGCGTCCCTGGCATGCATTGGCACGTTCCTTTGGATGGGGGAGTGTGGCCGCGTTCCCGATACGGCGTGCGGACCGTCCTTTTGCAGTGCTGAGTGTTTACCATACGGATGAAAAAGCCTTTGATCCTCAGGCAATTGATTTACTGGATGAAATGGCTCGTGACGTATCCTTTGCACTGGATAGCTTTGATCGTGAGCGCGAACGGGTACAAATCAAGGGCCAATTGGTGGCGAGCGAGCGGCATTTCAGAGCGTACTTCGAACGGGCGATGGTGGGAATGGCGGCGGCGACACCAGATTATCGCTTTTGTGAGGTCAATGATGCCCTGTGCACCTTGTTGGGATATTCGAAAAAAGAGTTGATCGGCATGAGTTGGATTGAATTCACGCATCCGGAAGATGTGAGCGAAAGTTTGCGGATGAGGGAATTTGTCATGCGGGGAGATTTGGAGGAGTTTGAACAGATCAAACGTTGTATCAGGAAGGATGGTGCGCTGATCCATGCCCAGATTGCTGTGCGTGCTGTTCGTGGTGACCAGGGTGTTGTGGAGTATTTCGTGGTCATCGTCAATGACATCACGGAACTCAAGAACCAGCAACAAAAACTGGAACGTTTGATTCATCATGACCCTCTGACGGGACTTCCCAATCGGGTGTTACTCAATGATCGGTTGGATATGGCTGTCGCTCAAGCCAATCGTTCTGGGGGTAATGTTGCGGTTTGTTTTCTGGATCTGGATGGTTTCAAGAGGATCAACGATACCTATGGTCATGCCTTGGGTGACAAGGTGTTGATAGAAATTGCGCGGCGACTCGTATCGGCTTCTCGATTAACAGATACCGTTGCCCGATTTGGTGGTGATGAATTTATCATGATTCTTCCCAGAGTCTCTGGAGAACAGGAATGCCGTGAGATGCTGGGACGCGTGATGCAGTCTATAGAGGCTCCGCTCATAGTTTCCGGACTGGAAACCCGCCTGACTTCCAGCATTGGCGTGGCCATCTATCCTGATCATCTGACGGATGGATCTACGTTGCTTCGCCATGCAGATCAGGCCATGTATATCGCCAAGCAAAAGGGTCGGCAGCGTATCCATTTTTTTGATGCGGTAACGGATCATCTGGCGCAGGTTCGCTCAGAGGGACTGTTGCGTATCGAGCAGGCCTTGGAAGATCGGGAATTGACGTTGTACTACCAGCCCATTGTCAATATGTGCAGTTGGACCATTGTCAGTATGGAAGCCTTGTTGCGCTGGCAACATCCCGAGCGAGGATTGTTGGCACCGGGTGAATTTCTGGTACTGATCGAGAACAGTGAATTTGAGATACGCTTGTCAGAATGGGTGATTGCTCAGGCTTTTTCACAGGCCGATGCCTGGAGAAAACAGGGGATAAACCTGAGCGTCAGTATCAATCTGATTGCCCGACACCTTCAATTTCATGGGTTTGTCGATTTTATTACGGATATGGTTTCCAGATACCCTCTTCTCGAAAAAGGTTCGATCAAACTGGAAATACTGGAAACGGCTGCCATTGGTGACATGGATTCTGCCATTCACAAGATGAATCAGTGTCTGGATATGGGGCTTCGCTTTTCCATTGATGATTTTGGCACGGGCTATGCCTCTCTATCCTACTTGAGGCGGCTTCCGGTAGACTCCATCAAGATCGACCTTTCTTTTGTGCAGGGTATGTTGGAGGATGCGGATGATCTATCCATTACCCAGGGGGTTATCAGTTTGGCCAACGCGTTTCAGAAGGAGGTGATCGCTGAGGGGGTCGAGACTTGTCACCATGGCAGAAAATTATTGGAAATGGGTTGCCAGTTGGGGCAAGGCTATGTCATCGCCCGCCCCATGAGTGCTGATCAGGTGGCGCTTTGGTATCGGGAATTCAAAATTCCAGATGGTTGGAGTGATCTTTAGAAGGGGACTGGTCGGTTGTTGCTCGCGGAGCCGGAAGGAATAGGAGATCTCGGGGTATAATCAGGCGTATTTTTGGGGGCGAGGGTACGTCGTATGAAGATTGCCGTGTTGGCAGGAGATGGGATTGGGCCGGAGATCGTAGCCGAAGCGCTGAAGGTGTTGTCGGTTTTTCAGCGTGAAGGGGTGGATATGGAGTTGGAATCCGCCTTGGTGGGTGGAGCGGCGGTGGATGCTGTGGGTGATCCTTTGCCAGCGACTACATTGCATCAGTGTGAAGTGGCGGATGCTGTGTTGTTTGGTGCCATTGGGGGGCCACAATATGACACTTTGCCGCGCCATCAGCGTCCTGAGCGTGGTCTTTTACGTTTGCGCAAGGCCTTGGACCTGTTTGCCAATCTGCGTCCTGCCCAAGTGTTTCCGGAGTTGGCAGCAGCTTCTACCTTGCGTCCAGAGGTGGTATCGGGGCTGGATATCCTGATCATTCGCGAACTCACCGGCGATATTTACTTTGGTGAACCGCGCGGGATACGCACCAATGCGGCCGGAGAGCGAGAAGGATTTAATACCATGGTCTACGCCGAGTCGGAGATTCGCCGTGTTGCTCATTGGGGATTCCAGGCAGCACAACGTCGTCAGAAGCGACTTTGTTCGGTGGACAAGATGAATGTGCTGGAATCTACCCAGTTATGGCGTGATGTGGTGACCGAGGTTGCAGTCGAGTACCCCGATGTGGTGCTGAGTCACATGCTGGTCGATAATGCTGCCATGCAGTTGGTACGGAATCCCCGTCAGTTCGATGTCATCGTGACGGGTAATATTTTTGGGGACATTCTTTCCGATGAAGCTTCCATGCTGACGGGGTCCATTGGCATGTTGCCTTCCGCGTCGCTCAATGCGCGTGGCCAGGGATTGTATGAACCGATTCACGGTAGTGCGCCGGATATTGCCGGCCAGGGAAAGGCTAACCCATTGGCGCAGATTCTTTCTGTGGCCATGATGTTCCGCTATTCCCTCGAAAGACCGGATCTCGCAGATCGTATTGAGGCCGCAGTGCGCCAGGTTTTGGCGCAGGGATTACGTACGGCAGATATTGCCCAGGCTGGTGAGGCGGTGGTGTCAACTTCCGTCATGGGAGATGCTGTGGTCGCCGTTTTGCAGCGAGGATGATCATGAAAACCGTGGGATTGGTGGGTTGGCGCGGCATGGTGGGATCTGTGTTGATGCAACGCATGGAAGCAGAACGGGATTTTGATCATTGCCAACCGGTGTTTTTCAGTACGTCGCAGGCTGGGGAGGCAGCTCCCGTGGTGGCAGGTCGCACGGGGATATTGGCCGATGCCTACGATCTGGAGGCACTGTCTGCGTTGGATGTGATCCTGACTTGTCAGGGAGGTGACTATACCCAGCGTGTTCATGGTGCATTGCGTGCCCGCGGATGGACAGGTTTCTGGATTGATGCCGCCTCTACGCTACGTATGCAGCCGAATGCGTTGATTGTGCTTGATCCGGTCAATCGGACGGTAATAGAACGTGGTTTGGATGATGGTGTGCGTGATTACATTGGGGGTAACTGTACGGTCAGCCTGATGTTGATGGCGTTGGGTGGATTATTTCAGGCAGGACTCGTCGAGTGGGTGTCGGCGATGACCTACCAGGCGGCTTCCGGCGCTGGGGCGCAGAATATGCGCGAGTTGATTCAGCAAATGGGATCTTTGCATGGTGCGGTAGCAGATTCTCTGAATGATACGGCTTCCGCCATTTTGGATATTGATCGCAAGATCAGTGAGATGTTGCGCGGAAATATGTTGCCGGTAGAGAATTTTCGCGGTGTTCCGCTGGCGGGTAGTTTGATTCCCTGGATCGATATTCCGGTGGATCATGGGCAGAGCAAGGAGGAGTGGAAAGGGGGGGCTGAATGCAACAAGATTCTCGGATTGCCGCCTTTTCGTGCACCGGGTAGCATCCCCGTCGATGGGTTATGCGTGCGTGTCGGTGCCATGCGTTGTCATTCCCAGGGTTTGACGGTGAAACTGCGTCGCGCAGTTCCGCTGTCTGAGGTTGAAGCACTGATTGCGGCAGCCAATGACTGGGTACGTGTCATTCCCAATGAACGTGAGGCCAGCGAGCGTAGTCTGACTCCCGCTGCCGTGAGTGGAACACTGCAAGTTCCAGTGGGACGCTTGCATACCCTGGCCATGGGTCCAGAATATTTGGGGGCCTTTACTGTGGGAGATCAGTTGCTGTGGGGGGCTGCAGAACCGTTACGGCGTATGCTGCGCCTGTTGTTGGCTCATGGATCATGAGGACACGGGTAAAGGTTTGTGGCCTGACCACGGTAGAGGATGCCAGAGAGGTGGCGCAGGCAGGGGTCGATGCTCTGGGTCTGGTGTTTTATGCAGCCAGTCCACGGGCCGTCACGCTGCCAGTAGCTCAGGCTATCCGTGCCGTTGTTCCGCCTTTTGTGACGTTGGTCGGCTTGTTTGTGAATCATGAGCCTGAGGAGGTTGAACGCATTTGCCAAGGGGTAGCGCTCGACTGTCTTCAGTTTCATGGCGACGAGTCGCCTGCTGATTGCGATCGCTATGGCTTGCCCTTTATCAAGGCGGCACGCGTTCAGGAAGGCTTCGATTTGGTACAATTTGCGCTGAAGTATGAAAAGGCACAGGGAATTCTGGTAGATGCTTATGTTCCTGGGGTGCCCGGCGGTACGGGGCAGACCTTTGATTGGGGGTATTTGCCGACACATTCTCCGTATCCTGTTGTGGTTTCGGGAGGCTTGACGGCGCACAATGTAGGAGAAGCCATATGTCAAGTGCATCCGTGGGCAGTGGATGTGAGTAGTGGTGTGGAACGAGAACCGGGACGCAAAGACCGCATGCGTGTGCGGCGATTTTTGGCGGCGGTGGCTGAAGCTCAGCGTCGTGATGGAGAAAATGGATGAATGCGATAGAGAAAGTGTTTGAATATGACATGCCTGATTCTCAGGGATATTTTGGCCCTTATGGAGGGGCCTTCATGTCTGAAACCTTGGTGGCGGCTATTGATGAGCTAAAGCACCAGTACGAGCGTTATCGCCAGGATCCGGAGTTTTTGGCCGAACTGACGTATGAACTGAAACATTATGTCGGGCGTCCCAGCCCCATTTACCATGCCAAGCGGCTGACTGCTCAATTGGGCGGGGCACAGATTTATCTCAAGCGTGAAGATCTCAATCATACCGGCGCGCACAAGATCAACAATACCATTGGGCAAGCCATGTTGGCACGTCGCATGGGAAAGCGGCGTGTCATCGCTGAGACCGGTGCGGGTCAGCATGGTGTAGCCACGGCTACCGTGGCTGCTCGATATGGTATGCAATGCGTGGTTTACATGGGGTCTGAGGATGTTCATCGTCAAGCTCAGAATGTCTATCGCATGAAGTTGCTGGGTGCAGAGGTAGTCCCGGTGGAGAGCGGCTCAAAGACTCTCAAGGATGCCATGAATGAGGCCATGCGTGATTGGGTGACCCATGTTGATGAAACGTTCTATATCATTGGGACCGTGGCAGGGCCTCACCCTTATCCAACTCTGGTGCGCGATTTTAATGCCGTGGTGGGTCGTGAATGCCTGACACAGATGCCTGACTTGATTGGAAAGCAACCCGATGTGGTACTGGCCTGTGTCGGTGGAGGGTCTAATGCCATGGGTATCTTTTATCCATATATTCCCCATGAATCGGTGCGTCTCATCGGTGTGGAAGCGGCGGGAGATGGATTGAGTAGCGGGCGGCATGCTGCCTCCTTGTCAGCAGGAATTCCGGGGGTGTTGCATGGGAACCGCACCTATCTGTTACAGGATGCTCATGGACAGATTATCGAGACGCATTCCATTTCGGCAGGATTAGACTACCCAGGAGTTGGGCCGGAACATTCATGGCTCAAGGATTGTGGGCGGGCTTCTTATGAGGCGATTACTGACGAGGAAGCGCTTCACGCATTTCATTCGCTCTGTCGTCTGGAAGGTATTATCCCTGCTCTCGAGTCCAGTCATGCGGTGGCTCAGGCGATGAAGATGGCTCCCACCATGAGTCCTGAGCAGGTGTTGTTGGTGAATCTGTCGGGTCGTGGGGACAAGGACATGGCAACCGTGGCGGAACGCAGCGGATTGTTACTTTAGGAGAATATTGTGTCAAGAATTGCCACCACCTTTGCACGCCTTGCCGGAACGGCACGCAAGGCGCTGATTCCTTTTTTTACGGTGGGCGATCCACAACTGGAAATGGCTGTCCCTATTATGCAGGCCCTGGTGGCTGGTGGGGCTGATATTCTGGAACTGGGAGTTCCTTTTTCCGATCCGATGGCTGACGGTCCGACGATCCAACGCTCCAGTGAACGCGCACTCAGCAACGGGGTAACCCTGACGGATGTGCTGGCGGTGGTGGCGGAGTTCCGTCAGACCGACACGCTTACGCCAGTCGTACTGATGGGTTATGCCAATCCCATCGAGCGCCTGGGTTTTGCTACATTCGCTCGACATGCGCAAGCGGCGGGAGTGGATGGAGTACTGGTGGTGGACTATCCACCGGTGGAGGCGCGTCGCTTCAAGGAAACTTTATCGCAGGTGGACATCGATACGATTTTCTTGCTGGCCCCAACAACGACAGAAACGCGTATTCAAGAAATCGCACAACTGGCCACTGGTTACCTGTACTATGTTTCATTGCGTGGTGTGACGGGAGCGGCCACCATTGATGTCGAGGCAGTAGCTGCCCAAGTGGCACGCATTCGCCGTCAGGCAACGGTTCCTGTTGGGGTTGGTTTTGGTATTCGCGATGGTGAGACAGCGCGTTGCCTGGGGGAAGTTGCCGATGCCATTGTGGTTGGATCTCGATTGGTGGAAACCATCGAGTCCAGTTCCAAAGGAGAATTGCTGGGCAACGTTGAGGGATTGATGCGTGAATTTCGTCACGCACTGGACAATGCTTCATGAGTTGGTTCAAAAAATTACTGCCGCCGCGCATCAAGCGTGACAAAAATATTTCCAAAGGGTCAGTTCCTGAAGGACTGTGGGTCAAATGTCCGTCATGCGAAGCGGTTTTGTACCGCGATGATCTGGCAGCCAATCTACAGGTTTGTCCCAAATGCAACCATCATTTGCGTATTTCTGCTCGTCGCCGTTTGGATGCATTTCTCGATCCTGATGGGCGGGTAGAGTTGGCCGGTGAAATCGTTCCTCTGGATCCGCTCAAGTTCAAGGATAGTCGTCGCTATAGTGAACGGCTTACCGATGCCCAGGCCAATACCTCGGAAAAAGATGCCTTGGTGGTGATGCAGGGTACCCTGGAAGGGCAGGCCATCGTGGCGGCTGCTTTTGAGTTCGAATTTATGGGTGGGTCCATGGGCTCCGTGGTTGGGGAGCGTTTTGTTCGAGGCGTGCGAGCAGCGTTGGATAGTCAATGCCCTTATATCTGTTTTCTGGCCAGTGGTGGGGCACGCATGCAGGAGGGACTATTATCCCTGATGCAAATGGCTAAGACTTGTGCGGCATTGACACGTTTGGCAGAGGCTCGGTTGCCTTTTGTTTCAGTGCTGACGGATCCTACTATGGGTGGGGTCTCCGCCAGTTTTGCCATGATTGGCGATGTGGTGATTGCTGAACCCAACGCTCTGATCGGTTTTGCTGGACCTCGTGTCATCGAGCAGACGGTTCGTGAAGTTTTGCCGGACGGATTTCAACGCTCAGAGTTTTTGTTGAATAAAGGGGCCATTGACATGATCATGGATCGACGCCAGCAAAGGGCGCGTATTGCCAACTTGTTGGGAATGCTGGCTCTGGACCCTGAGGAAGGAGTGCGTTAGGGTAATGGTTACCGAAGTAGACCCGGAGAGTTTGCGTACACGTCATCGGCGTCGCCTCATCGGAGTCATTATGATTGCGGGAGTCGCTATTATTGCTATTCCATGGTTGATGGGACAGTCTCGTCAACCCAAGCAGCAGGTGTCTGCCATCACGCCAGTCACCCGGTCGGAGTTGCCGGTTCCTGTATCTGTCCCTTCGCAGACTTCGGTGCCAACAATGACGACCAAACTCGAAGCCGTAGAACTTCCCCCGGAACCGGCGATCAAGCCGGTGGTACAGAAGCCGTTGCCCAAGTCATCGCTTCCTGCTCCAGAGACTGAGCGGATATGGGTACAGGTTGGGGTATTTGCACACCATGATGGTGTGCTTGTGTTGGATAAAAAGTTGCATAAAATGGGGTTCATTCCCCAGATTGAGCCGTTAACTGTGGCGGGGGGCGCGCGCTGGCGGGTTCGTGTGGGACCGTTTGCTACGGCTGGTGAAGGTGATCATGCACTGAAACGACTGACTACGTTGGGAATCAAAGCGATGCGTGTCTCCCAACCATGATCCAAGCGTTGTAGAGTTATGCTTTATTGCCACTGCCTAGTAGTGAAAATATTGAGCCACTTGGCTAGGTAACCAATGCAGAACCGGGGTGACCCCCTTCATGGCCAGCGGGATGAAGCGGGCATTGGTCCATGCTGATTCATGGGGAAGCGGGGTAGTCCCGGCCAGCAACAGCAGGATCAAATCCAGTACGGCCCCGCGCAAAAAGCCAAATGTGGCCCCCAGTAAACCGTCCAGACCCTTGAGTCCCAAGTGTGCGGCACCCTTTTGCAGTAAGGAAGACAGAATTTTTACGGTGATCAGTATGATCACCAGAATGATGATGAAAGCAACCGCCCAGCGCAATGTCTGTTGGGTGATGGGGGTCAGGTAGGGGGCCAGCAGGGGGGTTCCCAGACGGGCACCCCAGAAACCCAGAATCCAGCCCAATAGACCCAACAATTCCCCGATCATGCCACGTACCCAGCCCCATAAGGTGGATACCAACAGTATCCCGACAAGGATCAAATCTACCCAGGTCAGGGTATTCAGGTAGTCGGCCAGAAAAGTAGGGGCATAATCGTGCATGGTGCTCTGTATGGTACGGCAACATGTGGGCTACATCAAGTGTGAAGGACAGCAGGACACAGGACTTTTGCGGTAGAATGGCACCCAGACATGGCAAGAGGGCGGGGTAAATGTGTGGCATTGTGGGCGTAGTGGCAAAATCTCCTGTCAATCAGTTGCTCTACGATGCGTTGCAGTTGCTGCAGCATCGTGGGCAGGATGCGGCAGGGATTGCCACTGCTCAGGACAGTACCTTTCATATGCACAAAGGACTGGGGCTGGTACGTGATGTCTTTCGTACCCGTGACATGCGTTCTCTGCTTGGCCATGCGGGAATTGCCCATTGCCGCTATCCTACTGCGGGTTCGGCCGTATCTCCGGCTGAGGCGCAGCCGTTTTATGTCAACTCTCCATTTGGTCTTGTGCTGGGGCATAACGGGAACTTGACGAATACTGCGGTGTTGCGTGAGGAGCTTTTTCAGCAGGATCGTCGTCACGTCAACACTCGTTCCGATTCGGAAGTGCTGCTCAATGTACTGGCCCACGAACTGGATGCGGTGGCTCAGGGGAAGCATCTTACAACGGATGAGATTTTTGAGGCGGTGTCTCGGGTACATCAGCGTTGTCGTGGTGCCTATGCAGTGGTGGCCCTGATTGCGGGTCGGGGGTTATTGGCTTTTCGTGACCCCTATGGAATTCGTCCGCTGGTGGTGGGGAAACACCAGACAGCGCAGGGTACGGAATACATGGTTGCCTCGGAAAGCGTGGCGCTGGATGCCTTGGGATTTACCTTGCTACGCGATGTGGAGCCGGGAGAAGCCCTGTTCATGGGATTTGATGGAGGATTTGAAGCCCGTTCTTGTGCTCCACTGGCTCGCAAGGTGCCTTGTATCTTTGAGTTTGTTTACTTGGCACGTCCCGATTCGGTGATAGATGGAATTTCGGTCTATGAAACTCGCTTGCGCATGGGAGAGCGTCTGGGACAGCGTATCCGCCAGTTAGCACCTGAGTTGGGCGTGGATGTGGTGATTCCAATTCCCGATACCAGCCGTCCCAGTGCATTGCAACTGGCTACTACGCTGGGGGTTCCCTACCGCGAAGGGTTTATCAAGAATCGCTATATTGGTCGCACTTTTATCATGCCTGGGCAAGCTGAACGCAAACGTTCGGTGCGGCAGAAACTCAATGCCGTTGCTCAAGAGTTTCGCGACAAGTCGGTTCTGCTGGTCGATGATTCTATTGTGCGTGGGACCACCAGCCGGGAAATCGTGCAGATGGCTCGAGATTGCGGGGCTCGTCGCGTGTATTTTGCCTCCGCGGCCCCTCCTGTGCGTTTTCCCAATGTTTACGGTATCGATATGCCGACCCGTCAGGAATTGTTGGCGACGGGACGGGATGATGTGGCTATTGCCCGAGAAATTGGGGCTGATCGTGTGTTTTATCAAGATTTGGGAGATCTTGAGCTGGCCATGGATGGGGCACGTTATGGCGTGCTGGAGTTCGATACTTCTTGCTTCAGTGGGCGTTATATCACGGGAGATGTCGATGAGTCCTACTTGCTGTCGCTGGAGCAACCATGCGGTGAGGAGCATCCCCATCAGTTGGATCTCGACTTCAATCTGCGCGTTACATCAGCGGCCTGACGATGACCATGGACCGAAGCCCCTTGAGTTCCACAACGGAATCCTTTGATGAAGAGCGAGAATGGGCGCTGGAAACACGGGCGGTTCGTTGTGGGATTCAACGCAGCGCTTTTAACGAGCATTCTGAGGCGTTGTATTTGACATCGAGTTATGTATTCGAGGATGCTCAACAAGCAGCAGACCGGTTTACCAACCGTGAGCCGGGAATGATCTATTCGCGTTTTACCAATCCCACGGTAACGGCCTTTCAGGATCGTCTGGCGGCACTGGAGGGTGGAGAAGTGTGCCTGGCAACGGCCAGCGGTATGTCGGCTATCTTGACCACCCTGATGGGTTTGCTCAAGGCAGGAGATCATGTCGTCGCGTCGCAGAGTTTGTTTGGTTCGTCGATCCAGTTATTGACGGGGGTTTTGGCGCGTTTCGGTGTTACCACCACTTTTGTTTCATTGAGCGATGGCTCGGCCTGGCAACAGGCGATCCGTCCGGAGACCCGTTTGTTTTTCGTGGAGACTCCTGCCAATCCCACCATGGAGTTGGCGGACTTGACGTGCCTGTCCGAGATAGCCCATGCGCATGGGCTGTTGCTGGTGGTGGATAATTGCTTTTGTACCCCCATTCTGCAACGTCCCTTGGAATGGGGTGCTGACCTGGTGGTGCATTCGGCGACCAAGTATCTTGATGGACAGGGGCGCGTCCTCGGTGGAGCCATCGTTGGTTCTCGAACCTTGGTCATGGACAGTCCGATTTACCAGTTTTTGCGTACTGCAGGACCTACCATGAGCCCGTTCAATGCCTGGGTCTGTCTCAAGGGAATGGAAACCCTGGCTATTCGCATGGAGGCCCAGTGCGCGCGTGCGCTGGAAATGGCAGAATGGCTGGAGCGACAATCAAGTGTTGTGCGGGTTCTCTACCCCGGGTTGCCTTCGCATCCCCAACATGCACTGGCCATGGCTCAGCAGGGCGGGAGTGGGGGGGCTGTGGTCACTTTTGAGGTGGCTGGAGGGCAGGCGGCGGCATGGCGTGTTATTGATGGATTACACATGATTTCGGTAACCGGGAATCTTGGGGATACCAAATCTACATTGACCCATCCGGCCACAACTACCCATGGGCGATTGACCGATGAAGCACGTCAGGCAGCGGGTATTACGCCTGGGATGTTGCGTCTCTCGGTAGGTCTTGAAGCGCTTACCGATCTTCAGTGTGATATGGCCAGAGGATTGCTAACTCCCCCCTAATTTTATTGGGATAGACTGCCAGCCATATTACTGGAGAACCCCTGTGAACATATCAGGATGGCTGGCGGCTGGGGTAGTACTGACACTGGCGGGCTGCACCCTTTATCACGCTGCACCATTGGACACGGGGCCGACATGGCCCAAGGATATATCGCGCCTTACGGTAGATGCGCATTCGTTGCCTTTCCCGGAATTGGCCTCGCATGTCTTTGATCCGCGCGACGGGTTGGATATGACCGAAGTGGCCATGCTGGCTGTGGTTAACAATCCCGATTTGAGTCTGGCGCGTGCCGATTTGGGGTTGGCGCAGGCCCAAGCCTTTGACGCGGGGCTGTTGCCGGATCCACAGTTCAGTTACTCGCCACAAATCCCCGAAACTGGTACTCCCGGGGAAAATGTCATCGCATTCGACGTTGGGCTCAATTACGACCTGAGTGCTCTGATGTTGCATCACTCGCGTCAGGCTGCGGCAAATGCTGAAGTGCGTAAAGCCGATTTGGCGCTGTTGTGGCAGGAATGGCAAGTGGTCGGTGAAGCGCGCCTGCTATTCGTGAGGTTGCGTGCCGAACATTTGATGCAGGATGAACTGGAACAGCAACAGCAGTTGGCTCAGCGCCTCTGCGAGGCAGATCGACGGGCGCTGGAGCAAGGTAATTCGACCACCGTGAATCTTGCGCTGGACGAGGGAAACCTGGCAGATATCCAGCATCAACTGGGTGATAATCAGTTATTGCTGTCGCAGAACACTGCAGCCTTGAACCGCTTGCTGGGGCTGCCCCCCATGACGCGATTGGTTTTGGTTGGGGACGATCATCTGGTGGTTCCCGAAGCGGCACAAGTGAATGCTGAACTACCAACGCTGGCCCAACGTCGCCCTGATCTGCTTGCCATGCAGGCGGGTTATGATGCTGAGGATCAGCGTCTTTGGCAAGCGATTCTTGGTCAATTTCCGGCCATCAATGCGGGATTGCTGAAAGCGCGTGATAACAACGGTACCAATTATCACGGCTATGCGGTGAGTCTCAATTTGCCGATATTCAACCGAAACCGCGGGGCCATTGCCATTGAGACGGCGACCCGCCAGCGCATGCATGAAGAATATCAGCAGCGCCTCCAGACGGCATGGCAGGAAATCAGCCAGATACTGACTGATCTGGATATCCAGAATAATACCTTACAACAAGTCCGCGATAACCTTGTCGGACAGGACCGGTTGTTGGGTCAGGCAGGTTTGGCATTTCAAGCAGGTAATATGGATTTGCCTACGTGGATTTCGTTGCAACAGGCACGACTGACTCGTGCCCTACAGGAAACGGCATTGGAAGGGGCTCTTCAGGAAGAGCGGGTCGCCTTGTTGACATTGTCCGGCAGCGAATTTGATACAGGGAAACGACCATGAAGTATGCAGTGATGGGTTTGACTCTACTGGCCGTAGGGGTGGTGGGAGGAGTTCGGGCGGATGAGGAGGGGACGGTACAGGTGCGTGCAGAGATTCCACAGCGTGTGGCGATGCACTTTTCTGTTACCGGTTATGGCATTTTGGTTCCTGGGGCCAAGGCATTGAACAGTCTCAGCCTGCCGCGTGCTGGACAGGTTCAGCACTGGCGTGTGCAGGTTGGGCAATGGGTACGGCGCGGTGATCCGTTATTCGATTTCGTGACGGATCCTTTGACGACCACAGGCTATGAACAAGCGCGCAATGCTGTGGTATTGGCACAAAGCGAAGAAGCACGGTTGCAACGACAATTCGACCAACACCTGGTGACCGCCAGTCAGCGTGATGCGGCTCGTAAATCACGACAAGATGCGGAAAGCGCCTGGAATGCACAGCAACAGTTGGGTAGCGGGACGCTTGTTAGCACCGTGCGGGCCCCCTATGATGGGGTGGTTTGGAGCCAGAATGCGGCACAGGGAGATCGGTTGGCAACTGGTGTGACAGTAATGCAACTGGCATCAGGTTCTGCATTTCGGGTGCAATTGAGTCTGCCTCCAGAAGAAGCTTCCGCCTGGACCGTGGGGATGGCGGTGAGTGTGAGTCCCCTGCTTGGTTCAGGGCATGATTGGTCTGCGGTAGTGGACAGTGTGTCTGGACAGATGGATGCTCAGACACAAGCGCAGACGGTTTGGCTGGCGTTGGCCCCGGCTCCGGGACAAATTCTTGGATCCAGAGTACGGGCGACATTGACTGCTCAAGTCCGCTCGCTGTGGTCGGTTCCGCGTGCTGCAGTTCTGGAGGATGAGAAGGGTCACTATGTTTTCCAGATTCAGGGTCGGAAAGCACATCGTATCGATGTTAGCGCTTTTGAAAATGACCTGGTAACGGGCATCGATGGGCCATTGAATCCTGCATTACCGGTGGTGGTGGAAGGGAACTACGAACTGGAGGATGGCATGGCGGTCCAGGAAAAACACCGATGAAGTGGGCACAGTGGATTCTGCTTCACCGTCGGTCGCTGTTATTCTTTCTGGTTTCCTTGGTGGTGGCCGGGGTGTTCAGTGCCTTTCATCTGCCTGTTACTCTGTTGCCTCAGGTAGATTTCCCGCGTGTTGAGGTGACGCTAGATGCTGGTGATCGCCCGGCCGAACAGATGGCTATGCAGGTGACGATTCCTGTGGAAGAAGCCGCGCGTCGTGTGCCAGGTGTGGAGGGCGTACGCTCCACCACCAGTCGTGGTACGGCTGAGGTTTCAGTGACCTTTCCCTGGGGACAGGACATGACTCTGGCAACGTTGCAGATCAATGCCGCTATTGCACAGATTTTGCCTACCCTGCCACCTGGCACGACGATGTTGACCCGTCACATGGATCCGACGGTATTTCCATTTATGGCCTATAGCCTGATCTCGGATCAGGTGCCACTGACCCGTTTATATGACCTGGCACAGTATCAGTTGCGTCCTCTGCTATCCAGTGTCCCTGGGGTGGCGCGTATTCAGACCGTAGGTGGGGCTCAGGAAGAAGTGCGTTTGACGGTGAATCCTGATCGGTTACTGGCCTACGGCATGACGCTGGATGACATTTCTCGTGTTCTGACGGCATCCAACGTGGTTTCTGCTGTTGGTCGGCTGGAAGATCATTACAAACTTTATCTGGGGATTTCCGATAATCGATTGCAGCATCTTGAAGAAATCCGTGCGCTGGTATTGCGTAGTTCCCCCACCGGGGTTATCCGGGTGCGCGATGTTGCTGAGGTTACTCGTGCCACTACTCCTCAATGGATACGGGTCAATGCTGATGGTCATGATGCGGTGTTGCTCAATGTCTACCAGCAACCGGCCGGCAACAGCGTTCAGATCTCCCAGGATATCGAGCGTCGCCTGCACTCCTACTCGCTGCCCCCTGGGGTCCATCTGGCGCGTTGGTATGATCAAAGTCAACTGGTCATTCAGGCAGAGAACAGTGTGCGTGATGCGATTATCATCGGTGTTGTGCTCGCTGCACTGGTGCTGTTTTTGTTTCTGCGTACGCTGAAAGTGACGCTGATTGCGATTTTTGTGGTTCCGGCTGTGCTTGCCACGGCGATGATTTTTCTTAATATGCTCAATATGGGTCTGAATATCATGACGTTGGGCGGTATGGCTGCTGCAGTGGGATTGATCATCGATGATGCCATCGTCATGCTGGAACACATCGTCCGCCGTTTGCGCTCTAACCATTGGGTGAGTCACACCCGAGTCATGAGCGCTGCACTGGAATTTACGACACCATTGGCAGGTTCATCAGCGGCAACGCTGGTCATCTTTATCCCGTTGGCTTTTCTGGATGGGGTGACGGGTGCCTTTTTCAAAGCGTTATCACTGACCATGGCCATCAGTCTGGTGGTATCCTTTCTGGTCACTTGGATAGCGGTGCCATTGCTGGCTGACCGATTTTTGGGAATGCATGAAGTGGGGCGTGAGGATGAGGGGGTACTGACGCACCGAATCCATGCGCTTTATGAGCGCCTGATGCAAACGTTGCTGCGTCGTCCCTGGCAATTGTTGTGGTTTTTGGTGCCATTGCTGGCAGGAGGTTATCTGGCCTGGAGTCATGTGGGTTCCGGTTTTATGCCGGCCATGGATGAAGGAGGGTTTGTCCTGGATTATCGTTCCCAGCCCGGTACCTCACTGACCGAAACCGATCGCCTGTTGCGTCAGGTGGAACATATCCTGCGTGCCAACCCCAATGTGGCTACCTATTCGCGACGCACCGGAACTCAACTGAGCGGTGGAGTGACGGAAGCCAATGAAGGAGATTTTTTTATTCGCCTGAAAGGGTTTCCCCGGCAACCCATAGAAACGGTTATGGAAAATATTCGGACGCAGATTGAGCATCAGGTGCCTGGCCTGGATATCGAACTGGCTCAGCTGATGGAAGACATGATCGGTGATCTGACTTCAGTTCCTGAACCCATTGAAATCAAATGGTATGGCGATGATCCTGAGGCGCTGCAGCAGACCGCCTTGGCGACGGCGGCGGCGATTGCCAAGATTCCGGGTGTAGTGGACATCAAGAATGGGATTAATCCTGCCGGGGATGCCCTTGAAGTACGGGTGGATCGTGATCGTGCTGCCCTGGAAGGGGTAGACCCCACGCAAATCACGGCATTATTGTCTGCTCAATTATCGGGGATAGTGGCAACGCAGATTCAGACCAGTTACAAGATGATTGATGTACGTGTGTGGATTCCCGAATCTGCGCGACGCAACGATTATCAATTGCGGCGACTCTTGTTGCGTGCCCCGGATGGTCATCTGTTTCCCATGGCACGTATTGCCACCCTGAGGCCGGTAATTGGACAACCTGAGATCAACCGAGACAACCTGAAGCGCATGATTGCTGTGACGGCACGCATCAGTGGTCGCGATATGGGATCGACCGTGCGCGATGTGCAGCGTACCTTGTCCAAGGTGGTTCCCCCACCGGGGGGATACTATGCGTTGGGAGGTCTGTACCAACAGCAGCAGGAAGCATTCCGGGGTCTGGTACAGGTATTCATGGCGGCCATTGCGTTGGTATTTCTGTTACTGCTGGGTCTTTATGAGCAATTTCGCATTGCACTGGTGGTTATGGTGATGCCGATACTGGCTTTAGCGTCTATCATGATGGGATTGTGGTTGAGTGGGATCGAAATCAATATTTCTGCCATGATGGGCATGACCATGATCGTGGGGATAGTGACGGAAGTCGCGATCTTTTACTTTACCGAGTGGACACGTCTGCCATCGAGCATGCCGTGGGAAGCCGCACTGATCGAAGCGGGGCGCAACCGTCTGCGCCCCATTACGATGACCACATTGGCAGCCATATTGATTCTGTTGCCACTTGCACTGGCTTGGGGAGAAGGCGCACAGATGCAGCAACCTTTGGCTGTAGCCATCATCGCCGGGCTGGTGGTGCAACTGCCTCTGGTTCTGGTGGTGATGCCTCTGTTGTTTCATCTGCTGGCGCGGCGTGCCGGGCAAACGCGAGTTTGAGGGATGCGAATTCTCCTGGTAGAGGATGACGAGATGATCGCGCAGGCGGTGATGCTGGCATTACGCGATCATGCCTATGCCGTGGACCGCCTGGCCACTGGTCAGAACGTGATCAACACACTACGCAGCAGCGATTATCAGGTTCTCCTGCTGGATCTGGGTTTGCCAGGAATGGACGGACTGGAGGTTTTGAAGCGCTTGCGCCAGGGAGGAGAAAATATTCCGGTGATCATCCTTACTGCACGCGACACGTTGGAGCAACGTCTGGCCGGATTTGACCATGGTGCCGATGACTATCTTATCAAACCCTTTTATCTGGATGAGTTATTGGCACGCTTGCGAGCAGTCGCGCGTCGCCTGGGCGGTCAATCTTCAGGATTACTGGAGAATGGTATAGTCAGCCTTGATCCCGCAAGCCGGGTGGCACGACGTGGTGATCTGGAGGTGACGCTCAGCGCGCGCGAATTTGGGCTATTGCAGGCATTGTTGCTAAAACCCGGAAAAATTCTCACCCGGCATGAATTGGAAGATCAACTATACGGCTGGAATGAGGAAGTGGAAAGCAATGTGGTGGATTTTCTGATTCATGGAGTCCGTCGCAAACTGGGGGCGGATATCATTCGCAATGTGCGTGGAGTCGGGTGGTGCGTCGAGAAACCGTGACGCGATCTCTGCGTGGTCAGTTGTTGCGTTCACTGGTCATTACTTGGCTGGTGACTGGGATATTCGCCAGTGGGTTGGCATTTTGGATCGCTTACGCGGAAGCAGAAGATTATCAGGACGATACGCTGCGTCAGATTGGTGCGTTGGTCAATACAGCATTTCTCCATCGGGCACGAACCCCAGGATTCCCGATTGATCCCCAAATCGATTTGGAGACACGAATTCTGGTGGCGGAATTGCCAGAACCCAGTTTGCCCTGGCTTTCAGTCAGTTTGAGTCCCGGTTTTCAGACGGTTCATGGTCCGGATGGTGACTGGCGTGTTTTTGTGCGTTTGGTAGCCAATGGCAAGATCGCAGTGGCTCAGGTGACCGATGCTCGCAATGATCTTGCCACTCATAGCGCTTTATTGACTCTGACTCCATTGCTGGCCTTGATGATGTTGATGGTATGGTTGGGTGGTAGACGGGTGCAGCGCGAACTGGAGGGGTTGACGCGCCTGGCCAACGAGGTTGACCGTCGCACGCCGGAACAGTTGACTGAACTCCCTGAAAATGGAATTCCAACAGAAATTCTTCCTTTTGCTCGTTCCATCAATCAGTTATTGAGCCGTGTTGCGACATTGCTGGAACAGCAACGTCGCTTCATCGCTGAAGCCGCCCATGAATTGCGTAGCCCGCTGACCGCTCTACGTCTTCAGGTACAAAACCTTGAGTTGCATACCCCCAAAGTGATGGAAGAGCGTGTGCGAGCTCTCAGTGAAGGGATCAATCGGACCTGCCTGCTGGGCGAGCAGTTGCTGAGTCATGCGAGTATTCCCGCCGCTCAGATGGACCGGTGTTCCTTTTCCTGCTTTGCCCTGGCCCGTGAGGTTATTGTCGACGTATTGCCGTTGGCCGAACTTCGACAAATGGATCTGGGGCTGGATTGTCCAGATGAGGCGCTCATCATGACCAGCGATCCTCGATGGTTGCGTCTGATTCTGCGCAACGGACTGGATAATGCCTTGCGCTACTCCCCACCCGGCACGGGTGTGACATTGCGTGTGGTTCGTGAGGAAGCACAGATCATTTGGTCGATAACCGATGAAGGTCCTGGTATTCCCGAGGAAGAACTTGAAAGGGTTTTCAATCCGTTTTATCGACGTTTGGGTAGCGGGGTCTCTGGTAGCGGACTGGGGTTGTCCATTGCTCGGGATGTCGCGTGTCGTCTGGGAGGTGAAGTTTTTCTGGAGAATGTCACGGGTATGCAGGGATTGATTTTTAGGTATCGGGCTCCGCTGGCCACGCCGGAGTCGTGAGTTTTCCTATCCTCGATAATCCGCCAGAGCGCATTTGAATCTGTTGACATGCGGATTCGATGATTGATTTATTTGTTATTGTAATCAAAGAGAAGTGTGATTTTGCTCTGGTTATTCCGGTATATAAGAGAGCCCGGTCGAGCACCGTCGTTGGGGTGGGTGGGAGCAACAGTGCCACATGATTGAATTCAGAACCCTGCGATTTATGTACGGTCAAAGCAAAGACTGTCTCTACGTGGGGTAACCGTGCAGGCAGGATCCAGCGAATCGTCTCGCCATCATTAGCGCGGAATGCTACGCGCAAGGTTAGGGTAGAGTTTCCGGGATTGGGGTAAGGCAAGGTGATACCGATATCGCCGTTCATCAATCCCAGCCCAGGATCGTTGCGCGTGACAAGAACTGGGCGACCAACATACCAGGGGCCGTTTGTCTGGATCCATCCTCGCTCAGTCAATATCTTTTCGATCAAGACATTGAGTCCCTCCACTCCAAAGGGGCCTTGACGCAGTACGCAAAGCAATTGAAACTGGCCATGAACTTTCAGGATGTGGAGGGCCCACTCATCGAGTGTGGCGGGTGTATTATTTGCAGGAATCTCCAGGAGCCGCAGATAGCCAGACAAACCTTGTGGTGAGGTGGCGTTTGCAGGACCCAGTAGCAGTGTCATTAGCTGGGGGTCATCCAGACTCTGGATAGAGTAGTGTGTCAGGTCGGAATAGCCCTGTTTCCAGAGTGAAGTCAAAGCCTGCGCGGCACCCTGATTGACGGTTTGAGCAAGTTGACCGATCCCACTGGTGGCGGTGAAACGATAACTGACCTTCAGCATGACGATGGCCTGGTCGAGGAGGTATCCTTGGTTATCCTGAAAATCAGGGGCAATGGATTCTCCGCTCATGGATTCTATCCATCGTATCGTATCGGCGGTATAGTGACCTGTTTCTGCGCGTTGGCAAAGATCGCCCAATATCGATCCGGCTTCCACGGATGCCAACTGGTCTTTGTCGCCGATCAGGATCAGTACTGCTGAGTCTGGCAAAGCCTGCATCAGGGAAGCCATCATTTCCAGATCTACCATAGAGGCTTCATCCACTACCAGCACATCCAGAGGTAATGGACATCTGGCGTTATAGCGGAAGGCACGTGAATCCGACTGTGCTCCGAGCAGGCGGTGCAGGGTAACGACCTGGTTGGGAATGTATTCACGGACATCACAATTGTTGATGATAATATTAGGCAACAAATTGATTTGTATTAATATTGATTCTTTTAAACGAGCTGCTGCCTTGCCCGTTGGGGTGGCCAGACGAATTCGCAACGGGCGGTACTGAGTTTCACTCAGCGCCAGAGATTGGAGTAACGCTAACAAGCGTACGACGGTGGTGGTTTTTCCAGTACCCGGACCACCAGTGATGATTGTAAAGGGACAACGCAATGCCAGAGCACAGGAAACTTTTTGCCAGTCGGTACCTGTTTCGGAAGTTGGAAAAAGGGTGTTGAGTAGGGTGCGAACGTGCTCCCTTGATGCGTATATATGACCGGGTGATTGTAAGCGTTGCTGGATGGCTAATGTAATTTGTTGTTCATAGCGCCAGTAACGGGTGAGATACAGATGCATACCCGTACGCATCAGCGGGGTATTGAGAGGTGAATTGAGCGCAGCGTTTCCCAGCCATTCACCACAACTATCCAGATGGTTTTGCCATTCTGATGCCGTCCATTGATGCAGGATATGGGCAGGGGTATTGTCGTGGACGATGGTACCGATCTCTTCTTCTGGAGGAATAGACAGGGTGCGTTGAGGATTATCGAGGGCCATTTCCAGATTCAGAGAGACATGACCTCGTCCCAACTGATGGCTGACCAAGGCCACCAACAAGAGATCAGGAGCGCTCATGTTGGGTAATTCTTCTGCAAGAAAACGAGCCAAGGCCAAGTCGAGTGACCGTAACCACCCGTACTCAACCCAACGGGTGAGTTGGGCAAGCATGCTGGAACGAGAGTTCCATCCACTCATATGGTTTGCTCCGATAGCAGGTTATCCAAAGTCTCTATGAATGTTTTCGCGGGGCGTTCATGGTAAATTCCGGCACTGGGGCTGTCTACTCCGCGTAGAAACCAGTAACAGATTCCTCCCATATGCTGATCATAGTCGTAATTTTTCAGACGAACCCGCAATAGACGATGCAGTGCCAGAAGATACAAGGCAAACTGCAGGTCATAGCGCTGTTCGGCCATGGCTTGGCGCAGAGTGGGCAGGTCATACCCGCTGTCGTCGGGAGCCAACCAATTGGACTTGTAATCCATCACGTAATAGCGTCCATCATGTTCAAAAACGAGATCAATGAAACCTTTGAGCATCCCGTTGAGCATATTGTGGTGCAATGGAGGGCGTGGGTGTGAGGCAAGGGTATGGCGGGACAAGCAAGCATCCAGGTGCACCAGTGCCACGCGCGGGACCGTCAGCCAAAACTCCATTTCGGCAAGGCAAGTATCGAGTTTTCCCAGGCAGAGAACGGAGCCGGTCGGCAGCGTAATAGATTTACTCAGCAGATGTTGTAGCCATGTCAGCAAGGGGTCTATCCAGGTTTGCCAATGACGCACATGGCAACGTCGCGCGATGGCTTCGCGCCATTCCAGAGGTTTGTCGAGCAGGCTGCTAAACCCTTGTTTGGCCGCCCATTCGAGCAGATCATGAAGCAAGGTTCCAGCCAACGCCCCGCGCGGGAAATGATGCCAGGGAGCCGCAAGAGGGGAAGCGCATCGGTTTTCAGACTGGTGTGTCTGGCGTTCTTCTGAAAATTTCTCAAAAAAAACGTTGTCGCCACGATATCCAATTCTATTGTGATCTATCAAAGTGCTGAAACTGGCAATCCACCAGTCATCCATGACGGTACGCTGGCTGTGGCAGGTGATACGCAAGGGTGGAGTATCAAGACGGGGTGAGATATGTTGTGCAGCCAAACTATCTGGAGAAAGCAGAACCATATCAGGAGATTGTTGAACCAGTTGCTGGATGATGGTGGCATGGTGCGCCATTTCGTGGATCGTCGTGGTACCCAACAGATGATCAATGGCGGCTTTTCCTTCCTGCATCGTGATTCCCATCCAGGTAGCATGGCGGGCACGTGTCATGGCGACGTATAACTTGCGCATATCTTCAGCCAGGCGTTCCCGATCAGCCGTTAGCAGTTCTTCGTCCGTGGCATGGAAGAACAATTGTCGCTGACCGGATTGTCCATGCCAGCAACGTGGCAGATCCTTGAGGGTGATCGGGCGACAGGTGCTGATGAACGGTATCAATACCAGAGGGTATTCGAGCCCCTTGGATTTGTGGATGGTGACAATTTGCACGCGTTCCTGGTCACTCTCCAGGCGCAGACGCTGTGCTTCTCCAGACTTGACAGAAGACGAATCGTGGATGGCCAGTTCGAGTGCGCGCAGCAGAGCATGGTCACCTTCCAAGGTGGTGCTGGTCTGTTGCAGTAACTCAGCCAGATGTAGCAGATCGGTAAGAATTCTTTCTCCGCTTTGCTCGAAGGCATCATAATCCAGTGACAACAGAAAGTCATGTACCTGAAAATCTGTCATCAGGCGTTGCAAAACGGGTAGTACTCCCTGCTCCTGCCAAATATTGCGATAGGCTCTGAATTGTAGCCACCGCTGTTCCCAGGCATATTCATCATGATTCAACTGATCCAGTTCTGCCAGCGTAAGGTGCAGGGAAGGCGTGGCCAGGGCAGCACGCAGTCGCCGTGGATCATCGGGCATAGCGATGGCACTGAGCCAACGAAATATCTCCTCGGCCTGAGGAGTTTCATAGACACTGCCTTGTTCAGACAGAAATACCGAACGTATCCCGTGGCTTGCTAACGTCTGACGGATGGTCTTTGCCTGAAAACGATCGTTTACCAAAACCGCCATATCCCTTGGCCTGACAGGACGTGGCTCTGAATCACCGGCAAAGTGAGCTGATTCGTCGAGCCAAACCATGATTTGATTGGCACAGGATTCTGCCATTTGCTTGATATAACTGGTGTTGGATAATGGTTTGCCATTTTCAGATTGGCACAGTACCAGAGTCAGGGCTGTCTGGGGTTGGCCCCGAACCATAAAAAATTGTGAGTGCCCGCGCGCCTGTACGGGTAGAAATGGCAAAGGATTATCCTGTTCTCGGAACAGAAAAGCCCCGTGGCCATGGGGACGTTGTTCCGCGTGGTTGAAGAGATGATTGACCACTGCGACCTGTGAAAGAGTAGAACGGTAATTGGTGTTCAGGGTATGACATCGTCCCGCTATGGCACGACTGGCTTGCAGATAGGTGTGGATATCCGCTCCACGGAAAGCATAGATGGCCTGCTTAGGGTCTCCAATGAGAATCAGGGTGCAATCCTGCGGGTTGCTTACCGGATCATAGATTTTTTCAAACAGTCGATATTGAACGGGATCGGTGTCCTGGAACTCATCGATTAATGCCACCGGAAACTGCTGGCGGATCTGGGATGCCAACTGTTTGCCATGGGGGCCGTGCAGCGCAAGTTCAAGTTGACTCAGCAGGTCATCGAAGGTGATCAGGGCATGTTGTTGACGCAGAGCAGAGAAGGTATGCCATACCCAGCGGCTTGCATGACATAACAAGGACACTCGTGGATCAGGTAACCGATCCAGTTCCTTCTTGAGGATTGACAAACCAGCGATCCCTGGGTGCCTGGCAAAGGTTTCGCAAAGGGGATGTCCGGCGGCCTTGGATTTCCATATGTTATCAATGGCAGGCGACGAAAAGCGGGTCCATACTGCTTCGATGTCTACGTCGCTGTCATCGCCATCAGCCCACTGATACAAGGTGGAAAACCAAGCCTGGTAGTGATCTGCCTTGAGTTTTCTGCCATCCAGAAACCCCGATTCCCTGGCCTCTTCCAAAAGAGAACACAGTTCTCTGGCCCAGAGGCGCCAGGGAGACTTGAGTCGTTCCAGGGCCAACTGCTTTTCCTGGGTAAGACGGGGTATGAGGTGTTGCGGTGCATCTGATTCCGGAACCAGATCGATATGGGCCAACAAAGGGCGGATATGTGCCGCCAATTCATCTGGGGTAGTCCAAAATTTCGCACAGATTGCCACTTCTGCAGGGCTTAGGGGGTGGTAAAAATTACGCCAATAGTCACGGATGACTTCATTCAGTAATTCGTCGGGTTTGCTCTCCAACTGAAGGGTAAACAGGCTTTGGCTGGCAAAGGCATGTTCATGCAGCATGCGCTGGCACCAACTGTGGATGGTGGAAATGGCCGATTCATCCATCCATGCGATGGCATTCTCCAGTCGCTGGGCACAGGTTGACCATTGATGATTCGGGTAGTGGGCACGCAACTGGTTGAGCAGGTCATCCGACGATTCCATATCAGTCCTGAATGCGTGTGCGGCCTCACTCAGACGTTGACGGATTCTGGAACGTAATTCATGGGTGGCAGCCTCTGTAAAAGTCATCACCAAAATTTCGGGTGGGGTCAGGGGTCTTCCGCCATTCAGCGTACCGTGTCCCAGTATTAATCTCAGATAGAGAAAGGCGATGGTGTAGGTTTTCCCGGTACCTGCGCTGGCCTCGATGAGATGGCTACCTGAAAGCGGAAAAGTGAGGGGATTCAGGGGCATCATCTGTTGTCCGACTCCTTAGGAATTAGGTTCCAATATGTGGCGGAGTGGGGCATAGAGTTGCTGGCAGGCATCGGCCATGGCACCCTCTGCCCACAGATGATCAAAACTGGGGAAGGCGCGAGCCAGGTCTGGCGATTGACCGGATTCACCTGGGTATTGTCCTCCCCCTTCATAGGTGCTGCGTGCTTTGTTCAGAGCTTGGAGTGGGGGCCATGCATCACGTTCACTGGCGCTTTTGCATTCGGAAAGAGCAAGTCCGCCGTATTTGAGCCAGGCGAATCCCGTTTTGGCGGCAAGCGGTAAAACCCTGGACAAATTCTGGATATGGGCATGCGCCAATGCGTCCAAATAAATGATGACGTACGATTTCTTCAAAGGGGGGAAAGTGATGCGCTGGTTATCGAGGCCGATTACCCACGTGGTGAGGGTTGCATTTTGGTGTCGGGTGTTGCAAAGGGCCAACTGGCCAGCCAGATGATGCACCCAGGCGGCAAGCAGTTTATCGTGGCGCGGGGTTTTTTCGTGGAACAATGGGCTGGCTGAGAATTCGATGCGGTAATACTCAGTGGGGGTGGTGGGAGACTCCCAGAGATTATCAATGAGCCCTTCCACGGGTACTGGAATTTCTGGAGGCTGGTAATCAAGAATCAGGTCGGGAGATCGGACGAGTCCCTGACAGCATTGTGCATAGTGCGTCAACAATGGCTCCAGAGGAGTACGATAGCCATCTATCAACCGTGTCCCCCAGGCTCCGGCCGGTAGTTCGCCACGCCGTATGCGGCGTGCCAATTGTTGCTCGATGCGTGATAGGGCAGAGGAGATGACCGATTCCATCGTCGGGTTGGCGGTGAGTTGACAGGCATCCTTCCCGTCCTCGATAAGAGATTGCTGTAGTGACCATTGCTCTAATCGGTCTAGCGCAAAAGGCTCTTGATCTTGATCTTGATGGTAGAGTTCTTCTCGTTCCAGATAAAGTTTGAGCCTCTGGCGGTGGAAGGTGCGCGCCGGATTTTTGAGAAAACTGATCAGGGAGGTCAGGGAAATCGGCATATCGGGAATTTGTTGGGGCAGGACAGATGGCGGAGAAGAATGGTGTGGTGAACTCTGGCACCACTCGTGGGCATAGGTAAACCAAGGGGAGTGGGTTGAGTCAGAAGAAAAGTAAGCCGGATGGAAAGGCTGGAGATAATGGTCGGTGGTTAGTATCGTGCTCGGTTTTTCTCCATGGCTCTCATGCCAGCATGCGTCGATATAATCACGCAACTGACTGACCAGTACTGAGGGTGGGCATTCTGTGTTGTCCTGAGGACTGCGACCGACCCAGCTGAGATAGTAGCGTTCTCGTGCGGATAGCAATGCTTCAAGGAACAGATAACGGTCATCTTCTCGCCGTGAACGATCCCCTGGGCGCATTTGGCGCGCCATCAAGTCAAAGTCTACGGGGGGGCGATGGCGTGGAAAGTCTCCATCGTTGAGGCCCAGCAGACAGATCATGCGAAATGGGATGGCACGCATTGGCAGTAACGTGGCAAAAGTCAGGCGGCCCGCCAAGAAGCGTTGGGTTGGCGCAGTGGTATCGAGTTGGGCCAGCCAATGTTCGCGTACCACCGGCAATGACAACGGGGTTTGCATGCCAACTTGTTCGCAGGTGTTGCGCCATTGCAGCAGGATCGACAGCCATGATTCCAGCAAGGCGGTATCCTCTGCATCTTCACAGTCAAAGAAATCCAGCAGCATGGTTTCCATTCGGTCGTACCAGTATGCCGGAGTGGTCGTTTCACTCAGAATGATCAGTTGCTGTTGCAATTTTTCGAGTAATCGTGCCAATGATCCTGCCAGTGTGGCATCCAGACCGGCTATGTCTCCGTAGGGTTCGATATCATGCCAGTGGTTGGGCTCGCGTCCCGTTGGGTCTTGTCCCATGGCGTAGCCCAGCAGCATCTGGCGCATACCCTGCATCCAGGTATTGTGGGCATTGGGTTGAGCGATGAATCGATGACGGTGAGCCTCATCCAGTCCCCAGCGGATTTGGGTATGCCGGATCCAACGCTGCAGCAGCGGGAGGTCATCTGTAGATATCGCAAAACGCTGACGCACCGCATCTACTTGCAGCAAGGTCATCAAGTCGCTGACCGAGAGACGGTGATCGGGCAGGTTCAACAACCAGTCCAGAGCGAGGCGCAGGGAAACGTGGCGATTTTCTGTATGGTCAGCCAGTGAGTAGGGAATATATCGTGGATCTTGTGGTTCAAAACGCCCAAAAACGGCGGCGATATGGGGGGCATAGAGGGAAATGTCGGGAACCATGACAAGAATATCCCGTGTATGCCAGTTACCTTCCCCGTTGAACAGTGCCAGTAACTGGTCGTGGAGTACTTCAATCTCGCGCTGGCGACTATGGGTGCGGTGAAAGCGGAAGGAGATATCATTCTCCGACAGGCTTCGCATTGGTGCTGGAGGGAGGGGTTCCAGATTCAACAGATCATCTTGTAACTGGCGCAATAGCGTGTCACAACCAGGACTATCGAATAGGTCAATACGCGTGCCCATGGCACTGAAATACTGACGGTAGCGTTCTGGGTCATCCAGTTCTTCGAGCAGTTCCAGATAATCACGTCCTTGCTGTCCCCAGGCTGCCAGCAACGGATGCGTATGCTGGTGGAGATTTTCTATGGTCAACGATTGAGGAGTACCGGGTTTGCGTATTTGACGACGTAATTGGCGCCGTAACAGATCCTGGGAAGATACGATATCTCCCCAGTAATGCTGGCAGGGGTTATGCACGAACAGCAGCACTTGGGTGAAACGGGAAAGGGCACGCAGTACGTCCAGAGTCTGGGCGGTGAGAGACGATAGACCAAATACTGAAATTCGGCGTGGTAATCCTGGGGGGGCTTCTATCAGGGTTGCCGTACGTTCCAGAAAATTTTGGTGAATCAGCGCGCGACTGGGGTGTTCCGGGCCGATATCCGCGATCAGGGCACGCCATAAATGGGCCTGCCAACGCTGGTTCGCTTCCAGTTCAACGGGAGGGCGCTGGGCCTCGGCCAGTTGATCACGATGCTCGGCCCAGTCGCTGAGCCAGTCTGCACGATAGACCAGATACTGGTCAAATAGATCAGCGATTTTTTCTGATAATTGATAGAGTTTGCTTCCTTGGTGATCGTTTTGAATGAATTGTTTTAATGGTTCATGGCCAGGCTGCTGGCACAGTATGGGAAGCAGACGCATCAGTCTCCAGAGCAATCCCTGACGTTCAAATGGGGAGATCTCAGGGACGGCAACAGGACCCAACAGTTGACGGTAGGCTTCCCAAACGAAACGTGAGGGTAATAACATGTCCAAGCCGGCTGCGATGCCATCCATGGTGGCGAGATGCATTTTGAGCCATTGGGCCATCCCGTTGCTTTGGATCAGGATGACTTCCTTGTCCAGTGGGGGTAGAGGATATTGCTGAAACCATTGGCCGAGCAACTGTACCAGCAACTCTGTACGGTTGCTGTGAATTACCATGAAACCAGGGGGGAAAGACGGGTTCATCAGGGATGATAATAATTTTTTCGGGCCAGAGCTTCGTACAAGGGTGGGGTAAACCAGGAAGACAGGCGTGCTGATAACAAGGCAGCGGCCATCATGGGAATGACCAGTCCTGACCCATTGGTCATTTCCATGACGATGACGAAGGATGTAATGGGAGATTGGGTAACGGCAGCCAGATAACCTGTCATGCACAGGGCGATCAAGGCTGGCAGCGGGGCCCAGGCAAATCCAGCATGTACCCACTGAGCCAGACCCGCGCCAACGGAAAGAGACGGGGAAAACAGCCCACCGGGAATACCCGCCATGTAACTGACTACCAAACTTGCCCATTTGGTCAGGGCAAAAGCTTCGGATAATGGAGCCGTTCCTTCGAGCAGGTGTCGGGATTGCTCATATCCACTTCCCCAGGTTTCGCCACCGGTCAACACGCCCAGAAAGGCAACGATGAGCCCGATGACCAGTGCATAGTACAAGGGCCGCTGAGCGCGCCAGACTCTCAGGAATGAGGGCATCCAGTGTTCCCAATGCAGGACTACCCAGTTGAAGAGTGCCCCCAGCAGCCCGCAGATCAGCGAAGCCAGCAGTACGGGAAATATGAAATTCAAGTGGAATGTGTCAGGAACGCGGATTTGACCAAAGTAAACGTAATTACCCGCCAGAGCCAAGGAAGTCAATCCGGAAAAAACTACCGCAGTTATCATGGTGGCGGTGGTCTTGTGCTGAAAATCCCGAGCGATCTCTTCGATGGCAAAGATGATGCCGGCGAGTGGTGTATTGAATGCCCCTGACAAGCCCGCTGCAGCTCCGGCAAGCAGTAGTTGTCGTTCGAGTCGCAGGGAACTCCGTTGGTAAAAGTGCCGAGTTTCTGCCATCATGGCAGCACCGATATGGACAGTTGGTCCCTCTCGACCAATGGTCAGTCCTCCTAACAAGCCGATCAACGATATCAGGATTTTGCCCAGAATGATTCGTACGCCAAATAGTCGTCCGAGAATGTTGGGATCGTGGGGGGCATGCAAGGCTGCAATGACCTGGGGAATGCCACTGCCTTCCGAGCCGCGGAACCAGTGTCGTGTCAGCCACAATGCGAACATGGTCATCAATGGGGAGATCACGAATGCCAGCCATGGGCGGCCCGCGATCTCATGGACAAACTGTTCATACGCCCAGGTGCTGAGTTGGGCATAGAGAACTGCCACCCATCCGACACCCAGTGCCATGCCCCACGGCAACCCATACTGCAAGAACAAACGACGTACGTGTGCTCGGGAACTCCGTTGTCTGGCGCGTATCAAGCCACGCCAGATGGTGCGTGGCAGAGTGGATGAGGTGGGAGGCAAGTCGGAGTTCATCCGCCCAACTATAACCGTAAATGCGGCGATGCGCCTATAATTCTGACACAGTGTATTTGATCACTTTTTGTGCAGCCCATTGATTCTCCTGAAGAGAGCAGAAGGTGAACCACGAACGCCTAACGTAATAGATTGGAAATTTTTTATGCAAACCGGTGCGTCATGGGAAACGGTGCGAGAGTTCCGGTTTACGGATGCGGACTTCAATACAGTATGTCGTCTGTTGCATGGTCGTGTGGGTATATTCCTGAGTTCCGTTAAACGTGAACTGGTTTATAGTCGTCTTGTGCGTCGTGTACGAGTGCTGAAAAAAAGTAATTTTTCGGACTACCTGGAAGAACTGCAGGAACCTGATTCTCCCGAGTGGCAGGAATTCATCAATGCCCTGACCACCAATCTCACTTCTTTTTTTCGCGAACCCCATCATTTTTCGTTGCTTGCCGAGCAAGTGGCATCCATTGGGGAGCATCCGGTAACGTTATGGTGCGCCGCATGCTCGACTGGGGAAGAAGCTTACTCCATGGCCATTGTCATGGCAGAACTTTTCGGTTCTCTGACACCTCCTGTGTCCATTCTGGCTTCTGATGTGGATACCGCCGTGATAAGAAAAGCCCAGGCTGGAATTTACGAGGTGTCTCAGGTCAATAAAATTCCCGATGCGCAGTTACGCAAATATTTTCTCAAGGGAAATGGGTTTCCAGATGGAAAAGTACGCGTGCACCCAGAACTGGCTCAAATGATTACGTTTCGTCAGATCAACCTCTTGGATACGACCTGGCCAATCCACGGTGGTATGGATGCCATTTTTTGTCGTAACGTAATGATTTATTTCGATAAAGAAACACAACTGGCCATTCTGGAGAAGTTTTCGCCACTGCTGCGCCCAGAAGGTCTGCTTTATGCTGGACATTCGGAGAGTTTTTATCACGCAGCACACCTTTTCAAGTTGCGTGGAAAAACAGTGTACACCCCTGTAAAAAAATAGAATGGTAGGCGCGATTGGACTCGAACCAACGACCCCCACCATGTCAAGGTGGTGCTCTAACCAACTGAGCTACGCGCCTACAGATCGTGTTCAAGGTCGGCATTCTAACGCATCCGGATCCAAGCGTCCAGTAGTGCCAGACGATGTGCGGGAACAATTACCTGTTTGTTTCCGGTACAGGAACTCTTTTCCCCTGAACGGCTCCAATCGGCTAGAATAAACAGTCCTCCTGTCGCTGATGAGGGGGGTATCGATAACGCCAAAATAAGGAATCATGATGAGCGCCAAAGGGCAACTACTACAAGACCCGTTTCTGAATGCATTGCGCAAGGAACATGTTCCCGTTTCCATCTATCTGGTTAATGGCATCAAACTCCAGGGGCAGGTGGAGTCATTTGACCAATATGTGGTGCTGCTCAAAAACACCACCACGCAGATGGTTTACAAACACGCCATTTCTACTGTAGTTCCGGCACGCAGTATTACGCTCAGTCCCCTTGAGTCTGGTACTGAAGACTGATTTATGGCCGATATTGGGCCATTGCTGGGTCGTCGACGCGATAGTACCCCGGCAACTCGCAGTGGTCGTCTCGAACAGTCAGCCGAACCTACTGACCAGCAACGCCGCCATCGCTGTCTGCTGGTCAGACTCCAGGTAGGCCGCCCCAGCCACGATGATTCATTGGCTGAGTTGGCCTTGCTGGCCCAAAGTGCCGGGTTGGAGGTGGTTGATCGGGTAGAGGCCCGACGGGAACGACCAGATCCGGCGACTTTTCTGGGGGCTGGGAAAGTCGAGGAGATCGGCTATCTCATCCGTTCCAATGACGTGGGACTGGTAATTGTTGATGACGAGTTGACCCCTGTTCAGGAACGTAATCTTGAGGAACGCTGGGGTTGTCGGGTCATCGACCGTACCAGTCTCATTCTGGATATCTTTGCGCAGCGGGCGCGCAGTCACGTGGGTCAATTGCAAGTGGAACTGGCTCAACTCAAGCGGCTCTCCACGCGCCTCGTGCGTGGCTGGACACATTTGGAACGACAAAAGGGCGGAATAGGCTTGCGCGGTCCTGGTGAAACCCAACTGGAGACGGATCGACGTCTGTTGGCAGTGCGTGTCAAAACTTTACAGGAGCGTCTACGTGAAGTGCGACGGACCGTACAACTGCAACGTCGCGCCCGTCAGCGCGCTGGTCTCCTGAATGTGTCACTGGTGGGTTATACCAATGCTGGGAAATCCACTTTGTTCAACCGCTTGACTCACAGTCAAACTTTCGTGGCAGACCAATTGTTTGCCACACTGGACACTTTGACGCGACGTATTTATCTGGGTCCGGGGGTAGAAGCAACGTTGTCTGACACGGTTGGTTTTGTGCGACGGCTACCACATACGTTGGTGGATGCATTCCGAGCCACCCTGGAGGAAACCCGCTCAGCGGATTTGCTGGTGGTGGTGGTCGACCATGCTGATGAAGAACGGGAAGCCCAGATAGAAGCGGTTCAAACCGTACTGGCAGAGGTGGGAGCCGACCGAGTTCCACAACTGAGGGTGTATAACAAGACTGACCTGCGGGGTCACACTGGCGGTCTGTTACAGCGTGATGCCTATGGTACAATTTCAACGGTTTGGGCCAGCGCACTCACGGGTGCAGGTTGTGAAGAAATCAGACTGGCGTTTTTGGAACGGTGCCAAAGTCGGGACAATGCAAGAATACTCCCTTTGGAAGGTGAAGAGGCTCATGGCACGTAATAAAGGTATGTTCGGTTGGCTATTGAATCAGACCCCACCGGATCTGGATGAAATTTGGCGTCGTTTCTTGCGTCGCTGGAAGAAGACGCCTTCCTTGGGGATACGTCCAGATTCCTCTCCACCACCGGGCCAACCATTACCCATTCCTACCCCGGAACGTATGTTGGGGATTGGTGTTACCCTGATAGTGGTTATCTGGCTTCTCTCAGGATTTTACATTGTCGATGCCGGGCATGTTGGGGTGATCCTGCGTTTTGGCAAGTTTGAGGAATTGACCGAATCTGGACCTCATTGGCACTGGCCATCTCCCATTGAATCACAGGCGGCAGGAAGCCCCCTCAATGTGGCACAGGTCAGAACCGTGGAGTTGGGCTATAGAAATTCATTGAAATCCAAAGTTCTACATGAATCTCTGATGCTTACGGATGATGAGAATATCATCGATAATCAGTATGCTATCCAGTACACCATCAAGGATCCCAAAGCCTACCTGTTCAATAACCGCAATCCTGATGGTGCAGTGGTTCAGGCAGCGGAGACGGCCATTCGTGAAGTCGTTGGACGTAGCAAGATGGATTTTGTTTTGTATGAAGGGCGTACCCAGATCTCTGCGGAAGCCACTCGACTGATGCAACAACTGCTTGATCGCTATCAGACAGGGATTTTTATCAGCAAGGTCAATATGCAGAATGCTCAACCCCCCGAGGCAGTTCAGGCGGCTTTTGATGATGCAGTAAAGGCTGGACAAGATCGTGATCGCCAAAATAACGAGGGGCAGGCCTATGCGAATGATGTCATTCCCAAGGCGCGTGGGGCTGCTTCGCGGTTGATCGAAGAGGCCAAAGCCTATGCACAGCGGGTACAGGTGCGTGCAGATGGAGATGCCAGTCGTTTCGATCAGGTATTGGCACAATATGTAAAGGCACCGGAAGTTACGCGTCAGCGTCTATACCAGGATATGATGCAGCAGGTACTGAGCAACAGCACCAAAGTTCTGGCTGATCAAAAATCGGGTTCGGGGCTTCTTTATCTTCCGCTTGATAAACTCATCCAGGCCAGTAGTTTGGCAGACCTGGCAGGAGACAAGGGTACCCCCTCTTCTGCTCCCGTGGTGGCCCCGATTCCTTCAGAATCTCCAGCGGCAACTGTGGATCTTGATTTGCGTAATCGGGATGCCATGAAAAGCCGTGATCGGGAGGCCCGTCCATGACCAAATACTGGGGAACCCTGTTAGCGGGTATGGTCGTGCTGATTCTGGTAGGCATGGGTACTTTTTATACGGTCGATCAGACGCAGTATGGTGTGGTGTTCCAGTTGGGGCAGGTGGTTGCTGTGCGACAGGATCCAGGGTTATATGTAAAGTTTCCTCTTTTCCAGAATATTCGCTTGTTTGATCGGCGTATTCGTACCATTGATAACAATGATCCTGAGCGTTTTATTACTTCTGAAAAAAAGCCCTTGCTGGTCGACTATTTTGTCAAATGGCAAGTTAGCGATCCCAAGCAGTACTACGTGAGTGTGGGGGGAGATGAGAGGCGTGCACAGATTCGTCTGACTCAAACCGTGAATGACGAATTGCGTGCAGCATTTGCCAAGCGTACGGTTCATGAGGCTGTATCCGGTGATCGTGAGGCCATTATGACAGCCATGCGCGAGCGTGCTGCCCAGGATGCCAAAGAAATTGGCGTACAGGTCTTGGACGTACGTATTCGACGTGTTGAATTGCCTCAGGAAGTTACCGAGTCAGTTTATCGTCGCATGGAGGCAGAAAGACAGCGTGTGGCCAACGAGTTGCGTTCAACCGGTTATGGGGATGCTGAGAAAATTCGCGCCAATGCTGACCGGCAACGTGAAGTGATACTGGCTGAAGCGTTTCGCGATGCTCAGCAGATCAAAGGAGAAGGGGATGCCAAAGCCGCGGCGATCTACAGCGCTGCTTATGGCAAGAATCCTGAATTCTATGCGTTTTATCGTAGTCTGGAAAATTATCGTCAAGGGTTTAAAGGGAGATCTGATGTATTGATACTTGACCCATCTACTCCTTTTTTTCGATACTTTAATTCCCCTGGTACTCAATCTACCCCTTCGAGGCATCCCTAAGATCGTGGAAATGTTGTTGCGCACGTTGGGTTTATTGTTGGTGCTAGAGGGGATATTGCCCTTTCTCGCTCCTAATGGATGGCGGCAAACTCTGGCTCGCCTGTCCAAACTGAACGATCAGCAGGTGCGTTTCATAGGGGTGACTGCCATTGTTGCGGGAACCTTGTTATTTCAAATGGTTGCCTGGCTATCCCGTGTACATTGATATTAAAGAGAAATCCATGACTTATCGCTGGTTATTGCCCGAACATATCGAAGACTTGTTACCTGATGCTGCCTGGCGGCTTGAGGGGGCACGTCGAAGCTTTTTGGATGCTCTGCGAACGGTAGGCTATCATCTGGTCATGCCACCCCTAATGGAATTCACGGATTCCCTGGATCTGGATGGTGCTCACGATGCACGCGATGCCATGACCTTCCGTTTTCCCGATCCTCTGTCAGGACGGCAAATGGGTATTCGACCGGACATGACACTCCAGGCTGCACGTATTGATGCCCATGGCATGGATCATCAGGGGATTAATCGTCTGTGTTACGCTGGACCGGTGTTGCATGCCCATCCAGAATCTGGTTCTCATACCCGCGAACCTTATCAGGTTGGTGCCGAACTATATGGCATCGCCGGCATTGAGGGAGATCTCGAAATTTTGAGCGTCTTGCTGGATACCCTGAAAACTCTCGGAATTACCGGGATGCATTTGGATATCGGACAGGTCGAATTATTTCGTCGTTTGATAGGTCAGGCAGGGATATCCCCGGAAGATGAAAAGTTCTGTCTGGCCTGTCTACAACGTCGTGACATTCCAGGATGGCTGGCCTGGACATCACGACTTGAAGATCCCTGGAGAACCCGATTGAGTGGGTTGATTCGCTTGTCTGGTTCGGCTGCAGAGGTATTGGAACGTGCGGATGTTTTGCTGGCGGATTGGGACGATCGGGACATTGTGTTGGCCCCCTTGCGCGCGGTTGCTGAATGTCTGTCCACGATTGCGGTTCCTCTCTCGTTTGATTTGGCTGAATTGCGCGGTTACCACTATCATAGTGGCTTGGTATTTGCGTTATATCACCCTCAATTCCCTGATGCGGTAGCGCGGGGTGGGCGGTACGATGAGATCGGCATGATTTTTGGTCAGTCTCGACCAGCAGTGGGATTTAGTTTTGATCTGAAGGCGCTATTGCCGGTTATCACACAATTCTGACAGGAGCCTGCAAGTATGGCACGCAACGTGGTAGTGGTAGGGACCCAATGGGGAGATGAAGGAAAAGGCAAGTTGGTCGACTGGCTTACTGATCGTGCACAGGGTGTCGTACGTTTCCAGGGTGGACATAATGCGGGCCATACTTTGGTCATCGCAGGTCGAAAAACTGTGCTGAGTCTCATACCGGCAGGTATTTTGCGTGATACGGTTACCTGCTACATCGGTAATGGAGTGGTTTTGTCGCCGGATGCGTTGATGCGCGAAATTCAGATGCTGGAAACCTCTGGTGTGGACTTATCGGGGCGACTATACGTTAGTGAGGCTTGTCCGCTGTTGCTGTCGTACCATGAAGCCATCGATAAAGCACGTGAGCATGCCCGTGGTGATAGTCGCATTGGAACCACGGGACGCGGAATTGGCCCAGCGTACGAAGACAAGGTGGCGCGTCGCGGTTTGCGTGTTCAGGATATTTTTCATCCCAGCCGGTTGGAGTCGCGTCTCAGGGATATTCTGGATTATCACAATTTTGTATTGACCCATTACTATCAGGTTCCTTCCATTGATCTGGGAAAAATCAAGGATGAAGCATTGCGCTGGGCCGATCGTTTACGCCCTCTGGTGAGCGATGTTTCGCGCCAACTTCAGGGTGCACGTGAAAAGGGAGATAATCTGCTGTTTGAAGGGGCTCAGGGAACCTTGCTGGATATCGACCATGGTACCTATCCCTATGTTACGTCCAGTAACTGCATCGCTGGTGCTGCATCACCCGGTTGTGGAGTAGGTCCACAGCAGTTGGAATATGTGCTGGGCATCACCAAAGCCTACACAACCCGCGTGGGTTCCGGCCCTTTCCCCACCGAACTGAGTGATGAGATTGGCCAACAATTGGCGGCCAAAGGACACGAATTTGGCGCTGTGACAGGCCGGGCGCGACGTACAGGGTGGTTTGATGCGGTGGCGCTCAAACGTGCCATCCAGATCAATGGGGTGTCAGGTTTGTGTGTGACCAAACTGGATGTCATGGATGGTCTGCCCGTGGTCAAGATTTGTACCGGTTATCGCTCGGCTCGGGGAGATATGATCGACCTATTGCCTTCGGGAGCGGATGATCTGGAAGCCTGCACACCTGTTTATGAAGAATTGCCTGGCTGGAATGACAGCACAGTTGGCCTGGACCAGTATGATAAACTTCCCGAGAATGCACGCCGTTATCTGGATCGTCTGGAAACTATTTGCCAGGTTCCCGTGGATGTTATTTCAACTGGACCGGATCGTTGCGAAACCATCGTCAGGCGTCATCCTTTTGATGCCTGATTTTTGATGTTTGTTGTAGTACACGGGCGTTGCACAAACGGGTAACCGATCAGAACTGTTCGATTTGCTGCGGATGTCAAGAGATACCAAAAAGGGAATCTTGAGTGATGAGTAAGACTGTGACCCCATCTCAGATGCAATTTGCTGACATTTCTCGCATAGTGCCTGTTTTTTTGTTGATAGGTGAGTGACAGTGGTCGGCATTCCACGCGGAGAGGAGGTGCCCCAACGTCACGATTCTTTGTGTCTTTTCATTGAGCATGCGCTGGCGGCAGTGGCGATGTTTGACTGTTCCATGCGTTATATGGCAGCCAGCAAGCGCTGGATGGATGATTATCATCTTGAGCAGCAAGATATTATTGGAAAGTCCCACTATGAAGTCTTTCCAGAGATTACGGAATATTGGAAGAAAGCCTGCCTTCAGGGACTTCAGGGTGAAGTTGTTACGGCAAAAATAGATCGCTTTGAGCGAAAAAATGGCACGGTTCAGTGGTTGAACTGGGAAATCCGTCCCTGGTACACAGAGACGAAAGCAGTAGGTGGGATTGTCATTTCCATGGAAGATGTTACCGAAAACAAAATGGCCGACAATGCACTTGTCCCATCGGAGGCCAGGTTTCGATTGCTCTTTGAAAACATGAATGCGGGTTTCGTGTTGTTTGAGGTATTGCTGGACAGTCAGGGAACCCCAATTGACCTGATTATATTGGCGGCCAATAGGAATTTTGAAGTCACGACTGGGTTGCACCGGGCTAACGTCATCGGTAAACGTCTGACTGAGGTACTGCCGGGTATTGAAAGAGATTCGGCGGACTGGATCGGAACCTATGGGAAAGTGGCACTAAGCGGTGAACCGAGCGTGTTTGAGCAACGTTCAGATCTGCTGGGAATTTACTACTCCGTGTCAGCCTACCAAGCAGCACCGAACCAGTGTGCCGTGACTTTTCGCGATGTTACCGAGCAGAGAGAGGCTTTGGTTAAACTCAAGTTATGGGCGGAATCCTTTGAGAAATCTCATCTTGCGCTTGCCGTGACCGATGCGTTGACCAACCAGTTTATCTTGGTTAATCCGGTTTTTGCAGAGGAGCGCGGCTATACGCAACAAGAACTGATAGGCAAGTCTGTTTTGTCAGTATTTCCCCAGGATAGGGTTGAAGAGTTTAACAGCAAGATGGTACTGCTGGATATTCAGACACACCTGATGTATGAAGGCGAGCATATTACCAAGGATGGTCATCGGTTTCCCGTTTTACTAGACATCACGACAATTCTCTCTGAGGATGGCACGCCTTTGAATCGTATTGCTTATGCGGTGAATATGACTGACATCTATGCAACGCAGCAGCAGTTGAAGTTATGGGCTGAATTGTTCGAGAAGGCGGATTTTGGTCTGGCTATTTCAGATGCGACAACGAATCGCTTTATCTCCGTCAACCCGGCCTATGCCAGAGAGCATGGTTATGACCGTACTGAACTGGAAGGGCGGGATATTGTAACGGTCTATCCGAACTTTGAGGCTTTAGAAGGTATTCTTGCGGAACTTCAAAAAAAATCTCATTTTGTGGCCGAGTGTGAACATAAAGCTAGAGATGGTCATTGTTTTCCGGTTCAGGTGGATATTACGACGATTTATGATCGCCGCGGAATGCCGGATAAACGTATTATTTACTCAGTGGATATTACCCAGAGAAAACTGTCTGAGTACGCATTACTGCAGCATATTGATTTTACGGAAGGCGTGATGAATGCCATCCCCGATCTGATGTTTGAACTTGACTTGAATGGACAATACATAAATCTCTGGGCACATGATCCCGCCTTGCTGGCAAAACAGAAGGAGGCTCTATTAGGTAAATCAGTCAGTGATGTTTTACCTGCCGAAGCGGCAGAAACGGTCATGATTGCCTTAAAAGAGGCATGGGTCCACGGAAAGTCAAAGGGACAGGTCATCTGTCTTGATTTGCCCCATGGTCAGTGCTGGTTTGAACTATCCACCGCCAAAATGTCCACAAAACAGATTCAGCATCAGCACTTCATCATGTTATCGCGTGAAATTACTGATCGAAAGTTGGCGGAAGAAAGGATTCAGCAACTGGCTTATTACGACTATCTAACGGCGCTTCCCAACAGGAGATTGTTTCGTGACCGACTTGAGCAAGAAATTAAAAGGATCATACGAAACCGGACTTCCTTGGCATTATTGTTTCTTGATCTTGACAAGTTTAAAGAAGTCAATGATACGTTGGGGCATGACAAGGGAGATATTCTGCTGATTGAAACAGCCAAGCGTATCCGGAAGCATATAAGGGATACGGACACACTGGCCAGACTGGGAGGGGATGAATTTGCCATCATTCTCCCCGAATATGAAGAGAAGGAAAACATCGATCGTGTGATTCAGAGTGTTCTGAAGTCTCTGGAAATGTCTTTCGACTTGGGTGGCGGTACTGTTGCCCATCTTTCTGGAAGTATCGGTGTTGCGCTTTACCCCCAGGATGCTGGCAATATTGATGATCTATTGAAACACTCTGATCAAGCCATGTACGCGGCAAAGTATTCAAAGACGGCGCGGTTCAATTATTTCACGCAGAGTATGCAGGACAAGGCTCGTCATAACATTGACATGACCAATGATTTGCGTAAAGCCATTGAACTGAAGCAACTGGAAGTATATTTTCAGCCGATTGTAGATGCGCGAAGTGGTCGTATCGTCAAGGCAGAAGCATTGCTACGCTGGCATCACCCTGTTCTCGGCATGATAAATCCTGGCGATTTTATTCCACTGGCAGAAGAATCAGGTTTGATTTTGAGTATTGGTGAATGGGTTTTTGAAGAATCTCTGAGGAATATTTCCAAATGGCGAGATAACACCGGACAGTTGATTCAGGTCAGTGTGAATAAGTCCTCAGTACAATTCATGCATGGAGAAGTACATCGCTGGCATGAAAGTTATCTCAAGTCCGGGTTACCTGAGAATACCATTACCGTTGAAATCACAGAAAGTCTGTTGCTGTCAGATTCTGAAAGGGTTCGAAATAAATTCAAATTTTTCAAGGAACATGGCATCGAATTGTCTATCGATGACTTCGGAACCGGGTTTTCGGCGCTTTCATACCTGAACCAGTTTGACGTGGACTATCTCAAGATCGACAAGTCGTTTGTCCAGAAAATGGTGACAGATTCATCAAGCAGGGCATTGAGTGAAGCTATTATCATCATGGCGCATAAATTGGGTATCAAGACGATCGCCGAGGGAGTGGAGACGAACGAGCAGCGTGAGATGCTCCAGGCTTTCTGCTGTGACTATCTTCAGGGATACCTTTATTCCAAGCCTATCCCAGCATCGATGTTTGAAAGTTTGCTAATGGCCGGATAATTTGTAACCTGGAACTGACATGATTGTCGGCACTGATCGTCTTCAAGTGACAAATCCATAAAAAATTTTGGTGCAGTGAATGTTTCATGCGCAGCAGACACGGAAGAACAGTGGGATGGATAGCGATTAAACAGGGATTGCCTATATTTAATGTAATGGTTTACCATTTAGTCTTGAGGAGTTGTCTCTGAGTCAAGAGTCATGCTGAATTTTTTCAACCATTCCTAGGTAATGGAGAACGATGTGGAACATGAGTATCCCAGAGTCCAGAGATGATAGAGCCGATCAAACCCCCGCTGTGTTGTCTGGTGCTTGACTTCTTTTTGCATGGGGATTTACCTCATAATGAGTGGCACACTGTCTGGCATGGGGCGCTGGGAAATACCTTGAGTCATGTTGCTCCATCCCTGTTTACGTTGCTCTATGGTGAGGGGGAAAATTCAACTAGACTCTATTCCCTCGTTCCCCCTTTGCCTAACTACCCACGGTTGCGCGTGACCTTGCTGGGTGATGCCTGCCATGCCGGGTTAGATATCACGGAAATCATCAAGGCCATGGGAAGGCAGGGGCTGCGGGGGCAGGATCGTCACCGCTTTACTATTGATTGGGCGCAGTATGGCTCCAGTGACCCGATGCCTTACTACTATGGGCAGGTAGATGAAATGATCGGAGCTCCCGAAGCGCATCGCATTACCAGGGAGTTTTTCAATTACGACATGGGGCAACGTAATAACCTGCGGTTTTCGACCATCACTCCATTGATTCTTAAAGAAGACAATGGGGTGATGGCCGGACCTCCCAGTTTTTCTGGGCTCGTGCGCCGTCTCCTCGGGCGAATAAGCCAGGTAGCCCACGCTACTGGCGCGGCGCTTCCTTATGATGATGGGCAACAGCGCGATTGGGAACGGCAGTCGGCAAGTGTTGTTTTGGTCAACCAGAAAGTTAAAAAAATGTCATTTTCAAGACAATCAAAGCGTACAGAGCAGCCTATGGCATTCAGCGGATGGGAAGGGGTATTGGATTATGCTGGGCCCGTGGGGGCTTTTTATAGTCTGTTCAAGTTGGGAGAAAATCTTCAACTGGGTGGGTGTACTGCCTTCGGCTTTGGGGCGTTTCAGACGTTTTGGGGGAAATTGCGGCTTGAGGGAAGGGGAACTGATCCAGTTTGGTCGTCCTCGTCTGTCCAGTGCTGAGGGTCGAGAGTTACGGCTTCTGAATACAACTGATCAAAGAGTATCAATCTCGTCATGGTTGGAAAATCCTATAATTTACCAAGTCTCGCTTTTTCAAGAATAGCGCTTGCTTGATGAGTTACATAGTTGGTGCACACAGGATTACCGGTTAATTTTTTTGAGAACTCCCATCAATTCCGAGATGGCTACATCGCCATCTCCTTCCCATATGGCTTTTCGCACACAACCTTTGGTATGGTCTTCGATAAGTTGCATGACCACGGCATTGAGAGCCGACTGGATGGCGCTTATTTGTGTCAGTATGTCGATGCAGTAACGGTCACTTTCGATCATGTTGCTGATTCCCTTGACTTGGCCAGCAATGCGGTTCAAACGGTTGAGCAGTGCTTTCTTGTGGGGTTGTGTAACAGTTTTTTCTCCGTCATGGCACGGTGTAGGGGACTCAGTCTTTGACATCATAACCTGCATCCATGATGGCGATCTTCAATTTTTCTGGTGAAACCTGGGCTGGATTGTACTCAATGGTGACCTGACTTCTTTCTAGGGAAACTTGCGTCTGCAGGATGCCTGGCAGACTGCCCACAGCCCGCTTGACGCTGTTTACACAGCCAGTGCAGGTCATTCCTTGGATGTTTAGTGTGGTTATCGTCACTTTCGTGCTCCTTATCAGTGAGGGGATTTCACTACTGCTTTCCATCGTCGAAGCAGCAATGAGTTGCTGACGACAGACACCGAACTCATGGCCATGGTGGCACCGGCAACAACGGGGTTAAGCATCCCTAGTGCGGCCAGGGGAATTCCCAAGATATTGTAGATGAATGCAAAGAACAGGTTTTGCTTGATCTTGGTGAGAGTGGCTTTTGATAATTCGATCGCGTCCAGGACGGTTAACAGATCGCTGTTCATCAATGTTACATCGGCGGTTTTCATGGCGATATCAGAACCTGTTGCGATGGCAAAACTGACATCAGCGGCCGCAAGTGCCGGGGCATCATTGATCCCATCACCTATCATACCGACTACTTTTCCCAGCGCTTGCATTTCCCTTATCTTCGAGGCCTTTTCCTGTGGCAACACGTCGGCAATGAATTGATGGATTCCGGAATCACGGGCGATTATCTTGGCTGTGGCTGAGTTGTCACCTGTGAGCATGATGACTTCAAGGCCCATCTGATGGAATTTGGTTACCGCTAAACGGGAAGAAGGGCGCAATGGGTCGGCAATGACCAGATAGCCGAGCATCTTGCCACGGCTGGCCAAGCCAATGAGTGTTTGTCCCAAGTTTTGCAATGATTTTCCTTGGGTAAAATCCACGGGTACCCCCAGACTTTCTAACCAGGTCAGTGAACCTAACCAGAAAGTCTCATCGCCAATGGATGCGATCACTCCCTTGCCCGGTTCGGCGTGGAAATCGTGTATCTGCACCGGTTGAATTCCCACTCTGGTTGCTTCGTCGAGTACTGCACGCGACAGAGGATGTTCGGAACCTTGCTCCAGAGTGGCTGCGAACTTTAGAAGTTCATGTCGGGTTACCGGTGCTTCTGGCAAAACAGCAGTGACCGTTGGATTCCCCATAGTCAGGGTGCCTGTTTTGTCTATTACCAGAGTATCGATCTTCTGGGCACGTTCCAGGGCTTCGGCATTTTTTATTAGGATGCCGCTTTGTGCCCCCCGGCCTATCCCAACCATGATGGCGGTTGGTGTCCCAAGGCCCAGTGCACATGGGCAGGCAATGACCAGTACAGCCACAGCATTGATCAGGGCCAGGGTAAAATCCCCGCTGAAAAACCACCAACCAAAGAAAGTCAAGGCAGCGATAACTACAATGGCGGGGACAAAAATGCCGGATATCCTGTCTGCCAAATGCTGGATAGGTGCCTTCGATCCCTGTGCTTCACTAACCAGCCTGATGATATGGGCCAGTGCTGTGTGGGATCCCACACGAGTGGCCTTGCAACGCAGCATTCCCTGACCGTTAAGTGTGGCGGCAAAAATCTTCGCATTCTCTTCTTTTAACTGGGGTTGACTTTCTCCGGTCAACATCGATTCATTTACTGTTGAATGTCCTGATAGAACAACGCCGTCTACCGGAATACTTTCTCCGGGGCGGACAATGAAAATATCATCGACCTTTATAAGGGATGTCTCGATGTCCCTTATTTCTCCATCCTGCTCCACGCGTGCGGTGTCGGGCTGCAATTTCATGATGGCTTTGATGGCATCAGATGTCTTTCTTTTGGCTCGTGCCTCCAGTAACTTTCCCATTAGGACCAACGTGATGATTGAGGAAGAAGCCTCAAAATAGACATGGTCACCACGTCCTAGAAGCGTGACTACGGTGCTGAAAAGATAAGCCATGGTGGTGCCCAGCACAATCAATACATCCATGTTGGCAGAGCGGGCTCGTAGGGCATTCCAGGCGCCTCGGTAAAAGCGCGCACCGAGCCAAAACTGTACAGGAGTGGCCAAAAGCCACTGCAACCAACGTGGCCACATTTCTATGTGTCCTGTGAACATGCTGGTCATCTGGACGAGTAGGGGTAATGTCAACGTTGCAGCAGCGGCAAATTGTATCAAGTCCTGGCGGTAGGGGGGGGGCTGATGGGGTTTCTCGAGAGCTGATTCAGGCACGGCAACTTCTTGTGCCTCATAGCCGGTCTTTATTACTTGGCAGATCAGGTCATCGACCTTGATGAGAGCAGGGATGAATGTCACATGAGCTTGCTCTGTGGCTAAGTTTACCTGGGCGATGACGCCGGGCATCCGGTTGAGAGATTTTTCTATACGTGCAGAACAGGTCGCACAGGTCATGCCGAAAATGGATAGTAGGGTGGTTTGTCGAGGTACAATGTAGCCTAATTTTTCCACGGCTTCCACGAGTTCGAAGGGGGAAATCTTATTGATATCAAATAAAATATTCGCTGTGTCAGTGGCAATGTTGATTCTTGCTTCGACACCAGGCAAATGGTTCAGGCTTCTCTCGATGCGTGTCGCACAAGCGGCACACGTCATGCCTTCGATTGGCAATTCTACTTGTTGACTCGGTACGGGTTGTACCATGGTATAGACTCGCGACCCTTGTGTTTTTAACGGTATTAATATCATATACCCCTATGGGGTATATGGCAATCAAAGAGTGTTTGCAATTGGGACAGTGTGTGAACGGTTTTCCCGTCACACGATGGATGAATTGGTGATGGTTGTATTGACGTTAGGGGAGTTATGCCTTGGCGCGGAAAAATGCCAGTTGCGCGAATGCGCATTGGCGGCCGCCCATGCTAGACTGGATACTGGCGACGCGAGTTTGTGCGGATCGAGGGGTTGCAGGCTGAGAATTGGGTAGTCTGATGGCATTGAGTGAATTTGAATTCAAGCGTCTGGAAAAGTTGGTTGGGCAATATGTCGAGAAACGCCGCCCGCCGTCGCATATCCGTCAAAAACTGGATATCGCCTACCGAATTGATGGGCAGAGCATCGAGATATTCGAGGTACGTCCTGCCTGGAAACGACTGGACGAAATCATGGAACATCCGGTAGCCAAAGCCACCTATGTTAAGTCGCGAGCGATATGGAAAATTTATTGGATGCGTGCAGATCTGAAATGGTATGGTTACCAGCCACATCCTCAGGCCAAACTGATAGAGGAATTTCTTGAGGTCGTGGACAACGACCAGTATGGTTGTTTCTGGGGATAAGGGCTAAGCGATGGCCACAATGGGAAAGCCGGAAACCAACGACCTAACAGCAGCAGAGGTGGTTGCTATTTTTAATCTTGCTCGGGAAGTTCGGGCATCCATTCTCGTTGAAGATTCCAGTATTGGTGGTTTCAACTTCGGCACGAATAATGGAGCGATTGCTGGGCAGAAAATTGCACATGTTCATTTTCATCTGATTCCGCGTCGATTTGGCGAAGAAGATCCCCCTGCCGCCAAAGGACGAAGATGATGCAACAGTATGACGGCAATAGAGGTCAATCGTGGCAGGCCAAATGGGGCACATTACGGCTGCGCCACCGTGATGGAGTTGGGGCTGAGGCCCGCTGCGACGGTGGCTGGGGTCATCGGCATCAATGCACCGCCCGCGCCAATCGTGTACTGCGACACGCTGCTGATGAAGCCATTCGCCACATAGGCGTACTACGGGCCGGGGGCGCAGAGCGCCTGCACGTTTGTCACATTGGCCACTGCAGTACCATCGTTATTGGTGACAGTACAGACCTGATGCAGTGGCTGGGTGAGGACCATGACGTTGTAAGGGTTGAAGGCGGCGACGTTCTGGGCGAAGGTGAAGGTACCGTTGTTGGTCAGGGTGAGGTTGTCGCTGCTGTTGTCCTGCAGCACCACGCTGGTGCCGGCGGCCAGACCGCTGAGGTTTCCGACGATGCTGTAGGCATTAAGGGCGCAGGCCACCTGGATATTGGTGACATTGGCCGTAGCGGTGCCACTGCCGTTTTTCACAGAGCAGGTCTGCTGCACGGGCTGTGTCAGAATCGTGATGGCGTAGGAAGCACCCTGACCAATGGCCTGCGAGAAAATAAAGTTGCCATTGGCAGAAAGTTGAAGATTATCGCCGCCGTTGTCCTGCAGGATCAGGCCGTCACCCGTGAACAGACCGCTGACGCTGCCAACGATGGTGTAGGTGGGTGGCGGGTTGTTAGCGCAACTGACGGTTACGCTGGTGACATTGGTGCCCTGGACGGTGCCAGCAGCTTGGGTAATGCTGCAGGTCTGGCCGGCGGGTTGGGTGAGGACGGTGATGTCATAAGCGGCCTGGTTGACCAGACTTCTCGAGAAGGAGAAAGACCCGTCGTTGGTTAGCGTGAGGTTGTCGACACCATCATCTTGCAGCACAACGGTGTGGCCACTGGGCAGACCGGTGAGGCTACCGCCGATGGTATAGGTCTGCGCCGGATTGGGGCTGCAGGCGACCTGCACATTGTTCACATTACTGCTGGCGATGGTGCCGCTGCCATTGTCACTGAGCAGGTTTCTCCGGCGGGCTGGGTGCTCACCGTGATGGAGTAGGTGGATCCACTACCTAGAGTTAGTGCGGTGGTGAAGCCCCCATTGCCGGTCAGGGTATGGGGCTGGCCATTGATACTCAACATGAGCGAGAGCGAGGTGCCAGAGTTCAGGCCAGTGGTGTTGCCACCGATGGTGTGGGTCTGGCCGCCGCCAGATGTCGTGGCGGCTGGCGCAGAGCCGCCACTCCCGCCACCGCAGGCAGCCAGCAGGGCGGATGCCAGCAGTATGACGGCAGCAGCGGCCAATCGCGGTAGGCAAATAGGACGCATTACGGCTGCGTCACCGTGACGAAGTAGGGGTCGGAAAAAACTTGTCTGCATTTCAACCTATTATGTGGACACTGAGCTTGTCGTCATTAATCGTATCTACGAATTCAGGGCATTCGGGTGCGATAAACATCGTACCCTTAACAATAAGCAACATGTTTTGGATATTTCAGGGGCAACCATTTGGCCTATGCCATTCATGGCAGTTGGGTAAGGGTCGTAGCGTTGAAGCGTGTATTCAGGCTGGTTTCGAGATTTCCTATAGCGCTTTCGAGGATGGTGAATATCTTCCTTCGATCGACAGCCTTGCTCAAATCCAGCGAAGAGGTATTCGAAGTACCCGTCTGTGACAATGCCGCTGCAAACGCAGCCTGAGCCTGGGATGATGGAATATAGCCCAAGCTACCCGTGCCATCGATATAAGAAATCGTCTGGAATACGTTGGAAAATACGGTCTGCATAAAAGTCATGCTGAAAAAGATATGGTTCTGAGGCGTCGCAAAGGTGGTAGTGCTGTTGGTCGGGATGGGGTTGTTATAGAACTGGTCGTCGTAATAGCGAACCTGATAGAGGTACTGCTGATAGCTGTTGGTTGTACCCCATATCGAAACATAGGTATCTATGTTCGCCACGGACTGCGGCGTTGCGGTATCGCCTAGCCGGCTGTAGTTCAGAACCAACCCACCATAATAGCCCTGATTGTAGGCAACGTTGAGCAGGATATCGAGAAAATTGTTTGGTAATTTCGTGAAATTCACCAAGGCATCAATGAACTGAAAACGATTAACGTTAAAACACTATGCGGAGTCCGCGCGTAACTCGTTGAATTGTGTGATATGGTTTTCTGTGTTGGCGGATTTCGTGCCGGTTGCGGAGGACATGGCTGTCCGTACTCCGCCGGGGTATGCGTTATAACAGACGAGTTGATTGTCCTTGGGCCGTGAGAAGTGCCACTGCTCTCTTATCGAAAGAAACGAAGGTTTCCCCGCCAAGCCAATTGCCTTCGTAGGCAATGACGCCATCGGCAAAGTCTCCTCCTGCATCGAGCACCAGCAAACCGGCCTCCACGGCGGGCCTGTTCACTTCCACGTTGGCCGCCGCCAGTAGTGCTCGGATTGCGCTGGCGGCGTCGGCTTGCCGGAAGCCATATACGCGGAGCAGTACCCAAACGAATTCGCATAGACATGGCAGCGCGACCGCGATCAACGCGGCGTCCATCAAGACTGCGGCGGCGATAGTCGCTTGTGCCGGATTGTCACGTACAACAGCACGTACAAGGACGTTGGTATCGACTGCAACCTTCATTTCTCGTCTGCCCATCCTTGTGTAGCCGCCTCGTTAATTTCTTCGATGGTGGCAACTTTCTGCGTTCTGCCTGCGAGCAGGCCGACAAAACTGGCTATTGTCCCAGCGGGCCGCGCCGCTTTGAGCATTCCCCGACCATCCGGCAGCAAGTCTAACTCGATCTTGTCGCCCGGTTTGATGCCGAGGTGTTGCAACACGTCCTTTCGAAACGTCACTTGTCCCCGTGCAGTAACGGTCAATGTGGTCATGGTGATGTGCCCTCGCGATTTCGCATGTCGATGCTTTGATACGGTAATGCAAAAACGCCTTACTGTCAATGTTCATCAAGGTGTCAGAATGTTGTGGTTTGATGAATCAGACATGATTTCAATCCGCGCCCAGGCTGGATTCGAGCCGACTCAATATTGATGCCCGAGTCGAATCTTGATTTCCGGATGGCGATTTACCAGCGCTTTGAGAGCCAGCAGACTTTCCCGATTGGCATCGATGTTGGCCGTGAATGCGCCGGGAGGCACCCCATGGTCCCATCCCCAGCGAGTGTGGGAAACGTCACCTGTGAGCAGAACCGGGCCATTGGGCGTGCGTACCAGATAGGCTGTGCTGCCGGGTGTATGCCCCGGAACATGGATGGCCCAGACTGACCCGTCTCCAAAAATATCAACAATGCCATGGAAACCGCCGTTGTTGTCGTCTGGAAGCGGCCAGGTCTCCAGGTTGGCGTGTTGGTCGAGTAATGTATTGATCAAGTTTAGGGTAAACAGGTTCAGAAAACGTTTTGGACCGATTTCATTCTTGCCGATGTAGAGCGGTACGTTTGCCGGTATGTCGGGCAAACCGGAAATGTGGTCAACATGCAGATGGGTCAGAAATACGCCCTGCACCGGTGTTGGCAATCCTCTCACGATGCTGGCTGTATCCTGACGCAGCTGGATGCGTTCAGTGTGCAGTTCCATATCGACCAACGCATTCACGCCGTATCGCTGCGGATGCCCGAGAAATGCGCGTGATACTCCGCTGTCCACCAGAAAATATCCACGATCCGGATGATGCAGCACATACATGAAAATGTGGATGGGTTCCAGGCAATCATGCAGGCCGGCTGCTTTGACCTGTGGATCCTTCATGTCCAGCATTCCGGCAAGGGGGACTGCCCAGTCAGCGCTGTTGATGGTGTCAACTGTCACAGGGCCGGGTTGATCGATGACGGTTTCCAGGGCTGACAGAGTGGATGGCGTTCCCAGCGATGAGGAGGTGGTCTGGTGTGTAAGCAGGGGTTAAAAAGCGCGTAAATCTGGGGATAAGACGCGGATTGGTGGATTCTGTAATTTTTCCGTTATTTTTCCCGCTTCCTCATGGAGGCTGGTGAGCGGAAGGTGACAAGGGAGCGT
>JAJZBQ010000010.1 GCA_021798835.1 Pseudomonadota bacterium | reverse complement strand
CCCTTGTCACCTTCCGCTCACCAGCCTCCATGAGGAAGCGGGAAAAATAACGGAAAAATTACAGAATCCACCAATCCGCGTCTTATCCCCAGATTTACGCGCTTTTTAACCCCTGCTTACACCACCTTAAGCATATTTTGCACAAGACCGGTTTTCACCGTCAAACCGATCTCCTCATCGAGTTGCGTTCCAACTTTCGAAACTGAGTTGCCTTGATATAACCTCCTGTTATGGCATGTCATCCGTGTAAATAGGGTAATATTGTCGTAGAATAGTACGCTTTCGAACAAAATTCTACTTCTGGGAGAACCCTATGAACCCACTGCTGCAACCCATGCAATTGGGAGATTGCCCTTTGCCCAACCGCATTGTTATGGCTCCCCTGACACGCTGTCGTGCCAGTGCCGGCCGGATTCCCAATACCCTCATGGCGGAATACTACGGACAACGTGCCAGTGCAGGGTTGATTTTGTCCGAAGCTACCGTAGTATCGCCGCAAGGCGTTGGCTATCCCAGTACTCCCGGAATCTGGTCTGAGGAACAAGTCAAAGGGTGGCGTTTGATTACTGATACCGTGCATGCTCGAGGAGGACGAATTTTTTTGCAACTGTGGCATGTCGGGCGAATTTCGGATCCTTCTTATCTGGAAGGGGATTTGCCCGTCGCTCCGAGTGCCGTGACTCCAGCAGGTCATGTCAACCTGTTGCGTCCAATCCAGCCTTTCGTAACTCCAAGGGCTTTGGAATTATCTGAAATCCCGGGGGTTGTGGCTGCCTTTCGTCAGGGAGCCATTCATGCACAGCAAGCCGGGTTTGATGGGGTTGAAATTCATGGTGCCAACGGTTACCTGCTCGATCAGTTTCTACAGGACAGCACCAACCATCGTACTGATGACTATGGAGGCGCTATTGAAAACCGCGCACGCCTATTACTCGAAGTCACCGATGCCGTCACATCAATTTGGGGCACGGGTCGAGTCGGGGTTCATCTGTCACCTCGTGGCGATACCAATGATATGGGGGACAGTGATCCCATGAATACATTTGGTTATGTGGCAGAACAGCTGGGGCAAAGAAAAATTGCATTCATCTTTACCCGTGAATCACTGGGACCGGGGCGGATCACTCCTGAACTCAAACGTCGCTTTGGAGGTATGGTGATTGCCAATGAAGGTTTTTCCGTGGAAACGGCCATCGCGGAAATTGAATCCGGCCATTCTGATGCTGTGGCATTTGGCAAGTCGTATATTTCCACCCCTAATCTGGTTAGCCGGGTTACCCAAGGATTGCCTTTTGCCCCCTTTGATGCGAAAACTTTTTATGGCCACGAACTTCCCAACCCACGTGTTGGGTATGTGGATTACCCTACGGATTGATGGTTACTCCCGTTAGCCTGAAATCGGCGTACGTTGCGCATGAGATAATGGGCCTTTGGTTACCCGACAACAACCCTCTGAAATTAAAAGGGTTGTTGGGGAAGTAGCAACTTTTCAGTGGGATGGCGGGCCCTACCGGACTTGTAGTGGGTAGAACAGGTCGCGAAGTTCCGTACCCTACTAGCATTGATACCCGGTCAGAGTTGGAGCCAGGCCAAAGTACGCCAAACACTCTCCCCAGAGGATGCAATTGCTTTTGCCGATGAGATCGGCGTACACCCGGTCATCGTTGCGGGCAGGCTGCGTCATGAAGAAAAAAACCGGCTACTTTCGCACCTCATTGAAGGGATCGGGCAAGTCAGTCAGACCCTAGCCCCCTAAGAAAAAGTTTCAAATAGGGAATCGTGCATTTACTTTATTCCTTTTTTGGGATAGCGCCTTGTCATGTTGCTTCGGAAGATGGATGGCGGCCACCCAGGAATTCGGCAGCAGAAGGGGCCTGACGGCAGACAATGCAGTTGCATTGACACGGTAAGGCATTTGCATTACCGTATGAAACATTAATCCCTCTGACTGGAGAACCTCATGTCTGCCACCCTTGAAGTCGAATCCACGCTGACCGACCGTTACCAGACCACGGTACCGGAAACCGTGCGCCGCGCCCTTCGCCTCGGCAAGCGCGACAAGATCCACTACACCATCCGCCCAGGCGGCGAGGTAGTGCTGACGCGCGTCGGTACCACCGGTGAGGACGATCCGGTGCTGAGCCAGTTCCTGGGTTTCCTGGCACACGACATCGCCAACCACCCGGATCGTCTCCAGGCTGTTGATGCCGGTCTGGTGCAGCGCATCCGGTCGCTCGTCGGAGACATAGGAGTCGACCTCGATGCTGTCCTGTCGAGCGACGATGAATGAGCGCAGGCCAGCCTGCCCCACTGGTCATCCATGGCTGGACGATTTTCTCCCATCCGCTGTTCCTCGTCCAACTTGAAACTTTGATCCAGCAGGTCGAGGCACTCAAACAGAAAGACCCGACTGGCTTCACCAAAAAGAATGCCAGCAAGCGACTGGCCACGATTGCCAAACTGGTGTTCGAGGTGATTCCGCAGGATCCAGCGCGGCCAGAATACCGACAGGGCAACACCCTCGGTGAGGATCATAAACACTGGTTTCGCGCCAAATTCTTTCAGCAGTACCGGCTGTTTTTCCGCTACCACGCACAAGCCAAGGTGATCGTGTTCGCCTGGGTGAATGACGAGGATACCAAGCAGGCCTACGGGAGCGGCGACGACGTCTACCGGGTATTCCGCAAGATGCTGGAAAGCGGTCACCCTCCGGATGACTGGAATCAGTTGCTGACAGAGGCGCGCACCGAAGTTGAACGTTTGCAAAAGATTGCTACAAACGTGGTACAACCGTAGCCCCAAATCACCAGGCGCATCAGATCTCATTTCTTATCCGCCTTGTCGATTTCTTTGGGAATGCGGTCGCGCATGTAATTGGTCATGGCCTGTAACCCGAGCGTAGATCATGGCGTTATGAGTCCTTTCAGTGCATAGAACGCAATTTTCCGTGCGGACGACTCTTGTACCTTGAAAGCTGCCATCTCTGCAACCAAAGAAGGACTTGGGGAAGGCTTGGTTCATGTGGCTCGCACCACTGTTCCACCACGGCCCGCGCTGGTTGCATGCGGAGCGCCAAGCGCGCTCTTCCGTCAGTCCGGCCTTCATCAGGTTCTTGGCACGGGTATGCGGGCGTTTCCACTGCCGCCACAGAATGCAGCGTAGCTTGCGCCTGATCCAACCATCCAGCTCTTCTAGCGCCCTCTTGGTCTCGGTCAGCTTGAAGTACGCCGCCCAACCTCGGAGCACCGGATTGAGTTCTTCGATAGTGTGGGTCAGGCTGCGCCCGCGCGCGCCCTGGAGTACTTCCCGGACCTTGCCTTCCAGCCGTTTCAGGCTGGCCCGCGCGATCCGCAGTCTCGGAGCTTTGTGCCAAGTCAGGCTGAAACCGAGAAACTTCCTCTCCCACGGAAACGCTACCGTGCTCTTGGCCGCGTTGACCGTGAGCTTGAGCGTGTCCCCCAGAAACCGGGTGATACTCGCCATGACCCGTTCCCCAGCCGCTTGGCTTTTGACGTAGATGTTGCAGTCGTCAGCATAGCGGCAGAAGGCGTGGCCCCGGCGCTCCAGTTCCCAATCCAGGTCCGTCAGCAGAATGTTCGACAGCAGTGGACTGAGCGGCCCGCCTTGCGGCGTGCCTTCCGTCCGTGGAGAGACGATCCCCTCTGCCATCATTCCAGCTTCGAGATACCGGCGGATGAGGCGAAGTACTCGCCCGTCGTCGATCTTCTTCGAGAGTTTCTCCATCAGCAGGTCGTGATTGACGCGGTCGAAGAATTTCTCCAAGTCCATGTCTACCACCACCCGGCGGCCCTCGGCAACATACTGCTTGGCCGCCTTGACCGCTTGATGAGCGTTCCTCCCCGGTCGGAAACCGTAGCTCGATTCGGAGAAGTCGCCCTCGAAGATCGGCGAGAGCACCTGATGCAACGCCTGCTGGATCAATCGATCCGTCAGCGTTGGGATGCCGAGTGTTCTCGTTCCGCCTAGCGGCTTCGGAATATCCACCCGACGTACCGGTTGGGGCATGTACTCCCCTTCCAGTAACCTAGCCTTGATCGCCGGCCAGTGTTGCTTGAGATGGTCCTTGAATTCAGCGACGCCGATGCCATCGACTCCGGCGGCACCTTTGTTCCTGACCACCCGCTCATACGCGAGCCACAGGTTGCCGCGCTCACACACGACGTCCATCAGCCCGCTTTCCTGCTCCCACTCCGCTTTCGTCCGCAGACGGGTCGTCACGTCAGCCTCGGCGCCCACGGCAGCTCCGTCAGCGTTCCGCGCTGACTCTTCTGCTGGGGTAGTCGCTTGCCGCAACTCTTCTGCCTTCATCGTCTGTCCGTGTGGTCCCGCCGCCTACTCGCGGCTTCCAATGTTCGGCCCTTCGCCTCGTCCTGACGCCTACTATGACCTCTGCTGACTTCTGGCGATCCCTCCCGACACCTCTCAATGTCGGTAGCACAAGGCAGACCGCCAGATCTCCCCGGGTATTGCGCACTCACCTTCACGCTTATGCCTGTCGGATATACGTCACGGCCTTCCGTGCAAGTTTCGGGCTTTGCAGATATTCGCCTGCTTACCCCGCCGTGCCGCCTCGTATCCGCTTCCTGTTCGTCAGGCCAGCGATTTGCCTTCGGCTTCCTCCAGATTTCCGGTCGCCCGAAACACCCTTGCCGTTCGGCTAACTCTTCCCCTTGCCGGGCGAGTAGAGGACTTCCACCTCCAAGTGAGTGCGCCCTGCCGGGCGCACGAAATGAAAAAGCCGACTGAGAATAGTCGGCTCTGAAATATGCTGCAAGGGCGACGGACGAAAAAAATCCCTTGGAATCAAGGGTTTAAAAATAATTCTTGGTGGCCAAGGGCGGAATCGAACCACCGACACAAGGATTTTCAGTCGCAATGTCTGCATAATCAATAACATAGAAGAATAATTCAGAACAATAGAATCAGCCAGATACAGGTATTTTGTTATTCTCACATTTTCCCGAATACGCCTGTTTTTTGGCTCTCAATGTCCCGCTAGTGTCCAGGGGGACACTGTCCCGCCATTGTCCGGCCATTTCACAGGATTTTACTGTCCCATTTTTTCATGCTCACCGTGGTGCATAGGGTTGATTGCCTTTTACAGCACAGGTCAAAAATCCTATGCTTAAAACCATGCACAATATAATCAGCATGTTAGCCGGTACATCACTGGATTATGAATCTTGCGGTGTGATCCTGGTCAAGTACGCGGGGCACCACGCCGTTGTGGAGTACCCAGTCCTCGAGCAAGAGGTTCTATCAGTCTTTACCGTACTCGGCATAGAAGTCTGACAGGGTGCGCTTCTCGCCAGGCTTTCGGATGTATTTCGGATTTGTGTAGAAGTCATCGGGAAGCGGCTCACCATAGAGAAATGAGAGCGGGCGGGGTCGCCATTCTTTGTTGTTGACGATGCGCTGTTCCAGGGCTGCAATGCGTTGTTCAAGGGTTCCCATGGCCTATCCTTTCCAGTTGAGTAATTCGTTCTTCGAGTATTCCGGTTTCGTATGCCTTGCGAATCATGTCCAGGACATACACCAGGCGCGTGCCATCCTGAGTTTCCATCTTCCCCGACCGCATATCTCGATAGACCACAGCCATTTCCCGCCGGATGGCCTGGGCATCGCGTAGGTCAATTTTGGGGGGGGTGGGGGTCAGGCCGTTTCCGTCCTGGTCAACGGTTACGGGACAATCTTTTACGCCAAGCATCATGTTTGAAATACTCCAAGGAATTTAATTTTTACGCGCCTTCCCCCAACTGCATAAACTGCAAAAAACTAATTTACACAGTTTATGCAGTTCCCCCTATGAGCAAAAATATTTTTACTTTCGCGCATTGTCACAGCGTCCCCTTCGCTTTGGGTGACACGGCATAGATTGCGTCCGCTGGTCGCCCTGGCCCCATGCCGCCCCCTTGTTCCAGTTCGAGCAGCCACCCATGCTCATAGAGCAACCTGCAAGCCCGTTTGACTGCCTCCCGATCCGTCAGGCCGTGCCACTGCTTGCGGGTGATCTCCCAGGCTTTGAATTGCCCAGGCAATTCTTCGCGCCGCATCCGCGCCAGCAGCAATTCCGCCGCTCCAGTTTCCGGATGTTCCACTGCGTGATACACGCGCCGGGCATGGGGGGTGAGGTAATCCAGCCAGGCCAGTGCCTTGTTTAGCGTCCGATCCGATACCTGGCGAGCGTCCGGGTCATCGGCAACATGCAGGATCAGCGAGAGCTTTCCCACAAGCCCAGGATACTTTCCGAAGTGTGCAGATATTGCCGGGCATTCCCCTTTGGACTCCGCCGCCCTACACCCCTGCATGAAGTCGGTGTACCACTCCACGAAACGGCCCTGGGCTTCGTCAGTAAACCTAACGAATGGTGAGTCATTTCCGAAATGGTCGGCCTCCCCCATTGCAAGCGGGTCAAAGGTATCTGCGCGTTCAAACAATGCGGTAGTCATTTTTTTGGCGAGGGTATCAGGCCAACGGTCCACATATTCGAATGATTCGGGGTCAGGCCACACGATCAACTGAAACCGCTGCAACATTCCGTCAGCACGCTCACCGGAAAAGGCTCCCCGGACATAGCGGGCCAGGGGGCCGGGCTGAATGCCACCGATGATGGACAGTGCATATCGTGGAATGTTTGTAATCCCGCGCATGATTCGATCAGAGCGGAATCCCTCTTTACCGGACCAACCGGATAGCAGCATTCCCCTTAATGCAGCATTGCGGTCATCCTCCAGATTCACCAGCAGGGAGGATAATTCGTCGCGTTCTATCAGCAGTCCATTTGGGTTTTTCACCAGCAACTCGGACAATGACGCCTCGTTAGCGTCCGTTGTCCAATAGGTGCGGCGCTCCGGAGGTTCTGGCGCTCCCCGGCCCCCCAGGTCAAACTTTGCATCAGGGTTTTTGTCCAACTGTTTTTTGACCGCTTTTAATGCCGCGCCCCGTTTCAACTCGAAGGCTTCCATTTCGGCCTGGTAGTCCTTGTTGGCATCCTGGTACACCTTGTCAGCCGATACCTGGAGTGTTTTGAAGGCCCGCAACCCCTCGCGCTCCGCCGGGGACTTGAGGGCCGATGGCGGCCCAACCAAACCGCCCCAGACATTGGCGTACTCTGTCCAATCGGACCGGGCCTTGAGTCGAATGCCCAGTTTTCGCCCAATCGTGCTGCCCAACCCCACCATGCTTGCAACCGCTGCGAAGTCTGGCCGAAACTTGGCAATGTCGGCAGCATCCCCAATACTGCGTTGCAGGTCATCGGGCAGTAGGTTGATTTCAAATTCAGGGACAGGTGGCAGCTTCGGCAATGGGACCGGATCCGGCCATTCTGTGGGCGCCATTTGGTTTTCAATCCGAAGTATTGCACCCCCCCCTGCCAGCGGATTGACCCAGCCCTGGCGTTGGGCTTCGGCGAACACGGCCTGGTGTCCGGTGCTGGTAGGTTTGAAACTTTCCCATACCCTGGAAGCATCCGCCGCATTGTATTTTTCAGAAGTCTGGGACCACTCGAACCACAATGACCTGCCTTCGTCGCCAATCGTTTTCAGGGCGTGGCCCATGCGCTGCCACAAATCCCGGTCATCGGCCCGCATTGCCGCCAAAGCGCTTCTAAGTTCCGCCTTCGTCTTGTCGTCAATGAAGGTTTGACCGATTGCCTGGTGCATTCCTGGCGTTGTCCGGTTGCCAGTGATGGTCGCTCTCAACTTGTCAGCAAAGTCCTGGGGCAAAGGTTCGATGTCCAGGGTGTTGATTCGGTTGCCAGTCACGGTGACATACCGCGAACCATGGAAAATTTCAATTTTTCCTGGTAGTGAAATGTCCGGCATTGAGCCTTGAAAAAACGCCCGCCGCCCTTTGCCGCTCGGACTGATTTCGCAATAGGTCAGCCTCTCCGCTTCGGCAGCAAGGGGATGCAGCCCTTCACCCTGTTTGTCGTCAAAGTCGAGGCCAACAATTCCCCATTCGGGCAGTGTGGCAAAGCCCAGGCCGGAATAATTGCCGCCGTTGTTGAGACAGGCCAGGGCATCGTTGAAGGTGGACAGATTGGCACGGTCAGCCGGTGTGCCGTTGGTCCCGCGATTAGCCCCGTTGCTGTAATAGGGGACTTTCTGACGATGAACCAACCAGCCGGGTATTTCCTTCAAGGTGTCAGGCAATGAAAGGGTCAGGGCATCGTGATTGTGGGGGTATGGTTGCGTCATTTCTTAATCCCTCCCCCCATACCGCGCCAGACCGCCCGCGAATTCCCCAGGTCAAAACTGCGGCAGGAAATTGCCCAATCCTGCCAGGCGTTGAACATTCGATGCTCTTCTACTGGGTCCTTGGCGAGAGTTTTCAGCACAAAACCCACAGGCTCGATGAGATTTTGAAATGGCGGCAGATGGCGAAGAGCCGCCAAAACATCGCGAATCTGTGGGCTGTAAAGAGCGTCTGCGGTATAATTCTGGCGTGGTGTCGAGGCCGTGCCGTGCGAGGGTGCGGCCTTGTTTTTTGTGGCGTCCATGATCTACACCCCCGATCCGGCCAACCATGCTCCATACCTTTGAACATCGATAAGGACTTTTCGGCCACGACGAATAATCGCTCCGGTTGCTGCTAGGCCGTTGCCCGGAATCGTCTCGCCGCGAGAGTTGATGCGGTCGTCCGCCTTGAAAATTTGGCCTTGTATGGCTGCGTGGGTCAACCCGAGCGCCGGGAAAAATCCCGGTAGATTTTTTACTGTGGACAGGACAGGGATGGTTGCTGCATTGATTTGGTTCTGCATGGTAGATTCTCCGAGTTTCCCGCCTGTGATTTCAGCGGTTGGAATAATCATTACCCCCATGTGGCATGCAGCCCGGCTAAATGCCATTTCTACTTCTTAAGTTTTTTCCTGAACGTCCCGAAAGTTAGGCTGTCCTGCCTGTCGCCCTTAGTGAACATGATGGAGCGGCTATCCTTTATGTCATGTTCTATCAGCCTACAGTCATCTGCTGCATCGCACCAATCTCTGATTGCAGACTCAAGGTGCGGCCATAGTTCGCTTGGCGTTTCATCTGGATGGTTTCGCGCAAGTGTATGGATCACGTCATCCAGCGTCTCGCCGCCCTCATTTTTTATCGCACGGCTTTTTTTGGCTCGTCTCTTTTGCGACTCCTTGTGCTTCCCGCCAGCGTCTTTCAGTGATAAGACCGCATCCAGCAAAGCATCACGCAATCCCGGCTGTGTATATTCGGGTCGCTCCTTGAGTAACAACTTAAAATTTCTGTCGAACTCGTCGCCACCAATACGGATAAAATCTTCCATTGGTATGCCGACAGGTTTTTTCGGGGCGCTCATCACATCACCCCCATTTTTTGGGCCAGTGCATTGCCAATATCAGACACGCGGCCCGGTGCAAGGTGTGAATACCTGCTCACCATCGCCATTGTCTTATGTCCTAATATCTTCGAGATTTCCAGATGGCCAACGCCGTTCATCATCAGGTAGGACGCGCAGGTGTGCCTTAAATCGTGCCAGTGAAAATCCTTGATCCCGGCTTCATTCAATGCCGTAATGAATGGGGTGCGCAGATGCAGGCTGTTTGATTTCTTTGCAAGCCGTGTCGGTGGGAATATCCTGTCATCGGTCAGACTACGCACTTTGGAGCGGTCCTGTAGCAGCGTAAAGGCTTCACCGACCAACGGCAATACTCGGGCATCATTATTCTTTGTCGTCCCGGCATAGAGCGTTGCGCGGCCCGATTTGAGGTCTATCTGTCCCCATCTCAAACCCATGATTTCAGACTGCCTGCCCCCGGTGGTCAGCGATAACAGCACGGCTAGATACAGGTCCGGGTGCCTACGGCAAGCGGCAAGGAATCGCGGCAACTCTTCGTCATCAAGGAATCGAACGCGGCCTTTATTCTCCTTCGGCTTTGAAACACGCTCTACCGGGTTGCGATCCAGCCAGCCTAGTTCCTTCACGCCATATGAACATGCGCTGGATAAAGCGGCAAGGAATCGGTTTGTCGTGGGTCCGCTGCGTTTCTTCTCCAGTGGCACAAGGGACACGCTGCCATCATCACCACGCCTGCGCACGGTCAGGAACTCGTCGTTAAGCTTATCCCGGCCCTTTGCGACGATTGCAGGAGTTATGTCTTGCAAAAGCTTGTCACCGTAATGCTTGCGCCACCAGCCAAGCCTTGTTCGCATTTCCCTGGCGGATTTCAATTCCTTGTGCCTCGGACTGCTCTCGTAAGAATCAATCAACTCGTTCAGGGTATGGCGTTTGCTTGCTCCAAAGTGGCGACCTGCCTTGATCTCGGCTTCGGTTTTCTGCACCCATTCCCGCGCATCGGTCAGTCGTGAGAATGTCGCATTTTCGGGTGCGTGTCCTTTCAATCGGATTTTCACTCGGTAACTGATAGTCCCGTCATCGAGTTTGCGCTTTTCAATCGTTGCCATGATTCGCCCCTTTGAACGTGTCGGAATACTGCACACACTGTAAAACAAAGCGGAATAAATAGCAACATAGGATGCTTAATCCCATTATTTAATAACACAACACAATGAATATAAATATATTTCTTGTTTCTTAAATTAAAAAAAGACACTGACGGGACAATCAGGTGCGAAAAATGACGCTTTGCAGATGCTTGACAGGGATTTTCAAAGGGGTGCGGAATCAGCGAACAACAGGGTCGTTTATTTCACGATGTCCCGCCAGCGTCCCATTAAAGAAAAAGCACCTAGAGCGATTAACTCTAAGTGCTTGTTTTATTTGGTGGCCAAGGGCGGAATCGAACCACCGACACAAGGATTTTCAGTCCTCTGCTCTACCGACTGAGCTACTTGGCCACACTGAAACGAGGATTATAGCGGGTTCCAGCCATCACGTAAATGCCCACTGCGCTTTAAAGTCAAAGCGGGGGGTGTCATTGATACCGGCGCGACTCTCTCGACCACCGGTGTAACACGACGCGGTATAATGTTGGGTTAAATCATCCCCCCTACCCCCCGACAATCCCTCGATATTTTCCCCACTATGATCATTCTCAAGGATGTGGTCTTGCACCGCGGCTCCAAGACTCTACTGGATGGTGCCAGCCTAACCCTAAACCCTGGCGAAAAAGTCGGCTTGGTGGGACGCAATGGAACCGGAAAATCCACCCTGTTTGCGCTACTGGATGGGAGTTTGCGCGAGGACGGCGGTATTTGCCAGGTTCCCACTCACTGGCGACGCGCTCAGGTTTCCCAACACATGCCAGAAACTCCGATAAGCGCCACCGCCTTCGTGTTGGAAGGGGATGCCGTTCTCATGGCCGCACGCGCTGAAGTCCATGCTGCCGAAGCCAGCGGAGATGGCGAGCGTATGGGGTATGCCTACACCGCACTCTACGATGCAGGAGAAGCAGATGCTGTTTCCCGCGCCCAAACACTGATTCTCGGTCTGGGCTTTCAGCAATCCGAGTTGAATCGCCCCGTCAACAGTTTCTCCGGGGGATGGCGCATGCGCCTGCAACTGGCACGGGCACTCATCTGTCCTTCCGACCTGCTTCTGCTCGATGAACCAACCAATCACCTCGATCTGGATGCTCTGGTCTGGCTGGAAACCTGGTTGACACGTTATTCAGGAACCCTGCTACTCATCAGCCATGATCGAGATTTTCTGGATAACGTCTGTCAGGTCACTGTCCATCTGGAACGACAACGCCTCACCCGCTATGGAGGAAATTACGCTTTTTACGAGAAGCAACGCGCCGAGCGCCTAGCCTTGGAACAAAGTGCCTACACGCGGCAACAAGATCAGATTGCTCACCTGCAAAAATTTATAGCACGCTTCAAAGCCAAAGCCAGCAAAGCCAAACAGGCGCAAAGTCGCGTCAAAGCCCTAGGTCGCATGGAAATGCTGGCTCCCTTATTACTAGAGGCCGAATTTACCTTCACTTTTTCCCCTCCCAAACATTTGCCCAACCCCATGCTGACACTAGAAAACGGGGTTCTTGGCTACGCTGCCGCCCCCATCCTCAGTTCGGTCAACCTTTCCGTGTTGGCAGGGCAACGCATCGGCATTCTGGGTGCCAATGGCCAAGGGAAATCCACACTGGTCAAAACCATCGCACGCGCCATTTCTCCCCTGCACGGCGAACTGACAGAAGGCCGCGGACTGCGCATCGGTTATTTTGCTCAGCAGGAAATGGATGTACTGGATTCCAAAGCCAATCCACTGGAACATTTCGTACGACTCGCCAAAGATCTTGCCCAACAGGGAATATTGGAAGGTCAAGGCACACGTGAACAGGATCTGAAAAACTTCCTGGGGCAATTTCACTTCGGAGGTGACCGGTTGTTTCAAGCCGTCGGAACCATGAGTGGCGGCGAAAAGGCTCGACTGGTTCTCAGTATGATCGTCTGGCAACGGCCCAACCTGCTGCTACTTGATGAACCCACCAACCATCTCGACCTGACTACCCGTGAGGCCTTGTCAATGGCGCTCAACGAATTCGATGGAACGGTCATGCTGGTCAGTCACGACCGGGCCTTGCTGCGCGAAGTCTGTGATGAATTCTGGATGGTATCCCAGGGGCGAGTGTCACCCTTCCCAGGCGATCTTGAGGACTACCAGCGCTTTCTTCTGGAAGAAGCCCGTCGTTCACGAGTGCCCACCGAAACCATCCCTACCACTCCCATCGTACCGGTCGAACCTCAGCCACTCGATACCAAACGCCGAGAATCCATACCCAAAACAAAGCCCCCTGTCCGTGAAGTTGCCCGACTCGAACAACAAATGGCAGATCTTCATGAAAAAAAGAAGGCGGCAGAACTTGCGCTTTCCACTACCCAAGACCCCGCCACGTTGCGTCATCATGGTGAACTGCTCACAACCCTAATCTGCGAACTGGAAAAACTGGAAGAGCAGTGGCTCACCTTAACCTCCTGAACAAGGCCACGAACCGCTTCACACATCATGAAGGATTTTCTGTGATAATCAAAAGTTTGCATTTCATCTCCTGTCTATGATGGCCTCTCACCGTTCAACCCTCAGAATCCTTCTGGCCAGCCTGGCTGGCACCACCATCGAGTTCTTCGATTTTTATATTTACGCCACGGCAGCGGTACTGGTTTTCCCGCGCCTGTTTTTCCCGAGTTCAGACCCCACCTCCGGTATTCTGCAATCATTTGCCACTTTCGCCCTGGCCTTTTTTGCCCGCCCTATCGGGGCGTTGCTGTTTGGTCACTTTGGTGACCGCATCGGACGAAAAGCCACGCTGGTCGCTTCACTGATGACCATGGGTCCCTCCACCATCGCCATCGGGTTGCTGCCCACCTATCAGAGCATCGGCGTTGCCGCTCCGCTGTTACTGGCCCTTTGCCGCTTCGGTCAGGGCCTGGGGCTCGGCGGGGAATGGGGAGGGGCTGTTCTGTTGGCCACCGAAAATGCCCCACCCGGGAAAAAAAGTTGGTTCGGTATGTTCCCTCAACTGGGGGCACCCCTGGGTTTCATCTTGTCAAGCGGGGTATTCCTAATCCTGTCAAACGCCATCACACCAGAAGAATTTCTGGCGTGGGGCTGGCGTATTCCCTTCATCCTGAGCGCCCTGCTTATCGGCATCGGACTCTATGTCCGCTTGAACTTGACCGAGACCCCGGATTTTCAGCGGGTTGTGCATGACCACCGTCAGGTAGCCTACCCCATGGTGACGGTTTTCCGCCATCACAGTCGAATGCTGGTGCTGGGCACCCTGGTCGCCTTGGCAACCTTTGTTGTGTTTTATCTCATGACGGTTTTCACACTCAGTTGGGGAACTACCGTGTTCCACTATTCCAAATCGGCGTTTCTAAAGGATCAACTGATCGGAATTCTGTTTTTTGCCGCCGGCGTTCCCCTGTCCGCCTGGCTGTCTGATCGCCTGGGTCGTCAGCGTGTCTTGTTGATAGCCACCGCTGCCATTTTTTTGTTTGGTCTGGGATTCGAGAAAAGTTTTCGTCCCCAGGACGAATGGGGTGTCACCGAGTTTCTCAGTCTGGGGCTTTTCCTCATGGGATGTACCTACGGACCGCTGGGAACCGCTCTCGCGGAAATTTTTCCGGTTACAGTCCGCTATACAGGGGCTTCGCTGTCGTTCACGCTGGCTGGTATTCTGGGAGCCTCGCTGGCCCCCTACATTGCCACCTGGCTAGGTCAACATTGGGGCTTGAACTTTGTCGGCTATTATCTCAGCCTGGCCGCCGCCATCACTTTCGTGGCCCTGCTGGCCTCTCGCCGCGCCCTGCATGAACAAAAACCATGAAACCACGCCTTTCCCTCATTGTTGCTCATACTGTACCAGGACGCGTCATCGGAAAAGACGGCGGTATGCCATGGCACCTACCCGCCGACCTGAAACATTTCAGAACCCTGACCTGGGGTAGCCCAGTCCTCATGGGGCGACGCACCCAAGAATCCATTGGCCGCCCCCTGCCCGGCCGAACCAATCTGGTCATCAGTCGCCAACCAGATTTTCAACCCGATGGCTACACTGTCTACAAGAACCTGGAACAACTCTACGATAACTGGGCGCTGGGCTCAGAACTGTTTGTCATCGGAGGAGCCACGTTGTACAACGCCCTGTTGCCCGATGCCGACCGGCTATTCATCACAGAAATCCACACTCAACTGGAAGGAGATACGTTCTTCCCGACACTCGATGCAAAACAATGGATCGAAACCGAACGAATCGAACGAGCCCCAGATGACAAGAATTCGTGTCACCTGAGCTTCATCACCCTGATCCGTCGCCCCACCTTGTTGGCGCCAAAGCAATCTTTGCCTTGAACTCAGCGTTGAATACGCGACGTGTGCGTCGCTCGGACGATCTGCTCATAATGGTTTCCTTCCACGACCTTCTGGCCGTGGTGAAAAACCCCTATCATGCAATTAATCTGACCTGTTCAGTTTTCGAGCCACTTCTCCTCACCCATGACAACGCTGTTTGCGACGGAAGCCAAGCGCGATCATCCTCTACTGCGACAGATCATCCAGCTCGTAACTGGTGCTACGGCCACCGGCATCGGCTTTGCGCAGCACGCCGCGTGTCAGCAGTTCGCTGATATCCCGCAACGCGGTATCTTGCGAGCACTTGGCAATGGCCGCCCACTTGCTGAGAGCGCACAGATTCGACACTGAGGGTCTCGCCCTCGATCTCGCTGGTTTTGACTACATCTTCCGTAAGCGCGGCCAAACTGGCCTGATCACGCAAGACCATGCCGACGTCCGCCAATCGGCCCAGCAAAACACCTTGGGCACGACTAACCTCCGCCATCGGCCCCGCCAATACGGCCAAGTCGAAGCGCCAGTGAGGCCAATCGCTGGCCTGCCAGATATAGGTGTAATCGCCGCTATTCATGCGGAGATTATGGGCAGAATTCGCCGCATGCGCAAGTCTATCACCGCACATGGTGCGGTGATAAGGCAAGGACTGCCTCCCACCAGCTCTGAAGCTTTCCCACGAAGACATGCTCTAGGAAAGTCAGTGTCCGGCCTTCGACCTCGGTCCTTGCGAGCGGCAGCATCTGGATGGTCTCCATCCGGCCGATAGTCCTCGTCGACCGTCTTCTTGATAGCCAGCAGCAGGTTAGGGGCACGTTGGATTTCATCGATGATGGCCCCCCAGTCGAGGCCGCGAATGAAGCCGGCCGGGTCGGATTGGGCGGCCTCAAGGACCGTTTGATCGTCGAGGGAGTGTCAACTTTTAAGAGATTCTGGAAACGCCGTAGTTCCCTATCTACCTCAGGCGCAGGGAAAAAAACCTGGATTTCAGCCGTTCAGTTTAAGTGTTGGGCATGGACATGCTGACGATGATGATCATCATGGTCACCATGGTGATGGTGACGGCTACACAGAACGCAGTACAGGGCCAATCCTGTCACAGGATCGAACATGGGATTCACACCAAAATGAACTGACTCTGGATTTTGGCTATTTCCGCTTCAGGAATACCGGCTTGTTCCGCAAACTGAGGCCATGATCGAATGGCAGTGCTTACCTTCGCTACAACCTGTTTTGCTGTGCCGATACCGAACCGATCAGCTTCCGCATGTAAATCAACTGCCGTGAAGTCCTTGAACTTACCGTTCACGGACATCAGGTGCTGATTCGTCCATTCGCCTTCCGGATTGTGTGCGTGGGTAACATCATAAGCCGGCGCCAGCTCCCAAGTGGTGCTGTCCTTGCGCAGCATGAAGGAGAAGTTCTTGGTGTGGTCATCACAGTTCCGCCCCATTACATTGAATACCATGCGCCGGAACGCCTCTTCTTTATCCCGATAAGGCAGTTTTAGCTGGTCGATTGTCTTGAATAGCTGGGAGTACGCATTCGTCCCTTTTTTCTTGTAGTCGAGATGCGCCATCGCGCATAGCGTCTGCAAGTGGTGGCGTGTGTTTTCCCCCTCCCGGTCGAATCGCCTTGTCATGAAGTGTGCCCGGCCATTTTCTTCGAGAAGGCGGCATTCCGTCATGCTGATGCCTGCAGCAATCGCCATCAGGTGATAAGCATATTCAATTCGACCGTAGTTCTGGGATGCACCCAGCTCAAAGTCCTTCCCCATTCCATCAAACTTGAGTAGCCAGTGCTCAAAGCCGTCTGGTGCATCCAACTGGCCGGAACAGATCTCCTTTGTCATGGGGTTTAGGGCAATAACCGCCTTGGCTCGAGCACCACCAGCGCTGGTGCCAACCTCTATGATGCTGCGTAAGGCCGCATTCGCATGGTCGTCATTGGCTATATCACCTGCCACGGCCCGTCGCGCTTCTTCGACCAAGGTGCCCAGTTCAATCGCCGTCGGTTTATGCCTTGCCGGACCTCGTGCGGGCTTGAATGTCAAAGCTCCCATTGCTCGATTGTTCATGTAGGCCAACCGGTCTAGCGCAGTGATGTCATGGACCGCAATACCTTGGTCAGCCATATAGCGGTTGATGAGAGCGTTACCGAAGTCGTCTGGTAGTGCATCGCTGAGCATCGCTGGCAAGCGCTTGTAGGTGGCCTCTGGCAAATCGGTAAACAGGTAAGGCTCTTCTGGCGCAACAGGCATGTACAGCGGAGCCGGCTCAATCCCCTTGGCGGCGAATTCAGCCGTATAAGCGAATACGTAGTATCCATAGGCCGGATCCAGCGCCACAGAGCCGATATGCTCGCCCCAAAGATGAACTTCCACTGCCAGAACGTGCTTATAAGGTTTGGATTTCTTTGTTGCAGCCATGGCGGTTACTTTTCTGCACTACGACGTACACGCGATGCGCGCTGTCGCGGCTGAGCCTCGCGGGTAAGTGCCAGCGGGTTGATGGTGGCCACAGGCGCAATGGTGTTTAGCCACTCCTGCTTTCCAAGTGCCCGAACGACGCATACCAGTGTCTTGAGGGTCGAGCCTTGGCCGGATTCCAGATTACGTAAGGCACGGACGCTGACCCCTGCGCGTTCTGCCAGTGTTATTTGTTCAATATTCCGAGACAAGCGGAGAGCCCTAAGCTTCTCGCCTATCGAAACCTCCATCTCCTCAACTGTTAAATTTGCCGTCACAATTTCATCAACCAACAATAGGTATAATTGTACCGATAATTACATATAATTGTTAATAAACGTCCTATATGTGCCCATTGTAGTAAACAACAATCTTAATGTCAAATTCAATTAAAGGCACAAATGTGCCTGTTATATGTTGCTTATGTTATTTGGAGGCATAAATATGCCCAATAGTGTGAATTGGCCTTCCGGCTGATTCCGAAGTAGAGCAGTCACTTGGTGCGTCCACCCACCGACAGGTCCTCGGCCATACTCTCCGGAACAGGCCAGCCAATTCCGGCCAGCCGAGCCCGGCACAGGTACTCCCCTACTGTGGTCGGAGAGGCCTGAACCGATTGGGCAATTTCTCGATTATTACAACCGCACTCAAAGTGCAGTCGCAGAACTTCTTCAATCTTGCGCATGGATAACCTTCTATTGGCCCATGGGCCCCCCCCAGCAAAATCGCCAAGGGTGCCACGGTTATCCCATGCGTCGCTTACATCTCCTGTCCACTTTGCCGTGGAATTGCTGTCCAGTTTGCCGTGGAATCGCCGTCCAGTTTGGTGTGGAATACGCAGGGTTCACGACGACCTTGTTCCCAATCCTGCAAAGTGCGCACAGAAACGCCCAGAAATTTCGCAAAAGCGGATTGAGACAAACCAGACTTCATGCGGGCAGAGACAACAGGGGATACAGCCACCTTGTGGACTTTTCCTGCGCGACCGGACTTCATTTGGCGCACAGATTCCAACAATTCGTCACCCAGATTCCGTTTCGCATCACGTTCTTGCAGTTCTTTAGCAGTCATGGGCATATAATTTCCTCTTTCACAGCCTTCAATATATGAGCGGGTATATTTTCATGCTCATTCTTCGCATAGATTAGCAATAGCCAGATTGTTCCATCCTCAAGCATGTTGTAGTAGATCACGCGAACGCCTCCACTTTTGCCTGTTCCTTTACGAGACCATCTAACTTTTCGACAACCACCGGAACCTCGTACCACATCACCGACATCATAGTGCGTGGCGATCCATGCAACGAATTCACTACGCTCATCTCCCGTCCAGTAGTCGGAGACATACCGGCTGAAAATTTCTGATTCCGCAATGGTGAAGCATGAGGAAATTATACGGCAATGCCGTATCAAGTAGGGCAGGCTAAACGTTTCGCGGTAAAAGTCCGCTATCGAGAATATTCTGGAGCGTTCAGAGTTGGCCGACTGCATGCCTACGACATGATGCCAGAAAGCGGCCACACAGGGCAAAACCCGCGTAGCCGCATGCCACCGGCTAGATTTCAGTCTGCTCCGAGATCTCCAAGGCGTCATCGACCTCGATGCCGAGGTAGCGAACGGTGCTTTCCAGCTTGGAATGGCCAAGTAGTAACTGAACGGCCCGCAGGTTCTTCGTGCGCTTGTAGACCAGGGTAGCCTTCGTTCTCCGCATGGAGTGCATCCCGTAGGCCGACGAGTCAAGGCCGGCAGATTCGGCCCAGTAGTGCACGATCCGTGCGTATTGACGCGTCGAAACATGGGGTGACTTTGCAACCCTGCTCGGAAACAGGAACTGATCGCCTTGTAGGTGAGATTTTTCCAGCCAGGCCGACACTGCTGACCTCGTAGGTTCGGTCAATTCGAACTGCACTGGTCGCTGTGTTTTCTTCTGGATCACCATGGCACGGGATAACACCTGATTTCCGTGGGTGATGTCGCGCACCCGCAAGCTGACAAGATCGCAGCCACGCAACTTGCTGTCGATGGCCAAGTTGAACATGGCAAGATTGCGGACCGAGTGGGCATTCTGGAGGTGGATGCGGATGGCCCAGATATCCTTCGGCTTGAGCGGTGGCTTCTGGCCGACGAGCTTTCCCTTGTTCCAAGCTTCGCGTTTGTTGATGGTTTCCATATTTGACTCCTTGGTTGTTGGTCGGAGTCATATGTTCTGCCAGCACGGGAATGGCTGCTGTGGGCTAAGATGGCTTACGCGTGCTGTCGGCCATCAAAAGACGTTGGCCTATGAGAGCGTATGTCGGCAACGAACCTACTCCGGACATACAGCTTATCCGGGCAAAAGCCATTAAGACGGCTGCTCCGCAACTAAAACCTGCCTGACGGGGTATCCAGCTTGCCAGCCACTTCGGTCGAACAACTTGCCGACACGGACGGCAGCATTCCAATTAGTGCTCGGCAGTGATGAAGTTTGGTTTGCGTTGCAGATCAAATCTGACTGGGGTCAAGCCCCGGAATTTATGTTCTTCAAGCGTCGATATAGGGTATTCCGGCTGATACCCAACCGCCGGGCTGCCTCGGACATATTGCCAGAACTGAGCTCGATTGCACGAGTTATGGCTGCCGAAGATAGTGCTTGTAGATTCTCCTCATGCGGAAGCTCTACAGCGGCTACCTCAGTGCGTTGGGAGGTATGACTAAGCTCGTCAATCAAATCATCGGGCAAGTGCTCCCAACGTATCGTGAATTCATCATCGTTAGCCAACGCACAGGCTGTACGCAGCACATTCACCAATTGCCTCAGGTTCCCTGGCCATGAATATTTTGAGAATGCCGACGCTACCGTGTCATCCAGCCGAAGTTGACGACCGGGTGATACTTCACCCAGCATGCGTGCCGTAAGAGCGGCGAAATCGCTTCTGTCTCGCAGTGGTGGAAGCATTAGGGCCAAGCCATTAATTCGGTAATACAGGTCGGCACGGAAACGCCCCGCCTCCATCTCCATCTTTAGATTGCGGTGAGATGCGCAGATCAACACAAAATCCACCGTGATTGGCTCGCCACCACCAACAGGCACAACCTCCCGTTCCTGCAATACCCGCAACAGCCGTACCTGCTGCGCCAACGGCATGTCGCCAATCTCGTCAAGGAACAGGGTTCCGCCATTTGCCGAACGGATGCGGCCAACGCATCCTTCCTTACGTGCTCCAGAGAATGCGCCGGGGACATACCCAAACAATTCGGCCTCAATTAGGTTTTCAGGCAGGGTTGCGCAATTCACCGCGACAAAGGGTTTGGCCTGGCGGGGTCCAGAGTCATGGCAAGCCTTGGCGAAGATTTCCTTGCCAGCACCGGACTCACCTTGTAGAAGCAGCGCAATCGGCTTGCCAGCGACCCTGCGCGCCTTCTCGATGGCAGCTTTCATCGCACCATCACCCGTATTCAGATGTTCCAGCGCATCTGAACGTGATACGTTCTGAGATTGGGCGGGCACCAAAATGCGACGCGCTCCCCGTCCCAGTTCGACACGCAGAAACATCCGTTCGCCGTTATTGCTGATGACCGGCATGGCTTCGCTGGAACGCAACCGACCCCAGTCAGCCAGCGCGGAGGCTTTCACTTGGAAAACCCTGGTAATGGGTGTGGCGCCCAAATCAGCAGGACACAGACCCAGCAACGCAAGGCCAGCACGATTGGCACCGGTGATCCAGCCATCTTCAGTCAATGCCACCACGCCTTCTGCGACAGTACCAATACCCTCAGCCAAGGGGTGGAACCGCAAGCGTAGAACATCGCCATATCGTACCTCGAAAAGACGATTCTCGATCATCTGCGCTGCGGCACGAACCAATCCGAAGGTATGTGGATGTCGTCCCCGATAATCTCCGGAGATATCCAGCACGCCCAGTAACCTGCCATCGGGTGCAGTAACCGGCGCTGCGGCACAGGTCAAAAAACCATTGCGTTCCAGAAAATGCTCGGCGCCATGAACCACGACAGGGGCACTTTCCGCGATAGCAGTACCAATAGCATTGGTACCGCGCTGGGATTCATGCCAAGACGCTCCCTGCATTAATGCGACGCGCTCTGCACGATCAAGAAAGTCGGTATCTCCCAGCGTCTGGAGTAACACGCCACGATCATCGGCAAGGATGACCATACTGCCGGAATCTCGTGTCTGTGCATGGAGGTACTCCATCACTGGACGTGCATGTGCGACCAGTTCTCTTTGTCGGTCCGTTGCCCGTGCTACTTGACTGGCATTCAGGTGTAAAGGGGACGGCTGACGGCCCACGGGTGTCAGACCCGCCTCTAGGCTACGACTCCATGACCGAGAAACGAGAGCACCTACCAGATCGACTGGTGGTATTTCACCGTGTTGTAAATAGCGTTGCCGTGCTTGACGCAACTCCGGCCCTGTCTGGGTTGGTAGCATTTACTCCTCCAATATTCGACGGTCACTCTGATTGGTGCCTGATTTCCTACCAACTTACTGGAGCATGGCCTGATGTGCAAGGCTTACTCCCATAATTCAAAGCCAAGTGTGTCATTTCGTGACAGTGTCACGGTATGACACGTACCATGCTTGAAACAGGTCGAGAGTCCTTCTCTGTCTTGTTTCTATAAATCAATTAGTTGAGAGATTTCCTCAAGCTGGCCCGCTTTCTGCGATAGCATAGTCAGGCGCCACCGCCGGTGGCACCATCGACCAATCTGGAGGAGACAACATGATTTATGCGGCACCCGGCGCAGCAGGCGCAAAGGTTCAATACAAGGCCAAGTACGACAATTTCATCGGCGGCAAGTGGGTGGCTCCGGTCAAGGGGCAGTATTTTGATGTCATCACCCCAATCAATGGCAAGAACTACACGCAAGCTGCTCGTTCAACCGCAGAAGATGTTGAATTGGCCCTTGACGCTGCGCATGCCGCAGCGGACAAGTGGGGCAAGACCTCTCCGGCCGAACGTGCCAATATTCTGCTCAAGATCGCCGACCGCATCGAAGCCAACCTTGAATTGCTGGCTTATGCCGAGACAGTAGACAACGGAAAGCCGATCCGTGAAACGTTGAATGCCGACATTCCGCTGTCCGTCGATCATTTCCGCTATTTCGCCGGATGTGTGCGCGCCCAGGAAGGCGGTATTAGCGAAATCGACGAGAACACGGTTGCCTATCACTTCCACGAACCACTCGGCGTCGTCGGCCAGATCATCCCTTGGAACTTCCCGATCCTGATGGCCGCCTGGAAACTGGCCCCAGCTCTGGGCGCTGGTAACGTGGTGGTTCTGAAGCCTGCCGAATCCACCCCGATCAGCATCCTGATCCTGGCCGAACTGATCGCCGATCTGCTGCCTCCCGGCGTACTGAATATCGTCAATGGCTATGGCCGTGAAGCCGGCATGCCGCTGGCCCAAAGCAAGCGGATAGCCAAGATCGCCTTCACCGGTTCGACCACTACGGGTCGCGTGATTGCCCAGGCCGCTGCCAACAGCCTGATTCCGGCAACCCTGGAACTCGGCGGCAAGTCGCCCAATATCTTCTTTGAAGATGTGATGGCCAAGGACGACGGTTTCCTCGACAAGGCTATCGAGGGCCTCGTGCTGTTTGCATTCAATCAGGGTGAAGTCTGTACCTGCCCCTCCCGCGCCCTGATTCAGGAATCGATCTACGACAAGTTCATGGAACGCTGCTTGGCACGCGTCAAGGCCATCAAACAGGGCAATCCGCTCGATACCGATACCATGATTGGCGCCCAGGCATCTAAGGAACAGCTGACCAAGATTCTCTCCTACCTCGATCTCGGCAAACAGGAAGGTGCCCAGGTGCTGACTGGAGGTGCTCAGGCAACCGTCGGTGGCGATCTCGATGGCGGTTATTACGTCCAACCGACTCTGTTCAAGGGCCACAACAAGATGCGTATCTTCCAGGAGGAAATCTTCGGCCCAGTATTGGCCGTGACCACCTTCAAGGATGAAGCCGAGGCACTGGCCATTGCCAACGATACGCTCTATGGTCTGGGCGCTGGTGTCTGGAGCCGCAACGGCAATGTCGCCTACCGTATGGGCCGCGCGATCAAGGCAGGCCGTGTATGGACAAACTGCTATCACGCCTACCCGGCGCATGCCGCTTTTGGTGGTTACAAAGAATCCGGCATTGGTCGTGAAACCCACAAGGTGATGCTCGACCACTACCAGCAGACCAAAAATCTGCTTGTCAGCTACGCCGAGCAGAAGCTGGGCTTCTTCTGATTCTCCTCCTCGCCGAGGCAAAATGCCAAGGCGTTTCGCGGAGGCGGGCAACCGCTCCCGCTTTTAGAAGGAGAGGACATGGTTGATAAAGTCATCGCGACAGAAGCGACGCTTGAGCTGATCGAATTTCTCAAGCAGAAGCATGGCAGTGAGTTAATGTTTCATCAATCCGGTGGGTGCTGCGACAACAGCGCTGCCAATTGTTACTTGCCCGGAGAGCTGACGATTGGCCCCGGTGATGAATACCTTGGCAATATCGGTGGCTGCCCCTTCTACATGAGCAAGTCACAGTACGAATACTGGAAGCATACGCAACTCATCATTGATGTCATTGAGGGGCATGGCGGCACCTTCTCCCTTGAAGGACCTGAAGGTAAGGCATTCCATACGCGCTCACGCGTATTTACTGATGAGGAATGGGCAGAGTTGACTAGCGAGTCTTAGTTACCGTGACGGACGCTTTGCCCCCCGAGTCATGTCAATTTGCCACTGTGAATTCAGGCCGATTCGCAGTCGATATATGAGGGAATTGAGCGTCCGGTTAACTTCTGGAACCTGCCTTAGGAGCCCCCGAAAGTTGTTCGGCAGCAACGAGGCGGTTCTTGCCGTAGGTTCTGGAAACGGCAAGGTCGGCTCAGGGCACCGAGTACGTATTCAGGCATCCGTCACGAAGCCGTCATTCGATTTCGCCACGTGACCGCCAGTGACCGCTTTCGGTGACGACCACAAATGAGTACTCCGTGCCCGGAGCAGTCATACGAGTATCTTGAGAACGGCCACTATAAGATGGGATACCGCTGCGATTACTGGTAATCAAATTCCAGAGCATTGCTGTACTCAAATCGAGAGAAGGTCGCTCTTTCTTTGTTGGGAGCAAGCACGTCGTTCAGGTTAGCCAGCAGTATTTCTGCTAGCCGACTCACGGGTTGTGTCGGTTTGGATTCGGCCTGGTGTAGTACCAAGCTTATCTTTGGCAATTCCGGCAAGCCATTGAGCAAAGACAGATCTTTAGGGAGTCCGACTTGGGTGCGGACAGTGATGCCGAGGCCAGCACCTGCAGCAGCCCAAATGCCGCTCAGGCTAGGACTGGTGAATGCAAGGCGCCATGGAACAGCGGCGCGGTCGAGCGCATCGGTCGCCGCGCTTCGCATGATGCAGGGCGACTCAAACGCGACCAAGGGCAGGGGTTCGTTGTTGGCCGTGTATGTCCAATCAGCCCTCCCGATCCAGTGCATCGGTAGCGAGGCAACGAATTGGCTATAAGGGGTGCTTTTCCCTGAACCCCAAGCCAGTGCAAGATCAAGGCGCCCGCTCGAGACAAGATCCAGCAACTCCGCGTTGCGCGCCACCCGTGCCTCGATGCGGATGCGCGGATGGGCACGGGCGAAACTACCGAGAACTCCCGTCAGGAGATGTTCGCCAAAGTCTTCCTGCAAGCCAAGCCTCACGCAGCCCTCTATTCCCGTACCCCGTACCGCAGTCGCGGCTTCATCGTTCAGTTCGAGCAGGCGTTTGGCATAAGTGAAGAGCGTTTCGCCGGTAGGAGTGAGCACCATGCTGCGTCCAGACCTGCGCAGAATAGGTTCATCCACTTGGTCTTCTAGTTTCTTCAGTTGTGCACTTACAGCAGACGTGGAACGTCCTAGGCGGTCGGCTGCCTTGGCAAAACCACCCAGTTCGATGCCGAGTACGAAACTGCGCAGTACATCTAGGTCAAATGTTAACCGCCTCATTTTAATCATCCATATTTTTGGAACTGTCTGTTCAGTATTTTCTGATATTTAGGATTATCTTTCCTTGATATCATCACGCTGTCAAGTTCATATTCAACCAAGGAGAAGCCAGGTAATTGGCACTACAGAGTTGGATGGATGGTCATTTGGCGATGGCGTCGCAACCATGGTTGTCAATGACTGAGACCCACTAAACGGAGGCAAAATGTTGGCGATGCAATACAGTTTCACTCTCCCGGCCGACTACGATATGTCTGTCATTCTGGAGCGAATTGCGACCAAGGGGCATTTGATGGACGATTTTCCATTGCTCGTTTTCAAGGCCTTTTTGTTCGCCCGACGCGCTCAAGGGCAGCGCCATGCCTATGAAAACATCTACGCGCCTTTCTATCTATGGGAAAGCGCCGAAGGGATGAACCGCTTTCTCAGTAGCAGCGGTTTTGCTGCCTTGACGGCATCCTTCGGCTGGCCTTCAATAAAGACGTGGTCGGTATGGGAGTCGAAATTGCTTCCGACACATGCTGGAGCAGTCTGCGCAACGCGCGAGATTGTACAGATTACCCCCCATACCGTACTCTCCGACCTACAAAAGGCAGAAACTGAAAGGGTGTGGGACGATGTCGAAAACGGTGGCGCACTGGGAGCCATTGTTGGTTTCGAGCCGAGTTCCTGGACCTTGGTACGTTTCCGACTTTGGTTGAAGTATCAGGAATTTTTCGATCGAGCGAACGTGCAATTTTATGAAGTCGGCCATGTGTCCATCCCCGCCAAATTCCGCTCGGGGTAATCCCTGGTTGAAGGGCGGGTTACGGGTACCTTGCCGCCAGACATCAAGAGACTGACCAAGGGCCGCTCAGGCCGAAGACCTGGCGGTGAGTGGACGCGGCGAGTGACCACTCGACCCAGAAACCAGCCTTTGAACAACAGATTGCAAATAGCCCTATGATGTAAAGGGGGGCAAACGACGCGCCACGAGAAGGTTTTTCAGGCGCACGTAATCGGGCAAGCCCGACCGGTAAGGCGGATAGTCTTCGCCTTCGATCAGCGGCCTCAAATAGGTACGCGCTGCATCCGTGATGGCAAACCCATCCGAACTGATGTAGTCTGCAGGAACGGGTCGCTCCTGATTGGCCACTTGACCCAGCGAAACCTTTCCAACACGCCAGCGATAGGGTTCATCAGACTTACGCCGAATGACTGGCATGATCGAATTGTAGCCCTCCAGAGCAAACCTGACAGCCGCCCGACCAACGGCATAAGCCTGCCTGACATCCGTCTTCGAAGCCAGATGACGTGCGGAACGTTGCAGATAGTCGGCCACTGCCCAGTGATATTTAAATCCCAATTCATCCCGAATCAACTGCGCCAAACGTGGAGCGACCCCACCCAGTTGCGCATGACCAAAGGCATCCCGCAACCCACTTTCCGCCAAGAATTTTCCATCGGCACTGCGAATTCCTTCGGAAACCGCAACCACACAATAGCCATGCTGACTGACGTTCTGCCGTACGCGCTGCAAAAAAGCATGGGGCTCAAAGGTCCTTTCCGGAAACAGCAAAATCAGTGGCCCCGCCTCAGCTGCCTCGAAAGCCAAACCACAGGCTGCGGTCAACCAACCCGCATGGCGACCCATCACTTCAAGGATAAAAACCCGGGTCGAGGTTCTGGCCATGGAAGCCACATCACAAGCGGCTTCGCGCAGTGAAGTCGCCAGATATTTCGCCGCCGAACCAAACCCCGGACAACAATCCGTCACCGGAAGGTCATTGTCCACCGTTTTGGGAATACCGATGGCCACCAGGGGATAGTCCATCTGCGCCCCCATCTGGGCCACTTTATGCGCCGTGTCTTGTGAATCTCCCCCACCGTTATAAAAGAAATAACCGATGTCGTGCGCACGAAACACGTCGATCAGACGCTGGTACTCCGCCCGATTCTCATCCAGACCCTTCAATTTGTAACGCGCAGAACCAAAAGCCCCAGCAGGCGTATGGCGCAGCGCTCGAATTGCTTCAGTCGACTCTTTGCCTGTGTCAATCAGATCCTCATGCAACGCCCCGAGAATCCCGTTCAACCCGGCATAGACCGTACCCATTCGATCTGGATGAGCCCGCGCAGTTTCAATCACTCCACAGGCTGAGGCATTGATGACAGCTGTCACACCTCCTGATTGTGCGTAGAAAGCATGGCGTGGCTTCATCTTTTATTTCCTCCTACCCGATCGCTTACGACCTCTTATGTCCGGTCAAGAACCAGCAAATACTCCAGTTCCCTGCGCACCTCATCCACCGGACGCGTCCCATCAACCCGGGCCACTCGTGGTGCTTGAGGATCCCCCCCAGCAGCCCACTCTTCATAGTAGTGCACCAAAGGTCGTGTCTGGTCATGATACACCGATAAACGCGTGCGGATAATATCCTCGCGATCATCATCACGCTGTACCAACGCTTCACCCGTGACATCATCAACCCCTGTCAAGCGAGGTGGATTGTGACGGATGTGGTAGACACGTCCGGAAGCCGGATGAATACGCCGCCCAGACAAACGCTCGATGATATCGGAATCGGGCACCTGGATCTCAACCACCCAGTCCAATCGGATACCCGCTTGTCTCATCCCCTCCGCCTGGGGCAGCGTACGCGGAAAACCGTCAAACAGATATCCGGACTCGCAATCCGGCGCATGGATACGATCGCGCACCAACCCCATGATAATTTCATCGGACACCAATCCTCCCGACTCCATCACCTGCTTGGCCGCCATCCCCAAGGGGCTGCCGGCCTGAATGGCCGCGCGCAACATGTCTCCCGTCGAAATCTGTGGAATCCCGAAATGTTCCCGAACAAATTGCGCCTGCGTTCCCTTGCCAGCCCCTGGGGCCCCCAATAACATCAGCCGCATGGCTTCTCCTGTTTTTGTAAACGATTCATCCTTGCATCATACGCGTTGAAGGAGCCTGCGCAAAGGTCGGCCATAAGCCACGAACCCGCTCCAGATCTTCCTGAGTATCCACTCCCGCTGCCGGCGGGCCATCCAGACGCACCACCGCAATACGAGCCCCGTACCAAAGAGCCCGCAATTGTTCAAGGGCCTCATAACGCTCCAGAGGAACCGATGGCCACCCACTGAACTTTCGCAGGAACCCTGCCCGATAAGCATACAACCCAACGTGATGCCAAGCCGGCAGTTCTGTTGGCCATTCACTGTTTGCCTCGGAAGACCACGCATCGCGCGCCCAGGGAATGGGAGAACGGCTGAAGTAAAGTGCTTCATCCTGTTGATCGAGAACCACCTTGACAACTTGACGTTGTTCCAGATGAAACCGCGAGGTAATGGCATAGCAGGCCGTTGCCAGCGCACAATGCGGGCGCTCCTGCAATCGTTGCACCACTGCCCGAATCGTCAAGGGATCCAGCAACGGCTCATCACCCTGAACATTGACCACCAGAGTCTCATCATCCCATCCACGTTGCGCCACGACTTCTGCCAGCCGATCGGTTCCCGTGGCATGATGCGCCGCCGTCATGACCACCGTCCAACCCGCGCGCCGCGCTACGTCGTAAACCTCTTCATGATCGGTGGCCACGATCACTTCCTCTGCTCCACTATCAAGCGCTCGTTGTGCACAATGCAACACCATGGGCACCCCCCCGATATCAGCCAGAACCTTGCGCGGAAGCCGGGAAGATGAAAGACGTGCGGGCACTACGGCCATAAAATTGTGGTTCACGGATTCTCCATGTCATCGAGATGCCTGGCATCCCCTTCCAACATCACCGGAATATCCTCACGCACCGGATACGCCAACCGGCATGGAGAACACACCAATTCCTGACGATTTGGTCGATAGAGCAGCGGCCCTTTGCAAAGGGGGCAGACGATGATTTCCAGCAGCCGCTTATCCATGAGAATCCTTGAGCACCAATTGTGAGAGGAGATGTTCCATCAATGCGAGATCCAGATGAGCCTGGATACGCAAATACCAAGCCTCGACAAGACCCAACCGACTCCATTTTATCGCATCTTTCTCGGTCATCAACAAAGGTCGCCCCTGCAAATCCGGCAAGTCCTCACGACGATAGGCATGATGATCCGAAAAGGTATGGGTTTCCGCCACAATCCCCCACCGTGGAAGTTGATTAAAAAAACGCTCTGGATGGCCGATTCCCGCCAAGGCAACACAGGACCGCCCAGAAAAATATTCCAAACCCACCCGAGTTCCATCTTCCAGATTGACCCACTCGCACGCTTCCAATGTCATCAGGAAAGGATTCAGAACTCTCACCGGAATCTGGTAGGGTTCATCCGCAAAGCCTCGATTGATGACCACGGCATCCAGTGTCTTCAATCGATTCAGGGATTCACGCAGAGGCCCTGCCGGGAGCAGCGCTCCATTGCCCCAACCACGACGGCCATCGATCACTGCCAGGCTCACGGTGGGCAGAAGCGCACGATGCTGCAATCCATCATCGCAAATCAACAGATCCACCGATGGATGGGCCGTCAACAATGACTGACCCACCAACACACGTTCCCGTCCCACCCACACCGGCACCCCGTCCTGAACCAGCAACAACGGTTCATCGCCGACCATTCGTGGATCATCCCCCATGGCAACGGGTCGTGGATCCTTGCTACACCCTCCATAGCCACGACTGATCACTCCCGGTGACCAACCATGCGTCCGAAAAAACTCCACCAACGCACGAGTCAGCGGGGTCTTCCCCGTTCCTCCCACCGTCAAATTACCTACCACCACCACAGGAACCCGTAACCTGGTACGTTCCACCGCTGGACGCCAGCGTAAATATCCCGCTACCAACAGACTTAGCGGCATCAACAACCAGACCAGAATACTGCGCTGCGGCCGATACCAATGGCTGACCAGGGTGGTTTCCAACCAACGCCGCAACACTCAGGGACCCATCGTACGCAAAACCAGATGGCGATACCCGGATTGTTGCAACAAATCAAGCACAGCCATAACCTGACCATGACTGCTCCGTGCGTCGGCAGCCACGATAACAGGAGCACTGGTATCCGCCCCCCAATGTACCAACCGTTGGCGTAATACTGATGGTTGCGAACCAATCGCCACCCCATCTACCAGAATATCGCCATTCTGCTTCAGACTGACCTCATGAGGGCGCCGTGCCTGAAACTGCGGATGCCCACCAGGGGGCAATTGCAAAGCCAATCCACGATCAGAACGCAACTGGGTCGACACCATCAAAAAGATCACGATGACCAGCAGAATGTCAATCATCGGAATCAAGTTGATCTCCGGTTCATCCGTCAACCAGCCGCGCCGAAAATTCATGGCTGGCGATCCCCATGCAGCACTTCCACCAACTTGATCGCCTGCTGTTCCATATCACTGGCCAATCGTTCGATACGCCCTCGAAACACGCGATAGAAAATCAACGCCGGAATGGCCACCATCAAGCCAAAAGCAGTGTTGTAAAGTGCCACCGCAATTCCCTCTGAAATACGAGTCATGTCATTCACCGCTCCTCCCCGAAAGAGCGTAATCATGCCCCACACGGTACCCAGCAAACCCAACAGTGGGCTGACGGATGCCAAGGTTCCCAGAAGGCCCACCCGCTGTTCCAATTCCACTACCACCGCTCGTCCTGCTTCTTCGATGGCCTCCTTCATGACTTCCCGGGAATGCCGTTCATTGCGCAACCCGGCAGCAAAAACACGCGCCAGCGGTGCCCCTTGATCCAAGCGTTGAACCAACTCCGGCAACCGCTCACGCTGCACCAGGGCCGCCAAGGTTTGCTCCAGCAAACCCCGGGGTAATACCCGGCTCACACGCAAAAACATCGAGCGTTCCACAATAATGGCCACGGCCACCACCGAAACCAAAAGCAATAATCCACTCGGCCAACCTGCCTGCCATCCCGCCAGTTCCACAGCAACCTCTCATCAGATTCAGTTACACTCCAGTTTAAAGGATTACCCTCCTGTTGGCGAGGAGGTGTTTTGTCCAAATACCCTCCCGGTACTCTGTCGAGAAGGGTATCGTGGTTTTCCACAATCTTTGTGGATAAGTTTGTGAGGAAGGCTCCGAGACTCACTTCAACTCTATAACTTTGTTACACTTTTCTTGCGTCGATGAATTTTTGCCCAACCCGCTTGCTCACCAAAAATCCTTGACAATTCTTAATTTCTGTAAAACCCAAGCCCACCAGCCTCTATGCCCTATTTTATGCAAACCCACTCACCAACCTCTCCGACTACCGATAAAATGTCCGGCCCGAATGACAATGACCTGAGTGTCACCGAATACACTCAACGACTACAAGCCGTACTGGAAAACACGCTTCCCGCCTGCTGGATTCATGGAGAAATATCCAATTTCACTGAAGCAACATCTGGGCATTGGTATTTCAACCTGAAGGAAGCACAGGCACAGATCCGCTGTGTCATGTTCCGCTTTCGCCAAAATGCCAGCGCCATACGACCCGCCAACGGCCTGGCGGTAAGACTGCGCGGCACTCTCTCCTACTACGCGCCCAATGGCACCTGTCAGATTCTGGTGGAAGCCCTGCGCCCTGCGGGTCAAGGGGCCCTGTTCGAAGCCTTTAACCGTCTTAAACAGCGTTTTGCCACAGAAGGTTATTTTGACGAGGCACGTAAACGCCCCCTCCCGCCCTTTCCCCGCAGCGTGGGCGTTTTGACTTCACCGGCAGGAGCCGCCTGGCGTGATATCGTAACCACCCTGAAGCGCCGCGCCCCCCAAGTCAACCTCATTCTCTACCCAATCCCGGTCCAGGGGGTCGGGGCTGCCGACGAAATCGCACGTGTCCTGACCCTTGCCGGGCAACGGCGTGATGCCGAGGTATTGCTGTTATGCCGTGGGGGTGGAAGCATGGAAGATCTCTGGGCGTTTAATGAACCTCCCGTGGTGGAAGCCTTGTTTTGTTGCACGTTACCCGTCATCAGTGGCATCGGTCATGAAACCGATTTCACCCTGGCTGATTTCGTGGCCGATCACCGCGCTCCCACCCCCACCGCCGCAGCAGAACTGGTCCATCCGGAATGGACCGGGTTACAGCGACAACTACATCAACTGGCTCAACGCCAGCGTCAAGCCACCCAACGTCGCCTGGAACGCGCCACCTTGCAAGGAGACACCCTGCGCCTACGCTGGGAACAGGCTCAACGACGTTACTGGGAAACACAGCGACATCATCTGGAACAACAGGCACAACGGCTGGTACACCCAGGTCAACAGGTGTTGCTGCAGCAACGGCAACTGGCCCACCTTCATCAACGCTGGCAAATGCTGAATCGGCAACTCCCACTGGTGCTGCGACAACATCTGAATGATACGACCCAGCGCTGGCAACTGGCCACCCAATACCATTTCAGAGTAAAACACCAGCACCTGGACCACCTGGCCCAATCCCTGAATCTCCTCAGTCCACATGCCATTCTGGGGCGTGGTTATGCCCTGATTCAGGATCAGCAGGGCCATATCATCGATCAGGTCGAGTCTCTGAAAACCCGACAACACGTTTCACTTATCTTGTCCAATGGGACACGCCAGGCCGAAATTCTCCCCGAGGCTCACTCTTCATAGAGAAACTTTCTGACCCGGGCAAGTGCCTCCTCTTGCCAACCCGGGATATCCGGATCCAGACCGACCAGATCCGGCCAGTGTCGCAACCAGGTCAGTTGACGACGCGCCAGTTGTCGCGTCGCGATAATTCCTCGCTCACGCATTTCCACGGCACTCAACTCACCATCCAGATATTGCCATACCTGACGGTACCCCACGGCACGCATGGCAGGATGATCAGCGCACAAATTCGGATAATCCCGACGCAAACGACGCACCTCTTCGACCAACCCTTGCGCCAGCATCTGATCAAAACGCTGCGCAATGCGTTCATGTAATCCCTGTCGCTGTCCAGGCAGAAGACCCAGAGTCAGCGTTCGCGGGGAACACACTGCCACCGCTTCACGATGCCAATCCGACAAAGTACGCCCCGTCAAGCGCCATACTTCCAACGCACGTTGTATACGTTGACGATCATGGGGAGCCAGCCGTCGCGCAGTTTCCGGATCACATTCGGCCAGGAGCGCATGCAAAGCGGGCCAACCCACACGAGCCGCCTCTTCCTCGATGGCGCGGCGTATCTGCGCATCTGCCGCCGGCAACACCGATAGGCCCGATTGCAATGCCCGAAAATATAACGGGGTTCCCCCAACCAACAGCGGGATATGCCCACGCGCCTGAATTTGCGACATCACGCGTTGTGCATCTTCGACAAAACGTGCCGCCGAGTATGCGTCATCGGGGTCCACACAATCCATCAAGTGGTGAGGAAAACGACGAAGAGTCTCCCTATCTGGCTTGGCCGCCCCAATATCGAGCCCGCGATAGACACTGGCTGAATCGACATTTACCAGTTCTATCGGCAAGTATGTCGCCAGATGACAGGCCAGCGCCGTTTTTCCGCTGGCGGTGGGTCCCATCAAAAACAGGCGCGAGTCTTCCTTATCGTCCACGCAGGAACCACTGGTCGAGTTCGGCCAAAGGAACCTGATGCCAGGTTGGTCGGCCATGATTGCATTGATCCGCACGCAGACAAGCTTCCATGTCCCGCAACAAGGCATTCATGGCTGGCAACGTCAAGGTATCTCCTGCATGCACAGCACGCCGACAAGCGCGCTGTGCCAACCATTCATTCCGATGTATCAGCAAGGCCGCACTTTGCCCGGTCTGCTCAAGATCCTGCAGAATCTGTCTCAAAAAATATTGCGGATCCGTTCCCGCCAACCACGCAGGCCAACTGCGCAGTTCCAGAATATTTCCCTTACACCCCATATCCAGACCCAGAGCCTGCCAATGCTCGGCATGAACCTGCCAAGTCGCCTGTTCCAAGGCCGACAACTCCAACTGAACCGGTATCAGAAATGTCTGTTGCGCCTGACTTTGTGCAACTCCCTGTTTCAGGCGCTCGTAAAGAATTCGCTCATGGGCTGCATGCATATCCACCACCACCAAACCCTCTTGATTCTGGGCCAAGACATAGATGCCATGCAACTGCCCAATGGCAAATCCCAGCGGGGGACTCTCAGCCGGCTCAGGCTCGGCAAGGCCAACAGAAACAGCCGGCCCTCCAAATAATGCCTCATGGAAGGGATCGGGAGAGTTCAACGCCAGAACCGATTGCTGACTGCGGTGGGGGGAAGTCCACGATGTCCCACGATAGGCCCTTCCTTCCTCCCCCGTCGTGCGCGGAATCGTGGAGGTCATTGATCGATCAGGAAAAAATTCTTCGGTTACCGAAGACATCGCAGGAAGTGTGGGCACTGTGACAGGACACGCTCCTTGTCCCGGTTGGGTACGCGCAAGCGTCTGTTCCAATGTCTGCAAAACAAAACGAAATACCGCCTGCCCCTCCTGAAAACGTACTTCTGTCTTGGCGGGGTGCACATTGACATCCACCAGGGCAGGATCAAGTGTCAGGAACAATACGGCCGCCGCCTGTCGTTGCCCATGCAACACATCCTGATAAGCCTGACGAACCGCCTGTGACAAAAGACGATCACGCACAAAGCGGTCATTGACGAACAGATACTGGCTATCACGCTGACTCCAACTGGCTGTCGGGCGCAGAATCCAACCCTGTAGCGCCAAAGGACCGGCTTGATCATCCACTCTCAAAGCCTGATCCATGAACTCGTTACCCATGATGGCCCGCACCCGGGCTTCCCTATTCAGCGCTGGCCAGTGCCGCAATCCTCGTCCCTGATGACTGAGTCGCCACGTCACTTCCGGATGAGCCAGCGCCAGACGCCGTACCTGCTCATCACAGTGACCAAACTCCGTAGCACTGGACTTGAGGAACTTGCGCCGTACCGGGGTCTGCTCAAAGAGATCCTCGACCACCACGGTACAGCCCACCGTCCGCGCGGCCGGCTTGACATCATCCAGCACCCCTCCCTGCGAACCCAGCGTCATGGCATGGGAGGCTGTGGCCACGCGTGCCGTCACTCGCACGCGCGCTACCGCAGCCATACTGGCCAACGCTTCCCCCCGAAAGCCCAGACTGCCGATGGCACTCAACTGCTCAAGATGCGTCAGTTTACTGGTGGCATGAGCAGTCAATGCCAACGGCAAATCCTCCGGGTGAATCCCGTGTCCATCATCACTGACCTCAATGCGCCGCATCCCTCCTTCTTCAAGACTGATATCGATCTGGCTGGCTCCTGCATCCAGAGAATTCTCCAATAACTCCTTGAGGGCTGCCGCCGGGCGCTCGATCACTTCCCCCGCCGCAATCTGACTGATCAGCAGCGCACTCAACGGTTGAATACGTTTCATCGACCAACCGCCAGTTTGTCCTGATGCCCCGTCGTCACATGGGACCAGGCATGGCTTTTGCGCAAATAATCCTGTAAGCCGCGGGTAATGGCCTGTGCCAATTTTTGCTGATAAACCGGATCATTGAGGCGGCGCTCTTCCTCGGGGTTGGTAATGAATGCCGTTTCCACCAGGATAGAGGGAATATCCGGAGACTTGAGCACCGCAAAACCCGCCTGTTCCACGAATCCCCGATGCAACACATTGATCTGGTCCAGTTCGCCCAGCACCGCGTGGGCCATCTTCAGGCCATCGTTGATGGTGGCTGTCTGAGACAAATCAAACAACGTCTGGGCCAGGTACGCCTGATGAGGTGCAATGGTAACCCCCCCGATGAGATCCGCTTCGTTTTCATGCTGCGCCATCCAGCGCGCCGCCACCGATGTCGCCCCTTTCTCGGACAGGGCAAAAACCGACGAACCACGCGCTTCCTGGTCGACATAAGCATCGGCATGCACCGAGACAAACAGATCTGCATGCAGACGATGAGCCTTGACCGTACGTTCCTGCAAGGGGATAAAATAATCACCATCGCGCGTCAACACCGCATGCAATCCAGGTTGTTCATCGATCACCGCCTTCAGTCGCCGGGCTATGGCCAACGTCACATCCTTCTCATGGGTACCGGCATGTCCATGCGCTCCCGGGTCTTCTCCCCCATGCCCCGCATCCACCGCAACAATCAGGGTACGGTGCGCACTATCCAGCACCTTGGGGGCGACATCCGCTGTTTCTGCCAACACCGGGGCAGAAACAGCCGTCGGAGGGGGGGGTATCACGGGCTTTTCCGCCACGGTGGGCGGTGCCAATGGCTCATTCCTGACTTGCAGCGGGACAGGGTCCGGCGCTCCGAGTACTGGTGCCAAAGGATCCGGAGTAGCACTTTCCGGGTACACATCAAGCAACAGACGATAGCCATAATTCCCGACCGGATCGAGGACGGCAGTCACGGCCTTGACCGGACTCTTGAGGTCAAACACCACGCGCACCACTCCCGGTTTGAAGTGCCCCACTCGAATCTTGCGCAGATAAGGATCCTGCGCACTCAAGGTCGCCGCCATCTGTTCCAGTGGCGCAATGCTGGCAATCCCTTCCATATCCAGTACCAGTCGATCCGGGTCCGACACACTGAACAAAGTTGCACGAATCGGCTCTGCGGCCTCAAACGACACACGCGTATACTCGGCTGCCGGCCAAAGCCGCACCGCACGAATATGCGTCGTGGAATCTGCTCGGACCGGAAGACTGGTCAAGCCTCCCAGCGACAACGTCAAACCCGTCAGCAGCCATCCATAGGTTGTACGGTAGCCAGACCACGCGGGGTAGCCGCATGCAGGATCAGACAACGCCCCTCGTCCTGGGGGGCCAGGTGCCAGGCGACATCGGCACGCGGCAACCAGTTTGACACACGCTCGGGCCACTCGACAAAGCAAAGACTGTCTTGCCGGAAACATTCTCTAAACCCCATCTCCTCTACCGTGCCTTCATCAGTGACACGATAGAAATCAAAGTGATAACAGTATAACCTCGAAAGTTCATACGTTTCAAGCCACGCGTAGGTCGGACTGCGCACCGTGCCCGTCACCCCCAAGCCGCGCAATACCCCGCGCACGAACGCGGTTTTACCGGCCCCCAGCGCCCCCTGCAAGGTGATCACCAAGCCTGGAACCAAATGGACGGCCCAGCGCCGCGCCCAGTCTTCCGTCGCCTGAGCATCCTTCAAAAACCACCGTTCCCCCACCCTCACGGGGCCATCGGCGCGTACATTATTCGGGTAAAATCCTTCCATGCTCCCATTCTATCCTGATTCATGGACCCCTTGCCAACCCATCTGCGCAGGTTGCTAACGCGCGAAACTCTAGCCCTGGGGTTCAGTCAGGTGCGCGTCAGTCGCCCCACCCTGACCCATGCCTCGCAAGCACTCGACCAATGGCTGGCAGCCGGTCATCACGGTACCATGAACTGGCTTGAACGCCACCGCGAACTGCGCCGCTCCCCACAGCAGTTATTGCCTGGCACTCAAGTCGTCATCAGCGTCAGCCTTCCCTATCATACCGAGCCCATCTCCACCCGTTGGCAGCAACTCCAGCAACCCGAGCAGGGATACATCGCCCAGTACGCTCTGGGCGATGATTACCATCGCGTGGTACGCCAACGACTGAAACAATTGGCCGAGCGCCTGACACAGGTTTATGGCCCATTTCAGTGGCGCCCCTTCAGCGACAGCGCTCCGCTTTTCGAGGTGGAAATCGGGCAGCAGTCAGGTCTTGGCTGGCGTGGCAAACATACCTTGTTGCTGCAACGCCAAGGATCACTGTTTTTCCTCGGGGAATTACTCTGCGACCTCCCCCTGGAACCCGATCCACCGGGAACCGATCACTGCGGTTCCTGTCGCGCCTGCCTGGACATCTGCCCCACCCAGGCAATCCTTGCCCCTTACCAACTGGATGCACGCCGTTGCATCGCCTACCTGACCATCGAGCACGATGGACCGATACCGGAATCTCTGCGCCCCCTCATCGGCAATCGCATTTATGGGTGCGATGACTGCCAGTTGATCTGTCCCTGGAACCGCTTTGCCACCCCCGCCCTGACTCTCCCTTTCTTCGCCCGCCGTCACGCGCTACAAGCAACCACACTCAGCCGGTTGATGGCCTGGACTCCTTCTGATTTTGAAACATTTCTACAACGCTCCCCCATTCGCCGCATCGGCCATATCCGCTGGCTTCGCAATATTGCCATTGCCCTGGGAAACGGCCCCCCCAGCTCCGAAGCATTCCAGGCACTGGCTCTGCACCACCAACACCCCGCAGAACAAGTCCGCGAATCAGTCGCCTGGGCATGGCAACGATTGCACGCACGAAGAGGAACTCAGCCCCCCCCCGAAAGTCAGAGTAGAATTCGACCCATTGATGCAACGGAAAATTGATGATGAACCCCCTGCTGAAATATTGGAACCTGACCCGTCTGTTGTTTTTGCTGCTGGGACTATCCGGTATACTGATCAGCTCATCATCGATGGCCATCGATGGCCTGGCTCTACCCAACCGCCCTTTGCCTGCATCCATCGACAGCGGTGCCACACGGACTTTTCTGATGCCAGATCAGGCTTTCAAAGTAGCTGTAGACAGTGCCGCCACCCCAAGAAACCTGATTCTCACCTTTACGCCAGCCCCCGGATATTATCTTTACCGAGACCGCATCCACGTCAAATTAGCCAACCAACAGTCCACCACACTGCGCTTCCCGCCCGCAGAAGCCAAGGAAGATCCCAGTTTTGGCCAGGTCTGGATTTATCGACACCCATTTCAGGTGGCCCTCGACTTGCCTGTCAATGCACCCACCACTCCACTCTCCGTCAGTTATCAGGGATGTGCTGATCATGGTATCTGCTACCCGCCCACAACGGTAGACTTTCATCTCGAAGGAACTCGCTACCAGTTACAACCCACCGGAACCGAACTCAGTACCGCCCCTCCCTCGGGTCAGTCGGGACGTCCGGAAGATTTTGCGGATTACCTCAAAGGAGCCCAACCTGCATGGGTCCTCCTCAGTTTCTTTGGGTTTGGACTGTTGCTGGCACTCACCCCCTGCGTATTTCCCATGATCCCCATCCTGTCTGGCATCATTGCCGGACAAGGTGCTCACGTCACCAAGGCGCGTGCCTTTGGCCTATCGCTGACCTACGTGCTGGGAATGGCCTTGACCTACGCCACCGTCGGGGTTCTGGCCGGACTCACCGGCACCTTGCTGTCCAATGCCTTGCAAACTCCCCCTGTCCAGATAGCCACTGCCATCCTATTCGTGGTGCTGGCGCTGTCCATGTTTGATGTGTATCAGTTACAACTGCCGCTGGCTCTGCAAAACCGCCTCCATTTGACATCAGGCCGCCTCCCTGGAGGACGCTACTGGGGAGTTGGCTTCATGGGTGTTCTCTCGTCGCTGGTCATGGGCCCTTGTGTGGCCGCTCCTCTGGCGGGGGGGCTGCTCTATATCGCACAGACCCACGACGTGGTCATGGGAGGCAGTGCACTGTTCATCATGGCACTGGGCATGGGAACCCCGTTGCTCGCCATTGGGACCTCGGCAGGGGTTCTGTTGCCCAAGGCCGGACGCTGGATGAACGGAATCAAACGCTTCTTCGGCATCATTCTGTTGGCCGTTGCCGTGTATACCCTGATGCCCCTGTTACGCTCACCGACCAACCCTAGCGACCTACCCTTCACACACGTCACCACGCTGGCCCAACTCGACCAGCAACTGGCACATGCCAGCACACAGCAGCGTCCCGTATTAGTGGACTTTTATGCCGACTGGTGTACTTCCTGCGTGGAAATGGATCGCACCGTATTCAGCCAGCCAGCCGTTCGTCAAGCATTGCAAGCATTCACCCTGATCCGCATAGATGTCACACACAACAGCGCCGATGACCGCGCACTCCTCAACCATTTTGGCCTGTTCGGCCCTCCAGCCACCCTGTTTTACGATGCCCATGGTCATGAACTGGAGGATCAGCGTTTGGCAGGCTACGTGCCGGAATCGTCGTTCATCGGGTATCTTCAGCATGCCGTTCAGCAATAAGTCGGAAGCCCTCTCCGCTAATCGAGTCGCAGGAATTGATCGCGGTAGTGTCGTAATTCGTCGATGGATTCCATGATATCCGCCAGCGCCTGGTGCTTTCCCGATTTTTTGAATGCGCTGTGCACCGCTGGTTTCCAGCGCTTGCACAACTCCTTCAGGGTACTGACATCCAGGTTACGATAATGGAAATAACGTTCCAGACGTGGCATATGGCGTGCCATGAAACGTCGGTCCTGACAAATGGAATTGCCACACATGGGAGATTCTCCTGCTGGAACCCAGGCTTCCATGAATGCCAGCAACTGATCTTCTGCTCCAGTTTCTGTCAGGGTGGTGGCACGGATTCTTTCAATGAGTCCTGACCGTCCATGGGTATTGCGATTCCATTCATCCATCCCATCCAGAATGAGGTCGGGTTGATGAATGGCCAATACTGGTCCTTCAGCCAGCACTTCCAGCGCCGAATCGGTCACCACCAAGGCAACCTCAATAATGTGATCGCGCTCAGGGTCAAGCCCCGTCATCTCCATATCCACCCATACCAGATGATTTTTATCCTGTGCCATAATATTCCCTGTGAATTGCTTGCCGATGCCATGATACACGCCTCCTCCCGCTTCGCGCCATGACTTCCCTTCTATCAGGATGGGTGCGCGGTGCTTTTGGTCAACACTTTGAAGTCGTCTCTTTCGAGGATCCCCACACCGCCGTGATCTGTGTACGACGCGGCAAACGTCATGATGTCGCCTGTGGCGACCATGTACGCTACCTCCCCACCGGATCAGGACAGGGTGTCATCGAAACCATCGATGCACGCCAGAGTCTACTGTGGCGTGCCGACCACAAACGCCAGAAATTGCTGGCCGCCAATGTTGACCGCGTGCTGCTGGTGTCTGCCGGCGAGCCCACCCCCAGCCTGGAACTGATATCACGTACCCTGATCAGTGCTGAAGCGGCTCATATTCCCCCTCTGTTGATTCTCACCAAGTCAGATCTTCAAGCCAGCACCGCACAATGGCGTCCGGCTCTGGAGTATTTTGAAACACTCGGATACCCGCTGATCACTGTCAACATGAACGATACTCAAGGGCTTCGGGAGCAGTTGGAACATCACCAAAGTTTACTGGTAGGCCAATCCGGTATGGGGAAGTCCACGTTGCTCAATGCGCTGATCCCCGGCGCACGTGCCGCTACCCAGGCAATTTCCGTCGCCCTCGATGGCGGTTGTCACACTACCACAGCCAGCCGCGCTTACCCTCTCACCCATGGCTGGCTCATGGACAGCCCCGGCATCCAATCATTTGGCCTGGGTTATCTGGTAGCCCAGGAATTGATCGCATTTTTTCCGGAGTTTACTTCCTTGCAAGGGCAGTGCCGCTTTCCCGACTGCCAACATCTCCAGGAACCCGACTGCGCTCTCAAAGATTTTGTGGCAGGTCATCCGTGGCGCAGTCTGCGTCTGCAGACGTTGCAACAGTTACAGCAGGAATGCATGCCACCGTTGATCCCCACGTCAAGCCCCAATCGCCGTCACCAACGCCGCCACCAGCGCCCAAACGATGAGAGCACGCCACAATAGTGCCTCAACCCCCATCGCCATCTCAACATTCACGCCCGACAACCCTTCCGCTTCCTCTTCCCCCTGAATACCCAGCGCTCCCCATGCCACAGCCACCACCCAGGAATCCACAGACTTCTTCATGGCCAAATTGCGCCACGCATAAAGTGCTTCCTCAAAGTTTCCAACCAGAGCCAACGTGAACCCCAGCAGACGCGCAGGCAACCATGCCAACACAGCCAGCACGCGGCCCGCCAACCTGTCCTGCCATGTTCCATGAGCCAGTTCCAACGTAGCACAAACCAATACCAATCCCAGTGATCCTGGCAAAATGAAATACCAGAAACTGGTACAAAAAACCCGATAAAATACCCGTGAGAATACCTGCTCAAATATCTGTGACAAGGTATTCTGGGCAGTTTCCTGATGCCAATCAGCCAGGCCATTGCGCAAATCCAGAAGGGCTGGACGCAATTCCATGAAGGATAACAAAGCCAGTAAATCCACCACCCACCCCACGCCCAGACGACCCGCCCCCCATTGGACTCCCCACAGTATCAGCAAAGGCAATACAGCCCCCTTAAGCCAGAGCCCTCCAGGAAAACCATCGGATCTCAGCCAACCTTCCCACCGCGCCTTTCCTTGCGCGCGGATCTGCTCCAATCCATTCGAGCGCCATTTCTCGGTCAGAAACACCAACATCCACAATAACCACTTCATCGGTACCTGCCCTCCCCCATCACACCTTTTATCCGACGGTCATTCCTTAGCGTGTCCCCATTCTATCCCAGAAGTTATGACAAAAAACGGGGCTTCACCAAGAAGCCCCGCGTAACCCCGACCCTCCTCAGAATGCATCGGACATCATGATACTTTGCGAACACTCCATATTTTTTTCATGGACTTACCTCCTCCCAACGGGACCAGACCGATGGCAAAAATCTCCACTCTATCGCCTTCCTGGATTTTTTCACGCATCAAGGCCCGCTGCAAATCGGTTCCCGTATGACGCACCGACTGTACCTCATCACCGACTTCTGCAAAAAACGTGCGTGATTTACGCCCCTTTGCATCACTGCGTTCAACAAACCCTGCCCGCGTCAACACCCCCGTAAAGCGACGAACCTCCGGCGCTTTGACCATGTTGGGATAACACTTCTGTGTTGTCGCCAAGGGGTGCTTACGCTGGGCATCTGCCTCACGCAACGCACTTAAGGTCATTTCCACCACACGACGCATCTTGGCATCGGAAGGCGATGGCATTGCCTCCTCTGTCGTTGTTGGAGTTTCCGGCAACAATTGCCAGGGTTGCTGCTGCAGCAACCCATCGGGAACCTCTGCATCGATCAGGCGCTGTGCTTCGTCCGCGGTTTGATCCACCAGCGCAATCAATGCCTGGTCTTGCAATGACGAGAATGTCAATGCACGATCCGGCAATTCAATGCGGCCCCAAGGACGAGTCGGCAAACAACCCTGGTTGGGCAACGCCTGTTGATGCGCCACCACTCCCCCGGCACGCAAACGCAGCCGTTGCTCCACCCAGACCCCATAACGCTCTTGCAAACGCACATAGTTCAGCCACAGAGTACACACCACCCGTCCGTCTTCAGGATAGCAGCGACACACCACACTGTACCCATCTCCATAACGAATCATGGCTTTCCCCAGCAACAACCCAACATGCCGCCGTTCTTCACACTCCTCTTCTGCCGATACTCCGGCCGGCACCTGACCCCTATCATTGCGCGCTTCGTCAACCCGTGAAGCCGAACTCTCAATCACTCGACCCGCTTCCCGTGTTTTCTCTTCGCGACGAGGCCAATGCCGCATCAGCGCCCATCCCGTCCAATAGCCCGACCGTACCAATCCAGTCATGATTTTAATCGCCAAGTTCATGATATACCTCCATAAAAACCGGAGGCACGGATCCGCCAGACAGCGTATCACGACACCGTCCGGTGGTTACTCAACGCAGAAAAAGCCTCACGCTTTCACTACGGCACCCCATAAGAGTTCGAAAACCAAGTTTTCTATGCCATTCCAGATTGACGGAAAATCTCCTATGCATACCTTCAAAAAGCACGACACCTTCACATTGCTTGCATAAAATACCGAATCCACCAAACTGCGCTAGAATCGGGTGGTAAGCCTCTTTTTCTCGCTTGTGGAGACTCCATGGATATTCAGACTATTGACCAGCAATATCAACAGTTACAAATGCAAGGGCAGCAAGTGGCACAACAAATGCAGGCATTGGCTGGGAAACTGCAGAACGCAGCCCAGGCGGGCCATCCGGATGCGCGCGAATGGTTGCTCGACCTGCGGGAGGTGGCGCTGGCCATCCAAGGGCAACAGCAACAGATGGGAAATACGTTGCAGGCCATCCATGCGTTCTGGCAGAATCAAGCCGCCATGCCCGGCCCTGCCCCAGGCAGTTACCCCAATGCCGGCTATGCCCCTCCCATGGCGACAGCCCCTCAACAAGGCGGGTTGTTCGGTGCCTTGGGGGGGTTGCTCAACTCCAACTTTGGACGCGCCATGGAAATGGGAGCAGGATTCGAACTGGGCGAGGATCTGCTGAATAAGATCCTCTAGTCCCCGACGGCCCCATGTCGTCTCTCTATCCCGCCGCGCTGGAGTTGCGCGAGGGAGTTGCTTATTCGGCGCGCTACAATGATGTCTACCACTCCCGTGCCGGAGGTACTGCCCAATCCCGCGCGGTATTTCTGGCAGGAAACGGGCTTCCTGAACGCTGGCAGCACTGTACCCAATTCCAGATTCTGGAGACAGGTTTCGGTTTGGGAATCAATTTCCTCACCACCTGGCTTACCTGGCGTACCAGCGCCCCCAAACACGCTCGCTTACACTTTGTTTCAGTCGAACAATCTCCCTTCAGCCACGCCGATCTAAGTCAGGCCCTGAGCCACCATCCCGAACTCAGCGAAGTCGCTGCCAGTCTTCTGGCTTCCTGGCCTGTTCTCACTCCAGGATTTCATCGATTGTCTTTTGATGAAGGTCGGGTCACCTTGTTACTGGGATTGGGAGACTTTGCCACACAAATCCCCCAGCTGACCCTAGCCGCTGATGCCATTTACCTGGACGGATTTTCTCCACGACACAATCCCGATGCCTGGAGTCCATCCCTTCTGCGTCAGATTGCGCGCCATTGTCGCCATGGTGCCACCCTGGCCAGTTGGTGCGTTGCGGGTCATGTGCGCCGTGCTCTGGAGCAGGAAGGATTCCGCACCCAACGTGTTGCCGGTTTTGGTTCAAAACGTGAACGTCTGGAAGCCTGCTACGACAAAATCCCCCGAAACGCCTGGGAAACCATGATCCGGCGCGCTCGTCATCAACCGCTGCTGCAAGCCACCCTGCGTCCTCCTCCAACACGACAGGCTCTGGTCATCGGTGCCGGGCTGGCGGGCTGTCTGGTCAGTCAAGCCCTGAGCCTGCGAGGCTGGCATATCGACCTCTTCGATGCACTGACAGGACCAGCCCAAGCAGCATCGGGCAATCCCGCCGGAATTCTACGCCCCCATCCCAGTCGAGACGACAATCGTGCCGCTCGCCTATCCCGCGCCGGGTATTTTCAGGCATGGCAACAACTGACCACCCTAACCCCTTGTCCCGGGCGACGTACCGGAGTTCTACATCTCGCCGATCACGCCGAAGAAGCCCAGCACCTGCAACAGTTGGTTCGTCAGCTGTCTTTTCCTTCTCACTGGATGCGCTGGTGCTCTGCAGTAGAGGCCGAGTCATTGGGTCACTGCCCTGCTCCCTGGGGCGGCCTCTGGTTTGCCGAAGCAGGCTGGGTCGATCCCAGTGCCTGGTGTCGCCAAGCACTCGATGCATCAGGATCACAACTGCATTGCCACTGGTCAAGCCCCATCCAGTTGCAACCCATGAATTCAGGCTGGCAAGCCCAAAATGCCCAGGGACACATTCTGGCTCAAGCCCCCATCGTGATTCTGGCTTGTGGAGCTTCTCCCCTACCACTGGTCTCCTCTTCGCCCGACTGGGCCATGCAATCGTGGCGTGGACAAATCACCCAGATCGATTCCTCTCCCTGGGCTTCCGGACATCCCGTATTATGTCGCCATGGCTACATCATCCCCGATGCTCCCGGTGGCCCCTGCATCGGTGCCACCTACCAGCCAGAATCGGATACAACTCCCCGCTCTGAGGATGATCAGGAAAACCTGCAACGCTGGGAACGGCTGGTCGGCTATCGCACAACAACCCCCATCCGCACTCGGCGCGTCGGGTTACGCAACATCAGCCACGACCGGCTTCCCCTGATTGGCCCACTCTCCTCACATCCCGGGGTGTTCACGCTCACTGCACTGGGATCCCGAGGACTGGCGCTGGCCCCTCTGGGAGCCGCCCTGCTCAGTGCCTGGCTGGAGGGAGAACCCTTACCATTGGAACGTGACCTGATCGAGGCGATCTCACCCCAACGCTACTGCAATGGTGGTCCCGCAAACTGAGCCACGCGTTCCTCAGCGCGTTGCTGACGCCCCGTCAAGTCTTCTCCCTCCAATACAGGAGGCCACCAGCCACCCAGATTGGCACGCGCAATGTTTGCCAAGGCATCCAGCCAATCCGGATCATCGTTAAGCGCCGGAATATAGTGATAAACCTGTCCACCCTGGGCCAGGAATGCCGCCTTGACTTCCATGCCGATTTCCTCCAACGTCTCCAGGCAATCCGCTGGAAATCCGGGGCAAACCACCTGAATGTGTCGCACCCCTGAACGAGCCAGATCTTCCACCATCGGGGCCGTATAGGGTTTGACCCACTCAGCCCGACCAAACAAGGACTGGAAGGAGATACGATACTGCTCCCGATTCAGTTGCAGTGCTTCAGCCAGCAGACGACCCGTTTTCAAGCATTCGCAATGGTAAGGATCCCCCTTTTCCAACGTAAACTGCGGAACACCGTGGAAACTCATGACCAATACCTCCGGTCTCCCATGGACAGCCCAGAAACGTTCAACGCGCCCTTTGAGTGCCGCAATATAACCAGGGTCATCGTGGTAGTGGCGCACCGTACGCAGCGCTGGCACATTGCGCCACAACTTAAGCACGTCAAACAGAGCATCCTGACTCGATGCCGTAGTACTGGCAGCGTACTGGGGATAGAGTGGTAACAGCAGCAATCGGTCACACCCTTGCGCCTTGAGCGCTGCCACCGCATCTGGCAGTGCTGGCTGCCCATAACGCATGGCCAAGCGCACGCATAGGCGTTCGGACTCCGGAACATCATGATTGAGTCGTACCTCCAACGCGCGCGCTTGTGCCTCACTGAACAACCGAAGGGGAGACCCCCCTTCCTGCCAGATGGTGGCATATTTTTTGGCCGATTGCGCAGGACGTGTGCGCAAAACAATACCGTGAAGGATCAGCCACCACACCAAACGGGGAATCTCGACCACCCTGGGATCACTGAGAAACTGCGCCAGATAGCGACGCAATGCCGGCGCATCGGGAGCATCAGGAGTACCCAGATTGACGAGCAGGATACCGACACGTGCACGCGAGCGACCATGTTCAAAGATGGGTTCGGGAAAATATCGAGACATAAGATCGAGTCACCTGATTCAATGTTGTGACAACGCACTGGAGAGCAGGCGTGCCGTAATATCCACGATCGGAATGACCCGCTCATAGGCCATCCGGGTAGGACCGATAACCCCCAAGGTACCCACCACCTGACCATCCACCTCATAGGGAGCCGTCACCAGGCTGAACTCATCCAGGGGAGACTGCCCAGATTCTCCCCCGATGAAAATGCGTACCCCTTCGCTGTTCTGACTCGCATCCAACAGTTGCAACAGGCTGGTTTTTTGTTCAAAAAGATCAAAAAGTCGGCGCAAGCGCATCAAATTACCGCTCATGTCACCGTGTCCAATGAGACGGGTCTCGCCGCGCAGCACGTAATCATCTCTGCCAAGACGCAGAACCGACTCTCCAAACTCCAGAGCCTGGCTGGTCAGCAACCGGATATCCGAACGCAACCCCGACAACTCCTGACGCAATCCTTCCACGATCTTGTCAAAATCGCGACCTGCCCCATACTCATTCAGATAGCGGGCAGCTTCTGTCAATTGTTCTGTTGAATAAGACTGTGATACGGGCAATATCCGGTTCTGTACCTCTCCTTCCAGTGTCACCAATATCAACAGCAAACGAGTCTCCGACAAGCGCATGAATTCAACACGCTGAAATCCGGCAAGGTGCCGCCGCGGCGTGCGCACAATACCAGCAAATGCCGTCAACTCGGACAGCAATTGCGAAGCCGTGGCCATCAACTGCTGGGTGTCTGCCGGGTGAAGATGAGATTCCACCTGATTGACCGTCGCATGGGTCAACGGCTGAATGGTCAACAGGCTGTCCACAAAAAAACGATACCCCCGGGGAGTCGGAACCCTCCCTGCCGAGGTATGCGGACTGGTGATGAAACCCAACTCTTCGAGATCGGCCATGACATTGCGAATAGTGGCCGCCGACAAATCCATGCCGGACAGTCGCGACAAAGCCCGAGAACCGACAGGTTGGCCCTCATCGATATACTTCTCCACCAGCACCTTGAGCAACGCCTGCGCGCGATCGTTTAACATAGCCCTCATTCTAACTGAAATGTGTTTTAATGCCCTTTTGTTCCAACCAGACTATCATGCTCGTGCGAAGTTCCTTACATGCCAGATTGTCTCACATCGGGGTTATCGCCAAGTCCGACCCCGAAGGACTGTTACCCCCCCTGACTCGTCTTTTGGAACTTCTTGCCCATCATCAATGCAAGGTAGAACTGGATCCGACCGCAGCCAGGATTCTGGGTCAGAACGGGACCCCCCTGGTGGAACAAGCCAGCCGTCTCGACCTGTGTATCGTGCTGGGGGGCGACGGCACACTACTGAATGCTGCACGCGCACTCGCCGCTCATGGAGTTCCTCTGATCGGGATCAACCTTGGACAACTGGGGTTTCTCACCGACATCCCCGCCCATACCCTGGAAACTCACTTGACCCCAGTGCTCAATGGAGAATATACCCTTGAGCACCGTACCTTGCTGGCCACACATCTGGTTCCACTACAGGGAAATCCCAGTGAGGCACTGGCTCTCAACGACGTGGTAATCGCCAAAGGAGCACGTGGGAGCATGATCGAAATCGAAGTGCTGGTCGATGGCCATTTTGTTTACCAATTGCGCGCCGATGGATTGATTCTGGCCACCCCCACGGGTTCCACCGCCTATGCCCTGTCCAGTGGTGGCCCGATTGTCCACCCAGCTCTGCAAGCCTTGGTACTGACACCCATTTGTCCCCATACCCTGAGCAACCGACCTGTGGTCCTCAGCCAGGAATCCCGTGTCGAGATGCGACTGCATAAAGGCGTGGCTGCCTTTGCCAGTTTTGATGTACAGGATCAGGTCGCCCTGCACCCTGGCGATCGTCTGACCGTCACCTGTGCTCCTCGTACCGTGCACCTGATTCACCCCCCAGAATATGATTATTTCGCCATGCTCCGCGAAAAATTACGTTGGGGAACACGCTTTTAGCCATGCTGACACGCCTCTGTATCCATCATTTCGTTCTGGTCGAACACCTGGATCTCGAATGGCAAAACGGTTTCACCGCACTCACCGGTGAAACCGGTGCCGGCAAGTCAATCCTGCTGGATGCTTTGGAATTGGTTCTCGGTGGACGTGCCGATCCGAGCGTGGTACGCCCTGGAGCCGAGCGCGCCAATCTCGTGGCTCATTTCGAACCCGCCCCCACTCACCCAGCGAGGGCCTGGCTGAGTGAACAGGAACTGACCACGCCTGAAAACGAATGTCTTTTACGCCGTGTCGTCGAAAAATCCGGAAAATCGCGCGCCTTCATCAATGGCACACCGGTCACAGCCACCCAGTTACGCGAATTGGGAGAACTGCTCATCGACATCCACGGTCAACACGCACACCAACATCTACTCCACAGCCAGGCACAACGCGATTGTCTCGACACCTTTGGACAACATCTGGACCTGGTGACCCTTGTCAGGGAATCATGGCAAGCATGGCAGATTGCCCAAGATACGCTGATCCACGCCCAACAGGCACAGGAAACGAGACAGGCCCAACGCATAGCGCTACAGGAACAGCTGGACTGGCTCAGTCCCCTCAAATTGACTGATCAATCCTGGGACAACCTGCAACAGGATCACCAGCGCTGGAGTCACCACACCGACTTGCTCAATGGCATTGGTACCATCCTGGACACTCTGGATGAACAAGATCAGGCAGTTCGCCGACAATTATTGAATTGCCAGCATCAACTGAGCGAACTTGCCTGTCTCGACCCCACCCTGGCTACTTTCAGCACCTTGCTGGAATCCGCGCGCATCGAAGTCGAAGAAGTCAGCACCGCACTGGAACGCTACCGCTCAGGACATCAAGACCAGGAAGACCGCCTGCCGGAATTGGAAATCCAGTTGCAGGACTGGCTGACCGTTGCTCGACGTCTGCATTGCCGCCCTCAGGATCTCCCCGAACGAGCCATATCGCTACGACAGGAACTGGCAACACTCAATGCCGATGCTGACCTTACCACCCTGCAACAGAGAGCCCAGGATGCCCAGCGACACTGGATTCAAGTTCGTGAACGACTGACCCAACAACGTCAGAAAGCCGCGCAACGTCTCAGTCAGGAGGTCACATCCAGCTTGGCCTCCTTGGCTTTGGGTCAAGCACGCTTCGCCGCCGTCCTGATTCCCCTGTCAGAACCCAGCAGCGGGGCCGCAGAACGCATTGAGTTTCAGTTTTCCGCCCATCCCAGTCAACCGTTGGCCGCCCTGCAACGGGTCGCTTCAGGAGGCGAACTGGCGCGTCTGGGTTTGGCACTGCAAACCCGACTGTCTCAGGATACGCACGTCTCGACCCTGATCTTCGATGAAGTAGACAGCGGCATCGGCGGGGCTGTTGCACAACGAGTAGGCCAGCTACTGGCAGAACTGGGCCAACGCCATCAGGTACTGTGCGTCACCCATCTGGCACAGGTAGCGGCAGCGGCCCACCATCACTGTTCGGTGCACAAGTGCGAAATCGAGGGACGTATGCAAAGCCAGGTCACCTCCCTGGATTATGGGGCACGCATCGAAGAAATTGCCCGCATGTTGGGCGGCATCACCCTCACCGACACCGTGCGCCAGCATGCCCGCGAACTGCTGGCTCACACTCCCTAGGCTTTTTCCAGGTTGGGGTTGAAAAAAGACGAACGCTTCCCCATCTAGGAGCCATCCTTTTTTCACCTTTTGGCAAGGAGCCGCGCATGACCCCAGAAGAGCCATCCACCGCTGACACCCAACCCTCCGCCGAGAATTCACCCGGCATGACCTTTGAACAGGCCCTTGCCGCCGTGGCACGCAGTGAAGAAACTCTGCGCGCGAAAGATGATGAATTGTTGCGCTTGCGTGCCGAAATGGAAAATCTACGCAAGCGCACAGCCACAGAACTCGCTCAGGCGCGCAAGTTCGCACTGGAAAATTTTGCCGGCGAACTGCTTGCCGTCATGGATAGTCTCGAAGCCGCCCAGCAGGTGACTGAAGCCTCGATCGACAGTTATCGTAGCGGGGTTGAACTGACGGCACGTCAACTGTCCAGCATCTTCGACAAATTCCACATCAATGCCATCCATCCTGAAGGCCAACGTTTTGACCCCAACCGCCATCAAGCCATCGCCTCCCTGGAGCACGAGGAGATTCCTGCTCAAAATGTCATCAGTGTCATGCAAAAGGGGTTTTCCTTGCATGAAAGAATCCTGCGTCCAGCACTGGTCACCGTATCCAAAGGAAAAGTTGTGACAACCCCTTGAATCGGATCCAAACGACCCGATTTTAAGAGCCAGGAAACCATTTCACAAACCTTATCAGAATCAAGAGGAACATCATGGGAAAAATCATCGGAATCGATCTGGGTACCACCAACTCCTGCGTGGCCGTCATGGAAGGCGGAAAACCCAAGGTCATTGAAAATGCCGAAGGCACACGTACCACCCCGTCCATCGTCGCTTACATGGAAGATGGGGAAGTACTGGTCGGAGCCCCTGCCAAACGCCAGGCCATTACCAACCCCAAAAATACGCTATTCGCGGTCAAGCGCCTGATCGGTCGCAAATTTGAAGAAGAGATGGTGCAAAAAGACATCCACATGGTGCCCTACAGCATCGTCAAGGCCAATAACGGCGATGCCTGGGTAGAAGTACGCAACCGCAAGATGGCTCCCCCGGAAATATCGGCAGCCGTTTTGCAGAAGATGAAAAAAACGGCAGAAGACTACCTGGGAGAGGAAGTCACGGAAGCCGTCATCACCGTCCCCGCGTACTTCAACGACAGCCAGCGTCAGGCCACCAAGGATGCCGGGCGCATTGCCGGACTGGATGTCAAGCGCATCATCAATGAACCCACAGCTGCCGCGTTGGCCTTTGGTCTGGACAAAAAAGAGGGCGACCGCAAGATTGCCGTCTATGATCTGGGCGGGGGAACTTTCGATATCTCCATCATTGAAATTGCCGAAATCGATGGCGAACACCAATTTGAAGTGTTATCCACCAATGGAGATACCTTCCTGGGTGGAGAAGATTTCGATATGCGCGTCATCGAATTTTTGGCGGATGAATTCCAACGCGAAAACGGTCTGGACCTGCGCAAAGATGTCCTTGCCCTGCAACGCCTCAAAGATGCTGCCGAAAAAGCCAAGATCGAACTGTCTTCTTCGCAACAAACCGAAGTCAATCTGCCCTACATCACCGCCGATGCCACGGGCCCCAAGCATCTGGTGGTCAAAATCACCCGTGCCAAACTGGAAAGCCTGGTTCAGGACCTCGTTGACCGCACCATGAAACCCTGTGAAATCGCGATCCGGGATGCCGGTGTCAAGATCAGCGACATCGCCGACGTGATTCTCGTCGGGGGTCAAACCCGTATGCCCAAGGTACAGGACCGAGTCAAGGAATTTTTCGGTCGTGAACCCCGTAAGGATGTCAATCCCGATGAAGCCGTGGCCATCGGTGCAGGCATTCAAGGTGGGGTATTGAAGGGAGATGTCAAGGATGTGCTGCTGCTTGATGTCACTCCTCTATCTCTGGGGATTGAAACCCTGGGAGGCGTGATGACTCGCCTGATCCAGAAAAACACCACCATCCCCACCAAGGCTTCTCAAGTGTTCTCCACGGCGGATGACAATCAGTCGGCGGTAACCATCCATGTTCTGCAGGGTGAACGCAATCTGGCTTCGGGAAACAAGAGCCTCGGACAGTTCAACCTGAGCGACATCCCCGCTGCACCACGCGGCATGCCCCAGATTGAAGTCACCTTCGACATCGATGCCAACGGCATACTGCATGTGAATGCAAAGGATAAGGCCACCGGCAAGGAAAACAAGATCACCATCAAGGCCAACTCCGGTTTATCGGAGGAAGAAATCCAACGCATGGTTCAGGATGCCGAAGAACATGCCGAGGAAGACAAAAAGAACCTCGAAGCAGTGAACGCTAAAAACGGTCTGGAAAGCCTGGTACATAGCGTGACCAAGTCTCTGAAGGAACATGGTGACAAGATCGACGGGGAAGACAAAACTCGCATCGAGTCCGCCTTGAAGGAGGCCGAAGATGCCTTGAAAGCCCAGGACACTGCACGCATCAATGCCTGCACGGAAACCCTGTCCGAGGCCAGTCACAAATTGGCCGAAAAAATGTATGCTGCCGGGGCATCCCCTGAAGGGGGGGCAGCGCATCAGGCACATGAACCGGAGGCCGGACACTCCGATGATGTCGTCGATGCGGAGTTTGAAGAAGTCAAAGATCGTAAGTAAGCCTTTCTCCCCGATGGGGACAGCCCACCATTGGGGAGAGGGGGAAACCCCTGCTCCCCAATGCTTTTAGGTGAGACAACACAGCATGAGCAAACGTGATTTTTATGAAGTTCTGGGAGTCAACCGGGATGCCTCGGACGAGGAGATAAAAAAGGCCTACCGCAAGTTGGCCATGAAATATCACCCGGATCGAAATCCCGACAACGCCAAGGCGGAGGCTTCCTTCAAAGAAGCCAAGGAAGCCTACGAAATCTTGTCAGATGCTGACAAACGCGCAGCCTATGATCGCTACGGACATGCCGGAGTCGACCCCCAGATGGGCGGTGGAGCGGGTCCCGGTGGTCCCGGAATGGGCGGTTTTGCCGATGCTTTCGGTGATATTTTTGGCGACATCTTTGGTCAAAGTCGTGGCGGTTCTCGTCCTGGTGGCATGTATCGTGGTGCCGATCTGCGCTATAACCTGGAAATCGGACTGGAAGAAGCTGCCCGTGGAACGGAAACCAAGATACGTATCCCAACCATGGAGCCCTGTTCCACTTGTAAAGGAAGTGGTGCCAAGCCGGGTACCAGCCCCACCACCTGTAATACCTGCCATGGTCAGGGACAGGTCCGCATGCAGCAAGGTTTCTTCTCGATTCAGCAAACTTGCCCAGTCTGTCACGGTTCAGGAAAGACCATCACTTCTCCTTGCCCGGATTGCAACGGTGCTGGACGGATACGCAAGCAAAAAACCCTCTCCGTCAAAATTCCAGCTGGGATCGATCATGGTGATCGCGTACGTCTGGCGGGAGAAGGAGAGCCCGGACAAGCCGGCGGCCCCTCGGGAGATCTCTTCGTCGTGGTACAAATCCGGCCTCACCCAGTATTTCAGCGGGAAGGCACGGATCTCCACTGTGAGATGCCCATCAGTTTCGGAGTGGCCGCACTGGGCGGAGAAATCGAGATTCCCACTCTGGAAGGCCAGGCCAAACTAAAAATTCCGCCGGAAACTCAAACCGGGCAAGTATTCCGCTTGCGCGGAAAAGGTATCAAGGCCCTGCGTGGTGGAACACTGGGAGATCTGCTGTGCCATGTGGTGGTGGAGACTCCCGTCAAGTTGACCGAAACCCAGAAGGAGTTGCTCCGCCAACTGGAGCAGGGAACCCGTGGTAATGATACCCACAGCCCCAAGGCCAAGGGGTTCATGGACAAGGTACGCGAATTCTTTCAGTCCTGACTCACCTCAGGCGCGGCGCCACTGAGTGGTGCCCGCCTTATCCTCCAGTACGACCCCCTCGGCCAGCAAAGCCTGACGGATTTGATCTGCGGATGCAAAATCACGCGCCGCGCGTGCTGCTTGGCGTTGTGCAATCAATCCTTCGATACGCGCACGCTCATCAGCCCCTCCGGCCACGACCAGCCCAGCCCCTTCCTGAAACCACTGAACCGGATTCTGGGTCAGCAGGCCCAACAAGGATGCCAAATAGGCCAGTTGTGCGCCAGCCTCCGCCACTCCACGATGCACATCGTGAGCCAAGCCAAACAGAACTGCCACGGCTTCTGGGGTATTCAGGTCATCGTCCAGCGCAGCCTTGAACGCTTGCCCCGCCTCCGTTGTCCATATCTTCTGCCCAATACCCGATACATCCCCCCCCTCACTCTCACGCAACGCCGTGTAGAGCGTATTCAACCCCTGACGCGCATCCTCCAGATGTGTGTCACTGTAATTCAATGGACTGCGATAATGTCCACGCAGTAGAAAGAAACGCACCACTGCCGGATGAAAACGCTGAAAGATATCGCGCAGCGTAAAGAAGTTGCCCAGTGATTTGGACATCTTTTCCCCATCGACACGCAAAAATCCGTTATGCATCCAGACATTGACAAAAGCATGCCCATGAGCGCCCTCGCTTTGAGCGATCTCGTTTTCATGATGGGGAAACTGCAGATCATGCCCCCCTCCATGAATATCGAAGTGACTGCCCAGAAAACATTCACTCATCACAGAACACTCGATATGCCACCCCGGTCGACCCGGCCCCCAGGGCGAGGGCCATTGCGGTTCCCCCGGCTTGGCACTTTTCCACAACACAAAATCCAAAGGATCGCGTTTATATTCATCACGTGCAACACGCTCTCCGGCACGCAAATCTTCCAACGTTTTGCCAGACAACTTTCCGTATCCCGGAAAATCCCGAACCGAATAATAAACATCCCCATTGCTACCGCAGTACGCCAGTCCCTTGGTCATCAAGGTTTCAATCAAGGCAATCATGCCCGGCACATGTTCCGTGGCACGCGGTTCATGGGTAGGAGCCAAGACCTCCAACCGCTCCAGATCTTCCTGCATCGCAGCGATCATGCGCCCCGTCAGGGCTTGAATAGACTCACCCTGCTGCGCTGCGCGGTCGATGATTTTGTCATCGATATCCGTAATATTGCGCACATAGGTAACCTGAAACCCCGAAGTCTGCAACCAGCGAAACAATACATCAAAGTTGACCAGCATACGACCATGCCCCAAATGGCAAAAGTCATATACTGTCATCCCGCACACGTACAAACGAACCGAAGCAGGATCAATGGGCTGAAAAGGCTCAACCCGACGCGTCAAGGTGTTGAACAAGCGCAACATAGTCAAAGAGAATTCCCGAAAAGTTGAAATTTAACCACAAAATCCCTAGCCATCAACGCGTTGGGTTGATAGAATGTCAGGTTTCTTGAATTCTACTCAAAACAGACTGACGATGCGTCGACACAGTGCCCTATTCATCACGACCGGATTGGCTCTAGCCGCGGTTTTCTCGGTCAAAGCCGATGAACCTGCGGTTTCGCCCACGAGCGGGCCCATTGCCCAAGTCGCGCATCCTAGCACAACCTCCTCCTTGCTGTCAGAATCGAACACACGCGTCTTGTTGAAACTTCAGGCCCTACTCCACGACCATCAATCCACGCAGGCACTGGCATTGGCCAATCAAACACTGGTTGATCAACCAGATAATGGGGATATCCTGTTCCTCAAGGCCTCGGCGCTGACGCAGTTGAAAAAGCGCTCCGAAGCCATCACGGTCCTCAAAAACCTCACTGAGCGATTCCCTGAAATGGCAGCCCCCTACAACAATCTGGCCTCCCTGTATGCCGCCGAAGGAAATTTGGACGATGCCCGGCGTAGCCTGGAAAAATGCATCCGTGCGCAACCCAACTATGGCATAGCGCAAGAAAACCTGGGGGATGTCTATCTGGCCTTGGCCCAAGCGGCTTACACACGCGCTCTCCAACTCAACCCCAATGATCGGGCGCTCAAACTCAAGGTCGATAAAATCAAGACCGATCCGTTCAAAAACGACAAACCCACTCTTACTCAACCGAAGGAACCCTCTCATGGTCCGTCTTAAAACCAATTTTGGCGATATTGTCCTAACTCTCGATACGGAAAAAGCCCCCTTGACCTCGGAAAACTTTCTAACTTATGTCAAGGAAGGGTTCTATGACCAGACAATCTTTCACCGCGTCATCGATGGCTTCATGATTCAAGGAGGGGGATTTGAACCTGGCATGAAGCAGAAATCTACCCATTCACCCATCGAGAATGAGGCGGCCAATGGATTGGCCAATGAGTGCTACACCATTGCCATGGCACGCACATCAGATCCACATTCAGCCACAGCCCAATTTTTCATCAATGTAAAAAACAACGATTTTCTCAACTTCACCGCTGCCAACCAACATGGCTATGGTTACTGCGTATTTGGCCGAGTATCTGAAGGTCAGGACATTGTCGATCGCATCAAGGGCGTTAAAACCGGGAACCGGCTAGGCCATGGTGATGTCCCAATTGAAGATGTCGTTATCGAAAAAGCGGAGGTCATGTAAAACCCGTGTCCCATTCTCTATTCATCGCAGACCTGCATCTGTCGCCTTCGGCCACCAAACTTTTTCAGAGATTCCAGAATTTTCTGGATGGTCCGGCACGTGAAGCCAGTTCGCTGTACATTCTGGGTGACCTGTTCGAAACCTGGGTCGGGGATGACGATATCCCCACCCCTTTCAACCAGAAGGTAGTGCAAAGTCTGGCCAATCTGGTACAACAGGGCACTCAATTGTTCTATCTCCACGGCAATCGAGACTTTCTGCTTGGCAACAAATTTGCCAAAGCTTGCGGGGCCACCCACATCAGCGATCCCACCATTCTGATTCTGGATGATGGGGTACGCACATTGTTGACCCACGGGGACATCTTGTGTACCGAAGATGAGGAGTATCAGGCTTGGCGTAAGCAGGTACGCTCCGTAACCTGGCAACGCAAAGTCATGGCGTTACCCATTGAGGAACGCTACAAAATTGCTGAAGAAGCAACAGCCATGAGCGCACAAGCAAAAAAACGTAAAACTCTGATGATCATGGATGTCACTCCTCAAGCGGTGGTAGATCTACTGCGTAAAAATGATTATCCACGCTTGATTCATGGTCATACGCACCGACCCGCGCGACATACCTATCGCCTTGATGACAATACGTGCGAACGCTGGGTACTGTCCGACTGGAACAACCGCAAGGGGGGCTATTTAAAATGTGATGAAAACGGTTGCGAGGCATTCCCCTTCTGACACGGAGCCCTCTCCGTCTGGTGAATTCAAGAGCAGAGTGGGAATACACCCCATTAAGCACGTTTTTCTGTCAACGACTCGCACAACTCAAACGTTCTCGATGGTGCCCCCGACGGGAATCGAACCTGTAATTGCCCCTTAGGAGGGGGCCGTTATATCCATTTAACTACGGGGACCCTGAATACGGCATTCTACCATCGACGTGCTACCATGGTCATCATTGGATTGTTGCCAATTTACAACACTCGCAACCAAACACAAAAAATTCTTACTGACAGAAACAAATATTGACTTTAAGATGTCACAAATCTCTGCTGGGGGGGTTTAAAGAGCAATCTCACCCGTGGAAATATTTTTTGAACCGTCTCTACTTAATAACCGGAGAACTTGTCTTATGAAATTCCAGAAAAAGTTGTTGGTCTTGAGTTTGCTGGCCCTGCCCGTTGCCTCCGCTTTCGCAGATGGCATGGTTTCCTCCGCAGAATCTGATGTCAAAGCAGCCGGTACCGCCATCGAAAACGGAGTTCAGTCAGCCGGTTCCACCATTGAGAGCGGTGCCAAGGGTGTCGTCAGCGATGTAGACAACTTCCTTGATGATGGCTATCGTGGCCCCTTCACCGGAGCCTATGTCGGCGCAAAGACCGGGATCAACGATTCCAAAATGCAGGTCGGTAATGGTGCTGCTCCCGGAGGACAGGTCACCAATGGTGCCACGGGTAACTCCCCACAAAACTACGGCGCTGCTGTCGGTGCTGAAGTCGGTTATGCCTGGAAAGTAGGCAGCACCGTACTGGGCATTGATGGGGCCTATGGCTATAACGGCAGCGGTCGTTTTGGTTCCCTGGGTGGCAACACCACCTCCGGTTATAACTCCTATGCCAGCCACGACTACGCACTGGGTCTGAAATTCGGTATTCCTGTCAGCGATGTGCTAATGCCTTATGCCAAATTGGGTTATGGTCGCCTGATCGGAACCGGAGCCGCCAATGGACTATCGGGCAATGGTATTAACGGTGGACTGGGTCTGGAATACCTGTTTGCCCCCCATTGGAGTGTTGCAGGGGAATGGAACAACATGTCCATCACCACCAACACCAACACCATCAACAACAATACCTACACCATCGGGGTCAACTATTACTTCAGCGCTGCAAAACCCCATCATGTAGCAGCGGCCGCCCCCGCTCCTGTCGTCGCTCCTGTCGCTGCGCCGGAACCTGCTCCCGCTCCTGCTCCTGTTGACCGCTGGCGTACCATTACCGAAGAGAAGCCCGTCAGCCTGGATGGTGCCAACTTCAAAACCAACTCTGCCGTGTTGAACAAGTCTGCCGACGAAAAGTTGATGCAGGTAGTGGACTTCTCCAAGCGTTACCCTGAGGCTGATATTCAGGTCGATGGCTACACCGACAGCACCGGTCCCAAAGCCTACAACTTGAAACTGTCACAGCGTCGTGCTGATGCCGTCAAGTCTTACCTGACCAAGCATGGTGTCGATGCTTCCCGCATCCACACCAAGGGACATGGTATGGAAGACCCCGTGGCATCCAATAAAACCGCTGCTGGACGTGCACAAAACCGTCACGTCGAAGTGCACTACACCGTGCGCGAAGAGAAGAAAGTTCGCGTACAAAACTAATCGAAAAGGCAGTGTGGGGGAAACCCCGTCTGTTTTCGACTCTAACCCGAGGGGATATCCCCTCGGGTTTTTTGCTTGATCAGCACCAATCCACCATAATATTTCCTTTTTCTCTGAATCTTCCATGCCACTGCTCACCCTCAAATCTGTTTCTCTGGCCTATGGTCTCCATCCTCTGCTGGATCACGTCGATTTCCAGATCGACGAACGGGAACGGGTAGGACTCATCGGACGTAACGGTGGAGGAAAATCCACTCTGCTGTCTATTCTCAGCGGGAAAATCCCCCCGGATGACGGTATCGTATGGAGGGCCCCCGGACTGGGTCTCGGGTTTGTTCCTCAGGAACCTACTTTCCAAGAACACCACACAGCCTTTGAAGAAATTGCCAGCGGACTTACCGAACTGGGCCTTGACATGGAAACATGGCGAGTAGAACGCCAACTTTCCCTATTGTCCCTGGAACCCAATACCCCCATCGCCACCCTCTCAGGTGGCTGGAAAAAGCGTGTGGCACTGGCCCGCGCACTGGTCAGCGAGCCCGACCTGTTGATCCTCGATGAACCCACCAATCACCTCGACATCGCGGCCATTGAAGCGCTGGAATCCCTGCTTATCGAATTTCGTGGCGCACTTCTGTTTATCACCCATGACCGACAGTTTCTAGACCGTGTCACCACACGCATCATCGAACTGGATCGTGGAAAACTCAGCACCTTTGGCTCCAGTTTTACGGAATACCAACGCCGCAAAGCCGAACAATTGGCTGCCGAAGCACAAGAGCAGGCACGCTTCGATAAATTGCTGAGTCAGGAGGAAATCTGGATTCGCAAAGGGGTTGAAGCCCGTCGTACCCGTAATGAAGGCCGCGTACGACGACTGGAACGCCTGCGCAATGAACGGTCGTTGCGCCGCGAACAAGTGGGGCAGGTACGTCTTTCCCTGGATTCTGGGCCAACATCCGGAAAACTGGTCGCAGAGTTGGATAACGTCAGCCTGCGCTATGAACAGCGCACGCTGGTTCGGCATTTCAGTACCCGTATTCAGCGCGGGGATAAAGTCGGCATCATCGGCCCCAATGGTTCCGGCAAGACCACGTTGCTTCAAGCGATATTGGGACAATTAGTGCCCGACGAGGGGCAGGTACGATTGGGAACTCGTCTGGAAATCGCCTATTTTGACCAATGGCGCGCACAACTTGATCCCCAGGCCTCACTCATCGACACGATCAGTCCTGGTTCTGATTTCATTGAAATCAACGGCACCCGTCAGCATGCCATCAGTTATCTGGGAGATTTTTTATTCCCTCCGGAACGAGCACGTGCCAAGGTCGCTTCATTGTCGGGAGGAGAACGGAACCGTCTATTGCTGGCACGACTTTTCAGCCGTCCGTCCAACGTACTGGTACTGGATGAACCCACCAACGATCTGGATATCGAAACCTTGGAATTACTTGAAACCTTGCTCATCGATTATCAGGGAACCCTGTTTCTGGTTAGCCATGATCGTGCCTTTCTGGACGCGGTGGTCACCCAGGTACTGGTCCTTGATGGGCACGGATCGGTCACCGAGAATGTTGGTGGATATTCGGATTGGTTGCAGTACCTAAGCCAGCGCATCCCCGCCTCTGCACTCCCCGAAAAAACCCCGTCTACGCCACCCTCACCACGAAGCAAATCCTCCAGCGAACGGATGTCTTTCAAGGAGCAACGGGAACTGGAGCAACTACCGGACACCATTGCCCAGTGGGAAGCCGAACAGGCCAACATTTCCCTTCAACTGGCAGATCCCGAGCTCTATCGTCGTGATCCCCCGCGCGTCAAGTCCTTGACCGAACGTCAGACGGCCCTCACCGAAGAACTGGATAGGGCCTTCCTACGCTGGGAAGAACTTCAGCAGAAACATGACAGAATCCTAGGAAAGTCGCTATAATGGCAGGTTAGGAGAGGTGGCAGAGTGGTCGAATGTACCTGACTCGAAATCAGGCGTAGGTATATGCCTACCGTGGGTTCGAATCCCACCCTCTCCGCCATTAAGTTATGATAAATCACTAAAAAATAAACAACATAAATATATATAATTTAATTCAGTATGCCACGCATGCAATAGCACACTCTCTCCCGTACAATAGCTCTCCCCACTAGGTGGATTTGTATTTAAGCACTTATCTATTTGATCCGTTTGGCTATTAGGTTTACATGAACATCACGGTAGGTTGGCTTTTAAGCACTTTTCAGGCCCATAACGGTAGGTAATTATTAACATAGAGGTTTCCCCTACACCTGTTTTCCGCGACATTGACTATCATATCATGTGGGTATATGATGCGCAGATGGAACCCCCTGAGCATACGCTGGAATGGCTGTTAGATTTTGATGGAAGGCGGCACTTTCTCGCCAGCGGGCATTTCTTGAAGTTCGAGATTAGGATGGTTGAACAATCAGACAAAGTGCCCCATGGCATCGCCTATTCTTTCAGTTTCCACGATCCGGAAGGAACAAGGTTACTGGGCTTCGATAACGCGCACCCAGTCCCACATGTTGGCGGAAGGTATGTAAAAGCGAAGCCTGAAGCTGACCATTGGCATAGAACGACGCATGATGAAGGCCGTCCCTACGCCTTCGTATCGGCAGCGAAATTGCTCGAAGATTTTTTTACGGAAGTTGAGAAGCTTTGCGCAGCTCAAGGCATTTCAACAGAAGTGGTGGAAGGCAAGGAGACGTGGTTATGAAAATGAAAATCCAGTCCATGCAGGATCTGAAAAAGGAAATGCTGTCTGTCGCGCGCGGTGAGCGCAAGGCCCTTGCCGATGTTGCCCAGGTTTCTTTTGAGTCCGTAGAAGCAGTGATTCGGGTGCTGACGCCAGAAAACCGCTTCCTGCTTGCCACTATAGACCAAAAGAAACCTGCCTCCGTGGCAGACTTGGCAAAGCTGGTAAAACGCGCAGAATCTAACGTCAGTCGCACATTGGGCAAGCTGGAAGCTTTAGGCTTTGTACGTTTGCGTCCCGGTGTAGGCAAAGCCAAGATACCAGAAGTGGCAATTCATCATCTGACGGTGGATATGGACATCTGCTCACAGCAAGACAGGGTGGCTGTTGCTTAGCCAAGAAGCTACCAGTTCGATATATGATGCCTTCTTCTTTGATAGGCGGCTTCTGTTTTGCTTTTTAATTCATGAGCCAGTGCATGTTCTATCGTTTTTGGAGCGTGTGTTGTCGTCTCTTCTGCCCAATCCTTGAAGGTGGAACGCATACCATGACAGGTGTGATAGCCGTACTTATCTGAGAGTTCTTTAGAACGTGTGAGCATGGTCAGTGCCATATCCGACAGTGGTTTCCCATTGTGAGAAGGGAACATCCAAGCATGATCACCAAACTGCAGTACCGTTACGGCATCCCAATTTTCGGTGTAAAGTTGCTGAAACGCACGGAACCCAACATCAGTATCACATTGGGCAAGGTCGAATTCATAATGGTAACGGTGATCGAATGGCCGATGATTTCCCCCAAGACAATGATCTGATCCGCTTGATTACGGAAATGGCGGATATTGCCGTATGGGAGTACCACCCCCTCACCGGTCATATGCTGCGTTCACCCAACTACGACACACTCCATGGCCTGCCCTGGCAAGGAAAATGGTCCCCCGACACTTTCCTGAGTGTAACCCACCCCGATGATCGCACAAAAGAACAGGCAGGTATTCAGTTGTCCGCTTCTCCTGGGGGACCGGATGATTATGCCTCCGACTTCCGTGTCATTTGGCCAGACCACACCATCCATTGGCTGTGGACCAAAGGACGCGTGGTCAAACGCAATGAATCGGGGCAAGGCATACTCATTCAAGGTGCTCTGCTGGATATCACCACGCGCAAGGCCACAGAAGAGAAAATTCTGCGCCTTAACAAATTGTACAAGGCACTCAGCGAAATCAACCAGGCAATCGTTCGTCTTGAAACCGAAGAAACCCTGCTCTCACTCGTCTGCAAAATGGCCGTGAATTTCGGCGGGATGACATTGGCCTGGATTGGTAGACTCAATGAACACAACAGTCTGATCGAGACTGTGGTATGTCATGGAACCGGGGCTGACTACCTGGAGAATATCACCATTTCGGCGAGTGATGCGGTACCTGAAGGCAGAGGGCCAACCGGAATAGCGTTTCGTGAAACTCGCCATATCATTGTCAATCAATACCAACAAAGTGAAATGACCAAACCTTGGCATGACCGGGCAAAGCATTTTGGATGGGGAAGCAGTGGAACGTTTCCCATTCTTCGCAACGGCAAACCCTTCGCCGTGCTAACTGTCTACCACGGCGATGAGGGCGCTTTCGATAAGGAGGCAATCGAACTTCTGGACGAAATGACACGCGATATCTCCTTTGCTCTCGACAGTTTTGACCGGAAAAAAGAGCACCAACGAGCGCGCAATGATCTCATTGCCAGTGAACGTCATTTCCGAGCATACTTCGAACGCGCCATGGTTGGCATGGCGGCAACTATCCCAGGCAAAGGTTGGCTTGAAGTCAACGATGTCCTGTGCAAGATACTGGGCTATTCGAGAGAAGAACTGGTTCAGATGACCTGGTCTGAGATCACACACCCGGACGATATCGAGGAAGACAACAAACTCATTGCCCGAATGGTACAGGGAGAAATCGATGACTTCGAACTGAACAAACGATATATCAGAAAGAACGGCAGCGTCATCCATACTCATATCGCCAGCCGTGCTGTATACAACGAGTCAGGAAAGATCGACTATTTGGTCACGATAGTGGACGATATCACCGAAATCAAGCATCACCAGAACCAACTCGAACACCTGATTCACCATGACCCTCTCACAGGACTTCCCAACAGGGTATTACTCAACGACCGTCTGGACATGGCGGTATCGGCGGCACAGCGGACCGGCGAAAATATGGCGGTATGCTTCATGGATCTCGATGCCTTCAAACCCATCAACGACACCTATGGTCATGCCACGGGAGACAGCCTCCTCATTGAGGTAGCTAACCGGCTGACCTCCGTATCCCGCTCGTCCGATACCGTGGCTCGTCTCGGAGGAGACGAATTCATATTGGTCCTGAACCACCTGTCGGGCGAGGATGAATGCCGGCTTTTGTTGAACCGAATCCTGGAAGTTTTCAATCCGCCGTTCCAGATTGACGGACATGAAGTCAGCATGTCATGGAGCGTCGGCATTGCCATGTACCCCGATCATGTCACGAATGGCTCGAATTTGCTTCGGCATGCTGATCAAGCCATGTACATCGCCAAAAGAAAGGGCCGCAACAGAATCCATTTCTTCGATACCGTCAATGATCATCTTACACAAGTACGCTCGGAGGGACTTTCCCGCATCGAACTGGCATTACAGAATAAAGAACTGCTCCTTTATTATCAGCCAAAAATCAACATGCGGAACGGCGAAGTCATCAGCATGGAAGCTCTGATCCGCTGGCAACATCCCGAACGAGGACTGTTGATGCCTGGCGAATTCATGCCACTTGTCGAAAACAGCGATTTCGAGATCAGACTTTCGGAATGGGTAATCATGCAGGGCATGGCCCAGTTGAATATTTGGCGAAAATCAGGCATCCCGGTTCGGGTCAGCGTAAACTTGGCCGCCAGGCATTTACAGTCTCAAGGTTTTGTCGATTTTGTCGTATCCACCATGTTGCAATATCCAGAGTTGAAAGGTCATTCGATCATATTCGAAATTATTGAGACAGCAACTCTCGGCGACATGGGTTTAGCCATTCAGAAGATGGAAGCCTGCATCCAGCAAGGTATTCATTTCTCGATAGATGACTTCGGCACGGGCTATGCTTCACTTTCCTACCTCAGACGACTGCCTGCCAGCACCATCAAGATCGACCAATCTTTCATCCGGGATATGCTGCACGATGCCAACGATCTTTCCATCGTCAAGGGAGTCATCGGCCTTGCCGATGCATTCCAGAAAGAAGTGATCGCAGAAGGCATTGAAACCATCGAACATGGAACCAAATTACTGAGCATGGGGTGCTATCTCGGTCAAGGTTACGCTATTTCACGCCCCATGAAAGCAGGGGATGTCGCAGGCTGGATAAACGATTTCACATTGCCATCAGAATGGAAGGCCCACTGGCCATGAAGATACGCCAGCAACATCTATAGATCGAACATATCCCGTAGGGATGTTGAACCCGGGCCGTGGAAGACTTGATCTTGCACTACGATCCGGGATGCAGGCATACAAGAATCAGATGATTTACAAGAACCCGATATCGATCTTAGCCCCAATACTGCAGGTAGTTTGCCAACCTGCGCTGGATTCGTGTTCTTCCTGCCTACGCCTCGGGACAACGAGCAATCATGCCGATCAATGCCGAACGACCATGATGTCCCGTGCCTTCCGTCAGATTATCCTCGTACTCTTCAAGGTACTCTATGGACCATCCCTGCCAGGCTTCACGCAACAACGAGGCGGTATAAAGGTTTTCCAGCGCCGCAGGTCCCCCGGTTCGATATTCGAGTTGTTTGGGTGTATATCCTTGCAATAATACCCTTCCACCCGGTTTAACCAGAGAACGGATCTGCGCAAATTGGTGTCGCCGCAATTCGGGCGGGGCAAATTGAATAAATATCCCCACCACCCAATCAAATTGGCGAGGCGTATTCGGGTTGCGCCAGCAATCGGCTGCAGATCCCATATCTCCGATGCAGAAATCCACTTCCACCTTTTGCCGTTGGGCCAACCTGCGAGCTTTGGTCACAGCCACTTCTGACAATTCCAATGCACTCACACGACACCCCTGACTTGCCAACCACACACTATTTCGACCTTCACCGTCGGCTACAGAAAGAACCGTTTCACCCACCCGGAAAAGCCCCACCTGACTCGCCAAAAAACGATTGGGTTCGGTCCCGAACAGATACTCCTCCCCCACGCTCTGGTACCGTGAACTCCATTGTTTATCCTGCTGCACCGAGAAATCTTCGAATGACATTTCAGTCTCCTGTGACAAGTTCCAACCCTGTTGAATCCAAGAGACTACCATATCCCATACCAACACAAATCTGGTATCGTTCTCCCTTGAATCCAAGTCTCTAACCAAGGGGGGTTTCATGGATCACTTTGCACACCGTACCGAATTGGAACGCATTGATGGCTGGTGGCGGGCAGCCAATTATTTGTCTGTAGGACAAATTTACCTGCTGGGAAATCCGCTGTTGCAGCGTCCACTGGACCTCAGCGATATCAAACCCCGACTTCTGGGTCATTGGGGGACTACCCCAGGTCTGAATTTCATTTACGCCCACATGAATCGGATCATTGTTCAAGACGATCTGAACATGATATTCCTGGCGGGACCTGGACATGGTGGACCAGGGGTCGTTGCCAACACCTGGCTTGAAGGCACCTATAGCGAAACTTATCCAGCCGTCTCTGCAGATGCAACCGGAATGAGTCGTCTTTTCCGCCAATTTTCTTATCCTGGCGGCATTCCCAGCCATGTAGCCCCGGAAACTCCGGGGTCGATTCATGAAGGGGGAGAATTGGGCTATGTGGTCTCTCACGCCTATGGAGCCGTCTTTGACAATCCCGATTTGATCGCCTGTTGTGTGGTGGGAGATGGGGAAGCCGAGACAGGCCCACTGGCGACTTCATGGCACTCCAATAAATTTCTCGATCCCCGCCGGGATGGGGCAGTCTTGCCTATCTTGCATCTCAACGGCTACAAGATTGCCAACCCTACCGTGCTGTCGCGGCTACCTCACGAGGAACTCACAGACTTGTTCCGGGGTTATGGTTATCACCCTCACTGGGTGGAAGGAGAAGATCCACACACCCTGCATGCCTTGATGGCACAGACCGTGAGTAACGTAATCAAGGAGATTCATGAGATTCAACGGATAGCACGGTCAGGACAAGGAGCGTTGCGAGCGCACTGGCCTCTGATCATTTTGCGCACTCCCAAGGGCTGGACCGGACCCAAAACTGTGGATGGCTTGATCACCGAGAATTTTTGGCGTTCCCATCAGGTACCCCTGTCTGAAATTCGCACCCATCAGGATCATTTGCACCAACTGGAATCCTGGATGAAGTCTTATCGACCCGAAGAACTGTTCGATGAGCAAGGTCGATTACAACCGTCCTTGGCTGCACTGGCTCCCAAGGGAACCCGGCGTATGAGTGCCAATCCCCATGCCAACGGTGGAATACTGCGCCGTGAACTGGCACTCCCAAACTTCCGGAATTTTGCACTGAACATCACCAAACCTGGACAAAAAAACGGTGAAGCCACTCGGGTCATGGGAGAGTTCTTGCGTGGGGTAATGGAACAAAACATCGATAATTTTCGTCTTTTTGGTCCCGACGAAACGGCCTCCAATCGGTTGGGGGCCGTATTGGAAGCCACTGACAGGACCTGGATGTTGCCGATCTATCCCTACGACGATCACCTGTCACCTTCCGGGCGGGTAATGGAAATTCTTTCAGAGCATACCTGTCAGGGGTGGCTTGAGGGATACTTGCTGACAGGGAGACATGGTCTTTTTTCCTGTTACGAGGCTTTCATTCATATCATCGATTCCATGTTCAACCAGCACGCCAAATGGCTCAAGACCACGTCGCATATTCCCTGGCGTCAACCCGTTGCTTCGCTCAATTACTTGTTGACTTCCCATGTCTGGCGACAGGACCACAACGGATTTTCTCATCAAGACCCTGGTTTTCTCGATCACGTAGTCAATAAGAAGGCTGATGTCATTCGACTCTATCTCCCCCCCGATGCCAATACTCTGTTGTGCGTCACCGATCATTGTTTGCGCAGTTACCATCGTATCAATGTCATCGTCGCCGGAAAACAGCCGGCACCTCAATGGCTGGATATGGATCAGGCTGCGGTTCATGTGGAAAAAGGGGTGGGACGTTGGGACTGGGCATCGAACGAAGGCGATCACGAACCGCAGGTGGTCATGGCCTGCTGTGGCGATGTTCCCACATTGGAAGTATTGGCAGCCGTGTCGATTTTGCGCACCGAGTTGCCGGAACTCCGGATACGTGTCATCAACGTGGTGGACCTGATGACGCTACAGCCCCAAACCGAACATCCGCACGGACTGAATGAAAAGGATTTCCTGGATCTGTTTACGTTGGACAAACCTGTGGTTTTTGCTTTCCACGGATATCCCTGGCTGATTCACCGCCTGATTTATCGTCACGCCAATAGCGCGCACTTCCATGTACGTGGCTACAAGGAAGAAGGAACCACCACCACGCCTTTCGATATGACGGTACTCAATGATCTGGATCGTTTTCACCTGGTGATGGACGTAATGGATCGAGTTTCGCTTCCCGTGGAACAGGTGCAGCCTCTGCGTCAGCAGATGGAAAAACGGTTGTTACATCACCGCGACTACATCCGCCAACATGGCGAAGACATGCCTGAAATTCAAGAATGGCGCTGGCCATTTTGAACCAGTTACTGGTCATCAACAGCGGCTCTTCCTCACTGCGTGCGTGCCTGTTTCAGGACGAAAGCGGGATCAGGCATTTTCACTACGCGCACGTAACCGACCATAACGCGGTTCTGCACCGCTTGCTGAATGAATTATCGGGGGTGAAACTCGATGCCGTGGTTCATCGACTGGTGCATGGAGGAACAGCCCAGGACATGGCGCGCTTCATCGACGATGCGGAACGACAGCGATTAGAGTCCCTGATCCCGCTGGCACCATTACACCTGCCTGCCAACCTGCTGGGAATTGACCTCTGTAGCCAGTACTTTTCTGTTCCTCAACTTGCCTGTTTTGATACGGCCTTTCACGGAACCCTGCCGCCATTGGCATACCGTCTGCCGGTTCCCGACCGTTTCCAACTTCGTAAATATGGATTCCACGGCTTGAGTTACGGTCATGTCGCACGCCGTCTGCCAACACTTCTGGGAGAACAATCCAGAGGAAACGTAGTGGTGGCACATCTGGGTCAAGGATCCAGTCTGTGTTTACTAAACGATTTGACTTCCGTGGATACCACAATGGGGTTTTCTCCAGCAGCAGGAGTTGTCATGGGAACTCGCAGTGGAGATCTGGACCCCGGAGTGATGCTGGCCCTTGCCAGTCAATTGTCGGTCACTGACCTGACCACCGTGGTATACCACGAGATGGGGCTATGGGCATTATCACAGGGAATCAGTGCAGATATGCAAACCCTGGTCCAAAATCCATCGGAACAGGCCAACTTTGCGGTCACTTACTACTGTCGTCGGATCTGTCAAGCCATAGGGGCCATGGTGGCCCAGGCGGGAGGGTTGGATGCCCTGGTGTTTACCGGTGGCATTGGAGAAAAATCGGCTGTAGTTCGGGACAGGATATGTCATTCACTGGGATTTTTAGGAATTCATCTCGATACCGAGGCCAATACACTCAATCAAGCCTGTGTTTCCACCTCCCAAAGTCTGCCCGTTCTGGTGTTACCTGCGGATGAGGAAGAACAGATGCGCTGGTTGAGTCATACCCTTCTATCGACCCTGAGCGCTTAGCCTGAACAAAAAATGGCACATCTTCAGGAAATTCGATCCAAAATCGGGACTGTCCATAATTTAAAAAAACTGACACGGGCCATGGAGATGGTGGCACGCAGCAAAATCGGCAAAATCATGACGCGTATGGAATCGGCTCGGCCATTTGGTGAAAAGGTACGGATCATTGCTGCCCATATGCACCATGCACGGCTGGAATATCGCTCTGTTTATCTCGCTGTTCGACCGGTAAAACGCATCGGGCTGATCTTGGTGACTTCCGATAAGGGAATGTGTGGAGGATTGAATACCCGTCTGTTTCGTTTGGTCGCGGATCATCTTCAGGTATGGGCTCGAACAGGGTATGAGGTAGAAGTCTGTGCTCTGGGCAACCAAGGGCTTTCTTTTGCTCGGCGCTTGGGTCTGCCCGTCGTATCACAGGCACTGGGATTAGGGGATATGCCATTGATGGAACGCTTGGTGCCACCGGTGGGAGTAGTGCTGCAATCTTTTCGAGAAGAACGAATCGACGAAGTACACCTGGCCTACTCGCACTTTGTCAACGTATTGGTGCAACAACCCCGTCTAGAACCCTTGCTTCCCTTGACCGGGGAACACCTGGGTGCTCCTGAAGGGCCCTGGGATTACCTTTATGAACCCGACCCACGTCAGGTTGTGGATGGAATGTTACGACGCTATCTGGAAACGCTAATTTGGCTAGCGGTGGCTGAAAACATGGCTTCCGAACAGGGGGCGCGAATGATGGCCATGAAAGCCGCCAGCGATAATGCTCAGGAAGCCATGGAAAACCTCAAGCACATCTACCATCGTTCACGACAGGAACAGATTACTCGCGAACTCATCGAAATCAGTTCGGGAGCAGCGGCAACCGGGGGACAAGTATGACACGAGAATTGCAGGTGGATATCGTCAGTATCGAATCCGCTGTTTTTTCTGGACGCGCCTCCTTTGTGGTGCTCCCTGGGGAAACCGGTGATCTCGGGATATTACCCGGTCATACCCCACTCATGGCCTGGTTACGTCCTGGATGGGTGCGAGTAGATCACGGTTCTCCCGTGGCAGAAGAGCATTTTTATGTATCTGGCGGCATGGTGGAAGTACAACCGGAACGGGTGACCGTATTGCTTGATTTTGTCATCGAACAACGAGAAATAGAAGGATCAACCGCAGAACAACGTACACAGGAACGGGAGAACTTGCTACATGCCCGCGTCTCCGCAATGGAATATGCCAAGATGGAAGCAGCCCTATACAAAGCTCTGAATAGTTTGCCCGGAGCGTATCGCTTACCACAGCGACGGGGACTCCGTTGACCCTACTCCAAGGAAATTTCTCCACTGGTAATGTGGCATCAAAGGGTCATCCACATAGGTTGGAACGAGGGTCAACACTCGCTTCAACGATAGATTTGTGGGGTAAGGGTGGTGGGTGTCATGCCAAATACCGATACCAGGGCATTGGGATATCCATCTGGCAAGATGTTATCGATCTGCATTGAGCGTAAATTATCACGCGATAACAAAGGGGGGCCAGGCATATATTCCATTAGTAGGGCTTGTAACCAGGCAAGAGAGGCTGGTAATGCCATGACGAGTCGTGGATGCCCTTTCAGCACGCCTGAAAATCTGACCAATTCCTCCAACGTGTAAACGTGAGGCCCTGCCAGATCAAAACTGTTATGAACCGTTTGCGGCATGCCGATGCTTTTGATGAATGCCTGCGCCACATCCTGAACAGCCACGGGCTGAAACTCAACGTTGGCCCCAGCCAATGGAACCAATGGCAGAACACTCTGCATGCTAGCAAAGAGATTGATGAAATGGTCATGTCTTCCAAAAATGACCGATGGACGAAAGATGGTCCAGTCCAAATCACTCTGACGGACACAACGTTCGCCCTCCCCTTTACTGCGTTGGTACATGGAACAACCCTGTGGATCAGCGCCCAGCGCACTCATATGCAATAACCGTCGCAAACCTCGGCGGTGCATGGCAGAGATCAACCGCTGAGGCAGTTCGACATGGGCGCGCGCAAAACCAGGACCATAAGGCTTGGCTTCTTTATCGTGAAGGATACCAACCAGATTGATAACAACAGCATCGTCGGCCATGGCAAGCAACTCATCCAGTTGAGCATCCTGATGTATATCCATTTCCAACCAGCGAACGTTCGGCAACACCCGGAGCGGGGTATCATTTATACGCCGTGAAGGAATGATAAGCGATGTTTGCAGTCGAGCCAGTTGTGTCGCAATGGCAGAACCGACAAAACCCCTGCCTCCCAGCAAGATGACTGTCGGCCTATCAAAACGGGTCGTCATACGATCATCCTCTTATCGATTGATTCGCTATCGGTCTGGTAACCAGTCATCTTTATCGGGGATAGCAAAGGTCGCCGCCTGTCCATGAAAGCATCCTTGTTCGTCCATCAGATTCCACACAACGGCATGACGAATGATGAAGCGTCGCCCTGATTTGCCAATACGCACCCCACTGTAGTCGGCAATAAACCCCTCCTGCGAAACCCGTTCCAGCAAGCGTTGCCGTTCCTCACGACGCAACGGTTCTGCAGAATGACGCGAGGGCATACCCACCAACTCATTCCAGGGCATTCCAAATAAACGCTGAGCCGCAAGATTGGCATAGATAAACCGTGGGTCAACTGATGCGTCATGCGCCAGAACGACGAAGGATGCATGATACAGGTTCTTGACCTCTTCACCCGTTACCTGTCCGTCAGGTAATAACGCTTGACCGGTTAATTGCCGATAACTCCGTAAAATCATGGTCACAGGTTCTGTGAGGCTCTGGGTAACCGAGGGCAACCAACTCTGTTTTTTTTCTTTCATAGCCAAAGACCAGTTCGCCTGATTGGGCTCAGTAACCGCTGAAACAGAAGGTTGAAATTGTAATATCCACACTCATCATTGACAATACGAGAACCACGCCCCCCATTCAATCTCCCTTCTGCTCATAAATGACTGACCACTGAGGCACGGTTACCTCTGGCAATCCCCCCACCACTAACGATACAATGACCGGTCACGCTCAATGGGTGGATAGATCTTGTATATCAGGGAAAATCGAAGCGACTGAGGTTAAAGTGGGAGTCAATACGAACAAGGCAACAGACAATAGATCCCACAATCAGGCCGACGAAGTCGTATCTCAGATCCATCGATGTCTTCCTCATACGGCAGGAGATTCTCTCAAGCGCGCGGAGATCCTCAATCGCCATTGTTCTTGTCGCACCCTTGATCCAGAACGCTTGCGCCGTCAATTAGAGGGTGATCCAACCCTGTCCAGCCTGTATGGCGAGATATTGACCAAACGTCCCCATCTGTTTTCAGCCACTGCCGTATTCATCACGCCCGAACAGCAAAACACAATGGCTACCATTATTTCCGCAGTGGAATCCGTGGTCAAGCGCCCAACCTACCAAAAGGAAATCTTGGCACGCGCTCCCAAAATCGCCTCGCTAAATTTTGGCTCAAGCGGGGTATTCATGGGCTTTGATTTCCATCTGGATGCCCAAGGTCCTCACTTGATCGAAATCAATACCAATGCGGGAGGTGCGCTACTTAATGCAGCACTTGCACGGGCACAGTCTGCCTGCTGCGAAGAGATGAAGTGGGCATTCAAATCCCCCTTGAATATTGCAGATTCTGAAGATACTTTTCTGTCCATGTTTCGCAATGAATGGCACAACCAACATGGGCGTATGCCTCTCACCCGGATCGCCATCGTCGATGATGACCCCGAAAACCAATACCTCTATCCAGAATTTCAATTATTTGCACACCTGTTTACTCGCGCTGGATTCGACACAGTAATCGCTAACGCGAACGAACTGGATTGGCACAACGGGGAACTCCGTTACGCAGGAAAACGCATTGACCTGGTCTACAACCGCCTCACAGATTTCTATCTTGAAGAACCACGCCATACTGCATTGCGCCAAGCCCATGAAGCAGGGGCAATAGTGCTATCACCCCACCCACGAGCGCATGCGCTTTATGCGGACAAACGCAACCTGACTTTATTGAGCGATGTCAACGCCCTCCATCGAATGGGCGTACCTCTTCCGGAGCGTGACATTCTGCTGACCGGTATTCCGCAGACAAAGAGAGTTACCGCTGAGAATGCAGACCACCTATGGACTGAGCGCCGTGGACTATTTTTCAAACCCGCAAACGGATATGGCAGTAAAGCAACTTATCGTGGTGACAAATTGACCAGAAAAGTGTGGAAAGATATCCTGGCGGGACACTATGTAGCCCAAGCGATTGCCCCGCCCAGTGAGCGCTTGACACAAACCAACGACACATTATCCAACCTGAAGCTCGACATCAGAGCCTACGTCTATGAAGGAACCATCCAACTCTTTGCAGCCAGGTTATATGCCGGCCAGACTACCAACTTCCGCACTCCCGGAGGTGGTTTTGCACCGGTATTTGTCATACCAGAGAATTAGTAAAATGTAATCCATCGTTGACTTTTTTCAGTTATTTCGATGATAATGGAAACATGGAAACGAACGATGCCGCAGAACTTCTCGCCGCCCTCGGGCATGAATCACGCCTTGCCGTCTTCCGTCTTCTTGTAGAAGCCGGGCCCAGTGGCCTGCACGCCGGAGCCATCAGCGAGCGTCTCGGATTGCCCCCTGCAACCCTGTCCTTCCACCTTGCCCATTTAAGTCGTGTTTGCCTCATTCATGGCCGTCAGGAGAGCCGCTTCATCTTTTACTCAACTGACTACACCACCATGGATAAGTTGCTTACTTTTCTCACGAAAAATTGCTGCCAAGGACAACCATGCCTACCAAAGACCGCGATGACCGATACCACATCAAAACACTCGCCGGATGATGGCACCCCTGTAAAAAAACAACCTGTTTTCCCTATGACATCAAAAAACAATTTGGAATTCACCATGCAAAAAAGAACCGTCCTAGTACTCTGCACGGGTAACTCATGCCGCTCTCAGATGGGGGAAGCCATTCTCAATCACGACCTGGCCGGACACATTTTGGCCATTTCTGCCGGAACAGTTCCGCAACCGAAAGTGGCTGACGGAGCCATCGAAGCACTCAAACTTGCAGGATTATCGGTCGAGGGACTACATCCCAAACTCGTGGATCAATTCCTCAACGAACCCATCCACCTCGTTGTCAGCGTGTGCGACAACGCCAAGGAAACTTGCCCCGTCTTTCCCAGCCCCGTTCAACACATTCATGTCCCATTCCACGATCCACATGGCGAACCGCTAGAGAGTTTTATCGCTGTCCGTGATGACATCCGCAATAGACTGGTGACCGCGGTTCGCGATGCGCTCGCACTGTGAGGAAAATCCAAACATGTCTTTTCAATGTGATATCTCCTCCAAAGTGACCAAGGAATCCCCGATGGGAATTTTCGAGCGCTATCTGACTCTCTGGGTGTTTCTCTGCATCATCGCAGGCATCGTTCTGGGCCATTTCATTCCTGGCCCTTTTCAGACAATGGGACGAATGGAAATCGCCAAAGTGAATATTCCCGTTGGCTTGCTGATTTGGGTCATGATCATCCCCATGCTGGTCAAAGTCGACTTCAGTACCCTACATGAGGTACGTCGGCATTTCCGTGGCATCGCGGTTACCCTCTTCGTAAACTGGCTCGTCAAACCCTTCTCCATGGCCTTTCTGGCCTGGGTTTTCATCCGCCACTTGTTCGCACCGTTGCTCCCTGCTGATCAGTTGGACTCCTACATTGCTGGCCTGATCCTGTTGGCCGCAGCACCGTGCACAGCGATGGTATTTGTCTGGAGCAAACTCTCGAACGGGGATCCTCTTTTTACACTTTCGCAAGTCGCACTCAATGATACGATCATGGTCGTGGCCTTTGCTCCCATTGTCGGCATGCTTCTTGGAATATCCGCCATCCATGTTCCCTGGGAAACCTTGGCCGTCTCTGTAGTTCTGTACATCGTCATTCCACTCGCCCTCTCACAACTCTGGCGACGCAACCTTTTTGCAAAAGGCCGCGAACATTTCGATCTGGTCATGGAAAGCATCGGGCCATGGTCAATTACCGCACTATTAACGACACTGGTGCTTTTGTTTGCCTTCCAGGGCAAAGCCATCATCGAACAGCCTCTGGTTATCGCACTCATCGCAGTGCCAATTCTCATTCAGGTATTCGCAAACTCCGCCCTGGCCTACTGGCTCAACCGAATCATCGGTGAAAAGCACAATATCGCCTGCCCATCGGCCCTCATTGGTGCAAGCAACTTCTTCGAACTGGCCGTTGCTGCCGCCATCAGCCTCTTTGGCTTTGAGTCCGGTGCAGCACTGGCCACTGTGGTCGGAGTACTCATCGAGGTCCCCGTCATGTTACTGATCGTTCGGGCAGTCAACGCGTCAAAAAACTGGTACGAAGGCAATCTGACTTCGACGTAAGGGAGCGTAACCACCCGCTGTACTCAGTGTTACTCCAAGATGCTTGGGTCCCGAATTTACCAGGCTTATCACGAACCTTGAAACCGATTTATCCCCTTTGCCTACGAGGCACTGGCAAGAACGCCTTGATCAACCAAAGTCAAAAAAGTGAAAGCGATTCTTGCCCAGTTGCTTGGCTTGATACATCGCGTGATCGGCGTGGCGTATTAATTGGTCGGAATCACCACCATCAAGTGGATAGGTTGTGACCCCTATGCTGGCTGAAACCTGTACCAAGGTATTTTTCAACATCACGGGATCTGATGCGGCATAAAGAAGACGATTCAGTACGGGTTGACATGCCTGTGGATTTTCCAGGTTCATGATCAATGCCACAAACTCATCACCACCAACGCGCGCCAGGACATCGCCTTCCTTGAGCACTGATTTCATGTGCCGAGAAACGACCGTCAGCAACAAGTCACCCATTTCGTGACCGTATCTGTCATTCACATCCTTGAAACCATCGAGATCCAAATAAGCCACGGTCATAAAACTCCCGTTCATTTTGGAGAAAAACATGGCCTTTTGTAAATGCTCTGCCAGCAACACCCGATTGGGTAATTGGGTCAAAACATCGTAATGGGCAATTTGTTCAAGTTGTTCCTGATGAATTTTCATCAATGTAATATCGGAAAGCATTCCGACATAATTCCGAATTTCTCCCTCTGTATCACGAACCGCATTGATGGAAAGCATTTCAGCATAACTTTCGCCATCTTTTCTTTTTTTCCAGTTTTCCACCTGCCAATAGCCGCCCTCCCTCAATTCCTGCCAAACGGTATCGTCTATCCCGGGAATACTTCTGCCGATCATCTCATCGCGATTAAAGCCGGTGATCTTCGTATAGGCCCTATTGGTATCCAGGATGCGTCCGGATGAATCTGCGATGACAATCCCTTCGCGCGCATGAGAGAACACGTTTGCGGCCAGATGAAGGCGAATCACATCCTCCTTTTGCTGTGTAATATCGGAACTGGTTCCAATCAGCCGTAATGGCCTGCCACGTGCATCTCTCAATACCACCATTCCTCTGGTCAGCAACCATTTGTAGCTTCCGTCTTCGCATCGAACATGCTGTTCGACAAGATACCGGTCTGTCCTGTTTTCCAGAACATCGGTTAAAGCATCGGAGGTTTTTTTCAAAGTTTCCGCATCCAGGCGCTCGGCCCAGTCGGTTAAATAGTGATCCGTGGTATCCGGATCAAACCCCAGCATTTCCTTGAGGTATTTTGATGCAATATTGATCCCGGTTTGAAAATCATAGTCCCAGACACCATGTCCAGCCCCTTCCAGAGCGAATCGCCAACGTTCTTCGCTGGCGCGAAGCTCCTCTGCGGTCGTTCTTTGCACGGTAAAATCCCTTGCAAAACTCAGATGCAGGAACTTGTTTCCGGTTGCGTCGGGAAAAGGCAGGGAATGAGCATCCATCCATCGCTTTATTCCATTTAGCCCAGTCAGCTCGAATTCGATCCTATCACTTTCTCCTGAGCAAATACGCTCGTTGAACAAGGAGAATCGTTCCAGATGTTCATGTGCCAGGATGCTGGCAATATGGGGGACTTCGTCGGTAGACTTTGCACCTGTCAGCGCAAGCCCGGAGGAATTTACAAACAGGATTTTCCCTGAATGATCAAGGAGCATCACAAATTCGGCCGCACCGTCGAAAATGATGCGCAGAGAGTCCTGACAAGCCATCCCCTCCATGGCCTCCCCCGAGAAATGCATAGGCTTTTTCGGTATGCTCATTTTGTCAACAAAATCCATCCCCCCTCATCAGGAGCCACTTTACAACATTCTTTGATCTGCTGCGCCACATGGCCCGAAAAAAAACGGTGTCGTGCTCGTTGGATTTGATCAGGCGTTGGCTATGACCCAGCAATTCTTCTCTTCGCGCCGGTAACCGCTGATCTCCATAAACTTGTCATTGGCATCGGTAATGTTGCCGTGCACATCGGTAGCGCTGACGATGGCATGCTCATTGATAGCGAACTTGAGCTGGATCAGCTCAGCATTGGCGATTTCGAGGGCACGGGTATTTTTCTGAGCACGCAGACCGATGTAGAAAATGATGCCCAGAAAAGTAACATACGGCAATCGTGTTCCCGCATATTTGAATTTCTTGGGTGGCTTTACCGCATCATTGTCATAGCCAAGAATTCATTTGCCATAGGTACCAGACTCGGCACCGGTACTGATCATTTGCCAATGAGAACGCACTTGAATAGTGCTTGCCTGCCTTTTTGAGGCTATTGCCACTTGCTCGTTCCTGAATGACCAGAAACGTCATAATTCCACAATATTACAGTGGGATAAATAATTTTTTCTCTGGAAAATGCTACAGTCAGCCAAAGCGTATAATCATGCGCACTAGAGAGGTACTCATGAGAAGCATAAGAACAAGACTGGCCGCATCATTAAGCATGGCAGCCCTGTTGCTACTGATTGCAATGGGGTCTGCCGTTTACAGTCTTGTGTCACTGACCGAAAAAAGCGCCGTGCTTCTGGATGGGGATCTGCCTTATCTCCAGTTGATCAATCACATGTATCAGTCTGGTTTTTTGGGTGAAAAGGCTGTTATCAATTATGTTTTACACCCGGGACCAGTTCCCCAGAAGGTGCTTCCGAAGTCTGAAGCAGAATTTGATGCGGACTTAAAAGTGGCTAAGATGCGTGAAGATGTATCCGCACGCGAAGTACTTGAAAAAATCGACAATGATTGGGTTGCAGTTAAAGCAGCAAGGAAAAAAGCGGTTGATCTCGCAGACTCTAATGATCTTCAGGGAGCACTTTCCACAATTGAAAACCAGGGGACTTTACCTTGGAGAAACCTTAGGTATGAGATCAGCTCGCTGTTAAAAGCAGAAACGGAAAAAGTCAGGCTTGACACTCACGCAGATCTGGATCAGGCCAGGAAAATGATCTGGATTGCCGCAGGGATGGCTATTGTGGCATTCGTTTTTGGTGGTGTTCTAGTGGGAACTACCGTTGTCAATTTTACCAATCGCTTGTCAACACTTACTGTTCAAATCGAACAGGTCACTCATGAGCATGATTTGACTCTGCGTTTTCATGATTCTGTGCAAGATGAGGCAGGAAGGATTTCCAATAGTTTTAATCGTTTTCTGGAGTCTTTGCAGTCATCGATCCGTCAGATACACGATAAGGCCGAAGATGTGTCGTCATCTTCCCATGACATCGCGACCACATCAAAAAGTGTTCTGGAGTCATCGCGAGAGCAGTTCAATGCAACTGCCAATGCCGCCATCACTATGCAAAAAATGTCGGTTTCCATGTCATCCGTGACCTCGACCGCAGACAGCGTATCCAGGGAAGCCCAGAGTAGCTTTTCACGAACAGAGGCCGGTAATGAAGCTGTCAAAATGTTGGTCTCTCAAATCGCAAGCATTGAAGTGATCGTTAATGACATTGCGGTCAAAGTCGGCGAATTTCTGGCTAATACCCGCTCCATTAATCAGTTGACAGGTAATGTGAGGGAAATAGCAGAACAAACCAATTTACTGGCTTTGAATGCTGCCATAGAGGCAGCCAGAGCTGGTGAGGCTGGCCGTGGATTCGCAGTGGTAGCCGACGAAGTCAGAAGGTTGGCTGAAACATCTGACCAGTCAGCAAAAGCCATTGATGCAGTCACACTAACCTTAGGAAAACAATCTAAAGAGGTGGAACTACGCATTGAAAAGGGCATCGAAGCGCTGGTCGAAAGCCGTGCAAGTGCTGACAGGGTAACCGAAGTTCTGAGTACGGCTCGCATGGCATCTGAACGCACTCATCAGGGCGTGACAGAAATCAGGTCATTGGTTGCAGAACAAAGGACAGCCAGTACAGAGGTGACTCAGCACATTGAGAAAATCACACAGATGGCAAAGGACAACTGCACGATTGTGGGCAATGCGTCGACATCTGCTGAAACTCTGAAAGAAGTAGCTGATGTAATGAAAGAAATTTCTAATTTGTTTAAGACATAGAAAAAATGGGGGATACACTCAATACCATCGAAAACCCCAAACTTACCCTATTCATCACCGCGTCCTTAGATGAACATCAGCTATCTATTGCTACTGGCATTTTGAGATTCATACCAGTCCTTCATGTCACTTCCTTGACACCTTTATCCCGCCGAAAGCCTCAGTAAGCGATTCACACCGACAGGCTCATCTTTGAGCAAAGGGACCACCGCATAACGCTGCGCGTACTGGGTAGCGACGGCGATGATTTCTCGAATTTCATTTGCAGCGCGCTGGCGCAGCAACCGGGACTTGGCAGATGCCGCCGCCACGCTGGTGTTGACGACCCATGCCCACGGCTCAATCCCCGCACGACGCAAATCATCTTGAAGTTTCCCAGCTTCCAGCACCGGTGTTGTTTCAGCCAGTGTCACAATCAACACCTTGGTTTGCTTTTCATCCTGAAGCCGCATCATCGGCGTAGTGTATTGCATGCCCTTATTGCCAGTCTGCCGGCCGACTTCACGGTGATAGGCTCCCGTTGCATCGAGCAGCAGCAGAGTGTGGCCCGTTGGGGCGGTATCCATGACCACAAACTTCTTACCTGCCTCCCGAATGATGTGAGAGAACGCTTGGAAGACGGCGATTTCCTCGGTACAGGGTGAACGCAAATCCTCTTCCAGCACGGCGCGTCCCTCGGCATCAAGACTCGCCCCTTTGGTTTTCATCACATGTTGGCGGTAGCGTTCCGTTTCAACATGCGGATCTATCCGGCTGACCGTCAGATTATCGAGGGAGCCGCTCAAGGTTTCAGTCAAGTGGGCTGCCGGATCGGAAGTGGTGAGATGCACCGGCAAGCCTCGATGTGCCAATTCCACCGCGATGGCGGCAGCAAGGGTGGTTTTGCCGACTCCACCCTTGCCCATGAGCATCACCAAGCCATGTCCATCCTCAGCAATGCCGTCCACCAATTCCGAAAGGCCAGGCTCCGCCAGTTCAATCGGCACATCGACATTCACGTGCGGAATCGAAGACGTGTCCACCAGTAGATGGCGCAGTGCATCCAGCCCAACAAGATTGAACGGCTTGAGCATTACGCGATCACTGGGCAGTAATTTCAGAACATCGGGAATGTCCTTCAAGGCTATTTGCTCGCGCTCATAAATCGCCGCTGCCAACGGGTCACTTGCAGCCTCGATCTGGGGCAGAATGCCATTGATGACGAGATATTGTTGCCGCAACCCAATGGCGACGAGCTCTTCATGTGTCCGGGCAGCTTCGCGCAAGGTCGCCTGCTGAGCCCGCGCAACGAGGATCAATCGGGTGCGATTGCCATCGGCCAGCGCATCAACGGCTGCCTTGTATTGCTCACGTTGTTTTTCCAGACCCGCCAAGGGGCCGAGGCAGGAAGCGTCGCCTTTGCCTTCTTCAAGAAACCCACTCCAAGCGCCGGGCAGTTGCAACAAGCGGATGGTGTGTCCGGTCGGTGCAGTATCAAAAACGACGTGGTCGTATTCTTGGGTCAGCGTTGAGTCAATGAGCAGCGCGGTGAATTCATCGAAGGCAGCGATTTCCGTTGTGCACGCTCCCGATAGTTGCTCCTCAATGCTCTTAACGACAGATTCCGGCAGCACGCCTCGTACCGGACCTACAATACGATCACGATAAACCTGAACTGCTGCCTGCGGGTCAATCTCCAATGCAGCCAACCGAGGCACTGACGGAATAGCAGTAATGTGATTGCCGATAGTGATACCAAACACTTGCCCCACGTTGGAGGCCGGATCGGTGCTCACCAGCAATACCCGCTTCCCGGCTTCCGCCAGTTGGATGGAAGTTGCACAAGCAATTGAGGTTTTACCTACACCGCCTTTGCCGGTAAAGAACAGAAAGCGTGGCGGCTGCTCAAGAAATTCCATGGTTACGTCCTATGTGTAATTCTCAGCAGCACTTCTTGCCTGAGCAGCAGCCACCTGCTGCAACTGGCGTAGCCTCGGCAGGCTGTTCCGAAACTCCAGCAAACTTTGCCAACTCCTTCCGGGTTGGATAGCGTCCTGCCAGGGCAATCTCGCCATCCACCAAGATCAATGGCAGTGCCTCGGCACCGGAACGCTCCAGGAATGCCTTGGCCACAGAATTTTCAACAAACGCCATCGGTTGCTGGGCAAGATTGAATCGCTCAATCTGACCACCCGCACGTTTTAGCCAATCTGCATCGGCACTGAAATCTACCAATGCCTGATCGACCTCGGTGCCGCATACCCCGGTGCTGCAACACAAAGCCGGATCGAATACCTGTAATTTAGTCATTACTTCCTCCTTAATCTTGAATACGTCCAATTTCAGCCAATTTTTCCTTCAACACAAGCTTGTCCAACTTTTCGATGGGCAAAGCCATGAACAACTGAATGCGGCGGGCAAGTTGATCGTATGCCTTTTTGAAAGCGGCACGGCGCGCTTCATCACCTTCAACATGGGCGGGGTCAGGAATGCCCCAGTGTGCAGTCGCTGGCTTACCTGGCCAGATTGGGCATACTTCACCGGCGGCGTTGTCGCAAACAGTGAAAATGAAGTCGATCTCAGGCGCACCCGGAGCGGCGAATTCGTCCCAGCTCTTGCTACGAAGACCTTCAGTGCTGATGCCCTTTTCCTGCAAAAGTTCGATTGCGCCCGGATTCACACGGCCAGCAGGCTTGCTACCTGCGCTGAAGGCTTTGAACCTACCTTTGCCCAGCGTATTAAACAGCACTTCACCCAAGATGCTGCGGGCGGAATTGCCAGTACACAGAACCAGCATGTTGTATTGCTTCTCACTCATCTCTATTTTCCTTCTTCGTTTTTCAACATTTCTTACGTAGTGTTTTGCACTGATCTGCATTGCCGCCACAACAGTTTTCAGTCAGGTAATTCACCATTCCGTTCATCACATCAAAGTTGGCCGAGTAATAGATGAAACGTCCTTCCTGCCTGCTTTCAATCAAACCGGCATGGCTAAGTGTTTTGAAATGGAAAGACAGTGAAGCGGGTGCGGCCCCAAGCCCTTCTGCTAGTTTCCCTGCCGCCACACCTCCCGGTGTTGTCAGGGTTGAGGAACCGCGTAAATTTGAGGGGTATTACGCGGTTTTGCGGTAGTTGATCAGGGGTTGGGTTTGATTTTTGGTTTTTTCCTGCGTTGGGTTGCGCGTTCGGCGGCCTCCTTG
>JAJZBQ010000009.1 GCA_021798835.1 Pseudomonadota bacterium | reverse complement strand
AGATGGGAGCACGCCATGTGGGTATCGCCCAGTCCTTGATCGTCACCTGCCGATTACAGGGCATCGACCCCTATGACTATCTGGTAGACGTCTTGCAGCGTCTGGGCAATCACCCCGACAGCAGAGTACACGAACTCACCCCAAGACTTTGGAAACCACACTTCTCCGACAAACCCCTTCGTTCCCCTCTGCACAACCTCACACAACCCTCAACAACGCCAACCAGTTAACGGTTACGCCCCCGTGACACGCGCTCCCGGCGGCCAGCGCCGCTATGCGGTCCCGGACATGGACTGGATCGGATTCCTGTTGCGCCTGCGTACGACCCATATGCCAATCGGGCAGATGCAGGTCTTCGCCAGGCTTCGCCGTGAAGGAAACGCCACAGTCCCGGAACGTCGGCAAATGCTCGAAACGCATCTGGCCGAAGTACAAGCGTCGATCAAGCAGATGCAGCAGTCGGCCGAGGTACTGCAAGTGAAGATTGAACACTACCGGATGCTTGAGCGCTCCGTTTTACAAACGTCCAATCCTGATGAAAGGAATACCCATGCTTCCAAGCCGCTATGAACAAGGTCTCGCCAAACTGCAACAAATCGACGGTGACGCCGGTGTGCGCGTCATCGACAGCTTGCGCGACATTGCGCCGGACTTCGCACGCTATCTGGTCGAGTTTTTTGGCGACATCTATTCACGCCCGGGGCTGGATCTGAAGAGCCGCGAGATCGCGACAGTCGCCGCGCTCACCGCGCTGGGCAACGCAACGCCGCAGCTCAAGGTGCATATTCAGGCCGCGCTGAATGGTCTGAATGCAGCCAGGGAAGTCTTTTCCGCCGACGAAGGCCGCCACTGACAAGATCGCTCTTGCACATCATCGCCAGCAACAGTCGCCTGGCCGCCACAGGATGAATGGCATGGCATCGGTAACGCGTAGTACCATTCAAAATACCATGAAAAAAGCCTGCCTGGATGTGCCAGACGCGGGATCACTCCCACTCAATAGTTGCCGGAGGCTTCCCTGAAATATCGTAAACCACGCGATTGATCCCACGTACCTCATTGATAATGCGATTAGAAACCCGACCAAGCAAGTCATAGGGAAGTTCTGCCCAATGAGCAGTCATGAAGTCACTGGTAACAACTGCACGCAGTGCCACCACAAATTCATACGTCCGTCCATCTCCCATGACCCCCACCGAACGCACCGGGAGAAATACGGCAAAGGCTTGCGATACCTTGTCGTACCAGCCAGATGATCGTAACTCTTCCATGAAGATCGCATCCGCCCGCTGAAGAAGATCCACATAAGCCGGTTTGACTTCTCCCAACACCCGCACGCCCATCCCGGGCCCAGGGAACGGATGGCGATAAACCATCTCGGCAGGCAATCCCAACTCCACTCCCAGCGCACGCACCTCATCCTTGAACAATTCGCGCAACGGTTCCAATAATTTGAGATGGAGCGTCTCGGGGAGTCCCCCTACATTATGGTGAGACTTGATGTTATGGGCCTTGCCACTCTTGGCACCCGCAGACTCAATAACATCCGGATAAATGGTCCCCTGCGCCAACCAGCGCACCTGAGGCAATGCACGTGCTTCGCGCTGAAAAACCTCGACAAACTCACGACCGATGATCTTTCTTTTTTGTTCGGGATCACTCACCCCGACCAAATGTTCAGCAAACACAGCACGCGCATCGACAAAGATAACGTTGACCCCGAGGTGACGGGCAAAGATGGCTTGTACCTCTTCCGCTTCACGATAGCGCAACAAGCCATGATCCACAAACACACAGGTCAACTGGTCTCCGATGGCGCGATGGATCAATGCCGCAGCGACCGAAGAATCCACCCCTCCGGACAGTCCCAGGATCACCGACTCTGTGCCCACTTGATCGCGAATGGCCTGTACTGCCTCACTGATAAAGTGAGGCATATTCCAATCTGCACCTAATCCACACAGGTTGCGCACAAAATGGTGCAACAAGGCCTTACCCTGTGGAGTATGCGTAACTTCCGGGTGAAACTGAACTCCGTAGAAACGATGCTCATCATCCGCCATGGCAGCGATCGGTGTCACCGCATTGCCTGCAATCACCTTGAATCCCGACGGCAACTCCGTGACCTTGTCTCCGTGACTCATCCACACCGACAGTGCCGGAACCCCGTCATCATCGCCATCCCTGAGGTCCGCAAAAAAGGGAGAGTCGCCCAGCAACCTCACCTTGGCATGACCAAATTCACGCACCACAGCATTGTGAACCTGCCCCCCCAACTGGGCCGCCATGGTTTGCATCCCATAACAAATCCCCAATACCGGAACACCGAGTTCAAAGACCACTTGGGGAGCGCGGGGAGAAGCCATCCCTTCCGTTACCGAGGCAGGTCCCCCAGACAGGATAATCCCCTGCGGCGCAAAATCGCGCACGAACTGTTCGGAAACATCCCAGGGATGCAACTCACAGTACACCCCCGCTTCACGCACTCGGCGGGCAATCAACTGCACATACTGCGCACCAAAATCCAGAATGAGTATTTTTTGTCGGGCCATCATGGTTCAATCAACATGATAATTGGGGGCCTCTTTGGTGATATTGACATCATGCACATGGGATTCTCTCATGCCGGCATAGGAAATTTCGACAAATTCCGCCCTTTCGTGCATCGCTTCGATGGTTTTGCAACCCAGGTACCCCATGCTGGCACGGACCCCACCCACCAACTGGTGAATGACCCCCGATACCGGTCCTTTGTAGGGAACTCTCCCCTCGACCCCTTCAGGAACCAATTTGTCCGCATTATTTTCCTCTTCCTGAAAATAGCGATCGCTGGAACCTTGCTGCATGGCTCCCAATGACCCCATCCCCCGATAAGATTTGTACGAACGCCCCTGAAACAATTCCGTTTCTCCTGGCGCTTCCTCAGTGCCTGCAAACAACCCACCGATCATCACCGTATGAGCACCTGCCGCCAGGGCCTTGGCCACATCTCCCGAGAAACGCACCCCACCATCCGCGATACAGGGGACCCCGCTTCCTTCAAGCGCAGAAGCAACATTATGGATCGCCGTAATCTGCGGAACACCGACACCGGCCACGATACGCGTAGTACAGATAGAGCCGGGGCCAATCCCCACCTTGACAGCATCTGCCCCATGATCAACCAATGCCTTGGCAGCGGCAGCCGTTGCAATATTCCCGCCAATCACATCTACCTGGGGGAAATGTCGCTTCACCCAACGCACGCGATCCAGCACCCCCTGACTATGACCGTGGGCCGTATCAACCACCAATACGTCTACTCCCGCCTCCACCAATGCGGCGACGCGCGCTTCCGTGCCCTCTCCCACCCCAACCGCAGCACCCACACGCAAACGCCCGGCTGAATCCTTGGCCGCCAGGGGATGTTCAGTGGACTTGAGGATATCCTTGACTGTAATCAAGCCACGCAGTTCAAACGCTTCATTGACCACCAGCACTCGCTCCAAACGGTGTCGATGCATCAGTTGCATGGCTTCATCGCGCGAGGCCCCCTCACGCACCACCACCAACCGTTCTCTAGGGGTCATCACGGCGCTCACCGGCTGATCCAGTTGCGCCTCAAAACGCAAATCCCGGTTGGTCACGATTCCGACCACCTTTCCATGCTCCACCACGGGCAATCCCGAAATCCGGTGCTGACGGGTACGTTGCAATACTTCCCTAACCGGCATGTCAGGCGTAATCGTAATGGGATCACGAACCACACCGGATTCAAAGCGTTTGACCTTGGCTACTTCGGCAGCCTGCTGGTCAATCGACAGATTCTTGTGAAGAATCCCCATGGCTCCTTCCTGGGCCAGAGCGATGGCCAAGCGCGCTTCAGTCACGGTATCCATCGCCGCTGACAACAGCGGAATGTTCAAGGTAATGGTACGCGTCAGGCGCGTAGACAGATCAACATCTCGAGGCATTATCTGGGAATGAGCCGGAACGAGCAGAACGTCATCAAATGTAAGCGCTTTTTCTACCACACGCATAACCAGTCTCCCGCACAAAACGGCATTATACGCCACTCAGCCCCCCCTGTTGAAAGCGCGAAACTCCCATCAGGATGGCGCTATAACAAAACCAGATTATCGCGATGGATCAACTCCGGTTCATCCACGTAGCCCAGTATTTCCTCAATCCTGTCGGAGGCTACGCCCAACAGTCGAACTGTTTCCGTCGATGAGTAATTAACCAGACCACGTCCCACCTCCCCCCCCGCTTCATTCACACAACTGACGAGTTCTCCCCGCTGGAACTCTCCACGGACCTGTCTTACCCCGACCGGCAATAAACTCTTACCTTCGTCTTGCAACGCACGCACAGCTCCCCCATCCAGTACCAGCGTTCCTCGCAACATCACCGCATCAGCCAACCACTGCTGACGCGCCGTCAAGGCCGGTAACGTTGCCATCAACTGGGTTCCAATCGGTTCGCCCAAGGCCAATCGTTCCAGTACCTGTGGTTCACGTCCCCAGACGATGGCCGTATGCGCACCACGACGTGCCGCACGTTTCGCAGCCAGTACCTTGGTCAACATTCCCCCGCGCCCCAACGAGGAACCCGCCCCACCCGCCATGGCCTCCAATTCCACCGAGCCAGCCTGCGCCTCATGTATCAGCACTGCCTCGGGAACCTTACGTGGATCGGCCGTGTACAAGCCCGCCTGATCCGTCAGAATCACCAACCCATCGGCCTCCACCAGTTGGGCCACCAAGGCTCCCAGGGTATCGTTGTCCCCCACTTTGATCTCTTCCGTAGCCACCGTATCATTTTCGTTGATGATTGGAATGACATCCCACGCCAGAAGCGTCATCAAGGTGGAACGGGCATTCAGATAGCGATCACGGGCAGCCAAATCGGCACGCGTCAGCAAGACCTGTGCCGTTGCCACACCAAATCCCCGAAAACAGGTCTCCCAACCTTGCACCAGTCCCATCTGCCCCACGGCCGCGGCGGCTTGCAACTCATGCAAGGCCTTGGGGCGTTCCACCATCGACAAACGTTGCATACCTTCGGCCACCGCTCCCGAGGAAACCAGCACCACAGATTTTCCCTGTCGGCGCAGAGCCTGAATCTGGGCAGCCCAGTTTTGCATGGCACCACGGTCCAATCCACGCCCCTCATTGGTCAGCAGACTGCTTCCTATCTTGATCACCAACCGCTGGGCCAAACGCAGGAATGACTCCTTCATGGTGCCTCATTTCCCGTCGTCTCGTCCTCTTCTCCCTGCGCCTCGTCCTCGTCTTCGTCTCCATACTCCGCGGCACTCAACGCCTGCACATGATCCATGATGGCATAGGTCAGTTCCCGACACCCCTCTCCTGACAAGGCAGACAGTGAAAATATTCGTTCAGGGGCCAACTCGGACTGAAATGCCTCGCGCACCCGTTGCCGCTCCTCTGGTTCGAGAAGGTCCATCTTATTCAACACCAGCCAGCGCGGCTTGGCGTGGAGATGCTCATCGTACTTCAACAATTCATGAATCAACGCACGCGCCTGTGCCACGAGATCCACGGCATCATCCATGGGAGCACAATCCACGAGGTGCAACAACAACCGGGTACGCGCCAAATGACGCAAAAATTGATGCCCCAGTCCAGCACCCTCGGCAGCCCCTTCGATCAATCCCGGGATATCGGCCACCACAAAACTGCGCGCCTCATCAACACGTACCACCCCCAAATGAGGATGTAACGTCGTAAAAGGATAGTCGGCCACCTTGGGACGTGCCGCTGAAACCGCTCGAATGAAGGTGGATTTCCCAGCATTGGGGTAACCCAGCAACCCCACATCAGCCAGCACTTTCAATTCCAGTTGCAGTTCCTTCGATTCGCCAGGCTCTCCTTTGGTGAACTGGCGCGGGGCACGATTGGTACTGGATTTGAAGTGCAGGTTTCCGATCCCCCCTTGCCCACCCTTGGCCAACACAACCTGTTGGTCATGTTTGACCAGATCCGCCAGCATTTCCCCTGTCAAGGCATCACGAATAACGGTTCCCACAGGCATATGCAGAACAACATCCGAGGCACCTTTACCATAACAATCGGAACCACGCCCCGGTTCGCCATTCTTGGCACGATGAATACGCGCATAGCGATAATCGATCAGGGTGTTCAGGTTACGGTCCGCGACAGCAACGATACTCCCGCCACGCCCCCCGTCTCCACCATCCGGCCCACCGCGCGGAATGTATTTTTCACGTCGGAAACTGGCCGCCCCGTCGCCTCCCTTTCCTGCATGAACCTGAATGGTTACTTCGTCGATGAATTTCATATCAATAAAAAAGCCCTATCACCGGGATAGGGCCTTCGTCATCCTCAATTCAAATGAATCAAGCAGCGGCATCTGCTGATGATTCGATCATCACGATCTTGTCATTGAGCGGCCCCTTGTTACGAAAAACTACTCGCCCTGCCACCTTGGCAAACAGGGTATGGTCTTTCCCCATGCCAACGTTGGGCCCGGGATGAATAGCGGTTCCACGCTGACGCACGATGATGCTGCCTGCGCTAACTTGCTGACCTCCGTAAGCCTTGACTCCCAGTCGTTTCGACTCTGAATCGCGCCCATTGCGGGAACTCCCGCCTGCTTTTTTATGTGCCATGTTTTTGCCTCAATCTGCCGTAATAATGGAGCCGATCTGCAGCTCCGTGTAATTTTGGCGGTGACCTTGATGCTTTTGATAATGCTTACGACGACGCATCTTGAAAATACGAACCTTGTCGTGACGGCCATGCGAAACCACCGTAGCAGTCACTTTGGCACCTTGAACCAATGGACGGCCTACCAGAAGGGACTCCCCATTGGCCACCATCAGCACTTCCTCGATACCGATCTCGGCACCAACTTCTGCCTCGATACGCTCAACTTTCAATTTTTCGCCAGACTGAACACGATACTGTTTTCCGCCCGTCTTGATGACCGCATACATGGGACTCACCTTCACCAAACCAAAGAACCGGTGATTTTATTGAATAATCCTTTTCCTGTCAAGCCACAGAATTCAAACCCAATTGAGCACCATGAGTTTGCAGATTATTGGACAGGGTCCCCAGGAAACTGCTCAAGGTCGCTTGGCTGTTGGTCGCGCCAAACGCAGCCAGCAGATTGGTAAAATCCTTTTGTAACGAACTACCCGGCACATTCGCTAAGGCATCCACTCCCGCCACCCCCTTTGTAGCCCCCGATGAACTCGTTTGCCCACCTGCCGTTGCCGACAACGACTGCGCCAGAGACTGCAATTGCCCCACCATGGAAGACGGCCCTCCCTGATAACTGCGTATACCTGCCGCTCCCGGCAGACTTGGTCCCGATGAAGCCAAACCACTGCTGTCCCCACCCACTATTCGAGAAACTCCAGATCCCCCACTGTTTCCCTGCTGAGCGCCGTACAAACTGGCCAACAATGCCTGCAGGAATGCTCCCAGCGCCTGCTCCGGTGTTTGTGCAGATGAGGTTGCCCCCGTACCCGCGGTTGTGCCCCCCGCCCCCCCTCCTGTGCCAGTATTCTTCGATACAGAAAGATTCGCCGACGATGTCGATGGCAATATCGACGATAAGGATTGCACCAGAGAGGTCATGAAGGGACTCGACGATATCCCGCCTATTCCTCCAGATGTCCCACCGACCTCTTGGGCAGAAGAACCGCGCGCCAGAGAACCCACCTCTCCCAGCACATTGAGCCCGCTCACCGCCCCCAACCCCATACTCTTGCCCATTATTCCACCGATCATGATATTCCCTCCCGACAAATTCATACCCATGGAGGAGCCTAGCACCACCCCCGCCTTTCCAATCCAAGGAACACCACTACTTTATCGATGTATTTCGACACTCCAAGACTTCCGCCCACCACCGCCAAAGCCAGTGCCTGCCTGTCTACTCTGACCCAGGACAATACGCGCCAAAAACGCAAGGAAGGTGCCACAAATGAAAAAATCCGCGAACATTCCTACTGTGACCTCACACGGATCACCTTCACCAGTCAGTGCGAAAGGGGGAATATCGCGCTTGTTATTGGTAGGCCGTGCTGGATTCGAACCAGCGACCAACGGATTAAAAGTCCGCTGCTCTACCGACTGAGCTAACGACCCAAAACATAGCATAGCCCTACATTGTGGCAAAAAACATGAAATCTGTCAACGTTCGCGCAGACGCGCCTTGGCCTTGACAGCAGCGGAAGTATTGGGATAGTTGTTCACGATCATTTTCCAGGTGGCTTTGGCCGTTGCTGGTTCCCCTAATCCCAGCCAGGCAGAGGCCAGGTTGAGCAACGCATCCGGGGCCTTGACCGAGTCAGGGTACGTCCGGACCAATCGCTGGTTGGTGGCACGCGCACCCTTGAAATCCTTGAGCAGCAACTGGTTCATGCCCACCCAGTAAAGCGCATTCGGCACCTTGCTGTCATTGGGATTAGCCTTGATGAAGGCATCGAACATTTTCTTGGACTTGGTATAGTTTCCAGCATTAAAAACGGCCAATGCCGCATCATAATCCGCCGATGGCGCCTGAGCCTCTCCCCCACCGGGGTCTCCTGCCTTCGTCGTAGCCAATTTTTGCGCATCCGGATTGTTCGGATCAACGGTGGCACCCGCTCCATCCGGTTTGGGTTGCGCAGCCTCCAGCACCTTCAATCGACTGTCCAAATCCGCGTACAAATCATGAAATCGCTTGTCTTCGGTCGTCAACTGATTGGCCAAAGTATCCAGTCGCCCACGCATCTGCGCCAACTCCTGACTCATGCTATCCAACCGCATCACCAGATCGGGATATCCTTGCAACGCCGTTTCCATGCGCGTTATCCGCTCATCCATGGTTTGCTGCTGCCGGCTCAGAACCGCCTGCTGAGCCTTGAGGTCCAGAATGCCCTGTCGAGCCTCCTCATCCGACAACAACCCTGCATGAACCCCCAAGGGAAGCAATGCCCCCAGCAACAACCCAACCCGAATCATCTTGATATTCATTTTATCCACCAACAAAAAGGCCCGACGAAGTACTACCTTCATCGGGCCATGGACTTCACTCGAATTTACTCGCCTTGATAAACGATATCGGTCCGACGATTTTCTGCCCAGGCAGCGGCATCATGAGCAGGATTCACGGGCTTCTCTTTACCGAAACTGACGGTCTCGATTTGCCCATCCTTGACACCTTTGGCCATCAGGATTTTACGCACGCTGTCTGCACGACGCTGGCCAAGCCCCAGATTATACTCACGGCTACCACGCTCATCACAATTGCCCTGGAGAATGACCTTGGCATTGCTGTGTGACAGCAAAAAGTCTCCATGAGCACTCACAACAGGCATAAACTCATCGGAAACAGTGTATTTATCAAACGCATAGCGGATTGTACGCTGGCCCAACGCACCCCCAACCCCCTTGGCGGGATAATCAGCCATGGTGACAGGTTCCTTAGGCAAAGGCTGAGCTGGGGCCACGGGAGCCGCTGAGGTCTTAACCGGAGCCGGGGCTGGTGCCGCGGTTTCGGTGGGAGTGGAACTACAAGCCGCCAAAAAACCGGTAGCAAACAAAGCGAGCAGGGTCTTCTTCATGGTCTTCCTCAAAAGTTTTCAAATTAAGGTTAAAGGGGCAATATTATTTTTCAGTGGGGTCACAACAACTGCCCCACTGTAACGCACACACCCCCGATTTGGTTTACTGCAAAGGTCCCCAAACTGGTTCATAAACATCACCCGTACGGGTGGACAGTTTCTGTCGGATACGCCCATCGGTACTGACCATCCCCAACTGCCCTCGTCCATCCATGCGGGTCGAATACAACAAATACTTTCCATTGGGCGCAAAGGTCGGCGATTCATCCAGTGTCGTATCCGTCATCGGCTGTGCCTGACGCGTCGCCAAATCCATCAACATCACATGAAAAGCCCCACCATCGCGCTGAATGTAAGCCAACTGTTGTCCATCCGGACTCAGGCGCGGGGACACCGCATAGGTAGTCCCAAAAGTCAGGCGTTCGGGAGCCCCCTGCAAATTATTCATGGGGATGCGATAGATCTGCGGTCCCCCATCGCGGTCGGAAACAAAGTACAACATTTGTCCATCGGGGCTGAAATAAGGTTCTGTATCGATTCCCTCGCTGATCAGCAAGCGCTCGGGGACTCCTTGTCCCGATGCGGCAATACGATAAATCTGCGAATGCCCATCTTTGGTCAATACCACCGCCAGGTGCCGCCCATCCGGGGTCCAGGCTGGTGCACTGTTGCTGCCCTTGTAGCGCGCCACCACATGACGCGACCCGGTCGCCAGCGTTTGCACCACCACCATCGGTCGATTCAACTCAAAGGTAACGTAGGCCATACGTTGCCCGTCTGGAGACCAGCGGGGAGAGAGGATGGGCTCCTGAGCATTCAACATGCTCTGCTCAGCGAAACCATCGCTGTCTGCCACTTTGAGGCTGCGCGCACTACCATGCTGAGTAATATAAGCAATCCGCGAACTGAACATGCCTCGATACCCGGTGATATTTTCCAGAATAGCATCAGCAGCATGATGAGCCACGAATCGATACTGTTCCGCACTCCCCTCGAATGTCAGACTCAAATGGGCCATCCGACTCGGCAATTCCACCAGTCTGAAATTAAGTTTGACATGATGACTGGCGGCATCTTCCTGAACATTACCCACTACCACATAACGCGCATTCTGGCTTTGCCACTGGTCCCACTTCACCGCATCGACATCCGCAGGAGCAGGAATCTCCCCATGGGTATCCAGCGTATCGAACAGACCTGAACGCTTCAGATCCGCCGCCACAACATCAGAAAGATCATGATTGCCCATCCCATCCCCAGCGAAGGGCAAGACGGCAATCGGGGTCATCTGTGCACCTTGGGTGACAATCTCCAGAGTCATGTCCGCTTTTGCGACCAGACTCCCCATCAAAAAAACCAGAACCAACCCTTTCAGTAAATTATTTTTCATGATGAAGTTGTAGATGAGTCGTTCGAAACTGACGTCGCAGGGACACCTCACTGGGCAAAGGAAGAGGCTGTGCATTCTGTATCCCGCGCAAAACCGCTGCGTCGTAACGCGGATTCCCGCTACTTTTGATGACCCGCACAGGTCCCAGCACCTCCCCGTCGGGTAGTATGGTGATATCCACCTCCAGCGTCAAGCCATCGGGGACACCTTCTGGAACTTCCGTGCTGTTGCGAATCTTCTGAATGATGGCCAATTTGTAGCGGTCCAACTGAGCAGCCTGTGCAGCCTGGGCATTCTGTGCCAACTGTTCAGCACGACGACGCTGAAGTTCAGCCTCTACACGACGCTGTTCATCCTGCCGCTGTTCTTTGAGTGCGTCCAGACGTTCCTGACGCAATTGTTCAGCCAACAATTTGTCCCGCTGACGCGCCAGCTCACGTTTTTTTTCCTCCTGTGCGGCTTTCTGCTGCTTCTTTTTCTTCAGGGCAATATCCGCTGGATTCGGGGTCTCGGCAACAGGCGGGGACTTGGGAGCCGGAGGCGCAGGAGGAGCGGGGGGCGGTGGCACAGGGGTCGGAACAGGAGTGGGGGGCGGCGTAACCGGCATTGCGGGCTGAGCGGTAACTTCCCGTGCGGTCGCGGGCTTGGGCACATCAGACCAAATCTCCGCCATCATGGGAGCGGGTTGATGACGTTGCCAGGAGACTCCGAAAAACAGGAAAGCCAGGAAAGCCCCATGTACCAGAAATGACAATAACCAACCCAGCAAGCGGTTTGGCGCAAACGCAGCGGAAGCCATCAACCCGACCGACCACGCGCCAGCAAGCCAATACGCTGAATATTGGCCTGCTTTAACACATCCATGAGTTGCATGACGGCTTCATAGCGCACATTACGATCCGCCGCAATGACCACAGGACGCTCGGGCTCCGCACGATGCAGAGCCACCATACGCTCCAGCAATCGTTCGTGGGGAATACCCTCTTCTCCCCCCTTCTGCCCATCCAGCACCGACAAACTCCCATCCCGATGCAAAATCACCTGAACCGGATCCTGGCTCTGCGCCAAATTTTGCCCTACCGATGGCAAATCCACCTGACCAGGATTGATCATCGGCGCTGTAACCATGAAGATCACCAGCAAAACCAGCATCACATCGATATAGGGCACGACGTTGATCTGGCTCATCATGCGACGCGACTTTCTGGCCATCATCAACGCCCCGTCGGTTTGAACTGGCGTTGCAAAATATTGGAAAACTCTTCCATGAAACTCTCGAAACGACTCGCCAGACGATCGGCATCATGGGCATAGCGGTTATACGCCACTACCGCCGGGATCGCTGCAAACAGGCCCATGGCCGTCGCCACCAGCGCCTCAGCAATGCCAGGTGCCACGTGGGCCAGCGTAGCCTGCCCCACATTCGCCAACCCACGAAAGGCGTTCATGATCCCCCAGACCGTCCCAAACAGGCCGACATAGGGGCTCACCGAGCCCACCGTAGCCAGAAACGCCAAGTGGGCCTCCAAACGATCCTGCTCACGCTGGAAGGTAGCCTTCATGGCGCGCTGCACTCCACTGGTGACCGCCGCCGACTCCAGGGTTCCCGACTTGCGATGACGCAGAAATTCCCGATAACCCGATTCAAAGATGCGTTCCAGAGCCCCTACATTGTCCGGGCGACTGGATGCCCGTTGGTAGAGCGTAGCGATATCCGATGCTGCCCAAAATTCTTCTTCAAATTTGCTGGTTTGACGGCGTGCCTTGGCCAAGGTCATCATCTTGCTAAAGATATAGGACCAAGACAGCAATGAAACCAGCAACAGCAACCCCATGACCATCTGAACCAGAACGCTGGCTTGCTGAACCAGCGATATCAATGTGATATCCGACGTTATATTCACCCTTCCACTCCCATGGCATTCAATAAAACAACGGGGACCGCCGGCACCAAAGAAAAATCCGCTGTGCTGACACACACCACCGTCACCTTGGCACGAACCAGTGGCCGTTCATCACGCACAACCTGTTGCCGGAAGACGATCAGGCCACGCCGCACCTGCTCTAACTCTACGGTCGCCTGCAAGGTATCTCCGAGACGAGCGGGCCGTAAAAAATCGACCTCCAAACTGCGTACGACAAACAGTACCTGCAACTCCCTGGCCGCACGCTCATGGTCAAAGCCACACCTTTCCAGCCACTCGGTCCGCGCTCGTTCCATATAGCGCAAATAGTTAGCATGATAAACCACCCCAGCCGCATCGGTATCTTCATGATAGATGCGAACCCGAACCGTGTGGCGTAGCGATGTCATCCCTCTTCCCCAAAATTCAGCATCGGATGGCTCGACGGAGCCACCGCCAACCCAAAATAACGAAAAGCCAAGGCAGTTGCCATTCGCCCCCGGGCGGTACGTTGCAGATAGCCCTGTTGAATCAGATAAGGCTCCAGCACATCCTCGATGGTATCCCGCTCTTCCCCAATCGCGGCCGCCAGATTATCCACCCCAACCGGTCCGCCAGCAAATTTTTCAATCACCGTCTGGAGCAGCTTCCGGTCCATCAGATCCAACCCAACAGGATCGACATCCAGCAACTGCAACCCGGCATCGGCCACCGCCCGGGTAACAGTGGCGACACCATCCACCTGAGCAAAATCACGTACCCGTCGCAATAGACGATTGGCGATACGCGGTGTCCCACGGGAACGGCACGCCACTTCACGCTTTCCGGATTCGTCCATGACCATCCCCAGCAGATGTGCGGATCGTCCCACAATCTGGGCCAACTCGTCCTCACTATAAAATTCAAGACGCGCCACGATACCAAAACGATCGCGCAAAGGGTTGGTCAACATTCCCGCGCGCGTTGTGGCCCCTACCAGGGTGAAAGGAGGAAGATCCAGTTTGATGGAACGCGCAGCGGGTCCTTCACCAATCATGATGTCAAGTTGATAATCCTCCAAAGCCGGGTAGAGAATTTCTTCCACCACCGGACTCAAGCGGTGAATTTCATCGATAAACAAAACATCGTGCGGCTCCAGATTGGTCAACAGGGCAGCCAGATCCCCAGCCCGCTCCAGCACTGGCCCCGATGTCTGGCGCAGATTAACCCCCATCTCATGGGCGATAATGTGAGCCAACGTGGTTTTTCCCAAACCCGGGGGACCGAATAACAACACATGATCCAGTGCTTCCTGACGCTGCCGTGCTGCCCGGATAAAAATTTCCAGTTGTCCCCTGGCCTTGGTCTGCCCCACATACTCGTCCAATTGGCGTGGACGCAAGGCGCGTTCCTGCGCCTCTTCCTGATACGAGCCCAGTCCACCACTCACCAAACGATCCTGATTCATCATGCGTCAACCACCTCAGACTCCCCAGCCATCACCCTGCGCGCCGCGCCAACTGTTTCAGCGCCAACCGGATTCCTTCTTCCAGACCATAACCATCGACTGGCAACTGCGCCATGACCTGGCGAATCTCCTTTTCATGGTAACCCAACGCCAGCAACGCCCCTTCCAATTCGCTGCGCACCCCACGTTCTGTTGCAGGTAGCCTTCCTACGCCTCCGTCACTGATGGGCACCCACTCCAGTTTTCCCTTCAACTCCAGCAACAGACGTTGCGCGGTTTTCTTGCCTATCCCGGGGATCCGCATCAAGGGATCGATATCCTGTTGTACCACGGCGCTGGCCAACGCTTCTGCCGACAAGCCCGATAACAGTGCCAGAGCCAGACGCGGCCCCACCCCAGTGATTTTCAACAACTGCCGGAAAGTCCCACGTTCTGCTTCCGTCAAGAAGCCGTACAACGCATGAGCATCCTCACGAATCACCAGATGCGTGTACAAATCCACTTCCCCCTCTTTTCCTCCCAGGGATACCAGGGTTCCCAGAGGAACCTCCACCTCATACCCGACCCCCTGAACATCGATCACCAGTAACGATGGGGATTGGTGAAGGATACGACCTCGCAAGCGCCCGATCATGAATCAGCCCGCGCAATTTCAGGAACCACTCGCCAGCGCCTCATCCCGCGCTTCCCGACCCCAGAGGGGAGACGATTTCCTCCTCCATGAGCATGACGCAACGCACATGCCAGTGCATCGGCCGGGTCGGTACGCGGCACCTCTTTCAAATTCAGCAAGCGCTGGACCATGACCTGCACCTGCTCCTTGCTGGCATGACCATTGCCCACCACTCCCTGCTTGACCTGCAACGCCGTATATTCAAACACCTCTAGACCGTTCACCACGGCTGCAGCCAGCAACGCACCACGCGCCTGCCCCAACAGCAAGGTAGATTGCGGATTGATATTGACAAACACCTGCTCGATGGCCATTTCCGCCGGTTGGTAGGTGGCAATGATTTCCGCCAGTTCCTCATACAGTTTGCCGATACGCTGAGGGAGCGCAACCGTGGCCGCAGGCGTAATCACCCCGCTGGACAGATAACGGACGGACGTTCCGCTGAGCCCGCACTCGATGATACCAAAACCAGTACAACGCAACCCGGGGTCAACCCCAAGAATCCGCCGCACATCGTTCACTCTGCAATCACCGCAGTGGTATAAACCGCCTGGACATCGTCCAGACTTTCCAGGGCATCAAGCAGTTTCTGCATGCGCACACCCTCCTCACCGACAAATTCCACTTCATTCTGTGGTTTCATCGTCACTTCGGCAAATTCCGGCTTGAACCCTCCGCTCTCCAACTGCTGGCGTATGGCCGGAAAATCATAGGGCGGAGTCACCACTTCAAAACTGCCATCATCATGGCGGATCACATCGTCTGCTCCCGCATCGAGTGCGGCTTCCATCAACGGATCCTCTGGCGTATCCGGGGAAAACAGCAACTGACCACAGTGAGTAAACAAAAAGGCCACCGAGCCATCCGTCCCCATGTTCCCACCATATTTGGTGAAAGCATGACGCACATCCGCCACGGTACGGGTCTTGTTATCCGTCAGCCCCTCAACCATGACTGCTGCCCCGTTGATACCATACCCCTCGTAGCGCACTTCTTCGTAGTTGACCCCATCCAGTTCTCCGCTTCCGCGCTTGATGGCACGTTCAACGGTATCCTTAGGCATGTTCTGGTCATAAGCCTTATCTACGGCCAGCCGCAAGCGGGGATTGCTCCCCGCATCACCACCGCCCATGCGCGCCGCCACGGTAATTTCCTTGATCAAACGCGTAAAGATCTTGCCACGCTTGGCATCGGCCGCCGCTTTTTTATGTTTGATATTGGCCCATTTGGAATGTCCTGCCACAATAACTCCCCCACCATCTCAATTCATATAAAAGATGCCCAGATTTTAGCACGCGCGCCAGAATCAACGAGGCTGTGCCGACGGGGGATCAGTTGACTCCCAGCAACTCCACATCAAATATCAGGGTGGCATTGGGGGGAATCACACCACCTGCCCCTCTCGCCCCATATCCCATGTCTGGAGGGACGATTAAGGTTCGGCTACCTCCCACCTTCATGCCAGCAACCCCGACATCCCAACCCTTGATGACGCGCCCAGCCCCGAGGAGAAACTCAAACGGCTCGTTACGATCACGGGAACTGTCAAATTTTTGCCCTTTATGATCTGGCGCATCGGGATCATACAGCCACCCGGTATACTGAACCGAAACCGTATGCCAGGGAGTAGCCTCTGCGCCCGTCCCCAGTTTTACATCCGTCTTGATCAATTGCGACATATTGCTGCTCTCCCTGTTGTTAACCGTGGGAGCTCCCGAATCGGCACGCACCACAGTTGATAGACCCGCCAGCAACATCGCAAGCGGTAAAATAATCAAACGTTTTTTCATAGGATATCCTTTGCAATTTTATGGAATTGCCCGAGCACAGCGCCGATCATTCTATAATGAACTTTTGCCTTTTACCTGCCACTCATGTCTCTTTCCTCACATTCACCTTCCTCGACAACCCGCAAGACTCCCGGATTGCGCCGTCAGGAAATTCTACAAACGCTGGCGACCCTGCTGGAGCAACCGGTCGGAACCAAGATCACCACCGCCCTGCTGGCCCAGCAACTTTCTCTTTCCGAAGCTGCGCTATACCGGCATTTTGCCAGCAAAGCAAAAATGTATGAAGCCTTGATCGAATTCATCGAAGAGGCCCTGTTTACTCGCATCAACCGTATTAACAGCGAGTACCCTTCAGGACTCGTACAAATTGAAGCCACCCTTTCACTGCTACTCGGGTTTGCCGCAAAAAATCCGGGGATGACTCGTGTTCTGACTGGTGAAGTGCTTCAGTACGAAGACAGCCGCCTGATCAGCCGGGTGCGCCAACTCAATGATCGACTGGAGGCCTCTTTGCGCCAAAGTTTGCGCCTGATGGCTCTACCCCTTGAACAAACACGCTCCCCTCAGGAATCGCGGGTTGCCCTTCAAGCCACACTGCTTATGAATGTGGTGACGGGACGCTGGCATCGGTTCAGTTCCAGCGAATTTTCGCGCTCACCATTGCAGGACTGGGATCAAGTCTGGCACCTGTTGACGGAAGGGCTGGTCAGTCCCCCCCATGTCTTGCCTTGATCAACTCCTTGCCCGGCACATCGGGGGATGTGTGGCAAGGATTTTGGTCATTATTTGGCAACCTGACGTTCACGCACCTCTTCCAGTTGTTTGCAGTCGATACACAAACTGGCCGTAGGACGGGCCTGCAAGCGGTTCAATCCGATTTCTATGCCACAAGTCTCACAATAGCCATATTCATCGGCATCGATCTTGGCCATGGTTTCATCGATTTTCTTGATCAGTTTTCGCTCCCGATCACGATTGCGCAGTTCCAGTGCCATATCCGACTCCTGACTGGCCCGATCATTGGGATCCGCAAAAACCGTTGCCTCATCCTGCATGGTATGCACCGTGCGATCAATGTCCTGGCCTAGTTCCGCTTTCCAACTTTCCAGCAGTTGACGAAAATGCGCGCGCTGCTTCTCGTTCATATATTCCTCCCCTTCCTTGGGAAGGTAAGGCGTAAATTGTTTCAGTTTGGGTTCCATTGCTTGTCAACCTCGTTATGTTGAGTGGGATTACCGCATCACCAGTTCTTAACTTTCATCGGCAACCGGTGGAGTCTCCAGCAACGCCTTCATGCTCAACCTCAGGCGACCCTTTTCATCCGCTTCCAGTACCTTGACACGTACCTGTTGGCCTTCCTTGAGATAGTCTCCCACAGTATTGACCCGTTCATGGGCGATCTGTGATATGTGCAATAGCCCGTCACGCCCCGGCAACACACTGACGATTGCCCCAAAATCCAGCAACTTGAGCACGGTGCCTTCGTATACTTTACCGACTTCTACTTCGGCCGTGATTTCCTCAATCCGTTTGCGTGCCAGTTCCCCGGCCTCAGAGTTGACACAGGCAATGCTGACCGTACCATCATCCTTGATATCAATGGTCGCGCCCGTTTCTTCGGTCAACGCACGAATTACCGCCCCCCCCTTGCCGATCACATCCCGAATTTTTTCCGGATTGATCTTCATGGTAATGATACGCGGGGCAAAACCGGACAGTTCGGTCCGCACCACAGGCAACGCCTCTTTCATCAGTCCCAGGATATGCATGCGCCCTTCTCGCGCTTGAGACAAGGCTACCTGCATGATTTCCTTGGTAATCCCGGTGATCTTGATATCCATCTGCAAGGCAGTGACCCCATTTTCGGTTCCAGCCACCTTGAAGTCCATATCACCCAAATGATCTTCATCACCCAGAATATCGGTCAACACCGCAAAGCGGTTGCCTTCCTTGATCAATCCCATGGCGACCCCAGCCGTATGCCCCTTGACGGGCACCCCGGCATCCATGAGCGCTAACGATCCTCCACAGACCGAGGCCATGGAACTGGAGCCATTGGACTCCGTAATCTCGGAGACCACGCGCAACGAATAGGAAAACTCCTCTGGGGTTGGCAAGGTAGCAACCAATGCACGCTTGGCCAAACGACCATGTCCAATTTCACGGCGTTTGGGACTACCCACGCGCCCCGTTTCTCCCGTCGAGTACGGAGGAAAATTGTAATGCAGCATGAAACGATCCTTGTATTCTCCTTGAATCGCATCGATGATCTGCTCATCACGCCCAGTTCCCAGTGTGGCCACGACCAGAGCCTGAGTTTCTCCACGGGTAAACAAGACCGATCCATGGGTCCGCGGCAGTACCCCCATGCGGATACTGATGGGTCGCACGGTACGGGTATCACGCCCATCGATACGCGCTTCCCCATCCAGTATCTGGTGCCGGACAATCCTGGCCTCCAGATCCCCAAACAACGAACGCACACGATTTTGCTCATCGGCATCCGCGTCAGCGTTCAACAACTGCGGTAGCACTTCGCTACGGATAACTTCGATACGCTCCGTGCGCGCCTGTTTGGCACGCAGGCGATAGGCTTCGCGCAACGGTTCCAGTGCCAGTGACTCCAGTTTGGCGACCAGCGCCTCGTCACGGGCCGCAGGCTCCCAGTCCCAAGCATCCTTTCCGGCCTCATCCGCCAGTTCATTGATGGCCTCAATGGCCACCTGCATCTGTTCATGACCATACACCACCGCGCCCAGCATGATGGCCTCGGACAGTTCCTGAGCCTCGGATTCAACCATCAGTACGGCATCAGCAGTCCCCGCCACGACCAGATCCATCGCGGAACGGGTCAACTCGGTGGCCGTCGGGTTGAGCACATATTGCCCATCGAGGTAACCCACGCGGGCGGCCCCAATCGGCCCATTAAACGGAACACCGGCCAGCGCCACCGCCGCTGATGCCCCGATCATCGCCGGGATGTCTGGATCGATCTCGGGGTTACAGGACATCACGGTCGCCACGATCTGCACTTCGTTGTAAAAACCTTCAGGGAACAAGGGACGCAAAGGGCGATCGATCAACCGCGAGGTCAGTGTCTCTTTTTCCGAGGGACGACCTTCACGCTTGAAAAACCCACCTGGAATACGACCATTGGCATAAAACCGTTCCTGATAATCCACCGTCAGCGGAAAAAAGTCCTGTCCAGCCTTGGCTTTTTTCAACGCAACGCAGGTCACCAACACCACGGTGTCCTCCATGGTCACCATCACCGCACCGTCTGCTTGACGAGCAATCTCCCCGGTTTCCAGTGTTACTTGATGACGGCCCAGAGCAAATGTTTTACGAATCGGATTCACGCGTTACCCTCGATAGTTGTTCACAGCATTCTCTACAAAACAAAATGCGGTGCCTGGTTTCCCTGCACCGCATCGCATGCCACGCCTGAAAGGACCCCGCCTTACTTGCGCAAACCCAAACGGGCGATCAGTTGACGATACCCTTCAAAGTTGGTGCGCTTGAAGTAGTCCAGCAGGCTACGACGCTGACTCACCAGTTTCAACAAACCACGACGTGAGTGATGATCTTTGATATGTGTCTTGAAGTGTTCGGTCAGTTGATGAATGCGCTCTGTCAGCAGGGCCACCTGAACTTCCGTCGAGCCCGTATCCTGAGCGGACCGCTGATATTCTTTCATGATCTGCGCTTTTTGCGCGACGCTAGCCACCATGTCAATCTCCAAAGTCTCTACTGAGCCATTCTAAAAACGGAGCATTGTACAGCATTACCATCCCGTTGCCAAGTCGATTCGAGCACAGTCTTTCCAGACTCAGTCATCGTCACCCAACTCCGGATTCCACCCATTGGCACGAGCGCGCTCCACCGCCTCACGATGGATGCGGGCATGTTTCTCTCGCAACTCAAGGGGCAAACGACTGGGCAAAAACCCGTACTTTTCCCACTCCATCGACACACGGTCATAAAGCACTTGCATTTGCCCAGCGGTCCATCCTGCCCCATCCTGATTCTCGGGCAACAAACCAAACACCCAGGCATCCTTGATGATCTGGGCCAAATTGGTCATCCCGCCATTGTGATCTGCGGCTACTCCCTGATAACGATTTTCCATCCCTCTTCACTCCTAACGCGTCAACCCCGCATACAGCAAGGGCAGTTTTTCGGGCAAACGCTCGACCTGATCCACCACCAAAAAATTCTTCGCCCCAAAAATCCGCGAAACATACTGATCGGCACGGGGATCCAAACTCAGACAATAGGTGATGATACCCGATCGCCCTGCCTCTTCCACGGCTTTTTTGGTGTCATGACGCAAATATTGGGGATCTCGTACATCGATATCTGCCGGCTCTCCATCGGTCAGCACCAGCAACAGTTTTTTGGCCGAATGTTGCTGGCGCAGATGGTGTGCCGCATGACGGATGGCGGCTCCCATGCGAGTCGATAATTGTCCCTGCATGCCCGCCAAACGCTCCTTGGGCTGCTCATCATAATCCTGATCAAAATCCTTGAAGCGATAATAGGCCACACCATGCCGACCGTCGGAGCAAAAACCATGGATGGCAAAAGGATCCCCCACCTTGTGGATGGCATCCGCCAACAACACCGTGGCCTCACGCGTCAGATCCAGAACCGTATGCTCCTGTCCCGCCACCTTGTCATTGGTGGATTCCGACAAATCCAGCAGAACCATGACAGAAATATCACGCACCTTGCGCACGCTGCGCATCATGATGCGTGTCTCGGGTTGCAACCCCATACGCAGATCCAGGGCACTGGAAATGGCCGCATTGATATCCAGATCATCGCCCTCTTCCAGTTTGCGCAACCGGGTCACTCCCTGGGGTTGCATGGCATCGAGAATGAATTTCATGCGCGCGATGAGTCGTTTGTGGCGCTGGGCAATACCATCGATCACCGCAATGTCACCACGCTTGGGATGACGCTCCAACAGGGTTACCCAGGACGGGCGTTCCAACTGGATCTGGTAATCCCATTCGGCATAATGGTAGGGATCCGATACCGGTTCACGCCCTTCACGGGCATTGAAACTCACCCCCTCATCTTCATAGGGGAACAGTTCTGTCCCGAGTACCCAGATTTCTTGCGCATCATCGCCGGCCAGTTCCGTATCGATCTCATTGACCATTTCCATGAGGCTGACCTTGCGACGAATCTGGCGCGGCTGATCATACCCGGCTGCCATTGCCGCATCAAAATCAAACCCCTCGAATTCCCAGACAAATCGATTGTCATCCCGATAAGGAGCACGCTGACCATCGCTTCTGGGATTGAAAGGTATCCCCTTATCCTTGAATGCATGAGCCAGCGTCACCCCGATATCCCAGGATACTTGGGGATTCAGCAAGTCGGGAGCCTGAGAAAACAGGACCCGACCTTGCACGATCCAGGGATCTTCATCGAGATAGGATGGGTCCAGCAAGGCACGGGCCAAACGGTTGAGATAATCCCCCGCGTGGTTGCCTTGATCTACCGTCACGGTATGAAACTGGGCCCACAACTGGGCCAATCCCGGAAATCGCTGCAGCGCCAACGCTTCCACACGGGCATCTTCGATGACCTCGATAACGGCCATCTGCCATGGGTTGAGGTTTTCGGCGGAAATGGCTGCCGTCGTGGACACCCAATGAGCGGCACAATGCGCCGCCGCAGCACGATACAGGGAAACCCCGGAAATTCCGTCAACATCATCATAGGCATCGGGAAGATGAAAAAAATATCCCTCGATGAAAGGCCGATAACCTTCGCGCTGCTCAAAATCCCCGGAAGTGGGACGCATGAAGAAATCACGCCCCCATAACGCACGCAGGTACATGTTGATACGCCGTTGCACGTCAATCAACAGGGTTCCCTTGCGTTCTTTCTGCAACATCGCCAGCGATTCCTTGGAAGCCAGCCCGAAATATTCAATCTGTGCTTCATAGTTGGTGCGATGGGCATGAGCCCCCCAAGTCGCCCAACGACGCAACCCCCCCAGGGTCAACTGGTTAAACAAGACCTCCAGGTTGTCCAACATCGGTCGAACCCCTCGCGGCGCCTGACCAAGCAGATGGTTGACAAACTGCAGATATCCCTGAAACAACTCGGCATCCCCGAGCCGAAGCGCCGCCACCGGTGCCGTTGCCAACAGTCGCTCGATCACCGCACCAGAGGTTCGTGAAGAAAACCCCAATGCCACCTGAACCAGATCCGTCAAGCATTCCTCTCCCACGGCACGTGCCACCTGCGGCGCAGCCTCGATCCAGCCGAGCACCAGTTCGTGGCCACGCCCCAGATGATGCAATGCCGCTGCCCCCTTGAGGTAATTGTCCAAACCACGACTGGAAAGGGCCCGAGTAGCCTCATGCCACTCATCCTGTATTCCCCGATGGCAGGGCTCCGGCAAATCCGCCAACAGTTCCTGATAATCTTCCAGATGGATCGCCATGACTACGCTTCCTCAGAAGAAAGTGGTGACCGCCGCATCCAGCGCATCGCGCATATCCGGGTCATCGGTAATCGGCCTGACCAGCGCCACGCGACAAGCATTTTTGGCATCGACCCCTGCGCGAATCAGACTTCCCGCATAAATCAGCATCCGCGTCGAAATTCCCTCATCCAGACCATGTCCCTTGAGATTCCGCGCCCGTTCCGCAATGGACACCAATTTTCCGGCGACTTCCCCCGTCACGCCTGTCTCATGGGCAATGATCTCCGTCTCGATATCGTGGGACGGGTAGTTGAAGTCCAGTGCTCCGAAACGTTGCTTGGTGGATTGCTTGAGGTCTTTCATCAAACTTTGATAACCAGGGTTATAGGAAATCACCAACTGAAAATCTTCATGAGCACGAATCAATTCTCCTTTCTTTTCCAGCGGAAGGACACGCCGGTTATCCGTCAACGGATGAATGACGACCGTCGTATCCTGACGTGCCTCGACGACCTCGTCCAGATAGCAGATAGCTCCATAACGGGAAGCGATAGCCAGCGGACCATCCTGCCAACGGGTTCCCTGAGCATCCAGCAAAAACCGCCCGACCAGATCGGATGCCGTCATGTCTTCATTACAAGCCACGGTGATCAGGGGTTTGTTCAGGCGATAGGCCATGTATTCCACAAAACGCGTTTTGCCACATCCCGTTGGGCCCTTCAACATCATGGGCATGCGCACCTGATAAGCCGCCTGAAACAGTTCCACTTCGTCGGAAACCGGACGATAGTAAGGTTCGGAAGGAATTCGATACTGGGAAATCACGTCGCTCATGATCCTGATCCTTTTGATGACTTGAAACCTGAAATAGTCGGGCTAAATTCTCCTGCCCAAATCCAATAAAAAACCCCCGCCCCTCCCGAGGGAGGATAACGGGGGCGCGGGTAGGCAACTAACCCCCGTCAGACAGTCTTACCGCGGTAAATCACCATGGAAGCACCTTGGGACTGGCTAAAATTATCATAGCCAACCAGACGCACGTGATTATGGGGATTGGCCTTGTGACAGGCTTCCGCTTCCTTTAGCACCTTCTCCACATCGGTTTCACCAAACATCGGCAACTTCCACATATACCAGTAGGAATCCATCAAATGTTCGGGTTCGGTATGCTCGATGGCCGGATTCCAGCCTTTCCTCACCAGATACTCGACCTGCTTGCGGATCTCGTCCTGGTTCATGGCGGGCAGATACGAAAAAGTCTCAAACTTGCGGCTGGAAGGATCGCTTAGACGCGACTTGTAATCCATTACTTCACTCATGTCACTATTCCTTTTTGGGTTAATCGGCCGCACAGGGCATCCCTGTACGGCACTGAACAACATCGATTATTTGTGCGCCACGTCCAGTTTGTCGACGGTATCGAATTCAAACTTGATTTCTTTCCAGGTTTCCATGGCGATCTTCAGTTCCGGGCTATGTTCAGCAGCCTTGGTCAGTACTGCTTTGCCTTCCTTCTCGACGGCGATGCCCTGATTGCGCGCTTCCACACAGGCTTCCAGTGCCACCCGATTGGCCGCCGCACCCGCAGCATTGCCCCAGGGATGGCCCAAGGTTCCCCCACCAAACTGCAAGACCGAGTCATCGCCAAAGATGTTGACCAACGCCGGCATGTGCCAAACGTGAATTCCACCGGAAGCCACGGGAATCACGCCGGGCATGGAACCCCAATCCTGATCAAAGAAAATCCCACGGCTGCGATCTTCCTTGACATAGGCATCGCGCATGATGTCGATCCAGCCCAGAGTAGCTTCGCGATCCCCTTCCAGCTTGCCCACCACGGTTCCCGAGTGCAGGTGATCACCACCCGACAAACGCAGAACCTTGGTCAGCACACGGAAATGGATCCCGTGGTGCGGATTGCGGTCCAGTACCGCGTGCATGGCGCGGTGAATATGCAGCAGTACGCCGTTGTCACGACACCAGTTGGCCAACCCGGTATTGGCGGTCAGTCCACCCGTCAGGTAGTCGTGCATGATGATCGGGGCACCGATGTCGCGCGCATATTCGGCGCGCTTGTACATTTCTTCCGGAGTAGGGGCCGTAACGTTCAGGTAGTGACCCTTGCGCTCACCGGTTTCACGTTCCGCTTTCTCAATCCCTTCCATGACGAAATCGAAACGCTGCTTCCAGCGCATGAATGGTTGGGAGTTGACGTTTTCGTCATCCTTGGTGAAATCCAGCCCGCCACGCAAGCACTCGTACACAGCGCGGCCATAGTTCTTGGCGGACAAACCCAACTTGGGTTTAATGGTACAACCCAGCATGGGGCGCCCATACTTGTTCATGATGTCGCGTTCGACCTGAATCCCGTGAGGAGGGCCTCCACAGGTCATCACATAGGCCAGCGGAAAGCGCACATCTTCCAGACGCAGTGCACGCAGCGCCTTGAAACCAAATACGTTACCGACCAGCGAAGTCAACACGTTGACCACCGAACCTTCTTCAAAGAGGTCCAGAGGGTAAGCCACGAAAGCGTAAAAACAGGTGTCATCGCCTGGTACATCTTCAATACGATAGGCCCGCCCCTTGTAGTACTCAAGATCCGTCAACAGATCTGTCCACACCGTGGTCCAGGTTCCAGTGGATGACTCAGCAGCCACCGCAGCGGCAACTTCTTCGCGATCTACACCAGGCTGGGGCGTGATCTTGAAGCAAGCGAGAATATCCGAATCCTTAGGGGTGTACTGCGGGGTCCAATAAGTCTGGCGATATTCCTTGACGCCAGCATTGTATTTTTTCACTGCCATGGTGTTCCTCCGTCGGGTTAACGTCGTACATTAGGATGTTGCTGTCCGTCAGTATAGGTCAACCCGCGCATCCGTAAATTCAGTTATGCTGATTCAAATCATCAGAATAACTTATGCCGGACGAACAACCTATCGGTTCCGCTTATTATTCATCAAGTGCTGGTCCGCCGCTTTGAGAAGATCATCATAGGTTTTCATCACCGACAGATCGCTTTCGGCCATTCCCACTGAAAATCTTAACGTTCCAGTATCCAGTTTCAGTTCCTGTGTCGCCGCCAACAAACGATTGGCCAGGATCACCATGTCCTGGGTTCGGGTCATCGGGCATATCAACATGAACTCATCCCCCCCCAACCGAGCGGCCAAATCCTCTTGACGCACATAACGCTTGAGCAATCCTGCAAATGCACGCAACGCCACGTCTCCGGCATCATGCCCAAACTGATCATTGATCTGCTTAAAACTATCCAGATCAATGATCAGACAACCGAGGAACATCTGACGTCGTTCCAATTGCGCCCAGTGTCGCTTCAAAAACGCATCCGCCATACGCCGGTTGGACAGGCCAGTCAAAGGATCTGTCAACGTCTGGATGTGCAGTTTCCGGGTGGTCAGCACCAGTTCGGACAGCAAACGCCGATGTGCCTGACGTTCGCGCTCCAGGGTTTTCAGGAGCCGTACCCGATCCGCGAGACGATCTACCTGCGCTACCAGACAGGAAATGGAGAATTCCGGGCCCAACAAGGCATCGGCCCCCATATTCAACAAATTTGCCCCGTATGACTCATTCAAAGAACAGGGTTCTGCCAGAATGATCAGGACTGAACGCGCTTGATCTTTCAACCATGCGCCCAATAAACTCTCTCGAGCCGGAAATAAATTCATTTCCTTGGGTTCCTGAATGACCATAATTCCCCCATGCCCGGCCGCAACCAGACATACCGCCTCATCCAGACTCGACTTCCAAATCGTTGCGTACCCCTGAGCCGTGAGTGCCGACAATGCCAGCACCTTTTGGTCTTCCGCCAACCCTACCAACAAAACCGAAAGCCGTTCCTCGCCCTCACTCTCCGATACCCGCTCCCCGGCGGGAACCGAAATCAAGTCTCTGCCTCCCCATTCACCCCAGCGTGCCAACAATCCATCAATCGCCTGCTGGCAGTCTTCTTCCGCGATCTCTTCACCAAAAACCGCCATCGACCGCTGAACATGAAAACCAAGGTCGATTCGGTGCCCCGCCATCAGCGCCGGAGCCATTTCCCAACCGTAGTACAACAACTGAGCCATCAGGCTACGCCGGTCTTCCCCATTGCGATCATCATCACGCCCTTCAGAAAGGCGAATGGCATCGATAAAAACGTCCGGAAATCGCCACTCACGCAGCAAAGCCAGCGTAATCGTTTGATGATCTACCACCAACTGACTGCGCTCCTGATCGAGCAAATCAAATGGAGCACAGTGTTGATCCATCAATGCCGCATAACTCTTTGGGTAAAAACGCAACAATGCCAACTGACCAATGCGCGCCAACAATGCACAGGTAAACAGATCCGAGGCACTCACGGGAACCTTCGCCTGACTACAAAACCACTCCGCCACCACCGCCGCGGCCACCGAACGCCGACAAAGTCCCAGATAGGCAGCATCTTCCATAGGGGCATTGGCCACCGCATCATCGATTACCGAAAGCCCAACCGCCAAAGCGGCCACACTTTTGGTCCCCACCCGCATCAACGATTCTTCAACCGATATCACTGGCCGCTGAAGATAACCTCCGCGATTGGCCATCCGCAATAATCGCCCCGTCAATGTCACATCGGTTTTAACCACCGCTGCAACTTCTGGAATGCCCGCTTCATCAGATTGGATCAATGCGTAAAGACGCAATGCCGTGGATGAAGGGGTCGGCAAATGACCGAGGGCTTGGAGTTGCATCACCAATGACGCTTCGGTCAAACTCTCACCAGACTGGGGATGATCCATAAATTTCGCTATCCAATTGTTGTCCCATTGAATTTGGACCATATGCCGACAAACAGAACCACGCCTCCTGAATGTCTGGCCGGCCCACCCGACGTAAAGAATCCAACTGTCAATTTGCGTCAGGGAAATAATACAGTACAATCACTGCGCGCACTTTTATAAATCCAATACCGTGCCTTACGATACTCAAAGATCTGGAGACTCCCACATGAAGCCCGTCACGAAACTTGCACTGATTGCCTCACTCACCGGTCTGATGATGCTCCCATCCCTGTCTCAGGCTGCGGACGCTTATCCGTCCGAATTGAAACTCCAGCACCCTACCCAGCGCGAAATCATCGCCAAGCCAGGACTGGAACTGGAAGCCATGCAAGCCAGTTGCCCAGCCGACATGCTCAATGCCTCACCCGGCACGGCCCTGAAAGACATCCATGAACGCATCCTCAGAACCATCGACGGGGTTATCATCGAAACCGATGCCGATGTGACCGGGGTTCCCATGGGGACAGGATCCACCACCATTCCTGCCACCTATCGATGCGAATTCCGTGACGGGAAACTTACCCTGGGTATCTGGGCCAAAGGATTGATCGGGAAATGGACCATCTTCCAGAGCCCCCTGCTCAGCCAGCAAGACCTCGGTGTGCCATGGCCAGCCTATCTCCCTAAAACCAACTGACCCCCTGACTCAGTGAACGTGGCCGTGTTCTCCGTGAACGTGGCCATGTTCCGTCTCTTCCGGCGTTGCCCGTCGCACCCCCAGCACTTCGCACTGGAATACCAGGGTTTTTCCTACCAGAGGATGGTTCCCGTCCACCGTAACGCTGTCATCGGTCACATCCGTCACTACAAACAGATGAGACTCCCCATTGTCCCCTTCTCCTTCCAAACGCATGCCGACGGAAACCTCATCAGGAAACCATGAACGAGGCTCGACACGACGCAGGGAAGCATCGTACTCTCCAAATGCCTGTTCCGGCGTCATGGTTACCGTACATTGATACCCGACCCCCTGCCCCTCCAACTTTTCTTCCACCATCGGGAAAATCCCATCGTATCCTCCGTGCAGATAACTGATATCGGGATCTGACTCTTCCAGCAGGGTATTCTCATCATCGCGCAACGAAAACGACAAAGTAACCACTGAATTTCTCGTTATATTCATGATTGTTCCAACTCCTTAACCAAATTTAAAACTTCTGTCACATGGTGACGACTGTTATTGGCAGGGACCGCATGACGTACGACCCCATGACGATCGATGACATACGTCACCCGCTCAACCGCCATTTTGACATGCTCGCCCAAATGACGTTCGTGCATGACGTCATACTGGCGACAGACCTCCCCCTCCACGTCCGACAAAAAGCGGGCACTCAACCCGTACTGCTCACAAAAGTCTGCATGACTGAGGATTTCATCCTGGGAGACTCCGATAACTTTGGCCCCCCAACGCTCGAATTCCTCTCCCAAATCACTAAACCCGATGGCCTCTTCACGACACTGCGGGATACCATCTCTCGGGTAAAAAAACAACACGACATGCCACCGCCCCAAATAACCTTTGAGGGATACCAACTCCATGTCGGAATCCGGCAGTTCAAATTCAGGTGCAGCCTCTCCTTGCTTTAGCATCTTTCGCTCCCGGACATATTCAGCATCATTCTAAACCATAAGTTCAGTGAACCGAATCAATGCCCGGCCTGATCGATCAACTCATAGAGCAGTTCCAGTGCCATGCGCGGGGTCAACTGATCTGCTTCCAGATGGATCAGGCGCTCGATGACAGGATGTCTGGGCAGCGGCTCCTGCTCGATTTCCTTACCCCCATGCCCAGGAAGCCCACCCAGAAACAAATCTCCCTGGGGTCCCACACGAGCCAGGTCCTGTTCCTCCAGACGCACCAATAATTGCCGTGACCAGCGCAACGCCTGTCGCGGAATCCCAGCCAGTGCCGCCACCTGCAGCCCGTAACTGCGACTGGCCGGCCCATCGGCCAGTGCGTGCAAAAACACGATCTCATCACGATGTTCCACGGCGTCCAGATGAACGTTGATGACGTGCGGAAAAACTTTTTCCATCTGCGTCATCTCGAAATAGTGCGTGGCAAACAGGCAGAGCGCCCGATTCACCTCCAGCAAATGACGGGCAATGGCCTGAGCCAGTGCCAGACCATCGAACGTCGATGTACCACGCCCGATTTCATCGATCAACACCAGACTCCGAGGCGTGGCATTATGCAAGATATAAGCTGCCTCAGCCATCTCCACCAAAAACGTCGAACGCCCCGACGCCAGGTCATCGCCCGACCCGATACGCGTGAAAATCTGGTCAACCAACCCGATGCGGGCAGCCTTGGCGGGCACGTAACTCCCCACCATGGCGAGCAGCACGATCAATGCCGTCTGCCGCATATAGGTGGACTTCCCCCCCATGTTTGGCCCCGTGATCAACAACAGTCGACGCCCTCCATTCAGCAAACCATCATTGGGAACAAATTTTGAGACTTGCTGCTCAACCACGGGATGGCGTCCCCCGGCAATCTCCAGTTCCGCCTCCAGATTTATCTGGGGCCGGCATAACTGCAAGGTCACAGCCCGCTCTGCCATATTTGCCAATACATCCATTTCTGCCAGCGCCAAAGCCAGTTGCTTGAGTACCCCCAGATACTCGGTCAACCGTTCGAGCAATTGGGCATAGAGCCACTTTTCGCGGGCCAGCGCACGCTCACCCGCCGAGAGTGCCCGTTCCTCAAACGCCTTGAGTTCCGGAGTCAGGTAACGCTCCGCATTTTTCAGGGTTTGGCGACGCTGGTAATCCGCAGGAATTGACGCACGATGCACATGGGTCACTTCGATATAGAATCCATGAACCCGGTTATATTCCACCTTGAGACTAGGAATCCCCGTGCGCTCACGCTCCCGATTTTCCAGATCCTTCAGAAAAGCCCCGCAATCCGTCTGAATCGCACGCCATTCATCCAGTTCCTGATCATACCCAGAAGCGATCACACCTCCCTCACGAATAACCGTGGCCGGTTCCTGTGCGATCGCCTGTTCCAGACACATGCGCAACTCGGGTGGAAAGTGCGCCAATACCTGGTGCCAATGCCGCAACACCGGATCATCCACTTTCCCCAACGCAACCCCTATCGCCGGTAATTGCTGCAACGTCTCGCGCAGACTCACCAGGTCTCGGGGGCGCACCGTAGCCATGGCCATACGACTCATGATGCGCTCAACATCACCCGTAGCCCTCAAACAACGCGCAACCTCCGCCGCATGGCGTGCATCACCTTCCCCTATCAGGGTGGAAATAGCCTGTTGACGTGCCAGAATGACATCCCGGTCGCGCAAGGGATGATGCAACCAATGACGCAACAAACGTCGACCCATGGCTGTGGCACAACCATCAAAGACTGAAAACAGAGTAGGCTTGTCCGCTCCCCGCAGTGTTTCGGTCAATTCAAGATTTCGACGCGTCACACTATCCATCCTGACCCAGATATCCGGTGCCAACACCCGTATCTGATCGATATGCGGCAAGCGTTGCCCCTGTGTCTGTCGCACATAGGACAACAGTGCCCCTGCAGCAGACAACATCAGTCCCGATAACTGACCAAAGGCCGCCAGTTCCCGCACTCCGAAATAGTCTTGCAGATCACGTTGTGCGCGCTCGACATCGAATTGCCAAGTCGGCAAGGATTGCACCACCCAGGTTCCAGTCTCCACCCCCATTTTTTCACGGATCAACACTTCCCTTGGCTGTAAGCGTTCGAGTTCAGCCTGACGGTCCTCCACCCGAGTTTCCAGCACCTCGAAGCGCCCCTGACTCAAAATCATCAATGCCACCCCGAGCCGCCCCGACTGCTCCACCAAAGCCACCAGTGGTGCATCCTTATGATCTGGCAACAGGGCAGACTCCGTCACCGTGCCAGGTGTCACGACACGCACCACCTGACGTTCCACTGGCCCCTTGCTGGTAGCAGGATCACCGATCTGCTCACAGATGGCTACCGATTCGCCCTTTTCTACCAGGCGCGCCAGATAGGCTTCCGCCGCATGAAAGGGGACTCCCGCCATGGGAATAGGCTGTCCCGCCGAACTCCCACGTCGCGTCAGCGAGATATCCAGCAAACGCGCCGCTTTTTCAGCATCCTCATAAAAGAGTTCATAAAAATCTCCCATGCGATAAAACAGCAAACGCGAGGGATGCGCAGCCTTGATCGTCAAATATTGACGCATCACCGGTGTATGAGCAGATAGATCCATGACAACCATCACTTAAAATCAACCAAGATTGGATTATAATCACCCCGACGATACTCCTGTCGTCCGACCCGACATACGTGCCATGCTCTCCCCCCCGACGATCCCTTTAGCCGAACGACTGCGTCCCACTTCACTGGATGACGTGATTGGCCAAGCGCACCTGCTGGGTCCAGGGAAACCCCTGCGTCTCGCTTTTCAAGCTCGACGAGGGCACTCGATGATACTTTGGGGCCCTCCCGGCGTGGGAAAAACCACCCTGGCACGACTCATGGCTCCCGCCTTTGATTGTCAGTTCATCGCACTATCTGCAGTATTTTCGGGTGTCAAGGATATCCGTGGTGCCGTCGAACAGGCTCAGACTTTTCGCGAATCGGGAACCCATACGCTACTGTTCATCGATGAAATTCATCGTTTCAACAAGTCACAGCAAGACGCGTTATTGCCTTATACCGAATCGGGTCTGTTTACTTTGGTCGGGGCGACCACGGAAAATCCAGCATTTGAAGTCAACACAGCCCTATTATCGCGCACGCAAGTATATGTCTTGCATCCCCTGACGGAAGTCGAACTGGAGCAACTTCTCAATCGAGCACGCACATTTCTGAAACCAGATCTGATAATTGAAGAAACTGCCCAACAATGCCTGGTGCAATATGCAGATGGTGATGGACGACGTTTGATCACGTTACTCGAACAATGTCAGACTGCTGCCATCACCCAATCGATCCATACGCTGAATGCCGACTTCATTAGTAATACACTAATTCGAAATGGGCAACGTTTTGACAAAAACGGGGATGCTTTTTATGATCAGATTTCCGCTCTTCACAAGTCGGTTCGCGGTTCCAATCCTGACGCAGCCCTTTATTGGTTATGCCGAATGCTCGCGGGCGGGGCAGATCCCCGCTATCTGGCACGCCGCCTGATTCGCATGGCTTGGGAAGACATTGGGCTGGCAGACCCACGCGCCATGCAGATCGCCACGGATGCTGCCCTTGCCTATGACCGTCTGGGAAGTCCTGAAGGGGAATTATCCCTCGCACAAGCCACCCTCTATTTGGCGGTAGCTGCCAAGAGTGATGCTGGTTACCGCGCCTTCAAGCAGGCCATGGCTTTTGTCCAGCAGGACCAAAGCCGCGCCGTACCGCTCCACCTGCGCAACGCTCCTACCACATTGGCAAAGAAACAAAATCATGGGCGCGAATATCGCCACGCTCACGACGAGCCCCATGGCTATGCTGCCGGGGTTAACTATCTACCGGAGAACCTATCTCCTCCCCATTGGTACCAACCCGTCGATCGCGGCCTGGAAATCCAGATACGTGAGAAACTCCGTCAACTGGAAAATTGGGACCGCGAATTCCGATCAGATCACAAAATCTGATTTGCTACGCCCTTCGCTGAGCGCCTGTCGCAACCACTCAGGACGACGTCCTTTGCCGCTCCATATCTCGCCATTGGGTCCACGATAACGCAAACCCGATGCTTGACGCGATGCACGCCCACCAAACCCCAGATCTTTGGCTGTAATCCCAAATCGAGCAATCTTCTCGCGCAATTCCGTTACAATTTGCATCTTTTCCTGAAGGCGAACATTCTCCGCTTGTTTCTTCAATTGCTCGGCCTGAGCCATTAATTCGTCATAGGTTGCCATTATCATCTCCCAGTAAATACCACATCGGGAATTATACAACATTCCGCATGCAACCATAACCAATAGCATTGGCAACCAAGGCCATTCATTAATTTTCATGCCCATGCATATCCAACTTAATAAGACTCGCATAAACTCGATTATCCACCCCATTGACTTGCCGCTTACAACTCAAACTTGCACCCATTCAGGTTATACGCTATAATTTCGGGATTACGTGGGGGGTATAGCTCAGCTGGGAGAGCGCTTGCATGGCATGCAAGAGGTCAGCGGTTCGATCCCGCTTACCTCCACCAAATAACATTCCGGACAATTCTCCACTGTTCCGGAACAGTCAGAGACAGGCAGGTAACACTCTGGTTTGATTGAAAAATCGTTCATTGGTGTTCCTGTTAGAGCCTGCGCCATCTGTTGGTACATGGTATATTTTCAGAAAATACCCTGAAAATGTACCAACAAATCCCTGCAAAGGCTGGTGCAACATGGCTTTGACCGAATTTCAGATCAAGAACGCCAAAGCTGCGGACAAGCAGCAAAAGCTGTCCGATAGCGGCGGTTTGTTTCTCTTGGTGCACCCGAACGGCAGTAAATACTGGCGCATGGCTTACCGCTTTGAGAGCAAGCAAAAGCTGCTGGCTATTGGCAAATATCCTGCCATCACCCTTTCACAGGCACGCTGCAAGCGCGACGAAGCCAAGACCTTGTTGGCCGATGGTAAAGACCCGGCGGAGTCGCTGACCAAAAAAGCCAGGAAGGCGGTAATTGTCGAGGCGCAGGAAACGGCCAAAGTGGTTGCCGAATCTACCTTTGAAGCCATCGCCCGTAAATGGTTTGCGGTGACTTCCGCCAAGTGGAAATCCACCCATGCCAACAAAATCATCAACCGGTTGCAATCCGATATCTTCCCCTGGCTGGGTGACGTTGGTATCGCCGACATGACCGCACCACAACTGCTGCAAACCTTGCGCAGAATTGAAGCGCGTGGGGCAGCATCGCGCCCTGTCTGATTGCTCACAGGTGTTTCGTTTTGCCGTGGCGTCGGGCAAGACAGACCGTAACATTGTCATGGATTTGCGCGGCGCACTGGCACCGGTGAATGGCACTCATTTTGCTTCCATCACCGAACCTGCCCAGATCGGCGAGCTGATGCGCAAGATCGACGGTTATGGCGGCGGCTATGTCACCCATGCGGCACTGGTATTGGCGCCATTGGTTCTGGCTCGCCCCGGTGAGTTGCGCCATGCGGAATGGAGCGAAATTGATTTTGATGCAGCCATGTGGACAATACCCGGCGAAAAAATGAAAGCGGGGCGTGAACACATGGTGCTACTGTCCAGCCAGGCGCTGGCCATCTTGCAGGATATTCACCCGCTGTCCGGCGCGGGCCGATATGTTTTTGCTGGCACATACAATGCTGACCGCCCCATGAGTGAAAACACCGTCAACAAGGCATTGCGCGCACTGGGTTATGACACCCAGACCCAGATCACCGGCCACGGCTTTCGCCACATAGCCAGCACCTTGCTGAACGAACAGGGTTACAACCCGGATGCGATTGAAGCGCAACTCGCCCACAAAGATCACACCGTCAGGGGCGTTTACAACAAAGCAAAATACCTGACCGAACGGCGGGCAATGATGCAGGCATGGTCTGATTACCTGATGAACCTGAAATCGGGGGCCGCTGTTCTGCCATTCAGAACGGCGTAGCGCGATAAAATCGGGTTGGGTAAGGGATGCTTCATTGCAGCCATGAAAAACACATGAGGAATGGTTTTTGTTTGATCCGGCAGGTGTTGTGCGCCGTTGCTCGTCCCGCTGGCCGGCAAATGTTGCAATCAGCCATTCCAGGCATGGCCAATTGGTCATCTCGTTCAGGGCGCGTGCGTAATCTGGTTTTATATATATTCTTGTTAGGGTGTCATGGGTGACATGTGTATAACTTTCAGGTTTTTTCATGCTGATTCCGCATGAGCATCCTGGCTCTGATCGACAACAGTTGTTCGACAAATTTCGGATCTTGCCCAGCCAGTTTGTCCAGATCAGCTTTGTTGATCTGAACCTGAACATTCTTGATATGGATGATCTGGTGTGTCTGATCGAGTTCACCATTACCCACTATCTGGTTCAGATCGGTAACAGTTTGCTTGTTCTTCTGCGGTTGGTATTCCCATGTGGCCATGGCAGCCGTCCTGCCTGTTTCGTCCCGGACAACCACTTTTTCATACAGATGGTAAATGTTTTTGCGTCCATTTCTGGTTGTTCTTAGAAACCCCATGGCGACCAGATTTTTCAGGCAACGGATGACCTGCGAAACGGACAGACCTGATTTTTCCGCAATGGTCGGGATTTCTGGAAAAGCCTGCCCGGTGACAAAGTGCGCGTAGGATTTCAACACGAGATACACCTTGACGGTCGATCCGGGCATTCTGGCCAGATCGCCGTTGTCGGCCATGTCCCGAAATAAATGAAACCATGACGTATCAGCATGGTATCGCTTCTTTTGCTGGTTTGTCATATCGGTTTGCTGGCTTCGATGCGTTGAACGATCCATTCGTCGATATCGGTGCGCACCCAGGCAACCGACTGGGCACCCAGGCGGATGGGCGGCGGAAACTCACCGGTTTTGATCAGCGCATAAATACGCGAACGACTCAAGGAAGTCATGGCCTCTACCTGCTGACGACGGATCAGGATGGGTTTTTCAGTGCGTTGTGGCATGTTGGTGTTCTCCATTAAAATTGTTCGCCAATGAATTTGAGTTGGCTTCGGGTGGGCCTTCAATTTCCTTGCGGAACCGGTAATCTTCGTCCGTTTCGTCGGCGCGCTTGTCTGAGCCATCTGCCCATGCGGGCAGTTCAAACTTGCCATATTTCGGCGCGACTCTGGTGCTGTTCTCGGGTGCTGCCGGTTTGCTGACTCTGGAAGCGCCTTTGTTCGTGGCCGGGGTGGGAGCAACCGTTTGTGTTGCATCTTCTTTCGCTGGCACTTCTCGTGATAGATTGAAACGAATCCGTTTCTGCCGGTCGCGCATGTTGTTGAGTGCGTATTTCAGATCAGACCTGGTGGAATTCGGGAACTGGTTTTCCAGCACAACGATGATTTCGGGAATCGTCAAGCCGTCATCAAAAGCCTGCTGCAAAATAGGCTCCAGGCTTCTGATTGCCACATTGGCAAACTCACGCGCCGTTGCAACCTCCCTGGCCTTGCGCCTTTTCTTCAACAGCCTGAGCAAGGCTTTGGCACCCGATGCAATCAACGCATCGGCAGTTGCCGGGTCGAATGCAGGTGGATCTGCTGGGTCATTCTGGTTTTTCATACCGGAATCCTTTCAAAAAACACTTCAAACTTTGGCGGCTCATACCTCTATTCCGCAAGGTGTACACCCCCCCAGCAGGCAGGGCAGTTTTCGGTTGGGTGCGGTGAAGGTGTGACAAGTGAAACGCGGAGTACATCAGCAGGAAGCAGATTGATTTTCGTGCGGAGTGGGTGTCGGGCGCAGCCTGACCAAGTGGCATTGTGCAAGAGAAAAGCCGGAGGCTTGCGCGATTTGTACCACAATGCCTTACCTTGTACGGAATTTGTCCATTTCATTTTTCCGTTATGCTTTAGACTTTCAGTCAGTGATTTATATAGGCTGGCATACTGCACATGTCTGTATTGGGTAATGGCAGCAGTGTAGAATCTGGGCGGCGTGGATGAAATGTGGGTGCGGGAATGATCAGTATGGTTGGGCATGACAAGATGACTGAGGCAGATACCTGTCGTCTATTCGTTACGCCCAAACTGACGGAAGCCGGTTGGGCAGATCAACCCCATTCAATCGGTGAGCAACGTACGTTTACCAATGGACGTATCTTTGTGGCTGGTGGCAAGGCACGACGCGGCAAACAGAAGCGCGCAGATTATCTGCTGTACTTTCGCCGTGACTATCCGATTGCTGTCGTAGAAGCCAAGGAAATCGGCTTGTCTGCGGAAGGTGGCGTGCAACAGGCGCGTGAATATGCCGAGATTCTTGGTCTCAAATTCGCCTATGCCACCAATGGTCAGCGCATCATTGAGATTGATTACATCACCGGGACCGAACGTGAAGTGGAACGGTATGCAACGCCGGATGAGTTATTCGCTCGATTGACCTCTGCTTCACAATTTTCCGGGATTGCCACAACCCATCTGCTTGAACCATTCAATCTGGTGTCCGGCAAGATACCGCGCTATTACCAGCAGATTGCCATTCATCGCGTCATCGAAGCCATCCTTCAGGGACAGAAACGCATTTTGGCTACGCTGGCCACTGGTACAGGAAAAACGGCTGTTGCATTCCAGATTTGCTGGAAACTATGGAACAGCCGCTGGAACCGCACCGGGGAATACCGGCGTCCGAAAATTCTGTTTCTTGCGGATCGCAATATTCTGGTCGATGACCCGATGGCTAAAATGTTTGCGCCATTTGGCGATGCGCGATACAAAATTGCCGGCGGAGAGGTCAGTCAGAGCCGGGATATGTACTTTGGCATTTATCAGGCCCTGACTACCGCGAATAGTGACGTGTTCCGCCAGTACCGCCCGGATTTTTTTGACCTGATCATTATCGACGAATGTCATCGCGGTTCGAGTCGCGACGAAAGCGCCTGGCGGGCAGTGCTGGATTATTTTGAACCAGCCATTCAGTTTGGCATGACAGCCACACCGTTGCGTGAAGAATCCCGTGACAGCTACGAATACTTTGGCAATCCGGTTTATACCTACAGCTTGCGGCAAGGTATAGAAGATGGTTTTCTGGCGCCGTATCGCGTACATCGTGTCATCACCAGTGTCGATGCTGCCGGTTGGCGCCCCAGCAAGGATGAGCTGGATCGTTATGGTCGAGAAGTGCCCGACGACGAATATCAGACCAGGGACTTCGAACGAGTTGTCGCACTGCGTTCGCGCACCCGGGCGATGGCACGGCATCTGACCGATTTGCTCAAGGGAACGGATCGTTTTGCAAAAACCCTGGTGTTCTGTGTCGATCAGGAACACGCAGCCGAGATGCGGCAGGAATTGCTTAATCTGAATAGCGACCTGGTCAAACAGTATCCCGATTATGTCTGTCGCGTGACTGCCGACGAGGGAGCCATTGGCCTGACGCACCTGTCGCACTTTCAGGATGTGGACAAACCTACGCCAGTTATCCTGACCACTTCACAGTTGCTAACAACAGGTGTCGATGCCGAAATGATCAAGAACGTGGTGCTGGCGCGTGTGGTCGGCTCGCGTGCCGAGTTCAAGCAGATCATTGGACGGGGCACGCGTTTGAACGAGGATTACGGCAAGGAATATTTCAATATCATCGATTTTACCGGTACGGCCACGCGGCATTTTGCTGATCCGGATTTCGACGGTGATCCGGTGAGAATTGAGGAAGTAACCGTCGATGAAGCCGGTGTGCAGGTTGACAGCTCGGAAGTGGAAATTAAATCTGTCGAGAATATTGAGCAGTTTACCTATGAAATGCCAGAAGACGGCATGGGATCTGGCGTTGGATTAGTGATTGCAGACGCACCTGAACCCCGCAAATTCTACATCGACGGTGGTGAAGTCGAAGTCATCGGTCATCTGGTTTACGATCTGGATACCGATGGCAAGAAACTCCAGGTGATCAAGTACACTGAATATTCCGGTCGTGCTGTGCGCACGCTGTACCCCACGCGCGAGGCGTTGCAGTCAGCCTGGGTCAATCCGGACACCCGTGCCGAGGTGCTGCGTGAACTGACGGAACGCGGTATCAGCTTTGAAGAATTGACGGCCAGCAGCGAACAACCCGACGCTGACCCGTTCGACCTGCTGTGCCATCTGGCATGGAATGCGCCATTGCGGACACGCCGTCAACGCGCAGAGACAGCCAAACGGCTGACACCAGACTTGTTTGCACAATATGGAGACACCGCGCGTGACATCCTGTCATTGCTGCTCGACCGTTACATCGAGCGCGGCATCCTGCAATTCAATGCGTTGTCCGAGTTGATGAAAGTACAACCCTTTGATCGCTATGGCAATCCTTCGGAAATCGCCACCAGGTATTTTGGTGGGCTACACGGCATGAAGACCGCCATTGCCAAACTCCAGATGGCGCTCTATCAATAATGGAAATCTTGCTGCATGATTCTGACCAATATGGATGAAAAAAAGACACGTGCCCCACGCAAAACCAGAACGCCGCTCACCACCCGGGAAAACCTGTCAGCGTTGATTGGCACCGCCCGCAAGATCCTGCGCAAGGACAAAGGACTCAATGGGGATGTGGATCGCCTGCCGTTGCTCACTTGGGTAATGTTCCTCAAATTTCTCGATGATCTTGAAATTGTGCATGAGGAAGAAGCCGAACTCGATGGCAAGCGGTATCAACCCATTATCGAGCCGCCATACCGTTGGCGTGACTGGGCATCCCGTGAAGACGGTATCACTGGCGATGAATTGTTGGTTTTTATCGGCCAGGAAACCTGCGTGCGCGCTGATGGCAGTAGCGGCCATGGCTTGTTTGCTTACCTGCGCAGCCTAGCTGGTGAAGGTGAAAAGGGCAGCCAGCGTGAAGTGATTGCCAACGTGTTCAAAGGCGCGCAAAACCGCATGGTGAGCGGCTATTTATTGCGCGACATCATCAACAAGATCAATGGGATCCACTTTTCGGCCAGTGAAGAAATCCATACCCTGTCGCACTTGTACGAATCGATGTTGCGCGAAATGCGTGATGCTGCCGGAGATGCGGGGGAGTTTTATACGCCCCGCCCGGTCGTGCGTTTCATGGTGCAGGTTACTGATCCGCATCTGGGTGAAACTGTGCTCGACCCGGCCTGCGGTACTGGGGGATTTCTGGTTGAATCCTACGATCATATTGCTCCGCAGGTGAGTACGCCGGATCAGCGCCGTATCTTGCAACGGGATACGCTGTACGGTCAGGAAGCCAAGCCGTTGCCCTACATGCTGGTGCAGATGAATCTGTTGCTGCATGGACTGGAGGCCCCACAAATTGCTTACGGCAATACACTGGATCGGCGAATCAACGAAATCGGCCACAGCGAGCGTGTGGATGTCATTCTCACCAACCCGCCATTTGGTGGCGAGGAAGAAGTGGGCATCAAGAGCAATTTCCCGCCCAACATGCAGACTGCAGAAACCGCGCTGCTGTTTCTACAGTACATCATGCGCAAACTGCGCGTGGCGGGGGCACTGGTTCCCGGTGGCAAGCCAGCTGGCAAGGGTGGTCGAGCCGCCGTGGTTGTACCGAATGGCACCCTGTTTGGTGATGGCGTTTGCGCTGTGATCAAGGAAGAACTTCTCAAGGAATTCAATCTGCACACCATCGTGCGCCTGCCGCAAGGCGTGTTTGCACCGTATACCGATATTCCGGCCAACTTGCTGTTTTTCGAGCGTGGCGGGCCTACAGATACCATTTGGTACTACGAACTGCCGCTTCCGGAAGGTCGCAAGAAATACAGCAAGACCGCGCCCATGCAATTCGAGGAATTTACACCGGTTCTTAACTGGTGGCACAACCGTGAAGAAAATCCGCAGGCATGGAAAGTGGATTTTGCAGCCAGGCGCACAACAGCGGTTGATGCAGCCACCCAGCATTGGAACAAGGCCGAAAACGCGCGTAATGCCGCCATGGTGCAGGGGAAGGCCATCCGCGAACTGGAACAGGCCATACAAGCCGCAGCCAATGGGCAAAAATTCGCTTTGCAAGAACAACTGCGTACCCTGAAAGCCGATCAAACGGCGCAGGAACAGACTGCCAGGTTGGCGCAGGCTGAGGGTGATGCCATTTACTGGCCCATTTACAATCTGGATCTGAAAAACCCCAATGCCAAAAGCGGGTTGGTACATGCCGACCCGAAGGACCTGATTGCCTCCATGCGCAGCCACGAGGCCGAGATCATGCGCTTGCTGGGTGAAATCGAAATGCTGGTCAATGAGGTACAGGCATGACCGACCCTGTTGTGCCAGTTTTTGCGGATCAGACGGACTACACCGCCATTCACGCTGAGATTGTGGCACTGCTGGAAACCGGTCGCCGTGCTGCCGCGCGTAGCATCAATGCCCTGATGACCGCTAGCTACTGGGAAATTGGTCGCCGCATTGTCGAGTTTGAACAGGGTGGGCAGGAGCGCGCGGCGCGCGGGCAACAGCTGCTGCAGCGCCTGGCCAAGGATCTCGGTCAGCGCTTTGGCCGTGGTTTCAGCGTGGATAATCTGGAACAGATGCGCCTGTTTTATCTGGCGTATCCGCCCCAGAGAATTTCCGAGACACTGTCCAGGAATAACCCCCAAGCCCCAGCTCAATCCGAGACACCGTCTCGGAATATCACTCTGGAACAGCTAGCGCAGGCCATGCCGTTGTCCTGGTCTCACTATGTGCGCCTGGTGCGTGGCACCAAATCTGGCGAAGAACGGGAGTTCTACGAAGCCGAAGCTCTGCGCGGCGGCTGGAGCGTGCGCCAGCTCAACCGCCAGATCAGCACCCAGTTCTACACCCGCGCCCTGCTATCCAAAAACAAACGCGGCATGCTGGAAAAAGGCAGCCAGCCTCAACCCGGCGACATCGTTACCACTGACGAAGCCATCAAAGACCCTTACGTATTGGAGTTTCTGAACCTCAAGAACGAATACTCCGAGTCTGAACTGGAAGATGCGCTGATCCACCGTCTGGAAGATTTTCTGCTGGAATTAGGCAACGACTTCACCTTTGTGGGTCGCCAGCGTGGTCTGCGGATCGACGAACGCTGGTTTCGCGTAGATTTGCTGTTCTTTCATCGCCGCCTGCGTTGCCTGGTCATCATCGACCTGAAACTCAATGAACTCACTCATGCCGACGTGGGCCAGATGCACATGTATTGCAACTATGCCCGCGAGCACTGGACACTGCCGGACGAAAACCCACCAGTGGGTTTGATTTTGTGCGCCCGAGCCAAATCTGCGCTGGCCCGTTACGCGCTGGATGGTTTGCCCAACATCATGGCCGCCGAATATAAAACTGTGCTGCCGGATGTGGCGTTGTTGCAAACAGAGCTGGAAAAAACGCGGCGCGAATTGGAAGCAGGGTGGATTGCGCGCGGTGGCGACGGGGATGGTGGCGTATGAAAAAGTGGCCAAAGATCAAACTTGGCGAGTTGCTTGAACAAATTGATCGAACAGTGCGAGTTGATCCGGAAGGAAGTTATCGTTTGCTCGGGGTGCGTTTGGAAGGGAAAGGTCCATTTTTTCGGGAAATGGTTACTGGAACGGAAACTGCAGCTGGACGATTGAATCAGGTACAAACTGGTGATTTTATCTATAGCCGCTTGTTTGCTTGGCGGGGTGCACTTGGTGTAATTAATGATGATCTGGATGGTGGTTTTGTCTCAAACGAGTTCCCTATTTTCAGAGTAGATGCCACTCGTCTCGATACTGGTTATCTTGCTCGATGGTTTCAGCTACCTGCCGTTTGGCAAAAAATCGAAGAGAAGTGTACTGGCAGTACACCGACAACACGCAACAGATTTAAAGAGCAGTTTTTCTTTGATTTGGAAATCCCGCTTCCGCAGTTGTCCGAACAACGAGCCATCGTTGCCCAACTGGATGCACTGGTCGAGAAAACCCGGCAGGTCGAAGCGCATCTGGATGCTGTCGAACGTGAAGCAGAGCATTTGCTGGCTCTGCGGTTTCGCGATGCCATTGCTGATGCGCCGCTAATGCCGATGAGCAAATTGGCACCGTTGGTACGCCGCGAACAAATTATCGACATCAATAGCAACTATCCGGAACTGGGTATTCGCTCATTTGGAAAGGGTGCTTTCCACAAACCTTCTTTATCTGGTGGCGATGTCGGTACCAAACGGTTATATCGCATTGAGTCGGGTGATTTGTTGTTTTCCAATGTCTTTGCGTGGGAAGGTGCAATAGCTATTGCCCAAGCTGAAGATACAGGACGTTTTGGTTCGCATCGCTTTATTACTTGCCTAGCCAATCCGGCAATTACGACGGCTGAATTTCTGCGATATTATTTTTTGACCGATGAAGGATTGCTCAAAATCGGAGAAGCATCGCCAGGCGGTGCCGGGCGTAACCGAACCTTGGGGTTGGAAAAATTGATGGCTATCGAAGTGCCTGTTCCTCCGTTGGGAATTCAGCAATCCTTTGATTGTTTGCAGGCTGAAATTGCCGCACTGAAAGCTCGACATGCCTCAATCCGAATAGCCAATGCCGCATTATTACCTGCGGCGCTGGAGCGAATATTTGCGGAGAGAGTGTAATGCAATTTGTACCAAACGGACCGGATATACCCGAAGCGCTGTTGCAGGCACATGAAGAAGGTCGTGTGGTGTTCTTTTGCGGAGCAGGCATTTCCTATCCTGCAGGGTTACCGGACTTTAAGGGGTTGGTGGAGAAAATCTACGATCTGAACGGTACAACGTTTTCAAACATCGAGCGCGAGGCTTTTGGTCGCGACCAGTTCGATGCTACACTTGATCTGCTTGAACGACGCATTCCGGGGCAGCGTTTGGCCGTCCGCAGCAAACTGGCACAAGCGCTAAAGCCAAAACTTCGCCGCAATGGGGCCACTGATACACAGGCGGCGTTGTTGCGTTTGGCGCGCAGCCGCGAGGGGACGTTGCGGTTGGTCACTACCAATTTTGATCGCGTTTTTCATGTGGCAGCTAAACGTACAAATCAAACGTTTCAGACCTACACAGCCCCTATGTTGCCAATTCCGAAAAACAGCCGCTGGGACGGGTTAGTCTACTTGCACGGCCTGCTGCCTGAAAAGATGGACGATACAGCTCTGAATCGGTTGGTTGTCACCAGCGGTGATTTTGGACTTGCATACTTGACCGAACGTTGGGCTGCCCGTTTCATAAGCGAGTTGTTTCGCAACTATATAGTTTGCTTCGTAGGTTACAGCATCAACGACCCGGTATTGCGCTACATGATGGATGCGTTGGCTGCCGACCGGATGCTGGGCGAAATTACGCCACTGGCTTGGGCGTTGGGTGCTTGTGAAGTAGGGTTGGCGAGTCGGAAAATAATCGAATGGGAGGCCAAGGGTGTTATCCCCATACTTTATAACGTACCTATTGGCAGTCATGATCATTCGGTTTTGCACCAGACCTTACAGGTTTGGGCAAATATTTACCGCGATGGAATTTCAGGCAAAGAAAGTATTATTGCCCAACATGCCTTGACGCAACCATCGGCATCTACCCAACAAGATGATTTTGTTGGCCGTATGCTGTGGGCGTTGTCAGACAGGTCTGGTTTGCCAGCAAAACATTTTGCCGAGTTCAATCCCGCACCACCGCTGGAATGGTTGTTCGAGGTGTTTTCAGACGCACGATTCAGGCATAGCCATTTGTCCCAATTTGGGGTGCCACCTCATGACAAAGTTGACGGTGATCTCAAATTCAGTCTGATCCATCGACCTGCGCCTTATGACAAAGTACCCCGCATGGCATTGGTGTCTGTTGGCGGTACGGAAAGCGGCTGGGATGCAGTGATGATTCAATTGGCGCGCTGGCTCAATCGGTATTTGGGCGATCCGCGTCTGATTCTATGGATTGCCGAGCGTGGCGGGAAACTGCACGTAAACTGGCAAATAATGATTGAACAAGAGTTGAATCGATTTGCCAATCTTGAACGTGATGGCAAAACGGTTGAATTGGATGACATCCGCGCACAATCACCCAAGGCCATACCTGGTCGATTAATGCGCATGTTGTGGGATTTGCTGCTTGGCGGGCGAGCGAAAGGGGCTAATCGCTCCACTGAATTGTATCGCTGGAAACTACGTTTCGAGCGGGAGGAAATGACCGCATCGCTACGGTTCGAATTGCGTGAGTTATTGGCGCCTCGAATCGTGTTGCGTCAGCCTTATCGTGGGAACTTCGACAACGGGATAACGAATGAACCAACGGCGTTAAACCAACTGGTGAGATGGGATCTGGTGCTGGCCGCCAGAGACCTGTATTCGATCATGCGAGAGCTGCGTGAGAATGAACGCTGGCAATCTGCTTTGCCACTATTACTCGAAGATTTTCAGCATTTGTTGCGTGATGCGCTGGATTTGCAACGTGATCTGGGTGATGCGGATGATAAAAGCGATCGTTCATTCTGGGATTTGCCATCTATTACCCCCCACTACCAAAACCGAGGCTATCGTGAATGGGTGGCATTGATTGAATTGTTACGGGATGCATGGCTGGTATTATTTGCCGTTGACGCTGCGCGTGCAACGCGAATTGCGCAAGACTGGTTTGCATTACCATACCCCACCTTCAAACGAATGGCACTCTTCGCAGCCAGTCAGCCCGGTTGCATTGCGCCTGAGCAGTGGGTGGACTGGTTGCTGGTTGAAGATGCATGGTGGCTGTGGTCCGTAGAAACAAACCGTGAAGTGTGCAGATTGCTGGTACTGCAGGGCCAACAGTTGTCCCAAGCAGATCAAGAACGTTTGGCGGTCGCTGTTTTGGCAGGTCGACCACTATCCATGTTGAATGGGCAGCCTGAGCCGGAATGGTGGGCAGAAGACGTGTCGCAGGCAATCTGGTTGCGACTTGCAAAACTTGATTCGTCAGGTCTGATGCTGGGGACACCTGCAGCGAAACGTTTGGCAGAATTGCACAATACGCATCCGCAATGGAAACTGACAGAAAATGGAATTGAGCGCGAAGAATTTTCACGCTGGATGAGTGCCTCTGGTGATCCAGAGTTTGAGTCTCGTCGCGTTGTGGATGTTGCCCCTCGCAAATGTCGTGAGCTTGTGCCGTGGCTGAAAAAATCACCCACGCAATGGGTACCGCTTTATGAAGACACATGGGATCAGGTGTGTCGCAAGCATCTTTTGAACAGTCTGTACGCGCTATATGACCTGGCGCAAGAAGGCGTTTGGCCAGTCGATCGATGGAATCAGGCTTTTTATGTTTGGAGCCAGGGTCGTTTGCTGCCGCGTTCATGGCGCTACATTCCATCTTTGTTGCAAACCATACCTGATGCCAATCTTCAGAAAATTGCTTACAGTCTGTCATGGTGGATTGAATCGGTTTCGAAGACGATTGATCAACAAGAGAATGTTCTGCTGGAATGGTGCCATCGTGTACTTGCGTTGGATCTTGATGCAGATTCAGGCTCGCGCACCGTACGGAATGGTGTAGAAACGATTGATATAACGGCTGCAGCGCTGAATCACCCTGTCGGGCATGTGACGCAGGCACTGCTCAATGTCTGGTTCAAACGCAAACCCAATGACGGCGATGGTTTGCCAGCGGATATCCAGCCACTGTTGACAGATATTTGTAGGCAACAGGCTGGGCGGTTTCGACATGGCCGCGTAGTGTTGGCATCGCAAGTGATAGCACTTTTCCGTGCAGACCGGGCGTGGACAGAGCAATGTCTACTGCCGTGGTTCAGCTGGAGCAGTCCAACCGATGCCCAGGCCATGTGGCAAGGCTTTCTCTGGGCACCTCGCGTGCATCAACCTTTGCTGGTTGCAATCAAAAGGCAGTTTCTTGATTGTGCCGAACATTATGCTGATCTGGGCGAATATGGGCAGCAATTTGCAGCTGTTTTGACGTATGTCGCACTGGAAAGAATCGAGGGCTATTTCGTAGTTGATTTCAGGACTGCAATTCGATTTTTGCCTGCAAGTGGTCTTGAAGCGTGCGCTCAAGCGTTGCTGCAGGCCCTTAGGGGTGCGGGTGATCAGCGCGAACAGTATTGGAGTAATCGTGTTTTGCTGTTCTGGGAACATATTTGGCCCAAGTCTCGCGATTTGATTACGCCGAAAATTTCAGAATTCATGGCCTTGCTGAGTATTTCTGCAGGAGCCGAGTTCCCTGCTGCGTTAAATGAAGTGGAACATTGGTTGCAACCGCTCAATGAACTGTCGATTGTTGTGTCGGCATTGAGCGAAAGTCAATTATGCAGTCGATTCCCCACTGACGCATTGCGCTTGCTAGACAAGGTAATCGACAACCCGCAGTGGATGATATCAGTCGAAAAATTATGCCAGTGTCTGGACAGTATTGTGGGTAGTGACCCGACGTTGAAGGATGACCCAAGATTTACTAGGTTAAATCAGTTGCGCAACTGGCCTGGTGGGTAAAAATGATGGGGCAGGTGATTTGCGTTGTTGGTACATTTGTTGGTACAAACCGCACCACAATCCGTAAAATCCATAATCCACGCGCCTTCCGGCCTATGTTCGATAGTGCTTACCGCCGCGACATCCTTAACAAATCAAAAAGTTACTCAGCGCACACGCCAGTTCTACGCACGCCGGTACCACCGGTCCCGACCCCTCGTATTATCCCGCACATCAAAGACACCACCAATATGCCCAAAACCTGCATGTCGTATTGATTTTCCAATTTCTCCTCCCGATCGCCGACTCAAGACCCCTGACCAAAATCTCCAAAGTACGAAACCCACCCCTTCTCATCCTTTCGGTAATATAAATTCCAGGCGACAGACGTAACATCGTCAGTCGCTGCCAACCAGCAGCCAGACTCTTTTTTTTGTACCATACCCCGCTATCGTCACAGACACGCAACAGAATTCCATGACCAAAGAATTTCAAATCCATCTACTGGGAAATCCGGAAATCAAAAGGCAGGGACACATCGTCGCCGGACCAGCCTATGAAAAAGGATGGGGCTTATTGGCCTACTTGGCCACCGAAACACGCTGGCACTCACGTGAAGAACTCGGTGAGATTTTTTGGCCCAACGCATCAGGAAAGCGGGCCAATCTGCGCCAGGTTCTTTCAAATTTACGCGGCATACTGAACGATCATGACTCCTTGTCACCCGTGCTTCAAGTTAGCCGCCATACACTCCGCTTCAACCCGGATTCACGGGCTCTGGTCGACTGCTTTCAGAACAAACTCCGTGCACAATTTCCGCATGTACGGGGGATTGTGCCACCTGTATCGAACACAAACATCATCTGGCCTCACTCTATCGGGGCGAATTGCTATCTCATTTGAACTTTTCGGATTGCCCCGACTTTGACGACTGGCTACAGATCCAGCGCGAAAAATTTCAACGACATGCCATTAGCCTCCTCGAAAACTTGCTGGCTTGCACCGAAACCTCGGGAGACAAGACAAAGTCACTCGCCATTGCCCGACATCTGGAAGAAATCAGCCCTTCTAACGAGAAGGCGCAACGTCACTATATGCGCCGTTATGCTCTGGACGGACAAGTGTCCCTGGCGTTGAAACAATTTGATGTTTTCACGGACTGGCTGCACAAGGAACTGGGGGCATCACCCGAAGCGGAAACTCGTATTCTGTACGATCAGATTCGCTCCGGAAACCATAATCCTCACGATGGAGCCCCCCCCTCATCCCCCTCAGTTTCTCCTGCTCATCTGGAACATCGCCAGGTAACCGTTCTGTACTTTGAACTCAACATACCAGGCCATGACCTGGATGACATGACCGAGCAAAAACTCCCCCTGGTTCAGCAAGCGATGGAAATCATCACACGCCAAGGAGGACTGGTGGTTCCCACACACAGCGGTAACTTTCTAGCCTACTTCGGCTATCCCAGCGCGCTGGAAAATGCCGCCTCGCTGGCCGTGAAAGCCGCTCTGGAACTATCACGCTTACCAAATTTCTCCGAAAACACTGCAATCAGCCTACACACGGGCCGGATTGCCACTCGCGGAGATAGAAACATGCCAGACGTAACGGGGAAAACAACCGATGTCACCATTCGCTTGTGCCACGCCATTCCCTCCGGAGGGCCGATCATCAGCGGAGCCACCCATACGCTGGTTTCCGACTACTTTAAAACCCACTTCATCACCACGTTGGAGTTACATCCCACCCTTCCCGCCATCAAAGCCTACCAGGTGCTGGAAGCCAGTCCCGCTTCGACCCGACTGGATGTTGCCAACCAGTTGACCCCCATGGTAGGTCGAAAAAAGGAATTGGCCTACCTGAAGAAATACTGGACCAAAACCACAAAAACCAGAACCCGTCACGCCCTACTGGTGCGTGGAGAACCCGGCATCGGAAAATCCCGCCTGGTTCAACATTTTGAAAACACCGTCGCCACCAAACCCGGCATGACCATCAAGTGGCATTGTCGAGAAGAGTACAGCGGTACCGCTCTGCACACCGTCACAGAATACCTATCCAAGGTCTGCGCTTTTACCCTGCAGGACAACATTGCCGAGAAAACCGAAAAACTGGAAAATTATCTCGCCCAGCACTTCCCCTCCATCAATGATCAATCGCTGATACTACTTGCCCGATTACTTTCACTCAATCCTGATGGGCGCTTTGATTTACCAGAATTAATCCCGCAACAGGAAAAATTATTGGTTTTTAACACGCTGATCGACATGCTCTCTTTGGCAGCCTCGCAAAGACCTCTACTGTTCGTTCTGGAAGATGCACACTGGGCCGACCATTCGACACTCGAACTGCTGGAAAGGCTGATCGCCGATGAACTCAATACTCCCATTTTCATCCTTCTGACTACCCGACCAGAGTTCCATCTCCCCAAAAAAGTCCTGACACTCAACCTGCTGCCGTTGTCACAGGAGGAATCCATCTGCATGGTCGATCACATAAGACAACCCTGCGACGATATTTCCCCTGAGAAAATGCAACTCATCACCCGGACAACCGATGGTATCCCCCTGTTCATCGAAGAAATGACCCGGACACTGGTCGATGAAAAAAATGAAATCTTTCAGCAGTCCATCATTCCTGCAACTCTCAGTGATCTGCTGGCAGCTCGCCTCGACAAACTGGGAGAAGCAAAAATACTGGCTCAGGCAGCCGCAACCATTGGTCGTCAGTTTAGCGTGGATCTTCTGCAAGCCGCGCTTCCCGACAAGGACAGTCATGATATCGCCGGCATGCTCGGTACCTTACAAAAATTCGGCATGATCAGCATGCACGAGTACGCAGAATCCGGCTACCAATTCAAGCACGCCCTGATCGCCGATACGGCTTATCAGTCCCAGTCCCGTCCAGCGCGCCGTTTGCTCCATTCCCATATCGCCGTCGCACTCGCCGCAAACAACAGTGCCGCTCCCGAACTGGCAGCAAAACACTATTTTGAAGCAGGAAATTCGCAAAAAGCAATTGAATGGTGGACACTGGCTGGCACAAATGCTGCGGCAAAGTTTGCCAATGCCGAAGCCATCGGGCATTTCAACCGAGCCTTGGCCACCATCGAAGCCCTTGCTTACGCACCAGATCGTGACAAAACTGAACTGGGTATTCTGGTGGAATTGGGCCGCACTCAAATTTCCAGTTTTGGGTATGGGTCTCCCGAAGCAAACCAGACCTATCAGCGCGCCTTCACCCTCAGCGAAAAAACCGGTTTGTCATTGTCACTATTCCAGACCATCTGGGGACTGTACCTGGGCTGCAGTTCCCGAACCAACCATCGAGATGCCCTGGAACTGGCCAATCGCCTGCTTGAGCTTGCACGCATCGATGGCAGCCCCCCTCTGCTGATCGCCGCACACTATGCACTGACCAACACTTCCTATTCTCTTGGATATTTTGCCGATGCCATACGACACATGGATACCGCACGCAAAATCTACTGTCCGGATCAGGATGACTCCATCGTCTCCCTGTTCGGTGAACATGTCCTGGTGTCGGCCATGCAATTCGGATCGTGGGCCCTGTGGACCATCAGTCGGCATACAGACAGCATTGATACGGCAAAAGAGGCCCTGGCCATTGCCCAGCGCATCGATCACCCCCCTACATTGTGCTTTGCCCATTGTTTTTGTGGAACACTTTACCGTCTGCATGGAGAAATTGATAAAGTCCGCGAACATGGCGAAATTCTTTCTGCCCTGGCGACCAAACAAGGCTTCGAACTATGGCAAGTCATCGGAAGTCTGATCGAAGGCTGGGCACAGGCGGCACAAGGAGATCCCGGCGGAGTTTTGCGAATATCGGCTGTGGTCGACATCATGCAGAAAGGCAAGTTGATGGGGGGCATCCTCATGTATTTCCTGGAAATGCTGGCAGAAGCCCACGGCATGCTGGGGAACTACACCGAACAGATGGTGGTACTGGATCAAGCGATCACCGTCATGAACAGAATACAGGATACTCACTTTGAAGCCGAGATTTACAGACTCAAGGGAGAGTGTTATTTTCAACTCTACGGAGATGGGTTGCTATCCATGGAATGGCTACATCGAGCCAAGGAAGTTGCATGCCGTCAGGGTGCTTCCGGTCTGGTATCGCGAGTTGAAGCCAGCATGGCAAAACGATACCTGGATTCGTCGGAAACTGGTATCCCCTGAGCAACCTTTCCAACTCCTACCGTAATCCCGTATACCACTCAGTCTCTCCAGAGCCGGCATTGTTGTTGCACCAGCGCCGCCAGTGATTCCATGTGCGCATTCTGATGACGCAACCAGGACGCATCATTCTCCCCCTTGAGCACCTCATCTTTGAGACGAGCGCAGGCCGCATCTGCCCTGAGGTCGATTGCGTGGGATTCAATGTTGGCGAAGGTTTCCAGCAGTTCTTCTGACAACTGACGGTGTTCATTGGTACTCGGATCGACATATACGCCTTGCAAGCCGAATCGACATGCCTGAAAACGGTTGAAACTGTATACCAGATAATCCCGTTCCTGCTCCTCGAAAGGCGCTTCCGTCATCAGATAACGGGCCAACGCCTGAATGAATACCGCAACGGCCCCTGCTTTGGCAATGGTCAAGGGCGTATCCATGACCCGCACTTCCACCGTACCGTACTCGGGTTTCGGGCGAATATCCCAGTAGAAATCTTTCATACTTTTCACAATACCCGTAGCCGTCATCGCCTCAAAGTAGTCGGAAAACTCTGTCCAGGTGCGCATCATGGGGGCACGCCCACTGAGTGGGAAGGCAAACACCGAATTCAGACGCGCCGAATGAAAGCCCGTATCGCTTCCCTGAACAAAGGGAGAAGACGCACTCAATGCAATCAGATGCGGCACATATCGAGATAACCGATGCATCAGCACCAGCGCCTCGTCGGCCTGAGGACAACCCACATGCACGTGTTGCCCAAATACCGTGAATTGTTTGGCCAGATAACCGTATAACGCAGACAACTGATCGAAGCGCGGGGTTTCATAGATGCGCCGCTCTCCCCAATGCTGAAACGGGTGGGTCCCTCCTCCACAAATCCCGATATCCAACCGGTCTGCGCAAAGCAAGGCTGCCTGACGAATTTCGTCCAGTTGGCTGAAGATATCATCGTAATTCTCGCAGATGCCTGTGGCCATCTCAAACATGCCATGGGTAATCTCCGGTTTGACATCCCATTCCCGGTTCTTTTTACGCAACAACCGCAACAGATCTGCCGTAGCTTCCGATAGGTCGTAATCGTATGGATTGACCAACTGCAACTCCAACTCTACCCCCAGCGTCAGGGAACGAGAGGAAACAAATTCTGGAATGACCATCACATCACTCCCGACATTCACGGACAAATCGCAATCCCCACTGCAACGCCAATGGGCCGAGAACCACCATCACCATGACCAGACACAGCACCACAGCATCCGCTACACCATCGGCCTGGGGATAGAATCGATGCAGATCGTTGAGCTCGACCATGGGAACTTCTGCCAACGGGATCAGCGATACCCCCAGTGCCAAGGACTGACGAAGATCCAACCCGGTGATTGGCCCCAACGCTCCCACACACAGCAGTTTGGCCAAAACCCGAACCAGCAATAACAATGCAGCACTACCCGCCCCCAGCCACAGGTAATGCCATGTCAGGCGCGAACCCGCCATCACAAACAGCATGATGGCCAATAAACTCCCCAGTGTCGCCACGTAGCGCGGCAATAATATCGGTCGTTGATCCCAACACTTCACCAGGCCTCCCCCAATGAGCGGGGCCAAGAGAACCGGCCACTTGAACAGCAACACCAAAGACTCGATAAACAGCAACAACCCTAAAACCAAGGGAGCGCTGTGCTCAACGGAAAGATCGAACCGACTTCGCAACCCCTTGAAGGAAAGCGCCAGTACCACCCCCAACCCCAATGACCCCATGACCAACATCATGAAACGCCCAATACCGAGCAACCATTGGCTGTGAAATGCCCCCTGATACCACGCCATGATCAACTGGAAGCCCAATACCGAATAAGCGATGTTGAGCCCGCTGAGCACCAGCAGACGCTGTGACACCCGCCCTCGTGCGCGATTCTCGGTGATCGTCTGCATGGCAATCACCGGTGAACTCCCCATGATCATCACCGCAATCACCAATCCTGTCTCGGTCTCAATACCCAATACCCGAGTGACCAGATACGTAGCCACAAAGGTGGCAAACGATTCCAGGAGACTGGAAACCACGACCCACGGGTGCTGAATCAGCCAGCGCACATGAATATGGGTCCCCAACTCAAAGAGCAACAAGGCCACAGCCAACCCCACAAAGGGCCCCATACTGGGCAAGTCAGCGGTATCTACCCAACCCAACCCCAGCGGTCCCAATACCACCCCTGCCAAAGCGTAACCCGCAATGCGCGGGAACTGACTATAATGATGCACTGTCTCACCCACCAGTGCCGCCACCAAAAATGAAAAAGCAATGCGTACAAACACCGCATGTATCGGATCGAACATTCCCCTCCACGCCGTCATGGCTTCGATGAAGAAGCCATAGAGTAATCCAGACATTTTTCAGTATAACCGCTTACCTTTGAGCGCTTCAACCTTTTTGCCCACCCGCCACGCGTCCCTGTTCGGTCGTTTTTTACTGACGGGACTAGCGTTGGCGTGGCTTTCCGGCTGTTCCACGCTGTCCACGCAACCGATCAATCTGCCTTCTCCCACCCCCACCATTGGACTGTGGCAATCCAGCGAACTCTCTCCCACGTTGATCCATGATCTGATCGAAGCATCATCCCCTGCCACCCCTGCTACCCCTGCGGACATTGCAGCCGTAAATCACGCGCTCATCCAGCAGGCGACCCAAAAGGCCCAACTGGAGTTGTCCAACCAATTGACACAACTCCCCGGAGTCCATCTCGATCCGACCCCTTTCCAACTCCCCCCTTCTTTTCAATTCAGCCCAGGCACCTCCGCCACCTCTCTCTCCGGCCCCACACTCGACAATCTGCAACGCAGCCATCCAAAAACAGATCTGTTGCTGCGATTTGGCCTCACCGATTACGGCTGGACTCCCTCGGCCTGGAAACGTAGCCTCATCGCCTACGAAGTCGTGAGCACCTTGGGAATCACCGCCTTTTTTTACGTGCACCCGGCCACCCGCGCTCTGGCAGGCATTTATCTGGTGGATGAAACCGCGGAAGAAAGCCTGGAAGCCTATTCGGGCCTCTGGGTTCTCGACAAGATGTATCGCCCTGTCCGGGTTCATGGTGATCTGGTGGACCTGCACAGCGGAGTCATCCTGTGGCAGGATGACGAAACCGGATTTTCAGACGGGCTATGGCCCCAGTTGATTGGCGATATCTCTCAAGACCAACAAATGCAACAACTGGATCAATCCCTGCATCGCGCCATGGAAAAACTTGTCCAAAACCTGCGCGCTTCCGGTCTGTGATCCCTCGCATGGCCTCTCCCGCACAACACGCCATCGATATCCGCGAATCCTGTGGCGTGCGAACCCTGCATTTCGGTTCTGAATGGGTTCAGGGAGCCATGCGGGTAGCCCGCCCCTGGCATCTGGAACTGGAATATACCCGCGAGATGATGATGCCTCTGCTGCTGGGGCCACGACATCCGGAACGCGTGCTGCTGATCGGTCTGGGTGCCGCATCCCTGACCCGATTTCTCCATCGGCATTGCCCCGACACCCATCAAACCGTCATCGAATGCAACCATCAGGTCATTGCCGCCGCACGCCATTTTTTCAAACTCCCGGAAAATGCTCTGCACCTGGAGGTAATTCATGCCGATGGGGCCGACTTCATGGCCACCTGCCCCCAGCAATACGATGTGATTCTGGTCGATGGATTCGACGAGAAAGGTCGTGCCGGCGCACTGGAATCCGAGGCATTCTACCAACGCTGCCGTGCCCGACTGAGCGACAATGGCATCCTGACCATCAATCTGCTCGGCAAAAATCGCGGGTTTCGCGGAACGCTGAAACGCCTGCAACAGGCATTTGTGCCTCCGATATGCGTCCTGCCACCCTGTCCAGATGGCAATGTCATCGCCATGGCCAGCCCCGCCTCCTTCCCACCCCCCGACATGCCTTCCCTGCGCAAACTGGCCACCGAACTCAAACGCGACACCGGCCTGAATTTGTTCCCCACGCTGTCACGCTGGGAAGCACGCGCCAGCGACTCGTAGTCTCAGCGCACAAGCGAGGAGCCCCACGTCCAGCGAGCAAACCCGGCAATCAAACCGTAACAAACCAATGGCAAGGCCAACGCCAAACGCAATCCTCCCTGATCGGCCAGTATCCCGCTGCCCAAAGGAACCAGCGCCCCCCCTACAATGGCCAGACAAAGCAATCCCGACGCCTGAGGCACATCATCCCCCATATCCTTGAGCGCCAGCGAGTAGATAACGGGAAACATCACCGAATTGCAGCCCCCCACCAGCAACAGTGCCGAAGCCGCCAGTACCCCCCCGCTCAACCAGGAAAGCCCCACCAACCCCAACGCCACCATGGCACAGGCAAACAGGACCCGTGCGGCGGCAACTCGCACCAGAACCCAGGAACCCAGAAACCGCCCCACCATGGCTCCTCCCCAGTATAGACTTACCAGGCTACCCGCCAACGTCGCGGAACAGGCCAGCACGGAAGGCTGCATCAAGTAGTTGGTCATCAGACTCCCCAGTGTGACCTCCGCTCCAACATACACGAACAGCGCCCCCCACCCAAAGGCAAACTGACGTTGACGCAACAAGAGCCAATCCACCTTGGCAGGTCCCGCACTCACGGCAGGTAACGCCGCCGCATCGCGCCCTGACCAGAAGCGCCACCCCAATGCCACAAAACACACCGCGATGGCCAAAAATGGCCAACGTAAGGGAGCCAGATTATCCGGGGTCACCTGCCGTAAAATCACGGCCGCCCCAATCAAGGGGCCCACCGTCGTTCCCAGAGAATTGAACCCCTGCGCCAATGTCAAACGACTTTGCGCATGGTCACGCACCCCCAGGGCCAGAACCAGCGGATTCACGGCCACCTGCAACTGGGTAATGCCGGCTGCCAGCACAAACAGGGCCACCAGAAACCAGGGGAAACGCCCGAACAACGTGGCCGGAATCAACAGCAAACAGCCGATCACCGCCAATCCAAGTCCCAGCGCAATGCTACGCGGATACCCCCAATGTGCCAGAAGGTGCCCTGCAGGAAGAGAAAAAACCAGATATCCCACAAAGAAACTGAACTGGGTCAACAGCACCTCGGCATACCCCAAATCGAACAATTCCTTGAGTTTGGGAACCAGAGAGTCGATCAACACCGTCGATAACCCCCAGAAGAAAAACACCGCGACACAAACCCCCATCCAGCCGCGCTGCTCCTGGGTGCTGGTCACGACATCATCCCTCCATCAGATGGTTATGGCGCGCGATCTCGCCCAGGTATACGGCACTGGGCTTGATATGCCGGTGAAAGGTCTTATGGTCCACCGAAACCAGTCCAAAATGCGGACGATAACCATCCAGCCATTCAAAATTATCCAGCAAAGACCAGTGAATATATCCCCGCACATCGATATCGGAAGCCAGGCAATGGCTCACACCGGCTACCGCACGCCGAATATACTCGATACGCCGCGTATCGTCGGTTGTCGCCACTCCGTTTTCTGTCACGTATAGGGGAATTTTGAGATGTTGGTGGGTATAACGCAGAGCCCCTTCCAGCGCTTCCGGATAGAATTCATAGCCCATATCCGTAAGCGGTACCCCAGGCTCGGGCGGCAAACGTCCCGAAGGGCCGATGCGACAACGGGAATAACATTGCACGCCAAAAAAGTCAGCATGACGGCGAGCAACATCAAACCAGGGAACGTAAGCCAGGCTCTGCTTCTTGTCCAGCATTCCTTCTCCACCCGGCTCCACCACCTGATCATCTTCCATGGCAATCGATACCCCGACCTGCAACTCCGGTCGTTCCGTCTTGATGGCCTCATAACCGGTACGATGGGCCAGCAACAGGCCCCGATGAATGTGTTCGTAATCCCCGAACACCCACGATGAAAACAGTCCGGTTCCCATCCGTTCTCCCGCCTTGCGGATGATTTCCTGATCCTCGATAGTCCCCAACTTGGTCTGCTGAAGCCCCGGAATTCCAAACAGCAGTTGTATCAGGTTGGGTTCATTGAGCGTCGTCACCATCCCCATCAATTCTCCCAATTGACTGGTCACCATGGCACAGTAGCGGGCAAAGAGTTGGCTCGCATTGGGCGACTCCCACCCCCCCATCCCGGCAAACCAGCGCGGAGTCGTAAAATGATTGTAAGTGACCATCGGGGTCACTCCCATGCGGTGACAGGTCTGCAACACGCGGCGGTAATGGTCGATTTCCGCCAGTGAGAATTGCCCCGGTTCTGGTTCGATACGGGACCATTCCAGAGAAAACCGGAACGTATTCAACCCCAGTTCCGGCAGCAGGGCGATGTCTTCTCCAAAACGATGGTAATGATCGCAAGCGTCACCGGACGGTTCATCAAACAACGTGGGTTTCATGTTTTCCAGCAACCAGGAATCGCTGTTGATATTCCCTCCCTCCACCTGATGTCCAGCCGTCGCCGCCCCCCACAAAAAGCCATCCGGAAATTCTCCCTGCTGCAATGAATTGCTATTGCGTACAGCCTGAATCGTGTGGTTCTGTGCCATTGCTGTGGCAGACATCAATGAGGTCAACGCGACCATTCCCCCCCCTTGAAGCACCTGACGACGTTGACTCTGCCAAACATTCAATGATTTCTCCACGCTATGATTCTCCCTTTGACTCTCCATTCCCGACCCTGGCACATCACCTCCATCCATCGAAAATGCAAAAACCCGATACGAAGGCATTGTGCCATACTAAACACCCTGATGACCCCCGATAAGGAGCCGGCTTGAATTCCCTCGACACCTTGAACCGCCTGTACGGCATACCAGGCCTCATCGAATTTCTTGAAGAACCCAATGGACTGATCCATATTGCGGTAACCAGTGCCCAGGCCAGCGCCCGCATTTCCCTGCAGGGCGCTCAAATCATCCAGTGGACCCCCCAGGGCGAGAAACCCATCATCTGGCTCTCTGACGCCGCCACTTTCCGTCCCGGAAAATCCATTCGAGGAGGAGCCCCAATCTGCTGGCCATGGTTCGGCCCCCATGCCACCCGTGCCGATTTTCCGGCTCACGGGTTTGCGCGTACCCTCTCGTGGGAAATGCTCACGGCAGCGACACAACCAGATGGCACCGTACGGATCGCCTTGCATCTCCCGCCCGATGCCATGCCAAAAGATCAATGGCCCCACGACACGACGCTGGAATGTCATTTCACCATCGGTACACAACTGGAAGTCAACCTGGTCACGCACAATCGCAGCGCTCACTCCCTACCCCTCAGCCAGGCTCTGCACACCTATTTCCGTATCGGTGATATTCGCCAGATCCAGCTCACAGGATTAGAAGACTGCCCCTACCTCGACAAAACCCTGAATGGCTTGCACGCCACCCAGCAAGGCGCGGTTCATTTCAGTCAGGAAACGGATCGTATTTATCTGAACAGTCAACGCGATATCCTGATCGAGGACCCCGTGCTACAACGTCGGATACGAATCACCAAATCCGGCAGCGCCTCCACCGTCGTCTGGAATCCCTGGATCGAGAAATCCACCAAAATGGGCGACATGGGCGATGAGGGCTACCTGACCATGGTCTGCGTCGAAAATGCCAATGCTGCCGATGATACCATCCAACTCGCTCCCGGCCAGGTCCATCATCTCCGGGTCTGTTACCGCAGTGAACCACTCGCCTGATCCCCAACCCGAGGTCGTCCCCATGAATTCCACCCCCACTTCAGCCTCCCCCATCCCCGGCAGCACAGTCCCGTCCGACCAGCTCGCAGACATCGCCAAACTGGTGACCGCCTATTACACCCATGAACCGGACTATACCCTTCCGGAACAACGCATCGCCTTTGGGACATCCGGACATCGTGGATCATCCTTCAACCATACTTTCAATGAGAATCATGTCCTGGTCATGACGCAGGCCATCTGCGACTACAAAAATGCCCACGGTCTCAATGGCCCCCTGTTTCTCGGTATCGATACCCATGCCCTGTCCATGCCAGCCTATACCACCGCACTGGAAGTACTGGCGGGCAATGGCGTGGATGTGATGCTGGCTCACGGCGACGAATACACTCCCACCCCAGCCGTCTCATTTGCCATCATCGCTCATAATCGCGGGAGGACTTCCGGTTTGGCAGATGGCATCATCATCACCCCCTCTCATAACCCTCCCACCAGCGGCGGCTTCAAATACAACCCCCCCAACGGAGGACCAGCGGATGCCGAGATCACCCGATGGATCGAAGAGCGCGCCAACACGTATCTGAAAAATTCCCTGCAGGGCATCCGGCGACAGACCATGGCTCAGGCCCTGCGTGCTTCCACCACCCATCGCTACGATTATCTCAACACCTATGTCCATGAACTCGACCAGATACTCGATCTGGATGTGATCCGCCATTCCGGCCTGAAAATGGGCGTGAATCCTCTGGGAGGTGCCGGGGTCCACTATTGGCCCGCCATTGCTGAACGTTACGGACTGGATCTGACCCTGGTCAATACAGAAGTCGATGCCACCTTCCGGTTCATGCGCCTGGATTGGGATGGACAGATTCGCATGGATCCCTCATCGCCCGATGCCATGCAGGGACTCATCGAACTCAAGGATCGTTTTGACATCGCCTTTGCCTGTGACACCGATCATGATCGACATGGAATCGTCACACCCAGCACCGGGCTGCTGCCCCCCAATCACTACCTGTCTGTGGCCATCGATTACCTGTTTCGTCATCGCCCCCACTGGAGTACCCAGGCTGCTGTGGGCAAGACTGTGGTGAGCAGTCAGATGATCGATCGTGTCACGGCCCGACTGGGACGCCAACTCTACGAGGTACCGGTGGGCTTCAAATGGTTTGCCGCTGGACTGTTTGATGGCTCGCTGGGCTTCGGCGGCGAAGAAAGTGCCGGGGCCTCCTTCGTGCGCCACGATGGCCGTGTCTGGACCACCGACAAAGATGGCTTGGTTCCTTCCCTGCTCTCCGCCGAAATCACGGCGCGCCTGGGTCGTGACCCCGGTATCCTCTACCGCGAACTGACCCGCGAGTTGGGAGAACCGTGCAGCGACCGCCGCGAGGCTGCCGCCACCCCGCAGCAGAAACGTCTGTTGGCCAAACTGTCTCCTCAGCAGATCTCTTCCGAGACCCTGGCAGGCGAACCCATTCGCCAGATCCTGACCGAGGCCCCTGGCAACCATGCCGCCATCGGTGGCCTGAAAGTTTCCACAGACAATGGCTGGTTCGCTGCCCGGCCATCCGGCACCGAAGACATCTACAAGATCTATGCGGAAAGTTTTCTGGGACATGAACACCTGAATCGCCTGCTGGAAGAGGCAGAACAATTGGTGACGACGACACTCCAGGCCCCCGGCCAATAATCTCTTCTTTTGTCCCACCATCGCCATTACCTCAGAATGCGCCAAAAGGGCTATAATCCGCTGGCTTTCCCCCTGCTCCCCTTTACCCTGGAGACCGCATGAAGTTTCGTTTTCCTGTCGTGATCATCGACGAAGATTTCCGCTCGGAAAACACCAGCGGTCTGGGGGTACGTGCATTGGCAGATGCCATCACCCAGGAGGGATTTGAAGTCCTGGGAGTAACCAGTTTTGGCGATATGGCCTCTTTTGCCCAGCAACAGAGCCGCGCCTCGACATTCATTCTGTCGATTGACGATGAAGAATTTGGTAGCGGTTCACCGGACGAAATGGAAGCCGCCTTGCGTAGCCTACGCGCTTTCGTACAGGAAATCCGCTGGCGCAATGCCGATATCCCGATTTTCTTGTACGGCGAAACGCGCACATCCCGACATATCCCCAACGATGTACTGAAGGAACTGCACGGTTTTATTCATCTGTTCGAAGATACTCCGGAATTCGTGGCTCGACATATCGCTCGTGAAGCACGGGTTTATCTGGACTCACTGGCTCCTCCATTCTTTCGTGCACTGACCCACTACGCTTCCGATGGCTCCTATTCTTGGCATTGCCCCGGACATTCGGGAGGAGTGGCTTTCCTCAAGAGCCCGGTGGGACAGATGTTTCACCAGTTCTTTGGAGAAAACATGCTGCGTGCCGATGTGTGCAACGCGGTGGATGAACTGGGTCAATTACTCGACCATACCGGCCCGGTGGCCGCTTCCGAACGCAATGCCGCCCGGATATTCAATGCCGATCACCTGTTTTTCGTGACCAATGGCACCTCCACGTCCAACAAAATTGTCTGGCATTCCACCGTTGCCGCTGGCGATATCGTGGTGGTCGACCGCAACTGTCACAAGTCGATCCTGCATGCCATCATGATGACGGGGGCCATCCCCGTGTTCCTCATGCCGACGCGCAATCACTACGGTATCATCGGCCCAATCCCGCTGGATGAGTTCAAACCGGAAAACATTCGTCGAAAAATTGCAGCCAACCCCTTTGCGCTGGATTCCCAAGCCCAACCCCGTGTGCTGACACTCACCCAGAGCACCTACGATGGCATTCTCTACAATGTGGAAACCATTAAAAGCCTGCTGGATGGCGTTATCGACACGTTGCACTTCGATGAAGCCTGGTTGCCCCATGCCTCATTCAGCGATTTCTACCGAGACATGCATGCCATCGGCCGTGATCGCCCCATCTGTCACGAATCCATGGTCATGTCCACCCAGTCTACCCACAAACTGCTGGCTGGCCTGAGCCAGGCTTCGCAAATTCTGGTCCAGGATAGCAAGACCCGTAAACTGGACCGCGACTGCTTCAACGAAGCCTATCTGATGCATACCTCCACCAGCCCGCAATATGCCATCATCGCTTCCTGCGATGTCGCTGCGGCCATGATGGAGCCCCCCGGAGGAACGGCACTGCTGGAAGAATCCATCAGCGAGGCACTGGATTTCCGCCGCGCCATGCGCAAGGTGGACGAGGAATGGGGGACCGACTGGTGGTTCAAGGTCTGGGGACCGGATTACCTGGCTGAAGAAGGCGGTGGTGAGCGCAGTGACTGGATGCTAAAACCCGGCGAACGCTGGCATGGTTTTGGCAACCTGGCCGAAGGGTTCAATATGCTCGATCCCATCAAGGCTACCGTCATCACTCCCGGCCTGGACGTTGAGGGAGATTTCCATGACATGGGGATTCCCGCCGCCGTTGTCACCAAATATCTCGCCGAACATGGCGTGGTGGTGGAGAAAACCGGGCTGTACTCTTTCTTCATCATGTTCACCATCGGCATCACCAAAGGTCGCTGGAACACGCTGGTCACCGAACTTCAGCAGTTCAAGGATGACTACGACAAAAACCAGCCACTGTGGCGCATTCTTCCGGAGTTTGTCGCCAAGTACCCGCGTTACGAGAATTGGGGACTGCGCCAACTCTCCGACCAGATTCACGAAGTCTATCGCGCCAATGACGTCGCACGTCTCACCACCGAAATGTACCTCTCCGACATGGTTCCCGCCATGAAGCCCGCTGATGCCTTTGCGCGCATGGCCCACCGTCAGACCGAACGGGTCGAGATCGATGAACTGGAGGGACGCATCACCTCAGTGCTGCTCACTCCTTATCCCCCGGGGATCCCGCTGCTCATCCCTGGCGAACGTTTCAACGCCACCATCGTGCGCTACCTGAAATTCGCCCGCGATTTCAACCAGCGTTTCCCGGGTTTTGAGACCGACATCCACGGCTTGTCCAAAACCGGCAACAATGGTAATTCGAAATTCTACGTGGACTGTGTCAGCAACCAGGCATCCTGACCAGATTATTATTCCCGTTATGGTTTAGTGACCGACATTGATGCCACCATCGACAACCTGATACGACTCAGACAGTCAGGCATTTTAAATGAATAACAACGTTTCAAGACCTAATCAGGGAATATATAACAAGGAAATCCGGGCATTGGTTGGCATCATCATTGCCAGTTGGATAATGTCTTTTACCATGGCTTTTTATTGGTGGGCAGAAAACCGAGATGCAGAAATCGAGCACACCCGCGTTCGCCTGTTGCGCTTGATAACCATCAAGGATTTTGTGACGGAAACACAATCCGCCTTTCAACAGCAGGTGCATCAATGGAAAAACCTGCTTATCCGTTATGACCGTCCCGACCAGTATGCATATCATCTGGCGGCTTTTCATCAGTATCAGGAAGAAACACAACATTTATTAATGGGATGCTCCACGATGGCATCCGATGAAAAACTGGATGATGCCCCTGTGCTCAGCGCACTGATGCGCGAACATCAACAACTGGATGATCGTTACAATCAGGCACTCAAATGGATCGACCCCCTCCACCCAGCCTCTATTCATAGGGTTGACCAACGTGTCTATGGCACTGATCGACATTTCCTGAACACCTTGAACACGGTAGCAGACCATATCGATGGCTATGCCAATCTACAAATCACCCAGTTGGGAAAACTGAACAAAACGGGACACATCTGGTGGGGATCGTATGGCCTGGCACTGCTGGCGTTACAGGTCATCGCATTAATATCGTTTGCTCGCCTGATCAAAGTCAACCAGTTATCTGATCAACAAGACAAGCGTGCAGCCGTCATATTCGAGTCCATTGGTGATGCCGTGATCGTCATCGACCACAGATCCCGCATTGAATTCCTGAATAACCCTGCTGAGCAACTGCTGGGCTCCACAATAAACGAAATCAAAGGGAAACTCTTTGAAGAAGTTTTTCCCATCTTCAATGAAATCTCCGGAAAACCAGCACACAACCCCGTGAACCAAGTCATGAAGGAAAAAGGAATCGTCAAACTGGAAAATCATACCTTGCTACGCAATCGCGAGGGAAAATTGATTCCCATTGAAGATTCCGCCGCCCCCATTTTTACAGACAGCGGGGCACTGGATGGCGTGGTGCTGGTATTTCATGACATGACTCATCACCATGAGTTAATGCGACAGTTGCGTAACGAACACTCACGCTTTCGGACTGTGTTTGAACAAACGGGAATCGGCATGGCTTTTTGTGAACCTCACACCAGCCGGATTTTTGAAGCCAACCAACGGATGGCTCTCATACTGGGGTTTGACGATCCACGGGAACTAATCGACCAGAATCTTTGCGATTTTTATGCCGACACAAAAAGTATTCCACGCCCGTCGTTATCCAATGAACCAGGCGGTCATGCCAATACCACCCAGGAGTCGGATATCCTGTTGGAGTCCAAAAGCGGGGTTCAACGATGGTATCGACAAGTGAGCGCTTACCTTGGCACACAGAAGGACCACATCCAGGACCAGTGGGTTTTTACATTCTGGGATATCAATGATCGCGTGGAGTTGCAGAGCAAACTGGTCGCACAAAGTATTCACGATGAACTCACCGGGTTGGGTAACCGACAATTCTTTCGTGAAACCGTCAGTACGACAGTCGGTGAAGCCGCTCTGACCGGGGAAAACCTGGCCATTTTATTGATCGATCTCGACAATTTCAAAGAAATCAATGATAGCAAAGGCCATTTTTCCGGAGATATCTTACTCGGCGAAGTAGCGCGACGATTGACGAGTGCCGTAGATGAAGGCAGTTTCGTGGCTCGTTTGGGGGGAGATGAGTTTGTCATTTTACTAAGGGGAGAAAAAGCCAGAACAGCCAAAAAATCTGCCGAAGAAATCTGCCGCTCACTGTCTGCCCCTTTTTTCCTTGAGGAAAGTATGCTGTTCATCACAGCCAGTTGCGGGATAAGTCTTTATCCGGACCACGGGCTTGAACATCACACACTCCTGCGTCGCGCCGATCTGGCCATGTACAGCGGAAAAATGTCGGGAAAAAACCGTCAGATACTTTTCGACACCAAAATGGAGACGGTTCATGTCGAGGAGCAACGCTTACTGCAAGAAATGAAAATGGCGTTGAACCGTCACGAATTCGAATTATATTTTCAGCCCAAAGTAGCCCTGAGCAACCTGAAAGCGGACAGCGCCGAAGCGCTGATCCGCTGGAATCATCCGACACGCGGATTGCTGGGCCCCATCGAATTCATTCCCCTGGCTGAGCGCACCGGTCTGATTATCCAGATTGGCCAGTGGGTGATCCATGAAACGTGCCGCCATTTACAGGCTTGGCAACAGTCTGGGCGTTCCGAGTTACAGTTGAGTTTCAATGCGTCTCCTCGACAATTGCTCGAAGGCGAGGTATTTCTCCATCAATTGTCCGGTGCCCTGACAAAATACGGAATTTCTCCACAATACCTGACCATGGAAATTACCGAAACCGCCTTAATGGACGAAACTTCCATGGCAACCACGATCAAGGTCAGTGAACTGGGGGTATCTCTGTCTCTGGATGATTTTGGTACAGGGTATTCGAGCCTCTCCCTTTTGCAAAAATTACCCCTGTCGTCGCTCAAGATCGACAAATCCTTTGTATCCGGATTCCTGGTGAATCAAACTGACGATACTCTGGTTCAGGCGATTATCGGGTTGGGAGTCGATCTGGGTTTGAATGTCGTCGCCGAGGGAATAGAAACGAGTGAACAGGCGGCTGTTCTCGCCCGTTATGGCTGCGAATACGGGCAAGGATACTATTTTTCCAAGCCACTCACAGAAGCCCATTTCATCGCCTACCGGGATAAAAACCGCACCCCTGGTACCGTAACAGTCATTTAAGATATTCTTGGCGCGAAGGGATTGAACCATGACCAACACCAAGAATCGTCCATTTGAGGCTACTATTCCGGAGGGTAGCCGTGCGATGGACTTCTTGGAAGGTGCAGATTTTCATGACACCTGGGGCATTGAGGTGCAAACGCGAGGGCGGTCAGCGCTCGGACTATTTATCCATGCTATGGCTTGCACGCCGCGTTGGGTTGACATCTGCATGGACCTGAGAAATCGCGCTGGAGCGCTGGTCGGCCTTAAGAATTTAGGAAGACTTGCTTCGGTGTCGAACAGAAAATCAGACGAAGATTACCAACCAGGGGAAAGGGTTGGCATTTTTACTGTCTTCGAGAACTCGCTCGAAGAAGCTTTGATCGGTGACAAAGACAAGCATCTAGACGTTTTTCTGTGTATTCACCGTGCAAAGGAAAGTACAGACGGCTGGGCGCTTGTTAGGGTAACCACCATCGTTCACGTCAAGAATGCCTTGGGCCGACTCTACATGCTACCGGTCAGGCCGATGCATCGACTCATTGCCCCGACGGTGCTCGGAGCATTTAGTGGCAATCGGGCATCTGCAATCAAGTACAGTGCGAGCAGGGATGTGGCGCCACCAAGGTAGGGGCAACAGATGTATTGAAAAAACTTGTCCGCCTCGGCATGCCGTATGTGGCGTGACGGGCCAATCTGTCGCCGACATGATCCGGGCTGCGCTGGATGTCCCGGATGCTATCTATGCCGATGGGTCGGCGCTGTACATCGCCAGCATGGAGACGCATTGATCCATGCCCGCGAATATCCTGAACCTCCCCGGCTTCAAAGTGCAGCGGGTCGAGAAAACCGACCAGTGGCAGGACCTTCATGGATGCGCTGCCTGAGGCAGCAGGTATCAATGGGTTTTACTTGCTAATCTGTAAACCATGGTTTACAATTTGCCCATGTTCGAGATCATCAAAACGGAAACCTTCGAACGGTGGCTGCTGGGACTGAAAGACCGGATAGCGCGGGTGCGTATTCAGGCCCGCATTGACCGCATGGTTGCCGGAAATCCTGGCGACACCAAACTCCTGCGGGAAGGAATTTCCGAAATGCGTATTGATGTCGGACCGGGTTATCGAGTGTATTTCATGCGTCGGGGCCCGCTGATCATTGTGTTGTTGGCGGGCGGTGACAAAAGCACGCAGGCGGTGGACATCGAGCGGGCAATCCAGATATCCATGGAATGGAAGGAGTGAAGCATGGCCGAAAAATTTTCTCACTGGGACAGTGCGGATTATCTCAAGACGGAAGAAGACATCGCTGCGTATTTTGATGCCTGCCTGGAGGAAGATCCTGGGGATGGCACACTGATCCGCCACGCTCTGGGCACCATTGCACGCGCCCGTGGCATGACCAGGTTGGCTCATGATACCGGGATGAGCCGTGAGGGGCTGTACAAGGCGTTGTCTGATAGCGGTAATCCCGAATTTTCCACCATCATCAAAGTCATTCGCGCTTTGGGCATCCATATCCGGGCAGAAGCTGTGCATAGCTAACGTATTCTTTGATCAAGGCCCCCACCGAGAAGTCCGGAGCCATCTCCACCATGGGGAGTAGACGGCAACGCCGACTTTCACATCAAGGACCTTCAGGATGCCGACAATCCCGTATCGCTGTACCTGGTAACCTCTCCCGAAGACAAAAACGGCTCAAGCCGCTGATTACCGATCAGTGCGCCGGACCCGGTGGACTGGCGGGTACAGCATGCCATGGTTCCGGACATTGCTTGACATAAGGGTAATACCCCTTGGCAGACTCGCAGTAATACCACTCATTGCGGGCGCTGGCCGACTGAGGCGGTGGGGTCATCCGAGCGGCGGGAGGAGCCGCCATCTGCACCGGAGCTGCCGCAGATGAATAGACCACAGAGGCCGGTTGCTGTTGTATGACCACGGGAGGAGCGGAATACACCACGGGAGCCGGGTAATATGGGTAGCCATAATAGCGATAGGGATTGGCCAGTTCAGCCCCCACCATGGCTCCCGTCAGAAAGCCGACACCACCCCAGCCCCAGCCACGCTCCCAAGCAAACGACGAACTGGAAAACAGCGTACCCGCAAGTGCCACGGTCGCCAAGACACAGGGAAAAATTCTTTTCATGTCACATTGCCCTCAGTAACGATACACCACACCGCCCAGCGACCTGACCTCGACCAGACGACGGGCGCTCACCTCGTGTTGACCCTCATACTCACAACAAGTTCCCCTGAAACCGCAACCAAGAAACTCATTCCACCTTCATCGGAAGAATCACCATGGTCATGCCTTGCAGATGGAGGATACGTTGCATCTGCAAGGCCGTCTGGTTGTGCAGGATGCGCGTCAACCAGTTGTCATGCACAAAAATCAACTTACTGGCAAAGAAAATACAATTGGGAAAATCCTGTTGCACTTGTTGGGCCAGAGCCGTCAATTCGGCAATACGGTCAGTCCCATAGCCTTCGTAGGATTTGGCCGCAATCCCATTTTGATGACAGAAATTGACGTAGTAATCGCAGGAGGAATGCACCGCCTCGCGCAGACCATCCATAGAGCCTTCGCCTCCGTAACTCTGGGTATCTATGGCTCCCACACTGATAAAGATGAAATTGCGGTAGATACCCGGAAACAGGCGCTGTACCCAAAGCAAGGTATGCATCCCCGAACCCTTGGAACGGTTGATGAAAAAGGCTGCCGTGGGAGCGTCGGGGTTCAGCGGAACCGGCACATCTACCGGATGGGCCGGCAGCGCAGACAGCAATTGATCGGCCTTGGTCATCTGCGCAGAAGTCTCTCGGTAATGCCGCCGAATCAGCAGACAGACCCCAATCACTGCACTGGTGATGACCACGGTCATCCACCCTCCTTCAAAAAACTTTTCCGTCAACGTAACCACCAAAATACCCGCACAGACCACCAGACCGACCAGAGAGATGAACAAGCGCAGAGCCCAGTGAGGATGTTCGCGGTGCCTCCACCAGTAAAGGGTCAATCCCAGCAAGGACAGGCTGAAGGTCAAAAATACGTTGATACTGTAGAGTACGGCCAGAAGGTCCACGACCCCGCCACTCCACAACAGAATCAGCAAGGCGGCCAACCCCATGATCAGGATGCCGTACTTGGTCACCAAACGACTCGACAGGGAACTGAACTGACTGGGCACCCAACGGTCATTGGCCATATTGGCCAGAACGGCAGGCCCACCCAGCAACCCGGTATTGGCGGCCACGTAGAGCAACGCCCCTTCCAGCATGAGCAGAATGGTCAACAGGGTGAAGGAAACTCCCGAACCGAGCCCCAGGGAAGCGATCACCGAACGGAAAGCCACGGCATTGAGTGTTTCCCCATTGGCAGAAGGCACGGCATTCCACAGCAGATAAAGGAGAATAATTCCGCCCGCAGTAAAAGCCAGGGACAGTGCCATGTAGAACATGGTCAGTTTTCCGGTATGAACACGCGGTTCCTTGAGGACCTGCACATTGTTGGAAACGGCCTCGATCCCCGTGTAGGTTCCTCCGCCCAGAGAATAGGCACGCAGAAACAGAGAGGCGACGAATACCCAACCCATCTGGCTGGAGAGCGCGGAAGTTTCATGCAAGGTCTGGGCCACGATAGTCGGCAACTCGTGGCCGCGCATGGCTACGCCATAGACGATGATAAGAACATGGCTGATGACGAATCCCATGAAGATCGGCGTAAGGACCCGGATACTTTCCTTCATCCCGCGCAGATTCAGAAAGATCAGGAATACGGTCAAACCCAGTTCCACCATCAACTTGTGGCTTTGCCAGTGTGCCGGAAGAGAACTGAATACAGCATCTACCCCACTGGCCACCGAGATGGCAATGGTCAGGACATAATCCACGATAAGAGCGGCGCCACTGACGAGCCCCGCGTGAGGACCAATCAATTGGGTCGCCACCTTGTATCCGCCCCCCCCGGAGGGGAACAACTCAATGACCTGATTGTAGGCCGTAGAAATCAGAAACACCGTAAAGGCAGTCGCCAGCGCCAGATAGAGGCTCAGATGCGTATGGGTACCCAATGCCTTGAAAGCTTCTTCCGGTCCATAGGCCGAAGACGACAAACCATCTGCTCCCAATCCCACCCATGCGTAAAAAGCCATGAGCGCAATATGCTGGCGCGTTTCCGGAGAAAACGGATCACGCGCAGGACCAAACAGCAATTCTTTGACTTGTCTGAATAAACCGCTGTTTGTCTGAGCCATGAGTTACACCGTGGTGGGTAAGGATTTATCGGGATCCAGGCCATATTTGCGTTGCGCTTCAGCGACTCGTGAAGCGGGCAACACACCCTCCTCGACCAAGGCATGAAGTGCAGCCTGAACCACGTAATAACGGTCCACTTCAAAAAAGTGACGCAGTTTTGCTCGCGTATCGGAACGACCGAAGCCATCGGTCCCCAAGGTCACATAACGTCCCGGAACGAAAGCACGAATCTGCTCGGTAAACGCCTTGATATAGTCGCTGGCAGCGATCACCGGACCACGGGTTGTTGACAGACAGGCACTCACGTAGGGTTGCCGGGGTTGCTCATCGGGATGGTGACGGTTATGCCGTAGCGTGGCTTGTCCCTCGCGGGCCAACTCGTTGAAACTGGGACAACTCCACACACGACTGGATACCCCCCAATCTTCGGCCAACAATTGTGCCGCCGCCTCCACTTCGCGCAGGATGGTACCAGAACCGAGCAACTGAACACAGGGCCCACTATCGACCACGGTATCATGCAGGCAATACATCCCCTTGAGAATACCTTCACGCGCGCCATCCGGAAGTGCCGGATGGGGGTAGTTTTCATTCATGGCGGTGATGTAGTAGAAGACATTTTCCTGATGTTCCACCATGCGTTTCAGACCATCTTGAACAATGACCGCCAGTTCATAGGCATAGGTGGGATCATAGGAGACACAGTTGGGGATGAAGGAGGCGTGAACCTGACTATGCCCATCCTGATGCTGAAGTCCTTCTCCATTGAGCGTCGTGCGACCTGCCGTGCCTCCAATCAAAAACCCCCGGCAACGCATATCCCCAGCGGCCCACGCCAGATCTCCGATGCGCTGAAAACCGAACATCGAATAAAAAATGTAAAAAGGAATGGTCGTGACGCCATGGGTCGAATAGGAAGTTGCCGCTGCGATCCACGACGAGAAAGCTCCGGCTTCATTGATTCCTTCCTGAAGAATTTGACCATGGATATCCTCGCGGTAATACATCAGCTGGTCATGATCCTGGGGTTGGTACAACTGCCCCACCGATGAATAAATGCCCAGGCTGCGGAACATGCCTTCCATGCCAAAGGTGCGCGATTCATCAGGGACGATGGGAACCACCAGATGCCCCAGCGTTTTATCGCGCAACAACAAGGTAAGAATACGCACAAACGCCATGGTGGTAGATAACTCCCGTTCACCACTGGCTTCCAGAACAGGGGAAAAGTAATCCAGTTCCGGGGTCTGCAAAGGGGCAATGGCGCTGCGACGTTGGGGCAGATAACCGCCCAGCGCTTCACGGCGTTCCCTCAGATAACGCGATTCCGGGCTATCGGCGGCGGGGCGATAAAATGGCGCGTCGGCGACCACCTCGTCGGGAATGGGTATCTTGAAACGATTGCGGAATTGCTTGAGCGCGCTTTCCCCCATTTTTTTCTGCTGATGGGTGATGTTTTGTCCTTCTCCTGCTTCCCCCATGCCATACCCCTTGATGGTCTTGGCCAGAATCACGGTGGGTTGCCCGGTATGACTGACAGCGGCCAGATAGGCATTGTAGACTTTGAAGGCATCATGACCGCCGCGCGACAGGTGCCAAATTTCGTCGTCAGACATATTGGCCACCAGACGCAACAATTCCGGGTATTTGCCAAAGAAATGCTGACGCACGTAAGCCCCGTCATGGGCCTTGAAACTCTGGTATTCTCCATCCACGGCTTCCATCATGCGCTGCAGCAGCAACCCACTCTGGTCTTTGGCGATCAGGGCATCCCAGGGGCTCCCCCAGATCAGTTTGATCACATTCCAACCGGCCCCGCGAAAGTCGGATTCCAGTTCCTGAATGATCTTGCCGTTGCCCCGCACCGGCCCGTCGAGGCGTTGCAGATTGCAGTTCACCACAAAAATCAGATTGTCGAGGTTCTCGCGGGCGGCCAGTGAAATGGCCCCCAGGGATTCGGGTTCATCCATTTCCCCGTCCCCCATGAATGCCCAGACCTTCCGACCCTCGGTCTTGATGATATTACGGTTTTGCAGATACTTCATGAAGCGCGCCTGATAGATGGACATCAGCGGTCCCAGCCCCATGGAAACCGTGGGCATCTGCCAAAAATCGGACATCAACCACGGATGCGGGTAACTGGATAACCCCTTTCCATCCACTTCACGACGGAAGTTGGCCAGTTGTTCCTCGCTCAATCGCCCCTCAACAAAGGCGCGCGCGTAGATGCCAGGCGCGGAATGCCCCTGCGTATAAAGCACGTCGCCCCCATGCGTATCGCCGGGTGCCCGAAAAAAATGATCGAAACCAACATCGTATAGCGTCGCCGCCGACTGAAAGCTGGCGATATGACCACCCAGTTCCCCTCCCCCCTGATTGGCACGTACAACCATGGCCAATGCATTCCAACGGATGATGGAGCGGATGCGGTATTCCATTTCAGGATCACCTGGCATGGGAACTTCCAGTGCCGGGGGAATGGTGTTGATGTAAGCGGTATTGGCGCTGTAAGGCAGAAAGGCCCCGGAACGACGCGCCTTGTCGATCAGTCTTTCGAGCAGATAATGCGCACGCTGAGGACCTTCCTCAACCAGCACCCCGGCCAAGGCATCCAGCCATTCCTGAGTTTCCTGCGGATCGGTATCATGATCGGGGGGGGGAGAAGCCATCATGCCAGCAACCTTATTCATGCGCACAAATGGGTTCATTTTAGCCCAAAGCGGGAAACTTGGGCAATTGAAACTCCGACTTTCAGCCCGGCTGCCGAGGAGCAGCAGCACGAGCAGCCCGACGTTGCCCACGCCACCAACGCCAGGACCAAACGCGGCGACGATTCAACAACCAGGTCCAGGCAAGACCCAAAAACAGCAGATGGACAGGCCATATCCCGACCAAAGGGGATAACTTGCCCTGAACCACCCAGGCTTGGGCAATGCTCATGGTGTTGTAGTACACCATATAGGCCAGTAAAGCAAAAATCATGTTGGTAGAGCGTCCCCCCCTGGTATTCAGGTAGGAAAGCGGCAAGGCAAACAGGGAGAGCACCAGCAGGCTGAGAGGCAATCCAATTCGCCAATGCAGTTCCCCCCAACCCTCCAGGGTAGGGTGACGCAACAAGTCGATGACCGACATCGATTTTACCGATAGAGCCGTAGCGCTGACCCCGTGCTGGTCGATGCGCAATTGCGCCTTCTCAAAATCCACCAGGCGATAGTTCAGGGTTCCCGGTTCTCCCTCATAACGTCGCCCACGCTCCAGCACCACGTACCGATCTCCATTGGGGCGAGTGACCATGTGACCACTGTCGGCGGCAATGACCCCGACACTGCGCCCCTGCACCGACTGGACAAAGACATTGGCAACTTTTTCTTTGCGCTGGGAAAGCGCGTCCACAAAAAACACCTGATCAGACTGATGGGATTCGCGGAATACCCCCGGCGTAATCTGCGAAGTATCATCCTGAACATCCAGATCTTTCTGGTACTGGGCCTTCTGACCGATGGCCCAGGGAGAGATGACCAGACTCAGCAACGCAACCACGAAAGCCATGGGAATCGCAAAACGCAGGATGGGCTGGGCAAAACGCAGCAAACTGAGGCCACAACTCTGCCACACCACCATTTCTGAATCACGGTAGAGACGGGTCAACGACATCAACAGCGCCGTAAAAATGGAGGCGGACAGCAGGACCGGCAAATAGGTCAGGGCCCCAAAGGCCAGCATGGCCAATACCGCCCCCCCGGAGAGAGAACCGCCAGCCGCCAATCCCAGCAGTTTCACCAGGCTGACGGTCAGCAGAATCGACAGCAGGATGGCCAGTGCCATCAAGGCCGTGCGAGCAAATTCCTTGCGGATGAGGCGACTGAACAGCATGGAAGTCCAGAATGGGATAATGTCCCCATTTTAACCGATCACGCCGGAATGAGCCGTAGAACGGCAACCATGATCGCCTCCTCCACCAACACCGGGTAGGGCCACAGCAGATCCGGGGATCCATCGAGGTCAAACGAGGCTCCAGGCTTTTATCACTCGAAAGCAAACATCTCCGCAGCAGTCGGTTCTGACAGTTTCAATCGCTTGCTTCGTCAGCAGGGGTTATTGGGCGAGACGGATCGGATCGTAAGCCCGACGGGTTTCGGCTTGCTGCTTTTCGGCATGGAACCGAGAAATGTCCCAAGGGATTGAGCGCTTACGCTGGAATCTGTATAATTCGTTGCTCTCGGGCGATTAACTCAGCGGTAGAGTGCCACCTTCACACGGTGGAAGCCAGTGGTTCGAACCCACTATCGCCCACCACTGACAAGTGGTGTGCCAACATTCTGCCTGGCCGTTGATAACGGCTGCCCGGTAGTGAAACCAGCCTCACGTCCACGCTACACCCTCGATAACTTGCTGGCTCAATGCGACGCTTCCGCCGAAATCTCGACAGAAGATCGGAAGAAGAATTTTGATGCCATACCAGGGCGCTGTTGAACCTGTTCCAAAGCCCAAGCACAACCAAAGGCCCGCGTAATTCCGACATGCAAAATCCACAACCTTCATGCCATGCCGTCTTGAGTTCCTTGCCATAGGACACAATCCACCTTGATGCTGCCCTGGGGATCAGACAACCAGAAATCGCCATCTTGAATCACGCAATTCAATTCCATGGTTCGTTGCACCATTCCCGCAAGAGCATGGCTGCTGTCTTCAACCAAGTGAAAAACGGTCAGGTTTTTCAAGCGGGTCACTCGGGAAGAGAGGCCATTCCACCAAATTTTGGCGCCATTGCCGCCATAGCTGTAAAGGGTCACCTGCTTGGATCGACCACAGGCCCGCAGGATGCGCTTCTCATCGGGTTGCCCGACATCGATCCAGTGAATGATGGCTCCAGTCAGGTCCTTTTGCCAGATATCCGGTTCATCGTCTTCTGACAAGCCTTTGGCAAAAGTGAGATGTTCATGGGCATGGCGCGCGAAGGCAACCAGGCGAACCATCATCCGTTCATCGGTTTCTGAAGGATGGCGTGCCATCGTCAGGGCATGGTGGGCGTAGTAGGCCCGATCCATGTCGGAGATTTGCAGATTGGCTTTGAAGACTGTCGATTTGAGGGCCATGGGATCAGAAAGTCATGGAAATGGTTGAACGGGACCCTGGCTACTTTCCAGGCATTTGATGGCGCGACGCATTGTAGCAGACAAGAAAGCGTAAGCTGCCCTGTTCATGAAATCCAAGCCCCTGTCATCCAGCCGACATGGGCGATGCAGAACCCTCCATTTCAAATCAGTGGCGCGGTGCCAGCAATTGCACATGCGTACGCAGGAAATCCAGAAATGTCCCTGCGACAATCGATAACTGCTTGTCCCGTAGCCTCACGACGTACCAGGAGCGCCGGATCGGGAATCCCTCAACATTGAGGATCGCTATTTCCTTCTCACTGGGGTCCAGACTCAGGGTACTCTGAGACAATAGCGCCAGCCCCAGACCACCAGCAACAGCCTGCTTGATGGCCTCATTGCTGCCTATCTCCATTTTTATCTTCAGCGGGACATTCCGTTCCAGAAACACACGCTCCACCGTCAACCGGGTTCCTGAACCATGCTCGCGAACGATGAAAGGTTCGTGCGCCAACTCCTCGAATCGAATGCACGCGCGTCCTGACATCGGATGCGTCGCCGGAGCCAACACCACCAAAGGATTTTCCAGAAAAGGCTCGCTCTCGATGCTCAGTTCCTGGGGCGGGACTCCCATGATGTAGAGATCATCCTGATTACGCGCCATGCGTTCCAACAAACGATCACGATTGACCACTTCCAGCGCCACATCGATACCCGGATACAGAGAGCAAAACGGTCCCAGCAGGCGCGGCAAAAAATATTTGGCAGTGGTCACCACGGCGATTCTGAGCCGCCCTTGCTTAATGCCCTTGAAGTTGGCGATGGTCTGCTCGAAGCATCCCCAGGTTTCCAGCCAATTGGCGCATGTCGCGTAAAGTTCCTCCCCTGCCTCGGTCAGAAATACGCGCTTCCCGATCTGCTCCAGCAAGGACAACCCCACTTCCTCGTGCAGGAGGCGAATTTGCTTCGAAACCGTCGGCTGGGTCACGTGCAGTTCATCTGCAGCGCGAGAAAAACTTTTCAGGCGTGCGACGGCCTCGAAGGTACGCAGTTGGCGCATGCTGACGTGCATCATGACAGGAGTCTCCCGTTAACGTATTTCCAAAAGGCTATCATTTCCATGCGAATTATTCATTATTTTTCATACATGACTTTCTCTAGACTAGCGTTTAAGCCACTTCATCAAACGCTTTACAGGGAGTCCAACCATGCCAACGACACTGACCTTATTCATCCAGCCTCTCGTCATCTTTGTTCCCGCACTGTTATGGCTCATCGGACTGACCCCGATGAGTCTGGCCAATGCTCGACCGAAATTGATGGCTCAACTCAACGTGAAAGCCGCATGGATCGCATTTATCAGCGCACTGGTGTCCATGATCGCGTACTTCATGGGAGCTGTATTCACCCACATGGAATTTTCCGTGCCCCTCCCCGGCAATATGGAGCCCTTTTCCGTTAGCGCCTACGTCAACAGTGTCACCGTCATCATGCTTCTTCTGGTCTCCTTCGTTGGCGCTATCGTGTCACGTTACGCACGCAACTACCTGGACGGCGATCCAAACCAGGGGCGCTTTCACAAATGGCTGACCCTCACACTGGCTTCCATCCTCACCCTGATCGTATCGGGCAACCTGCTCATGTTCTCGCTGGCCTGGATATCCACCAGTCTGTGTCTGCATGAATTACTCATGTTTTATCGTGAACGGCCCACCGCCGTACTGTCCGCACACAAAAAATTCATCGCCAGCCGCATCGGAGATATCAGTCTGCTGATGGCCATTTTCCTGATTGGCTCGACACTGCATACGCTGGAATTCGACGAAATATTTGCACGCATGTCGACACTCACGGGAGCCATGCCCGAAAGTCTTGAAGCCGCCGCTCTGCTGATCGTGGTCAGCGCAGCACTCAAGTCGGCACAATTTCCGCTTCACGGCTGGCTGATTCAGGTCATGGAAGCGCCGACACCGGTATCGGCCTTGCTGCACGCCGGTATCGTCAATGCCGGCGCATTTCTCATCCTCCGCATGAGCCCGATCATGTCTCATTCGAGCTTAGCACTGATCGTACTGGCGACCATCGGACTGGTGACCCTGACGCTGGCTTCATTGGTAATGCTGACGCAGACCAGCATCAAGGTTTCCCTTGCGTGGTCAACTACCGCTCAGATGGGCTTCATGCTGCTGGAGTGCGGTCTGGGTCTTTACAGCCTGGCCATGATGCACCTCGTCGCTCACTCTCTTTACAAAGCACACGCATTTCTTGCTTCGGGCAGCGGGGTCGATACCTTCCGCGCGCCCATCATCCGCCATGCCACCTCCGGCTTTCCTCTCGGGCAATGGCTCTTCGCCTTGAGCGCAAGCAGCCTTGTCACGTTGGGAACGGGAACCCTCTTCGGCATGAACTGGCAGCAGCAACCTGCCCTCATGACCAGCGGGGCCATCGTGATCATCGCAGTGACCCAATTGCTCCTGCAGATCACAACGCGGGTTGGCAACACGTCAGCGATGACGCGCGGAATGGGCATCAGCGCCCTCGTGTGTACCGCATACTTCGCCCTGCATGCGCTGTTCGAGCGCGCGTTGCTCGGTAGCGTGGTCCCGCTACCAAACCCCACGAGCCACGCTCAGTCCGTGCTCCTGGTACTAACCATGACCGCATTCATCAGCCTGTTGTTGATGCAGCAATACCTCAAGTCCTCACGTTCCAGTCTGCACGAGAGACTCTATCTGCACCTTTATAACGGCCTGTACATCGACGTGTACATCACCCGACTGCTGCAGCGCATTTGGCCTGCTCCCGTTTGATACCCCACAACCCCCACGGAGTTCATCATGAATATGACCGAAAGCTTTCTAGAAAAAACCATCCCCACCGAACTTGACCGACGAATTGATAACGCATGTTCGCGCATTGCTCCCCTGTGGCCACTCCAGCATTTTGTTGCGGTCAACCCTTTCTTTGGCCTACGCGACCACAGTTTTCAGGATGCGTCGGATACCTTGGCGAGAATCGTCGGAAACAGTCTGTACATGCCACGCGCCTATTACCGGGAGCAGATCGCCACGGGACGCATCCATCGTGCCGATCTGGAGCAGGCCATCATCCGCTGTGGCAGCCAACTCGACATACAGACCGTTGAACATGCCCTGATGACCGAGGCCCCCCAGCCCAGAACGGGCATGGCATCGGTGAGTGAAATACTGGACCGGGTGGAAGGCGGCATCTGGACCAATTTTGTTACCGAACGCATCAGTCTTCATTGCTCAGCCTATTTCGATCTCGGTCAGGCCATGGTGGGAATGCCCTGGCGGAATCTGTCGTTGTATACCTCCTGGCGTAAAGCAGCGATCATTGATCGCAGCCCGGCCATGATGGGGTTGAGCGATTTTCGCATGGCCGCCGGACAATTACCCGAGGAACCACGCCAGGCAATCGCCTGGGCCATAACCGAATTGGGATTGACTGACCCTGCAGTGGAACGCTACTTGCACGCAGCCCTGCTCAGCATCGGCGGATGGGCATCCTGGGCACGCTATTTACGCTGGCAAGCAGAACTGACGGGGAAATACGATGATTCCATCGTTGATCTGCTGGCGATCCGCCTGATGTGGGACGTGTTGTTGTTCAAAGAAAAAAGCAGCCCTGCCCTGGTGGCACGCTGGCGTGAAATGCTGGCGGTGAGCATGCGTCCCCCCTCCGCCAAACGTCGTGCAGCGGCAGAAATTGACCGGATATTGCTCAACGCCATGGAAATCGGCTTTCAACGTCAGGTGATAGCTGGCCTGCGCCAAACTCCGCAGAATAAAACCGCCTTAACCCGCCCTGCAGTCCAGGCCGCTTTCTGTATCGACGTGCGCTCAGAAGTGTTCCGTCGTTCTCTGGAAACCGTGGCTCCTGCCGTGCAAACCCTGGGTTTCGCCGGATTTTTCGGCATTTTCATCGAACATGTTCCGCTCGGTGCCGATGCAGGACGTTCACATGTCCCCGTGATCTTCAACCCCGCCTACCGCATCCTGGATCGAGTCAAGGGCCATGATGCGACAACCCTGATCGGCCGGCGGAGAAACCGCATGGGTCTCTCAACAGCATGGAAAGGATTCAAGTTTTCAGCCTCTTCCTGCTTCTCCTTCGTGGAAATGAGCGGCTTGATGTATGCCCCCAAATTACTGACCGACAGCCTGGGCTGGACTCGTCCCGTACCCGATCCCCAAACCCAGGGCATCGCCAAAAAATTCGCTGACACAATCGGTCCAACCGTGGAGATGGTTTCTCAGGAACCGGGCAGCGCACGCAATATCCCGACGGGAATCCCCCCAGGGGACCGACTGGGCCACGCCGAACGCATCCTGCGCGCCATGTCCATGACCGAAAATTTTGCACGATTGGTGCTGCTGGTCGGCCACGGAAGTACCTCGGTGAACAATCCCCATGCCACTGGCCTGGACTGCGGTGCCTGTGCTGGCCAAACTGGCGAGGCCAGCGCACGGGTGGTCGCTGCTTTGCTGAACGACCCCGCTGTGAGATACGGCTTGCGTGACAAAGGCATCGCTATTCCACAAGACACCTGGTTTCTGGCGGCATTACACGACACCACCACCGATGGGGTACGCCTGTTCGATAGCGATGACCTGCCAGAGATGCTGAACCCCGATCTCTCATCCTTGCGTCAGTGGCTGGCACAAGCGGGGGATCTCACACGCCTCCAACGCGCCGCCCTGCTCGGTATCGACAAGTTGCCGGACTATCACGTAGCAAACAAGGTACTCGAACGAAGTCGTGACTGGTCGCAGGTAAGGCCGGAGTGGGCACTGGCAAACAATGCCGCATTCATCGCCGCACCACGTCAACGAACGGCCGGAATGGATTTGGATGGACGCGCATTCCTGCACGAATACGCATGGCAAAAGGACGATGGATTCAAGATCCTGGAACTGATCATGACAGCCCCCATGGTGGTCGCCAATTGGATCAACATGCAGTACTATGGCTCTGTCGTGGACAATCCCCGTTTTGGCAGCGGCAACAAGGTACTGCACAATATCGTCGGCGGAGCCATCGGCGTATTCGAAGGCAACGGCGGGGATCTGCGTGTGGGACTGCCATTGCAGTCGCTACACGATGGCAAGCGGTGGGTGCATGAACCCCTGCGCCTCTCCGTGTTCATTGAAGCACCGGAAAAAGCCATCGATGACATCATCGCACGTCACGAACTCGTGCGCCAACTGGTGGATCATGGCTGGCTGCATTTGTTCCGCATCGATGAACAGGGCGCATCATTCCGACGCGTGGCCCATGCAACCTGGCAGAATACCTGAAGGTTCCAGAGACGATGCTGACATCCAGGGCAAGATGCTCAACATGAACAGCCAACATCATCCCTATGCCGATGTCAACATCGCTCTGCTCACCCAGCACGGAAAACAGCGTGTCATCGGCCCTTCCCTGGAAAAAAGACTCGGCTGTCAGGTGCACCACGTCGACAGTTATGACACCGATCAACTCGGGACTTTCACGCGCGACATTCCGCGCCTCGGTACCCAGATGGAATCCGCCCGAAAAAAAGCACACCTAGCCATAGAATTATCGGGTATGCCGTGTGGACTGGGCAGCGAAGGTGCATTGATACCGGACCCTTATATCGGCATGGCACCCTGGAACCTCGAACTCATCGTGTTCATCGATTGCTTGCGAGACCTGGAAGTCGTCGGCATGGCGCAGAGCCACAGCAATTTTCATCACCGCCTCATCGATGCGTGGTCCACACTCCAGTCCTTCGCACACAAAGTTGGTTTTCCAGAGCAATCGTTGGTCGTGCGTCCTCGGAGTGAACACGACCATCGGATCCTCAAAGGGATTGATACCTGGCCTGCATTGGAAGCCGCCTTTGCCTGGGCGGTGTCATCGGCAGACAACAGCCTGGCATTCATCGAAACCGATGGCCGCGCCCACGCCAATCCTTTGCGCATGGCCAACATTGGCATGGCAGCCACGGATCTGGCCAGCAAGCTCGCGTCTCTATGCCCGGCCTGCGGGACGCCAGGCTATTGGCGTGTGGCCCACCTGGAAGGGCTTCCCTGTGAAGCCTGCGGCACGCCAACCCGAGAAACACGCGCTCAGGTTTACGGTTGCTTAAAATGTCCCCATCGCGAAACACGGGCCATGAACGGCACCCATCGTGCCGATCCCGGCTGCTGCAACATCTGTAATCCATGACAACACCGGTAACGGCGAAATTGGCGCGGTCATCTCATGGTAGATGATTACGCGGGTTACGAGCCCCTGTTCACCGAGGGTAGCATGATCGAACTTGCCTGCTGGGCCCATGCACAACGCAAGTTCTTTGATCTCTTCGAAGCGAACCAAAGCCCGATTGCCGCAACGGCGTTGAAATACATGACTCGATTGTATGCCCTGGAGGGTGAGGGTCAAGATGCCACCGTGGAGAACACCATTCGACCCATTTGTGTGCATACAATCATAATCCACTACCAAGCGAATTTTGGTTAGTCAGGCCAATGATGTTTCCGCATCGATTGGCGTTTTATTTGGGGGCCCACCGCTGCAAACGGTTGGCCCCAGTTCTTTACTAATCCTACGTCCTACTCCACCACAAGCAATTTCGTCAAGCCTTGCAGGCCAAAGTGATTGAGATTATATTAAAGTATAACTTTATCCATTGGAGGCATACCATGCATACAACCAATTTGCGCAAGGTCGGTGGCTCAATCATGCTAGCCGTGCCGCCAGCGCTGCTCGACGTTCTGCATCTGGCGGCTGGCGCAAAGGTCGGCTTGGTCGTTGATAACGGCTGTCTAGTAGTCGAACCAGCCTCACGCCCACGCTACACCCTCGACAAATTGCTAGCTCAATGCGACGCTTCCGCCGAAACCTCGACAGAAGATAGGGAATGGCTCGATGCTCGTCCTGTTGGCGGCGAACTGCTGTGATGGAGCGTGGCGATATCTACATGGTGTCGCTTGATCCGACATCTGGCCACGAGCAACAGGACACACGCCCAGTCCTAGTCGTCTCACCGACAGCGTTCAATCGGCTGACACGCATGCCAGTCGTATTGCCAATTACCAGCGGTGGCAACTTCGCCCGCACCGCTGGCTTCGCGGTCTCGCTGATGGGTGCCGGTACGCAAACCACCGGCGTCGTGCGCTGCGATCAACCGCGCGTCCTAGACATTGGGGCGCGTTTCGGTCGTAAGATCGAACGAGTGCCGCAGACAATCATGGAAGAAGTGCTTGCCAAACTCGCCACACTCTTCGATTGAGGCATCCTCCTGCGCCAACACCAATGCAGCATCACGAGTGTCGGCACAGGCTGATATGGAATGCTTGCGTCTTCGCGAACGTACTCTTCAAGCCTGATTTTCGCCATTCAGAAATGGTAACCTATATGTACAGCCACTCCATGATCGCCATCTAAACCGGCTGCTTTCAGAATTCAGGATCTATTACAACACCGCACGTCCGCACATGGCCAATGGCGTGGAATCACCAATCCTTCCCGACGCGAAACACAACCCCGCAGCCAACGATTGTGCGATTTTTTCACCATCACACAGAAACCAATACCGCCCTCAATGGGGCAATGGAGCAAACACCGCTTCCAGGGTAGGAGCCTCCAGCACCCGATCCAGCCATGCCTCAATCTGCTCCCTGGATGCCGCGCCAATCCTGTCCAGCACCGCTGGGCTTACCTCCCCAAAACGTCGGGCCAGCAACCTCTGCAGCGCCAAGGCTTCGCCTTCCTGTCTGCCTTCCTGCCTGCCTTCCTGTCTTCCCTGCTGCATTCCCTGCTGCATTCCCTGCTGCAGACCCTTGGCCTCGCGCTCCTTGGCCCATTCCTCCAATCGATCCGTCATCATGATCTTTAACTCCTGCAAATCGTTTACTTCCGGCAAGTGCTCTCCCA
>JAJZBQ010000008.1 GCA_021798835.1 Pseudomonadota bacterium | reverse complement strand
AAGGAGGCCGCCGAACGCGCAACCCAACGCAGGAAAAAACCAAAAATCAAACCCAACCCCTGATCAACTACCGCAAAACCGCGTAATACCCCTCAAATTTACGCGGTTCCTCAACCCTGACAACAACATGTTTGCACCTCGATGGTGGTTGTTGAACACACCACCAGTTTGCAAGAGCTTTTAACGCTTGCAAGAGGATGCAAAAGTTTTTGGAATCCCGCGTGTTTATTGGCTTTGCGGCCGGTTTGGGGCTAAACTTTCGGCGAAAGTTTGAAAGTTTTAGCCAAATTTCACATTTGAAAAGGCTTTTTTGATTGTTGCAGGGTTATAGCGCTTCGCTATTCCCCTTTTCTTAATACCAACATTAAACATTGAGTCAGATACTTTCTTTGCTAATAAATCACGCTTTAGAAGCAATTTTGAATTTTCCACAATAAGCTCACGTGCAAAATATCGAGCAGGGATATACCAATCATGCTCTGGCGGAGGATCATTTTCATCAGGAACCAGCCATGGCTTTTCGTTTTGTTGATCTGCAGGGGTTTTTGACTTTGTTGACTTCGTTCGATCTTCTGGGGCGATCGGAGATATCGTTTCGCTTTTATTTGACTCTTTTGACAAAAGTACCTTGAATAAGCGCTGCGGCGCTTCCCCTCTAAGCTCGCCAAGGTTTTTAACTGCCCATTCATGAAAATCCAATGGACTAACATAGTCTCTACCATTTTTTCGAATTGACGCCAATTTCCCTGCGATGATGTCTCGGCTAGCTGATTCTATTCCAACACTTACTTGTTCCCGCAGTATAGGATGATATGGCTTATTCCAGAATTCGGGGTTGCGTGAACCTAGAAGAATAATTAAAGGATTTCGATCCAGCCAGATTGCAACAGCTTCTTCAATTGTCCAGACGCTCGCATTTTCATAAAATGGCGCCTCTTCAATGGCTGTTAGGGCTGGGGTAATCCAGTCAGCTAGCTTTTTTTCGGGGAACTCTAGATATTGGCATGCGAATTTGAATTCACTTCTTCCAACCAATTCATGAAAGGTCAAGTCTGGCTGTTCGCGCAACAATTGACGTGCAGTTTGTCTGCAATCTCTTTTAATTTGATCCTCATCGACCATCAGTTATACCCTCTTCGAAATATCCCAACCCCACCGCGCAGCGACTTCGCTGATGTGGACAATATCTGGTAGTGGGGGGAGATTGGTTGGACTCATGCTGGCAGTATCCTGTCAATATCTGAAGTACAAAAAGATGCCCAGTCGCGCATCAGTAAAATTCGTTTGGCAAATTGCGATCCACGTTGGTAGGCACGCTCAACAGCATCGGGCAATTGGTGGGCTAAAGCATGTTCAGCCACTTCTCTTGGATGGTTTGTGTTTTCAGCGGCCCACATTCTGAAACTGCTTCGAAAACCGTGAACCGTGATTCGCCGGCCTTTGCCATCCGTCCACAAGGGCATGCCCTGAGCATCTTTCATGCGCCGTATGACTGCCGTCAGTGACATATCCGATAAGGGTTGGCCTTTCATCCCGGCAAAGACCATGTTATCGCCACTCTCATTGTAGTTTGGCAACTCGCACAACAAGGCAAGCACAGCATCGCTTAGGGGTACCTGATGTTCACGTCCAGCTTTCATTCGCTCAGCGGGGATCGTCCAGATTTTGGTCGTTACGTCGAATTCCGACCATCGTGCCTCGCGCACCTCGCCTGATCTTACTGCCGTCAGGATAGCGAATTCCATTGCTCTTGCTGCAACCCCCTCACATCTCTTCAAGGAAACCATGAATTGACCTATTTGCTGCCATGGTAGTGCCGGGTGGTTCTTCGTTCTGGCAGACTTGCTGATGTTAGCCAGTAAATTCTCAAGATGCCCTTTCCATCGGGCTGGGTTTTCGCCCGTCCTGAATCCACTGGTTGTGGCCCAACCAAGGACAGACTCAATCCGTCCACGCAAACGACTCGCCGTTTCGGTTTTGGTCTCCCAAATTGGCGAGAGGCATTTCACAATCAACCCGGTATCAATTTCAGCGACAGCCAAGTGGCCAAACACCGGGCTTGCATACGTTGACAGGGTGTTCTCCCATTGATCCGCATGTTTAGAATTTTTCCACGCCGCTTTATGCGCTCGAATATAGCTTTCGGCACACTGATCAAAGGTCATTGTTTTTGCCTTGGACAAAGCTTTGGCGATCTGATTCTGTTTCTTTTCATCAAGTGGATTGACGCCATCTAGGAGTAGTTTTCGTGCCTCCAGCGCCTTCACCCTGGCATCAGCCAAACTGACCGTATGGGTAGGTCCAAGCCCCATGGCAAAAGATTTACCAGCAATCATGTAGCGTAGCAACCAGGACTTCGCGCCAGATTTTGTAATTTGTAGGGTCAAACCGGCCCCATCCCCGTATAAACCGGGTTTAGTTAGTTTGCTGACGTGTAGGGCGGAAAGGCGATGTTGATGGCGTGACATGGCGCGTTTTGGAGAAAATTAACCTCGAGTCGTCAAAAATCTATCCCAGCACTGTAAAATGGAACGGCAGGTGCACTATATGTCCGCCTATCCTACACCAAAAAATCGACTATCAAAATAACTATCAAATAATATCTGGATTTAGTCGGATTTGCTAATACAGTTTAGGACGAATTATCATTTCAACCTATTGAATTACAAATTAATTACGGACTATACCGGACGCTATTGGACAGCGATAACGGGGACTCTCTCTCCGCCAACGCATTGAAAAAGTTGCACATTTTTGTGGTTTTTATGCTATAAAAAATTGTTTGAGCCGAACTTTCAAACTCAAATCCAACTACTTTTCGAATGTCATTTGCCCCCTTTTTTCTCAGTTTGGCTCACATAAGCTCATTGCAATTGAGCCCCGTTTGGGCCGCTTCCTGATGAATTTGATGCTTGCTTCAGGTAGATATCCGTGGACCATTGTTCCATTGGAGAGACGCAGTGACTATATGGCAACTCTGGAGTCTGCAAGTGTTGTTGGAAATATAATGCCGTTTGCCTCGTTGCTTGCTGAGTTGCTGAATAAGTCCAGATGACACTGGTCCCTAACTCAATGGCCGGCTCTTCAAGAAACTTCCTGGGACGCGCATGAGCGTTTTTACGGAAGTGGATCGGCCCGCCCCCTCAGACCCTTGCCACCCCTTGACTCAGTAATCGGCGAGCCTCATCACATTTCAGGCGAGCATTCTTGAGATCAAGTTCAGGGTAGGTACCATGAGAAATAAGTTTTTCTTTTCCGTCAAAACGGTATTTTTGTCGCCACAGTTTTGAACCGCTGGGATTGACGAGCAGAAACAACCCCCGATCATCGCCCATTTTGTAGGGTTTTTGTGAAGGGAGAGCCTTGCGAATCAAGAGATCTGTCAGTGCCATGAGGGTATCCTTGAGTGCATAGTGGCATGATACCCCCAAGTAGTCCCGGATTGCGCAAGATGGTTCTGGATGATATTGGAAGAGAGTTAAAATAAATCGTTTATTATTTAAGGCGTTCTGGATGTTTCTGGATGCCTTTGGAAGAGGGGGTGGTGCCCGGAGCCGGAATCGAACCGGCACAGCCGCAATGGCCGAGGGATTTTAAGTCCCTTGTGTCTACCTGTTTCACCATCCGGGCACAGCCCGACATTTTACACGGATGCGTGACGGTATCACAAAATTATGCGAAACTTTGCAGAGCAATCCCTGTCTGACCTTCCAAGTGCATACACAGGGATTTCTGATGTTACGCTATTTCCTTCTGATTTTTTTGGCGGTTCTTACCATGAATGCTTCTATCGCCGCTTCTCTCCCTACTGAACGACTGGTTCTCGGTATGGGATGTTTCTGGGGTGCTCAAAAACGTCTGGCTGCCCTACCTGGTGTAGTCCATACCGAGGTTGGTTATGCCGGCGGAACAAACACCCGCCCCACCTACCAAACCGTAATCCACGAAGCGCAGCATCCAGCAGGCGAAGCGGCCGTACATACCGAAGTTGTAGCCGTAGATTACAACCCCGAGTTAATTTCTACGCGTCAATTGCTAATTGCCTTCTTCGAAAATCACGATCCGACTCAGGGAAACCGACAAGGCAACGACATTGGTGCAAATTACCGAAGTGCGATTTTTTATACACAAACCGCACAAAAGGAAGTGGCGCTGGATGTCATGAAATCCTATGAACGAGCCCTGAATCAAGCCGGATATGGTGCGATCACCACCCAAATAGCACCCTTACAGCATTTCTACCGAGCCGAGGAATATCATCAGCAATACTTGGTCAAACATCCCGATGGATACTGCGGGTTAGGGGGTACAGGAGTCCCCTTCCCTGGTGAAAAAATCAGCGTCGCCCCAACACTTCTCCCGACTTTGTCGGGGCAGATGCTGGCGACTACCCAACTGGTTATTTTTGAAGGAGTTGACTGTTCCTATTGCCGCCAAATGGACAAGGAAGTTCTCGACCATTGGAAATCCTCGGTGGCTGTCGTAAAAACTCTCTCTACTCAAGCCCCGCTGGGGTGGCATCTTTCCTCTCCAGTTTGGGCCAGCCCCACCAGCGTTCTATTCCTAAACGGAAAGGAAGTTGGTCGCTTCACCGGATATACCGGAGATAGCCGAGCATTCTGGAACTGGTTGGGGCATTTAACCCTGACTCCCGAGCAACAAGCCATCGCCTTTCACGGTGAAACAGAACCCCCTTTCACAGGCTCGTTGCTGGACAATCACCGCCCTGGCACCTATGTCGATCCTGTGAGCGGCCATCCATTATTTCGCAGCGATACGAAGTTTGGTAGCCATTCTGGTTGGCCAAGTTTTTTTGATCCTGTCCCCGGCGCACTGGTTCTGCGCGAGGATGATAGCCACGGCCTGCACCGCATCGAAGTAATCAGTGCGAGTTCTGGCGTACATCTGGGACATGTATTCAATGATGGCCCCCCTCCCAGCGGAAAACGCTACTGCATCAACAGCGCGGTACTCCGCTTCGTCCCCGATTCAACCAACTCCAGCAACTAGGAATTTTCAGGGGAAACACACCACATCGATGATGGTGTCCAATGACGTACCCAGTGGGCAACCTTCTCTGCCGGCATGGGACGTGCAATTCCGAAACCCTGACCACATAAACATCCCATCTGAATCAAAGCGGCACCTTGCTGTTCGGTTTCAACCCCTTCGGCGATCACTTCCTTGCGAAACACCTCAGCCAAATTGATAATCAACTGCACAATGGAACAGTCATCCTGATCATGCAACATATCACGCACAAAACTCTGGTCGATCTTGATGACACTGACCGGTAAGCGACGCAAATAGTCCAATGAGGCATACCCCGTCCCGAAATCATCGATAGCGAACGTAACCCCATGACAACGACAGGAATTCATAGCCTGCGTAACCAGGGGAATATCCCACAGGGCCACAGATTCCAGCACTTCCAGTTCAAAATTAGGGGCACCAAAACCAGGAAAAGCTTGCATTTTTTTATGAATGAATTCGGAAAATCCAACCGAATGAAGATGGCGTGCGGGCAAATTGACACTGACCGGCAAATCCAGATCGGCCTCCCGCTTCCATATTACTTTATCCTGAAAAGCACGCTCGATCACCCACTCTGATATTTTGGTCTCGATTTCACTGTTTTCTACCATACCCAGAAATTCACGCGGAAGCAATAAACCTCGCTCGGGGTGGGCCCAACGAATCAATCCCTCTACCCCCAGTATCTTTCCGGTAACCATATTAACCTTGGGCTGATAATACAACTGAAATTCACCTGCCACAAAAGCTTGTTCGATTCTTGTACGTCCCTCTGTACGCTGGTGCGTCTTAAGGTCATCTGCCACATCAAAGAAGTGATAACAGTTTCTTCCTCTGGACTTTGCCAGATACATGGCCTGATCCGCATGACGTAACAGAGTTTCAGCGTCAACATCATCGTCCGGAAACAGAGTTACTCCTATGCTGGCCGACACCGTTGCCGTCTGACCATCCAATTCATATGGCATGGCAATCGCGCCCATAAGGCGCTGTAAAGTCCCCACCAACTCTCGCTCATGGGTAAGTTCTGATAGCACAACCACGAATTCATCGCCACCCAGACGCGCAACGGTATCGGTCGCACGTAGCGTTCCCATCATACGCTGCGCCACTCCGATCAGTACCTGGTCCCCTTTATCATGTCCAAACCGGTCATTGATGGGTTTGAATCCATCCAGATCAATAAAACACAGAGCCATTTTTTTACGCAAGCGTCGCGCATCGGCCAGTGCCATGCCCAAACGATCATTGAGCAGCGCTCGATTGGGTAATCCGGTAAGCGTATCGTGAAGGGCGATACGTTCCAATTTATCCTGCTGCGCCTTGAGCAAGGAAATATCCGAAGAAATACAGACAAAACTCAGCGTCGTTCCATCATCATTACGGACCACCGATACCGTCAACTTGTCTGGATAAATTTCTCCGTTTTTGCGCCGATTCCACACTTCACCAGACCAATGCCCTTGTTCCATCACGGTTTCCCACAGTCTGGAATAAAATGCAGAATCGTGGCGTCCTGACTGCAGAAAAGCCGGGTTTTTTCCTAAAACTTCTTCTCGCTCATATCCCGTCGTACGCGTAAATGCCGGATTGGTCTCAATAATCAATCCCTGAGGATTGGTTATAAAAATACTCTCATCGGCATACAAAAAGACTTGAGAAACCAGACGAATATAATCGTCAGAAAGTTTACGCTCAGTAACATCATTGATAATGGCCACATAATGTGTTAATTGGCGATCTTTATCATGTACTGGTGCAATCTGAAAACGATTCCAAAACATCCGACCATCTTTACGATAGTTTCGCACCGTCGCCGTCACGGGAATGCCGCTTTTGAGGGCCACCCTAACGGCCAGCAATTCAACTTGGTCATGATCATCGCGCTGCAAGAAACGACAGTTACGACCGATGGCATCCACAGATGAATACCCGGTGATACGTTCAAATGCCGGATTGACATAGACCAAAGGCAGATCTGGAACAGTTGCATCAACTATGGCAATGCCATTGGCACTGTTATTGAGCGCCCCGGCCTGCAAGCGAATCAACGATTCAGACTGTTTACGTAGAGAAATATCTCGAGATGAACAAAAAAGCAGGGATTCATCGCCTACCCGAAAGCCACGAGCATGAATTTCCACGTCCACCAGTTGGCCATTCTTGCGACGATGCTGAGTTTCAAAGGTATGCTCAGGCAATGCCATCATCCCCTTCATGCGTTCACTCAACGATGTCTCGGAGAATTTGACATCCCAGAAGGATAAAGGCTGACCGACCAGTTCTTCACGGCAGTAACCCAACTCTGCACAAAAAGAATCACTCATGGTCACCAAATAGCCATGAGCATCAAGAACATGCAGACCATCACTGGCAATCTGCATGATCACCTCATTCATACGCCGCTCATGACTCAGCATTACCTCCTGCCTATCTGGAGGAGCCAACTCATCTCCTTCCATGAGCGACATCCCAGTGGTCATGGATGTGCAGAAGCCCCACTATTTTTTAGTTGAAACTGTGCCAATGTCGCTTGATTGCAGTTATAAGTGTTCTTGCCTTCTTTCTGGCATTCCGCAAGATCTGTCTTGATCTCATCGGGATGATCCAAATAATAATCTTTGGTACGAGTATCGCCACAAGCCACCAAAGTTACCAATAACCCCATGCAGAGCAATGCCTTCATGATAAAAAATCCCTTTCCATCAATTTTATTGCCATGGTACCTGATAATGTTCGCTTCGGGTTTCCTTTTCAACAAATCATTCCAGCCGCAACGGTGTCATGAGTCACCGCATCGATGACAATGAAACTGCCCGAGGCACGATTCGCTTCATAAGGGTCAAAGGCTAAGGGTTGCTGCACCCGAATTGCCATGCGCACCAAATCATTCATGACTACCCCCTGGGGATTCAACTCCGTGGTTGATGTCAAAATATCCAGACGCTCAAGAATCTTTTCTACCTTCATGGGCGTGCTACGCGTCGTATGCTGAATCAGAAAACGACGTGTTGCATCATAGGGCATAGACGAAAACCAGCAAAGCAAGGCTTCAAATGTTTTCTCAAGACGTGGAGGGCATGCCGCACCAGCAATCATGTCGCCCCGAGTAAAATCGATTTGATCCTCCAGAGTCAGCGTCACCGACTGACCACTACGCGCCTGTTCCAGTGATCCTTCCCAGGTTTCAATGCTGGCGATACGACTGGTACGTCCGGCTGGCAGGACAACCACTTCATCGCCAACTGCAACAGTTCCACTCTCAACCCTGCCCATAGCACCGCGTCGTTCCTCACCTGCCAATGCGGGCAAACGATTTACGTTTTGAATGGGATAACGAAAACCCGCCTCAAGGGCAACTTCATCCAGCGGTGTCTGTTCCAGGATTTCCATCAAGGTTGGACCCTGATACCAATCCATACGTTCACCACGGTGTACCACACCATCTCCATTTACTGCACTCATAGGCAGAATATCTACTTCCCGAAACGCCAGAGAGGCCGCAAAATTCTCAAAGGCAACCTTGACCCTGAAAAAATCTTCCTCACGATAATTCACCAGATCCATCTTGTTGACCGCCACCACCACGCGTCGAATACCCAGTAAACGTACGATGTGTGCATGACGACGGGTCTGTTCTACCACCCCCTTTTGAACATCAAGCAACAGAATAGCCAGATCTGCCGTGCTGGCTCCGGTTACCATATTACGTGTGTACTGGGCATGACCTGGGGTATCGGCAATGATAAAACGCCGTTTGGGAGTACTAAAATAGCGATAAGCGACATCAATGGTGATGCCCTGTTCCCGCTCAGCCTGCAATCCATCCGTCAGTAGCGATAAATCTACCTGCTCCATGCCACGACGTTGGGATGTTGTCTCGATAGACTGCCACTGATCCGCCATTACCGCCTTACTGTCCAGCAACAGGCGCCCAATCAAAGTACTTTTACCGTCATCTACCGATCCACAGGTAATGAAACGTAGAATTTCCTGAGTTTTCAACTTATGTTCCATGTCGTCATCATTCCTTGAAAGGAGAGTTAGAAGTATCCCTGGCGCTTGCGCAACTCCATGGAAGCTTCTGAAGTCTGGTCATCCTGACGCGTTGCGCCCCGCTCCGTCAATTCGCTGGTTTCGGTTTCACGAAGAATTTCCTGAACGGACTGTGCCTCTGACAATACCGGACAGGTGCAGGTCATGTCGCCTACCGTACGAAAACGCACAGAACGTTGCTCCACGGTTTCCCCCTCTCGCGCAGGCGTGAGTTCAGTAATGGGAACCCACTGAAGCCCACGCGCAACAACAGCCCGCGAATGGGCGAAATACAAACTGGGTAACTCCAGTTTCTCCTGGCAGATATATTCCCATACATCCAACTCCGTCCAGTTACTGATGGGGAATACCCGCATATTTTCACCTGGGTGAACGCGAGCGTTATACAGATCCCACAATTCAGGTCGTTGATTCTTGGGGTCCCAGCCTCCAAACTCATCACGGAAAGAAAAAATACGCTCCTTGGCGCGCGCTTTTTCTTCATCACGACGCGCGCCCCCCATGCAGGCATCAAACCCCAATTCATGAATTGCATCCACCAGCGTGATAGCCTGCAGAGCATTCCGGCTATCCTGAGCCGAACGCACGCGAGCACGCCCCTGGCGGATGGAATCTTCCACTGAACGCACCACGAGATCCACTCCATACTGCGCCACGATGCGATCACGGAAGTCGATAACTTCGGGAAAATTGTGCCCCGTATCAACATGCATCAGAGGAAACGGCAAATGGTGCGGGTGAAAGGCTTTGCGCGCCAAATGCAACACCACCATGGAATCCTTCCCCCCGGAAAAGAGCAGAACGGGTTTTGCAGATTGAGCCACCACTTCACGCAAAATATGAATGGACTCCGATTCAAGCCGATCCAAATGATCCCAAGACTGGGAGACTGATGGGCGAATAACTGTCATGAAGCACCTTTTTCTGTTGAACTCACGATTGTGGGGGCCCCACCATGCAGCCCACATTCCTTTTTGCCGGCCTGTTCCCACCACCAGCGTCCGGCCCGCTCCTCTTCGCCCGGTTGCAAAGCACGAGTACAAGGTTCACACCCAATGCTCGCATAGCCCTGATCATGCAACGGATTATAAGGTACGGAAAATTGTTTCAAATACGACCAAACATCCTCATGTGTCCAATCAACCAACGGATTGAGTTTGATGACCCCGGTAAGTTCATCGGGTTCCTCTAAAGCAATCGACTGCCGCCCCGGTGACTGTTCACGACGCAACCCCGTCAACCATGCCTTTTTCCCTTTCAGCGCCCGTTGCAAAACCTCCACCTTGCGAACCTGGCAGCAAGCACGACGCTGGTCCAGGCCATTGTAAAAACCATTCATCCCCTGAGCCAATACCAACTGTTCAACTGCTTCCGCATCGGGCCAGTAAACGGCGAGACGCCGACCGTAGCGTTCGTAAACACGGTCTACCAAACGATAAGTGGAAGGCGGTAACCGTCCGGTATCCAAAGTAAAAATCGATATATTCAGGTCAAGGCGGCAAATCGCATCCGTCAGGACCATATCCTCCGCGCCAAGGCTGCTGGCCAAACCCAGAGGAGAAAGTTGACCTGACCATTGCGTCAGCCGTTGCTCCAGTCTCTCTATTTTATCATTCAACATGTCTCAGATTCCCGAACTGTTTATCAAACGGCGCCGAAATAACGGTTCGGAGCGATCTACTGACGCTTGGTAGGCATCACTAAAAATCCCCAATCCACACAAGAGATTGGCCGCTGTTTCTCCATTTCTGGGTACAAAAGCATTAAACCCACAGCGCTCTAACTCATGCACCGAATCGCGAAATACATCACCCACCGCACGCAGTTCTCCCGAGAATTTTGCCCGCTTCCTCAACCAATGTCCCAGGCTGTGCCCACGACCATCAGTAAAGATTGGAAAATGTACCGCAATCAACTGAACCTCTTCCAGATGAGGCACCAACACCTCAGGATCTTGACTCGTTTCTATCCATAATCCCGACGGTGATTGGGGTCTTTCTGCCAACTCCTGCCATTCCGACAACAAATAGATCCACTGTCCCGTCGGTAACGGCAACGATACCTCACTCACGCGTTGCCAGACATCTGGAACGACCTGACGATTGATCACCATATCAGCCATTGACCACCACCTGATGGGGAACGTAAACCACATCACGAAACGGTTCTATTCCCACACGTTCGACCGTTTCAACAAAAGACTCCTGAGCATGCAGACGAATCTCACGATACAATTCGAGAATTGCTTCCAATGCCACCGGCACTTCATCCGCCTTCAAAGACGGCCCAATAACTTTGCCGATACGCGCGGGTGCCTGCGATCCACCCAGGGTTACTTGATAAAATTCCTGACCATGCTTATCTACACCAAGAATACCAATTCCTCCTACATGGTGGTGCCCACAGGAATTCATGCATCCTGAGATATTGAGATCTAGAGGACCAATATCACGAACTCTCTCCGCATCGACAAAACGTTCCTGGATCGCCTGTGCCAACGGCAGTGAACGCGCATTGGCCAATGAGCAGAAATCTCCACCCGGACAGGCGATCATGTTAGTCAGCAACCCGATATTAGGAGTAGCCAATCCTAACCCTTGCAAATGTTCATAAAGCGCAGGCAAATCGCTCACCCGAATATCCGGAAGCACCAGATTCTGCTCATGGCTGACACGAATTTCTCCAAAACCATAACGCTCTGCCAACTCTGCCACGGCATCCATCTGTGCGGCACTGGCATCTCCTGGAGCCACTCCTGATGCCTTCAGAGAGATGACCACACTGGTATACCCTGCCACCTTATGCGGGTGAAGATTTTGATGGTACCAATGAGAGAAATCACCGTCTTTGCCCAGCATTTGAACCACAGATTCCGGTAAGTCAGCGGTCAATAACTGATAGGAAGGAAGTTTGAACCGTGCAGCAATACGCGTAACTTCCTCATCCACCAAAGTAGCCGGGCCATCACGATCCAACTCCCATTCTGCCTCGACCTCACGTCGAAAGCGTTCGATGGTCATAGCCTTAACCAGAATCTTGATGCGTGCCTTATACTTGTTGTCGCGTCGTCCATAACGGTTATAAACGCGCAGAATAGCATCGAGATACGTCAACAGGTGTCGAGCAGGCAAAAAATCGCGCACAATTTCAGCCACCATCGGGGTCCGTCCCAGCCCCCCTCCTACAAGTACCTGATAACCCAAACCCTGCTGCTCATCCTGCACCACTTGCAAGCCAATGTCGTGAACTCCCGTCGCTGCACGATCACGCTGCGCTCCATTGACGGCAATCTTGAACTTGCGTGGCAAAAAAGCAAATTCCGGGTGCCCTGTAGACCATTGCCGAATCAATTCGCAAGTAATGCGCGGATCCAACCGTTCATCTGCAGCAACTCCGGCAAAATGATCCGTCGTAGTATTGCGAACACAGTTTCCGCTCGTTTGGGTAGCATGCATCTGAACCTCAGCCAGTTCAGCCAGAATGTCTGGTACCTGCTTCAGGGTGACCCAGTTATACTGAATATTCTGGCGCGTACTGAAATGCCCGGTTCCGCGATCATAGGTCCTTGCAATATGTGCCAAGCGACGCAATTGCTCTGAACTCAGCACCCCATAAGGAATTGCCACGCGCAGCATGGGTGCATGGCGCTGGATATAAAGTCCATTTTGCAGTCGAAATGGCCTGAAGTCGTCTTCTGACAATTCCCCGGCAAGGTACCGCTCAGTCTGATCACGAAAACGGGCAACCCGCTCTTCCACCAGCTTCTGGTCGATGTCATCGTATTGATACATAATTCCACTCCGATGCAGTTAGAACGAAACCATTCTAACGAGCCGGCTTTATTCTAACAAATACTATAATATTCGATCGTTATAACAAAAATAAAAAACCCCGCCGAAACGGGGTTTTCAAGAAGTTTAGACATCAGGCGTAAGCGCGCAACGATCGTGAGAATCGTTTTAACTCATGGATGCCACTGAGTTCGGCACGGTGACACCAATCAGCCAACTGCTCCACCAACTGTTCAGCATTGGCATTGGTACGTGACCATAACTGTTCCAGTTCACGGCGCATACGCACCACCGTGGCAGTCGCATTCTCAGCCTGCATAACCTTTTCCAGATCCTGTCTGTCAGACTGATGAAGTTCTTCCGGAGAGTGATGAAACCAACGCTGAATCATGTCAGACACATCACGATGCGACCGCACTTCAGAACCAATGCGCTGTACTTCCAGAACACAACCATTGGCCAACTCACGAGCATAGCGCGCCATCACCTCATAGCGATTGCGAATGATGGCCTGCAACGTTTCCACATCACAATGCTGCTTGGCCAGATTCAGGCGCACTTGGGGCGCCACAGATTTAACTCGCGCCTGACCCAATGCAGCCAAAACACGTATATACAACCAACCGATATCGAATTCGTACCAGCGATTCGACAACTTGGCTGATGTCGCGTAGGTGTGATGGTTATTGTGCAACTCCTCTCCCCCGATCAAGATACCCCAGGGAAAAATATTGGTACTGGCATCCTTGCAATTGAAGTTCCGGTATCCCCAATAGTGACCCAGGCCATTGATCACACCTGCCGCCCAAAACGGAATCCAGATCATCTGGACCAACCAGACCAACAGACCTGGAATCACGCCGAACAACGCCATGTCAATAAACGCCATGAGTGTTACACCAAGACGTTCGTGGGCAGCATACACATGCTTCTCCATCCAGTCATTGGGGGTACCATGCCCGTAACGATTCATCGTCTCCGCGTTACGACTTTCCTTGACGTAGAGCAACACCCCACCCCACAACACACGGTTGATACCCAACACCTGAGGACTATGGGGATCATCTGGAGTTTCACACTTGGCATGGTGCTTGCGGTGAATCGCCGCCCATTGCTGGGTAACCATCCCGGTGGTCAGCCATAGCCAAAAACGGAAAAAGTGGCTGGCTACCGCCCCTAACTCCAACGCGCGATGAGCTTGATGGCGGTGCAAAAAAATAGTGACAGAAGCGATGGTGACATGGGTCAAGGCAAGTGCCACCAGCACATCGCCCCACCAAGGCAAAGACAGCAGACCGGACGAAATCATGAGAAACCTCCGATGATTGATATTTCAACCGTTGATTATACCATGGATTGGGAAATCTCAAGGAACAACAGGTTGAGCGCCATCTTTCAAGGGAACCATGATACCCTGCTGACGCAGACCTTGACTAATGAATTGCATCAGTGCCGATTTCAATCCTGCATCACCTTTACCCGGATCGGGTATCCAATAGTACAGATTCACTTCGACACCATGTCCCGTCATTTTTCCCACCAAAGCCTTGGGAGCCGGGTCCACCAAAATTCGGGACTGTTCACGAGCAGCATCCTCCATGAGACGTTGCACAGCATCCAAATCACTGGCATACGCCACTTCCAGAGTCATGCTGTGACAAACTCCTGTCCCCATGCGCGTATGGTTGATAATGGTCTGAGTCAGAAAGGTTTCATTCGGAACGATAAAAGCCAGTCCATCGGTAGATGACAGGGTTATACACCGAGCATCAAGCCGGATAACCGTTCCCTGACGACCTTCCACGGTAATGACATCATTCATGCGGATCGAACGATCCATGAGCAGAATGAATCCACTCACATAATTGCTGGCCACCTTTTGCAAGGCAAAACCCAACCCGACTCCCAACGCTCCACCCAGAACCGACAGGAAAGTCGCATCAATACCCATGAGGGGCATAGCCAGCAAAAGCGAAAAAAACAGCAACAGGCCACGCACCAGTTTGACAACGATGACCCGCACATGCGTATCCAGAGCTGAAGAACCACTCAAACGCCGTTCAAACCAAGTTCCCAACCACAGTGCCCCAACCAGCACAAAGGTCACCAGCACCGAACCTTGCATCAGTTGCCATAGCGAAACTCGCGTTCCTCCCAGCGTAAAATCAAGACTCTGCAACCACTCCTGGACCGGTCTTAATAGTCCGGTTACATGCAGCGCAAAAATCAGCCAGGTCAATCTCAAAAACTGGGTTTGCACGAATACCAGGCGCTTGGACCAACCCACACCATAGTGCAGCACGTAAAGTCCAAGATAGGTGATAGCCAGTGCCAGTGACAAGGCAAAGGCCATATGCAACAGGGGTGCTGAACGACCTAAACCAAAATGATGACGCAAAACAAACAGGGCCGCCACCAGCGTCCCTGTAAACAATATCTGTTTGAGGCGCTTGATTTTTCCCTCAGCCACCTCCCCCACTCCCCTGAATTGACGGCCAAGCAGCAAAGTGGCTACCGTGGCGATCAGGAGTGCCCCCAGCAATACTGGAAGTTGCCACACGTGGCGGTAGTCGGTCAGCGATTGAAAAAAGTCGACCAGATCAACAAACGGATCGCCCGCAGGTTCCATTTCTACTCCTGTTTTAATCGAGGCGTCTTTGCCAGACCGCGGCAAAAAATCCATCGGTTGCTTGGCGGTGGGGCCAGAGTTGCAGGTAGGGTTCTGAAAAACGCAAGGGAATATCCATCGCTTCAAGCAAGGGAGTGACCGGTAACAATTCAAATTCGGGATGTCGTTCAGAAAAACCGGCAACCTGGTCCTGATTTTCAGCAGGCAACAAACTACAGGTCGCGTACACCAAACGTCCCCCAGGTTTGACAAGTTGTGCTGCAGCCGTCAGGATTGACTGCTGCTTGATCACCAACTCCTTCAGTGTCTCGGCAGATTGGCGTAGTTTGAGATCCGGATTACGACGCAATGTCCCCATCCCAGTACAGGGCGCATCCACCAGCACCCGATCGATTTTGCCCTGCAACCGACGCACTCGATCATCGGTTTCGCGTGCAATCACCACCGGCATCAGATTTGATAACCCAGCGCGCTTGAGCCGAGGCTTGAGGCGCTCCAGACGATACGCAGAGACATCCATGGCATACAAGCGCCCTTGATTTCCCATCAACGCACCCAACTGTAGCGATTTACCACCCGCGCCCGCACAGAAATCCACCACCATGTCGCGGCGACGCGGTGCCACCAATGCCGCCAGCAACTGACTTCCTTCATCCTGCACTTCAATACGCCCTTCCCGAAATACCGGAAGGCGTTGCAGATCTGGCCGTCCTTCTACCCGAATTCCCCAAGGGGACCAGGGAGTGGGCTGGGCCAACAGCCCTTGTTCCACCAATTCCCGTAGTACCGCAGGACGATCGCTTTTGAGCGTGTTTACCCGCACATCCAGAGGAGCAGCGGATTGCAGAGCACGTCCCAGCATAACCCATTCATCCTCAGGCAAAACATTGCCTAATGCATCCATCACCCACTCAGGCAAATGGGCTCGCACAGCGCGCTCGTCCGGCAAACGGTGAGCAGCCAATGCACGCAACCATGCACGCTCGTCATCGGTCTGACACAGGGACTGCAGATCACGCGTACTGCGCCCCATCACCCGTTGCAGGTAGGCCAATCCCAGGCGTCGTGGGGCCGTCGCGGGGGCCAATGCGGTCACCACTTCCCAGTGACGCAATAAACCATACAACAACTCTGTCAGAGTCGCGCGATCGCGCGCCCCCCAATTGCTTTCTTCTCGAAAAAAATCATGCAGAATACGATCAGCAGGTCGCATTTCGGATAATACCCGCTGCAACACTGCTACCCAACCATCAAACAGGAATCCCGAGAACCCGCGCCCCTCACCGTCATTACCACGCTCAGGAGCACGTATAACTTTTTGAGAAGAACTTCGTGCGCCAGGAAGCGCTGTTGACTTTCCGGAGTACCGCGCTCGACGAGTCATGGGTGCCCCTCCAATCCTAGCCAGCGCATTGCTGGCACGCCCGATTCGCGGGACCATTGTGGACGACCATCCAGCCAAGTCAGGTGACCCTCAGCCCAAGCACGTAAAACTGCCGGATAAAGACGATGCTCCATGACCAGCACCCTCTGTGCCAGGTGCATCTCATCATCATCTGGCAACACCGGAACCACTGCCTGAGCCACAATAGGACCATCATCCAAAATCTCGGTGACAAAATGCACTGTACAGCCATGCACCGCCACCCCCGCCTCCAGCGCGCGGCGGTGCGTGTGCAACCCAGGAAATGCGGGTAGCAAGGAAGGATGAATATTGAGTAAACGTCCCTCATAGTGGCGTACCAATGCGGGGGTCAGAATTCGCATGAATCCGGCCAGCACCACCATATCGGGTTGATAACCATCAATGAGGTATCGCAACCGCTGATCGTAGGCTTCTCTCTCAGGAAACTCTTCTCTGGTCAGCGCCAGCGCAGGAATGCCACGACAACGTGCCAGATCCAGTCCTGCGGCATCCATCCGACTGCTGATTACTGCAACCACCTCCAGAGGCAAGCGTGCCAGCAACAATGCCTCCAAATTGGATCCGCGCCCTGAAATCAGTACTACCACACGAGGTTGGACGCGCACGGCTCATTCCACCCAAGTGGCTGGGCGATCAACCGGTTGATGGACAATCTCACCAATACCCCAGGCAGCCCACCCCAGGTCGGCAAAATGGCGAAGGGCTGTCGCTTCATCTTCGGGGGATACGATCAAGGTCAAACCAATCCCGCAATTGAATACGCGCAACATCTCCTCTTCTGCCACTCCCCCCTCCTGTTGCAACCAGGAAAACAGTGGCAAACGCGGCCATTGGTCACGTTGCAGACAAGCCGCCAGACCTGCGGGCAACACGCGTGGCACATTATCCAATAATCCTCCCCCAGTTATATGAGCCATGCCCTTGAGAGTGATTTTTTGACGAAGTGCCAACACAGGCTTGACATACAGACGTGTCGGGGTCATCAACACATCGGCCAGGCTCGCCTCCCCGAATGCTCCTCCAGGAAAAGGGGCCCCCAGATCAGCGCCGCTGTGACTGACAATCTTGCGTATCAGGGAAAAGCCATTGGAATGCGCACCGCTGGAAGAAACCCCGATGACCCGATCGCCCACGCAAATGTTTGTCCCATTCACCAATGCTGATTTTTCCACAACCCCCACCGCAAACCCCGCCAGATCGTACTCCCCAGCGGGATAAGAATCCGGCATTTCCGCAGTTTCCCCACCGATTAATGCACATCCGGATTCCTCACAACCCTGTGCAATGCCGGCGATCACTTGAGCAGCCTGCTCGACATCCAGTCGCCCACACGCAAAATAGTCAAGGAAAAACAGCGGCTCCGCCCCCTGCACCAAAATATCATTGACACTCATGGCAACCAGGTCGATGCCCACCCCATCATGGCGATTGAGTTCAAAAGCCAAGCGCAATTTGGTACCCACTCCATCAGTTCCTGATACCAGAACGGGCTCACGGTAACGTTTGCCGATCTCGACCAATGCGGCAAAACCGCCAATACCACCCAGCACCTCGGGACGCAACGTGCGCTGCGCCAAGGGTTTGATGCGTTCCACAAGCGCTTCTCCAGCGTCAATATCGACACCGGCACTGCGATAAGAAAATCCAGATTGCGGGGTAGTAGCAGACAAAGGGGCCTCCGAGGCGGTAAAATCCATGGGGCGCAGTACACTGGTCACACTGCCAGAATGGACAGCGATCCTGCGCACTCCATCAACAAAGGTCAATTTTACTCCAAAATGCCAGCAACGCGCCCCGCTTTCCCTCGCTCCCCCGGATTCTGGATCCCGGTTTTTATGCTGGTCGGCTTGATTTATGCGCTGTCCGATATTCTAGCCCCCTTTGTTGCCGGGTTATTGCTGGGCTATCTGGGGCATCCTTTGGTCGATCGGCTCAACGTACGGTGGCTACCCCGAAGTCTGGCGGCCTTGCTCATCGTACTGGCTCTAATCGGTCTGGGAAGCAGTTTTTTGCTGTTGCTTCTCCCATTGTTGACCCATGATTTGATGCAATTGGCCAGCCGCCTGCCCAACTCGGTGGAAGCCTGGCAAGCCGCCATACTGCCCTATCTTCCTACGACCCTGGATATCGATTGGATGCACAGCATGGGTACTTGGCGTGACCTGTTACAGCAACATCTGGGTGCACTGAGCGAACCATTGCAACATCTTGCCCTGTCGGCACGTTATGGCAGTTCATTGTTGCTACACCTGTTTCTCACCCTTCTCCTGGTACCGGTCGTCACTTTCTACCTGCTGAAGGACTGGAATCGACTGGTAGCATCGCTCCATTCCTTGATTCCAGAAAACTATTTCACCCCCATCGCACAACTCGGCCAGGAAATCGATGAGGTACTGGGCCAATTTCTGCGTGGTCAGGTCCTGGTCATGGGAACCATGGCCCTGTTTTATGGACTTGCGCTACAGATAGCCGGCGTTTCCTCTGGCCTGACCTTGGGCGTTACCACCGGCCTCTTGGTATTCATTCCCTATGTCGGCGTTTTTATCGGTTTCGTATTGACTCTGCTGAGCACACTGATCCAGAACCCCCACCTGGTTCCCTATGTGCTGGCCATATTCTTGACAGGTCACATGCTGGAAGGTTGGGTCATCACTCCTCGTCTGGTCGGTGAACGTATCGGACTGCATCCGGTCGTGGTCATTCTGGCCCTGCTATCCTTTGGTCAGTTGCTGGGTTTTCTGGGCGTCGTCATCGCTCTTCCGGCGGCAGCCGTTGGCCGAATTTGTCTGTCCCATCTACTGATTTTCTATCGGGATCGCTGCCCCATTTCTTCCTGATGCGCCAACAAATTCTTCCTCTGGAGCCAGATATCCCTCCGCAACTTGCCCAATTCGTAGTGGGCCAAAATGCGGAAGTCATCGACCAACTCAAACGTTGGCATCATGACCCGGACGGGGAACGCCAAATATATCTTTGGGGAGTTCCGGGCAGTGGAAAAACGCATCTTCTGCGCTCACTCGTCCCCTTGAACCACTATATTGCCTGTCACCCTGCTACCCGATTCAGCCCTGATCCGGCTCCGGAATTGGCCGTCGATGACGTGCAACAATTGAGTACGGAAGGTGCCACCGATCTATTTCACCGTTATAATGAGCGGCGCGACGCGGGTCTGCGCCTGCTGGTCAGTGGCCCATGTCCGCCGAGCGAACTGTCGCTATTCCCAGACTTGCGCTCACGCTTGGCGTGGGGCTTGGTTTTAAGAATTCAACCTCTCAACGATGATGATAAATTGACCGCTTTGCAACGCCACGCCGCTGATCTCGGACTCGATTTTCCCGACCCCGTCCTGCACTATCTGCTCACCCACTGCCCACGAAACAATGACTATCTATTTGGATTGATGAGGAGATTGCTGCACTGGAGTTTATCCACCCACCGTGCCACCATCACCCTTCCCATGATTCGCCAGGTTCTCGACCACCATGACCACTAATTCCTCCCTTCGTCTGGCACTCTTCGATCTCGACCATACCCTGCTGTCTGGTGACAGTGACTATGAATGGGGACAATTCCTCACCACACTGGGAGTTTTGGAAGGAGACTCTCATCAGGCAAAAAATCAGTCGTTCTATGCAGATTACCAAGCCGGAACTCTGGACATCACGGCTTTTTTGGCTTTCCAACTCGAACCACTCAGCCGTTTCCCCAGCAGCCAACTGAATATCTGGCACCAACGTTTCATGGAAGAACGGATATTGCCACTCATCAGTGACACTGCCATTCAAAAAATTGCCGAAGAAAAAGCACGATCTCATCTGGTCGCCATCGTTACCGCTACCAATCGCTTTGTCACCGGACCCATCGCTTCCATGCTGGGCATCGATCATTTGATCGCGACGGAACCCGAGATAGATGAACACGGTGAATTCACGGGGCAGGTATCAGGAATCCCCAGTTTTCGTGAAGGAAAAATCCGACGCGTTGATCAATGGCTGGATTCTCTCGGATATCGCTGGGAGGATTTTTCAGAGACTGCGTTTTACAGCGATTCCAAAAATGACTTACCCCTTCTGGAACGCGCCAGTGAGCCGGTAGCCGTCAACCCCGATGAAACTCTCGCTCAAATCGCCCACTCACGCCACTGGCCCATTTTGCACTGGATGCCACGCCCATGATCCGTCGCATTATCAATAAACTGTTTCACCGCCATCCCGGCCACATCAAAGGGAAACTACGCAGTATCCCCGCTTCCGAGCACGGTCTACGTGCGCAATCCATCAGCCCCTGCGCCTTGCGCGTCATCAAGACACTACAGGATAATGGCTTCCAGGCCTTTGTGGTAGGAGGGGCCGTAAGAGATCTGTTGCTGGGAATTCCTCCCAAAGACTTTGATGTCGCCACCAATGCCACCCCAGATCAAATCCGACGCCTCATCCGTCGCTCACGTATCATCGGTCGTCGTTTCCAGATCATCCATGTCCCCTGCCAGAATGAAATCGTGGAAGTTACCACCTTTCGCGGACATGCCACTCATGAAAGCCATTCACAAACCGATGAGCAGGGCAGACTGACCCGCGACAACGTTTTCGGAACCCTTGACGAAGATGCCGCACGACGTGACTTCAACGCCAATGCCCTGTACTTCGATCCCGTTCACCATACCCTGCTGGATTTTTTCAACGGACGTTCGGATATCGCAGCACGCCGCCTAGTGATGATCGGTGATCCCGTTACTCGTTTCCGTGAAGATCCTGTCCGGCTCTTGCGCGCCATCCGTTTCGCTGCCAAGTTAAATTTCACTCTCGACCCCGCACTCGTTACGCCTCTACGCGAACTGGGAAATCTTCTGGACCCGATTCCAGAGTCCCGACTCTTCGACGAATTGGTCAAACTACTGCTCTGCGGTCACGCCGCGACCTGCTTGACCTTGTTGCGTGAATACAATCTGCACCGCCGGTTGCTGCCCCTACTGGATCAATGCCTGAGTACCCCACAAGATCAGGAACTTCTGCAACGTGCTCTTGCCAATACCGATGAACGATGGCATCAAAACAAACCCCTGTCACCTGGCTTTTTGCTGGCTGCATTGCTCTGGCCTGCAGTCCGCCACGAGTGGGAAATCCGCTGTGCACGTGGCACTCCCCTGTATCCAGCACTGTTTGAAGCCGCCGATGCCATCCTCGAACAACAACGACGCACCCTGCCCATTCCCCACCGTTTCGACGGTGGCATGAAGGAAATCTGGGCAATGCAACCACGCTTCCTGCAACGCAATGGACAACGTCCAATGCGTCTTTTGGAACACCCACGCTTCCGGGCTGGTTTTGACTTTCTGGTCCTGCGCGCAGCATCAGGCGAGGTGGAAACAGCACTGGCCGAGTGGTGGGAACGATTTCAAAATACACCCGCTGATCACCGCGAACCCCTGCTAACTCACGAGCCACGCCAACCCCGCCGTCGCCGTCGGCATCGCTCACCTGTCAGTTCTACCTAATGTCTGACCCTGTCTATATTGCCCTGGGTAGCAATCTTGACGATCCCGTCAATCAGATTCATCGTGCACTGGAAAGTCTGCGAGATCTGCCATGCACTCACCTAATCAACCATTCTCGTCTATACCGCAGTGCCCCTGTGGGTCATTTGGACCAACCCGAATTCATCAATGCCGTAGCCTATCTGGAAACCTCGCTGGATCCCTCAACCCTGCTTCACCAACTGCTGAATCTGGAACATCACCACGGACGCCAACGTCTGTTCCCCAATGGCCCACGCACTCTGGATCTGGATATTCTGGTTCATGGCACAAAACAGGTCCATCTCGATCATTTGACTATCCCCCATCCGCGCCTGGCCGAACGTCTGTTTGTGCTCCTGCCGTGGCTCGACATTGCACCAGGAAATCTGGTGATTCCCGGTCTCGGCTCTCTGTCAGATCTGGTGGCACTTTGCCCCCCCAACGATATTACCCCCCTGCATGAAAAGGACTAGGTTCCATGGAGATCATCCATACTGTTTCTGATTTGCGCCTTCGTCTCTCCGGAGAAACCCGTGTGGCACTGGTGCCCACCATGGGTCACTTGCATGATGGACACATCGATCTGGTCCGTATCGCACGCCCACATGCCACCTGCGTAGTCACCAGCATTTTTGTCAATCCACTGCAGTTTGGGCCCCAGGATGATTTTACCCGTTACCCTCGCACCCTGGCACAAGATTGTGCACGCCTCAAGGAAGTTGGATGTCACGTGGTATTTGCCCCGAACGAACATGAAATTTATCCCGAACGCCAACAAGTCACCGTCGATCCCTCCCCTCTCCAACATGAATTGGAAGGGGCTTTCCGGCCGGGGCATTTTCGGGGGGTGACCACGGTTGTCTTGAAACTGTTCAATATGGTTCAACCACAAGTAGCCGTTTTCGGTAAAAAGGACTACCAGCAATACCTGATCGTGCAGGAAATGATCAGGCAACTGGCACTGCCCATTACCTTAATCCCTGCCGAAACCACACGAGCCCCCGACGGACTGGCACTCAGTTCGCGCAACAGTTACCTCAGTGTGGAAGAGCGCCAGCGCGCTCCCCAGCTCTATCAAGCCCTTCAACAACTGGCTCATCTGGCTCGTCAGGGTGTGGAACCCGAACCTGATATCCTCCACCAGGTCAGCCTCGACACTACCTATTGGCAGACAGACTATCTGACCGTCCGGCGTGCCGCAGACCTGGGGAAGCCGCAACCGCAAGACCACCAACTGGTAATTCTGGGTGCAGCCAGACTCGGTCGTACTCGCTTGATCGATAATATCGAAGTGACCCGTTAACTCAGCAGACGGGTCTCAATCCAATCCTGGGCCTCCGCCAGCGCTCCCGGCAATGCGTCGGGCAGAGACCCACCGGCTTGCGCCAAATCAGGTCGACCTCCTCCTTTACCACCAATCTGTTGTGCTACCTTTCCCACCAGCTCACCAGCCTTGATACGTGGGGTCAGATCAGAACTCACACCTGCCAGAAGAGCCACCTTGCCATCCTGTACTGTAGCCAGTAACACCACCAGAGATCCCCGAAACTTCAATGCATCCCACAAGTCGCGTAACCCCTTGGCCGACGATTTATCCAGCGTTGTCACCAGAACTTGTACCTCACCAACCCGCTTGGCATGCTGCAGCAGATTCAGCCCTGTATTGGCTGCCAATTGTGCATTCAGATGGGCCAGTTGGCGTTCACGGTCAAGGGAATCCTCCTGAACTTGCTGCAACCGTGAAACCAGATCACTCGCCTGAACGTGGAACATCCCAGCCAGAGTCAATAACTGAGACTGCTCATGCTGCATCAGTGCCATGGCATCCGCACCTGTTATCCCTTCAACACGGCGAATGCCAGCGGCCACCCCGGACTGAGTCACCAGGCGAAACAATCCAATATCCCCTGTACGAGATACATGAGTTCCGCCACACAGTTCAGTAGAAAACGGGCCCATGCCCACCACCCTCACTTCGGCACCATACTTTTCCCCGAAAAGTGCTGTAGCCCCCTGCTGGATGGCCTGATCGTAGGACATGGTCGCGACCTGTACCGGAACATTGGCACGAATCTGAGCATTCACCCTACTTTCCACGGCCTGCATCTGTGCCAGTGTCAACGGTTCTCCATGAGAAAAATCAAAACGGGTCCGTTGAGCATCCACCAGTGAGCCCCGTTGCGCCACATGATCTCCCAACTCGGCACGCAACGCAGCATGCAACAGATGGGTAACCGAATGATTCAGTGCAGCCTGGCAACGAAGATCCTGACGCACCGAGGCATTCATCCGGTCCCCAACCCTCAGGTTCCCCTGCAGCACATGACCATGATGACCAAATACGTCGGCCTGAATTTTTTGGGTATCCTCGACTGAGAACACAATCCCATCGCCCAGCATCTGACCTTGATCGCCCACTTGCCCCCCAGACTCGGCATAGAACGGCGTGGTGTCGAGAACCACGATTCCCCCCTGTCCCTCAAGCAATTGTTGCACGGGGCTTCCCTCGAAATACAACGCCACCACCGTTGCCGCCTCTTCAAGGGAATCATAGCCAACAAAACGAGTAGGCTCGCCATGGTAGTCTACCCCCATGCGCGAGGTGAAACGCGATGCCGCACGCGCTCTTGTACGCTGTTCCTGCATGATGCGTTCAAAACCTTCGACATCCAGGGTCACCCGACGTTCACGAGCAATATCCGCCGTCAAGTCGAGAGGAAACCCATAGGTATCGTAAAGTTTGAACAGCGTATCACCGCTCAGATGAGTGGGTGTGTGTTGCAGCGCCGTTTCCAATACCATCAATCCCTTTTCAAAGGTCTCGGCAAAACGTTCCTCTTCTTGTAGCAATACCGCGGAGACACGCGTCTGTGCTGCAATCAGTTCCGGGTAGGCCGACCCCATGACCGCCACCAGATCCGCCACCAAGCAATAGAAAAATGGCTGTTTCTGACCCAGTTGATAGCCATGCCGGATGGCTCGACGGATGATGCGACGCAACACATAGCCGCGCCCCTCATTACTGGGAATAATGCCGTCCACCACCAAAAAGGCACAGGAGCGAATATGATCAGCGATCACCCGCAACGATTGACTGGCCGAATCCCTGGCCCCGGTATGACGCTGGGCAGCCGCGATCAATTCACGGAACAGATCGATGTCATAGTTACTGTGCACGCCCTGAAGAATGGCCGCAATGCGCTCCAGTCCCATCCCTGTATCCACCGAGGGACGTGGCAATGGATGCAAAACCCCCTGATCATCGCGATTGTACTGCATGAATACCAAATTCCAGATCTCGATGTATCGATCGCCATCCGCATCAGGGGTTCCTGGTGGGCCACCCGCCACTTCTGGACCATGGTCATAAAATATTTCACTGCAGGGACCACAGGGACCGGTATCCCCCATCTGCCAAAAGTTATCAGAACTGGCAATACGTGTCAGGCGCGCCGGCTCAACCCCGATTTCTTCCAACCATATCCGAGCCGCTTCGTCATCATCGTGATATACCGTTACCCAGAGCCGGTCCACCGGCAACCGTAGCTCTTGCGTCAAAAACGTCCATGCAAAATGAATGGCTTCGCGCTTGAAATAATCTCCAAAACTGAAGTTTCCCAACATCTCGAAAAAAGTATGGTGGCGCGCCGTGTATCCTACATTTTCCAGATCATTGTGCTTTCCCCCAGCACGCACACTGCGCTGACTACTGGTGGCACGGGTATAGGAACGTGATTCTTTTCCCAAAAACACATCTTTGAATTGGACCATACCGGAATTGGTAAACAACAGGGTAGGATCCTGTGCTGGTACCAAGGAACTGGAAGGGACGATGGTATGACCCTGTTGGGCAAAGAATTGCAGGAATCGGGAACGCAGCTCAGCGGATTTCATGGTGATCAGTCGATAGCCATCAAGAGAAGGAAACAGACGCGGATTCTACCTGATTTTTAGCGGATTACCCTTCATGCACCACTTCACCAACCTCATCAAAGTCGAGTATCACCCTTTCGTTGTCATCCAGCCCCACTGCAACTCGCCCCCCTTGAGCCAAACGACCAAATAGCAGTTCATCGGCCAACGCACGTCGGATAGTATCCTGAATCAATCGTGCCATGGGACGAGCTCCCATGAGCGCATCAAAACCACGACGTGCCAAGAAGTCCCGTAGAGCCTCGCTAAAGGTGGCTTCAACCCGCTTCTCGTGCAACTGGGATTCCAATTGCATAAGAAATTTGTCCACAACGCGCAGGATAATATCGCGTTCCAGAGGAGCAAAAGAAATCGTCGCATCCAGGCGATTACGAAACTCCGGCGAGAAAAAGCGCTTGATCTCCTTTTCCTCATCCCCCAGTACTTCTGAGGTAAAGAAACCGATGGGGGTCCGCGTCAAGGCCTCAGCCCCAGCATTGGTGGTCATGATCAAGATGACGTTTCGAAAATCGGCACGCCGTCCATTGTTATCGGTCAAAGTGCCATGATCCATCACTTGCAACAAGATGTTGGCAATAGAGGGATGGGCCTTCTCTATCTCATCCATCAACAATACCGAATAAGGATGTTTGGTGATCTGCTCTGTCAGCAATCCCCCTTGATCAAATCCCACATAGCCTGGAGGTGCGCCGATCAGACGCGACACGGCATGAGGTTCCATGTACTCTGACATGTCAAAACGAATCAATTCCACCCCCAGCGTATAAGCCAACTGACGCGCCACTTCCGTCTTTCCGACACCAGTAGGCCCGGAAAAGAGAAACGACCCAATCGGCTTGTTGGGATTTCCGAGCCCACTGCGCGCCAATTTGATCGCTGTTGTCAACGCATCAATAGCACGATCCTGGCCGAACACCACCGCCTTGAGATCACGATCCAGAGTCTTCAGCGCATGGCGATCAGAATGGCTGATATTCCGTGGTGGAATACGGGCCATACGGGCCACGATAGCCTCAATCTCACCTTTGCCAATCACCTTGCGCTGCTTTGACTTGGGCAGAATACGCTGTGCAGCTCCCGCCTCGTCAAGAACATCGATGGCCTTATCCGGCAAATGCCGGTCATTGATGAAACGAGCAGCCAATTCTGCAGCACTGCTCAACGCTGCCTCGCTATAACGAATGCCATGGTGGGCTTCAAACCGCGACTTGAGCCCCCTCAAAATTTGCACCGTATCTTCTACAGAGGGTTCACCCACTTCCACTTTCTGAAAACGACGTGCCAGCGCGTGATCCTTTTCAAAAATTCCCCGATACTCCTGATAGGTGGTAGCCCCAATGCAACGTAAACCCGATTTTGAAAGGGCAGGCTTAAGCAGGTTGGATGCATCCAGAGTCCCCCCCGATGCCGCCCCTGCCCCGATCAGGGTATGAATCTCATCGATGAACAGGACCGCATGCACATCGGCCTGCAACTGTTTCAGCAGCGCTTTCAAACGTTGCTCGAAATCTCCTCGGTACTTGGTCCCCGCCAGCAGAGCACCCATATCCAACGCATAAACCGTAGTCGGTTTCAGGATATCTGGGACTTCTCCCGCCACAATGCGCGAAGCCAATCCTTCAGCGATAGCTGTTTTTCCAACCCCTGCTTCACCCACCAAGATAGGATTGTTCTTGCGACGGCGACAGAGAATTTGTACCACCCGCTCGACCTCTTCGTCACGACCAATCAGGGGATCAATCTTTCCGGCATGAACCTGTGCATTCAAATCGATGGCGAAACTCTGTAATGCCCCCGCTGTATCAGGCTCCGTTTCAGTCACTCGCTCCTCTTCCTTCCCCCCCTCTTGAGCAGCAGCCTTGACTTTGGTCACTCCCTGAGTCAGGAAATTAACCATGTCAATGCGCGTAATCCCTTGCTGATTAAGAAAATATACTGCATGAGACTCTTTCTCTCCGCAGACAGCAACCAATACATTGGCACCCGTCACTTCCTTCTTTCCTGAAGATTGAACATGCAGAATAGCGCGTTGAATGACTCGCTGAAATCCCAGCGTTGGCTGGGTGTCTACTGCACCACTCCCCTCCAGACGTGGAATATTGTCTTGAATGAACTGGGTCAGTGCCGTACGTAATGCCTCGACATCTGCACCACAGGCATTCAGCACATCAAGAGCCGCCTGATTTTCCGTCAGAACCAGCAACAGATGCTCCACGGTAATGAACTCATGACGGCGCTGACGCGCATCCACGAATGCCATATGAAGACTGACTTCCAATTCTTGTGCAATCATGATCCATGCTCCTCCATAATACAGCGCAACGGGTGCTGTGCTTCCCGAGCCCACTGCAATACCTGTTCCACCCGGGTGGCCGCAATATCCCTCGAATAAGTCCCACAAACCGCCCTTCCTTCCGTGTGGATCTTCAACATGACTTGCACGGCTTTCTCATGATTCAACGAAAATATGCGCTCCAACACCTCAACCACAAAATCCATCGGGGTATAGTCATCGTTCAGCAATACGACATCATAAAACGGAGGAGGTTTCACCCTCTGCCGCTGCTTTTCAATCGTCGGAATTCTTTCTACCGTCATAAACTCCACCCCCACACACATATGGTCTCAGTCTAAACTTTTCAATATTTTTCGCAAGTTTTTCCCCTCTCCCACCAATTCGAAGAGTTTTTTTTCTAAAATAGTGCTCCCCCCCTTGACGACTGTTCAACACTCGCGTAAAAAGTGCAACTGGAGTTTGGTTTCAAGTTGTCTGCATCACCGGTTTTGCCGTTTGCTGGCCTTGTCACTCAAACCTATTTTCGGGTTTTAAGGCCCATATTTCAACAGGAAAGCAAACATGGCAACAGGTACAGTAAAGTGGTTCAACGATTCCAAGGGTTATGGATTCATCACCCCCGATGATGGCAGCGAAGATCTTTTCGCCCATTTCTCGGCCATCCAAATGGGTGGATTCAAAACCTTGAAAGAAGGTCAAAAGGTTTCTTTTGACGTGACCCAAGGCCCAAAAGGGAAGCAAGCATCCAATATTCAAAACGCCTGATCCTCACCGGGGTATCCCCCGGTTGATATCAAGCCTGAAGCCAGACTCACTGAGTCTGGCTTTTTTATTTATTGACCTGAAAAGATGGAACGCAGACGTTTCTTGTCTACCTTCCCCACCGATGTCAAGGGCAGGCTATGCACGATCTCCAGTCGTTCTGGCAACCACCAGCGCGGTAAATGTTGCGCCAGATATTGCAACAACGCCTGGGCATCCGGCTGTACCCCTGGTCTTGGCACTGCCAATAACAAGGGACGCTCACCCCACTGCACGTCGGGTATGGCGATCACCGCAACCTCAACCAGTTCAGGGCAACGTAACGCCACTCTTTCGATCTGCACGGAACTGATCCATTCCCCCCCGCTTTTGATCAGATCTTTGACACGATCAGTAATCTGCAGATACCCCTCTTCATCGATTGTCGCCACATCCCCCGTCACCAGCCACTGACTCTCATCTTTCTCGGATTCTTCATGCCAGTATGAACGACAAACCCAGTGGCCTCTTACTTCAAGGTAACCAGAAGAGCAACCATCCCAAGACACTTCTTTCTGGTGCTCATCCACCACCCGAAAATCCACCCCATAAGGTGGACGACCCGCCTTGGATAACCAGTTCCAGCGTGCTTCTGAACTCCAATGTTCACGATTGGGTTTGGGACTCATCAGCGCTGCTACGGGGGAGGTCTCGGTCATCCCCCACCCAGGCCGCACACTCACTCCCTGCACCCCCTCGAAGTAGCGGATCAGCGAATCGGGACAAGGTGCCCCCCCCACTCCGAGCAATTGCAGATGATGCAAACGAAGATCCTCTCGTTGCAAATGATCCATCAAATTTTTCCAGACCGTCGGCACTCCGGCACTCAAGGTCACGTGTTCCTGCTCCAGCAACGCATAGAGACTGGCGCCATCCAACCAAGGACCCGGCAATACCAGTTTGGCCCCAACCAAAGCTGCCGCATGGGGAAATCCCCAGGCATTGGCATGAAACAAGGGGACCACGGGCAATGCCACCGTACAAGCAGAGAATCCCAAACCATCAGGTAGCGCCACACTCATGGCATGAAGAACAATGGAACGGTGACTGTAGAGAACCCCTTTGGGATCTCCTGTGGTTCCTGAAGTAAAGCATAATCCAGCCGCGCATTCTTCTGAAATTTCCGGCCATACCAAGGTTGCTGGTTGAGCCGCCAACAAGGTTTCATAATTATAAAAACCAGGTTTCTCCTGCTCGTCCTCACCACCTTGTTCATCCATCACAATCACCCAGGAAAACTCGATCCCAAGACCTTGCAGGGACGCTACCAACGGTAAGCAGTCGGTATCAACCAGTAAACCCACATCCTTCGCTTCCCGTATAATGAAAGCCAACTGTTCCAGATTAAGACGCGGATTCAGCGTATGGCAAATCGCGCCGATTCCTGGAATGGCAAAATAGGCCTCAAGGTGACGATGATGATTCCAGCCCAGTGTAGCCACCCGATCCCCGGAATGTACACCCAGTTGAAGCAGAGCCTCTCCCAGGCACCGTGCACGTCGTTCAACTCTTCGCCAATCCAGTCGTGTGCAACCCATTCGGGTACGCGATATAATCTCAGTTTCCCCATGCCAGCGCGCCGCATGCCTGAGCAGTGCCGATATCAGCAAGGGCTGTGCCATCATCTGTCCCCGCATGTCAACCACCCATTCCCATCGTAGTGATCTGTTTTCCCCGTTGGCTCACCACACCGTCTCCTGTATCATTTTGCGAGAATTCGTTCAAGCATTATACTGACTCCCAATGGATACCCCCTTCGCTGTGAGCAATCTTCATCTCGATCTTTCTATGGCTGAGAACCCATCATGACCAGCCTCTACGATCTTCCTGCACAACCACTGCAATGCTACCTAACGACTACCTACCCTTGCAGTTACCTGACTGGAGAGACGACACGCTCCCAGGTCATCAGCCCGGGCCCGCAGATCACTCCGAACATCTTCAGTGCCCTGATCGAACAGGGATTTCGGCGTAGCGGATTATTTACCTATCGCCCTTACTGCACCAGTTGCCGTGCTTGTTTTTCCGTTCGAATTCCGGTGGCGCATTTTTCAGCCAACCGTTCGCAACGCCGTACCTGGCACCTGCATCAAGAATTATCCGTACAAGATCAACCGTTACTGTTTCAAGAAGAGCATTATCGCCTTTATCAAAACTATCAACGTGTGCGACACCCCTCCCCCCAAGAACACGACAGCCCCGAGCAATATCGCCAGTTTCTATTGCAATCCCCGGTCAGTACCCGTCTCGTGGAATTTCATCACCATCAACAACTGGTGATGGTCAGTTTGATTGATCCATTGCTCAACGGACTGTCGTCGGTGTATACCTTTTATGACCCTGAGTGGAAAGGCCCAGCTTTGGGTACCTTTAACATTTTATGGCAGATCGAGGAATGTCGCCGTTTGGGACACACGTGGCTTTATTTGGGCTATTGGATCAAGGATAGCCCAAAAATGTGCTACAAAAGCCGTTTCCAGCCTTTAGAAATCTGGTTTAATGGTGCCTGGCATCCCTTCTCCGCTTTTCCCTTTTCTTAAACCCACGACTGATTCCTGCCATGCTGTATCCACTCGCTCGCTCTCTGCTCTTCGGCCTAGATCCCGAAACCGCGCACCAACTCACACTGCGCGCACTGGAACAGGGAGCCCAATGCGGACTTATCCAACCCGGAAAACCCGTGGCAACCCGCCCACGCTCGGTCATGGGACTGAATTTTTGCAATCCTCTGGGCATTGCTGCGGGGCTCGACAAAAACGCCGTCTGCCTAAACGGGTTGGGTTCCCTTGGTGTTAGTTTTGTCGAAGTCGGAACCGTGACACCACGCCCACAACCCGGCAATCCACGCCCACGCGTATTCCGTCTACCTGAGGTCGAAGGATTGATCAATCGTCTGGGATTCAACAACGATGGCGTAGCCGCACTGGTAGAGAGGGTACGACATCGAACGTGGACAGGCATTTTGGGTATCAATCTCGGAAAAAATTTTGATACGCCTCTGAATCTGGCAACTGAGGACTATCTTGCCGGACTACGTCAAGTCGCTCCCTATGCGGATTACATCACTATCAACATCTCCTCTCCCAATACCCAAAATTTGCGTCAGTTACAAGGAGAAGAAGCTCTTCGCCCCCTGTTACAGGCACTTCATCAGGAACGACTGCGTCATACTGATCGGATGGGGCGATCCCTGCCCATCGCCATCAAGATTGCTCCAGATCTCGAGGCTGCCGCTTTGCGCACACTGGCAGATATTCTAGTTTCCGAACAAATGGATGCCGTCATCGCCACCAATACCACATTAGAGCGCTCAGCCGTATGCCACCTCCCTCGCGGTTCTGAAAGTGGGGGATTGAGTGGTGCTCCTCTCCATTCACGAGCACTGGATGTCGTCACCATCCTGGCTCAGCATCTCAATGGTGCGATACCCATCATCGGGGTAGGAGGCATTACAGGCGTTTCCCAAGCCCGCGCCATGCTCGATGCCGGAGCAAGCCTGATCCAACTCTACACGGGGCTGATTTACCACGGTCCACAACTGATTACACGCATCCTGAAGGATGATGCCAATCGATGAACCCTACTCTGCAAACCCGCTGGCAAGTCGCATTGATCGATGAAGCCTCCTGTATCGGCTGCTTCAAGTGCCTGCGTGCCTGCCCGGAACACGCCATCGTCGGGGCTTCACGATGGCTACATACCGTCATCCATGAGCGTTGCACCGGATGCGGTCATTGTCTCCCCCCTTGTCCCGAAGACTGCATCACCTATATCCCAGCACCTGCCCTCTCTTCCTCGCATGTCCCCCAGTGAACGACAATTGCTGTTTGAACGCTGGCGCGCTGCTTGCCCCGAGCCCACCACCGAGTTGGTATGGCATACCCCTTTTCAGTTGTTGCTGGCGGTCATGCTCTCTGCGCAGTCTACTGATATCAGTGTCAATCGTGTCTTAGCCCCCCTTCTCCCCTGTCTCAGATATCCAGAAGATCTATTGACACTGGGTCTCCCTGCTTTTGAAGCAGCCATCCGAACGCTGGGACTCTACCGCGCCAAAGCGCGCCATGGACTGGAATGCGCACGCCTACTCGTAGAACGCCATCAAGGACAAATTCCTCATACCCGTATCGCGCTTGAAGCACTACCCGGTGTCGGACGAAAAACTGCCAATGTCGTGCTCAATACACTCTACGGAGAACCCACCATCGCTGTAGACACCCACGTATTTCGTGTCGCCAATCGAACCGGTCTAGCACCTGGAAAAACACCACTGGCGGTAGAAGAACAACTCATGCAACAGGTTCCTCAAGAATTCCAGCAACATGCCCATCATTGGCTCATCCTGCACGGTCGATATCTTTGCCGTGCCCGCATGCCGCGCTGCTCAGAATGCTCTGTACATGACCTATGCGATATGGGGAAATCCCTTGTTTAGTCCCGATCGCCATCAGGTACGACAGTTTTTCCAGTACAGTTGGCGACAACACTGTCAAGGTGGTTCACTGAGCGCAATTGAATCTCTAGCGGCAGAAATCATCGGATTCCACCCGGAATTCCACGCATTGCTAGAATTGCCCGAAGCGGAATTGCTGACCCGTGAATGGCCTCCTGAAGACGGTACGATGAATCCATTCCTCCACCTGTCACTACATCTGGCGCTCGAAGAGCAATTGCGTATCGACCAGCCACCCGGCATTCGCGCCGTCTACACCCATCAATGCCGTCTGATCGGGGTTGAACACGATGCACGCCATCGCCTCATGGAATGTCTGGGTGAGGTTGTTTGGGAATCCCAGCGCCACGGAACCCCCCCTGATCCCAAGCGCTACTGGGATCTGTTACAGTCCCTCACGCAATCGCCTTAGTGCAGTTTACCCAGGCTGGCAAACTTTTACCCGCTTCGCGTATCTGGCCGTGCAACCGGTGCGTGTCTGGTTCAACCTCACACAATCGCGCCCAGAAGCACTTGGAATGATTGGGCTCTACCAGATGACATAACTCATGGAGCATGACCATATGAACCAAGTGGGTTGGAAGAAATAATAATTTACAGTTCAGACTGATGTGCCCAGTCGTCGAACAACTCCCCCACCGCGCACGCTGATTTCTGACAGAAACCGTGCGGTAGTACCATCCCGTTTGCTCCGAAAGTTCAGCCAGACGCGGCAGTAAATGCATACGGGCATAGCGCACCAACCAACGTTGCAAAGCCAACCGACAACGTTCTTCGTCACCGATCCAGCCGGTAACCACCAGCCTCCCCGACGAGGCAGGTCGTGCCATTACCCCACGCCTTGATGTTAAACGATACTCAACATCCCAACTTTCCGACAAAAAAGGAAAATCTATGCGTTTCGGAAGACCGCTGCGATGTGAAAAAAAACGGTGGCGCTTAAAAAAACGCGTCAATGCCTCAAGCAACTCCATAGGGGTCGCCTTCAGCCTCTTGCCAAGGCAACACGCCAGAGCGTCTTTCCCCCACTGATTTTATCAATGTCAGCCAATTGTTCTTCATGGCGACGCTGTTCTTCGGGACTGGGCGACACAACACGCAATAGCCGATCCTGGTGGCGCATCAGGACAGGGGAACCGATCAAGCCAGAAGATGACGACACCGCTGCACCTGCAAACATATCCAATTCTTCCTGCCCACGCGTCAGGGCAAGATAGACCTCAGACAATAACTGGGCATCCAGCAGTGCCCCGTGGAGTGTGCGCTCGCGATTATCAACGAAGAGTCTCTCACACAAGGCATCCAAGGAGTTACGTTTTCCAGGAAAACGTTCACGTGCCAACATCAACGTATCAATCAGGACCCCTTCCGAAAAATGATCCAGCAACGGTTTACGTCCCAGACAAGCCAGTTCGTGGTCCAGAAAAGCCAAGTCAAACGGAGCATTGTGGATAATCAGTTGATCGAGCCCCGGCTCCGTCAGAAACGTCATCATTGAATCAACCAGATCCTCAAATTCTGGCTTGTCACTGAGAAAAGCCGTCGTCAAGCCATGCTTTTCCAATGCACCGGGATCACTGTCTCGTTTCGGATTCAGATAATGGTGCCAGGTTCTGGCCCGTCGGCGATTCACCATCTCCACCAACCCAATCTCGACGACACGGTGTCCCTGACGTGGGTCAAGCCCTGTGGTTTCGGTATCGAGTACGATCCAGCGACTCATGCCAAAGCCTGCTTCAGCCCCTCGCGAGCCAAGCGGTCAGCCCGCTCATTACCATCATTACCGTTATGACCTCGAACCCAATGCCAATTGATATGATGACGCTGGGTTTCAGTCAACAGCGATTGCCACAAATCAACATTTTTGACTGTCTGCCGCGCAGCAGTCTTCCAGCCGTTACGCAACCACCCGTGAATCCATTCCTGAATCCCTTTCTGGACATACTGGGAGTCAGTGTAGAGTTCCACCTGACAAGCCTGTTTCAGCGCCCGCAATGCTTCAATGACGGCCTTCAATTCCATTCGATTATTGGTCGTGCTGGGTTCCCCACCACACAACTCACGCACGGCCCCACCCGATTTTAACCAGACTCCCCACCCTCCAGGCCCTGGGTTTCCAGAACAGGCCCCGTCGGTATAAATCTCCACCACAACGCTCATACGGGGGATCCAGGGGGCAATTTGTCAGAGCGCGGCAAAAGTGGAACCACGTTACCATTCCCGCTATCTTCACGCACAGACGTACGTGCCGAAGCACGCACCGCCGCTGCCAATGCTGGTTCAACCACAGCCTGAGGTTGCCAGCGCGGAGTCAGTAAACGCACACCATGAACCCGCTTAATGGCTTGTAACAGGTAAATTCCTCCTCCCACACCCCACCAACGATCTCCCGCAAGTTCCATGAAATGGAACCGGCGTAACCAACGCTGACTTTGTAATGGAGGAGCGTAGGCGGCGAAGCGTCCAGAATTCATTTCAAAACCCAACAACGTCAACCAGTCCTTGATACGTGAAAGACTCAAAAAATGTCCTGACCACGGTGGGGAACGCCGATCCAGCGAAAACAACTGACGCATCCCCCAAAGACTGCGAGGATTAAAGCCGAGGATAACCAATCGTCCCTCTGGGCGCATGACCCGATCAACCTCACGCAATAACGCATGCGGGTGTTCCGCAAATTCCAGCGCATGGGGCAGAACAACCAAATCCATACTCTGCGTAGCCAACGGCAAGGCACAAGGATCCGCACGCAACGACCCGCGATCCTTGCCAAGCGTAAAACGAAACGGAATACGATTGCTGTGCAACCCATCCAGATGAGGCCAACCGATCTGAACCGCATTGAAACCAAAGATGTTAGCGACCGCCTCATCCACCAAGCCCCTCTCGGCGTCGAGGAGATATTCGCCGAGGGGAGATGCCAACCATTCATGCAGGTTTCTTGTTTCCATGACAAAATTGTAGACCAATTTTAAGGTTCTGTGGCAAATGGCAACCTATTCGATCACTCCCATCCCGGCTTTCAACGACAACTATATCTGGTTGATTCATGATACTCAGCATGCCTGGGCCGTTGACCCTGGAGAAGCCCTACCGGTACTCCACTACCTGAACCACCACCAACTAACCCTGGCAGGCATTTTGTTGACCCACCACCACGCCGATCATTGTGGCGGAGTTGCAACCTTGCGTCAGCACTACCCATCCCTGACTGTGATCGGCTCGCCCAAGGATCCCCTCCCCCCGTTGACGCGTGCGGTTCAGGAGGGGGACACTTTGCTTCTCGCTCCCTTGGATTTGACCGTCACGGTCATCGAAGTTCCCGGCCACACCCTAGGTCATGTCGCATATTTTGGGGATCAGTGCCTTTTTTGTGGGGATACTCTGTTCGCTGGGGGGTGTGGGCGTGTATTTGAAGGAACGGCCGAGCAAATGTGGCATTCACTCGACAAATTGAATCAGTTACCTGCCTCCACACGCATCTACTGTGCTCATGAATATACGGAAAGCAATTTGACTTTTGCCATCCGGGTTGAACCGGATAACCCGGACCTCCAGCAACGACTACAACAGGTACGCGCAGCACGCTCCCAACATCAGATCACCCTTCCATCTTTACTGGCATGGGAACGACAAACCAACCCCTTTTTGCGATTGCACGAACCTACCATCCTGCATCATCTCGAAGAATGGATCGGTCACCCTCTTAGCACTGACCCTGCGCAACGGTTTTCTGTGCTGCGCCAATGGAAAAACTTGTGCTGATGCGGCGCTTAGGTATTGTTCTACTCGCCCATTTTCTGGTTACCTGCGCACAAGCCAGCGATACCACTCCGCCTGCAACGATGCCACAATCTCTGGCCGAGTCCCGCCCTGCTCAGGAGAATCCTACGATTCCACAAACGCTGCTTCCAGATGAGGGGATAACCGATCAAGAACTGATTCAAGAGGACCCCACGGAGAGCCTCGACCAGGTCGCCCCTGATGATCTATGGGATCGCCTGCGCAGTGGTTTTTCCCTTCCTCCCCTGAGTACCACCAATCTCCTGGTCGCTCACCACATCGATTGGCTAGCCAACCGTCCGGACTATGTGGAACGAACCCTCAACCGTAGCCGCCCGTATCTGTATTTCATCGTTCATGAAGTGCAACGCCGCGGCATGCCCACCGAGATTGCTTTGCTCCCCTTTGTAGAAAGTGCCTTCAACCCCCACGCCATCTCGCGCAGCCAAGCGTCAGGCATGTGGCAATTCATTCCATCCACTGCAAAAATATTCGGATTGCACCAGAACTGGTGGTATGACGGTCGAAAGGACATCGTTTCCACCACCAACAGTGCTCTTGATTACCTACAGCAGTTACACGATGAGTTCCAAGACTGGAATCTGGCGCTTGCCAGTTATAATGCCGGAGAGGGAAAAGTCCGACGCGCGTTGGCTTACAACCGCGCCCATGGGCAACCCACCGACCTGGAACACCTTGACTTGCCTGAAGAAACCAGAAACTATGTCCCTCGTTTAATGGCTGCCAAAGCCATCGTCCTGGCTCCAGAACACTATGGGTTGATCTTGCCCCCGATCCCTGACGAACCCTATTTCGTCGCCATTACCACGCATAAAACACTGGATACCCGGGTAGCAGCCGACTTCTGCCAACTGAGCGAATCCGAGTTTCTCATGCTCAACCCCGGATTCAACCGCCCTTTGATCCCCTTCGTTGAGCATCAGGAACAAACCATTCTGGTCCCGGTGGCAGTTGCACAGTCATTTTCAGACCATCTCAACGATCCCCAAGCGCAACTGGTTTCCTGGGAGGCACGGCAACTGAAACGGGGGGATTCGTTCAGTCGGATTGCTCATCAATATGGGATGACTGAAGAACACCTCAAAAAGGTAAACGGGATACCGGAAACCAGAAAGATTGCAGGGGGAGGCATGATTCTGGTCCCTGCCACACGCGAAACCGGGAACACTCCAACTCCATCAACCTCTGTACCACTCAACGGTAAACCCGAATCTGACGTGGCAGCACCGGTAAAGGCATCCGTACTTCACACGCAGCATGGACACCACCATCCTCATTCTTCACACGTCAAAACGACCTCTCGGCACTCCGCATCCAATGGCACCACACAGACTCATCCCTCTAAGTCACACCATAAGATCACTCGCTCAAAATCTGTCCAGTGATCAATGAGTTACCGACGTTTTGGGCAAGGAAGCCAGCAATTGCCGAGTATAAACGTGCTGTGGACTCGTCATCACCTGCTCGACCGAACCCTGTTCACGGACTTTTCCGGACTGTAATACCAAAATATCATCGGCCATGAAGCGAACCACTGACAAATCATGCGAAATAAACAAATAACTCATACCCAGTTCGTCCTGCAAGTCTCGTAGCAAATTCAGGATCTGGGCTTGAACAGACACATCCAGAGCGGCTACCGATTCATCACAGATTAATAGCGATGGGCTGAGGGTCAACGCGCGCGCAATGGCAATACGTTGACGTTGCCCCCCGGAAAATTCGTGGGGATAACGCTCTATGCTGTCTTTCGGCAATCCAACGCGCACCAGCCAATGCTGCACGATCTCCAGACGTTCCGACTTTGAAGAACCCACATGATGCAATTGCAGGGGTTCCAGAAGAATCTGGGCAACGGTAAAGCGAGGATTCAAGGATGCAAATGGATTTTGAAAGACCATCTGCACCGGATGGTGCCGGACAGGATCAAGAGGAACCAGATAACGCAGTGTCCCCCCATCAGGAATCTGAATCCCAGCCACGATCCGTGCCAGCGTGGACTTACCTGATCCAGATTCCCCCACTACTCCCAGGGTTTTTCCCGCCATCAGGGTAAAACTGACAGGTTCCAGGGCCACCTGTCGCATCTTGCGCCATCCCGATATACGACGCACATAGGCATGAGTGATATCTTTAACTTCCAATACCGGACTGCCTTGGATTCTTTCTTGACGCGCGATCCCCTGCTGCGCTGCTGCCTGCAACCGTCCTTCTTCGTCGATCACCGGCAATCGCAGTACCCCACTGGAAAGGCCTGACCGACAAGCCAACAAGGCACGGGTATAGTCTTGCTCAGGAGCCTGCAACATTTTCTTCACCCTTCCCTGTTCAATAACCCGTCCCCGACGCAATACCACCACCTCATCCGCAAATTCACCCACCAGTGCCAGATCATGGGTGATAAACAGGATGGCCAAGCCCAGCTGGCTCTGCAAGTGTTTCAGCAATAACATGATCTGACGCTGCACCGTCACATCCAGCGCCGTCGTCGGTTCATCCGCTATCAATAATTGAGGCCCCGAACTGATAGCCATGGCAATCATCACGCGTTGTTGCTGTCCACCAGATAATTCGTGAGGGTAGGCATTCAGACGCTCATCGGGATGATCGATTCCCACCTGTTCCAGTAACTGTCGCGCACGTTGTCGTCTTTCCCCGCGCGGAATCTTGCCATGAACGCGAATCACCTCTTCCAGTTGGTATCCGATGGAAAGCACCGGATTCAGGGAACTCAACGGATCCTGAAAAATCATGGCTATTGAACGCCCTCTCAGGCTACGCCATTGACGTACCGAATATTCCAGAAGATTACACCCTTGCCACAACAATCGGCTATCCGGTTCAATATGGGCGTGAGTTGGAGACAACAACCCCAGCAATGACAAAGCGGTCACCGACTTTCCGCTCCCGGATTCACCCACCAGAGCGGTCATGGCCCCCGGATAGACGGCAAACCCTACTCGATCCACGGCACGCTGTTGCGACTGTCTCCCGCGTCCGAATGAAATGGAAAGATCAATCACCTCTAGTAAGGGACGGCCTGTCATGCTGACAACCTCGGATCCAGGGCATCACGCAACGCATCGGTCAGCAAACTCAGGGCCGTTACAAAAATCGCCATGGCCAGTGTAGTCACAACCAATTGCCACCACTTTCCCAAAATCAACTCATTTTGAGCCTCATTCAACATGCTACCCCAGGACACAGCACTCACTGGAACTCCGAATCCCAGAAAACTCAGAATGACTTCTGACTTGATGAATCCCACCAGATTTTGTGAAAACTGTACCAGGATCACATGACTCACATTGGGCAGGATATGAATTCCCATGCGCCGTATATGAGATGCTCCCAATGCTCCTGCAGCCAGCACATATTCCCGCTCCCGATGTTTCAGATATTCTGCCCGAATCAGGCGATAGACCCCAGTCCATCCAGTCAAACCCAGAATCAAAATCAAAGGAACCAAGCCTTTTTTCTGAAATACGGCAGCCACCGCAAATACCAGCAATAAATACGGAATCGCCGTTAGAATTCCATAGAGACCATTGAGAAGGTCATCAGTCCAGCGCCCCAGATATCCTGCCACGGCCCCCAACAATGTTCCGATCAGGGTAGCCACCGCAGCGGCTATCAGACCGACCCAGACTGATGTTGCGGTTCCTTGCAAGACCTTGTCCAATACATCGCGCCCCCATTTATCGGCTCCCAATAATCGCGTTGTAGCCAATATCGGTGCCTGGCGAGGGTGTAGACGAACTTCCTGCGCCCAGTGACTCCAGTTAGGCTCAAGGGGATCACGCCACCCGTACAGTGGAACAGAGATGTCGGTCACCGATAGTGACTGAGGGGGGGGAACCACTCGATTGGCATCACTTTCAAACCAACGCGGCGGCGCATAATTCAACGCTTGGGGTTCATTCCAGTTACGCGCCAATGCCCCCCCCAGAACCAACCCCATCAACGCCAGATAAAATATCACCACCAGCAAAGAATAGCGCCCCACCCGATCCGCCCATAAACGAGACCGAGCAGCACGCCAGAGACTAGGGGAATGGTGAAGTACCATGGACCATCTACTCCAATCTGACTCTGGGATCGAGCCAACGATAAAGCAGATCCCCAAGAAGATTGGCCATCAGAGTAGCCAGTGCCACATATACGGTGGTGGCCTTGATTAACGGAAAATCACTGCGTTCCACTGCCATAATGATTTCTCTCCCAATACCCGGAATGGAAAAAAAACGTTCCAGAAGAAAAGCCCCCGTCAGTAATCCTGGAAGTCCCATCAACACATCCGTGACAATAGGGATAGCAGCATTTCGCAACACATGTACCCAGAGGATACGAAATTCACTCAGCCCCTTGGCTCGTGCTGTACGAACAAAATCCTGATCGATTTCCTCCAGAAGAAATGAACGATATAAACGCACTGAGGGCGCAATACTCACCATCAATCCCAAAAGAATCGGCAACACGGCGTACTGGGTTAGGTTGACCCAGGTAGAATCACTCCACCCCTTGACCGGAAACCAGCCCCACACATATGCCAGCCAATACTGACCGACGATGATATAAACCAGCAAACTAATGGACATCGCAACCGTACTCGCCACACGAATTCCCTGATCCAACCATGACCCTCTCCAAACTGCCACCAATAAGGCTATCCCGATCGAACAAAGAGTCTGAAGCATCAATAAAGGTAATAACAAGGTCAAAGAGGGTCCCAAACGTGTCAAAAAGATAGTGGAAACCTGTTCATGGGTTGCCCAGCTGGTCCCGTAGTCTCCACGCACCACCTGCCCCAAAAACAACCCATACTGTTCCCACCAAGGACGGTCCAAACCCAGTTGATGACGTACATTGGCAATATCTTCAGCACTGGCCATTTTACCGGCTAAAACGGTGGCAGGATCGCCTCCCACCCAGTTGAACAGTATAAATACCAAGGTCACCACACCCAACAAAGTCAACAGTGCCTGAAACAGGCGACGCATCATGAACCATCCCAGATTCATCGTTCCCCCTGAGTAGTTTCCACGGTCGTCGCAGAAGTCAAATCCAGATACTCCCAGACCGACGGCAAGATGGGATGTACCCGAAAACCTTCGACCCAGGGTTGAGACAATACATTACGCAACGGCGAGGTACTGACTTTGGTCACCCCCTGGAGTTCCAGACGACGCGCCAGGCGATGATAGAGGATGTCTCGCTGTGGTGAATCGGGCATAGTCAAACTTTGTTCGTAGAGTCGATCCCATTCAACATCCTGATAACAACTGGCATTATTCTCATGGATATGCGGACCGTACCATAACTGCATGAAATTATCCCCATCGGGATAATCAGCAATCCAGCCCGACAAGCGAAACTGAATCAAACATTGGCGTTCGGCGCGGATAATGTCAGGAAACTTCCGCTTATCACTCATCCAATGAATCCCAATGCGATCCATGGATTTTTTCATGACTTCGTCCAATTCGCGGTCTTCAGACGATAGCCCCGTTGTATAGTGTACGGTCAGATCCCCCCCATCCGGGAGATGACGGTAGCCATCCGGGGCACGCCGAAAACCATACGCGTCCAGCAAGTGATTAGCCAGTTCCGGGTTATAGTCCAATAGGCTGCGATACTTGGGATCATAACCAGCAACACCCGGGGGAATCGGATAGGCATTGCGAATGGCTTGACCCTTGGCCATCACGCGAATCATCTCGTCGTCATTGATGGCCAAAAAAATCGCACGACGCAATGCAATTTTCTCTGGCTGATTCCCACCCAGAACAGGATCCTGTTGATTGATGAAATAATAGGAAATGGCCGGATCAACGCTGCGTTCGAGGCGTATCCCGCGGGTTCTCCAATCCGCGCGCAATTGTTCCCCTTCCAATGCCAATGGCGCAAATTGGGCAGGTATTCCCAGAATATCCAATTCTCCGCGCGCAAAACTCAGCCAGGCTGATTGCGGCTCTTCAATAATCTGGAGATCGATTTCGTCGATTTGCGGTATTCGCTTGCCTTCCATTTGGTGCACCAACGAGAGATCGGCAGGCTGTGATGGCGAAAAATTCCAACGCTCGTCACGGTAATTGGGATTGCGCAACAGTTGTATGCGCGCAGCGCGCACCCAGTTCCCTAACCGGTAAGGTCCTGTACCCACCGGATGCGAAGCCGTATCGGATGCATAAGCCTCGATGACCTCACGCGCCACCACCCCCATCATGGGTTGTGCCATGGCATGACCAAAATTAAAATCAGCAGTTTTTAGATGGATAACCAACGTATACCGATCCACGACTTCCAGACCCGCCACAGGACTGTCGTAATCGAAATGGCCCGTATGACGAGCGAGTTCTGCACGCTCATCCAGACCCACAATCCTCCCGTCAAGCAAAAACTTATAAGGAGAACGATTCCTGGGGTCCATAAAGCGCATCAAGGTATAGACAACATCCTGGCTGGTGGCTTCTCGACGTTGTCCATGAAATACCGGATCTGGAGAAAAATAAACTCCTTGCTTCAAGGTAAAGCGCCAAGTTCTCCCCCCATTACTCACTACGGGCATCGTTGCCGCCAAACGAGGAACCAGTTTGACTGGGCGCGCCAAATAATCATAAGTCAACAACGATTCGAATAACTGTTGTTCCACTGCAGCCGTGTTCAAGTCCGAAGTCATGACCGGATCAAACCCTGTCTCCGCCGATCCTAATGCAACGTGTAGCACCTTGGGCGATATGGGTGCAGCAAGTGCCAGGACAGATCCCGCCCCTCCGCCAAGAAACAGGAATAACCCGAATCCTCGAAAAAACCTGCTCCCCACGTCCATCCAAATCGTTAACATTCGCATTCCCGCATTCTACCCTGTTCTGCTTCGCGCCTAACGTTGAATAGTTTATGATGGGCGCCTTATCACTACAACAAAGAGGGCATCATGGGATTTCTGGCGAGTAAAAAAGTCTTGGTCACCGGGTTGCTCAGCAACCGTTCCATCGCTTGGGGCATCGCCCGCGCCATGCAGCGCGAAGGGGCCAATATCGTTTTGACTTATCAGGGGGAAGCCGTTCGCGGTCGCGTTGAAAAATTGGCCGCTGAAATGGGAGTAGCAGAAATTTACCCCTGTGATGTTGCTCAAGATTCGGATATCGAACATCTGTTCGACCAGTTGGCACGCCAGAAAGAGGGACTGGATAGCATCATTCACTCCATAGCTTTTGCTCCTCGCGAAGCGCTGGCTGGTAACTTTCATGAGTCGGTTACCCGAGAGAACTTCCGCATCGCCCACGACATCAGTTCCTACAGTTTTTCTGCCATGGCCAAATTTGGTGCCCCACTGCTGGCCGAGCGTCAGGGATCTCTGCTAACCCTGTCTTATCTGGGTGCTGAGCGTTCTGTACCAAACTATAACGTCATGGGCTTGGCCAAGGCCAGCCTGGAAGCCAATGTCCGATATCTGGCACAAAGTCTGGGCCCTATGGGAATACGCGTCAATGCCATATCGGCAGGACCCATCAAGACGTTGGCGGCATCGGGAATTGGCGATTTCGGAAAAATCCTGGGGTACGTGGAACAGACCGCCCCTCTGCGTCGCAACGTTACCATCGAAGAAGTCGGCAATGTAGCGGCTTTTTTGTGCAGCTCACTGGCATCGGGAATCACAGGAGAAATCGTGCATGTAGACGGTGGTTTCTCAAGCACTGTACCCGGTATGGCAGGAGGCTAGGGGTGTTCGGCCGGCGTGCCGGCCATCAACTGCTTGTCCAGAACCTGAATGTTGGCACCCTGACGCAGGGAGTTCAGGAATGTTTCCATGATCTCATCACCGTAGGCACGGCTTAATGCCGTTTCTGCTTCCTTGCGCAATCTCGGATCATTGGTGGAACCGGGTTGCACTGCGGTAACCTTGATCAGGACATAATTCCCTTCCTGTGTCGTCGCACCCACATAGCCTGGCAACTGATGTTCATCCAACTGAAAGGCGGGTGAGATCGCCGCTCCACCTGGGAGAGCCCCAGCATAGGCCTGCTGGCGACTCAATTGACGTTCCCCTGACCATGACAGAGAAGACACGGCATGTCCGGCACGCAAATCCTTAAGCATCGCTTCACCCGCCACGCGCGTGAGACGCGCTGCCTCCTGGTGCATCAACTGTTGCTGAATTCCCCCCGACACCTCATCAAATGGACGAATATGTGCGGGGTGATCCGCGATGACCCGTGCCGCTACCATTGTCCCCGGTGTGATCTCAATCGCCTGTGTATTACGGTGATCCTTGAGAACAGCAGACGAGAAAAGTGCCACCTGCAATTTCTGATTGGCCCAGATCCCGGTTTGGGTTCCCTGGCTTATCCCCGACTGACTTTGCAAAGGTAGGTGGTAACGAGTAGCTGCCGGCTGAAGACTCCCCGACTGCTCATAGACCATAGAACCAAACCCATCAGCCGCCTCAGAAAACTCCTGGGTTGCCTTTTGGCGGCGCAATTCTTCCGTCAGTTCAGGCGTGGCCTGCTCCAAAGTCTTGGGGGTGGCTGGTTGAATTTCTTCCACTTGAATCAGGTGATAACCAAAATCCGTTTCCACCGGTTCTGAAATATCCCCCTGCTTCAGGGCAAATGCCGCTCGATCAAACGCTGGTGTCATCACGCCACGCGCAAAAAAACCCAACTCACCACCTTGATGTGCCGAACCAGGATCTTGTGACTGGGTTTTGGCGATATCAGAAAAACGCTCCGGATGCTCCAGCAACTGTTGCCGAAGACGTGTGATACGCTCCAATACTGTGTGTCGCTCAGCCACGCTGGCCCCACTGGGAACCGTCAGTAAAATATGTCGAACCCGACGCTTTTCTTGGCCCTTCCAGCGTGTCTGATTCGCGGGATCGTCATAGGCATGACGAATTTCATCGGCCGTCACAACGGGCAACGTCTGAGGGTGCTCTGCCGACAGGACAACATACTGAACATCCACCATTTCTGGAACACGAAACTCATCCGAATGGGATTGGTAGTAATGTTGTGCCGCCTCTGAAGACAGTTTCACCTGAGGCAGGTAAGTCTCCGCTGGCACCACTGCACTGGACAATGTACGAACCTGACCACTGAGTTTCAAGAAAGCATCAAGACTGGGTTCAGGAACCCATGCCGTACCAATCAGAGATCCTTGTTCCAGTTGCAACATCAGATCACTGCGCAAGCGTTGCTCAAACTGTTTCGGGGTCATTCCCTGGCTCTTGAGCACTTGCTCGTAGCGTGTCTGAGAGAACTTTCCAGAATCCTGGAACACATCAATACGGCCAATTTCATTGATCAGTAGTTGATCAGGTACGGTCAAATGCTCACGTTTGGCATAGTTAAGCAATAACTGACGATTAACCAGTGCATTGAGTGCCTCATAGCGTAACAAGGGTGACTCTTCCTGACCACCATCTCGCCCTCCGCTATTTTGTTGCATCTGTTGTTGCTGAGCACGCAAGGCTTCACGAAATTCTTGCTGACTGATAGATTCTCCATCAACCTTGAGAACCGCCCCCCCTGCCCCACCTTGCTGAAAATAATACTCAACACCAAACAGTGCGAAGGGGATAGTAATCAGCGCCAGTACTACCTTGGCTACCCATGTTTGTGACAATGTGCGGAACCCGCTCAGCATGACAATCCTCTCTAAAACAAAAAAACCGTTGATTTCTCAACGGCTTCTTCGTTTATTCATTTGAAAACCTGTTGACGCATGACAGATTTCTTAAATTGGCGGAGTGGACGGGACTCGAACCCGCGACCCCCGGCGTGACAGGCCGGTATTCTAACCAACTGAACTACCACTCCTAAAAACTTTGACGAATATTTACCAAAATACTGGTGGGTGCTGAGGGGCTCGAACCCCCGACATTCGCCTTGTAAGGGCGACGCTCTACCAACTGAGCTAAGCACCCAACAAAGAATGCTAGTTTACACTATCCTTAAGAGTTTTGCCAGCCCTGAACTTCGGCGTTTTTGCAGCCTTGATTTTGATGGTCTCGCCCGTGCTAGGGTTACGTCCCGTACGCGCCGCGCGTTCGCCCACGTAAAATGCACCAAAACCCACCAAAGAAACTTCCTTTCCTTGTTGCAGACTGGCCTTTATCGCAGCTAACGCCCCTTCCAGGGCACGGCCTGCAGCCGCCTTCGAAATATCTGCTGCTTCAGCCATTTGTTCGATTAATTCAGATTTGTTCACAGGGTTCCCCTTTTTTCATTGGACACAACAAACCAAACGCCACAGACGGCGCTCAATTAGCCTTTATAAGGGTGTGCAGACACCCTGTCAACCATTTTTCGGATGAAAAGCAGAAAAAATCAATGTTTAATGGAAGCAGGCTGAATTTCCACCGACTTTGGAGGGCTGGCCTCACTTACCCCTTCCTCCAGCGGAACAGGCTGCCGCTCAAGCGCCAGCGCCAAAACCTGATCGATCCAACGCACGGGATGCAAATCCAGTTTACCTTTTATGGTATCTGGAATCTCCACCAGATCCTTGCTGTTCTCCTGAGGAATCAGGACGGTTTTTATTCCGCCACGCTGTGCGGCCAACAATTTTTCCTTGAGCCCCCCGATAGGTAACACCTCTCCACGCAAAGTGATTTCACCCGTCATGGCCACATCGGCACGAACTGGAATACCACTGAGAACCGATACCATGGCCGTCGCAATGGCAATACCTGCGCTGGGCCCATCTTTGGGTGTTGCTCCCTCGGGCAAATGGATATGAATATCCGATTTCTCGTAAAAATCCGGAGCAATTCCCAAATTGGCTGCACGACTACGCACAACACTCAGCGCAGCCTGAATAGACTCTTGCATAACCTCACCCAGTTTACCGGTGGTCGTCATCTTTCCCTTACCCGTCACCCGCGCGGCCTCAATAGTCAGCAACTCTCCTCCCACTTCCGTCCATGCCAACCCAGTTACCTGCCCCACCTGGTTATGCTTCTCGGCCACACCGAAACTGTAACGACGTACTCCAAGATACTTATCCAAATTACGGGAACTCACCGTGACTTTTTTATCTTTTTTCTCAAGCAACAGGGACTTGACCACCTTGCGACAAATCTTGGCAATTTCACGATCGAGAGAACGGACACCTGCTTCACGCGTGTAATACTGCACGATCGTACGCAACGCACTGTCCGCGACCACAATCTCATCTTCGCGCAGACCATTGGCCTTCAACTGCTTGGGCAAGAGATACTGGCGTGCAATATTGACTTTCTCATCTTCGGTATACCCGGACAAGCGGATAACTTCCATGCGATCCAACAAGGGAGAGGGAATATCGAGTGTGTTAGCCGTTGCAACAAACATGACATCCGACAAATCGTACTCCACCTCGACATAGTGATCAGTAAACGTATGATTCTGCTCCGGATCAAGAACCTCCAGCAAGGCCGATGCCGGATCTCCACGAAAATCCTGCCCCATCTTATCTACTTCATCAAGTAAAAACAGTGGATTACGAACTCCAACCTTGGTCAGACTCTGAAGAATTTTTCCAGGCATGGCCCCAATGTAAGTGCGGCGATGCCCGCGAATTTCAGCTTCATCGCGCACCCCCCCGAGAGCCATGCGAATGAATTTTCGGTTGGTTGCTCGAGCAATAGACTGGCCCAAAGATGTTTTTCCAACACCGGGTGGACCGACCAGACAAAGAATAGGCGCTTTCACTTTATCGACCCGCGTCTGCACAGCCAGGTATTCAACGATTCTTTCCTTGACCCTATCCAGTCCGTAGTGATCTTCATCCAGAACTTTTTCACATACTGCCAAGTCAGTGCTGACCCGTGTTTTCTTTTTCCAGGGCAGGGCCACCAAGGCATCAATGTAATTGCGCACCACCGTTGCCTCAGCCGACATCGGAGACATGAGACGCAATTTCTTGAGTTCAGCCTCAGCCTTGCTCAAGGCCTCCTTGGGCATATGAGCGGCACGAATCTTTTTCTCCATCTCTTCGATGTCAGCCCCATCCTCGCTGTCACCCAACTCCTTTTGAATGGCCTTGACTTGTTCATTCAAGTAATATTCGCGCTGACTCTTCTCCATCTGACGCTTGACTCGCCCACGTATGCGCTTTTCCACCTGAAGAATATCAATCTCGCTTTCCAGCAAGGTCAATAACTTTTCTATACGCTTGCGTGTATCAAAAAGCGTCAGGATTTGCTGTTTTTGCTCCAGTTTCAGGGGAACATGAGTAGCCACAGTATCAGCCAAACGCCCCGCCTGATCAATACTGGAAAAAGAGGTCAGAACCTCCTGGGGGATTTTTTTGTTCAGTTTTACAAACTGGTCAAACTGCGTCAGCAATGTCCGACGCAAGGCTTCCAGTTCCGGGACCAGATGATCTTCCTCTGGAACAGTCACGGCACTTCCCAGAAAATAAGCATCATCGGGCTCAGTAACTTCCGCCACCGTCACTCGATGCAATCCCTCTACCAAAACCTTTACCGTGCCATCGGGAAGTTTTAGCATCTGCAAAATACTCGCGACACTCCCCACCGGATAGAGCTCATCCACGCCAGGATCATCGTCAGAAGCCGATTTCTGTGCCACCAGTAAAAGATTCTTGCCAGATTCCATGGCGACTTCCAGTGCTCTTATGGACTTGGGACGTCCTACAAAGAGAGGAATCACCATGTGCGGGAACACCACCACATCACGTAGGGGCAACAAGGGCAATTGCAAGATTTCGGTGGTTTCAGTAGTCATGATTACGGGCCTCTGTTTCGTCAACTAGCCATCACATGGGGGATGCCACCTGCTTTTTCAAGAGCAACAATGTCGGTCAAACCCCCACCACCTTTTGAGTATCCGTATAAATCAACAGGGGAGCGCTACCAGTTTGAATACAACCTTCATCCACCACAACCTTGCTGACATTCTGCTGTGATGGAAGATCAAACATGGTATCCAGTAACGTCTGTTCAATAATCGAGCGTAGTCCACGCGCTCCGGTTTTGCGTTCCAGGGCCTTGACAGCAATGGCTTGCAAGGCAGCAGGCCGGAACTCCAATTCGACATTTTCCATGGAAAACAATTTCTGAAACTGTTTGGTCAAAGAATTTCTGGGTTCTGTCAAAATTCGGACCAACGCCTCCTCATGCAATTCTTCCAGTGTCGCCACCACCGGCAAACGTCCAACAAATTCCGGGATCAAGCCATATTTAACAAGATCCTCAGTTTCTATATCAGCCAGCGCCTGATTGATCGTCTGTTGATCCTGACTTTTGACTTCCGCGCCAAAACCGATACCAGAACGATCCGAGCGATGACGTACAATCTTGTCCAATCCGCCAAAGGCTCCACCACAGATGAACAATATGTTGGTGGTATCAATCTGTACAAATTCCTGATTGGGATGTTTTCTTCCACCTTGCGGAGGAACCGATGCAGTCGTTCCCTCGATCAATTTCAGCAACGCCTGCTGAACTCCTTCACCAGACACGTCGCGGGTAATGGAGGGATTGTCGGATTTTCGCGAAATCTTGTCGATTTCATCGATATAGATGATCCCACGCTGGGCCTTTTCTATATCGTAATCGCACTTCTGGAGCAGTTTCTGAATAATATTTTCCACATCCTCGCCTACATACCCTGCTTCGGTCAGGGTTGTCGCATCAGCGATGACAAAGGGAACATCCAACAAACGCGCCAACGTCTGGGCCAGCAACGTCTTACCTGAACCCGTGGGGCCAATGAGTAGGATATTACTCTTGGACAACTCTATTTCTTTGTTCTTACCCTGGTGACGCAAACGTTTATAGTGGTTGTATACGGCAACCGAGAGAATTTTTTTTGCCTTTTTTTGGTCGATCACATATTGATCCAGAATCGCCGCAATTTCCTGAGGCGTGGGCAATTCGGTCTTGATATGATGCGAATCCGCTTCCTCAATCTCATCGCGAATGATGTCATTGCATAATTCTATGCATTCATCACAGATGAACACCGATGGACCGGCAATCAACTTGCGCACTTCATGCTGACTTTTTCCACAGAAGGAACAATACAGCAATTTTTCCGATGCGTTGATTTCACTCATTTGACATCACCACTAATTTTTATTGGACTTTATACTTTTTCAGACATATCGGCACGACGGGTCAACATCCGATCCACCAACCCATAGTCAATCGCTTCCTGAGCGCCCAGAAAATTATCACGATCAGTATCACGCTCGATCTCAGCAACGGATTTACCTGTATGGTGAGCCATAACTTCGTTGAGCCGCTGGCGCAAATAAAGAATCTCACGAGCCTGGATCTCGATATCCGATGCTTGACCCTGTGCCCCCCCCATCGGTTGATGAATCATGACACGTGCATTGGGCAGCACATAACGTTTTCCTGAAGCCCCAGCAGCCAACAAGAAAGCGCCCATACTGGCAGCCATACCCATACAGGTAGTACTGACATCCGACTTGATAAACTGCATGGTATCGTAGATGGCCAATCCAGCCGACACAGATCCTCCCGGAGAATTGATATAGAGGTGAATATCTTTATCGGGATTCTCTGACTCCAAAAACAATAGTTGGGCTACGATCAAATTGGCCACCGCATCATTAACCGGACCAACCAGAAAAACCACTCTTTCCTTGAGCAAGCGTGAAAAAATATCGTAGGAACGTTCCCCCCGGCTACTTTGCTCCACCACCATCGGAATCAAATTCATAGACTGAATATCCACTCCAGAGTCTCCTGCCTCAAAAGAATTATGTTCTAGGTTACTGATCTTGGTTTGGTTGAGCAAGTTCCGCAAAAGTTTTATGTATTTCGCGAATTTCCACTTGTGTACAAATCCATTCCACTACCGCATCCTCAAGAGCCACCGCCTCCACCTGACGCAACTGTTCCTGATTTTGATAGGTCCAACGAATAACATCATCTGGATGCTCATAAGCCGATGCCAGTTCTTCTATCAAGGCACGAACCGCTGCCGGTGTCGCAGAAATCTGCTGTTGTCGTACCAATTCCGAGACAATCAATCCCAGCGCAACGCGTCGTTTTGCCGCAGACTCAAACAGGGAATCTGGAAGTTCGGGGGGTTTCTCCTTTGGATTGCGACTTTTCATATCTTCGATCATTCCAGCACGCATCCGAACGATTTCACGCTGAATTAACGCATGAGGAACAGGAATCGGAGCCACTTCCAACAACAGCGACATGACCGATTCTTTCAGTTGCGCACGCAACTTTTGACGCACCTCACGCTCCAGATTGTCACGCAACTCCTGACGCAACTGAGACTCTCCTCCACTGGAAACACCAACGGCACTAAGAAACTCATCATCAATGGCTGGCAATACAGGCTCTGCAACCTCTTTCAGAGAAACTGTAAACGTTGCTGTTTTGCCAGCGAGATTGGCAGCCGGATAATTTTCAGGGAATGGCAGGGAAAACACATGCTCCAAGCCTGCTGTCAATCCCAGCAAACCTTGTTCGAACTCGGGCAAAAAGCGCCCACTTCCCAAAACAACCGGCATTTTTTCGCCTTTTCCTCCCGAGAACTCTTCCCCATCCACCGTTCCCGAGAAGTCCACCAAGACCCTGTCGCCCTGGGCAGAAGCCCGGTCAACCGAATGATAAGTCATGCGCTGTTGACGCAACAGTGCCAATGTTCGCTCAACATCTTCATCGGTCACGGAAACGGTCGTCTTTTCCAGCACTCGCCCTTCCCATGTTCCCACAGTCACTTGAGGATAAACCTCAAATGTCGCAGAAAACCCGAAGAGTTGGCTGGCTTCTTCCATGGGAAGCGCATCAAATCGTGGCACACCGGCCACCAACAGGTTCTGGTTACGCACCTCTTCACTGAAGCGCTGTTGCGCCAACGTGTTGATCACTTCCTCCTCTGTCCCTGCACCGTACTGTTGTACCACCATACGGTAGGGCACTTTACCTGGTCGAAAGCCTTGAATACGCACTGAGCGAGCAAGTTTGCGCAAGCGCTTCTCAGTTTCCTGGCGCACATCATCCAGCGGTATAGTCAGTTGGAGACGACGCTCCAGCACATTGTTTTCGGGGCTAACCATGGTCATGGTGAAATCCTGATCTAGATAAAGTAAACCGTTCATTATACAAAAAGCGCGCCAAACCTGCCCATCACATGCCTAAATGTCTATGAAATGGGCCTGATCCTCAATGATCAGGGAGGCGCAATACCGTTCCTTCACGACGAAAGTCAGCCGCACCGTCCATTTTTCCCGTGGATTCATCACGTCCAACCCATTGAACCGAGCCCAGAGGAATACCGCTGACATGAATCTCATCACCCTGCTGACGCAATTGATTCAATTGTTCCACAGACCATGACGGCTCCACCACCATCGTCCCTACGGCATCCAATACCGCGAAACGTGGCTGTGCGATCGCCGCAGACGGGCTCATCCCAGCATCCAGCATATCCTGAGTCATTTCCAGCACCGTACTGATAATGCTGACTCCCCCAGGCGACCCATAGGCCCCTATCCATTGTGGGCCACGAAACACCAATAAAGGGGTCATGCTACTGCGTGGCCGGTGCCCTGGCCTTACGTCATTGATCCCAGGGTCCTGGGCGCTGGCTCGTGGCACCAGATTAAAATCAGTCAACTCATTATTCAGAAAAAATCCATAATTCGGGACCAGAATGCCGCTACCCCATGGGGCTTCCACGGTTGTAGTCACGGATACCACATTGCCTTCATGGTCCACCACCGAAAAATGCGTGGTATGAGTCCCCTCAGGACTGGCCGGCGGAGGATCCAATTCCAGACGGTGTGCGGAACTGATACGCTGCGACTGCGCCGCCAGATAACTCGGGGAAAGCAGGTGCTCTACGGGTAACACCACACCCGCCGGGGGATCTCCCATCCAACGCGCACGATCCACCATGGCCAAGCGCAGCGCATCGATGGTCACACGCATTTCGGCGGGACTTCCCATATTCATGTCCGGAGCATGGCCGATATGGTAACGATCCAACATTCCCAAAACCTGAAACAACGCCACCCCACCCGATGAGGGAGGAGGCATGGTCACCAATCGATAATCGTGATACTGATATTCCAAAGGAGTTCGCCATACCGGCTGATAATGTGCCAAATCATCCAGTGTCATTCTCCCGGTTCCTGCAGGACCCACCAAACTGCGCTGCTGGGCCATAACTATGGCACGGGCAAGCGGCCCCCGATAAAAAGCCGAAATCCCAGAAGATGCGATCAGATCCAGTGTATGCGCCAATTCTGGTTGATGCCATACAGCCCCCTCGACCAACACTTGCCCACTCTTGTCACGAACCAGCCGTCGAGCTTCCGGTTGATGGTCCAAGCGTGAACTGCGCATCGCTCTAGCCAGATAAGGGGTCACTTGGAATCCATCTCGAGCGTAGTGCTGAGCAGGCTTCAGTGTCTGCGCCAGCGTCAGGTGTCCCCAGCGCTGCCGCAAAGCCTCCATCCCAGCCAATGCACCTGGTACCCCCACAGAAATACCGCTGGTAGATGCTTGCTCAAAATCCATCCCGTTGAACTGATCCGCTGATGCCCCTGCCGGTGCTACTTCGCGCGCATCCAGTGCCAGAACTTCCTGAGTCTTGGCACGATAAATCATGATAAAAGCCCCACCCCCAATCCCTGATGACTGAGGCTCCACCACATTGAGCGCGAATTGGATGGCTGCTGCGGCATCAACAGCATCCCCGCCCTGCTGGATGGCCCATGCCCCCGCTTCTGCCGCCAAAGGATGGGACACCGATACCACAGCCTCCCCCCCCCATACCAAGCAGGAAATTGCCATGCTTGCAACAAAAAACAGGGTTTTCAACCCTCGCTGTTCAGTGCTCTGGTTCAGAAGTATCATCGGCCGGCTCCACAACTGTCGCCCCTACAGGACGAGGCTGCCCGCGGCGCTGCCAAAAACGCACCACCCACATGACATAACCCGAGATGCCATAAATCAAAAAGAAACCCCAGAGCACGCGCGACTGATCAAGACTCAAAACAACAAATAGTAATAAAATCAGCAACGCAGCCCAGAACGGCACACTGCGGCGCAGATTGAGATCTTTGAAACTGTAAAACCGAATATTGGATACCATGGACAGACCTGCAAACAGGGTAATCAGCCAAGCCAGTCCATCGACCTGCGCTCCCTCAAACTGGTAGTCCGAGTGCAATACCCAGACCATGCCTGCCAGCAAGGCAGCAGCGGCAGGACTTGGCAAACCTGTAAACCAGCGCTTGTCCGCCACAGCCAACTGGGTATTGAATCGTGCCAACCGCAACGCAGCACCGGCACAATAAACAAAAGCCGCCAACCAACCCAATTTTCCCATCCCACGCAGAGCCCAATCGTACATCACCAGGGAAGGGGCAGCTCCAAAGGAAACCATGTCAGAGAGGCTGTCATATTCGGCACCAAAAGCACTTTGCGTGTGAGTCAAGCGTGCGACACGTCCATCCAGTCCATCCAACACCATGGCAATGAATATGGCCTGAGCGGCCAACTCAAAATGACCATTCATCCCCTGCACGATGGCAAAAAAACCAGAAAAAAGGGATGCCGTGGTAAAAAGATTCGGCAGTATGTAAATGCCACGCCGCTGGTGAAAACGATCTGTTGACGATTCTTCGACTTCCGTCATCCCGTTCTCCTGATCACTGCCATTCCGCTAATGCTGTTGTCGTCGCTTTGACCACATCGCCCAGGGCAACATGAATACGAGTTTCCGGTGGCACATACACATCCACACGCGAACCAAAACGGATAAAACCATAACGCTGTCCCGCCCTCAGTTGCGCTTCAGGAGAAACGTAACACAGGATACGACGTGCAATCAACCCGGCCACCTGAACCGATGTCAGTGATCCATGGGGGGTATCGATCACCAGCGCATTACGTTCATTGGCTTCGGATGCCTTGTCAAGGTCTGCATTGATAAAGGCCCCAGGATGATAGTGAATCTCTCGCACACAACCATTGACCGGACTACGATTTGAATGCACGTTAAAGACATTCATGAAAACGCTGATTTTGACAGAGGGACGATTTTGCCAAGGATCCAATACTGGTGCAATCGCCACAATACGTCCATCCGCCGGGGACAGAATCAAACGCTCCCCAGTCGGTACTTGACGCGGGGGATCCCTGAAAAACTGCAACACAAACAAAGTCACCAGCCAAGCCGGAAGCGCCCCATAAAACCCAAAAATCTTCTGAACCATCAAAGAAATAAGGACCATTGCCAGCAAATACGGCCACCCCTCGCGGGCAATCAAGGGGTGGGGATAGTTGGCTTTCAAGATCAGTTCTTGCTTTGATCGACCAGTTTGTTTTTGCGGATCCAAGGCATCATGTCACGCAATTTGGCACCCACAGTTTCAATGGGATGTTCAGCGCCAAGACGACGCATAGCATGCATGGAAGCCGCACCAGCACGATTCTCCAGGATAAATTCCTTGGCAAACTGCCCGTTCTGAATCTCCTTGAGAATCTGTTTCATTTCCCAACGAGTTTCGTCGGTAATGATACGCGGTCCGCGAGTCAAATCACCATACTCGGCCGTATTGGAAATGGAATAGCGCATGTTGGCAATACCTCCCTCGTACATGAGATCGACAATCAACTTCAACTCATGCAGGCACTCAAAATAGGCCATTTCCGGAGCGTAGCCAGCTTCCACCAACGTATCAAATCCGGCCTGAACCAGAGCCGTAGCCCCGCCACACAACACCGCTTGCTCGCCAAATAAATCGGTCTCCGTCTCTTCCCTGAAGTTGGTCTCGATAATCCCCGCACGTCCACCTCCATTGGCAGATGCGTAGGATAAGGCCAACTGACGTGCACGCCCGCTGGCATCCTGATGTACCGCGATCAGGCTAGGCACGCCACCTCCCTGAGTATAGGTAGAACGCACCAGATGTCCCGGTCCTTTGGGAGCAATCATAATGACATCGACATCAGCTCGGGGAATGATTTGCCCGTAGTGAACATTAAAACCATGAGCAAACGCCAGCGCCGCCCCTGGTTTCAAGTTTGGAGCAATCGCCTGACGATACACATCTGGTTGATTTTCATCGGGAAGCAGAATCATCACCAGATCGGCTCCGCTCACTGCATCAGCGACTTCCTTGACCTGAAACCCAGCCGCCTCGGCTTTCTTCCAAGAAGCCCCTCCGGCACGCAAGCCTATGGTGACGTTCACACCAGAATCCTTAAGGTTATTGGCATGGGCATGTCCCTGAGAGCCATAACCGATAATCGTCACCTGACTACTCCGAATCAGGGAAAGATCAGCATCCTTGTCGTAGTATACGTTCATTACTCTTCTCCTATACAACTCGTTATCAATTCAAAATGTTTCAAGCTCGCAAAGTCCATTCACCTCGACCAATCCCCGAGGCTCCCGTCCGCACGGTTTCAAGAATACAGGAATGAACCAACGCCTCCAGAAACGCATCGAGTTTGTCACGAGGTCCAGTCAATTCGATGGTATAACTCTTGTCCGTGACATCAATAATCCGTCCGCGGAAAATATCCACCGTGCGCTTGATCTCCTCACGACTCGCCGCCTCGGCACGCACCTTGACCAGCATCAACTCGCGTTCTATGTGACGTCCTTCATTCAGATCAAATACCTTGACGACATCCACCAGTTTATTCAACTGCTTGGTAATCTGTTCCATGATCTCATCCGAACCATTGGTAACAATGGTCATTCGTGACAACGTAGGATCTTCAGTAGGAGCGACAGTCAAGGACTCGATATTATACCCACGTGCCGAAAATAGACCAGCCACCCGAGACAACGCGCCCGCTTCGTTTTCCAGCAAAAGTGAAAGTATGTGACGCATGGTATTCCTTTAACAATTACAGATCTTCAGCCCCGAGCAACATCTCGGTAAGCCCTTTTCCTGCCTTAACCATAGGAAAGACATTTTCCGTTGGGTCAGTCTGAAAATCGAGAAACACTACCCGGTTCTTCAAGGAAAATGCTTCGCGCAACGCCGGCTCTACATCCTCGGGCCGTTCAATGCGTAACCCAACATGCCCATAACTCTCAGCCAATTTAACAAAGTCAGGCAACGCATCCATGTATGACTCAGAATAGCGGTTACCATGAAGAATCTGTTGCCATTGGCGCACCATACCCAGATAGCGATTGTTTAGATTGACGATTTTGACCGGCAAATGATACTGCTTGCATGTGGACAGTTCCTGAATACACATCTGGATGCTGGCTTCGCCCGTCACACAAGCCACGGGCGTATCTGGAAATGCCAGTTGTGCCCCCATGGCAGCCGGCAAACCAAAACCCATGGTACCCAGCCCCCCTGAATTGAGCCACTGACGAGGACGGTTGAACAAATAATACTGGGCCGCCCACATTTGATGCTGCCCCACATCTGAAGTAACAATGGCTTCCCCCCCCGTAACCTGATACAGGGACTCCACCACAAATTGTGGCTTGATAATGGTTGAACTACCCTCGTAGTGCAGACATTGCCGACCACGCCACTCCTCGATCTGTTGCCACCATGCCGTCAATGCCTGTGAATCCAGGCGTTTCTGCGATATCTGCAATTGGGCCAGCATGGCCCCGAGTACCTCTCCCACATCACCCACCAAGGGCATATCCACGCGCACCCGCTTGGATATGGAAGAAGGATCGATATCAATATGGATAATACGCCGCCCTTCAACACTGAAATGCTGGGGATTACCGATCACTCGATCATCAAAACGAGCCCCCACCGCCAACAACACATCGCAGTGTTGCATTCCCAGGTTGGCTTCGTATGTTCCATGCATGCCTGGCATGCCCACATACAACGGATCATTGCCAGGATAAGCCCCCAGACCCATCAACGTCGTCGTACAGGGGGCTCCCAGAGCCTGTACCAGTTTACGCAGTGGTTCCGCCGCATTTCCCAAAACCACCCCGCCCCCGGCATACACCATGGGGCGACGCGCCTGCAGGAGCACCTCAACTGCATTTCGAACCTGAACAGGATCCGCCTTGACTTCCGGTTGATAAGAGCGCATGGCAATCGACGCCGGATAGACAAATTCAGCCATCTGTTGTGATACGTCCTTGGGAATATCCACCAGTACCGGGCCAGGCCGTCCAGTCGTCGCAACATAGAAGGCTTTTTTGAGGGTAGTGGCCAGGTCCTCGATACGCTTGACCAGAAAGTTATGCTTGACGCAGGGACGGGTGATTCCCACCGTGTCCACTTCCTGAAACGCATCCAAGCCAATCGCCGCTGTTGGAACCTGTCCCGAAATGATTACCATCGGAATCGAATCCATATAGGCCGTGGCAATGCCGGTCACCGCATTGGTAACCCCGGGACCACTGGTCACCAGTGCGACCCCCGGTCGTCCCGAAGCACGGGCATACGCATCAGCCGCATGCAATGCCGCTTGCTCATGACGTACCAGAATGTGCTTGACCTTATCCTGCTGAAACAGGGCATCGTAGATAAACAGCACTGCCCCGCCCGGATAGCCAAAAATATATTCGACCCCTTCCTCTTCGAGACACCGTATGGTGATTTCTGCCCCACTGAGTTGCATAACTCTGTCCGCTCAAAACTGAAACCTTGTAGGGTATCGAGAACCACGCATTTGGTCAAGGGATAATTTACACCTTTCTTGAAAATCCTTAGAGTTACTGGACAATTTGGTTCAAGTCCATAATTGGCATCAGGATCGCCAGGACAATCGTCCCCACCACCATCCCCATCAACAGAATCATCGCTGGCTCCAACAAGGTCATCATCAGCATCAGACGTCGTTCCAACTGTCGCGCCTCATGAAGCGCCGCTTGTTCGAGTAGCGCATCGAGCCGACCGGTTTTTTCCCCAGCCTGTATCAGTTGGATCAGAATCCTCGGAAACACCCCATTTACTTCCAGCGCACGAGCCAACCCACTGCCTTCGCGCACACGTTCCAGGGCTTCCAGAGTAGAACGCCGCAACGCGTGGTTGTGTACGGCCCGAGCGGCTCCTTGTAAAGCCATCAACAAGGGGACTCCACTTCCCACCAGGATTGCCAACGTACTGGATAAGCGTTCTGTGTCATAACCCAACACCAAGCGACCCACCAAAGGCCAACCAAGCAAATGACGATCCCAGGCCAAGCGAATAAGCGGCTGACGTAACAGAAATCCGGCCCACCCTCCCCCCATTAGCAGCACCAGCAACAACAACCATCCCCAATCGCGCAACCCGTCAGACAAACCAATCAATGCCCGGGTTATCCAGGGCAATGTCTGGTGGTTACTAGAAAATACCGAGACCACCTGAGGCACCACAGAACCCATGAGAAATCCAACGATCAGGGTTGCCACAGCCATCAGAACCAGTGGATAAGCCAACGCCCCCAACACCTTGCCACGCAGGTGATCCTGATGACTGGCATATTCAGCCAACCGTTCCATGACCCATGCCAGCCGACCGCTACGCTCACCTGCTCCCACGAGAGCCGGGTACAATGCCGGAAAATCCTCGGGAAATCGTTCCAGTGCCTGAGCCAAGGAGCAACCCGAGAGCACTTCCAGGCGCACTTCAGTCAATGCCCGGCGTACCGCCTCCTTCTCCGCTTCAGCAGCGACCCCAGACAGTGCCTCATCCAGCGATACTCCTCCACCCAACAATACCGCCAGTTGGCGTGTCACCTGGACCCGCTCACCTGCCCCCAGACGCCGTTTACGCCAACCAGACACCATCCATCGACGAGCCTTCCCCCCCCGCTCGACCTGCAACAATACGGGCACCAAACCACGGGCTCTTAACTGAAGACGCGCCTGACGAGGCGAGTCTGCCTCGATTGTCCCTTTATCCAGATTTCCTACTGCATCGCGTGCTTGGTAGAGGAATTGTGTCATACGCCGCCGTCACCGGTCACCCGCAACCATTCTTCTTCACTGGTTTTTCCACTATCAACCCAGCGCCGCCCATCCTCGCGCAAGGTACGCATGCCCTCCTGACGTGCCAATTCACGCAATTCCGCTTCAGCAGCCTGACGATGGATCAACGATTGCATCGTACTGGATACCACCAGAAGTTCATGAACGCCCGTACGTCCCTGAAAACCGCTGTCACCACAGGCCTCGCATCCCGAGCCCTGACAAACAGGGCAGGTACAACGAACCAAACGCTGCGCCAGCACTCCCAACAAAGAACTGGATAAAAGAAATGGTTCAACCCCCATATCGGCAAGACGTGTCACAGCACTTGCCGCATCATTGGTATGTAACGTTGCCAGCACCAGATGCCCCGTCAAACTCGCTTGCACAGCGATCTGCGCAGTTTCCGCATCACGGATTTCACCGATCATGATGACATCTGGATCTTGTCGCAAGATGGCACGCAAAGCCCGAGCGAAAGTCAGATCGATCCGTGGGTTGACTGGAGTCTGACCAATGCCGTCAAGGTGATATTCGATAGGATCTTCAACAGTCAGGATATTGGTCGTCTGCCGATCGAGACGCAATAACGTTGCGTACAACGTGGTACTTTTACCGCTACCCGTCGGACCGGTCACCAGGACGATACCATGGGGACGATGCACCAGTTGATCGAAGCGAGTCAGGGTATCCTCTGCCATGCCAAGACGCATCAAATCCAGACGTTCCACATTTTTTTCCAGCAAGCGCAATACCGCCCGTTCGCCATAACCGGTCGGCAGCGTGGAAACGCGTACATCAATGGCACGCCCAGCCACCTTGAGGGCAATACGTCCATCCTGAGGAAGACGCTTTTCCGCAATATCCAACTGTGCCATGATCTTGAGACGGGAGATGAGGGCACCATGCAGAGCCCTTTTGATCTGCACCACTTCACGCAAGGTACCGTCTACCCGAAAACGAACGACACATTCCCGTTCCGCCGCCTCAATGTGGATATCGGAAGCGCGTTCGCGCGTCGCCTGCGATAGCAACGCATTCAACATCCGAATGATCGGTGCATCATCCTGAGATTCCAGCAAATCCTCCAGTTCCGGCAAATCCTGCATCAGACGCGACAAATCTACCTCATCCTCCACCTCACCAGCGACCTGAGCAGCCTCGCTCTGGTTGGCACGATAAATTTCCTCCCATGCTTGCCGCCACTCAAGCAACGTCAGTTCATGGCAACACAACGCACCATAGCGCCGCCCGACTTCCTGAACTCCCGACCAATTTGTCTCGGCATGCATCCAGATTTCAGTGACCCCACCCTGCTGTCCGACTGCCAAAACCCCCTGATCACGAGCATACGCAAAAGGAAGCAGACGTGCAGCCAGAGGAGTGGGAACCGTACGCTGCGCCATATCAATGCCCATCGGCTCCTGGCAACGGAATGGCCGTTGGCGCGGGAGATGCCTGTCTTGGATCCACAAAAGGCGCACCTGACCCATGTGCCGGAGTCAACGGATCAAGAACTTCATTGGGCAATAACTGAACATTGCGTGGCGCTTCATCACGCATATTCTGCGTCCAGCCATAGCGGTCATTGGTCAATGCATCGCTTTGTTCAGTATTGCGAATCACATAAGGACGCAGGAACAACATAAGGTTGTCCTTGACCCGCGTTTTGGTTTCGTAACGAAATAATGCCCCTAGATAGGGGATATTGGCCAGCCAGGGGGTTTTCTCCATGGAATCGGAATAGTTATCGGACAGCAACCCCCCCAACACAATCAACTGACCATCCTGCACCAACACGCTGGAATCCACCGAACGCTTGGTGTAACTGGGCCCATTGACGTTATTGAGTGTGGCCGCATCGATGGCGGAAGACTCCTCATAAATCTGCAATTTCACCAACCCCCCTTGCGAAATCTGAGGTTTGATGCGCAGAATCAGGCCAATGTCCTTCCGGTCAACCGTGGTAAAGGGACTGATGGTTCCCGTCAATCCTGTCTGGGCATAGGACCCGGATACCAGGGGAACATTTTCAGCGATGACAATCTGAGCAGGTTCATTGTCCAATGTCAGCAAATTGGGAGTAGATAGCACGTTGACCCCACTGATCAGACTCACCGCGCGCACCAACCCCGCCATCCCCATCACTCCATTGAACGAATGCAGAATCGCCAGATTGCTTCCCGCCGCAGGAGTCACCAAGGGGGCTGTAGCCCCAGCTCCCAAATTGAGCAGACTACTGGTCTGGGACCCCAATGCCACGATATTGGCACCAGGATTGCTGGCATTGAAATTGGTCCCGACAAAAGTCTGTGTCGATCCCCCGCCAATCAATGCCTGCAACTGTGTTCCGAACTCTTCCGTCTTGTTGCTCGACACTTCAACGATCATGGACTCAACATAGATCTGTGGGCGTCGCGCATCGAGACGATCGATGACCTCGCGCAAATTACGATAAACGCGCTCATTGGCAGTGATAATAAGGGAATTGGTCGCCACATCTGCCTGAATCATCCCGGCCGGCAAAGCCCCCCCCGCTCCTCCCGCCGATTGGCTGGCAATGCCCCCGGATGTCCCACCCGCCGACAATGAAGACACTCCTGCTACCGAACCACCGCCGGTCGTGGAGGAAGTGCCGGAATTAGAGGTTCCTCCCGGTGTACTTCCTGAAGATGAGGAAGTACTATTGTTACTTCCCAGTCCCCCACCCCCAAACGGACTGCCCAGCGAAGATAGCGAACCACCACCCGTTCCAGGACCGGAACTGGAATTCGTCGTCGAACCATCAGCCGTCACAATGCCGCGCAACGTTTTGGCCAATTTGATCGCCTCAGCATTGCGCAGACGAACCACCCATATATTTCCTGACTGAGCAGTGGGAGCATCCAGTTTCAGAATGAGATCCCGCAACTGTTGTGCCCGTGTGGCCGTGGGGGCGCGCAATACCAGACTGTTGGTACGAGGTTCAGCAAATACCAGAGCCTTCAGACTGGCATCCCCTCCACTGCCTGGGTCTCCCAGATGATTGATCAACGGAGCCAGGTCGATGGCCAAGGCGTAATGCAGCGGGATAACTTCTGCATCACCTACCTGGGGAACATCCAGTGTATCGATCAAATGAGCCAAACGTCCGAGGTTTTCAGCATAATCCGTGACCACCAGAGTATTGTTGGAAGGGTAGGCAGTGATAGGATTATTGGGGGCTACCAGAGGACGCAGAATCGGCAACAGACTATTGGCCGATTCATAGCGCAGATGGAATACACGAGTCTCTATCTGGCTACCAGATGGTAAAGCCCCCCGTTGCCCACCCAAGCCCCGTTCATCACTGCTGACACCTCCTCCTTGTACCTTGGCATCTGCTTCGGGAATTACCCTCCAGATCCCCTCACTACGCACCATGGCAAAACCCTGCATACGCAGACTGGCTCCCAGAAGATCCAACGCTTCGGGTGCTGTGACTGGCCGGTCAGAAGCCAAACTCAATGTTCCTTTTACACGGGGATCGATGAGAATGACCACACCCGCCGCATCTGCCACGGCCTTGACTACTCCCTCCAGATCTGCATTCACAAAATTTAGCGTCATCATGGCCGGTTGTGCCATGGGGGCAGGTTCAACCATCGCTCCCCCCAACGCCAAATGTGGCAAAAGAACCAGCCACCCAATCAAAGCAGGGGACCACCAGCGACTTTTCAATCCGAATTTTTTATTTCTCAACGATTCCACTCCAGATGCACCCCTTCTCCATCCGGTTTGCCCAAGATACTCAAAAAACCGGCCAATACAGTCTTCGCCACCGGATCCGCCCATGCTCGTCCAGAAAATCGAAAATTCCCCTGCACCTCCCCACCCTCCCCGCTGAGTTGCAGGGGACCTTGTATCGTGGTCAATACCAAATGCATGCCATCTTTCTGTCCCGTCAGACGAACCCGATAATCTCCCAGCGGAGACAGTGGTGCCAACCGTGTTCCAGCTTGCCGCCAAATGACATCAACCGTCCACAGTGACATACGGCTACCCTCCCAGCGCCCAGCCCCCCAGCGAAGAGAAAGAGACCCCGTTGGCCGCAATGTCGAAAACGGACTACCCAAACCACGCAGCAGGGCAACCGGGCATTGGGCTTCCCCGGGTTGCCATTGCCATTCCCCCCAGCGCCAACGCGCCACCCCTTCCAATCGTGACACGGCCCCAGCTTGATGCAAGGCCACCGTCACCCCACCCCAGACTGGATGAAGTTGCCATTCTACCCGCCCCGGCCAGGGGATGACAGTCGCCTCTTCCTGCCAATTCACCTCTGCTGCGCCATTCCAGATCGTTCCCGACTCATTGGCCAAATGCAAATGTCCCCCACTGGCGTACTGCAAAATCAAGGACAACCAAGTCGCCGGCGCATTCGCCAGCCAGACCAAGACAAACCCCAATAGTCCCACCATGAAACGTTTCATGGGGTCACCACCAACCACACTTCCACCCCCTCTGCATGACGCTCAATATCCATTTTCCGCACAACCCACTCGGTTTGATCAGATACCCGATCCAATGCCTGCAACCACGAGACCAATACTCTTCCCCGCCAATGTAATTCGACTCCTCCTTTCACGGGATGACTTTCCATCCCCGGAAACATCAATGTCAATTGATGCACCCCAGCCTCCATCCCCTGCCTGCGTCGTCTAGCCTCCCCCGAACGCGCCTCCAGATATTCCACGTCCGTTCGCGCCATCGACAACTGGTTTTCCAAGCGCACATTCCCTTGCATCAGCGCTTGTCCTCCCTGAAGCAAAACAACTCCCACCAGCACTCCGCCCAAAACAATCAGAAAGCCTTGTTCACGGGGTTGACGGTGGTTCCAGAAATCCATTGCGACCCGAAGAATTCGAGACATCATCACACTCACGAATGACCCTCTTCCAATACCCATTCATCCTTGCCTTGCATCTGCCAATGCCAGCCACGCCGTTCAGCTTCTGAAGTCAGAGATGCCGGTTGCCCACCCGATGCAAAGCGAACCACAAGACGATGATCCTGATAATGCCAAGAGACCGGGATCAATCCAGGCTGATGGCTGATCAAATCCGCCATATCCTGGCTCAACCGCACAAATTCACCCGCCAACCCATGTGACCTCGACACCTCCCGAGTCTGAACATGCGCCCAAAGCAACAACGGGGTTCCTTCCGGAGGCAACCTGCCCAGCCGCTCCAAGGCGGCCCGCTCACGGGTTAGTTCTCCCTGAAACTGCCACTCCAGGCTCCCTCTTTGAACAATCAAACCCAAACCCATCATCAGCAACAGCAACAGCAATGAGCGCAAAGGGGCTTGCCAAAGTCTGCTCCATTGACGAAATCCGCGGCTGGCCCACTCAAACTGACATAAATCGATACCATCCGTATTTTGGCGCTCCCGACTCAGCCAATCTTGCATATTTCCTTCCGTCAGCGACGAAACAGGAAGCCACGGAAGTTTACCAACATCTGCGACTCTCCCCCGATATCCCCCCGCCTGTCCCGCAGTCCCACGCCATCCCACCACCCAACCCAACTCCTGCGCTTCCAGAGTAGGACAACACCACGCTTCCCCATACCCAGCGGGGAACCAATCCGTCCCTACAAAAATTGCCAGCGATGTCCCTCGCACTGCAAATTCGGCATGCAGAAACCCCATCCAGGCATCATCCACAATCACCACACGATCACATACTTCTCCCGGCCTATGTGAAAGTGCAAAATGCAACCCCTCCACTCCTCCGAGAACCCGTGGTTCAAGAAGATTGGGCAACGCGTTGCGCCATTGATGGCGAGGAATTTGTCTCAACCAGTCATGGGGGATTTCCAGCCAGGTGACATCGGCAGGAGGCAGCAATAATTCCCAATGATCAGCCTTAGGCAACTGATCTGGCAACGCCACCCCTCTGCGTTGTACAATTCCCTCTCTCAGCAGGCAAAATGGCAATGGAACCCAATGCCATTCGGCTGGAGGCAAACCCAGTGGACGCAGGGGCAAACCAACACGGCACAGCAGCGTCATCGAATCATCCCCCCCCTGCCTGATCTGCCACCAGAGTCCAGCCCCGATGTTCCCCGAGTACCTGAGTAATCTGCCCCCCTACCCCCGGGTGTCGCGCTACCAACGCTTGACGGCGCTGAATAGCACCAGGCTGGCGCAATTCCTCCAGCACATAAAAATAATCAGAACTGACCCCCAGCAAGCCCACCGGAATAGTTGGCAAATTCGGTAAAGCGAAGGTTAATCTCTGCTGCAAGTCCGCTGTATCCATAAAATATTGTTGTGTTCTCTGTTGCATCAACCCGACCAGTTGTCCTGGATCAACCCCCAACACTGCTGCCATAACCACTGCTGAAGCCGTGTTGGCATTTACGGGTGTCGGGCGAGGCAACAATACAACCTGCTGTACCAATTGCTGCAATGTCGCCGCATCCGCATCGGGAAACCAGTGCGCCAGTTCACTCACATCTCCCAGCGGCAACGGTTCACCAGCCACAAAATTTTGTCCCTGAGTGCCTCCCACCCCTCCCTGCCCCGCTGTTCCCGGTAAGGACAAAGGATCCAAACGACTTGTCAAAAGTTGCTGCGCAATCACCATGGCCATACTCGGATCGAGCCCCAATCCAGATAACAGGCGCTCAAATACCAATACCGCATCAGGATTAACTTCCGTTGCCGCGACCCATCCCCGATCACCCTGGGAGTTTTTAACTTTGATCAGCGACATCAAATTAAAACGGCTCTGCGCATCGATGATACGCCCAGACAGGCGAATATCTGAGGTTGTTCCACCCAGTACTGTTGATAAGGGAATATCGCTGATGGGCAATGCCCATACTTCTCCCCAATGATCGCGCGCGCCTGTCATCCTCAAGTCATCCCGCAAAATCAATCGTACCCAGTCCAGCGCCCCTTCTCCCAACTGCTGTGCCTCATCGTGACTACGCTGATTGTCGAGCAAACGTAAGCGACGCTGCTCATCACGCATCATACCTCCAGCCAATACCGCTACCAAAACGGCCAACAATAGCGCCATCAGCAATGCCGCCCCGCGTTCCCGTTCCATCAGTCCTGCCCCGTCAAACAAACTTGACGCAATGGAGCACCGGTGTCTGCCAAAACCACCAGAATTTCCAACGCACGAACAGGTATCCCCTGTGCGCTGCTGGCGGTAACCCAACTGTTGCCCAACCAGAAGCGCCCACTCAGCCCCCGACTTCCAGGAACGTTCAGGGTATCAACCTTCCCTGTCAACTCCCCACCGGAAACCACCGACTGCCAATCGGACTGCCAGTCCCCACGGCTCTGAAATGGCCCTTGGTCGATACGGCGCAATACGCCTCCAGACAGCGCATAACCGATGCGGTGAATTCCATCGCCAGCCTGAATCATCCATGCCATGCGGTCGGTCCCGACCACGACCGGCACTCCATCACGCCAACGATCTGCCGGCAATAGTGCCTGACAATCACGCTGCCATTGATTAAAAAACAGTTGGGTTTCCTCCAATGCCTCCCCACGGGTTTTCAGAATATCCTGGCTGCGTATCATGGATTCCAGAATCCGCCACGACATCATGCCCATCAAGGACACCAACAGGGCCACGATCATCACTTCAAGCAATGTAAAGCCACGCACTTACAATACCTGGGCAGGGTCAATCGGAACCACCGTAGTCACGCGCGCCAGAACCAGCGTTTCGCCTGACTCCGTCACAGATACTTCCACCCTGCGGAATAAGGGGTTGGGGGTCACGCTGACATACTGATGGCAAACCAGTGCAAACCGCCCCTGGACACAGGGAAAGTTCTGAACACCCAGCGGTGGCCAGGTACGCGTCAAACGCAGATCATCCAGTGCATTCACAGCACTCCATTGTGCCGCCAGACGCAAGGAAACCGCCTCACTCACTCGGGTAGCCCCTCCCAGGGTTCGCATACCGGCAATCATAGCCAATGCCATGATGAACAACGCAACCACCACTTCTATCAGAGTAAACCCGCGCTCAGGGTTCCCAGTTGCCGATATCGGCATCATTACCCTGCCCCCCAGGTTGTCCATCTGCACCCAGACTCCACACATCGATCTCGCCATGTTGCCCCGGATTGGCATATTGATAGGGGTGCCCCCAGGGATCCTTGGGCAAGGTATCCAATGTCTGCATCCAGCCTGACGGCACAGGATCCAAGACAGGCTGCTGAACCAATGCCGCCAATCCCTGCTCCGTTGTCGGATAGCGGCCAACATCCAACCGATACAATTTGAGAGACTGCATCAAACTGGCAATATCCTGACGTGCTGCTAACTTGCGCGCCTGATCTGGTCGATTCATCACCCGCGGCACGATCATCCCCGCCAGAATCGCGATGATCACCATCACCACCATGATCTCAATCAGCGTAAACCCCCGCTCAGTCCAATATTTTTTTCCCGTCATTTGCTTTCCACCCCAACTTTTCATCAGTGGGAACCTACCAGAACCCTCGACATAACACAAGAATTCATTATTATTTCATTCAACATCATGGGAAACCATGACTCAATAATAGTCAACCACAACACCCCGATCAATCAAGGTAGAATGGGGCTTATGAGGATCACCGCCACATTACCCGATAAGCCCATGGTTTTTCTCCTGGCACGAGTTCCACGGGTGGTTCATGGAATCTTGCTGGGTGCAACCTGGATGGTGGCCGGCTACTGGGCCAGCCAGTGGCTGGCACCAGCCCCGCATACACTGGCACGCAATGTCGATAGTATTGCACCTGTTCCTCCACGATGGATCAGCCTGTACACCTTACCTGACAACTCTATTTCCATACAGTTGCGCGGGGTCATCTCTGCCGGCTCCAAAGGTGTGGCACTACTGAGCGTGGACCATGCGAAACCCCAATCCTATCGAGTCGGGCAAAATGTGGCCCCCGGGGTAATCCTGCGCCAGGTTGCCCTCCATCAGGTTACTTTAGAACGACAGGCAGGAGAGGAAATCGTAAAGTTACCTGCCGTGCCATCCCTCAAGGGACTCACCCTTGTCGCGCCTCGGCTTCATTGACCGCTGGCGGGGTATTGCCATCGTCATGATGGTGGGGTTTCATGCTTGTTATGACTCCACCTATTTCGGGTTGACCCACTTCAATATGTTAGGCTCACCCTTCTGGACGACTTGGCGTACAGGAATCGTCAGCCTCTTCATATTCATCTCGGGAATCAGTCTGACACTCGCCCATCAAGCCGGGCGGTCGGGCTCACGGTATCGCATCGGTCAATTGATGGCGGGCGCAGCAGCCGTGAGTCTTGTCACCGCCTATCTGTTTGGCCCACGCTGGATTTATTTTGGGGTATTACACTTCTATCTGGTTGCTACCTTGATCACTCGTCCATTGCTGCGTTGGTCGTTCTGGTTCTGGCTTCCCGGATTGCTGGCTTTGTGGCTCGGACAACTGGAACTGGTGAACATGGATTCACGTTGGCTGAACTGGATCGGAATGGCCGCCCACAAACCAGCCACGGAAGACTACGCACCCCTAGTGCCTTGGCTTGGCCTGTTCTGGCTCGGCGCATGGTGGGGACAAACTCGCTGGATAACACAATGTATTCCTCCGGCTGGTTTCTCGCCTTGGGATCGAGGGTTGCAGTGGTTAGGTCGCCACGGACTGATCATTTATCTCATTCACCAACCTATCCTATTCGGCTTGTTCGAACTGCATGCTCACTGGAGTACGAACTAACCTGTGAAGCGAGCCACCACCCTGATTATCAGGTGAGCGCTCTCAAACCACTAGCGCACAGGCTCTCGACGTGCCGCCCACCAGCCCAACACAGCAAGGAACAGGAGTCCTGCCCCTATCAGAACAATCCCCCCCACCTCGGCAGGACGAAAATTTTCTCCCGTAGAGTAGCGTGAGAACAAAATCGCCATCACCGGAGTTCCGAGAACCGACAAACTGGCTTCCCAGGCCGGTACACGATCCAGAATATAGAGCCAAAGCCACCAGCAAAGAGCCGTGCTGACAAGAGACATAAACAACAAAATCAGTGCATAGTGTCCCGTCCACTGTGTCACGTGACTTGGCACCAGTTGTGCAGCCACAACGATGGGAATGGCACCAAAAATCATCTGCCACGCTGTCAAATTCAACAAATCCACCGGAAATTTCTGACGTAGTCGCTTGACCATCAAGGTCCCCACCGCCCAACATAACGCTGCCAACAAGCCCAGCCCCTTACTCAACCAACTGGTGTGCATTTCCCATGGCTCAATGATCAGCACCAGTCCACCCAGTGTCAACAACGCTGCCAGCCACTGAACCCCTTTCACGGGCTCGCGCAACACCAAACCAGACAGTAGCAACGTCCAGATAGGCATGGTGAAGATCAGCACGGCTGTTTTCCCCGGTCCGCCAGCAACCAGCGCCCAGGTCTGAAACAGCATGAAACCCGTCACCTGTACCAACCCAATCAAAAGGGTTTCACGAGGTAAAGCACACCGCCAGGTTCGACCAGTCAAAGGCAGCAACACCAGCAATGCAACCCCCCCCAACACCGAACGCTGGGCCGCAAAGTTGAGCGGAGCCGCGTAGGTCAATCCTTCCTTGGCTGCCACCCAACTGTAGCCCCACATCAGAGACAACACCAACAAACCCAACCATGGACCCCACCGATGAACCCATCTCACACCCATTCTTCTCGCATCCAAATTATTCTTTGGCACATTGCGCCTGCATCTGTTGACTCAACGTCACCAGAAATTGCAAAGATTGTTGTGTCTCACGGCGAGTCATCAACTGCCATAAATTCCCGAACCCTCCGCTGGCCGCCCCCTCATGTGACTGCCTGCTTGCGGTTTCTAGGCATGTCAACATATTCGTCAACATTTCCAGTTTATCCAGCAGGCGCGGTAGGGTAGTAGAAATTTTCTCCAGTGTTCCCGACGATTCCAACTGGCCCAACCACTCAATCAAACGAGCTCCCCCCCCTCGATTGAACCGATCCAGCAAGGATAGGCTTTCGCTGAGAGTCTCCGCCAAACGGCCCACCATCTCATCAGTCAATGCATCCTGGGCAGCCTGATAAACCCGCGCCAGTTGTGACAGGCGATCCAGATCTCCGTTATCAACCATCTCGACCAGTAGCGGCAGTGTCCGGGAAATCCCCGAACGATTGAGCTGGTCTACAATTTCCAGGCCATCACTACAAAACCCCGCCAGACGACCAATCATGTCATCCGACAAGGCATCGCGCGCCGCCGCCACCCAATGTTCTGCTTCTGAGCCATGCTCTTCTCTCCCCTGCATGGTATCCATAGTCATATGCATACTCCTTTAAAGCAATCCACGAGCCGAGACCCAGTACAACTTATTGTAGGCAACCTTGAACCAGTGCACTGCCCTGGTCGGAGATTTGGGGTCTGGTGGAGTCTGGTAATTGAACATGGCATACGTTGCCCGGTCTTTTCCGGCTTCAATGAAACAGAACACCTTGCCATCGTACTCACGTACCGGTGCCCCCATCCTGACGATCGCCGCAATATTTTCTCCCAAGGTATCCGCTTCAAAATGGGCCGTTGACCCCGCTTTGCTGATGGGGATATTGGTGGTGTCCCCAATGACATAGACGTGGTCATATCCTTCCAGGTTGAGGCGGGTACGATGGGTCGGCAACCAACCATTCTGACCCAAGCCATTTTTCTCCAGCACCTCCATGCCGCGATGCGCAGGGATGGTAATCAACAGATCATAGGGAACTTCCGAGCCTTCCTCGCTACGCACCACCTTCTTGTCCCCATCCACTTCCTTCATATTGAAGAATGTCTCATAGGTGATCCCCAATCGTTCCATTTCTGGCACAGCCCATTTGGCCACATTCTCCAGACTATGAACCCGATTGATGGGATAAGTGTAATGGATGCTCACCTTATCGAGCAGACCACGGTCCTTGAAATAATCGTGCAGCATGAAAGTGATTTCCAAAGGTGCCATGGGACACTTGTGCGGTACACCCACGGCAATCACCACTTTGCCACCCTCAAACGATTGCAATCGCTTGAACATCTTCAATGCACTGGCTTCGGTATAAAAGGTCTCCGCATGCTCGGCAAGACCGGGAATCCCTTCAGGATACATCCTTGATCCCGTGGCAATCACCAGGATATCGTAACCAACCATCCGACCACTCTTGGTGGTTACCTGTTTTTCATCCAGTTTAAAATGTTCCACCGGATCCACATGAAAATGAATGCCAGGCTCCAGCAAACTGGCCTGATCACGATACAATTCATCGGGTGTCATGCGCCCTACAGCCAGATATAGCAACCCGGGTTGATACATGTGCTTGTCCGACGCTGACAGCAGGGTAATGTGAACCTTTCCTTCCTTGAGTTCGTGTGCCAAGCGACGCGCCAGATTATTGGCCAAAATGGTCCCTGCCGTACCACCACCCACAATCAAAATTCTCATGAATCCTCCTGATGACCCAATAATGTCTTTACAGAAATCTCATCGAATCCGCCTTGGCCCGGCAGACTCACTTTTCTTTGCGAACCACGATATGCCAAGTACCCTCCTGCTCAGTGGTAGACAAATAAGCATGCCCCACCTTGCGTACCCATTCCGGTATATCATTGGCTGAGCCTTTATCCGTGGACAACACCTCCAGCTCGTCCCCGACCTGCACCTCCTTGAGAGCCACAATCAACTCCATCAAGGGTCCTGGACAAAAACTTCCACGCCCGTCCACAATCTTTCTTTGTGTCATGCCCACCTCCTCCCTGAACGTATCCCCCACCGCATCGTTGCCGTATGTCAACCCTTAGAAAGTAAAAATCTGAGACCCCTGAATCTCCGACAAAAATTTGGTCAGTCCCGTTGGCTCCCCCAAAAACCCTTCCAGTTGTGGAGGTTCCAAATCCAACACATCCATCGCCATGGAACAGGGATAAATCCTGGCGTTTCCCAAATCTACCGCCTGCTCAAACAACATTTTGAACCCCGGAACATTTTTTTGCTGCATCAAACTCCCCACCATTCCCTCCACCGGAGGTTGCTCAACCGTTCCTTTGACAAACCACGGCAAGGCATTCATGGATAAAAACACCAACACTTCATGCCCACTTACCGCTGCCACGGAAGCCACCATGGCCGCTGCCTGAAGCCGTTCCAAAGAACCCGACACCATCACCACACTGATTTTATCCATCACACTCTCCTCTCTCCCTGCCCACAGACATACCAGGATACCCTCCTTGCCAGTCTAACTGCTATCTGGATGAAATGGAGTCCACCCTATCCTGCTGAACGACACCACGTTGCGCTTCCTCTTCCAGCATTTTCAACACGCGCCCCACTGTGATAAAAGAACCACATACCACCAACCGATCTCCTTCCTGCATCTGTGCACGTGCAGTCCGTACAGCAGCCTCGGGACCTTCGTACCAATCGCGCGCGCCATCAATGCCACTCATACAGGGCTCAATCTGTTCCCGGCAGGCCCCCCGCTCTCCATCCAGGTCAGCGAAGTGCCAATGTCCTACTGTGGAGACCAATGCCTGGATCACTGCACCGATATCCTTGTCCTTCAACATGCCCAGGACCAAATGGGTTATTCCCGTACAGTGGGTCTGCTCCAAATTGAGTGCCAAAGCCTGAGCCGACTCTGGATTATGAGCAACATCCAAAATCAATAGCGGACGATCCGACCATGTCTGAAATCGCCCGGGCAAACACGCACGAGACAATCCAGTGCGCATAGATTCCAAAGACACGGGTAGTATCGACCCTAGACGGGACAATCCCGCCAAGGCTAAGGCAGCATTACGGTACTGAAAGTCCCCTTTCAAAGGTGGCATAGGCAAAAGAGGGATGACCCGGTCGGGTAACATCAGATCCCAACGAGCATCCTCATGCTTTGTTACAGAGAATTCGTGTTCCCAACACCATAAAGGAGCCTGTACGGTACAGGCACGCTCACGCAAACTCAGAGGGGGATCTGGATCGCCACACAAAGCCGGCACCCCTGCACGAAAAATCCCTGCTTTCTCTGCTCCGATCGCTTCCCGGCTAGAGCCCAACCAGGCCTGGTGATCCAGAGCAATCCCCGTGACCAGCGTCAGCACCGGCTCAAATAAATTGACCGCATCCAGACGTCCTCCCAATCCCACTTCGAGAACCGCCACCTCCACACGTTCAATGCAAAACAAATTAACCGCTGCCAATGTCCCGTACTCGAAGGGGGTCAAGCCGACCCCACAACGTCCCTGCTCCACACGATCAAAGGCGAGGCATAACGCAGATTCTTCCACGGCTCGCCCATTCACCATCACTCGTTCCTGGTAACGCACCAGATGTGGGGACGTGTACGTCCCTACACGATAGCCCGCAGCAACCAGTATGGCCGTCAGAAAGGCACAGGTGGATCCCTTGCCATTGGTTCCTGCCACCATCAATATCGGAAAAGAAGGAACCAGAGCCAATTGATCGCGCACTTGGCGCACCCGCTCCAGACCAAGGTCCATGGTACGTGCATGCAATCCGTCGATATACGTCAACCACTGTGCCAAAGAACGCGGCTCACACACATTGTCCCCGTCCATCAGAATAACCCGCTGACGCGCCCTGTGGCATCGATATCAACAGCTTCTGCTGCCGGAACCTTGGGCAAACCCGGCATTGTCATCATGTCACCACACAACGCTACCACAAAGCCTGCCCCGCGCGCCAAACGCACCTCTCGCACATGCAGGGAATGCCCTTCGGGGGCCCCCCGCAATTGCGGATCGGTACTGAATGAGGATTGCGTCTTAGCCATGCAGACCGGAAAATCTCCATAGTCCTGCTGCCAATTCTCCAATTTCCGAATCACATGAGGGGCAAAGGTCACCGCTCCAGCACGATAAATTTTTTGTGCAATGATCGTGATCTTGTCCGTCAGAGGGGCAGTCGCCTCATAGACAAATGACGGGGACATCGGCTTGCCATGATGCTCAATTTCAGCAACCACGGCATGAGCCAGTGCTTCTGCCCCTGCACTGCCCTCCGCCCAATGGCGCGCTACCACAAATGGTGCCCCGCATCGTTCTACCTGCTCGCGCAACCATTCAACCTCTTCCTCCGTATCGTGGCCGAAATGATTGAGTGCCACAACACAGGGCAGACCATAATGTTGTTGAATATTCTCCAGATGACGTTCAAGATTTACCCAACCCCTCTGAAGAGCAGGCAGGTCAGGCTGGTCAAGCCGATTTTTGTCTACACCACCGTGGTACCTGAGCGCTCGGATGGTAGCCACCAATACTGCCGCCGAAGGGTGCAATCCCGCCAGACGACATTTGATATCGATAAACTTCTCTGCCCCAAGATCTGCTCCAAAACCGGCTTCGGTCACCACATAATCCCCCAATTTCAAGGCGGCTCGGGTAGCAATGACAGAATTGCAACCATGGGCAATATTTGCAAATGGCCCCCCATGAATCAATGCCGGATTGTTTTCCAATGTTTGCACCAAGTTGGGCTGAATGGCTTCCTTCAACAAAGTGGCCATCGCCCCTTGAGCCTTGAGGTCACTGGCAAATACCGGCTGACCTTCCGTGGTGTATCCAACCATGATACGGCCCAGACGTTCTTTCAAGTCTTTCAGGGAACTGGCCAGACATAGAATCGCCATAACCTCGGAAGCCACCACAATATCAAAGCCATCCTCCCGAGAAAACCCGTTGGGCACCCCACCCAATCCAACAATGACGCGTCTCAATGCCCGATCATTCATGTCCACTACGCGCTTCCAAACGATCTGCCGCGCATCCAGACGCAACGCATTGCCCTGATGAACATGGTTATCGATGAGTGCGGCCAGGAGATTATGAGCAGCCGCCACCGCATGAAAATCGCCCGTGAAATGCAAATTGATGTCTTCCATGGGGATGATTTGCGCATAACCCCCCCCTGCCGCCCCCCCCTTGACCCCAAATACAGGACCAAGAGAGGGCTCTCTAAGACAGATCAATGCATTTTTTCCAATGCGATTAAGGGCATCACCCAAACCCACCGTTGTCGTGGTTTTCCCCTCTCCCGCAGGAGTAGGACTAATGGCCGTCACCAGAATCAAATGCCCATCAGGTCGTGATTGCCGCTGCGCCAAGGCAGACAACGCTATCTTGGCCTTGTAATGACCGTAAGGAACCAGTTCGTCTTCTGTCAAACCCAGGCGCTCCTGACCCAACGTCATGATGCGTCGCAACTTGGCCTGCTGGGCGATGACAATATCTGGCTGGATCACCATTCCTCTCCCTCGAATGAAAAAGTTCTGATTATCCCCCATCGTTCTCATGACTGCTCAATGCCTTGGTATCACAACACTGGCCTCAAGGTATGTAAATGGCGCGAAAATCATTGACATTGGTCAAGGTTGGCCCAGTGATCAGCAAATCTCCCAATGCTGAAAAAAATCCGTACCCATCGTTATTAGCCAAAAAATCTGCTGTTTTCAACCCCAGTTGCTGCGCACGCAACCATGTATCCGGTGTCACCCAAGCGCCCGCATTATCCTCTGTGCCATCCACTCCATCGGTATCTCCCGCCAGCGCAAACACCCCCGGCTCACCTCGCAACGCATGTGCCAACGCCAGCAGAAACTCGGCGTTTCGCCCTCCCCGTCCTGTGCCCCGCACCGTGACCGTCGTCTCTCCACCGGATAGCAGGACACAGGGACGCTGAACCGGCTGCCCATGCCGCAATACCTGACGTGCCATACCCGCCATGAGCAAAGCCACTTCACGCGCTTCTCCCTCCAGGCTATCCCCTAAAATCAAGGGCGTAATACCATGCTGCCGGGCTACCGCAGCGGCAGCTTCCAGAGACATTTGCGGAGTGGCAACCATACGCAACGTCGAACGTGAGAAAATCGCATCATCGGGCTTGGGAGTTTCATGCCCCTGTTTGAGATAGGCATAAGCTGCCTCATGACCATGCAATCCGTATTTTTCCACAATGGCGCAGGCATCGGCACATGTCGTAGGATCTGGAACCGTCGGTCCGGACGCAATCACTGCCGGATCATCCCCTGGAACATCTGAAATCAGCAGGGACACCACCGCTGCCGGACGACAGAGAGCCGTCAATTGCCCCCCCTTGAGGGTCGACAAGTGCTTGCGTACGGTGTTCATCTCCTGAATCGTGGCACCACTTTTCAGCAGTGCACGATTCATGGCCTGCTTGTCCGCCAGAGTCAGTCCCGGAACTGGCGCAACCATCAATGCCGACCCACCACCGGAAATCAGGCAAATCACCAAATCTTCGGCACTCAAACCACTCACGGCCTGACGAATACGCTGTGCGGCGCGCGCGCTCGCCTCATCAGGGACCGGATGAGCAGCCTCCAGCACTTCAATACATCGAGTCGGAACACGATGGCCATAGCGTGTCACTACCACCCCCGACAAGGGGCCGGACCAGTGCGCTTCCAGCGCTTGGGCCATGGCTGCAGCGGCCTTTCCTGCACCCACGACAACCGTTCTTCCACGCGGAGATGGGGGGAGATGTGCCGCAATGATCTGCCGGGAGTCAGCCGCCGCTACTGCGGCCATGAACATATCCTGCAACACGCGACGAGGCACTGCTTCTGAGATGGTATTATTTTTCATAAGGGATATTATAAAAATTCACAGTCTGCCAAAAACCCGATAGAATAGCCAGTCCAATCACAATAAACCAATAAACGCAGGGAGATGTACCGTGTTTGATTCCAGAAAGCTGCTTGCCGAAACCGACCCAGAATTATGGGGTGCCATTCAGAAGGAATATCGCCGCCAGGAGGATCACATCGAGTTGATCGCCTCCGAGAACTATACCAGCCCTGCTGTCTTGCAAGCTCAAGGGTCCGTCCTGACCAACAAGTATGCCGAGGGATATCCTGGAAAACGCTACTACGGCGGCTGTGAATTTGTCGATATCGCCGAACAGTTGGCAATCGACCGGGTCAAGCAACTCTTCGGCGCAGAATACGCTAATGTACAGCCGCATTCTGGCTCACAGGCCAATGCCGCCGTCTACATGGCCATGCTACAGCCTGGCGACACCATTCTGGGTATGTCACTGGCCCACGGCGGACATCTGACACATGGTGCGACGGTCAATTTCAGCGGAAAGATATACAAGTCGGTCAGTTACGGACTACACCCCGATACCGAACTGATCGACTATGACGAGGTCGAGCGACTGGCGCAGGAACATAAACCAAAGATGATCGTGGCTGGGGCATCTGCTTACTCGATGGTCATCGACTGGGCTCGCTTCCGGGCCATCGCTGATGGGGTGGGGGCTTACCTGATGGTCGATATGGCCCATTATGCCGGCCTTATCGCGGCAGGTGAATACCCCAGTCCCGTCGGAATCGCCCATTTCGTCACCTCGACCACCCACAAAACCTTGCGTGGACCTCGGGGTGGCATCATCCTGTCCTCCACCGAATTCGAAAAACCCTTGAATTCCATGATCTTCCCCGGCATCCAGGGGGGACCCCTGATGCACGTCATTGCGGCCAAGGCCACCGCCTTTAGCGAAGCGCTGCGCCCCGACTTCAAGTCCTACCAAAAGCGAGTCAAAACCAATGCCCAAGCCATGGCTGAGACTTTTATCGAACGCGGGCTGCGTATCGTTTCCGGAGGCACCCAGAGCCATCTGTTCCTGATGGACCTGCGGGCCCGCCAGATCACTGGCAAAGCTGCCGAAGCCCTGCTTGGCCGCGCCAATATCACCGTCAACAAAAACGCCATTCCCAACGACCCGGAAAAACCTTTCGTTACCTCAGGCATTCGAATTGGCTCACCTGCACTGACCACGCGAGGGTTTGGACATAACGAAGCACGTAAGGTTGCCCATCTCATCAGTGATCTGCTCGAAGCCCCTCAAGATGAAGCCGTGATAGAACGCGTCACGGCCGATGTCGCGGCTCTCTGTCAACGTCACCCCGTCTACCGCTAAGCCCAGGAGTCACGCATATCATGGCAGGTCATAATTTTCTGTTCGTACCCGGTCCATCCAATGTCCCCAACCGCATTTTGCGAGCCATGGCAGTCCCCATGGAAGATCATCGCTCTGTCAAGTTCCCTGAGTTAACCCATGAAATACTCACGGGACTCAAGAGATTATTCAAAACCACGGAAGCCCACCCGATCGTATTTCCTTCCTCTGGGACTGGATGCTGGGAAGCCGCGCTGACCAACTGCCTCAATAGCGGAAGCCGCATCCTGGCTTCGCGCTTTGGTCAATTTAGTCATCTGTGGTGCGATATGGGACAGCGCCTGGGTTTTGATATGCAGATACTGGAAACCGAATGGGGTGAAGGTGCCCCCGTGGAACGCTACCACGAAGCCCTGGCAGCTGATAGCCAGCACCAGATTAAAGCAGTGCTGGTATGCCACAACGAAACCGCCACCGGTGTCACAAGCGATGTTGCCGCCATTCGACGCGTCATGAATGATCTGGGACACCCAGCCCTGCTTTTCGTGGATGCGGTCAGTTCTCTGGGCAGCATCGATTTTCGTATGGACGAGTGGCAGGTCGATGTCTGTGTCAGCGGCTCACAAAAAGGACTGATGTTACCGGCTGGCATGGGTATTACCTGTGTCAGTAAAAAGGCCCTGAGCACAGCCCAAGCCTGCTCGCATCCGCGTTGCTACTTCGACTATCAGGACATGATCCGTAGCAATGCCACCGGCTATTTCCCTTACACTCCCTCCATTCCCATGCTTTATGGTTTGCGTGAATCCTTGCGCATGTTGGACGAAGAAGGCTTGGAAAATATTTTTGCACGCCACCAGTATCTCGCAGGGGGGGTTCGAGCAGCGGTTCAGGAAGGCTGGAAACTGGCGCTGTGCGCCAAAGAGCCACAGTGGTACTCTGATTCCGTATCGGCCATCGTGGTACCTCCTGAATTCAATGCTGCACACGTTATCGAGCGTGCTTTCCGGCGCTACAATCTGGCCTTGGGAACCGGGCTATCAAAAGTAGCCGGGAAAGTCTTTCGCATCGGACATCTGGGAGACCTCAACGAACTCATGCTCATGGGAGCCATTGCAGGGGCAGAAATGGCCATGCTCGACTGCAACATTCCGGTCATCCCCGGCAGTGGCGTGGCAGCGGCTTCCGCTTACTGGCGCCATCACTCAGTTCCAGCCGGGTTGGAGAGCCGGAAATGAGCGAACACGTCGTCTTCCTCGACCGCGCATCGCTCAAGGCACAGGTCCGTCGGCCCGCCTGTGCCAGTCACTACATTGAGTATGAACAAACCACGGCAACAGACCTCGTCGAGCGTCTCAAAGATGCCACAGTAGCGATCACCAACAAGGTTCCGTTGCGCGCAGAAACCCTGGACAAATTACCACAGTTAAAAATGATCGCAGTAGCCGCCACGGGTTACGATGTCGTGGACACCACCGCCTGCCGTGCTCGTGGCATTCGCGTAGCCAATATCCGCAATTACGCCGTGCATACGGTTCCAGAACATGCCTTTTCCCTGATCCTGGCTTTGCGTCGTAACCTGTTGGCCTATCGTCAGGATGTGGAAAATGGGGTGTGGCAGAAGAGTTCACAATTCTGCTTTTTCGACCACCCCATCGGGGATTTGTTCGGATCAACCCTGGGGATCATCGGAGAAGGGGTTCTGGGGCAGGGAACTGCCCGTATCGCAGAAGCATTTGGCATGACCGTTCTGTTTGCGGATCACCCTCCTCCCAAGCATGCTGAGGTGACCTACACCCCGTTGGAAAAAGTACTGGAATGCGCCGATGTCCTGTCTTTGCACTGCCCGCTGACAGCCAATACCCGACATATCATCGGTGAAGACCAACTGCGCCGCATGAAGCCCAGTGCTCTGCTGATCAATACGGCACGCGGAGGATTGGTAGACGAAACCGCGCTGATTCAAGCACTGGATGAGGGCTGGATTGCCGGAGCCGGGTTCGACGTACTCACCACAGAACCTCCCGTCAACGGCCATCCTTTACTGGATCTGCGCCGCCCTAATTTCATCCTCACTCCCCACGTTGCCTGGGCTTCAGATGGGGCCATGCAGTTCCTCGCCGATCAATTGATCGACAACATCGAGGCATGGCAACGCGGCACCCCGCAAAATCTGATCGTTTGAACCGTTGAACCTCCAGATACCACCCAAGACAGGGTGGGTGTCGTATTTTGCTTCATCTCCTGTTATCATCGCTGGATTGTTGACAGGAGGAAACATGGATATTCATGAGTATCAGGCCAAGGAACTGCTGGCGCAGCACGGTGTCCCCGTGCCGCGTGGCAAAGTGGTCTACACCCCTGATGAAGCCGCCCACGCGGCCACCGAACTGGGGGGTGAACTTTGGGCCGTCAAGGCACAGATTCATGCGGGTGGACGTGGCAAAGCCGGCGGGGTTCGACTCTGCAAAACCCCAGCTGATGTCAAATCTGCCGCCGATGCGCTACTGGGCACCACATTGGTGACTCACCAAACCGGTCCCGAGGGAAAGATCGTACAACGCCTGTATATAGAAGCCGCAGAACCCTTCGATCGCGAGATTTATCTGGGCTTCGTACTCGACCGTAAGGCACAGCGCATCCAGATCATGGCCTCTGCGCAAGGTGGGATGGAAATCGAAGAAATCGTCAAAACCCATCCAGATGCCGTATTACAGATCGAAGTCGAGCCAGCCGTCGGTCTGCAACCATTTCAGGCACGTCAACTGGCCTTCGGTTTGGGTGGACTGACACTCAAACAGGTTCAACAATTCGTCTCCGTCGCCATGGGTTGCTACCGTGCATTCCGTGACCTTGATGCTTCCATGACCGAAATCAACCCGTTGGTGGTCACCCACGAAGGAAAAGTCATGGCGCTGGATGCAAAGATGTCGTTTGACGACAATGCCCTGTTCCGTCACTCTGCCCTGCATGAAATGCACGATCCAAGTCAGGAAGACCCACGGGAGGCTCAGGCACACTTACACGGGCTGAACTATGTAGGTCTGACAGGTGATATCGGCTGCATTATCAATGGGGCCGGATTGGCCATGGCCACCATGGACATGATCAAGTATGCCGGTGGCGAACCCGCCAACTTTCTTGATGTCGGTGGCGGGGCCTCTCCTGAACGAGTTGCTGAAGCATTCCGGTTGGTCCTCTCTGACAAAAATGTCAAAGCCATTCTGGTCAATATCTTTGCTGGCATCAACCGTTGTGACTGGGTCGCCCAGGGTGTCATTCAGGCCGCCCGCGACCTCAAGGTACCTCTTGTGGTTCGTCTTGCAGGTACCAACGTGGAAGCCGGTCAGAAGATCATCCGCGAGAGCGGTTTGCCGATCATCAGCGCCGACAGCCTAGCCGAAGCGGCCCAACATGCCGTGGCTGCTGCTCACGGCAAGACGGCGTGACGCCCATTCAGGAGAACGAGATTCATGAGCATTTTAATTGACGAAAATACCCGGGTCATCGTCCAGGGTTTCACCGGCGATAAAGCAACCTTTCATGCCACTGAAATGATTCAGTATGGAACTCATGTTGTCGGTGGGGTCACCCCTGGCAAGGGAGGCATGAAGCACCTGGATCGCCCGGTTTTCGATACTGTCCGCCAGGCAGTCGAGTTAACCGGTGCCGAGGCCAGCCTGGCTTTCGTCCCCCCTCCTTTTGCTGCAGATGCACTGATGGAAGCCGCAGAGGCCGGACTGAAATTGGTCTGCATCATCACCGATGGAATTCCGGCACAGGACATGATGCGCGTCAAGCGTTACCTGCTGCGTTACCCCCAGGAAACCCGTACCATGATCGTCGGTCCCAACTGTGCGGGCATCATCAGCGCTGGAAGAGCCATGCTCGGTATCATGCCCGGACACATCTACCGCCGTGGTAATGTGGGCATTGTGTCTCGCTCCGGAACTTTGGGCTACGAAGCCGCAGCTCAAATGACTGCTCTAGGCATCGGCGTATCCACGAGTGTCGGCATCGGTGGTGATCCCATCAATGGCAGTTCTTTCCTCGATCACATGGCGCTCTTCGAACAGGATCCCGAAACACATGCCGTCGTCATGATCGGAGAAATTGGTGGACCGCAAGAAGCCGAGGCATCACGCTGGATCAAAGAAAACATGACCAAGCCTGTTGTTGGCTATGTCGCCGGCTTAACCGCCCCCAAAGGACGCCGCATGGGCCATGCCGGTGCGATCATCTCTGGTGAAGGCGATACAGCAGGTGAAAAATCCGAGATCATGAAATCCTATGGTCTGTTTGTCGCGCCCAGTGCTGCCGAACTTGGAAGTACCGTGGCACAAGCCCTCGCGACCCTTTAATTTCTGGAGTTTTATCCATGAGTTTTACTCAATACCCTCCCGCCACCCCACGTTTGCATCGTTCCGAGTTGGCGGTTCCTGGCTCCAATACCAGCCTGTTCGAAAAGGCCGCTCGCTCCAAGGCTGATGTGGTCTTTCTTGATCTGGAAGATGCTGTCGCACCAGACGATAAAGCCATCGCCCGTAAAAACATCATCAGTGCCCTGAATGACATTGATTGGGGCAACAAAACCATGATGATCCGCATGAACGGCCTGGATACCCACTATGCCTACCGCGATGTGGTCGATGTGGTTGAGGCCTGTCCACGTCTGGATATGATCCTGGTACCCAAAGTTGGCGTTGCGCAGGATTTATACGCTATGGATATGCTGGTGACCCAGATTGAAAGCGCTATGGGGCGTACCAAACGCATCGGTTTTGAAGCGCTGATTGAAACAGCGCTGGGACTGGCCAATGTGGAAGCCATCGCTCAATCGACACGACGCCTCGAAGCCATGAGTTTTGGAGTGGCCGACTACGCAGCTTCAACCCGTGCACGCACTACCATCATCGGCGGAGTTCACCCGGATTCCGGAGTCCTTACCGATAAAAATGACCAAGGTGAACGCGCCTACTACTGGACTGATCCGTGGCATGCTGCACAGACCCGCATGTTGGTGGCTTGCCGTGCTTATGGCTTGCGTCCCGTAGATGGCCCATTTGGCGATTTCAGCGACCCGGATGGCTTCATCGCAGCGGCCAATCGTGTTGCTGTGCTGGGTTATGAAGGCAAATGGGCCATTCATCCCTCCCAGATCGAATTGTGTAATCAGGTGTTCACTCCCAGTGAGGCTGAAGTCACCAAGGCTCGGCGTATCATGGCAGCCATGGAACAAGCCGCCAAGGAAGGGCGTGGAGCTGTGTCTCTGGATGGCCGCCTGATCGATATCGCCAGCATCCGTATGGCCGAAAGTCTGTTGAGCAAGGCCAAGGACATGGGACTGTCCGCCTGACCTCAGAAAAAGTACGGTCATGACTTACCCCACCGTACCACCAAGGCACCCGCCACTACGACGCTGGATACTCGGTGTCAGTGGCGGGATAGCAGCGTATAAGGCTTGTGAATTGACGCGCTTGCTGGTCAAGGCGGGGGCTGAAGTTCAGGTCATCATGACCCAAGCAGCTACCCAGTTCGTTACTCCCTTGACTTTTCAATCCCTGTCAGGACGACCGGTACTAAGCCACATTTGGGAACCTCGTCAAGACAACGGAATGGATCATATCGATTTGGCACGCTGGGCAGAGGCAATTCTCATTGCGCCTGCCAGCGCCGATTTTCTGGCGCGCATTGCCCATGGGATGGCCGATGATCTGCTCACCACACTGGTCGCTGCACGTAGCATACCGCTCTACCTGGCACCTGCCATGAACCAGGCCATGTGGAATAATCCAGCCAATCAACGCAACGTCGAGCAATTAACCCTCGATGGCGCAATATTTCTTGGCCCAGGAGAAGGTCAGCAAGCCTGCGGTGAAACCGGTATGGGACGCCTGCTCGAACCCAGTGAATTGCTGTCTTTGCTCTCACCACTCATCGGATCTAAACCTCTGGTTGATTTGCGCGGTAAGCGCATAGTCCTCACTGCCGGACCAACCGTCGAAGCCATCGACCCAGTTCGTACCCTCACCAATATCAGTTCTGGAAAGATGGGCTATGCCCTAGCCGCGGCAGCCGTCATCAGCGGGGCCGACGTGACCCTCATCAGCGGGCCAACGGCTCTGTCAGTTCCAGCAGGCTGCCATCTCATCCCCGTTCATAGCGCCGCTCAGATGCGCGATGCCGTCCTCTCGGAAATTCAGGATGCCGATCTATTCTTTTCCGTAGCAGCCGTGGCTGATTACACGCCAGAATCTCCCAGTGGCCACAAAATAAAAAAGACCGGGGCTCCCATGACGTTAACACTGGTCCCTACCCCTGACATCCTGGCTACTGTCGCCGCCTTGCCAAATCCACCCTTTTGTGTAGGATTTGCCGCTGAAAGTCAACACCTGGAAGAATATGCCAAGCGAAAGCGACTCGCCAAGAATATCCCCTTGATCGTGGGAAATTTGGCCCAAAGAGCACTGGGACGTGATGACAATGAAGTCACCCTCTTTGATGCTAACGGCAGTCACCCACTCTCCCCGGCTTCCAAAGAGATACTGGCGCACCAGATTCTGGCTCACGCCATCACTCTGATGAATACCCAGTCCACCTGAGATATTTACTATGCTGCCATTGCAAGTCAAAATTCTGGATCCACGCCTGACCGGCAACCTTCCCGCCTATGGCTCCAGTGGCGCTGCAGGACTTGACCTGCGCGCCTGTGTGAACGAACCACTAACCCTTTACCCGGGGCAAACCGAATTGATCCCTACGGGTCTGGCACTGCACATCGGTGACCCCAATTATGCAGCCATGATCTTGCCACGCTCTGGCTTGGGTCACAAGCACGGTATCGTGCTGGGTAATCTGGTGGGCCTGATTGATTCAGACTACCAAGGACAGATATTGGTCTCTCTCTGGAACCGGGGTCATGATACTTTCGAAATCAAACCCATGGAACGCATGGCACAACTGGTAGTGGTCCCCGTCGTTCAGGTACAGTGGGAAGTCGTCGATGCTTTTGACCAGAGTACTCGTGGTTCAGGGGGGTTCGGCAGCACGGGTTGCCACTGATGCATACCGGCATCCTGCTATTTGCCCATGGAGCTCGGGATCCGCGTTGGGCCGAACCATTCGTTATCATTCGTGACAAACTCCAACGTCATCACCCGACTTACCCCGTTGAGTTATGTTTTCTGGAATGGATGCGCCCCAGTCTGGCCGAAGCCGTAGAAATCATGCTTCAGAAGCAATGTTCCGACCTGGTGCTGATCCCCCTGTTCATGGCTCAGGGAGGGCATCTGCGCGAAGATCTCCCACGTTTGATCGATGCGCTAAAAAAGCAATATCCCCGACTGCGCCTAACTGTCACGCAGGCTTTGGGAGAATCTCCTGAACTGCTCGATGCCATCGCCCGATGGGCTGCCGCCCAAATCCCCCCTTTCAAACAGTTGCCTGACCACCTGGATCCATGCGATAATGATCGTTTTATTTGATCCGATCAATATTTACGGGAGCAACAACATGGCACGTGTCTGCGCGGTCACCGGGAAAAAACCCATGGTTGGCCACAATGTGTCTCACGCCAACAATAAAACAAAACGGCGTTTTTTACCAAATTTGCAATACCGCCGCTTCTGGTTAGAAAGTCAAAACCGCTGGATCCGTCTGCGCGTTTCCAATGCAGGTCTGCGCCTGATTGATAAGAAGGGCATTGAAGTTGTTCTGGCTGAGTTGGGCGCTGTCGCCTTGCAAGCCTAATCGTCGGGAGAGTCACGATGCGCGATAAAATCAAACTGGAGTCCACGGCAGGAACCGGGCACTTCTACACCACCACCAAAAATAAAAAGACCATGCCTGGAAAAATGGAAATCAAGAAGTTTGATCCTGTTGCCCGCAAGCATGTTCCTTACAAAGAAGCCAAAATCAAGTAACCATCCCGGAGAGGTGGATGAGCGGTTTAAGTCGCACGCCTGGAAAGCGTGTTTAGGGTAATACCCTAACGCGGGTTCGAATCCCGCCCTCTCCGCCAATAACCTGTTGATTTTTAAGGAAACTAAAAATCGATGCTGCACTAAAATATGCGTGTATTAGCGTGGGTAGTGCAGCATTAGTGCAGCATTTTTTGAACCCGGTTTGTTCCATAATCAAAGCAGAACCCAAGCCCCCCCCCACCCAAGAGGCCGGAAAAGAAAGTCGTGCTGTGATATGCGGCGACAGTGACCAAGCGTGGTGACGATCTTGTTGGACGATCCAAACGGCAGAACGAGGAACGAGTCGCCTGCTGACTCTGGTGGGATAGCCTGAAGCGGCACTTCCTTCCCCAACATGAAGGGTTTTTCACCGCGCAACCTCAAATATATGTGGGCCTTTGCTGAAACCTGGCCAGAAACTGAATTTGTGCAAGCAGTACTTGCACAATTGCCCTGGTATCACCAACTCGCCCTGCTAGACAATTTGCCCGACATAGTCGCCGCCACCTTCAAGGCATTTCGACTGAGGTGGTAGAAGACAAGGAGACATGATTGTAATCCAGTGGTATCGGGTATAATCGGACTTCAAAGAATGAGTGGATGCCCTGCTTTTCTCAACCGAGGAGATTTCCAATGAACAAAGACGAAATCAGAGCGATGCTATCGAAGGACATTGAGTATTATCGTGCGAAAGCCGAAAACTACAAATCCATGCACTTATCCGAAGCGGCTGATTATGCCAAGAAACTGGCGGCCAATATTGAACTCGCCCTGACAACATTGCCTTCGGAAAGCGATCCGGAAATCTACTGAGTCGTCCCTGAAAAATTCATTTTTTCTTGTTGTAAACCGCCCCGGGAATCGCGGAGGGTGATGTGTTTAAGTCAGGCTGCATTTCTGATTTCATGCTGACTGTGTTGGTTCAAAAGTCGACATGCAAGCGCAACCCGTAGACATCCACGGGGCCACGCAACTGATTGTACGCAGGATTACTGATGTGCTGCCAATCCGCCGTAAGATGCAAACCCTCCATAATTCCCCACTGATAG
>JAJZBQ010000028.1:2309-4173 GCA_021798835.1 Pseudomonadota bacterium | reverse complement strand
TGACCCCATCAATTAACCTTCCGGCACCGGGCAGGCGTCACACCCTATACGTCCACTTTCGTGTTTGCAGAGTGCTGTGTTTTTGATAAACAGTCGCAACGGCCAGTTCACTGCGACCCGCCGCTGCTCAGTGACGCACGTCACCACAGCCGCGGGCGTACCTTCTCCCGAAGTTACGGTACCATTTTGCCTAGTTCCTTCACCCGAGTTCTCTCAAGCGCCTTGGGATTCTCACCCTGCCTACCTGTGTCGGTTTGCGGTACGGTCGTCGTCATCTGAAGCTTAGAGGTTTTTCCTGGAAGCGTGGCATCAGTGACTTCGTCCCTTGCGGGACTCGTCTCGGTGCTCGGTGTATGAACCCCCGGATTTGCCTAAGGGTTCCACCTACCGCCTTTCCCCGGGACCACCAACGCCCGGTACACCTAGCCTTCTCCGTGACCCCATCGCAATGACGAGCGGTGCGGGAATATTAACCCGCTTCCCATCGACTACGCATTTCTGCCTCGCCTTAGGGGCCGACTCACCCTGCGCCGATGAACGTTGCGCAAGGAAACCTTGGGCTTTCGGCGTGCGGGCTTTTCACCCGCATGATCGTTACTCATGTCAGCATTCGCACTTCCGATACCTCCAGCATGCCTTTCGACACACCTTCGCAGGCGTACGGAACGCTCCTCTACCGCGCACACAGTGTGTGCACCCCGAGCTTCGGTACATCGCTTAGCCCCGTTAAATCTTCCGCGCAGGCCGACTCGACCAGTGAGCTATTACGCTTTCTTTAAAGGGTGGCTGCTTCTAAGCCAACCTCCTGGCTGTTTGTGCCTTCCCACATCGTTTTCCACTGAGCGCTGATTTTGGGACCTTAGCTGCGGGTCTGGGTTGTTGCCCTTTTCACGACGGACGTTCGCACCCGCCGTGTGTCTCCCATGCCGTCCGTACCGGTATTCGGAGTTTGCCATGGTTTGGTAAGTCGCGATGACCCCCTAGCCATAACAGTGCTCTACCCCCGGCAGGATACACATGAGGCGCTACCTAAATAGCTTTCGAGGAGAACCAGCTATCTCCGAGTTTGATTAGCCTTTCACTCCTAGCCACAGCTCATCCCCGACCTTTTCAACGGGCGTGGGTTCGGGCCTCCAGTGCGTGTTACCGCACCTTCACCCTGGCCATGGCTAGATCACTCGGTTTCGGGTCTACTGCCTGCGACTGTGCGCCCTATTCAGACTCGGTTTCCCTTCGCCTCCCCTAAATGGTTAAGCTTGCCACAGACAGTAAGTCGCTGACCCATTATACAAAAGGTACGCAGTCACTCCTTGCGGAGCTTCCACTGCTTGTACGCATACGGTTTCAGGTCTGTTTCACTCCCCTCACCGGGGTTCTTTTCGCCTTTCCCTCACGGTACTTGTTCGCTATCGGTCGGTCAGGAGTATTTAGCCTTGGAGGATGGTCCCCCCATGTTCAGACAGGGTTTCACGTGCCCCGCCTTACTCAATTTCATCGCGCATGCCCTTTCGCGTACCGGGCTATCACCGTCTACGGCCGGCCTTTCCAGACCGTTCGGCTAAAACATGCGTGACTTTTGGGCTACTCCCCGTTCGCTCGTCGCTACTGGGGGAATCTCGGTTGATTTCTGTTCCTCCGGGTACTGAGATATTTCAGTTCTCCGGGTTCGCCTTGCGTACCTATGTATTCAGTACGCAATACCCTTGCGGGTGGGTTTCCCCATTCGGACATCGCCGGATCAATGCTTGCTGCCAACTCCCCGACGCTTTTCGCAGGCTGCCACGTCCTTCATCGCCTCTGACCGCCAAGGCATCCACCGTATGCGCTTCATCGCTTGACCCTATAACCCCAAGTCGCCTCAGGG
>JAJZBQ010000027.1 GCA_021798835.1 Pseudomonadota bacterium | reverse complement strand
ATTGATCACCCTCCTGGTACCAAAACAACGGCGAATAGTTGGGTTCGGGGCTTGAGTGGGTGAAAAGTTGGAAAGATTTCTTCGTTTCATGAGGAATAAACCGTAAGGATGACCTCGTTTTTCAACAGCCTGTTAAACACATGGTCATTGAAGTGCTATCAAGATATTAAGGAAAGTTGGAGTTATGGGCTTTTTAAAGTAAACAGCGATGCATGACCATATACATGTTCCGTTCATTGCAAATTTCAAGGCAGAGCCTACGTTGCGTCAAACCATGACAATGCAGGCCGTACTATTTGCGCTGCTTTTCGCCATGATGATCTCCCCTGTTAGGGCGGCGCCTATCCAAGAAGACAGGGTCGCGCTCGTCATCGGCAATTCCAGCTATGGCATCGGGATGCTACGCAACCCGGTCAATGATGCCCGTACCGTGGCGAACAAGTTGGAAAGCCTGGGATTTCATGTAATTCTGCGAGAGAATCTGAATCGGGAAGGAATGTATCGTACCATTACCGAGTTCGGCGGCAAACTGAAGCCGCACGGCGTGGGGTTGTTCTATTACGCCGGGCATGGCATGCAGATCAATGGCAGGAACTTCCTCGTTCCGGTCGATGCGGATATCCAGAGCGAAGACGACGTCGAGTTCCGCGGCATTGATGCCAACTTCGTCCTGTCCCGCATGGATGCAGCCCATGACAGGGTGAACATGCTGGTGCTCGATGCCTGCCGGAACAACCCGTTCGCGCGCAAGAATCGGTCTGTTAGTCTTGGGTTGGCGCAAATGGATGCACACATGGGGACGCTGATCGCGTTTTCGACTTCCCCCGGCTCCCTGGCCGAGGACGGCAGCGGACCGAACAGCATCTATACCCGAAACCTCGTGGACAAGCTTTCCTCTCCTGGTATCACTGTAGAGGAAATATTCAAGCAGGTTCGCGTCGCCGTAGCGAGAGAGACTCGCGACCGGCAAATACCCTGGGAAAGCACATCGCTGATGGGGGATTTCTATTTTGCTCCACCCTCGACCACTCTCAAGTCGGTAGGGCCTCCGGAATCGGCGCTCGCTTCAGTGACAGCGAGGGCAGCCCCACAGCAAAGATCACGGCTACCAGCCAAGCCTAATGTTCCGATACCCTCTGCAACGACTGAAAAATCGGCTCAAAAGATGGTTCGAGACTACAATCGGGAAGGCTACGAGATCGAGAACAAGGCCAGGACCCTCACCTCAGACGAAATGACTGTCTTACTAGGAGAAGCCGAAAAAGGCGATATAGTCGCCCAGACAACTCTGGGCTGGGCATACCTTCTGGGTAAAGGACAGATGGACGGGCGCGGTATTATGCGCAGCAACCGCGAGGCTCTGAAATGGACCATGTCGGCTGCCGAAAAAGGCTATCCCGTGGCGCAGAACAATCTTGGGGCGCTCTACATGGAAGGCGTGGCCGTGAAGATGAATCTCAGACGGGCGCAAAATTATTTCAAGCTGGCTGCAGATCAGGGCTACACGACAGCACAAGTGAACCTCATTCAGGTCAGCACCCTGCTCACCGGCAATGTGGAAATGGGCCAGGTGAGAAATATTTTTCAATCGACCCAGCAACAGGCGAAACTGCCGATTCAATAGCGCGCCTGGCGTTTGAAAGAATTCTTGCGAGACGTGCTGGCCAAATCCAGGGAGTGCCCTGATCAGACCCACGGGTGGTGGTGCGATGATTATTGACCGCTTTGGTGGACACGAAGCTCCGTTGGCGGGAAACGGTGAATCGGAAACGGTAAGGATTGGAGTGCAAACGCCCGACTTTCCCACCGCGCCGCACGCCGCGCCCCCGAGTTCGACAGTTGGCCCCATAAAACCGTCGTTTTTTACCATGGCCCACTCATAAAATCATAGGGTTGTCTTTCTGAACGGAAAAGTCTTGTAGTGACACGCCGTCATGTTTTTCTGATTGATTATCATTTTGTTGTCGAATTAAAATGGCGACATGTTCGTAAAGATCACAACTTCCGGTCCGCGCCAGTATGTCAAGCTCGTGGAGTCCTACCGCGATGCTTCTGGCGTGTCTCGCCAAAAGGTCATTGCCACTTTGGGGCGTCTGGAAGATATTCAGGCGGGAGAAACCGATGCCTTGGTCAATGGCCTGCTTCGCGTGACGGGTCGTCCTACCCTGGACGAAGGAACGGGAGAGATTGATTTCGCTTCTGCCCGATCCTTTGGCGATACCTGGATGCTCACGGCCCTGTGGAATGAACTGGGGTTTTCGGACGCTTTTCGCCGGGTGTTGCGCCCCCGGCGCCAGTTTGATGCCGAAGCCCTGCTGAGGGTCATGGTCTTCAATCGACTGTGTGATCCAAAATCCAAACTGGGCATTCACCGCTGGCTGGAAGGGGCGATTGTGCCAGGAGTGGATCCGGAATCGGTTACCCACTCCCATCTGCTTCGGACCATGGATACCCTGGTGGAATGTTCGGATGCTCTGGAGTCGGCCATGGCAGGATTGCTGCGTCCGCTCATCGACCAGACCTTGTCGGTGGTGTTCTATGATCTCACCACGATCTCTGCCGAGGGGCAGACTGAACAGAATGCGGACCTGCGTGAATATGGGCTTTCCAAGAATGGCAGGGTGGAACGGCAGGTCATGCTGGGGGTGGTACAAACGGCCGATGGACTGCCGATCCACCATGAGGTGTTTGCAGGAAATACCGCGGAATCCACCACTCTGATTCCTACCCTCACCAAGATCCTGGAACGCTATCCCATCGAGCGGGTGGTCGTGGTGGCAGACCGTGGCTTGCTGTCTCTGGACAATCTGGAATCCCTGCAAAAAATGACGGTGGGGAATCGTCCCCTGGAATTCATTCTGGCAATTCCTGCCCGCCGTTATGGGGAATTCGATACCCTGCTCGAAGGGCACCATGCCCAGCATTGTGTGGGAGCCACCCATGAGGTCGTGGGTGAACTCGGCTGGCAGGGACAGCGTCTGATTGTGTCCCATGATCCCGAGGCGGCCGGAACCCAATCGGAATTGAGAGACAAGCGCATAGAGGCCCTGGAACGAGACGCCGAGTTGTGGGCTGGAAAGTTGGTGGATCAAGAGACAGGACGCGCTTATCGAGGCAGAAAACTCTCGGACGCTGGAGTCACGGCCCGTTTCTACAAGGCGGTGACGGATGCTCATTTGGGGCATATCCTCAAAGTCTCGCTCAACAGCAAGGACTTCGAGTATGACCTGGATGAGAAGGCCCTCAAGCGAGCCCGGATGCTCGATGGGAAGTTGTTGCTGGTGACCAATATGCCTGACCATACCCCCGAAGAGATTGTGAGCCGATACAAATCGTTGGCGGATATCGAGCGCGGATTCCGGGTGTTGAAGAGCGAGATTGAGATCGATCCCATGTTCCATCGTCTGCCCAACCGTATCCGCGCTCACGCCATGATCTGCTTCCTCGCCCTGGTATTGTTCCGCGTCCTTCGGATGCGTCTCAAGGCCAAGAACAGCCCCTATTCCCCAAACCGGATGCTGGAAGTGGTGCGCGGTATCCAACATCACCAAGTCACACTCCATCGCAAACAATCAGCCAAGGGGCTTACCACCCTGACCCCTGAACAAAAGGATTTATTCGATACGGTCAATCTGCCAAAACCCTCAAAAATCGCGTTGTAGTGACAATTTTGAACATTCGTATCGTTCAAATACAATAACTTGCGCAAAAAAGTGTCGAACTCGGGTGGTATTGTTCCGCGTCCTTCGGATGCGCCTCAAGGCCAAGAATAGCCCCTATTCCCCAAACCGGATGCTGGAAGTGGTGCGCGGTATCCAACATCACCAGGTCACACTCCATCGCAAACAATCAGCCAAGGGGCTTACCACCCTGACCCCTGAACAAAAGGATTTATTCGATACGGTCAATCTGCCAAAACCCTCAAAAATCGCGTTGTAGTGACAATTTTGAATATTCGTATCGTTCAAATACAATCAGTTGCGCAAAAAAGTGTCGAACTCGGGTGACCCGGTAAAACGTCGACTCCGAAGCCAGGTAGACACCCTGGTCGGCCAGCCGGGGCACGATCTGCGTGGGCGGCAAGCTGGCATACGCCGGTTGATTCACCACTTCCAGAATCTCCTCCTTCTCCGTATAGTGGACCCGGATTTTTGGACAGTGAATTAAGTTATGATGAGACCCATTGGACGGAGTGTTGGAGATGGGTGAAAGGAAGAAGCGACAGGTGTTTTCGGCGGAGTTTAAGGCGAAGGTTGGCCT
>JAJZBQ010000007.1 GCA_021798835.1 Pseudomonadota bacterium | reverse complement strand
GGGTAGCGCAGCGACCTCGCAAATCGGATTTCATGTCAAGTGTTTTTTGCATTTTTTGAAGAATATTTACCACGCAGATGAATGCTTTCGGGATTGGAGAAAGTCCGCGAATGTCTAAAGTTCAGTTAACAAAATTCTCCCGCCCAAAAATCTTCTGAAATAAATCAAGTAATTGTTCTTCTTCCGCGTTTCTGCCAACCTTTTTGGTTGTCCTCAGAAAGACCTTTCGGCATGCCTGATTAGGTTGCGGTTGCCCTGTCAACCTCAGGAAGGCGAGTGTTGTAAAAATACAACATCTTGCCGATAAAATTTGTTTTATGTCAATTTTGTTACATTTCTGATTGAAATAATTGGGTATGATGGCCTCTCCTTAAATCATTCAGGAATATGAATCATGTTTAAAAAAGTCTTTTTCCTCGCCGCGCTGACCTCAGTATCTTTGTCCTCCATGGCTTCCGGTAACTGGATCAATGACTATGTTGGCGTTTCTCTCGGTTCAGCAACTTCTCCCAATCCTGGTATCGGCAACTCTGCTACGGCAGATGTTGGAGAAACCGGAAGCGCCTACCGGATCTTCACGGGACACGAATTTACTCAGAATTTTGGTATTGAGGCCCAGTACAATCATTACCATGGATTTGGTGGGAACATGGTCGATGGTTCGGCTCATTCCTTCGACTTGCTGGGCACAGGAACCTATTACTTTGATCGTGCCAATACCATTGGTATTGTCGGCAAGGCTGGTTTTAACTATTCCACGGTGGGTTCTTATGGTCTGACCAATGGTGGATTTGGTTGGGTCTATGGCGCTGGGCTGCGTTATAACATCTCTCGTCAGTTTGACATTCGCGCAGACTACCAACGTGATCAGTTGGGCTATGCCAACAACTACTTTAGCAATGCAGAAAACACTTACACCATCGGTGCCGCTTACCACTTCTAATCGCTGAAAAGGTAAGGGTGTATGTATGCAGGGGGGCGATGAAAATCGCTTCCCTCCTACGTTTGTTCAGTATGTGTTATTTATTTTCTGAGCGTCCTTCACTGAGGCTCAGTCGGCAAAACTCTTCCAGTGACACCGTCTCGGCGCGACGTGTGGGATCAATTCCAGCCTGTTTCAGATCGTCCTCAGACACCATGTTCTTGAGGCTGACACGTAACATTTTTCGTCGTTGTGCGAAGGCGGTTGTTACCAGTGTCGACAGGTGCTCAAAATTTGCGTCGGGGCGCGCGGTTACCATTCTGGGGATCAGACGAACCACGGCAGAACGAACCTTGGGCGGTGGATCAAAGGCATCGGCCTCGACATCCATGAGACTTTCCATGTCGAAGTGGTACTGTAGCATGACGGACAGGCGGCCATAATCTCGGCTTCCTGGCGTGGCAACCATGCGTTCCACAACTTCTTTCTGCAGCATGAAATGGGCATCTCTATATCGCTGTGCATCGGCAGCAAGATGAAACAGAAAAGGAGTGGAAATGTTGTAGGGCAGGTTACCAATCAAGCGCAGGGATTGGCCGAATTGAGAAAAATCGACGGTCAATACATCCTGGGCGATGACAGTCAGGGGGGGGTGTGCAGGATATGCTTGCCAGCGGAGGACCAGATCGCGATCCAGTTCGATCAGGGTCAACGACATGCCGCGCGAGAGCAGGGGTAGTGTCAAAGCCCCCAGGCCGGGACCAATCTCGATCAATCGGTCGGTGGCAACTGGATGGACGGCTCGAATGATGCGATCGATGACCGAATCGTCGACCAGGAAATGCTGTCCAAAGCGCTTGCGTGCCCGGTGCCCGGCAGACATCATGATCGTTGACGGGTCAAGGTCAATTCGCAGGCCAGGTTCACTGCAGCCAGCATGCTTCCTGTCTCCATGTGGCCGGTGCCTGTCCTGTCGAGCGCGGTGCCGTGATCCACGGAAGTACGCAGAATGGGAAGCCCCAGGGTAATGTTGACCCCCTGACCAAAACTGGCGTGTTTGAGAACAGGTAATCCTTGATCGTGGTACATGGCCAAAATGGCATCGGCTTGTTTCAGGCGTTCTGGAAGAAACAGGGTGTCGGCAGGATATGGGCCTGAAACCAACCACTGTTTTCGGCGTATCTTCTCGATGACTGGCGTGATTACCTCGATTTCTTCACGTCCCAGATGACCCCGCTCGCCCGCATGTGGGTTCAGGCCGGCAACGAGGATGCGTGGGGAAGGTACGCCGAAATGATGGATCAGGTCGTGATGCAGAATTTCCAATGTGCGACGCAATCGATCGGGCTGAATGGCGTCCGGTACTTCGCGTAACGGTAAATGTGTCGTGGCCAGCGCGACGCGCAGGTTGCCTCCCACCAGCATCATGACGACTTCGGGAGTGGATAATCGTGCCGCCAGATATTCGGTGTGTCCGGTGAAAGGGATCCCGGCTTCCTGAAAGACGCTTTTCTGGAGCGGGGCCGTAACCAGGGCATCGGCCTTCTTTTGTGAGCAGAGATCCACCAGGCTGTCCAGTGTGTTTAGCAGAGCCCGACTGTTGCGCGTGTCAGGGTGACCAGGACGAGTAGGGGCGGGAAGCGGGTGATGCCAAAGGATAGGGCGCGGATCATCCCAGGAAAAATCAGGCCGATGCGCATCGATAAATGGATAAGGGCACCCCAGTTGCATGGCTCTCTGACGCATCATCAGGCTGTCGGCAGCGATGACCAACTGGCAACTCAGCGATTGGCGTGCCAGCCACAGGCATAGATCCGGGCCGATTCCCGCAGGTTCGCCTGCCGAGATGGCGATGCGCGGCTTAGTGGTCATCGAGTCGGATATCTACGAAGGCCTGATCACGTAATTGACGCACCCAGTCATCATAGGACTCATCAGATTTACGGGCGCGCAACCCTTGGCGTATGGCCATTCTCTTTCCGTCATCAGAGTCGGTGGCTTGTCGTGCCGCTTCCAACTGAAGGATATGCCATCCCAATGGGGTTTCGAAGGGTTGGCTGACCTCTCCCGGCTTAAGGGATTTGACGACCTTTTCAAACTGTGGAAAAGTCGATCCTTCGGAGACCCAGCCGAGATCCCCGCCGCGGTTACGACTGTCGTCTTCCGAGTTCAGCGTTGCCAGTTTTCCAAAATCTTCTCCACCCTGAATACGGGCGTAAAGCGTGTCTATTTTGGTCTTGGCTTCTTTGGGGTTGGTTTCTGGCGTGACTCTGACCAGAATTTGTTTGAGGTGATACTGGGACACATTGGGGATCGCATCAGGAGTGCGTCGGTTGACCAGTTCCAGGATATGGAACCCATTGGGACTGCGCAGGATGCGGCTGTGTTGACCGGGTTGCAAATTCTGTGTTTCTTCGACGAAAAGTGCAGGAAGACGGGTGCTGGGGCGCCAACCCAGATCCCCTCCGCTGAGTGCATCCGGGGCTTCTGAGTAGGCGGCAGCGGCCTGGGCAAAGGGCATTCCGTGATCGATCTGGCTGACGGCTTCCTCTGCCTTTTTATGGCGTTGGTCGATGATGGCCTGGGTGGCGTTTTCGGGGACTGTGATCAAGATGTGGGCCAGATCGAGTTCTTCAGGGCGACTGCTGCCCTGCGCTTTCTCTTTGGCGAGTTCCGCATTGATTTCATTGTCAGAGACAAAGATACGATTTTCCACTTCGCGTTCCCGAACCTGGGATAGCACGATTTCATTGCGAATTTCCTCGCGAAATTTTTCCCAAGTGACCCCTTCTTTCTCGACTTCGGAACGAAATTGCGGCAGGGTGAGTTTGTTTTGTCCGGCGAGGCGCACCATGGCCTGATCCAGTTGTGTATCGTCTACCTTAATGCCAGCATCCTGAGCGTACTGCAACTGTACTTCATCGATGATCATTTTTTCCAGTATCTGATGCACCAGAATGTTATGTTCAGGTAACTGGACTCCCTGGCGATTCAGTTGTGAGGTGATCATGGTCACCCTTTCATCCAGTTCGGATTCCGTAATGATGTGATTATTGATGATGGCCACGATACGATCGACCACGGGGTGGGGTTGCTCTTCGTCTGCCGCGGGTGCGGCCTCACCACTGGTGCTGGGCGTGGGTGAGGTGGAGGCAGGTGCCGCCACTTCTGGCGAGGGAGTGACGCCCGTCGTGGGAGTCGTGGTTTGTGGTGGAGAGGGGGGAGTGTCCGCGATAGCGGTCAAGGGAGCCAGTCCAGCCAGAAACAAGCAGGCGATTGTGCGAAAGTGAGCCATCATTGCGGAGAGATCTCGTTGGTCTTGGTGTAGCCGGGAATGTTATAACGCAAGGTATCCAATGGGTTGGGGCCCAAGCCCAATGGGCCAAGTTCGAGTTGTACGTAAAAAGCCGTGTCTGTTTGAATGGGGCTGACTGGGAATCGTGAGGCAATGGCTCTTACGGCCCAGCAACCGCCATTATACTCTACGCCGCTCAGTGCTTCCAATACCTGATTATCCAGTGAAGAATAGGCCAGACGGCCCAGGAAAGACAAGCGGTTGGTGATGGGCCATTGGGCCGAGACATCCCATTGCTTCACGGAAGTCAGATCGTTGATGGGAATAGGACCGGTAATCCCCGGGATGTAGGTGGTCGTTTGTCCCAGATAGTTGATGACGGTGGCGGGTAGGCCCTGAAGCGGGGTATCGATGCGGTAACCCATGTTGAAAACTTTCCCCGGGGCGGGGGTATAAGCCAGGGAAGCCGCCATCTGCTGGGTACGATGGGATTGGGCTCCGACATTGATATAACTGTCGAAATTCCAGCGTTGGGTAATGTTGGCGGTCAATGCGGCGATGATATCGGAGGCGCTGGAAGGAGGAAGGACTTCCCCCGGTAACAGCACTTGGTTGGGTGTGAAGTAGAATCGTTCGGCCAGAAGGGTTTTCAACATTTCCCCGCCTGTGGTTGGGTCGAGCAGGCGGCTGGTCACGGCGGCCGTCAACTGGTTGGCATTATTGATCCGGTCAATCCCGTTGTATTGGTTTTCCGTAAAAATCGTGGTGGAGTTGAAATCGGCTAACCCGGTATCGAAAATAGGCAGCATATTCTGGTTTCGATAGGGGATATAGACATAATAAAGGCGAGGTTCCAAGGTTTGTTGGTAATCCTGTCCCCAAGCTGAAAAATGGCGGTCCATGAAGAGTCCGGCATCCAGGCTGGTGATCGGCAAGGTGCGATCATAGACCCCTAGGGGGGAGGTGTTGAACTGGCCCAGATTGTATTGAGTGAAATCGAGTCCAGTCTTGAAAACGACGTAAGCTGCGTTGTTTCTCCAAGGAACGGTGACCGTGGGGTTGAGGTGAAGCCGCGAACCGCTGACGATGGACTGGTAGTTGCCATTGTAGGTGATGCCATTGGCAACGGCTGTCCCTGCCAGAGTATTGGGACCCGGACTGATAAAGTTTGTGTACTGGGAGTTGAAGTCCAGATTGAGTCCATGCCAGTCCGTCAGAAAGCCGTGAGCGGAGAGTTGGGGGTCGATTCGGTAGAGGCTGGTACCTCCCAGCAGGGGCTGGTAGTTTAATGAATTGACATCGAAAACCCAGTGAGACAGACCGCTGTAAGACAGATCGAGGCTACGTGGCAGATACACCAAGCCCTGTGGACCGATCAAGGTATTCAGGTCATTCATGTAGTTGGGATCTGAAGCACTTTGCATGTTTGCCGTGAAATTCAGTCCGGGGGCTAGCGTCTGGTGATGATTCCAGGTGGCAAACCAGCGGTCGGTTCCGAGTTGTGCATCGTGAGGTAAATATTCGCCATCGAGAATTCCGGAAAAAGTCGGATCGAGATAACGTACTTCATTGCCCAGTTGCAATCCTCGCGAGGTCATCAGGCGTGGGGTGATGGTGTCATCGATGTTGGGGGCAAGATTGATGTAGTAGGGGATGGCGATGTCTTCCCCGGTGGTGACTGCAGAACCGATGATGGGAGAGAGAAAGCCTGAGCGTCGCTGATTGTCCAGCGGAAAACCCAGATCTGGGGAGTAGAGCAGGGGAAGTCCTTTGAAATTCAGGGTTCCGGGATGGGCATCTCCTTCCTGAGTCGTATGATCCAAATCCAGTTGGGGGCTATGGATATACCAGTCGGGATTGGTGGCGCGGCAAGTGCTGTAATCCCCATTGAGCAGGCTTTCCTTGTCTCCTGCCGTCAGATCCATTTCTTTGGCAGTTCCGGTGGCAAACCAGAGGGGGGGGCGTGCAATCGGGGTTCCTGGCAATGGAACGACATAACTGGGTGGAGGAGGGGTCCAGAGCAGGGTATTGGGGTCGCTATAGAAGAAACGGGGCTGGTCCATGACCCCGATCTCGCCGCCGAGTTGGTAGAAACCATGGGGGCTGTACAGCATGAGCGAATTGTTGCGATTCAGTACGACATGGCCGGTGGCTTCGGCGGTATCGGTGGTTTGGTCGTAGTGAATGTGATCGGCAGACAGAGTCATTCCCTGACGACGGATCTCGGCATGGCCTTCAGCATCCATGAATTGGTCTTTTTGTCCCTTGACCTTGTCAGCGCGCAGGAATGTCGTGGGCGCTTTAACAGAAGTGGCTGGATTGGCAGCGTTGTCTTCCAGAATGGGGGAGGTTTTCAGCGTCGTGACAGGGGTCTCCTGGGAAGAAGGAAGCGGAGGCGAATTGGCATTGGGCACATCGACGGCCTCGGGTTCTGTCGCAGCAGCGATGAAACTGCGCAACAGAAAAACGAGTGCTATCCCCGCCATCAACGCATGATTCAAGGGAAACGGCATGAAGATGAGACGGAAACGTGCATGGTTGGGGATGGCGATTCTGGGATTTTGGACAAACTTTGCTAAAATCTCACAAATTGCGACAATTGGCAATGGGTTTGGTTGATGAGTGGGACACGTGGATAGAGAACAGAGACTGATTCAATGGGTTGGAAAACAGGGGGCGTTGGGCGATGGAGGGCTGGTTCCGGTCTCCGGCGATGCCAGTTTTCGGCGTTATTTTCGGCTATTGACGCAACAGGGGAGTCGGATAGTGATGGATGCCCCGCCGGAACACGAAGATTGTCGGCCTTTTGTGCAGATGGCGCAGCGTTTGCAGCAGGCGGGGGTGAATGTACCCGAGGTATTGGCTTGGGATCAAGCCAACGGATTTATGATGCTGACGGATTTTGGAGATCGTTCATATCTGGAGGCTTTCAAAGAGGCACAAGATTCTCAACGGATTTCAGCACTGATGGCAGATGCCTTTGCGATGTTGTTGCGCGTGCAGTGTATGGCTCCTGTACCGGATGCTCCGCGATACGACCGGACATTGTTACAGCGGGAGGTGGACCTGTTTCCGGTGTGGTACGTGCAGGGACATTTGGAATATGCATGGTCTGCTGACGATCAGGCCATGTGGCAGCGGACCGTGCTGGATACCTTGCTGCCCGCCGTGGAACGGCAGCCGGTGGTGTGGGTGCATCGTGATTATCATAGTCGCAACCTGATGGTGACCGATCCGAATCCGGGGGTGCTGGATTTCCAGGATGCGCTGATGGGGCCAGTAACCTATGATGCTGTCTCCCTGCTCAAGGATGCCTACTTTGTGTGGGAGGAGGAGCAGCGCCTCGACTGGCTGGTGCGGTACTGGGAAAAGGCGCGGCATGCGCGGATTCCTGTGGCATCAGATTTTGGCGTGTTTTATCGGGATTTCGAGTGGATGGGAGTACAGCGCCACCTGAAGGTCATCGGCATATTTGCACGTTTGGCCCGGCGTGATGGAAAGCCGGGCTATCTTCAAGATATTCCACGAGTCGCGGACTACCTATTGGAAACCTGTCGTCGCTATCGTGAGTTGCAGCCACTGGCGCTCTGGTTGGAGCAATGCTGGGCGCGAGAGCAGCAGATCGGTTATACCTTCTGATGGCCCAGGCCATGATACTGGCGGCGGGCCGGGGTGAACGCCTCAGACCGCACACGGATACCTGTCCCAAGCCTTTGCTCCGGGTTGCTGGAAAGCCCTTGATTGAATGGCAGATCGAGGCGTTGCAGCGGGCTGGATTTGATGACATCGTGGTGAATGGGGCATGGTTGGCTGACCAGTTGTTTGATTTTCTGGGTGATGGTCGCCGTTGGGGGGTACGCTTGAGAGGGTCACGGGAAAAAAAGGCTCTGGGAACTGCCGGGGGAGTTGTGCGTGTTTTGCCGTGGTTGACGGATCCGGTTTTTGTGGTGGTGAGCGCGGATATTTTTACCGACTTTGATTATTCCCTTGTTAAACAACATTGTGATGACTGGAGTGGTCAGTCGGTCGAGGGGGGCAGACAGGCCCACCTGATTCTGGTGGAGGATGCACGTTATCGTCCAGACTTTTCTCTGGACGAACAGGGTGGGGTACAGCGCACTGGCAAGAGAAGCGGGACTTATGGCAACATAGGAATTTATCGCCGCGAGTTTTTTCAGGTTATGCCGCAAGAAACCGCGCTGGATCTGGGGCATTGGCTCAGGTTGGCCGTTGACCGTGGGCAAGTGGGAGGAGAGTGGGCAAGCGGACAATGGATCAATGTCGGGACTGAGCAGGAATGGGTGTGTGCCGAACACATGGCGCGTAACAGGGGATGATGAGGGCATGACACAGCGCACAGCGGTAGGTATTTGTCGGGCGCGGCGCCGGCGTTTGGCGGCTTTGCTGGGAGACGATACACTGGCAGTGGTCCCCACGGCTCCTCAGCGGCTGCGCAATGCGGATACGGACTACCCTTACCGCTGGGACAGCCATTTTCATTATCTGACGGAATTTCCAGAACCCGATGCTGTATTGGTTGTCTGTGGGGGAAAAAAGGCGCACAGCATTTTATTCTGTCGCCCCTGTGATCCGGAACGTGAACGCTGGGAAGGTCCTCGTTGCGGGGCCGAACGGGCAATCGAGCGGTATGGTGTCGATGAGGCTTGGGACATTGCCGAACTCGATAGAAAAATGCCTGAGTTGATGGCGGAATATCGGGTATTGGCATCCCCGATGGGTCAGGAATCCTGGGATCAGCGCTTGCAGGTTTGGTGGCACGCGATGCGGGGGCAAGCGCGTCGGGGTATTCGTGCTCCGGAGAGTTGGCTGGATCTGGCAGATTGTCTGGGAGAGATGCGGCTGATCAAGGATGCTCGGGAATTGCAGTCCATGCGTCGTGCTGCGGATATTTCTGCCCGTGCCCACTTGCGTGCCATGAAGGCCACGCGTGCGGGCCGGCACGAATTTGCCATTGAAGCAGAACTGCTCCATGAATTCCGGGTACAGGGTGCGGCGGGGCCTGCATATCCGTCCATCGTGGCAGGAGGCGAGAATGCCTGCATATTGCACTACGTGGATAATCAGGCACGGCTGCGCGACGGAGATCTGTTGCTGATCGATGCTGCGTGCGAGTGGCGCGGATATGCAGCGGATATCACGCGGACTTTTCCGGTTAATGGTCGCTTCAGTGCTCCGCAGCGGGATTTATATGAGATCGTACTGGCCAGCCAGTCTGCCGCGCTGGCCCAGATTCGGGTGGGTAAGCGCGTGAGTGCCTACCATGACGCGGCAGTGGCAGTGTTGGCGCAGGGGTTGCTGGATTTGGGGCTGTGTTCCGGAACGTTGGACGAAGTGCTGGAAACACAGGCTTACCGGCGTTTTTATATGCACCGTACGGGGCATTGGCTGGGGCGCGATGTGCATGATGTGGGACGTTATCTGGACGCACAGGGCAAGCCGCGAAAACTGGAGTCTGGGATGGTGTTGACGGTGGAGCCAGGGCTTTATATCGGTTCTGAAGAGGGGGTTCCTGCCGCATTTCGTGGTACGGGTATCCGTATCGAGGATGATGTGGTGGTGGGAGACAAAGGCCATGAGGTATTGACCGGTGCAGTGCCTAAAACCGTTGAGGAAATCGAGGCATGGATGGCGGACACACGACACCATTGATTCTGGTGGGTGGGGGGCCTGTGGGGACTGCCACGGCCATCGGTTTGGTGCGCGCAGGGATTCCGGTGCGTCTGCTGGAGGCCAGACCTTCACTGCGCGCTGCTGACCAGCGTACCTTGGCATTGACCCAAGGCAGCCGCGAATTTTTGGAAGGGCTGGGGGCTTGGCCACATCGGGGAGTGACTCCGATCGATGAAATCCATGTGTCGCAACGGGGACGTTGGGGTCAAACGGTGCTCGAACGTGACGATGGGACGGGGCAGGCATTGGGTTATGTTCTGTTGTACAACACCCTGATGGCTCATTTGGATGAGGTGGCGCGTAGCCTGCCAGGACTTTCGTTGGAGATGGGGGCTGAAGTGACCGAGGTTATCCCTGACTGGTCGCGGGCCACGGTGGTGTGGTGTGCGGCGGGACAGGAGCAGCGTGCTGATAGTCCGCTGGTGTTGGTGGCAGATGGGGGACGTGGCCTGACGGAGCGGGTGTTTGGGGCTCCCCATGAAAAAGCCTACGATCAGGTGGCACTGGTGGCACGGGTGGAGACAGATCAGGATGTGCGTCATCGCGCATTTGAACGTTTTACGGCACAAGGTCCTGTGGCGCTATTGCCTTTGGAGGGGCGTTATACCCTGATCTGGACAGGAACCCGAGAGGTGACCGAGGAACGTCTGGCGTGGGCTGAGAGTCATTTTCTTGCACATTTGCAGGAGGTGTTTGGTGATCGTGCCGGAAACTTCAGGCGGGTTGAAGCGCGTAACTGGTTTCCTTTGTCCCTTCGGGTGTTGGGTTCAGTCATGCGGCCGCGTTGCCTGGCCTTGGGTAATGCGGCACAGACCATGCATCCGGTGGCAGGGCAGGGTCTCAACATGGGGTTGCGTGATGCGGCGACCTTGGTGGACATGCTCAGGGATGGGCAGCAGTCAGACCTGGGCAGTGCTACTCAACTGGCATCCTATGTGGCAGCGCGTCGCCGTGATCGATACGGTGGCATTGGCCTGACGCATGCATTGGTTACCCTGTTCTCCAATGACTGGCCCATTCTGAGTGAGGGACGCAGCATGGGCTTGGCGGCATTGAATGCTTTGCCGTGGGCGCGCCGGACATTGACGCGTGTCATGTCTTTTGGATTCTGATGGGAGATTGAGGGGATGCGCTCGGATCAACCGGAATGGGATGTACTCATCGTGGGAGCGGGTATTACGGGATTGGCCCTTGGGCTGGTGCTACACCAGGGGGGGCTGCGGGTTCGTGTGATGGATCGTCGTCCCCTCCAACGGTTTGTGCCAAGTCCGGTTTTTGATACCCGAATTTATGCCATGAACCACGCCAGCGAAGCATTTTTGCAGCGTGCGGGAGGCTGGTCGCTGATGGACCCGGCGCGTTGCCAGGTCATTCGTGGCATGGAAATTCGGGGAGATCGTCAGGGACACCTGGCCTTGCAGGCGGAACCAGGGCAATCCATGGGGTGCATCGTCGAAGCGGGGGCCATGCTGGAGGGGTTACGTCTCTGGCAGCAGCGGGTTGCTCCCGAGTTGCTGGAAGAGGGGGCTGTCTCATGGGATACTGTGCGTCAAACGTCACAGGCCATGGTACTGGAAGCAGGGGGGAGGTCCTATGCGGCGCGCTTGCTGGTGGCCTGTGATGGAATATCCTCGGGGTTGCGTGCGGCGATGGGGATTCATGCTTATTTTTCCGGGTATGGACAGACGGCTCTGGTGGCGAACTATCGCATTGCGGGGAATCATCAGGGTGTCGCGCGGCAGTGGTTCTTGCCGGGAGAAGTGATTGCTCTGTTGCCCCTGCCTGGTCCGCATGTTTCATTGGTATGGTCTGCACGTACTGATCGAGCTGCGCAATGGCTCGCTCAGGATTCCGCGACTCGTACCGCACTACTGCAGGCGCAGGTGGGTTATGGGTTGGGGCAGCTGAGCGAATGTTCGGCACCGCAGGGCTTTGAATTGCGGCGTATGAGTGTCGAGCGCTGGGTTTTGCCTCGTTTTGCTTTGGCGGGGGATGCGGCCCATGGGGTACATCCCATGGCGGGTCAAGGATTGAACCTGGGATTGGGGGATGCGAAAACCCTGGCGGACATTCTGCTGGGTCGTTCTCCGGGACCGGACGTGGGGGATTTGTCCCTTTTGCGTCGTTACGAGCGAGCGCGTCGTGAACCAGTTGCCCGCATGCAGACTCTAACCGCAGGACTGGATCAATTGTTCAAGTCCGGAGGGCCTTGGCCAGCACTCAGAAATTGGGGGATGCGCTGTCTGAATGCCAGGAGTAGGGCCAAACGCCAATTGATCGTTCAAGCCAATCAATAAATTCGGGAGTTCGAATATCGTGAAAAATTTTGTTTTGGGGGAGCCGCTGCGTCGTCTTCTCAAGGGGATGCTGGGTGGTTTGCTATGGGTCGGGTTGATTCAGGTTCATGCGGATGAAACGACCATCCGCCAGCGTCTTGAGCAGAAATTGCCTAAACTGGCCCCTCATGTCCTGCAAATTCATCCTGCTCATGCACTGGGGTTGTACGAGTTGTATACCGATGATCGGCAGATCCTGTATGTAGATGAGTCGATGACCACGCTGGTGGCGGGCGATCTTATCGAGGCCAAATCGCTGCGTAACATCACCGAGTCTCGTCTCAAGATACTGAGCGCTGTCAAGCCATCAGATTTGCCGCTGGAATTGGCCATGAAGCGCGTCAAGGGTAATGGAAAACGGGTGGTTGCGGTGTTTTCGGATCCCGATTGCCCATTCTGCCGCAAATTGGAAAAGGAGATGGATGGGATTACCGATGTCACGGTGTATACCTTTTTGTACCCACTGGCTTCGTTGCATCCCGATGCCCCTCAGCGCGCGCATTGGATCGCGTGTTCTCATGACCCGGAAAAGACATGGGAAGACTATCAGTTGCGACATATTGAACCGGTGCAACACGAGTGCCACGACCATCTTGATCAGGTTCAGGCATTGGGAGAAAAATATCGCATCAATGGTACTCCCACCCTCATTTTTGCCGATGGTTCTGTCGTTCCTGGTGCGTTGCCACAGGCCGAACTGGAGCAGGCACTGGGACCACACTAGGGAGAGGCGGGTGTGTTGGGAAAGTAAATCGATACGATTTTTCCCGATTTTTTGATGGTGGATTGCGGGCACAATGGTGATTTTGGGAGGACACCATGAATTCCCTGCAACATTGGACCAACACGCAGTTGCTGGCTTGTCTGTTTGGACTGCGTGGGGGGCATCATTACCGGGCCTGCGAGGAGACTCTGGAGCCTCTGTTTTCGGCTACGGAAGGGCGTTGGCAACGGAAAGGTGCGGCTCTGCGCGAGGTTTTTCGTCGTTGGTTGGAGGAATGCCTGCAACGTGGCGAGGTGCTCGGTCAGCCCGATCAGGTCAAGAATTATCTGCGCCTGATTTTTAAGGGACAAGCCCACGAATCATTCTGGGTTCTCTATTTGAATGCGCAGCATCAACTGATCGTTGCGGAGGAGTTGTTTCGCGGTACCTTGACTCAGACGGCCATCTATCCCCGTGAGGTGCTCAAGGCCGCCTTGCGGCACAACGCGGCTGCGTTGTTGTTGGCACACAATCATCCATCGGGAAAAGTCCAACCCAGTCATGCTGATCGTCAGTTGACGGAAGTCTTGAAGCGTGCGCTCGAACTGGTGGATATCCAGGTACTGGACCATTTTGTTGTGGCAGGTCCCGACCTGGCGAGTTTTGCTGAAATGGGATGGATTTGATCCGTCCCTCATGGAGGAGAAACCAGTCGGTCGAGAGCGGCGCGCAGTTCTGTATCGTTGAGTCTGCCAAGTTTGATCCAGCGTATATGATCCTTGGCATCGATCAATAATGTCATGGGTAGCCCTTGTTGGGCATTTCCCCATGCGCGGGTGAGTGACAGGGTATCATCCTGACCGATCAGATCTGGGTAAGACAATGGGGTTTTCTGGGTGAATTGGCGTACGGTATCCGGTTGATCCATGGCAATTCCGATAAATATTACTCCACGGGAATGCCATGCTGGGTATAGGTGATTGAGCAGGGGCAACTCTTCTCGACAAGGGGTGCACCAGGGAGCCCAAAAATTGATCAGTCGCGGTTGTCCTTGCCATTGTTGGAGAGGTTGGGGTTTTCCGGCAATGTCTGATAGAGTCAGGCGATTCAATGCCTGGCTGTCTGTGCGCGAGGATGGGACTATGGCAGGGCGTTCGAAGACATAAAACGCGATCAGAAGCAGAGCGATGAGGATCGGTAGGGACCACTTTTTGTTCAGAGTCATGATAAGTTTCAGTCCATCCAATTTGTGGGGGCGTGCTAAAATCAACGGGTTGAATGAAGCGATTCGGTGCCGATTTTGGGTGCCACTGGCGATAAATATGAGGATAGCACCGAGATGGTAACTGAAGTTCACGTTCCAGATATTGGTACGTTCAAGAATGTGCCGATCATTGAACTGCTGGTCAAGCCTGGAGATGTCATTGTCCGGGATCAGCCACTGATGACCCTGGAATCCGACAAAGCCACGTTGGAAGTTCCGGCTCCCTGTGCAGGGCGGGTCGATCAGGTGTTGGTCAAACTGGGAGATCGAGTGTCTCAAGGGACGCTGTTATTGCGTCTTTTTTCGGATACCAGTGAAGTGACAGAGTCCGATATTTCTTCGCCTGAAATGCCCGCCTTGGAATCTGATGTTCCGGTTGTCGTGGAGCAAGAGACACAAGTTTTGGCACGGGCTGAGGTTGTTGTTCCCCATGCTCCCGTTCTTGAACGGAATGCAGAAACTGCACTTTGCGTGGCTCATGCCAGTCCGACTGTGCGTCGTTATGCGCGGGAGTTGGGGGTTGATCTGGGACAGGTGCGCGGGAGTGGTCCCAAGGGTCGAATTCTGCGCGAAGATGTGCAGGTATTTGTCAAATCTTCACTGCGCCGTGGGGAGGTGAATGGGGCAACAGCCTGGAGTGGATTACCGCCCTGGCCAGATATTGATTTTTCCCAATTTGGGCCGGTAGAGGTGCTTCCGCTGACCCGTATCCAGAAGTTGTCGGGGGGGTACCTGCATCGCAACTGGGTGAGCATTCCCCATGTCACCAATCATGAAGAAGCGGACATCACCGAACTGGAAGTTTTTCGGTTGCAGTTGAATCAGGAGCGTGGCGCAGAGCAGCCCAAGGTGACATTGCTGAGTTTGGTGTTCAAGGTGTTGTCTGAACTGTTGCCGCATTTTCCGGAGTTCAATGCTTCCCTGCAGGGGGAAACCCTGGTGCTCAAACGTTATATTCATCTGGGGTTTGCCGCGGATACCCCGCAAGGTTTGGTGGTTCCCGTGGTGCGAGATGTCCCGAAGCGGGGTATCCGTGATTTGGCGGCGGCAATTGCTGCGTTGGCAGCCCAGGCTCGTGCCGGGGATCTGGCCCCTGAAGCCATGCAAGGCGGGACGTTCTCTGTTTCCAGCCTGGGTGGGATTGGTGGGAGTCATTTCACTCCCATCATCAATGCGCCTGAAGTGGCGATATTGGGTTTGGGGCGGGCGCGTCAGACCCCCGTATATCGAGCCGGTGAAGTGGTGCCGCGCTGGATCCTGCCATTGTCATTATCCTATGACCATCGGGTGATCGATGGGGCCAAAGCAGCGCGTTTCAATGATGCCCTGCGCCAGGGACTGGCGGACTTGCGTCGTATTTTGCTGTAAGGGAAGGGCATGGAGATGGAAAAGTATGAGGTGGTGGTTATCGGTGCGGGGCCTGGGGGGTATGCGGCGGCCTTTCGTAGTGCCGATCTGGGTCGTCGAACGCTGTTGATCGAGCGGGATCCCATGCTGGGCGGGGTCTGTCTCAACGTGGGCTGTATTCCTTCCAAGTCACTGCTACATGCGTTGGCAGTCAAGGATGCAGCATTGGACCTAGCTGAACACGGCATACGTTTTTCTGCGCCGGCGCTGGATCTGGATGCCTTGCGGGGTTGGAAAGAGAGTGTTGTGGCGAAACTCACCGGCGGCTTGGGGCGTATGGCCAAGCAACGTCAGGTGATGGTTTGGAATGGACAGGCCCGTTTTACGGGTACTCATGGATTGGCGGTGACGGATTCCATAGGGCAGGTGCGTGAGGTGGAGTTTGGTCAGGTGATTGTTGCGACAGGGTCATCGCCCATCACGTTGCCTTTTGTGCCCGATGATCCCCGTATCTGGGATTCAACGGCAGCTCTGGCCTTGAGAGAGATTCCCAAGCGTTTGTTGATCATTGGGGGAGGCATCATTGGGCTGGAAATGGCCACGGTCTATACGTCGCTGGGAGCGGTCGTAGATATTGTCGAGATGTCAGCGGGTTTGATGCCGGGGGCGGATCGTGATCTGTTGCGGGTATGGGAAAAGCGAAATGGTGGACGTCTGGGGCAGATTCACCTGAAAACTCGGGTGACGGCTATTGAGGCCCGCCACGATGCCTTGTGGGTGACTTGGATGGTGGGGGAAGAGGTGGGGGACCCCACGCCTTATGATGCGGTTCTGGTGGCGGTGGGACGCGTTCCCAATACGCGGAATCTGGGATTGGAACAGGTGGGGCTTGCGCCGGATGCGCGGGGCTTCTTGACGGTTGATCGTCAGCAACGCACGGCAGTGGCGCATGTGTTTGCCATTGGTGATGTGGTGGGGCAGCCCATGCTGGCCCATAAAGCAACGCATGAGGGACATGTGGCGGCGGAGGTGGCGGCAGGGCTGGCAAGTGGTATGGATGTTCGCCAGATCCCATCGGTGGCTTATACCGACCCGGAAGTGGCCTGGTGTGGGTTGACCGAGACGGCGGCAGAAGCGGCAGGAACTCCCTATGAAAAAGCGGTGTTTCCCTGGTTGGCCAGCGGCCGTGCCTTGGCCAATGGTCGAACCGATGGAGTGACCAAACTGCTGTTTGATCCGGAAAGTCATCGAATTCTGGGTGGGGCGATCGTTGGCTTGAATGCGGGTGATCTTATCGGGGAAGTAGCGCTGGCGGTGGAGATGGGGGCTGATGCCACGGATGTGGCGCGCACCATTCACCCCCATCCCACGCTGATCGAGTCGGTGGGGTTGGCGGCGGAGCTCTTTGAAGGGGTTTGTACCGATCTTCCTCCTCTGCGAGGAAAATCGTGAAAATCCTGGTGAGTAATGACGATGGTTATTTCTCGGACGGTCTGGCCGCGTTGGTGGCGGCACTGGAACCACTGGGAGAGATTACGGTGGTTGCCCCCGACATGGAGCGCAGCGGTGCCAGCAACTCTCTGACGCTGGATCGCCCCTTGATGCTGCGTCGTGCGGCCAATGGGTTTTATCGTCTTAACGGCACCCCCACCGATTGTGTGCACATGGCGGTGACTGGTTTGTTGAGCTGGCGCCCTGATGTGATTGTATCTGGCATCAATCATGGGGCCAACATGGGTGATGATACCCTTTATTCCGGGACTGTGGCGGCGGCAACGGAGGGGTTTTTGCTCGGTATCCCATCCTTTGCCATATCATTGGCCTATGGTCTGGCTGGGGAAATTCCCAAGCCTGAATATTTCGAGACGGCGGGTCGGGTTGCGGCAGAACTGGTGCAGCGTGTAGCACATCAGCCTTTTTCCGAAGCGACACTGGTCAATGTCAACGTGCCCAATATTCCCTATGCCTCCTTGAAAGGATATCAGGTAACGCGGTTGGGGCGTCGTCATAAGGCAGAGCCGGTGATCGAAGACACCAACCCTCGGGGAGAAAAGATTTACTGGGTAGGCCCGGCCGGGCCTGTGGCCGATGCTGGGGTGGGAACGGATTTTCATGCGGTGGCATCAGGCCAGGTGTCATTGACCCCATTGCAGGTGGATCTGACCCATTACGCGCGTTTAGAATCTTTGCGTCGTTGGGTCGATGCATGATGCGCCACGCATTGGGTACGGGGATGACATCGGAACGCACGCGGGGCCGCATGGTGACGCGACTGCGTCATCAGGGGGTGACGGATGAAGCGGTGTTGAGCGCCATGGCGGCGGTCCCGCGACATCTGTTTGTGGATGAGGGCTTGTCCAGCCGTGCCTACGAGGATTCCGCATTGCCCATCGGATTTGGTCAGACCATTTCGGCCCCTTTTACGGTGGCACGCATGCTGGAATTGGTGGGGGCTGGAGATCCCAGGGTGCGCAAAGTACTGGAAGTGGGAACAGGGTGTGGCTATCAGGCGGTGGTATTGGCCCACTTGGTGGCTGAGGTATATTCTGTCGAGCGCGTGGGAGCGCTACTGGAAAAAACCCGCGCCCGTCTGTGGCCGATGCGAATTCGCAACTTGCGTTTGAAGCACACAGATGGGTTTCAGGGGCTACCGGAAGCCGCTCCCTTTGACGCGATCGTGGTTGCCGCTGCAGCTCCCCGAATTCCTCCGGCATTGGTGGAGCAGTTGGCTCCAGAGGGAAAGATGATCATCCCGGTGGGGCAGCGGGTTCAACATTTGATGTTGGTGCGGCGTGTTGGACAGGAAATTATCGAGGAGAAGTTGGATACGGCCAACTTTGTGCCTTTGTTGGCGGATCTGGGCTGAATTGTGTGAGGAGATGTGGATGGGCGTGAGGAAATCGAGGCAACGCAAAGGGGTGGAATGGGTATTGGGTATCGTCGCGACGAGTGGAGTGCTGGGGTTGAGCGGTTGCTCGACGGTGGTGCCTGCTCCGGTGGGCGAAACGCCGGCGGCCCGGCCAGTGATCGCTCCCGTGGTTCCCCCCACGTCAGGGAAGCCTGCCGAGACCGGGCATGCCAAGCCGGCTACGGCTCCGCTGACGTGGGCCTGGCCATTGGCTCATGAGCCGGGAATCTATCATCCGAAGACATTGGGGGTAGATGTGGTTGTCCGTAAACCCATGCCCGTCGTGGCGGCGGCTGATGGGGTAGTCAGTTATGTGGGAGATGGTATCGCCAGTTACGGGTTGATGGTCATCATCAAGCATCCGGATGATTATGTGAGTGTCTATGCACAGAATGCCCGAGTTTTGGTACGGCAGGGGCAGGTGGTGACGCAGGGGCAAAAGATCGCCGAGACGGCTGGTACGGGAAACCGCGGAAAACCTTGGCATTTCGAGATTCGCCATGGCGGGAAATCTCTGGATCCACGCAACTTTTTTCCAGGAAACGTGGTTAAGTAGCCGTGATGGGCTCGATGATGAGTGCCGCTACCACGCGCCGCCCTTCGCTGGCCAGTACCGTATAGGTGCGGCAGGCGGCGGCAGTGTCCATGACTTCCAGGCCAATCCGGTTCTCGATGAGTGTACGGGTCAGGGGAATATCCGGGAAACGGAAGAGGGTGCCGCTACCGAACAGGACCAGTTCGGGATCAAAGGCCAGGATATCTGCAAAATGTTGACTGGTCAGGTCGGAAAAGCCGACAACCCAGTCGGTCTGGAGTCGTGAGGGACTGAGAATCAAAGGGGATGTCCAGCGCAAGTCGTTGATCATGACAAACCCCGGACCATGACCGGTCAGTGTGTAGCGGGAATTATCGTGGTGTTGAACCAGTTTCATCGATGAAATGTTTCTACAGAGTGGCTTTGGGGTAAAATCATACCCTTTGCCTGTTGGTTCACGCAACGACCCATGTCCTCATTTCCTCGAATTCAGCGTTTGCCCCCGTATGTGTTCAATATCACCGGAGAGTTGAAGGCGGCAGCCCGTCGACGCGGTGAAGATATCATCGATTTTGGTATGGGGAATCCCGATCAGCCTACGCCTCAACATATTGTGGACAAATTGGTGGAGGCGGCACAACGCAATGATACCCATGGCTATTCCCTGTCGAAAGGGATTCCGCGCGTGCGTAAGGCCATCTGTCACTGGTATCGGCAACGCTACGGGGTTGAACTGGATCATGAGACTGAGGCCATTTTTACCATTGGCTCCAAGGAAGGGATTGCCCATCTGATGCTGGCAGCGCTGGACACCGGCGATATGGTATTGGTCCCCAACCCCAGTTACCCTATTCACATCTATGGGCCGGTGATTGCTGGTGCCGATATTCGTCATATCCCCATGACTCCGGGAGCGGATTTTTTTGAAGAACTGGAAGCAGGGCTACGGGGTTCCTATCCCAAACCCAAGATGCTGATCCTCAATTTTCCCAGCAATCCCACCACGCAATGCGTTGATTTGCCGTTTTTTGAGCGGGTGGTGGCCATGGCACGTGAATTCGGCATTTATGTGGTCCATGATCTGGCCTATGCGGATATTGTTTATGACGGCTATCGGGCTCCTTCCATTCTTCAGGTGCCAGGTGCCAAGGATGTGGCGGTGGAGTTTTTTACATTGTCCAAGAGTTATAGCATGGCTGGGTGGCGTGTTGGGTTCATGGTGGGGAACCGGGACCTGGTGGCGGCTCTGGGACGCATGAAAAGTTATCACGATTACGGTACCTTCACGCCCATTCAGGTGGCTTCGATTGTGGCACTGGAAGGTCCTCAGGATTGTGTGGAAACCATTCGCTCGACCTATCAGAAACGCCGGGATGTGATGGTCCAGGGGTTGCATCATATTGGGTGGAATGTGGCCAATCCGAAGGCCACCATGTACGTCTGGGCTGAAATTCCTGAGCCTTACCGTGCGTTGGGATCGTTGGAGTTTTCCAAGAAACTGTTGCAGGAAGCCCATACTGCGGTGTCGCCGGGAGTGGGGTTTGGGGAATTGGGGGATGGCCATGTGCGTTTTTCTCTGATTGAGAATGAGGCGCGTACCCGTCAGGCCATTCGGGGACTACGAGATATGTTTCGCAAGGATGGAGTGCTATGACACCATTGCGTGTGGGGTTGTTGGGGCTGGGGGTGGTGGGTGGAGGAACCTGGTCTATTCTGGAACGAAATCGTGAGGAGATTGCACGGCGTGCGGGTCGTGACATCGTGGTGACGCGCGCAGCCGTTCGTGCTCAGGATCTGGAAAGGGTTCGCCAGAAAACGGCCGGCCGTGTTCAGTTGTGTACCGATCCCATGGAAGTGGTTCAGGCGGAAGATGTGGATGTCGTGGCTGAATTGATGGGCGGTAAAGAACCGGCGCGGACCTTGGTGTTGCGTGCGCTGGAACTGGGTAAACCGGTGGTCACGGCCAATAAGGCACTGTTGGCAGTGCATGGCAACGAAATTTTTGAGGTGGCTCGGCGCAACGAGGTAATGGTGGGATTTGAGGCGGCCGTGGCTGGTGGTATCCCCATCATCAAGGTGTTGCGGGAAGGATTGACCGCTAACCGTATTCAATGGTTGGCGGGCATCATCAACGGGACCAGCAATTTCATTCTGACTCAGATGCGTGACCAGGGAATGGGATTTTCCGAGGCGTTGAGTCAGGCGCAGGCACTGGGGTATGCTGAGGCTGACCCGACTTTTGATGTGGAGGGCGTGGATGCAGCGCATAAACTGAGTCTATTGGCCGCCATGGCATTCGGTATTCCGGTTCAGTTCGAACGCGCCCACGTGGAAGGAATCTCATCCCTGACAGCAGAAGATATTTGTTATGCCGAAGAATTCGGTTATCGCATCAAGTTGCTGGGGATTGCCAAGCGCACCCTCCGTGGTATTGAGTTGCGTGTGCATCCGACGCTGATTTCTGAACGTTGTCTGATCGCCAAGGTGGATGGGGTCATGAATGCCGTATTGGTCAAGGGTGATGCAGTGGGCGCAACGTTGTATTATGGGGCGGGAGCCGGTGCCGAACCCACAGGTTCTGCGGTGGTGGCGGATTTGGTGGATATTGCGCGCATGGGGCAGGTAGCCCCGGGTCACCGGGTGCCTTATCTGGCTTTTCAGCCTGATCAGGTTCGTGATGAGGTAGTACTGCCTGTTGCAGAGATCGAGACGGCCTACTATCTGCGTTTGCGTGCTACGGATCGACCAGGGGTACTCGCCGATATTACCCGGATACTGGCCCTCCAGAAAATTTCCATCGAGGCCATGCTGCAAAAGGAACCGAGAGCGGGAGAGGCGCGTGTTGATGTCATCATGTTGACCCATGTGACTCGTGAGCAGGCCATCGATACCGCCATCAATCAGATTGAAGCGCTGGACAGTATTGCTGCCCCCGTGGTGCGCTTGCGGCTGGAATCTCTATCATCCTGAGCCTGTGCTCAGTTACCCTCTTCATCTGGAGAATATGGATATGAACCATTACCAAGGTTTGCTTCACCGTTATCGGGATCGCTTGCCGATTTCCGATGATACGCCTATCGTGACCCTCAATGAAGGCAACACGCCGTTGGTTGAATTGCAGCGTCTTCCCCGTGAATTGGGCTTCGACGGGCGTCTATTGGTTAAATTTGAGGGATTGAATCCCACGGGTTCATTCAAGGATCGCGGCATGACCATGGCCGTGACCAAGGCATTGGAGTCCGGCGCTCGGGCCATCATCTGTGCTTCTACGGGAAATACGTCGGCGGCAGCGGCTGCCTATGCTGCTCGGGCAGGCATGACATCCTTTGTATTGATTCCGGAAGGCAAGATCGCATTGGGAAAACTTGCGCAAGCCATGATGCATGGGGCGGTGGTGTTGCAGATCCAGGGGAATTTTGATGACGGGATGCGTCTGGTGCAGGAGATTTCTGCCGAGATGCCAGTGGCCCTGGTCAATTCGGTGAATCCTTATCGCTTGCAGGGCCAGAAAACCGTTGCCTTCGAAGTGGTGGAGGCACTGGGAGATGCGCCGGATTACCATGTCCTGCCGGTGGGCAATGCGGGCAATATCAGCGCACACTGGATGGGTTACTGTGAATCCACGCATCAACAGACGGCAGCCTGTTCCCATTGTGACGGACAGTGTCCGTATCACGGAAGCACCGCACAGGCGACTCGCCGTCCCATCATGCTGGGATATCAGGCGGCAGGGGCTGCGCCATTTTTGCGCGGGGCCCCGGTGAGTCAGCCCGATACCATCGCGACAGCCATCCGTATTGGTAACCCCATGTCGTGGTCTTTGGCCTGGGCTGCGGTGAAGGAATCGGGGGGCTGGTTTGCCGAATGTGCAGATCCGGAAATTCTGGCGGCACAGGCGTTGCTGGCTCGCTCGGAGGGGATTTTTTGTGAACCTTCATCGGCAACCTCACTGGCTGGGTTCATCAAGGATTTGCGTGCCGGGCGCATACGCCCAGGGGCTACGGTGGTGGCAACCTTGACGGGGCATGGTCTGAAAGATCCGGATACGGCCATTGCCCAGAGTCGGCCAACCCACGCTGTCGCCGCGGAGAAAGGCCCCATTGCCGATTTGATTGGTCAATTTTTGTAACCATCTGGGAAACTTTTCCGCTTATACTGGCGACTGTAGTTTTCCGTGCTGGGAGACTTTTGGTCGGGATAGGGAGTTCGGTATGAGGGGTTGGTTGGGGTGTGTATTGGCTGGGGCGATTCTGGGATTGACGGGTTGTGCCACGGTGACAGAAGGGCAAAAAACCGAGAGTGATCCGTACCAGTCTTATAACCGCTCCATGTATGCCTTCAACGATACGCTCGATCATTACCTCATGAAGCCTGTGGCGGAAGGTTACCATGCCGTGTTGCCGAATTTCGTGCAGACTGGCGTGACTCATTTTTTTGCCAATATCTCGGATCTGGGTACCGCAGTCAACGATTTTCTCCAGGCAAAGTTTTCCCAGGGTGCGGCCGACGGGGGGCGCTTTCTGTTGAACAGCACGTTGGGGATTCTGGGGTTGTTCGATGTCGCGACCCCCGTGGGGTTGGAGCGTCACCGTGAAGATTTTGGGCAAACCATGGCGATCTGGGGATGGGATAACAGCGCCTATTTTGTTCTGCCTGTCTTGGGTCCCAGTACTCTAAGAGATTCGTTGGGGTTGGTGGGTGACTATCCCTGGACGATTTATCCCTACTTGCATACCACCTTGACCAAGCAGGTGGAGGTGGGGACGGTGGATGTGGTGAACACCCGGGCCAATTTGTTGGCGGCGACCAACGTTCTGGAAACGGCGGCACTGGATCCCTATGCGTTTGTGCGAGATGCTTACCTGCAAAAGCGCCGCAGTCTGATTTATGATGGTCACCCGCCTCCCTTGCCGGAAGACGAGTGATCCTTTTTCATGCCTGGTCGAAGGAAAATTGTCGAGCATTCCAGTTGACATGAATGGTGCTTCCCGGCAGAAAGTCTCCTTTCAGAATACGCCGTGCCAACGGATTTTCCAGTTCATTCTGTATCGCTCGTTTGAGGGGTCTGGCACCGTAGACGGGATCAAAGCCCGCCAAAGCGAGTTGGTTCATCGCGGATTCGCTGATATCGAGGAGTAGCCCCATTTTCTCAAGCCTCTGGGTTAAGGATTGGAGTTGGATGGTGGCGATGGTTCTGACCTGCGTCTCTCCCAGCGCATGAAATACGACGATATCGTCGATGCGGTTGACAAATTCGGGACGGAAGTGAGTTTTGACCTCTGCCATGACAGCCAGTTTGATGACGGCCTGATCGTCCTCTGCCATCTGCTGGATCATCTGGGAACCCAGATTTGAGGTCATGACAATGACGGTATTGCGAAAATCCACTGTGCGTCCCTGACCGTCGGTCATGCGTCCGTCATCGAGTACCTGGAGCAGGACGTTGAAAACATCGGGATGAGCCTTTTCGACCTCATCAAGCAGAATCACGGCGTAGGGCTTGCGCCGTACGGCTTCGGTGAGATAGCCGCCTTCCTCGTAGCCGACGTAACCCGGTGGAGCACCGATGAGGCGGGCGACCGAGTGTTTTTCCATGTACTCGGACATGTCGATGCGGATCAGGTGATCTTCCGAGTCAAACAGGAAGCCTGCGAGGGTTTTGCATAGTTCGGTCTTGCCGACCCCCGTGGGCCCCAAGAACAGAAATGAGCCATAGGGACGATTGGGATCGGATAAGCCGGCGCGTGAGCGACGGATGGCATCTGCGACAGAGCGCACGGCTTCGTCTTGGCCGACTACGCGTTGATGCAGTTGGTCCTCCATATGCAGGAGTTTTTCGCGCTCGCCTTGCATCATCTTGGCTACGGGAATTCCTGTGGCACGGGAAACAACTTCGGCAATTTCCTCAGCACCGACTTGCGTTCGCAATAGTTTCAGAGGGCGGGGTGCAGTCCCTGTTTCGGTAGTTTGACGCAGTTGTGCTTCCAGTTGCGGAATGCGGCCATATTTCAGTTCCGAGGCTTGTTGCAGATTTCCGCTGCGTTGGGCAGCTTCCATCTCGGCACGCGCGCGATCAAGGGCTTCCTTGATATGTTGGGAGCCTTGCACCTGTGCTTTCTCGGATTTCCAGACATCATCCAGGTCGGCATATTCCTGTTCCAGTTTACGGATCTCATCTTCCAGCAAGGTCAGACGTTTTTGCGAGGCTTCATCGGTCTCACGGCGTACGGCTTCGCGTTCGATCTTGAGTTGGATGAGTCGCCGAAACAGTTTGTCCATGGATTCTGGCTTGGAATCGATTTCCATTTTGATGCGTGATGCGGCTTCATCGATGAGATCGATGGCCTTGTCCGGTAAAAATCGGTCGGTAATGTAGCGTTGCGACAATTCTGCTGCAGCAACAATCGCCGGATCGGTAATATCGACTCCATGGTGAACTTCATATTTTTCCTGGAGGCCGCGCAAGATGGCAATGGTATCCTCCACGGTGGGTTCTCCCACCAACACCTTCTGGAAGCGACGCTCTAGAGCGGCATCCTTTTCGATGTACTGGCGATACTCATTCAGCGTGGTGGCCCCGACGCAATGCAGTTCTCCACGCGCCAACGCTGGTTTCAGCATGTTTCCAGCATCCATGGCACCTTCGGCTTTTCCTGCTCCTACCATGGTATGCAATTCATCGATGAAAACGATGGTTTGCCCTTCATCCTGGGCCAGTTCCTTGAGAACGGCTTTGAGGCGTTCTTCAAATTCGCCTCGGTATTTGGCACCGGCAAGCAGGGCCGCCATGTCCAGAGACAGTACTCGTTTGTGACGCAGGCTGTCCGGTACTTCGTCATTGATGATGCGTTGGGCCAATCCTTCCACGATGGCCGTCTTTCCGACTCCGGGTTCGCCAATCAAGACAGGGTTGTTTTTGCTGCGTCGTTGCAGGATCTGGATAACACGGCGGATTTCATCATCCCGACCAATGACAGGATCCAGCTTGCCCAGACGTGCCCGTTCGGTGAGATCCATCGTATATTTTTTCAGGGATTCACGGGTTCCTTCACTGTCCTGGCTGGTGACGTTGGCCCCCCCCCGTAAGGTATCGATGGCTTTTTCCAGGTGGGCGCGTTGTGCTCCGTGCTGACGGAACAAGCGTCCCAATTCGCCCTTGTCTTCGCAAAGTGCCAGAAGAAATAGTTCAGAGGCGATGAAAGGATCCTTGCGCTTCTGGGCCTCCCGCTCAGTCAGATTGAGTAACGCATTGAGTTCCCGGGATACGCCGATTTCCCCATTGGGGCTCGCATTTTTGGCGGCCCGATCAAGGAGGGTAAGCAGAGACTGTTTCAAAGGCTGTAACTGGATATCAGCGCGGGCCAGTAGTGCCGTTGTCGTTCCCTCGGGCTGGTCGATCAGGGCTGACAGAAGGTGGACGGGTTCCATGCTGGCGTGATCGTGGCTCAGGGCCAGACTTTGTGCATCGGCAAAGGCTTCTTGGAATTTGGTGGTCAGTTTGTCGAATCGCATGACAGGCTCCGGAAAGGAAATGACATGCCCTGTAGATGGGGGGGCATACCGTAAAATCAAGTCGCAGAGAGAGGGGATGAATCATCGTGTAAAACCGCTTGACAGTCCCCTTGCAAGGATGGAAAATTGCGCCTTCGTCTTGTCAGGGAGCTCATCTTGGAGTGTTCCAGTTTACCTTTATTGGATTTTAAACGACCCTTCTGAGTTTTCTGTCATCTGCCTGTCATCTGGCCATGACTGAATGATCGGGAGACCGGTCAGGAGATGTCATGGCAGATTTTCGTACCCTTGTTGCACCCCCCCGCGGCTATTCTAGCCCCGGTGCACCTTCCGCTAAAGAGACTACGTTGCTTGCCGAAGTCGCTCGATGTGAGTCTGCTCTGGCGTTGCGTCGTCTTGACAGTTCCCAAGAGGGATTATTGGATCGCGAGGCAGAGGAACGCCTGGAACGCATGGGGCCCAATACGGTGGCGCAGGAAGCCCATGTGGGGCCGTTACGCCAGTTGGCCACCTATTTCAAAAATCCGCTGAATCTGTTGCTGATCGCTCTGGCGGCGTTATCGCTGTATCTGGGGGATCGGGAAGCTGCGACCATCATCACCTTGATGGTGGTGGTCAGCATTACCTTGACGTTTGTGCAGGAATATCGCTCTACTCATGCAGCACAGCGTCTGCGCGAGATGGTTAGTACTACCGCGACGGTATTACGCAAAGATCGCCGCAGTGGAGTTCCCGACGAAGTCAACCGTTACTTCAATATCCACTTGCATCCGCAGGGTTCGCAACGGCGCGAGGTTCCTATCGAAGAGTTGGTTCCAGGGGATGTGATCCAGTTGTCGGCGGGAGACATGATCCCTGCTGATGTCCGTGTGCTGACGGCCAAGGATTTATTTGTCAACCAGTCCTCGCTGACTGGTGAGGCCTTGCCGCTGGAAAAATTTTCGGCACCCGAGAGTGGACCGGAACGGGATGCCTTGCAGTACAACAATATCTGTTTCATGGGCACCAATGTGGTGAGCGGAACTGCAACGGCATTGGTGGTGTATACCGGGGCCCAGACCTATTTTGGTCAACTGGCAGAGTTGGTGACGGAAGCGGCACCCATGACCAGTTTTGATCGGGGCATCCGTCAGTTTACCTGGCTGATGATCCGTTTTATTTTGGTGATGACCCCGCTGGTGTTTTTTATCAACGGGTTTACCAAAGGCGACTGGATGGAGGCTTTCCTGTTTGCCATGGCGGTGGCGGTAGGGTTGACGCCGGAAATGTTGCCGATGATCGTGACGGTGAATCTGGGCAAGGGCGCTCTGGCCATGTCGCGCAAGAAGGTCATCGTAAAGCGACTCAACTCCATTCAGAATTTTGGGGCCATGGATGTCTTGTGTACGGACAAGACGGGGACCTTGACGCAGGATAAGATCATCCTGGAAAAACACGTCGATATCTATGGATACGAAAATGAGGATGTTCTGGAATATGCCTATCTCAACAGTTTTTATCAATCCGGGTTGAAAAACCTGCTGGATGTGGCCGTGCTCGAATACGCAGGCCTGACGGAGCGTATCAAGGCCGGAGTCGACTATCGCAAGGTGGATGAAATTCCTTTTGATTTCCAGCGGCGGCGCATGTCCGTGGTGGTGGAAGGGCGTGGTCGCCATCTGTTGATCTGCAAAGGGGCCGTGGAGGAAGTGTTTTCCTGTTGTACCCATGCTGAGGTGAATGGGCGCGTTGAATTGCTGGAAGCATCGTATTTGGGGCAATTACTGCAAGTAACCCGAGAACTCAATGAGGATGGTTTTCGGGTCATCGCCATTGCGTATCGTGAGACAGAATCCAGTTCTCGTACCTATGGTGTGAAGGATGAAAAGGGATTGGTATTGGTGGGTTACATCGCTTTTCTCGATCCTCCCAAGGATAGTGCCCGGGAGGCCATCGCGGCTCTGCATCGCCATGGGGTGGCCGTCAAAATATTGACTGGGGATAATGATGTGGTGACACGCAAGGTGTGCCACGAAGTCGGTCTCAAGGTGGATGAGATCATGCTTGGCGCACAACTCGAATCTCTCAATGATGTTCAACTGGCTGAAGCGGCGGAACGGATTGTGGTCTTTGCCAAACTCTCTCCTTCTCAAAAGGCACGAGTTATCAAGGCATTGCATATTAACGGGCATGTTGTTGGTTTTATGGGAGACGGCATCAACGATGGACCGGCCCTGAAAGCGGCGGATGTCGGAATCTCGGTGGATACAGCAGTGGATATTGCCAAGGAATCGGCGGATATCATCCTGCTGGAAAAGAGCCTGATGGTGCTTGAAGAAGGGGTGATCGAGGGGCGCAAGGTATTTGGCAATATCGTGAAGTATATCAAGATGGGAGCCAGTTCCAATTTTGGTAATATGTTCAGCGTGCTGGGTGCCAGTGCCTGGTTGCCATTCCTCCCCATGCTGGCTATTCAGGTGCTGACCAATAATTTGCTCTATGATTTTTCTCAAACCGCCATTCCTACCGATCATGTGGATGAAGAATACCTGTCGCAACCACGACGTTGGGATATTGCCAACATTACGCGTTTCATGTTGATGATGGGACCCATCAGTTCGATTTTTGATTATGTGACGTTTGCTCTCATGACGTGGGTTTTCAAGACCAATACCGTAGCGGGGGCATCTCTGTTCCAGAGTGGCTGGTTTGTGGAGTCTCTGTTATCACAAACCTTGATTATTCATATCATACGTACTGGGAGAGTTCCTTTTATCCAGAGTCGTGCCAGTTTACCCATGACCCTGACCAGTCTTGTCATTTCCTCAGTGGGGGTCTGGTTGCCTTATTCTCCTTTTGCCCATGCGCTCGGTTTCAGTCCTTTGCCATGGCAATTCTGGCCGTATTTGTTGGCGATTTTGCTGGGCTACTTGACGCTGGCTCATCTCGTTAAATCGTGGTTTATCCGTCGTTACGGATTGAACTGAAGAAAAGGAAGGAGGCCCATTGCTGGACCTGGAAGAGGTATTTGCTCCCACGGGGCCGTTGGCCAAGGGATTGCCGGATTATCGACCGCGACAGGCCCAGACTGCTATGGCGCTTGCTGTGGGTCAGGCCTTGCAGGCACGGTCTGCGTTGATTGTTGAAGCAGGAACTGGAACTGGAAAAACCTTTGCTTATCTGGTTCCGGCCTTGCTTTCTGGGGCACGGGTGGTGCTGTCGACGGGGACCAAGACGTTACAGGATCAACTGTTCCTGCGTGATATCCCTGTCTTGCGCAACTTGCTCAAAATCCCTGTTACGGTGGCTCTGCTGAAGGGGCGAGCCAACTATCTTTGTCACCATTACCTGGAGACGACACTGCGACAAGGGGAATTGTTTGATCGTCAGGAAGTGTCCCATCTACAAGATATCCGTGCGTTTTCCGAACGGACTGCCACTGGGGACATTGCCGAGTTGGGTGAGGTTCCGGAAACGGCTACAGTCTGGAAAAAGGTAACCTCGACACGGGAGAATTGTCTGGGGCAGGCTTGTGACCACCATGCCGATTGTTTTGTGATGAAAGCGCGCAAGCAGGCGTTACAGGCGGATTTGGTGGTGGTGAATCACCATCTGTTTTTTGCGGATATGGCCATCAAGGATGAAGGGGTTGGAGAGTTGTTGCCGCGTGCCGATGCGGTAATTTTTGATGAGGCCCATCAGTTGCCCCAGATCGCCACCCATTTTTTTGGGGAGAACCTGTCAACCGCCACGCTACAGGCATCGGTGGAAACGATGCAATCCTTGCTGGCGACGGCGGCGTTATCGCGTCAGGATTTTGGTGCACAGAGTCAACCTTTGCTGGATTCCCTCAAGGGGCTACGGGCGAGTTGCCCTGCGGAGCCAGGTCGTTGGACCTTTGCGCGGGTTCACGAGTTTGCTGGTTTTTCGGCGGCTTGGGGAACGTTTGTCGAACGGTTGGAAAACTGGATAGGCTGGGTGGAAGCACAAGCCTCGGCTTCCGAGGAGATCGCCGGAGTGGCAGCAGGGTTGCAGCAGGGCTGGCAAGTGGTACAACGCTGGCAGGAGGACCCCATGGCAGGACAGGTACGCTGGTTGGAAACTTTTTCGCAGACGGTGCACATCAACGCCACTCCCCTGTTGCTGGGCGATTGTCTTGGGCCGATCTGGAAGGATGCGGGGCGCAGTTGGGTATTTACCTCTGCGACCTTGTCGGTACGCGGTGATTTTCGTCACTACCAGGAAAATCTCGGTCTTCCCGAGGCGCAGTGTCATAGTTGGGAAAGCCCGTTCGATTTTGCGCAGCAGGCATTATTGTTCGTCCCTGACTCATTGCCCTTACCGGCGCAAAAAGACCATATCCTGCGTTTGCTGGAACAGGCCCATGCCCTGTTACGGGCCAGTCAGGGACGAGCCTTCTTGTTGTTCACCAGCCATCGAGCGTTGCAGGATGCGGCACGGATTCTGGAAACCTGGCGTCGGCAGGGGGATTGGACTTTCCCTTTATTGATTCAAGGGCAGCGTTCGCGTGGAGATTTGCTGACCCGGTTTCGGCAATTGAAAGACCCCGTGTTGCTGGGGACGGCCTCCTTTTGGGAGGGGGTGGACATTAAGGGAGAGGCACTCTCGGTGGTCATCATCGACAAATTGCCTTTTGCTCCACCCGACGATCCTGTTGAGGCGGCACGCATCGAGGAGATCAAGCGTGCAGGGCGAAATGGATTTATGGAATATCAGTTACCGCGCGCGATCCTCCAACTCAAGCAGGGGGCAGGACGTCTGATTCGTGATGAGCAAGACCGTGGCGTATTGATGATAGGGGATCGACGCATTCTGGAAAAACCCTATGGTCAACAAATCTGGCAAAGTCTTCCGCCCATGGCGCGCACCCGGGATTTATCTGTGGCCTGCGACTTCTTTTCAGGTTCTGTGAATCACTGAGGAGGGAGAACCGAAGGAGACAGGACATCGGATGGGGTAGGCTCTCCCAAGGGGAGGTGTCGTGCGCTGGCCAGGCGGGTTGCCCAGTAATGGTCGCGCAGATCAGAAATCATGACATCACCGGAGCGGGAGCTGGCGGCATGAATGAAATGTTGGTTGCCGATGTAGATTCCGACGTGGGAAATCTTGTGCCGTTGTATTCGGAAAAAGACCAGGTCTCCGGGCTGTAGTCTGGATAGGGGGACTTCGCTGCCATAGTGGCTCATGGCGCGTGAATTGTGGGGCAAGGCCATATCTGCCGCCCGCGAAAAAACATGGCGCACGAAACCACTGCAATCGAAGCCTTGCGTATTTCCACCCCCATAACGATAGGTGACTCCCAATTGACTCAACGCATAGATCAGTACGTTGCGCACGGGAAGGCTGGGCTCGGCGGCAGGGGAAGATAGGTTTTCCTGGAGGGGTGGGGGAACGGGACCTTCCTGTCCATGGGCGATGGGACTCATCGCCAGGGAGCATAACAGCACGAAAAATCCTCGCATACCAGCGCACAGGTTTGACATGGCGAGGATTGTAGAGGGACGTTTCATGAAAGTAAACCTGTGTGGTCCGCTTAACCCGGTATGGGCAGATGAATGCGAATTTCCAGGCCACCATGCTGGGGATGCTCAAAACTGAGGCTTCCCTGGTGTAAGGCGACGATACGCGCGACGATGGCCAATCCCAACCCTGATCCTGGAGGGCCATTGCGCGAGCTTTCGCGTCGAGTAAAGGGTTGTAGCAGATGAGTAACTTCGCTGGCCGGGATTCCCGGACCATGATCGCGTACGCCGACGATCACACTTCGGTTATCGCAACTCAGCGTTAACTGGAATGGGGGAGCCCCATAACGGATGGCATTTTCCAGCAGGTTGATGAATACCCGTTCCATGGCGCGTTCATTGACCAGAACCTCGGGAGCCGGGTGAATGGTCAGACTCAAGGCGATGCCTCTTGATTCCAGCCGCTCCTGGCAGTTATGCAAGAGCGGTGCAAGATCGGTGAGGGTCAGGGAGTATTGAGGGTGATCGCGGGCGAAGTCCAGAAATTGATCGATGGTACGATCGATTTCTTCCAGGTCCTGAACCAGCGGTTCGATGCTCTCCCGATTGGGAAGCGTGAGCATTTCCAGTGACAGGCGCAGGCGCGACAATGGCGTGCGCAGATCGTGGGAAACGCCGGCCAGCATGATCGTGCGATTGGTCTCCATGGTTTTCAGAGACTCCTGCATGGTACGAAAGGCTTCGCTGACATGGCGAATTTCGCGCGGAATATCGGGAGAGACGACCAGGGGTTTGACCTGCCCGGTAGCCAACTGGTGAGCCGCCAGAGCGAGATCCTGAAGAGGGCGATTGATGCGTCGTACAGCCCAGTATACGCTGGATACGCCAAGCAAGATGACGACGATCAGGAGAATGGCCCATTTTTCGGGTAGATCGGCATCAAAGCGACGGCTTTGGGTGAGGTACCAGAATTCGCCGTGACTGGTGTGCAGAGGAATCCAGACGGTGGGTGGATTGCCCTGTTCAGTCACCCAAAGACGCATGCCGGGAAATTTCTGTCTCAGTTTTTGTTCCAGCATGAATACCCGGCTGGACGGATTTGGGCTATGGACCTGCTGGGGATCGGGACCGGTCGTCTGTATGACCCCGCCGGCGCTATCATCAAAATCTTGAATGAATGGAGTTTTGGCGTCAGGTGGAAGGTATTCCAGAGCGGCGATCAAGGAAAAAATGTGATTGGCACGATCTTCGATGGTATGTTTTACCAAAGGGGCGATATAAAATCTCTGGAATACGACCAAGGTGGCCAGATGGGTGATGATGACCGTGAGAACGGTGACCAGCAGGGTGCGTCCCAGCAGGGAGCGGGCGATCATGAAACATGGCCATCCGGGATAAAAACGTAGCCGGTTCCCCATACGGTGCGGATATGTCGAGGCTGCCCCGGGTCCTCTTCGAGAAGTCGACGCAAACGGGAAACCTGGACATCAATGCTGCGATCGAATGTGTCGCGTTCTCGGCCACGGACCAAATCGGTCAGTTTTTCACGGGACAGTGGTTCGTGGGGATGAGTGGCCAGGGCGCGTAACAACGAATACTCGCTACTCGATAGCGGGATCAGCGTATCACGACGGGTAAGGGTGCGTTTCAGCAGGTGAAACTGGAAGTCGCCGAATGTGATCACTTCGGAGGGAGGGGCAGCATTGGTCTCCGAGGATGCGAGTTGGGCTGCGGGGTGACGCCGCAAAACAGCGTGGATTCTTGCCAATAATTCCTTTGGATTAAAAGGCTTGGGAAGATAGTCATCGGCTCCGGAGTTCAGTCCCAGAATGCGGTCGCTATCATTTCCCTTGGCGGTGAGCATGATGATGGGGATGGTATTCCCTTGCGTACGTAAGCGTCGACACAGGGTCAAACCGTCTTCGCCGGGAAGCATCAGGTCGAGAATCAATAAATCATAAGTATTTTCCCCACAGATCTTGTCGAGGGCTGTCACACTGGGAACCGGAGTAACCTGAAAGCCTTGATCGCTCAGGTAACGATGCAATAATTCGCGCAGGCGAAGATCATCGTCCAGCACCAGAACACGGGGTCGTATGGGATTCATCGTCGTATCATAAAACAAAAAGTTATGTCGGTTTGTAACGGGTTACCGCGCGTCGGGCGCGGCAGAGATCTCGCCAGGCACCCTGCTTCTCTTGAGGGTTGCGCAACAGGTAAGCCGGGTGCCATGTGGCGATGGTCGGGATTCCTTGGAATTCCAGGGATTCCTTTCGTAATTCCGTCATGGTCTGGGTTTTTTTCAATAGACTTTGTGCTGCAACTTTGCCCAACAGAACCAGCACTTTTGGGCGTACTTCCGCAATTTGCTGTTCGAGGTAGGGTAAGCAACTTTGGCATTCTACCGTGGTGGGGGTGCGGTTATGGGGGGGGCGACACTTGATGACATTGGCGATGGAAACCTGTGCGCGTTCCAGACCGATGGCATGCAACATTTGATCGAGCAATTTTCCGGAATCTCCCACAAAGGGTTGTCCTGTACGATCTTCCTCATATCCTGGGGCTTCGCCGATAAACATCCAGGGACTACCGCTGCGAATCAGACCATACACGGGTTGCTGGCGTTGCTGGTGAAGAGGGCAGCGGGTGCAGGTACTTATCTGGTCATGCAAGGAGAGCAGGGGGACGGATGGCATGGATGGAGAGGGGGAGGTGTCTGCAGCGGAGACGGGCTGTGATTCCCCACGGGGAATCCAGAGAGGCCAGATGCCAAGTTCGCGCCAGTAAGCCTCCTGCATGTTCATGAGATTGCGGGTTTCCTGATCAAAACGGCATTATACCGGGAGCCTGTCGGATGCTGAAGGTGAGACAGGTGGATCACGTGTCATGATCCGGGTAGAGTTGGCGGCGCATGACCAGTGCGTCTTCGCGGCGGGTGGGGTGGTCGGTGGCGTAGTAGCCACGACGGATGCCGATGAGTGTAAATTGGGCATTCTGGTAGAGGTGTTGCGCGATGGTATGGCCAGCGCGCACTTCCAACAATATCGATTGGGCTCCATGCTGGCGTGCTGTTTTCAGTACCTGGTCGAGTAATCGCCGCCCCCAGCCCTGTCCCTGCCAAGGAAGGTCGATGGCCAGGTTGAGCAGGTGAAACTCTTCCAGAACCGGCATGAGAAAGGCGTAGCCCGTCAGTGGGGCAGAAGTATTGGTTTGCAGACCAAGGTGCAGGTGGTGCTGGATCGATGCGGCCAGTTGTCCATGTGACCAAGGTGAGGAGAAACAGCGCCGCTCGATGGCTGTCAGTTCATCGAGATCGGTCGGCGAAAGGGGGCGGTAGACGGGGTTCACAAACCTCGTTCGGCCCGAGTCAGGGCAACGCGCTGACGCAGGTAAATGGGTTGTGCCATGGCGGCATGGATGCCTTGATGGTGTTGCCAACGGGGAAAAGCCAAATGGGCAATCTGGGTGGCGTGGGGAATCAACCCGGGGAGTGTTCCCTGCCAATGAGAGCCCCAACGAGTGGTTAGCCGGGTAGTCCAGGCTTCAGCACCGGATCCCGCTCCCCACCAATCATGACCTGGCAGGTCTGGCAGAGAGTCTGGCGAGCAGAGTTGAGGAGGAAGAAGCGATTGCCAGTGTTCTTCGCGTCGTTCGTAGGCGGCCAGGTATACCTGATCCATTCGGGCATCCAAGGCGACTACCACGCGAGGGACGGTAACCCGTGGCAACAGGCTTTCCAGAGTAGATACCGGGAACAGCGGGACATTGAGCGTCAGCCCCAGTCCCTGGGCGATGCCACAGGCCAGACGGACTCCGGTAAATCCGCCGGGGCCCGCTCCATAGGCAATGGCACCAATAGTTGACCAGTCCTGCCCGGATTCGGCCAGAACTCCTTCGATGAGGGACCAGATGCGCGCGGATGGGCTGGGATGATCATCAAGGATTTCGGCCACCACAAGGCCTTCGCGGTATAGTGCAACAGAGCCTTGGGTGGTGGAAAATTCGAGTGACAGCAGACAGGGTTTCAATCGACATACTCCACATGACGGTAACGGCGATAGAGCCAGTACATCAAACTGCTGATGAATAGCGCCAACAGGACGACGCTGGTATAAAAGGCCGCTTCGCTGGGTAACAGTGCCTGGCCACGCAGATGTTCGATGCCCATATCCTGAAAAATTTGGCGCAGCGGTGAGTCGATATGAATGACGCTGGCGTAGACACCCAGTAACGCGATGATGCTGATGTTTTCATTGAAATTTTGCACGGCTATGCTATGTCCGGCTCCCATCATCTGATGTCCGCGATGTTGTAGCAGGGCATTCATGGGTACCACGAAGAAACCAGCCATGGCTCCCGCAGCGATCAGCAGTACCACGGCGATGGCCCAATCATGAACCACCAGCATGCCAAGGATGGCAAAGCCCATGGCAATGCCGACGGGCAACACCTTGATGGCGCTTTCCAGACGCACCCATTTGGCCGCAGCAATGGAGCCCAGGGCAATGCCCAGGGCTGATACGGCGGTGAGTTGGGTAGCCTGTTCGAGCGTGAAATGCAATTGCAGGGTTGCCCACACCAGTACGATCAGACGCAGGGAGGATCCAACCCCCCAAAAAATGGTGGTTACGGCCAGCGAAACTTGACCCAAAGGGTCGCGCCACAGTTGCAGAAAAGATTGCCAGAAATCCTTGAGCAGGAACCAGGGATTTTTACGAGGGGTATCGTGATCCGGCATGACGCGCGGGATGTAGAGGTTGGCTACGGCAGCACCGATATAGAGGGTCAGAATGATCAGGATGGCAAAGCGCGGGGCGTTGAGCAGAGGGTGAGGTGCCCAGGTTTGGGTGAATGCATTGAAGTGGGCATACAGAGCCAGGTCTGGTTTGAGCAACCATCCCCCTAATACAGCACCAAAGATGATGGCGATCACCGTGAGCGCTTCCATCCAACTATTGGCGACCACCAGTTTTCCGGGAGGTAGGCATTCGGTGAGAATGCCATATTTGGCGGGGGAATAAGCGGCCGCTCCCAAACCCACCAAGGCATAAGCCAGCAGTGGGTTGACCCCCATCAGCATGATTAGGCAGCCGAGCAGTTTGATGATGTTGCTGATGAACATCACGCGCCCTTTGGGCAGGGAATCCGAGAAAGCCCCTACGAAAGGGGCGAGGAAAATGTAAGACAGCACGAAAAACTGTTGCAGAAAAGGAACATACTCCGGCGGCGCAGCGATGCTTTTGAGCAATGCGATGGCCGCGAAAAGCAAGGCATTGTCAGCCAGCGCAGAAAGAAATTGCGCCAGCAGAATGATGTAGAAACCGCTACCCATGAACGCGCCGGGTTACAGTACTTCAGCGGCGTAGTCTGCCAACCGGGAACGTTCTCCGCGTTGAAGGGTGATATGTCCGCTGTGAACCCAGCCCTTGAAACGGTCAACAACATAGGAAATACCGGAACTTCCTTCCGTGAGGTAGGGGGTATCGATCTGGGCGATATTCCCCAGACAGACGACCTTGGTGCCAGGCCCGGCGCGGGTGATCAGGGTTTTCATCTGTTTGGGAGTCAGGTTCTGGGCTTCATCGATGATCAGGTATTTGTTCAGAAAGGTGCGTCCCCGCATGAAGTTGAGGGATTTTATCTTGATGCGGGAGCGAATGAGGTCGCGGGTCGCGGCACGGCCCCAGTCTCCTGCTTCATCATCGCCTTTGTTGAGGACATCGAGATTGTCCTCCAGTGCTCCCATCCAGGGAGTCATCTTTTCTTCTTCGGTGCCCGGCAAGAAACCGATGTCTTCCCCGACGGGGATGGTGACCCGAGTCATGATGATCTCGGAATACAGTTTCTGCTCCAGTGTCTGCATTAGTCCGGCAGCCAGGGTCAACAGGGTTTTACCGGTTCCGGCTTGACCCAGAAGGGTGACGAAATCGAGATCCGGATTCATGAGTAGGTTGAGGGCAAAGTTCTGCTCGCGATTGGCGGCGACGATCCCCCAGGTATTCTGGCGTTGGGAGGTGAAATCACGCAGAACTTCCAGTACGGCGATGGAACCATTGCGTTCTCGTACACGGGCGTGAAATGGTTTTTCCCCTGTTTCCAGGTAGACAAATTCGTTGAGCAACAAAGTGGGAACGAGGGGACCTTCGACCCGATAGAGGGTACGCCCCTGCTCCTGCCAGGATTGCATGCTCTTGCCGTGAGTTTCCCAGAAGTCATCCGGTAACTCGCGTGATCCGGTATAGAGCAGGTCGGAGTCTTCAAGGACTTTGTCATTGAAGTAGTCTTCGGCTTCTACTCCCAACGCGCGTGCCTTGATACGCATGTTGATGTCTTTGCTGACCAGGATCACGGCCTGACGTGGTTGGGTACGTTGCAGTTCGAGTGCGATGCCCAGTATCTGATTGTCTGGCTTGTCATCAGCCAGAGGTAGGGATAATTTGGATCCTTGGAGGGTTTGCAGAAACAGGGTTCCCGAGGGTTTTCCGCCCACTTCGCGCGCCAGTGGGATTCCCTTGGTGATGTCCTGTTTGGCAGAACGCGTGATGATTTCGTCCAAAAAGCGACTGACCTGGCGTGCATTACGTGCCACTTCGGTCATGCCCTTTTTGTTGTTGTCCAGTTCTTCGATGGTTACCATGGGAAGGAAAACATCATGTTCCTCAAATTGGAACAGACTGGTGGGGTCATGGAGCAGCACGTTGGTATCCAGGACAAACAGTTTGGGGCTTGGGCGCGAGCGTGTGGCCATGGGGGGGTCCCTTGTCGGTAGAAGATGGATCAGACCAGTTGTTGGACGGCTTCCAGAACCTGTTGCGCATGTCCGGGAACTTTGACGGCGCGCCACTGGTGTGCCAGTCGTCCCTGCGCATCGATCAGAAATGTGCTGCGTTCGATGCCGCGGACTTGCTTGCCATACATGTTCTTGAGTTTCATTACACCAAACAAGGTACAGGCAATTTCGTCCGGATCGCTCAAGAGATGAAACGGAAACCCCATTTTGGCCCGAAATTTTTCATGGCTGGACAGACTGTCCCGTGACACCCCCCACACTGGGCAATGCAAATCGGCAAACTGATCGTGTAATTGGGTAAATTGCAACCCTTCATCGGTGCAGCCCGGCGTATCGTCTTTGGGGTAGAAGTACAGTACCAGCGGAGCGCCCCGTTGTTCTGAAAGACGAAACGGCTGACCAGTTGTGGCATCGAGAGTGAAATCAGAAACGAGTTCCAGTTTTTCCATGATGAGTAGAGGGGTTCCTGTCGAGGTAATGGGCGGTTAGTATAGTGTAGGCTTATCGGGGAGTGCTTGCACAGCCAGGGTCCCTGAGCGGCCGGCCAGGGTGCCCTGGATCATGGGGCAGCGAGGTAACGAAGCAAAATCCATTTTCTGGGCTAATTGTGCCAGAGAGACCAGTTGGTAGCCCTGTTGCCGCCAACCGCTGAGCAATGCGTCAAACACCGGCAGCAGGCGTTGCCCCTCCAATTCGGCGTGTAGCGTGAAGACATGACCGTGGGGGGGGCAGGTTTCTGCGGTTTTTTTGAGGAGTGCTTCAGCCACAGTATCCGTGGTGATGTGATCGAGACCGATAAGTTCATCGAGAGTCGGTAGCGTCGTGGGTATTTGCAGGCAATGGGCGGTTCGGTCCGGGAGGATGGGGAAGAATGGTCCACTACCGCGGCCATCGGATGACCAGGCGAAGTGTTGTTCTTCGAGCCAACTCAAGGCATCCGTCGTCATTTGCCAGCCAGCGGCTCCGTGAACCCGGGCTGGATAACCAAAAACTTCCTGAAAGCGCGCTTGGGCCTGATCCAGTTGATGCCTTCCCCAGGAGGGGGGGCGCTGGTGCAGCAGATCCTGCCAAGCCGTATGATCCCACGTGTGAATGCCGACTTCGAAGCCCGCAGTGGCCACGGCCCTCATCTGCGCAACCGCACGTCGTCCAATGTCTGGGCCGGGTAGCAGGGTTCCGTAGAGCAGGGTTCTCAACCCATAATGCTCCAGTACCGAAGTGCGCTGTACCTTGCCCAGAAAGCCGGGTCGGAATACCCGTTTGATGGCACGACCGGTATGGTCAGGACCCAGGCTGAACAGGAAAGTGGCCTGGGCCTGGTGTTGGGTCAGCAATGACACCAGGGCGGGAACTCCCTCACGGGTTCCGCGCAGGGTATCTACGTCTACCTTCAAAGCCACATATCGCATAACCGTGACTATGGACAAAATTCCTCCACTCGGCAACCCCCCCTTGCTGGTAGAATGACGCACTTTCTCTTTTTTGGTTTAATTTCATGGCCCGTCATCTGCGTAACATCGCCATCATCGCCCACGTCGATCATGGTAAAACCACTCTGGTGGATAAACTTCTGCAACAGTCCGGTACGTTCGCGGCACACCAGCAGGTGTCGGAACGGGTCATGGACAGCAACGATCTGGAAAAGGAACGAGGGATTACCATCCTGGCCAAGAATTGTGCTGTGGAATTTGAGGGAACCCACATCAATATTGTGGATACCCCGGGACATGCCGACTTCGGGGGAGAAGTGGAACGCGTGTTGTCCATGGTCGATGGCGTATTGTTGCTGGTTGATGCGGTCGAGGGCCCTATGCCCCAGACCCGGTTTGTGACACGCAAGGCATTGGCGCAAGGGCTGAAGCCCATTGTGGTCGTCAACAAGATCGATCGCCCCGGCGCGCGTCCGGATTGGGTCGTCAACCATACGTTTGATCTGTTTGACAAGTTGGGAGCAACGGAGGAGCAGTTGGATTTTCCGGTGGTGTATGCTTCAGCCCTGCAAGGCTATGCTACCCTGGATCCATCCAAACCAGGGAGCGATTTGCGCCCCTTGTTTGAAGCGGTATTGCGTCATGTTCCGGAGCGCTTGGGCGATCCAGATGCGCCACTTCAGTTGCAGATCGTTTCGCTGGACTACTCCAGTTTTGTCGGACGTATCGGGATTGGCCGGGTGCATCGGGGTCGGATTCGTCCGGGTCAGGATGTGGCGATCTTGCGCGGGGTCGATTCTACTCCAAAGAAAGGACGCATCAATCAGGTACTGGGTTTCAAGGGGTTGGAACGAGTCCCGTTCGAGAATGCGGAAGCAGGCGATATTGTCCTGGTGACGGGTATCGAAGACGTGGGTATTGGAGTGACGTTGTCGGATACCGATAAACCCGAAGCACTCCCGATGTTGGCGGTGGATGAGCCGACACTGACCATGAATTTCCAGGTCAATACCTCGCCTTTTGCTGGTCAGGAAGGGAAATTTGTCACCAGTCGTCAGTTGCGGGAACGGCTGGATCGGGAGTTGCTGAGCAATGTTGCGTTGCGCGTTCAGGATACCGATGATACCGATGTCTTTCTGGTGTCGGGGCGTGGGGAATTGCATCTCACTATCTTGCTGGAGAATATGCGTCGCGAAGGGTATGAGTTGGCGGTTTCCCGCCCTCGTGTGTTGCTCAAGGAAATTGATGGCGTGCGTCATGAGCCATTTGAAGCGTTGACCCTGGATGTGGAAGAGGGGCACCAGGGGGCGGTGATGCAGGCGCTGGGTGAACGGCGTGGAGATCTTCAGGACATGCAACCCGATGGACAGGGGCGCGTACGCCTCGATTACCATATTCCAGCGCGTGGATTGATCGGTTTTCAGTCGGAGTTTCTGACCATGACACGCGGAACCGGGTTGATGAGTCATGTTTTCGATGATTATGGTCCCATGAAACCGGAAATTGCGGCGCGCCATAATGGCGTGCTGATTTCTGCTGAGCAAGGGGACGCGGTGGCCTATGCGTTGTGGAAACTTCAGGAACGTGGACGCATGTTTGTGGTACCCGGAGATCGTGTGTATGAGGGGATGGTTATCGGGATTCACAGTCGCGACAACGATCTGGTGGTCAATCCTGTCAAGACCAAACAACTGACCAATGTTCGGGCTGCAGGAAAGGATGAGGCGGTGGTGCTGACCCCACCGGTGTCCTTGACGTTGGAGTCGGCGATTGAGTTCATCGATGATGACGAACTGGTGGAAATTACACCCCAGACCTTGCGGATTCGCAAGCGTCATCTTCAGGAGCATGAACGCAAAAGGGCATCGCGCAGTTAGGCAACTCCTCTTCTGATCAGGGGCGTTGTGTATCGTAGTACGAATGCGTACAATGACCCTTTTTAGAATGGGAGTAAAATCGTGGGCGTAGGCGGCAAAACAATTCGGAAGGTCAGTGGAACTTCCGGCTTGGTTGGGGTCGGCGCGCTGGTCTTGGTCGGTTGTACGACGGTCGGTCCCGATTTTACTGTCCCCACGCTGGACTCTAAGGCCGCTGTATTGTCTTCTCCCGCGGAGTTGCCTGCCCAGCATTTTGATGGTCGGCGGCGGCAATATTGGTGGCAGTCTTACGGTTGTGAAAATCTCAATCGCATGGTCCAGCTCGCACTGGATCAGAATCCCACCGTGGATGCGGCGCGTGCTTCTCTGATCCAGGCTGCCCAGACGGCAAATGCCTTGCGGGACAGCCTGACCTTGCCAACAGCCGATGCACAACTGGCACAAACCCGTCAACGCCTATCTACTGCCGAGTTTGGCTTGCCAGGAGGTCAGGCTTACACTTTCAGCCTGACCAATGCAGCGGTCAACGTATCCTATCCTCTGGATGTTTTTGGAGGCAATCGGCGGCGCATTGAGACGCAGGAAGCCCAGCGTGAAGTGCAGGCGCACCTTTGGCAGGCGGCTCGTGAAACGTTGGCGGCGAATGTGGTGACAACCGTGGTACGGGAGGCCATGTTGCGCGCTCAAATCAAGGCCACTGATGATCTGGTGATGGCTCAGCGTGAAGCGCTGGAACTGGCGCGCCAGCGTCAGGCATTGGGTGCTTTGTCATTGAATGAGTTGTCGCAACCGGAAACAGAACTGGCACAGAGTCTGGCCAGTCGTAACGTCCTGGAACAGCAACTTGATCAAGTGCGTCATCAGTTGGCGGCCTACATGGGCCAATACCCGAACCAGTCGGCGCTACCGCAATTTACCCTGACGGATCTGCATCTTCCCGAGCATGTTCCCACGGTGGTTCCCTCGGAACTGGTACACCAGCGGCCGGATATCCGTGCCAGCGAAGCGCAGTGGCATGCCGCCACAGCCAATCTGGGGGTGACCATATCAGGGGCTTATCCAGACATTACATTGAACGGCAGTATGGGAGCGTTGGCACTGACCCCGGGGGCCTTGTTCAGCCCGGCCTCAGAGGTTTGGAGTCTGGGGGCCGGGGTTGTGCAGCCGTTGTTTCACGGGGGTGCATTGAAGGCCGCCGAACGTGGGGCTCGTGCCGCCGTGGATGCGGCAGCGGCCCAGTATCGTCAGACAGTGGTCGATGCTTTTCGTTCGGTGGCGGATGTTCTGGGTGCCTTGAACCACGATGCGGATACCTTGACGACGGACCAGCAGGCGGAGCGTTCGCAACAATTGACCCTGAATCTGACTCAGCAACAGTACCAGTGGGGGGGAGTGTCGTATCCAGTGGTGCTGTCTGCCAGACAACAGGAAGCCCAGCAACAACTGGCCCTGGCTGGAGCCACCGGAGCGCGCTTGGCTGATACCGCAGCGCTGTATCTGGCGCTCGGGGCAGAAGACCCCTTTCCGCAATGAATTTACATGACCGCTTATTTCGCTGCTCGGTGATCCCATGACATCTACCTCTGCCTATTCATCCAGAAAAAGATTTATCATCATGGGGTTGCTCATGTTTTTATTGGTCGCTGGACTGGTTGGCTTCGGTCTCTTCCGGCGTGCCATGATGCACAAAATATTCAGTCAAGCGGCGCATCCCCCACAGGTGGTGACAACGCAGATTCTGGCGATGACCCCTTGGCAACCTTCTTTTGAAACCATTGGTTCCTTGAGGGCGCTGGAGGGTGCCGAATTGACCAGTGAAGTGGCAGGGATTGTGCGCCAGGTAAACTTTCGATCTGGAGAGCGAGTCAAGGCTGGACAACTGCTGGTGGAATTGGTGGATGATGTGGAGCGTTTTTCTGTGGTCAGTCAGGAGGCGGGCCTGGAGTTGGCACGCTTGACTTTGAAACGTGATCAGGCACAGGCGGCCATTCATGCCATCAGTCAGGCGCAGTTGGAAAGTGATGAAGCGGAAGTTCGGAGTCGTACGGCGCAATGCGATCAAGCGCGTGCTCAATTGGCCAAGAAAAGGATTACAGCCCCATTTTCTGGTCAGATGGGGATTACCATGTTGAGTCCGGGGCAATATCTGAATGCAGGAGACAAGATTGCCAGTCTGGAAACCCTGGACCAATTGCGCGTTGACTTTACCTTGCCTCAACAATATCTGGGGCATTTGACGACGGGACAGACGGTCCGGCTGAGTTTTGAAGCATGGCCTGGCAAAACGGTGCCTGCACATGTGGTGGCGTATGACAGCCAGGTTCAGGCGGCGACGCGTAATGTCGCGGTGGAGGCTCGTCTCGACGCGACGACACTGAGACTGCTGCCCGGAACTTTTGCCCATGTCACTTGGGAGTATGGCAAGTCGGGGCCGCAGTTGACCTTGCCTCAGTCCGCGATTGCCTTCAATCCCTATGGGGCCACAGTTTTTGTGGTGCATCGCGATAAAGCGACGGAGCCACAGGTGCAGCAGGTCTTTATCACCATGGGGGATACGCGCGGGGATCAAGTGGCGGTGAGCGGGGGTCTCAAGGTGGGCGATGAGGTAGTGACCAGTGGACAACTCAAGTTGACATCGGGTATGCCAGTCAAAATCAGTCACCAGGCAGCCCCGCCCGATGCGGCTTATCCGACCCCGCAGGAACATTGAGAACCACCATGCGCTTTACTGACCTTTTCTTGCGGAGACCCGTGCTGGCCACGGTGGTGAACCTGGTGATTCTGGTACTGGGTCTGCGCGCCTTGATGAGTTTGCCCGTCAACCAGTACCCGAGCACGCAGAATGCCGTGGTGACCATCAACACGGCCTACTTTGGGGCGGATGCCCAAACGGTGGCGGGATTCATTACCCAGCCGCTGGAAGCCGCCATCGCGCAGGCACAGGGAATTGACTATCTGTCGTCCAATAGTCTCATGGGGGCTTCGGTGATCACCGCTACCCTGAGGCTGAATTACGATGCCAGTCGAGCATTGACCGAGATCAATACTCAGGTCAATTCGGTGCGTAATCAACTGCCCCCCCAAGCACAGCAACCGGTTCTGTCGGTTCAGGTGGGGCAGAGTATTGATGCCATGTACATGGGCTTTTATAGCGATTCTTTGTCGACCAGCAATGTGACCGATTTTTTGTTGCGCGAAGTCAAACCAACCCTGGATTCTCTGGAGGGGGTCCAGACTGCTGAGTTACTGGGTGCCCGGAATTTTGCCCTGCGTGCCTGGTTGGACGAGACGCGTATGGCAGCCAATGGGGTGACCGCTGCGGATGTCAGTGCGGCGCTGGCTGCCAACAATTATCTGGCATCTGCGGGAGCAGCCAAGGGTCAGGCGGTGACGGTAGATTTGACGGCTGGTACAGATCTGCATTCCGTCGAGGAATTCAAACGGTTGGTGATCAAGCATAAGGGGCTGTCGCTGGTGCGCCTCGAAGATGTTGCTGAGGTAACGTTGGGCTCCGACAATTATGAGTTCAATGTGGCATTCGATGGTCAAAAATCGGTATTTATCGGGATCAAGGTGGCCCCAACAGCCAATGTGCTGGAGGTGGCCCAACGTGTACGCCGCGCCTTCCCGGCACTGCAGGCAAAACTACCCACGGGGCTGACCGGAAAAATTGTCTATGACTCTACGGAATACATTACCTCAGCCATTCATGAAGTAGCCAAGACTTTATTGGAGGCGCTGGTCATTGTGACGGCGGTGATCTTCCTGTTTTTGGGGCGCTTGCGTGCGGTATTCATCCCGGTGGTGACGTTGCCATTGTCGCTGGTGGGTACGTTTCTGATCATGTTAATGCTGGGGTATTCCATCAACCTGTTGACACTGCTGGCATTGGTGTTGGCCATTGGGCTGGTGGTGGATGATGCCATTATCGTGGTAGAGAATGTGGAACGCCATCAACGCGAGGGGAAGACCGCGCGCGAGGCGGCTTTTCTCGCTGCCCGCGAATTGGCTGGCCCCATTTTGGCCATGACGGTGGTATTGGTGGCGGTCTATATTCCCATTGGTTTTCAGGGTGGACTGACGGGGGCGTTATTTACCGAGTTTGCTTTTACGCTGGCGGGTGCTGTGACGGTTTCCGGTGTGGTGGCATTGACATTGTCCCCGGTGATGTGTGCGCATTTTCTGCAGCAGGTAGGGCCTGCTACCGGGATGCTGGCACGCCTCGAACAGCGCTTGGACAGTTTGCATGAGCGTTATAAAACCCTGCTGACCAGCGCATTGAGAACCCCTGCAGTCTGGATTGTCATGGGCTTTTTGTTTTTGGGGTTGACGGTATTTCTGTTCATGACTTCAATGCGCGAATTGGCCCCTCAGGAGGATCAGGGGATTGTCCTGTATTCGATCATTGGGCCTGCCAATGTCACTTCAGACGAAATGTTGCGTAATGCTCAAGCATTGCAGAAAATCGCCAGACAAGAGCCCGAGTATGCACAAATGTTTCAGATTACCGGTTCTCCGGTGATCAACCAGGGGATCGGCGGGGTGGTGTTCAAACCTTGGGAAGATCGTAAGCGCTCGGCGGAACAGTTGCAAAAGGATTTGCAGATACGCTGGTCCCAGGTACCGGGGGTGCGTGTCGCGGCTTTTCAATTTCCTCCTTTGCCGGGGACGCAGGGATTGCCGGTCCAGTTTGTCATTACCACCACGGAATCCTTTGAACAACTCAATGATGTGGCGCAGAAAGTGCTGGAACGGGCACGTCAGAGCGGGATGTTCTTTTTTGTGGATGCTGATTTGAAGTTGGATAAACCTCAATCACGATTCATCGTTGATCGTGACAAGGTCGCCAGCCTGGGTTTGACAGAGCAGGACGTGGGCGATACCCTCAGCGCTGCGTTATCGGGTAATACGATTAATTATTTTTCCATGGATGGCCGTTCTTACCGGGTCATTCCTCAAGTACGACAGACCGATCGACTCAATCCTTCCCAGATCCCGGGTTATTATTTTCATACGCCGGATGGCCGACTGTTCTCTGCAGCGACCTTGGGACATATGCAACAGGTGGTGGTACCAGAAACCGTCAGCCACTTTCAACAACTCAACGCCACGACCATCGGGGGAGTGGCGACACCGCTGGTGTCCCAAGGCGAGGTGCTGGCTTTTCTCCAGAAAACCCTCGAAGAAGTCGCTCCCACGGGTTTCAATATTGATTATTCGGGGGCTTCTCGACAATTTATGAGTGAATCGGGTGGTTTTGCGGCGACGTTGTTATTTGCCGTACTGATGGTGTTTCTGGTGCTGGCCGCCTTGTTTGAAAGTTTCCGCGATCCACTGATTATCCTTATCTCCATTCCCATGGCCCTGTTTGGTGCCTTGTTGCTCATCAATCTGGGGGCTGCCAGCCTGAATATCTATACCCAGGTGGGATTGGTCACCCTGATGGGACTGATCAGCAAGCACGGCATACTGATTGTCCAGTTTGCCAATGAACAGCAACGTCAGGGGCATCCAAAACGGGAAGCGATTATCGAAGCAGCAGGAATTCGGATGCGCCCCATCCTGATGACGACAGCCGCCATGGTGTTGGGAGTCTTGCCGCTGGTGTTGGCGGGAGGGGCCGGTGCCGCAGGACGTAGGGCCATGGGATTGGTGATTTTTTCGGGGCTGTCGATTGGGACGCTGTTCACCCTGTTCGTGGTTCCGGCCATGTATCTCTGGCTGGCGCGTGAACGCCGCCCCGAGGAAAAAGACGACTAGCGTTCGACAAAGGCCCGTTCAATGACGAAGTCACCGGGTTCCCCGACCCCGCCTGAGATTTTCATGCCACGGGCCGTGAGTAATGCCGAGATGTCCTTGAGCATGCCAGGGCTACCACAGATCATGGCGCGATCCACAGCTGGATCGAGTGGGGGGAGGCCGATGTCAGAAAAAAGTTTGCCGTTTTCGATGAGGGTGGTGACGCGCCCGGTGGTTTCAAATTCTTCGCGGGTAACGGTGGGGTAATAGATCAATTTGTTGCGCACTTCTTCCCCAAAAAATTCGTTGGCAGGCAAATCCTCGCGGATGAAATCGCGGTAGGCCAGTTCCGAGATCTGGCGGACACCGTGAACCAGAATGACTTTTTCGAAGCGATCGTAGGTTTCCGGGTCCTTGATGATGCTCATGAATGGTGCCAGTCCCGTGCCTGTGGAAAACAGGTAGGCGTGTTTTCCCGGGAGCAAGTCATGAATGACCAGTGTTCCCACGGGTTTTTTGCTGACCAGCAGGGAATCGCCTACCTGGATATGCTGAAGTCGTGAGGTAAGAGGGCCATCGGGCACCTTGATGCTGAGAAATTCCAGATGTTCCTCATAGTTGGCGCTGGCGATGCTGTAGGCGCGTGTCAGAGGTTTTCCATCGACTTCGAGGCCGATCATGACAAAATGACCATTTTCAAAACGTAACCCCGGGTCACGGGTGACGGTGAAACTGAACAGGGTATCGTTCCAGTGATGGACTGAGAGTATCTTTTCGGTGGTATAAGCGGCCATGGTCAAAAAAAGTCCTTACAAAACTCCATTATAGAGTGCTATCGTCAGTTCTCAAAGTCTGCTCGGTTATAATCACAGCATGATAAACCTTTATCGAGAACGTCAGAAGGCTTGGCAACGTGCGGGACTGCAGCGTGGTTTTCGACCCGTGCAGGGTGCGCAAGGGGCGGAGTTGACTTGTGATGGTCGAACATTGCTGGCTTTTTGTTCCAATGATTATCTGGGGTTGGCCAATGATCCACGGGTACGTGAGGCGGCGGCATCGGCACTGACGCATTATGGCGTGGGTGCCGGCGCTTCGGCACTGGTTTGCGGATACAGTGATGTTCAGGCCGAGTTGGAGCGGGAGTTGGCCGAGTGGTTGGGGCAGGCGCGGTCATTGGTTTTTTCGTCGGGGTATCTGGCGCATCTGGGAGTACTCCCTGTTTTGGTGGATCAGAATACGGCGGTTTTTTCGGATGCGCTGAATCATGCCAGTTTGATTGATGGGATTCGTCTGGCACGTCCAGGGGCGCTGACGGTTTATCCCCATGCGGACATGAACGCGCTGGAACAGGCATTGCAACAATCGTCCTTGCGTCAACGCTGGATTATCAGTGACGGGGTGTTCAGCATGGATGGGGATGTGGCTCCATTGCATGATCTGGCTGATCTGGCTGAGCGTCATGGTGCTGGGTTATTGATCGATGATGCCCATGGTGTGGGGGTTTTGGGGGCTCAGGGAAGGGGGAGTGTGGCAGAGTCGGGGATCCGGGGGGAGCATGTATTGACCACGGTGACTTTTGGCAAGGCATTGGGGAGTTCGGGAGCGGGCGTGGTGGGAAGTCAGGCCTTGGTTGATTGGTTGGCCCAGCGCGCGCGCACCCACATGTTTTCCACGGCACTGCCGCCACTGGTTTGTGCGGCAACGCGTAAGGCCATCGAGTGTGCACGAGCCGAGGAATTTCGTCGCGATCAGTTGCGCAATCTGGGTAAACGATTGCAAATGGGGTTGCGGGAACAGGGGCTTCCAGTTGTGCCATCGGTCACGGCCATCCATCCTGTTATGGTGGGAGATAACCGACGTGTCATGAAAATGGCAGAGGCCCTGCAGGCATTGGGTATCTGGGTAGCACCTATTCGTCCGCCCACGGTACCGGACGGTACGGCAAGGCTCAGGATTTCTCTGTCGGCGGTCCATGAGATGGAACAGGTGGATTGTCTGGTGTCGGCGCTGAGTCAGGTATGGAGGAAGGAGTGATGGAGACGGAGATGGATTGGGCCGCGCGCAGTCGGCGCAGTGTGTGGCATCCTTGTACGCAGATGCAGTGGCTGGAGTCGGAGCCGCCCCACGCGCTGGTGCGTGCTGAAGGGGGGTGGCTATGGGAAGATAAGGGCCATCGGGTTTACGATGCCATCAGTTCCTGGTGGGTCAATTTGTTCGGTCATCGTCATCCGGCTCTGGTCACAGCGCTCAAGGATCAACTGGATAGCCTGGATCACGTGATGTTGGCGGGGATGACACATGCCCCGGTGGTGGCGCTTTCAGAGCGCTTGAGTGAGCGTACAGGCGGACAACTGGGCCATGCTTTTTATGGTTCGGACGGGGCTTCCGCAACTGAAATGGCCCTGAAGATGAGCGTGCATTACTGGCGTAATCGAGGATATGGTCAGAAAAACCAGTTTATTGCCCTTGCTCAGGGGTATCATGGCGAGACCGCAGGAGCACTGGGAGTGACAGATATCCCGTTGTTTCGCACAGCCTACGCGGCATTGATTCGTCCTGCACGGGTCATTCCTGCACCGGATAGTCGGGTCGATGGGAGTGAGGCGAGTTCTCTTGCCTGCCTGAAAGATTGGCTGGAACGACATCATGAATGCCTCGCGGCTTTGGTGATGGAACCGTTGGTACAGTGTGCGGCTGGCATGGTGTTTCATTCCCCGGACTATGTCCATGCGGTGGCCCGGCTATGTGAGACATATGGGGTGCATGTGATCGCCGACGAAATTGCGGTAGGTTTTGGGCGCACGGGAACATTTTTTGCCCATCAGCAGTGCGGGGTGGTACCAGACTTTCTTTGTTTGTCCAAGGGCATTACCGGGGGCATGTTGCCATTGTCTGTGGTACTGACTCGGGATGAAATTTATCGGGCATTTTATGCGCCCGGGGTTGATCGGGCCTTCCTGCATTCCCACTCTTACACAGGGAACCCGCTGGCGTGTCGGGTGGCTCTGGCAGTTCAGGATCTTTTTGATTGTACAGATATATTGGCGCTTAATCAGGCGCGTCAAGCCGGACTGAAGCAGCAGTTGGCGCCCTTGACGCAACATCCGAATCTTCGTCATGGGCGACTGTGTGGCATGATCTGGGCATTTGATGGCAGGGATGTGCCCGAAGATTTCTCACGTCGCCTGGCGGTATGCGCCTGGAACCGTGGGGTGTTGGTCCGACCGATCGGAGCGACGTTGTACTTCATGCCTCCTTTGACCATTTCGGCTGATGAGGTGGATTTCGTGGTTCGGGAGACGGTGATGGCGTTGGATGAGGTGTTGGCGTGAGAGCCTGGATGGTATTGGGAACGGATACAGGGGTGGGCAAGACTCGTGTCGGTTGTGCCTTTCTCCACGGCCTGCGTCAGCGTGGTTTGCATGCGCTGGGGATGAAGCCCGTGGCCACAGGGGTAGAGGATGATGGAGAAAACTCGGATGTTCGTGCGCTGAAACTGGCTTCTTCTTCGGGGATCAAGGGAATGGATCTTCCCGTTCCGACACAGTGGATGAATCCATACTCTTTTGAGCCTGCCGTGGCCCCTCATTTGGCTGCGCGACGGGTGGGAGTAACGATTTCTTTTGCTTGCTTGAGGCAGGCATTTCACCAATTGCAAGGTTGCACGGATGCGGTGGTGGTCGAGGGAGCTGGGGGGGTCCTGGTTCCATTGAGTGAAGAGGGGGACATGGTAGATTTGGCCTTGGCGTTGGACATACCCGTGGTTCTCGTGGTGGGGTTGAGGCTGGGGTGCCTCAATCATGCTTTGCTGAGTGCCGAAGCCTTGCAATCGCGTTCGGTGCCTTGGGTGGGTTGGGTGGCCAATCGTCTGGAACCTGATTTGGCAGAAGAAGAGGGGCAACTGGAGACGCTCAGGGTGAGGCTTCCCTTACCATTCCTTGGCGTTTATCCCCATGCCGCCACTCCAGAATCCGGGGCTTCGGTGCTGGATTGGGAAACACTGTTGGCGGTTGGCGAGAATAGGAAATAGCAGCCATGTTGTTGTGGTTTGTCATTGGTTATTGGGCGATTTCGGTGCTGATTGGGTTGATCGTCGCGTTGCGGGTACGCAATACGGCGGATTATGCGGCGGCTGGCCATCGTATGCCCATGTACGTGGTGACGGCCACGGTTTTTGCCACCTGGTTTGGTTCTGAAACGGTACTGGGAATTCCAGCCACTTTCCTCAAGGAAGGTTTGCATGGTGTGGTGGCTGATCCCTTTGGTTCTTCTCTGTGTCTGGTGCTTGTCGGATTGTTTTTTGCGCGCCCATTATATCGACGCAAATTGTTGACCATCGGAGATTTTTATCGGCGGCAGTATGGTCGTTCCGTAGAGATATTGGTGACGTTGTGCATCGTGATTTCTTATCTGGGGTGGGTAGCTGCCCAGATCAAGGCATTGGGTCTGGTGTTCAATGTGGTCTCCGATGGCGCCATGAGCAAGGCAGTGGGGATGTGGGTGGGAGCCACCACGGTCATGGTGTATACCCTGTTTGGTGGCATGCTGTCGGTGGCTATCACGGATTTCATCCAGATGATCATCATCATGCTGGGCATGATTTATATCGGATGGGACCTGAGTGGGCCTGCGGGTGGTGTGGTTGCGGTGGTCCATCAAGCGGCACAGCAAGGGAAGCTGTCTTTCTGGCCCAGTCTTCACTGGGGAGAGGTGCTCGCCTTTTTTACAGCCTGGATCACCATGATGTTGGGCTCTATTCCACAACAGGATGTTTTTCAGCGTGTCACCTCGTCGGATACGGAGGTGACGGCACGCAATGCCTCCGTATTGGGAGGAGTACTGTATTTTCTGTTCGCTTTTATCCCCATTTTTCTGGCTTATTCCGCGACACGCATCGATCCGGCACTGGTGGCTCGTTACCTGGATTCAGATTCACAGTTGATACTGCCGCAACTGATTCTGCATCATGCGCCGCAATTTGCCCAGATCATGTTTTTCGGTGCGCTGTTATCCGCCATCAAAAGTTGTGCATCAGCAACACTGCTGGCACCATCGGTGACTTTTGCAGAAAATATCGTGCGGGGTTTTTACCCGACCATGACGGATCGACAGTTATTGACGGTCATGCGCTGGGTGGTTTTTTTGTTTACGCTATTGGTTACGGAAATCGCGCTGAATTCACAGGCTTCGATTTTCAGTATGGTGGAAAATGCATACCAGGTGACGCTGGTGGCAGCATTCGTTCCATTGGCCTTTGGTGTTTACTGGAAGCGTGCCACCCCGTGGGGTGGCTTGGCTTCGGTGCTGCTTGGCACCGGGGTCTGGCTGTCGGGAGAATTTTTGACTCCAGATGCGTTAGTTCCCCCACAATTGGCTGGCTTGATGGCGAGCCTAGTGGGTATGGTAGGAGGTTCCTGGCTGGAATGTCGCTACAAGGGTGTACAGATGCGGCCATCCGTCCGATAAAAAAAGGGTGACACACTACGTGTCACCCTTGATAGATGCAACAGGGGGTTAACGAGCAAGCCTGGGTGGACTGACGACACCCCAGGCGGTTTGCGATGAAGAAGCACTGCTGCTGGCCGTAGTGTTGCTGACACAGCCGGCGGACAGCGTGGCGTTGATCGTGCCATCTATGGCGGATAACACGTGAAGACAGGCAAACCCAATGATGGTCTGGTTTCCTGTGCCATTGTTGGTTGGGTTGCTTACAACTGGCACAATGGAATATTCGCAGGAATGGTTGCCGGCAGCGCTACAATCGTTGATGGCGGTATAAGGGTCGCCATTGCCTTGTTGACCATCGCCCTGTTTTTGGCTGTTGTCCCCTTGATTTTGGCTATTGTTGTCCCCTTGGTTTTGGTTACTCCCGCTGTCCCCCTGATTTTGGTTGCTACTGTCTACGCGCAGGTAGCCGGTCGGCATAGTGAAACGATGCGGAGGATTGAATGTGGCGCGTAAAATGGCACGATCGGGCTCAAGCAGGCCATGGTGTTGCTGACGCTGTTGGTCGCTGTGATTTCCCTGACTCCCTTGATTACTGTTGTCCTGTGAATTTCCGCTGTTGCTGTCAGAACTGGTATTGCTTGATGGGGAGTAGTCATTGCTGGAAAGGTTGATGGAGTCCCCGACATGAAGATCTTCGGGATTTCCATCTTTGGTGACGTTTTCAGCATGGTCAAAATTGCTATCATCCGGGTGTGAGGTCAATGTCGTAAATTGACCAGTAACGCAACTGTTGCTGCTACTGCTACTACTGCTGTTGCTATCGTTTCTGTTGCTATTGTCCTGTGTGTTATGGGGACCCAGCCCTTGGCCTGCCCCATTGCCGGGACCACTTCCATTACCAGGGCCCCCGGCACCTTGACCGGTTCCCGGTGTCAGATTGGCACTGCCATTGCGATCGGCCCCGCTGTTTTGCTGTTGATCGATGCGTAGAAAGCGTCCGGTTTGACCCGTGCGAGCCAGCGCGCTTCTCCATTGTCCTGAGCCATCAGAGAAATCTGTGCGCACCAGACGTGGGGAAACTGTTCGTGGGGGTGAGGGTATGGTCAGGCTGGCGGGGTGCGGTAGTCCCACATCATTCAGGCTGCTTTGACTGTTCGGTTGATGATCCGACGGATTCTGGTCCTGATGCTCGGAATTGCCATTGCCATCGCTGTTATCAGAACCGCCGTTGCAGGTATGTGTTGGCCCGATTTGAATCGTATCGCTCTTGGGTTGATGATCTTGACTATTCCAGTATTGATTGATAGCACATTGTGGGATGGCGATGGGCAGTTTTGTGCCACCGATACCCAAGGCCGAGGCGTTTTGTACGATGGCGGTCGCAGTGGCCGTCACATTCATATCGCTCATGCCGATGATGCCCCCAAAAAACAGGTGGACCTGCTTGGTCATGGAAACTCTGACAGCCGGTTCATTGCTGGGGGCGTTGGAATTGATGGATTGCCAGTAGTTGGAATCGACCGTCAATGTATCATGGTGGCCGATGGCATCATTCTGGTTGATGGCGACATAAACGGGAGAGTTGGCACTGTTGGTCATCATGGAAAAATTGGGGCTGGTTGAGCCTGATGTATAGAGCATTTCAGCTCCACGCAAGGCTCCTGCATCAACAGCGTCCTGAATGTCATTTCGAGCCACCATGACATTGCCGATATCGACTGACATGGCCCCGGCTCCCAGCAGGGCGGTCATGGATCGTTCGGATGTCGTGTTTCCCGTCATGCAAACGGTATTGCCCTTTGTGCGAGGGATGCAGAGGTTACAACGTACATTCAAGGCATTGCACTATCCGGAGTCTAAAATACAACTGGTAGCCAATCGTCAGGGTAATAAGGAAGAATTGCCGACGGGTGATATTGAGAATGCCCTGCAGGCAAAGTTTGTGGTGCGACTGCCGAATGATTTTTCCAATGTCAATACCTCCATCAATACGGGAAAACCCCTGTATGAAATTGCTCCACAGGGGGCTTTGACACAAGCACTTATCCAGTGGAGCGCGGATATTCTGGGGGTTAGGCAGGAATTTGTTGAGTCGTCCAGTTTGGTGTCGGGAACATGGTTTGGCCGACTGACGTCCAGATTTCGATAGCGCCCATGTTCATCAGTGTGATCCGATAATCGGGAGAGTCTGACATGTCTTCTCTGAGAGATCTATTGAATTCCACGTCTACTCCTGTGCCCCAGAGTGGACGTGAAGTCCCCCTCAGCGCGCCTGTGCGGGCGGAAAGTGAGGCATCGAAACTGAAAACGCAGATCCATCAGGATTTGTTGAAAAAATTTGATCTCTCCATGATGGAGGAGATTTCTGAGGAGCAATTGCGTCAACGCTTGGCAGCTTTCGTTGAAGAGAGCATCAAGGAACGACATCTGGAACTGAGTGACAACCAACGGCGCACGCTCATCACCTCCATTCAAAATGAGGTCATGGGGTTAGGGCCTCTGGAGCCCCTGCTGGCCGATCCCACGGTTTCAGATATTTTGGTCAATGGCCCCAAAACAGTGTATGTGGAACGCAAGGGAAAACTGGAATTGACCAGTGTCAAGTTCAACGATGAAGAACATCTGATGCGTATCATCGACAAGATCGTGTCACGGGTTGGACGTCGTGTCGATGAATCCAGTCCCATGGTTGATGCGCGTTTGCCCGACGGTTCGCGGGTGAATGCGATCATCAGTCCATTGGCTTTGGATGGGGCGGCCATGTCTATTCGTCGGTTTCCCGCCATGCCCTTGAGTGTTCATGATCTGGTGGATTATGGCAGCATGACCGCAGAGATGGCGATGCTGATCTCTGCCATGGTGAAGTCGCGCTTGAATATACTGATTTCTGGCGGGACAGGGAGTGGAAAAACGACGTTGCTCAATGTCTTGTCCAGTTTTATCCCCGATGATGAACGTCTGGTGACGATTGAAGACGCGGCGGAATTGCGTCTTCAGCAACCTCATGTCGTGCGACTGGAAACACGGCCGGCTAATGTGGAAGGGACGGGAGAGATCACCCAGCGGGCATTGATTCGCAACAGTTTGCGGATGCGCCCGGATCGGGTGATCATCGGTGAGGTGCGTGGTGCGGAAGTGATTGACATGTTCCAGGCCATGAATACGGGACATGAAGGGTCCATGGCGACCATTCACGCTAACAATGCACACGATGCCTTGAGCCGTCTGGAGAATATGGTCGGGATTTCTGGTATCACGATTCCGGTCAAGCCATTGCGCCAGACCATCGTTTCTGCGCTCACTGCCATTATTCAGGCTTCCCGATTGAGCGATGGTAAGCGTAAGGTGATGAGTATACTGGAAATTACGGGAATGGAAGGTGAGGCTATCACGACCCAGGAGATATTTCGATTTCAGCAAACAGGGGTTTCGGCGGACGGGGCAGTGTTGGGGCGGCACCGTGCTACTGGTGTTCGGCCACGTTTTCTGGATCGTTTGCTGTCCCACGGATCGGTATTGCCGGAACGTTTGTTTGACCCGGATAGTTCGCGATGATGGATGTAGGCAACCTGGATCTGTGGGGTTACCTGATCCTGATCTCGGGTTTTTTGGGATTGTTTGGCTTGATCGAGTTTACCCTGTTGCTGGTGGGCAATCGCAAGGCAGTCGCGCATTCCAAGCGTTTCAAGTTCCGTTTTAATTCCCTGATGGATGGGATGCCCGCTCCGGAAAAAGGTTGGATAAAAAAGGGGGCTTACGCTAAAAGCCCTGAACTGGATGTCTGGCTGAAGCAATTTCCGCGACTTGAATTCCTGTACCTGTTGATCGGGACGACGGGTCGAAAAATTACGGTGGCCCAGGTTCTGGTGACAACCGTGGCTATGGGGATTCTCGGATTGGTCGTGGGAATCATTCTGAAGTTGGGGATTTTTACACCGCTACTGGGGATGATGGGGGGCGCGATTCCGGTCGGAATATTGCGCTATTGGAGAAAACAGCGCATGGCCAAGATCGAGGAACAATTGCCGGATGCGCTGGATACGTTGGCGCAATCTTTGCGTGCGGGTCACGCGTTCTCGGGGGCTTTTCGCATGGTGGCTCAGCAAAGCCCTGAACCGATTGCCACGGAATTCCGTATTACCTCCGACGAAGTGACCTTCGGAGCATCTGTACGTGAAGGAGTGCTGGGTTTGGCACAACGTGTAGAGTTGGTGGACATGCGCTACTTTGCCTTGACCGTATTGATCCAATTGGATACGGGGGGTAGTTTGAGTCAGTTGTTGATTGATCTGGCACGATTGATGCGGGAGCGGCATAAACTGCGTCGTACCATCCGCGTGCTGTCTGCGGAGGGTCGCGTATCGGCATGGATATTGAGTCTGCTTCCATTGGGTTTTGGATTATTGATGTCCTTGATCAGCCCTGGTTATCTCTCCTATTTTTGGACGGATCCGATGGGGATCATCTTGACCAAGGTCATGGCGGGTCAATTTATTCTGGGGGCAGTGTGGATGAGAAGCATTACCCAGATCAAAGTATGAACACATGGCCGTCTGATAGGGGTAACTGGCGATGAATCTGTTCATTCTGGCTGTGGTCATGGTGGTCATTTTGCTTATCCTGGCGATGGTGGCAGTTGTTTGGCGGTACATCCACCCGCCCGCCGCTCGTCGGCTGCGTAAGTCGGTGCTGGGCGAGCGTCAGTGGGAATATGGGACCCAGTCGCAGATAGAAGTAACGCGCCAGATTTTGAAGAAACGTATCAGTCCCTTGGCCCGTTTTTCCATGAAAGAGGAAAAGGAATCGGAGGAGGTTACTGTACTGGGAAAGCAATTTCAGGCTGCAGGATACCGCAGTGAATCGGCGCGTGTGATATTTTTTTCCCTGAAAACGTTGTTCACTTTTGTTCTTCCAGGCATATTCTTGCTGGTCATGTTGATCTTGCGCCCGGATGTCAAGCCGACGATTGTGGCGTATGGGGTGTTTTTATTGGCCGCTGGAGGGTACTTTCTCCCCAATTATGTTCTGAACAAAAAGGTGGCGCATCGTCGTGAAGAACTATCACGAAACTTTCCTGATGCATTGGACTTGCTGCGCACTTGTGTGGAAGCCGGGTTATCGACTGAGGCAGCGCTGGCACGGGTCGGGGAAGAAATGCGCATCCGCAGTCGGGCGCTGGCCGATGAGTTGCGACAGGTGGCGCTGGAGCAGCGTGCGGGTTCCAGCCGCAATCAGGCGCTGGCAAATATGGCGGAACGGGTGGGATTGAGTGATATTGAAGCCATGGTATCGGCATTGATCCAGTCAGAAAAGTTTGGAACCAGTGTCTCCGAGGCATTGCGCGTTTATTCTGAAAATCTGCGCCTGGATCGGCGCATGAAGGCGGAGGAGCAAGCCGCCAAGATCCCTACCAAGATTTTATTGCCGTTGATTGTTTGTATTTTTCCTTTGTTGTTCATGCTTATTTTGGCCCCCCCCATTCACAATGTATTGAAAGCATTGCATGGACCATGAGAATACCGTCAGGAAATTTTATTACGGTTCAACGGGTTTGCCTTTATGGGGCGGCCATGGCGTTATTTTTTGGGATTGTTTATGGTATCGCCGTGCGTGAATCATTCTGGGTGGTCGCCAAAGGGAAATTTCTGTTTCTGGATTTCGGGATTTTTTGGGGCGTTTCGCATCTCGTCGAACAGGGACAGGCCGTATTGGCCTATCAGTCGTCTGTTATCAGTCAGAGCATAGCGGCAGGGTTTATGGGGCAGCGCCCCGGGGGCTTTGGCTGGTTTTATCCGCCCACCTTTTTTTTGCTGATTTGGCCCTTGGCCTATCTCAAGCCGCCCCTAGCATATATGGTTTTTATGGGGGCTACGGGGAGCCTGTATGTGGCGGCGATCGTCAAAACTCTACCGGGGCGGGCAACCTGGTGGGGCATACTGGGATTTTCCGGGCTGTGGCTAAATCTGATCGTCGGGCAAAATGGTTTTCTCAGTGCGGGATTGCTGGGCTGGGCGCTGTATTTTCTGAAGCCTCGCCCTGTCTTGTCCGGGGTGTTTCTGGGCTTGTTGACGTTTAAGCCACATCTGGGAATACTCATTCCCGTGGCGCTGGTGCTGGATCGTCAATGGCGTTGCTTGATCAGTGCTACGGCAACCTTTGTGATTTTGTCCGGGTTGACAGTGGTGTTCTTTGGAGGGGGAGTCTGGGAGGCTTGGCTAGGGAATTTCGCATTGGTCAGGCAAAATCTCGCGCAACCGGATCCCACCTTTCTGGTTAAACTGACATCGGTTTTTGTGCTGGTGCGATTGTTGGGGTTTTCCGAAGTTCTGGCCTATGCCAGTCAGTGGGTCTGTTCCCTGGTGGTGTTATCGGTGGTCTGGCGAGTTTGGCGGAGTTCGTTGAGCCGTGAATGCAAGTATGCATGTCTGGTGCTGGCAGCCTTGCTGGTAACCCCCTACGTGTTTGAATATGATCTGACCTGGATTGCTGTGGCGGGCGTGTGGTGGGTTCGCTCATGCGAGCATCGGCGTATCACGGTAATGGATCAAGTGCTGGCGGTATTATTGTGGTTGTTGCCTGGGTTGGTCTATCTGACCTCACTGACCCATTGGGTGATTCCCGTGGCGCAGAGTGTACTTTTTGTTACGTTGCTGCACTGGAGTCGTGCGGATTCCCGTTTGGTATCATGGAAGAGAAGGGTGCGTGCATGATATTGCTGGTTAATGTCAGTTGGTTATGCCTTATTTGACGCCAGTACGGGTAGCGCGACTGGGAGCGGCTTCGTTCGGAGTGTTTGTGGTGCTTTCCCTGTGCTACCTGTGGTTTACTGTGTGGGGGCATAAGGGGGGCCCTGTCATTGTTTCCGATTTGTCAGTATTCTGGACGGCAGCCTGGTTGGCCGCACAGGGAAAGGCGAGTTTGGCATACCAGGAACCGATCCTCCATGCCACATTGGCGGCCATCGTCCCCACGGTCAAAGGAAACTTTGGCTGGTTCTATCCGCCGGTCTTCTATCTTCTGGTTTATCCGTTGGCGTTGTTTTCCCATTACTTTCCCGCCTATCTGGCCTGGGAAGGACCGACTCTGCTGCTTTTCATGGCGGAGTGGCGACGATGGGCTGCGCGTTCGTCGTCTGCAGGGTGGATGCTGGCAGGTTTTGGTGCCGTATGGCTCAATTTGCTGCACGGACAAAATGGATTCCTCACGGCAGCGCTGGCTGGTTTTGTGTTGCGCATGGGAATTCGTCGATCTCCATGGGCTGGGGTGGGGGTGGGTTTATTGTTTATCAAGCCACAGTTGCTGATCGTGCCGGGTCTGGTGTTGCTGATGACGCGCAATGGTTGGGGGATATTGCTGGCAGGGTTGACGCTGGTTCTGACCAATGGGATTGCCGTGATGGTGCTGGGGGTCGGCGTGCTGGAGGGGTGGTGGCACAGTTTTCGTCTTGCCCGTCTTTATCTGGAACAGGATGGGATGGGGAGCCAATATTGGTTACATATGCCCACGGTTTTCGCGCAAATGCGCTTGTGGGGATGCTCTGTATCGCAGGCGTACGTTATCCACGGGATTTCTGCTGGTGCGGCTGTGGTGGCGTTGGGGATGTTGTGGCGACGGAGTACCGATGTTTCGGTGAGATGGGTGGCCACGACCCTGGTTAGTTTGATGGTCAGCCCGTATCTGATGGACTACGACCTGCTCTGGCTGGTATGGGCACTGGTGATCATTCAGGAAAAGTGGTCGGCAGATTGGAGCCCCGTCCAACAGGGATGGTGGCTGATGATGTGGTTGGTCCCTGCACTGGATGGCTGGTGGGCTGGGCTGATTGGTTTTCACTGGACTCCCTGGGTATTATGGGGTCAATTGATGCTGTTGTGGTTTAGAACGGGGAAACGGGCAATATGAGCGGTGATCGTTGTGCAGTGTTGTGCATTGGTGCGGGTCCGGCTGGGCTGACAGCCGCCTATTTGCTCTCGCGTCAACATGTTTCGGTCAGAGTTCTGGAGCAGGACCCTCGTTACGTGGGGGGAATATCGCGCACGGTGGACTACCAGGGATTTGGCTTTGACATCGGGGGACACCGATTTTTTTCCAAGGCTCCGGAGGTGGAGGCTTTATGGCGTGAATTGCTGGGCGAAGATTTTTTATTGAGACCGCGCAAGTCGAGGATTTTCTATCGGGGAAAGTTATTCGATTATCCGCTGCGTGCAGGGGATGCCTTGCACAAGTTGGGTCTTCGGGAAGCCTTGTATTGTGTCGGTTCCTATCTGGTGGCAAAACTTGATTTTTTCTCGGGGAAACCGCAGAATTTTGAAGCGTGGGTAACCCGCCATTTTGGTCGCCGTCTATTCGAGATTTTTTTTAAGACCTACACGGAGAAGGTGTGGGGTATGAAATGCACTGAGATATCTGCAGATTGGGCTGCTCAACGAATTCGAGGATTGTCGTTATTTACGGCAGTCTGGCACGCGTTATGGCCGCAACGGGGGCAGAAGAACGCGCATCAGACCATCAAGACCCTGGTTCATGAGTTCCATTATCCGCGTCGTGGGCCGGGGATGCTTTGGCAAGCTGCCGCAGCCAAGGTGGAGCAGTGGGGAGGTCATGTCATGCTGGGCCAACGTGTGACTGCGCTATTTTGGGATACGCTTCAGAGAGAGTGGTGCGTGACGAGTTGTGCAGATACCGGAGGGGCTATTCAGGTTTATGCAGAAAATGTCATTAGTTCCATGCCATTGCAAACGCTGGTGACCATCCTCAGTCCTGAGCCGCCTGTTGCGGTTTTGCAGGCCGCCGCGGCTTTGCGTTACCGTGATTTTTTGGTGGTGGCACTGATTGTCAAGGAACGGGATCGCTTCGACGACAACTGGATTTACATTCATGAACCCGGGGTTAAGGTTGGTCGTATTCAAAACTTCAAATCCTGGTCGCCGGAGATGGTGCCAGATCCGAATTTGAACTGTTATGGCATGGAGTATTTCTGTTTCGAGGGGGATGGTTTGTGGAATGCTGCGGATGAGGACCTGGTCGCAATGGCTCGCAATGAACTGGTGGCGCTCGGGTTGGCCAGTGCCGTGGATATTCGCGAGGGGGTAGTGGTACGCCAGCCTAAGGCTTATCCCGTTTATGATGAAGGTTATGAAAGTCGTGTCGAACTGATTCGTCGCTGGTTGGAAGCGACCTATCCGACGCTTCATCTGGTAGGGCGCAATGGTATGCATAAATATAACAACCAGGATCATGCCATGAAGACTGCCATGCTGACCGTGCAAAATATTCTGGCGGGAGAGCGTCGTGAGGATGTCTGGTTGGTCAATCAGGATGCCGAATACCATGAAGAGGCGGGGGGAGGGCAACGGACCGGGGAGAGGGGGGTCCCGCGTCGGAGAGTGCCAGAAACATGAGTCGCGTCTGGCATGGCAGGGGACGGTGGTGGGTCACGGGCGCAGGCATCATGTTGTTGTGGTTGGCCACGCATCCCTATCTCGGGATTTTGTGGGACGCTCAATATTATACGGTTCAGGCGCTGCATTTTCTGATGCCGTCGCGCTATGCAGATGACTTGTTTTTTGCCTATGGATCGCAGGATCAATTTACGCTATTTTCCCGTCTCTATGGTCCACTGATTGCCGGACTGGGGCTTGAATCAGCGAACCTGACATTGACCCTGATCGGACAGGGGCTCTGGTTGGGCGGAGCCTTATACCTGGCATCGGGTTTGGTAAAGGGAAGAAATATTTTTCTGGCTCTGGTGGGAGTTATTCTGTTTTCCGGACCCTCAGGCATGGTGTATCACTATGCAGAGCCCATCCTGACCCCACGGATATTTGCCGAGGCGATGACCCTGTGGGCGATGGGGGATTTATGGCGTGGTCATCGGTGGCGTTCCCTGGTTTTCCTGGTGGGGGGATTGATAGTGCATCCCCTGATGGTATTGCCGGGTTTGGCATCGTGGTTTTTATGGGGGATGGGACATCGTTTGTCAGGCTGGATAGGTTTGATGCTGGTGTGTATGGGGGGTGTTGGGTTGGTCATGGCCGGAGTTCAGCCATTTGTGCGTCTGGGACAGACCTTTGATCCGGTGTGGTGGGACATCGTGCGAAGAAGGACATCGTATGGATTCATCGGGTTGTGGGGGAGTGGGGAATGGCCCCTGGTGTTGTACACCCTATTACAGGGAGGCTGGGTTCTGCAGTTTCAGGTTGACCGAATGCGGCACTGGGTGGGCATGGCTTTGCTGGTCGGGGTGGGGGGTATTGTGATCAGTGCATTGGGCGGTGATTTGTTGCGCAATGTGCTGGTTATCGATGCACAACTGTGGCGTGCCATATGGATATCTGGAGTCATGGTTCATATGAGCGTGGTGCCGCGTTACCTGGTGTTGTGGCATCGCACCACGTGGCGGTCCCATGCTCTTTACTGGTGGACCGCCGCACTGCTGGTGGGGGTTTTGGCGGAATGGCATGCTGGTTTGTATTTGTTGGCATTACCGATGGGTGGGGTAGCCATGTTGCTCGAATACTGGGAGCAGCGTACATCCCGTGTGGGCAGAGGAATAGTGGTGGCCTGTGAAGTATTTCTGGCGGGAGTATTCATCAGGACAGCGTGGGTTTTTATGCAGGTGTTGCAGCATAACGAATCCACGACCCAATACTGGTTGAATGGAGTTCTACCGCAGTGTATCTTGATTTGTGCCACGCTGTTCTGGGTCATTTGGGGGTGGAAAAAGCCTCTGTTGCCCATGGTGTTATGGCCGGTCCCTGTGTTACTGGTTTTTGGTCTTTACTTTTGGGATCAGCGCAGTGATTGGGTTCGTTACATGGATGGGGTGACTGCAGCGCCCGGCGAGTTGACTGCATTATTGCCGCAGCATCGCTCAATTTACTGGGAAGGCGATCTGAATGCTCCCTGGATCATGCTGCGGCGAGCCAATTATTTCTCCTGCTCTCAAGGTACCGGAAGTCTGTTCTCGCGGGAAACGGCACTTCATTATCAGCACTTATACGAAGAGTTTCAGCAGTTGGACACCGCCGAATTTTTTCCCGGAACTTATTGTGCGCCCGCTCCGGGGGCATCGACCCCTCCTGGAAAAGACCGGATACAGGCGGTATGTCGTGCCAATCCACAACTCGGAGCATTGGTATTGCTGCATCCGGTTTCGGGTATGTCCCAAACCATCTGGGATGCTCCGGTTCCTTTTTTCTATGATCAGGTGGAAGGCCGGGTGACACGGCGTGTCATGACACGCCGATTCTATGTGGTAAGTTGCCCGGGTTAGTATCGGGGTTCGTTGCCGGCTTTCCATTTGATGTTGCAGCCCAAACTGGGGATCTGTTCTTGCGTTTGTGGTTGGTCGTTGACAACGGCTTCCAGCGCAGCGCGCAGATCAGCACCAGTGACGGGTTGACCGTTTTTGGGCCGGCTATCGTCAAACTGACCGCGGTAGACCAGATGATGTTCGCGGTCGAACAGAAAAAAGTCGGGGGTACAGGCAGCCTGATAGGCCAGGGCGACCTGTTGTGTTTCGTCAAAGAGGTAAGGGAAGACATAGCCGGCCAGTGCCTTTTCTTCGACCATTTTTTCCGGACTGTCGGCAGGATAGTGGACGGCATCGTTGGCGTTGATGCCGACGATGACAATGCCCTTTTCCTGAAATTCACGGGTCAAGGCCGCCAGAGCGTTGCGGATGTGGATGACATAGGGGCAATGATTGCACAGAAACATCACCAATACGGGACGATCAGTGGCTTCCGGGTACAAAGACCAGTGTTGGCCAGTGGTGTCCGGTAGTGAAAATTCTGGTGCCCGAGTTCCCAAGGCTAGCATGCTGGAAGGGGTTTGTGCCATTTCATGACTCCATTGGAGGAAGCGAAAAGAAGGATTATAAACGGTACATCGTCTTTGTTCTCGATACGTATTGGGGAATATTGGTGGGCATACTGGTGGCATGAATACGGCTCTCACAGTTTTGCATCAACTCTTTGGCTATCCGGAGTTTCGTGGGTTTCAGGCTGCGGTGATCGAGCATGTGAGTCGTGGTGGGGATGCACTGGTGCTCATGCCGACTGGTGGAGGAAAGTCTCTGTGTTTCCAGATCCCGATATTATTGCGGCGAGGCATGGGCGTGGTGGTTTCTCCACTGATTGCCTTGATGCAGGATCAGGTAGCGGCATTGCGGCATCGAGGGGTGGCGGCGGCATTTCTGAATGCCAGTCTGACCATCGGGGAGCGCCAACGGGTGGTTCGGGAGTTGCAGGCGGGGCGCCTCAAATTGGTGTATGTGGCTCCCGAGCGTCTCGTTAGTCCTGATTTTCTTGCGCTTCTTGAGTGTCAGCATCAACAGGGAAATCTGGCTTTGTTTGCCATCGACGAAGCACATTGTATTGTCGAGTGGGGGCATGATTTCCGCCCAGAGTATCGCCAGTTGGGAATACTTGGGCAACGTTTTCCGGGGGTGCCACGTATGGCGCTGACAGCCAGCGCGGATCCGGATGCGCGCATTGATATTCTGAGTTCCCTGGGGATGCTGAATGCACGTCAGTTTGTAGGCAGTTTTGACCGTCCCAACCTGCGTTATGCCGTGAACAACAAGAAGCGACCATTGGGGCAGTTGATGCATTTTCTTCATCGTCATGGGCCGAGCACGTCAGGGATTATCTATTGCCCTTCGCGACGGTTGGTGGATGTGTTGGCTCAGCGCTTGACCGATGAGGGTTGGCCATGTCTTCCCTATCATGCCGGGATGGATGCGGCGACACGGTTACGCCACCAGCAATATTTTCTGGAATCGGTGCGACCAATCATGGTAGCCACACTGGCCTTTGGCATGGGAGTCGATAAACCCGACATTCGTTATGTGGTTCACTGGGCAGTCCCCAGAACTATGGAAGGGTATTACCAGGAAACTGGGCGCGCTGGACGTGATGGAAAAATAGCAGAGGCCTTGTTGCTGTATGACTTTCGAGATTTGTGCTTTCCTGTTGACAGGCAGACACAGGAAAAGGATTTGCGAGAGCGATGGAGGGCATTGCGTGGCTATGCGGAGACTGAACGCTGTCGCCGTCAGGTACTACTGGCCTATTTTGGGGAAACAGCACCGGACTTTTGTGGGGCCTGTGATTGCTGTGATAAACATTACCGCTCCTGGACCGGAGAGGCGCGGAGACAGAGCCCTTGTCGGTCATGGATTATGTCACCCAGTCGGCGACGCTGAGAAAGATCAATCGGGAGATAAGGATACGGCATGCACGCCCAGTATTTCCACTAAACTTTCCAGAAATGTTTCGTCGAGGTTCACCGGAGGGAATTCGAGAGTAATTTCGCAATCTGTGCGTTGGTAGCGCAGGGTGAATGGCAAGGTGCCGGGGGGGCGGCCGGTCAGATATTGATTGAGTCGATCCAGCAGAGGTTGGCTCAGCCGGGAGGGTACTGTCAGGTGCAGACAGCGTGCAAACTCGATTCTGGCTTGAGAAAGGTTCATCACCTGCTCTGCATTGACGCGCACTCCCTGGGTATAGTGATCCAGACTGGCTTTTCCTTCCACGATCACCAGACGATCTTCCTTCAGCAAATGACGTACCTGATCAAATAATTCACTGAAAACACTGACCTCGGTCCGGTTTGTTCCATCATCGAGGAGGAGGATTCCCATGCGTCCGCGGCGTGTCTGTTGTACGCGGGTTTGAGCGATGATCCCTGCGATCCGGACTATGACGGGACCAGGGGTCAGTTGTCCCAGATCTGTCAGTCCCATGTGGCTCAACTGCGCGCGTTGATGGGTGAAGGGATGTTCGCTGAAGTAGTAGCCGAGGACGGATTTTTCATGAGCCAGACGCTCGCCATCAGCCCACTCAGGGACGAATTTCAGTGGAAGGGATGAGGATAACTCGGTATTGTCGATATCGAACAGGCCCTGCTGCAATACATGACGTTGGGACTTTTCTGCATGATTCAATGCTTCCTCAGTGGTGTGCAAAAGGCTGGCGCGTTGCGCCTTGCCGTGCAGGGCGTCAAAAGCCCCAGACTTGATCAAGGCTTCGATGACACGTCGGTTGACGATGCGCTTGTCAGTCCGCAGGCAAAAATCGTACAGATTGAGGTAGGGACCGGTATTGCGTTGTCGAACGATTTCCAGTGCGGCACTTTCTCCTGTCCCCTTGATGGATCCCAATCCATAGCGAATGGTTGATGGACCTGTGGGCAGGAAACGGTAATCCGACTGGTTGATGTCGGGAGGGAGGATGGTGAGTTGATTTTGTCGGGCATCTGCGACAAACAGGGCGACCTTGTCGGTGTCGTCAAGATCGCCGGAGAGTGTGGCAGCCATGAACTCAGCGGGATAGTGAGCCTTGAGCCATGCGGTTTGATAGGAGATCAGGGCATAGGCAGCCGAATGTGATTTGTTGAAGCCGTATTCCGCAAATTTCTCCATCAGGTCGAACAGTTGGGTGGCGAGTTTGACGGCAATGCCGCGGCTCGTGGCACCATCGATGAAGCGTGTTCGCTGGCGTGCCATTTCTGTGGCGTCTTTTTTTCCCATGGCGCGGCGCAGTAGGTCGGCGGTTCCCAGGGTATAACCAGCCAGAACCTGGGCGATCTGCATCACCTGTTCCTGATAGACGATGACCCCATAGGTGGGTTTCAGCACGGGTTCCAGGGCCTGGTGAAAGAAGTCGACCGGAGCACGTCCCTGTTTTCGTTCGATGAAATCGTCCACCATGCCGGATTGCAGGGGGCCTGGGCGGTTGAGCGCCATCAGGGCAATGATGTCTTCAAAGGTATCGGGTTTGAGTCGTTTCTCCATGTCCTTTGCCGTACGTGATTCCTGCTGGAATACGGCGGTGGTGTTGCCTGAACCGAACAACTGGTAGGTGGCCGGATCATTCAACGGGATTGCCGATAACTGGAATTGTTGGGAAGGGGCATCGCCCCTCGCGCGAATATGTCGCTGTGCCCAGTCCAGTATGGTCAGAGTACGCAGACCAAGAAAGTCGAATTTGACCAGTCCGACTTTTTCCACATCATCCTTGTCGTACTGACTGACAATAGCGTCTGCACCGTCCTGACGGTAGAGGGGGGTGAAGTCGGTCAATTTTCCAGGGGCGATCAGGACTCCTCCGGCATGCATACCGACGTTGCGCGTCAATCCTTCCAGACTTTCCGCCAGGGAGAGCAGTTCGGCGACCTCCTCTTCGGCTGCGGCGCGTTGGTTGATCTGGGGTTCCTGTTCCCGTGCGCGAGACAGGGTCATTCCGAGTTCAAAAGGGACCAATTTGGCCAACTGATCGACAAAGTTGTAGGGCAAATCCAGGACGCGGCCCACATCGCGTATTACCGCCTTGGCGGCCATGGTGCCAAAGGTGGCAATTTGTGCGACGGCATCCCGGCCATAGCGTTGGCGGACATACTCGATGACGCGATCGCGACCATCCTGACAGAAATCGATATCGAAATCGGGCATGGATACCCGTTCGGGATTCAGGAAGCGCTCGAACAGCAGGTCATAACGCAGGGGATCGAGATCGGTGATTCCCAACGAGTAGGCTACCAGGGAGCCGGCTCCCGAGCCACGACCCGGCCCCACGGGGACCCCATGAGATTTGGCCCAGTTGATAAAGTCGGCCACAATCAGGAAATATCCCGAAAATCCCATCTGGACGATGGTTTTCCATTCAAAATCGAGTCGTTCTACGTAGGTTTCCCTTTCACGTTGGCGCAAGACGGGATCGGGATATAGTTCTTCCAGACGGTTTGTCAACCCTGCTTGGGCTTCGCGATGCAGGAAGTCATCCAAGGTGATGCCGGGGGGGGTGGGGAAGTCAGGAAGTCTGGGTTTTCCCAACGTCATCTCGACGGTACAACGCTGGGCAATGGCAACGCTGTTGGCCAGTGCTTCCGGAATGTCCTGAAAGCGCTCCACCATCTCTTCTGTGCTTTTGAAGTACTGATCGGAGTTGAACAGACGTGGGCGCTTGGGATCGGCCAGGAGGGTTCCTGAGGCAATACATACGCGCGCTTCATGGGCTTTGAAGTCATCGGCATGCATGAACTGGATGGGGTGAGTCGCCACGATGGGAATATCCAGTTCCTGGGCCAAACGAATGGTTTCTTCAACCCAACGATCGTTACTGGGTTGGCCGGTACGCTGAATTTCCAGATAAAAATTATCGCCGAATTCGGTTTTCCAGTCGCGTGCACGTTGACGGGCCTGTTCCGGTTGCTGGGCCATGATGGCCTGCCCAATGTCTCCATATAGGCCACCAGAGAGAACCAGCAAGCCACTTTTTTCTTTTAGGAGCAAGGTGCGAGGCAGGCTGGCGACACCCTGATTTTGATGGTCACACCAAATATCGCTGAGAATCCGACATAGGGTATGGTAGCCTTGCTGGTTACTGGCCAGGACCAGAATTCGCGAGGTGTGTGGATGCTGATCGTCGGGGGCCAATTGGATATCGGCTCCACACAGGGGTTTAATCCCCGCTTTGCGGGCATGAATATAAAATCGGACCCAGCCGAAAAGATTGTGCGTATCGGTGAGTGCCAGTGCCACTTGGTTGTACTGACGTGCTTGTTCGATGGCCGATTCGATACGTACCACGCTGTCGTGGATCGAGAATTCGCTGTGTAACCGCAGGTGCACAAAAGAGGGATGGGTCATGGGCGGCGTTGCCGGAAAAATTGTCGCAATAAGGTGGCAGAATCTTCGGCATGAGTGGGGTCATGGTTGACCGTGGTATGAAAATTGAGTTTCGGATGCTCGAACAAATCGACCACGCTACCGCAGGCACCAGATTTTGGGTCATGAGCGGCATACACCAGCCGGGTGAGCCGGGCATGCTGGATGGCACCTGCACACATGGCACATGGTTCGAGGGTGACATAGAGGGTGGCACCATTGAGGCGGTAGTTGCCCAAGAGGTGGGCTGCGTCGCGCAGAGCACGAATCTCGGCATGGGCGCTGGGATCGTCAAGCGTTACCGGGGCATTGTGACCGCGTCCGATGATACGCCCATCCTGCACGATTACGGCTCCTATGGGGACTTCTTCATGCAGGGCGGCATAGCGGGCAAGACGCAGCGCTTCGGCCATGAAAGAGTCGTCAGCATTCATGGGGTCAGGGGGTCAGGTTTGTGGAACTGTAACCAGTTTGGCAACCTGTGCGGGGTCAACGCGGCTAACCAGATGGGTATAGGGTTGTATTGAACTGCCCAGCAGAGTGTGATTGACGGCCGCCTCCCAAGTGAGATCGGAAAGACCCAGGAAAGTCTCGGCACGTTGACAGATATCGGGCAAGATCGGTTTCAAATAGACTGTCAATAATTGAAACAGAGACAGGATAGTGGTGCAGACTTGTTGTAGTGTGCCGTTGTATTCAGGATCTCGGGCCAATTCCCAGGGCTTGTGTTGATCGACGTATTGATTGGCTTGATCGGTCAGGTGCATGATGTCGCGGATCACACGGCTGGTATCTCGGGCGTTGAAGGATTGTGCTATCGCCGGTGCTGCAGTACGGAATGAGGCGATCAGTTGTTCTTGCTCGGGGCTGAGGGTGGTAGCCAGGCATCCGGCGAAGCGTTTGGTGATGAAACCAGCACTGCGACTGGCCAGATTGGCGTACTTGCCGACCAGATCGCTGTTGACCCGAGCACAGAAATCGTCCAGGTTCAGATCGATGTCTTCCATACTGCCATTGAGTTTGGCTGCGAGGTAGTAGCGCAGGTACTCGGGATCGAGATGATTCAGGTAGTGGCGGGCTGTGATGAATGAGCCGCGACTTTTGGACATTTTTTGACCATTGACCGTGAGAAATCCATGGACGAACAATTGGGTGGGGGTGCGCAGACCCGTTTGATGGAGCAGGGCTGGCCAGAAGAGTGCATGGAAGTAAAGAATGTCTTTGCCGATGAAATGATAAAGTTCCCATGAACTGTCTGCATTCCAGCCAGCCTGAAAATCCAGACCCTGTATGCTGGCCAGTTTCTTGAAGGTACCCATATAACCGATGGGGGCATCCAGCCAGACATAAAAAAATTTCCCCGGAGCATCAGGGATTTCAAAACCGAAATAGGGAGCATCACGGGAGATATCCCAATCGGTCAGACCGGTCTTGAACCATTCTTCCAGTTTGTTGGCGGCTTCCTCTGGTATGGTTCCGGCGCGGGTCCACTGACGCAGAAAATCTTCACATTCGGCCAGACGCAGGAAATGATGTTCGGAGAATCGTCGTTCTGGTATGGCCCCAGACAACGCTGAGCGTGCGTCGATCAGATCGGTAGGGAGGTAAGAGGCTCCGCAGACTTCGCAGTTGTCTCCGTATTGATCGACGGCATGGCAGCGTGGACAGGTTCCTTTGATGAAACGGTCGGGTAGGAAAATACCTTCCACGGGATCGAAGTACTGTTCGATGGCGCGGACGGATATCAACCCCTGGGCCTTGAGGTGACGATAGAGTTCCGAGGCGATCTCCTGAGTTTCAGGGGAATGGGTGCTGTAGTACAGGTCATGGGCGACGCGGAATCCCTTCAAATCTGCTTCATGTTCCGCATGTGCCAGTTCTACCATGGCTTCCGGAGTCAGGCCGCGGGTTTTGGCGGCCAGCATGACGGGAGTGCCGTGGGTATCATCGGCACAGAAGTAATGGACGGTATGCCCTTGCATGCGCTGAAACCTGACCCAGATGTCCGTTTGGATATGTTCGACGAGGTGTCCCAGGTGAATGCTGCCATTGGCATAGGGGAGTGCGCTGGTGACGAGGAGAGTGCGAGCCATGGATGATCCTGAAAGGTAGGGAAAGCTCATTTTTCCATTGAGGAAGACTGAACTTCGTTTTATGAGCAAACTGACATTGTATCAATCTGGTGCGAGGTTTTCGAGACTCATACTATAATGATCCGTTGGAAAGTGATCTCAACCATATTTTCAGGAGAAAATCATGACCCTGTCGGAAAAGACAGCAGAAGCCACCATACATGGGGTTGTTGACCCCAACACCGGTTCCCCGTTGGGGTCAAAATCGGTGCGCTCACTGTCTTTGGTAGGAGGTCACCTCAAGGTGACGGTGGCTGTGGGTTACCCCGTTCAGACACTCGGTGCAGCGGTGAAAGAGGCCATTGCCGCGGCTCTGTTGCCACTTGAGGGGATCGCTGTGGTCGAGGCAACGGTTCAGGCCCAGATCAAGCCTCACAAGGTTCAGTCGGGCTTGACGCTACTGAAGGGGATTCGCAATGTGATTGCGGTGGCTTCCGGAAAAGGGGGGGTAGGAAAATCCACCACAGCCGTGAACCTGGCATTGGCATTACAGGCTGAGGGGGCACGTGTCGGTATTCTGGATGCGGACATCTATGGGCCGTCCCAGCCGATGATGTTGGGGGTCAAAGGGAATCCGGAAACCCATGAGGATGGGAACTCCATGAAACCCTTGCAGGGGCATGGGTTACAGGTGATGTCGGTGGGATTTCTGATAGACCCTGATCAACCCATGGTATGGCGCGGTCCGATGGTGACGCAGGCCCTGGAACAATTGTTGAGGGATACGCACTGGGATGATCTGGATTACCTGATTGTGGACATGCCGCCGGGAACCGGGGATGTTCAGTTGACGTTGGCTCAGAAAGTGCCCGTTACTGGGGCGGTTATTGTGACAACCCCTCAGGACATTGCCTTGCTGGATGCCAGAAAGGGATTCCGTATGTTTGAAAAGGTGGGGATTCCGATTCTGGGAGTGGTGGAAAATATGAGTGTTCACGTCTGTTCTCATTGCGGTCATGAGGAGCCAATTTTTGGTGAAGGAGGGGCCGCCCGGATGTGTGCCGATTTTGGAACAGAACTCATCGGCGCGTTGCCACTGGATATTCGGATTCGACAGGAGGCCGATTCCGGCTGTCCGACTGTGGTTGCCGATCCGGATAGCGCCCCAGCACTGACCTATCGAAAAATTGCACAACGCGTAGCCATCAAACTGGCTCAGCGTGGTGAAAATCCATCGGTAAAATTTCCCAAAATCGTGGTTCAGAACACCTGATCGATGGGACTTATTGGGAGGGGATATTTTATCCCCTCGGATCACAACGCATGCGAGGGTTGAAGCATGAGTATCAAGTCAGATCGCTGGATTCGCCATATGGCGGAGCATCATGGGATGATCGAACCTTTTGAACCAGGGCAGGTCAAGACATCCGCCGATGGGCATCGGATCGTATCTTATGGAACCTCCAGTTATGGGTATGATATCCGGTGCTCTGACGAATTCAAACTGTTTACCAATTTGAATTCGACCATTGTTGACCCCAAGAATTTCGATGCCAATTCGTTTGTTGATGTCAAAGCCCCGGTCTGTATCATTCCGCCCAATTCCTTTGCGTTGGCGCGTACGGTGGAATATTTCCGCATCCCACGCACGGTGTTGACGGTCTGTCTGGGAAAGTCCACATACGCGCGCTGTGGCATCATCGTCAATGTGACCCCCTTTGAACCTGAGTGGGAAGGGTATGTCACCCTGGAGTTTTCCAATACCACGCCACTACCCGCCAAGATTTATGCCAATGAGGGGGTGGCACAAGTGTTGTTTTTTGAATCTGATGAGCCCTGTGAAGTGTCCTACCGGGACCGGGGGGGGAAATATCAGGGGCAACAGGGAGTTACTCTTCCACGTATGTGACTGCGGTGGAAATCCACTTTTCACTGTAAGAAATCCATACAGGCGCAGATATCTTTCTGTCGTCAGGGGTTGATTGTCTGAAAAATTGCGACGATTGTCACGATTTTTTTTGACAACCCATTAAAAAATATTAAAAATTTTCCATGAAGTTGAGAGGGTGATTGTCGATTATGGGGTTTGGCAAGGTCGAAATCCCCTATAGTCTGTTCTCCTTATTTCCACGCCAAGGAGGCAGCCTCAATGAATCAATTCGGAAAGTCCATTGCGGAAATCAATTTGGGCATGCTGTATCTTGCCCGCGAAGTGTTACACCATAACCGTCTTCAAGGTCTGCTGAATTTGGGGATTCATCCGAAGGTGGCGGATGTGGTGATGGGCTTGTCTGCAGCCGAACTATCGCGGCTCGCCCAATCTCCGGTTTTACTGGTGGGACTGCGGTGGCACTCCATGCGCGTATGGGAGTGTCTCAATCAGTACGCGGTAGGCGTGGATGGAGCGCTGCCAAGGGCCTTGTTGTTGGGTGAGGGGGAACGGGATCATGGCTACCAAGCGTGATTTGCAGCAGGAAATGCAACGTTACCGTCAGGCTGAACGATTATTGCAGTTGGGGGCGCGTGTTCCGGTCGTCGTCGACATGACTCGTTTGTCCAGTTGGTTTCTGAGAAAGTTGTCCCTGGAAATTAATGGGGTGTCTCCAAAAAAAGGCCAAATTCCGAATTCTGACCAATGGTATCTAAGACGGAAAAATTTGTTGCAGTCCTCCCTGTTTTGTCAAATTTATCAAAAATTGATGCAACTGACCGACGTGCCAACCGATGAATGTACGCTGTTGATGGAGGGTTACGCACAATGGAGAGCGACCATTGTGGCGTGTGGGCTCGAACCTCAACTTTCCATTGATCGGGCTTGGTGGTTGATCAAGGCGATCAAGATGCGTTCGTTGCAGCCTTGTCGTTGTCGTGATTGTCAGGGACAATTTTTGCAACCGTGGAGTCGAATTCGACATAACTTTCGATGTGAATCCTGTCGTTCCCACACGGTGACGCATCGACAGGTGTCTGCTGGACGCTCGGTATGATTCCATGGTGCTTGCATCCCGGTTCGGGAGCAGGGCGTTTGGAGCAATGGGGTGATCAGGGTCGTTCTTTGGTTATGCGGGGGAAATTAAGAGCGGATCACTTTGAACGTATCGTTAGTCCCGCACTGGCACGTTTTCAGTATTGGTTGCTGGATATCCCGGTTCCTCCACACGGGGCGGGACATGATTCGGAAAACCTTTGTCAGCGTGGTTGGGCAGTGGCTTGTGAGCAGTGGGAACAGGGCAGTAGTCTGGAAGTCGGGTTGACTCATTGGTTGGATACGCTTTTTCAGGGGATGATGGGGTGGCAGGTTTTCCCTAAGGAAACCCCTGTTCCTCAAGAGGCGTGGAGGGGTTTTTCGGTGGGACTTCAGCGTTGGAGTGAAGCTTTTCGGATATCTCGGATATGGCTTGACCCAGTGCCCAGGGTGCAGGGTGGGTGGTGTACGATGACCCACTGGGCCGGACGCGTATTGCCGGGTGAATCCTGGGTGTATTTGGAACAATGTCCCGTTGGGCCGCTGGTTACGGTTCAGGCAAATGATGGCTTTCCGTATCAGGATTTGATCCTTGAACTCATGGAAAGGAAGATATGGGATCCCGCCAGAAAGCCGGGGAAACTTTGGCATGATGCTGCGGGATGGTGGTGGTTATGGCCGCTGGCCTTCCGTGACATATCACGTTTGATTGACAGGCAGTCGGGAGAGAGCAGCCCTTCATCATTGGCCGACTGGGTTCATACCGGTCTGATCGAAGCTCCTGGCTTGATTGAGCAGCGTATTCATCCGTTATTGTCACGCAGGGTGGATGGGGTTAGACCCGCCGAGTCGGTACAGCGATGGTTGAATCTCTGGTTTGGCATGTCTGAATGAAAGTAGGGATGTTTTTTCTGCGTTGGTCGATTGGTTTTGGCTTGTCTTGGTGGATGGGTCAACTGTGGGGGCTGGCGGGATTGTTGTGGTTTCGGGCAAGTGTTGCTTTGCTGATTCTGGGAGTGAGTCTGGAGTGGCTGAAAATGGGGTGGCAAGGGGTGGGATGGACCAATCGGCCGGTGACGATGGCAAGGGTGATGCGTTTTGCCAAACAAAATCCTGGCCGATTGTGGTTGGGTTGGGGAAAAGTATGGGGTGCCAGCGAGTTGAAAAGACAGGTGGAGCGTGGGGTACTGGATGATGCTGGAAATCAGACTACCTCCGCTCCGTTCAGCCTCAGTACGGAACAATGTGACCACTTGTTGGTCATGGGGGCCCCGGGTTCTGGAAAAACCCAGTTGTTTTTATGGTTATCTGTGCAGGCTATTCAGCGTGATGAAGTCTTGATATTTGTGGACCCCAAAGGAGGTGACACGATTCCGCTGACCTTGAGACGTGCGGCGGATCAAGTCGGAAAAATCTGTTATGTCTTGCGCGTTGGAGAGCCATCGCACAGTGTTCATCTGAATGTGTTGGGTCATGTGAGCCAGGCATCCGAATTGGCGACGCGCTTATGTCGGCTACTTCCGATTTCTGAACAGCAGACGATATTCACGCAGTTTTCGTGGATGGCGCTATATCGTATCGTGTCAGGACTCCTGTTATTAGGGCATCCGCTTACTTTTGTAGGGATTCGACAGCATTTGCTGAATCAGGGGGATCAACTCTCTCGGGAAGGAGTAGTGCTCAAGGGGGGCGAGCACCCCATTGTGCGGGGCCTGAAGGCGTTGGCACGCCATGATGCCGTACATTACAGCAAGATGGTATTGTCGCTTGTGCCGTTGCTGGAAGTGTTGACATCGGGAAGGGTAGGAGCATTGTTGTGTGAGGATGCCACCGTGCCGTTTGTGACGCTGGAGCAGGTGGTGGAACGGCGGGCTGTGCTGTATGTCGGCCTGGGCTCTTTACAGGATGCCCAGGTAGCCCGGATATTGGGAGCATTGGTATTGGGGGAATTGTCGAGTTGGCTGGGACAGCGGTATCGGGGGGGGAACCATAGGGCAGCAAAGATTCAGGTCATGGTTGATGAAGCCGCAGAAATATCGGGCGCTGCATTTATTCAGTTGCTGAATAAGGGGCGCGAGGCGGGACTTCAGATGAGTTTGGCAGTGCAAACTTTGGCGGATCTCGAAGTGGCGTTGCAAGGAACAGCGGAAGCCCGGATGATGGTGGGCAATGCAGCCCATCTGTTGGCGTTTCGTTCATTGGATCCGGAATCACGGCGAGCGTTGATCGAGCGGGGCGGATCGGTGAGACTACGGGCGCGCTCGTCGGGGGTTTCGATACGCAATTCGGGGTTTTTCGGGGTTCGTGACAGGAGTGATGGTGTGAGTCTGCAGCGACCTTGGCAGGAATGGCCACTGTTGTCCGAGCAGGGCTTGAGTGAACTCAAGCCACTGGAATATGTGGGGCACTTTTCCGGTTACGGGATAGTGCGCGGTCGGATTTCCTGCTTGAAAGTTCCTCGGGCTGACTCATCGTGATCTGGAGGTCCTTGACCGTTGAGGGGTGGGTTTATTGCCGGCACTGGGGGTGTGCTTGGGAACTTTCCAGGACCAGAGATTTGTGGCGCTGGGCGGTTCAAGAGACACTGACCTTGCGGGGGGTGGCCATGGTGGCGTGGATAATGGTATGGTTTCCTCTGGTAGGGTCTTGGCACCTGGGGAGAGAGTCTGCCACTCCAGGGGATGACTGGGAACGTTGGCGCAGAGTCCAACGTCGCAAACGTAACATGGGTTGCCTGATATTACTGGGTGCCGGATTGTTGCTGTGGCCCGCCAAACTGGATCCGGGGTTGATTCCGGGGTGGGCAATGTTGTGTGGTTTGGCATGGTTTTTCTGAGAACATCAGGCCACATTGGGATACGCAAGGATTTTCAGAAATCGGATGCCGAGATAATGATGCGCAGGCATCCATGATTTTTCCCTGTTATGCTTCACTGTGTTGAGGGGTTGATCCGAGTGGCCTCTTGTGGCAGCGGGCTACGCAATGCCTGTTTGGTTTGGATTGGGAGGTAGGGGTGTCGAATCACCATTATCGTTTTCGCTCCATGGTTCATCAAGCCGTCAATCGGTTGGTGCTGGGCGGCTTTGTCCTATCCTTGATACTGTCGTTTTCTCTGACATGGTTGGCACACTATCTGGTGTCGGGGCTGTATGTCCGGTTCCTGATATGGGTCGGATTGTCTGTTGGTGTTGGGTTGGTCATGATGGGGATCCTGGGGCGCTGGATTTTGCATAATGTTGAACGGGTGCGTGCGCTGGAAAGGGCGGTGCAAAGTTTTCGTGATGATGGTCGTGTTTCTCTGGAGTTTGTGCGTGCCTTGGTGGCGGCTCGGGGCGATCAACGGGATGAAATTTCAGTGGTCGCCGATGCCTTGGAAGATTTGGCGGATAGCACAGAGCGTCATGAAAACCGTCGCCTGCGTGAGCAGGCCCAACAGCACCTGTGGGCGCGCGTGTTTGCAAGCAGTCTGGATGCCATCGCCATTTCGGCGCGGGATCGACGGCTTCTGACGGTAAATGGCGCATTTACACGTATCACAGGGTATACCGAACAGGAGGTATTGGGCACAGAATTGTTGGGAACCACGGTACCAGTTCCAACGGAAACTTCGCTTGAGCGGGTCTGGCAAATGGCGGGCGAAAATGGGTACTGGAGTGGAGAGTTATTGGACAAGCGCAAGGATGGCACCTTGTATCCGCGCTGGGTCAGCGTCAGCGTGGTTCTTGATGCATACCGCAATATCAGTCATTACATCGCGGTTTTCAAGGATATCACCGAACAGAAGGAAAGTGAGTCGCGTTTTATCTATCAAGCCAATCATGATCGTTTGACTGGGTTGCCCAATCGTCATCTGTTACATGACCGTTTGTCCCGTTCCATCAGGCTCGCGGAGCGCAATCAACACAAACTGGCGTTGTTGTTTCTGGATCTGGACAATTTCAAATGGGTCAATGACTCCTTGGGCCATGCTACGGGAGATCAGTTGTTGATAGCGGTATCGCAGCGACTGCAGAGTAATGTGCGTTCTTCCGACACGGTGGCTCGATTGGGTGGGGATGAGTTTGTAGTGCTGTTGCATCAGCCTTCTGGTCATCAGGAGTTATCCATGATCGCTCAAAAGATCATTGATGCGATTGAACAGCCGATTATTCTTGGAGGTTATGATTTTCATACGACGACTTCCATTGGAATCAGTTTGTTTCCAGAGGATGGGGTAGAGGCAGATGTGTTGCTCAAACATGCTGATGCCGCCATGTATGCCGCCAAGTCGGCAGGTAAATCGGGATTTCGGTTCTTTGATCTGGAGATGAATCGACGAGCCATGGCACGCGTTGAAGTGGAACGGGACTTGCGCCGGGCCATCGAACATCATGAGTTTGAATTGTATTTTCAGCCGAAATATTGTCTGGAAACCCAGCGTCTGTGTGGTATGGAAGCCTTGATACGTTGGCAGCATCCGCGTTATGGATTGATGATGCCGGATTATTTTATTCCGGTGGCTGAGGAAACGGCGCTGATCATTCCATTGGGAGAATGGGTGATTCGGGCGGTATGTCAGCAGTTGGTACGCTGGCAACAACAGCGTCTTCCCCCGCACCGAGTTGCCATCAATTTATCGATTCTGCAGGTAGAATCAGATGCGTTTGTGGATACGACGGAGGCTATTTTGCGCGCATATGGGGTGTTGCCGGCCTTGATTGAGTTTGAATTAACGGAGAGTATGGTATTGCGTAACCCGGAAAGGTCTTCCAAGGTGTTGCAGCGTTTGCGGAAGTTGGGGATACCCTTGTCATTGGATGATTTTGGCACGGGTTATTCAAGTTTGGCATATTTGCGCCAATTGCCTCTGGATGCTATCAAGATTGATCGCAGTTTCATTCAAAACATTCCGGAGAGTGGTGAGGATAACCAGATTGTTCGGATGATTATTGCGTTGGGAAAATCGGCCCAGATGATTGTGGTTGCGGAGGGAGTGGAAACAGCCCTGCAAAGGGATTGTCTGGCGGCATTGGGTTGTGATTTTTTACAAGGGTTTCTATTTTCTCCCCCGGTACCTTGTGCGGAAATTGAACGGCTGCTTGTAAAGGATGCGCAACAATCGCCCCTTGCCCCTTGTAAAAACTGTATTTGTGCCTTACCTGATGATAGGTCGGGGCGTTTAGAGAGTGCCTCAGCAGGGACATGAGTGATCATGCACGAGTGATCGTTGTTTCAGGAGAAAATTGATGAAGACGAAAATAGTGAAATTTTTGGTGTTGGGCGCTGTGTTGCAGGGTAGTTTGGCTTGGGCTGAGCCGACTCTGGATCAAGTATACGAGGCAACCCGCAGTGGTCGGTTGTCCGATGCGCAGGCCATGATGGACGAGGTGCTGCGTGCCCATCCCAATAGTGCCAAGGCACATTTTGTGGAGGCAGAAGTGCTGGCCCGTTCAGGGGATCAGACGGGGGGGCGTAGCGAACTGGCTCTGGCTGAAAAGTTGCAACCTGGTTTGCCGTTTGCTTCACCGACTTCCCTGAGACAGTTGCAGGCGGAATTGAATCACCCCACCCGCACCTTGGCGGAAGGGAGTGTACATGAATCTGTTCCAGGACATACGCCATGGGGTACGTTGCTCATGGTGGGGGGGCTGGCCCTGTTGTTGGTAGTCTGGCTGGTACGTCGTCAGTCAGCCCAGTCTCAGGTCATGTCGGGGATGATGGGTCCTCGTCCCATGGGGGGGGGATACTACAATAATGGCGTGGGAGGGATTCCGCCCGGTGCTCCGATGGGAGGTGGGGGGGGGATCATGAGTAGTCTGGCCACGGGGGCGGCTTTGGGTGCGGGAATGGTCGCAGGGGAAGCTTTGGCTCATCGGCTGGTAGATGGGCCGGAGGGTGGGGGGCAGACGGTTATCCCGTCTGAGGATTTGGGTAATTCTGGCATGGGAGGAACAGATTTCGGGATCAGTGATAATGGTTCCTGGGATAGTGGGGGAGGGGCGGACTGGTCGAGTGGAGATTCGGGCGGAGATTGGACCTGAGCGGGAACCAACTTCCAAGGCTCGGGTCACAGCGCTAGCGTATCACTCGATATAAATACAACTTACATTGCACGGAGAAGCATGATGACTTTGAAATCCAGAAAAATTGTTCAGGGACTGGCCGGCTTGATGTTAATGGGGTCAGTCGTGGCATGGGCTGATGGTGGTGGCGCGGCGAGTGTACCGCCTCCTCCGCTTGGGACTACGGCACCCGCCAAAACCAGTCATGCGACCAATGACCCTTGGATCAGACATACCGAGGGCATGTTGGATGACATGAAGTTGCGCCTTAATTTGAGTGAGGGGCAGCAAGCGGCTTGGAAGGTATGGTCAGGAGATGTATTGACGATTACCCGTGAGCAAACCGAGCGTGTTGATCATTGGCGCAATGAGCACGATAAGCGTTCCATGGCACAGGCTCATGCTCTTGAAGGTCATCACCATCTGACGACTCCTGAGCGTATGTCCCATGGGTTGGAGCATATGCAATTGGAAGTGCAACGGTTGCAGGATCATGTGGCGCTTCTGCAAAAGTTGCAGGCTACGACGCAGGTTTTCTATGACAAGTTGGATACGGATCAGAAAACGATTTTTGATCTGTATTGGCAACAGGCCTACCACATCGGTTTGATGCTGGGAAGGGAAGGGATGATGGACCATCATGGCATGATGGGGCCTCATGCCATGGCAGCACCAGACGCTTCGATGCCCAGATAACTTTCTAGCCTAGACGTATTTTTGGGGGACTTTTCATGAAAACGCCAATCACCTTTCGTGTGAGTTTGGTCTGTTTTGCTTCGCTCCTGATCGCTTTGTCTCCTGCTTGGGCACGTGGTGGCGGGGGGCATGGGGGAGGAGGTGGGCACGGCGGTGGTGGGCGTGTCGGCGGGTTCCATCAGGGAAATTGGGGAGGTGGCGGTTGGCGTGGTGGTGGAAATTGGCGTGGGGGTGGCTGGGGAGGCGGTGGCTGGCGTGGCGGTGGCTGGCGTGGCGGTGGCTGGCGTGGCGGCTGGGGCGGTTGGCGTGGCGGTGATGGTTGGCGTGGCGGCTGGGGTGGAGATGGTTGGCGTGGCGGCTGGGGCGAAGGCTGGGGCTGGGGAGGGTTTGGCCTTGGTCTTGGCCTGGGTTACGGTGCCTGGGCCTGGAATGATCCATTGTTCTACGATCCCTATCCGTTAGGCTATCCGGTGTACAGTGCCCCGGTTGCGCCAACGGTAGTGGTTTCCCAGCCCCTTACGGCACAGGATACAACCTATGTGGCTCCGCAGGATGATTACTCAGCGCCCAGTGAATGGTTCTACTGTGACTCTGCCAAGGGCTATTATCCCTATGTCAAGGATTGTCCAGAACCTTGGCGGGCTGTCCCCAGTGTCCCACCAGGTTCTGTTCAGCCTTGACGGCGGGACGTGAGTTGAGGAAAGACCTAGCGGTAAACCAGGACGGGAATGGTCGAGTGAGTGAGCACTTTTTGTGTCTCGCTGCCTAGAATAAGAGCGGACAGACCCCGTCTTCCATGGGAAGCCATGAGAATCAGGTCACATCCCTCGGTTTTAGCGCATTCGATGATACCGAGATAAGGCGCGAGTTCAACCGAGCGGCGGGTTGACAGGGTGATCCCTTGGCTTTGTGCGTACTGTGAGGCAACCTCAAGGCTGTGATCGACCGCGTGGCTGAGTTCTTCAACGATCGAGGAGGGTGGCTCTACAGCGAACTCCGACATCGGCAGGTATTCGATGATCGCGCGGTAGAGAGTGACTTTGGCGCCCGTGGTTTTGGCGAGTGTCAGGCCGCTTTGCAAGGCTTGTTTGGAAAGTTCAGAACCATCAAAGGCAATCAGGATGTGAGTGAACATGGCATTCCTCGTTGTATTGGAGAACACCTCCCCATTCACCGCGCTGCGGCAGGGTAAGGTACACTAACGGACTTTACACGATTTAACGTGTTTTTGGGAGCGTATATGGTTCCGGAATTTGGACACTTCGCCTTGATGTTGGCGCTGACTTTGGCACTGGGAATGGCCGCTTTTTCACTGGTCGGGGCGCAACGAGGGTGGGCTATCTGGATTGGTCTGGCACGGCCGCTGGCACTGACCTTGTTCCTTGCTGTTGCGGTTTCTTTTGCGTGTCTGGCTTGGGCATTTCTGCACAATGATTTTTCGGTTTTGTATGTGAGTCAGCATTCCAATACCAAACTGCCGGTGCAGTACCAGTTCTCCGCAGTCTGGGGAGGGCATGAAGGGTCACTGCTGTTGTGGGTGTTATTGTTGACGGCATGGAGTGCAGCGGTTGCGCTTTTCTCGCGCCGTCTTCCAGATCCCGTGGTAGCACGAGCCCTGGGAGTACTGGGATTGGTCATCAGCGGTTTTCTTTTGTTTATCCTGTTGACCTCAAACCCCTTCGACCGTATCTTCCCTGCTCCTCAGGAGGGTCGCGACCTGAACCCGTTATTGCAGGATCCTGGACTGGTCTATCACCCCCCCATGTTGTATATGGGATATGTTGGGTTTTCGGTGGCATTTGCGTTTGCTCTGTCGGCACTGATTTCTGGAAAACTGGATGCAACCTGGGCGCGCTGGTCCCGTCCCTGGACGTTGGCAGCTTGGGTATTTCTGACGTTGGGCATTTGTTTTGGCTCGCGCTGGGCTTATTATGAGTTGGGATGGGGCGGTTGGTGGTTTTGGGATCCCGTGGAAAATGCCTCATTTATGCCTTGGTTGGTCGGAACGGCGTTGATTCATTCGCTGGTGGTGACCGAGAAGCGAGGTGCGTTCAAACGCTGGACAGTATTATTGGCTATTGCGGCCTTTTCCTTGTCGCTGGTTGGTACCTTTATCGTTCGCTCAGGGGTGTTGAATTCGGTCCATGCCTTTGCATCAGATCCCAAGCGCGGTATTTTTGTCTTGCTGTTCCTGTCGCTGGTTATTGGGGGTTCCTTGACCTTGTTCGCCTGGCGTGCGCCAGCGGTGGGCGATGGGGGCCGGTTTCAACTGGTTTCCCGTGAGTCTTTTCTGTTACTCAACAATGTGCTATTCGCGGTGGCAGCAGCGGCAGTCTTGCTGGGTACGGTGTATCCCATGGTGATCGATGCGCTCGGTATGGGTAAATTGTCGGTAGGCCCGCCGTACTTTGACACGGTGTTTGTTCCGCTGATGATCCCGTTACTGGTGATTCTTCCCTTGGGGACGATGGCACACTGGAAGCGTGCTTCCCTGCGTGAGTTGCTGCGTGCCACCCGTTTGGATATGGTGCTGGCGCTGGTCGCCGGGATGGTGGTTCCAGTGGTCATGGGGGCATTCAGCCTGTTGGCGGCACTGGGAATTGCCACGGCCGCTTGGTTGGCCATTGGAGTGACTCGCCAGGTATGGGCTTGGCGCAAACTGAAAACGATTCCACGCTGGTTTATTGGCATGCAGTTGGCTCACTTTGGCATGGCAGTGTTTGTCGTGGGTGTCACCTTGATCAAGGGATACGAAATCGAACGTGATGTTCGTATGGGCCCGGGGGATACGCTCACTTTAAAGGGAACGACCTTTCGACTGGTGGGGGTTGAACCTGTTCCTGGGCCCAACTACAGTGCATTGCGTGGGATGGTGACCTACGGAGACAATGGTACGGTGGAAGGGGTGCTGGAACCGGAAAAGCGTAACTACTTTTCTTCTCCCATGCCCATGACAGAAGCGGCCATTCACTCTACGCTGACTCGTGATCTGTATGTTTCCCTGGGTGAACCGCTGGACAACGGCGCATGGAGTGTCCGCGTTTACTACAAGCCTTTTGTCAACTGGATTTGGGCGGGTTGTGTATTGATGGCGCTGGGCGGAGCAGTGGCGGCATCGGATCGTCGTTACCGTCTCAAAGCTGCGAGTCAGGAAGCGGCATCGCGTCAGTCGGTGCCGACACAAGAGGTCACCGTATGAGTCAGGCACGCTTTAATGTCTGGTATCTTGTCCCGTTGATGGTGTTTGTGGGACTGGCGGTTTTTATGGGGTTTGGTCTGCAGCATGATCCCCATGAAGTGCCTTCTCCCTTTATTGGAAAAACAGCCCCGGATTTCCGTTTACCGCGCCTCGAAGGGGAGGGAACCTTTTCTCCGGCCGACATGCGTGGCAAAGTCTGGTTGCTGAATGTCTGGGCATCCTGGTGTGTATCTTGTCGTGAAGAACATCCTCTGTTGCTTAAGTATGCGCGCATGGAGTCGGTTCCGCTGGTGGGGTTGGATTACAAGGATGATCCAGATGCCGGGCGCAAGTGGATTGATCAGTATGGTAATCCTTATACCCTGACGGTACAGGATGCCGATGGGCGTGTGGGTATCAATTATGGAGTATATGGGGTGCCTGAAACCTATGTCATCGATCGTCAAGGGATCATACGGTACAAACAGATTGGGCCGATCACGGAATCCGTGCTGCAGGAGGTCTTGTTACCCATGATTGCGAAGTTGCAGAAATGAACCGTTTTATTGTGATGGGGCGGGTTTTGGTGCTTACGGCGATGCTGGGCTGTGTGGCGGGCAGTTGGGCTGATGAAGCCAAGCCACTGGCCGAGGATCCGGCAGTTGAGAAGCGTCTGCTGGATATTTCCGGTGAAATGCGTTGTCTGGTCTGTCAAAATGAGTCGCTGGCGGCTTCTCAGGCCGACCTGGCCAAAGATTTGCGACAGGAAATCCGCGAACAAATTCAAAAAGGGATGTCTGACCAACAGATTACCGATTACATGGTGGCACGCTACGGCGATTTCGTGCGTTATCGTCCGCCTGTAAAACCCAGTACCTGGGCCTTGTGGTTTGGACCTTTTCTATTGCTGCTGGGTGCGGTAGTGTTGCTGGGGTGGGTATTACGGCACAGGATACTGAAACGCCCACCAGATATTCCCTTATCCGTTGATGACAAGCAAAAAATAGAGGCGCTGTTGCGCGACCAACCATGACAGGATTGACAGCATTTATTGTGGCCAGTGGCGGATTGACTCTGGCAATCGTTTTTTATCTGATTCACTCGGTGCAACGCAAGGTGGGGGTGAGCGATCACCGTCGTGCTTTGAATGCGGCCGTTTACCGTGATCAGTTACAGGAACTGGCAGCAGAACGCGATGAGGGTAGTTTGGCTGGTGGGGATTACGACCAGGCGCGTGAGGAAGTGGAGCGTCGCCTCCTTGAAGATACGACGGGGGATCCCGAAGTGACTGACCGGACACGCGGTAAGGGGGTGGCATTGGCCCTGTTGGTCGCTTTGCCACTGATGGCCATAGGCGGCTATTTGTGGCGTGGGCATCCAGAAGCTGTCAGTTGGCAGAATGCTCCCGTTGCGGCAGAAGCAGGAGCGGTAAATCCGGGCGCGATGACCCCGGAGAAAATTAACGCCATGATCACCAAGCTCGCGGACAAATTGGCTAAAGATCCCAATAATCCTCAGGGATGGGCGATGTTGGGACGTTCGTACATGAATACCGATCGACCCTCGGAAGCGGTCAAGGCCTTTGCTCATGTCAAAAAGGAAATGGACCAGGATCCGGAATTGATGGTGGATTATGCAGAAGCGCTGGCAGCAGAAGCGCAGGCTCATAACGATGACCGTGAAATGGTTGAATCCAATGACTGGGTTCAGAAGGCGCTGAAATTGGAACCGGGAAATGGCAAGGGGTTGTTCATGGCCGGCAGTTTTGCATTGATCACCCAGCAGTACGACAAGGCACGTGCGGCTTGGGAAAAATTGATGCCTCTGCTGGAGCCTGGATCGCAGGATTTTACCTTCGTACTGGAACAACTGAATAAGGTGCGAGCCATATTGAAACTCCCGCCGGTGTCTGGGGATACGTTTGTGGGTCCAGAGGGCCCGGTCAAGGCAAAGGGCAAGGGAGCGGTGAGCAGTTCTGTTTCCGGTGAAGTGACATTGGATCCCGCGCTGGCAGACAAGGTAACGCCAGGAGAGACCATATTTATTTTTGCCAAGGCGGTTCAGGGTCCTCCGATGCCGGTGGCTGTGATAAAAACGGCGGTGGGCACATGGCCGCTGCACTTTGAATTGACAGACGCCATGGCCATGAGCCCACAGTTTAACTTGTCATCGATGGATCTTGTGCGTGTTGAAGTGCGTATCAGCCGTTCAGGCAACCCTATGCCATCATCGGGTGATCTGTCGGGCGCATCGTTGCCCTTGAAACCGGGATCAAAGGGAGTGAAACTGGTGATCTCTCAGGTTCTACCCTAGGAAAATTCATGCTAGCGGTGAATCAATTGACCTGTTTGCGTGGGGAACGTCGGCTCTTCCAGCAACTGACTTTTGAATTGCCAGAGGGGCAATGGTTACAGGTGCAGGGGGCCAATGGTGCCGGGAAGACGACCTTGTTAAGGGTTGTGGCGGGTTTGGTGGCTCCTCAGGAAGGGGAGGTGACGTGGCGTTCGCAACCCATTCGAGAAAATCGTGACCAGTGGAATCGGGATCTTTTGTATCTGGGACATCATGCGGCCCTCAAAGAAGAGTTGACGGCTGTCGAGAATCTATCATATGGATTGGGGCTGGAAGGATTTTCCAGTTCACCTGAACAACTGAACGCGGCATTGCATCAATTTGGTTTGAAAGATCGAGAATACTTGCCTGTTCGCTATTTGTCGGCGGGGCAACGTCGACGCGTGTTATTGACAAGATTACTGGTACGCCCAGCATCTGTATGGGTTCTGGATGAGCCTTACACAGCATTGGATGTTCAGGCGACGGCATTTTTATCGACGGTGATCGAAACGCATCTGGAACGTGGCGGGTGTGCCATTCTCACCAGCCATCAAACATTGGGTTTGCATCCAGGAAGAACGGTGAGCCTCGGATGAATGGTTTTGTCATGGCGCTGCGGCGTGATATGGTTTTAGCCTTGCGCCACAAGAGCGAATGGTTGACGGCGTTGTTCTTTTTTGTCATCGTGACGAATCTTCTCCCTTTGGGAGTAGGACCGGAGGCATCACTGTTGCGCAAAATCGCGCCGGGCGTGTTATGGATAGGGGCGTTGTTGTCAACTTTGTTGGGATTACCCCGCTTGTTTGCCCCAGACCATGCGGATGGAACGCTGGAGCAGATGGCTTTATCTCCGATTCCGCTGCCGTGGTTGGTGGCAGGGAAAATTGTGGCGCATTGGCTGGTATGTGGTTTGCCGGTCGTATTGATGGCACCGTTGTTGGGCTTGCAGTTTGACTTGCCTGTGCGATCGCTGGGTTTGCTGGTCGTATCATTGATGCTCGGAACCCCCCTGCTGTCCGCGATTGGGGCATTGGGTGCGGCTTTGACGTTGGGGCTACGCGGGGGTGGTGCCTTGTTGTCGTTGCTGATTCTGCCACTATATATCCCTGCACTGATCTTTGGAGCGGGGGCTGTCGAAGCCGATTTGGCGGGCATCAGTGCTCAGGGGCACCTGTCGTTGTTGGGGGCGATACTGGTGGTCAGCGTGTTTTTCTCGCCATGGGTAACCTCCATGGCCTTGCGAATTGCATTGGAATAGGGCTTTCATGAGTAATTCAATCATCAACTGGTTCAAGTATGCCTCTCCGGCATCTTTTTACCCATTGGCGGGACGGATGATCCCCTGGTTTTCCTGGCTGGCGGTTGTATTGATTGCCTCGGGGGTCTGGCTTGGATTGTTTGTGGCACCGACGGATGCCCAGCAGAGCGAGGGCTATCGAATTATTTTTGTGCATGTTCCTGCCAGTTGGATGTCCATGTTCATTTACTGTGTCATGGCGTTTTGGTCGGCATTGGGGCTGGCTTTCAATACCCGCCTGTCTGGCATGATGACGGCGGCTTTGGCTCCCACCGGGGCTATGTTTGCCTTTTTGTCGTTGTGGACCGGGGCGTTGTGGGGAAAACCAATGTGGGGGACCTGGTGGGTATGGGATGCCCGACTGACTTCTCAATTGATTTTATTTTTTCTTTACCTGGGGTTTATTGCACTCCAGTCCGCCATCGATGATCCACGACGGGCGGATAGAGCAGGGGCTTTGCTGGCACTGGTGGGAGTAGTCAATATCCCGGTCATCTATTTTTCTGTGCAATGGTGGAATACCCTGCATCAAGGGGCATCGGTTTCCTTGACCAAGGCCCCCAGTATGGCGCACGTGATGCTGGAAGGAATGTTGGTCATGGCGCTGGGTTTTTGGTCCTATGCGATTGCCGTGGCCTTGACCCGTGTCCGGTGTATCATCTTGGAACGTGAAATAACCAGTGAGTGGATAAAACGCAATGCAGTGGAATAGTTGGCAGGAATTTCTGACCATGCGGGGTTATGGTCTGTACGTATGGGGCAGTTTTGGTGCTTGTGCGGTGGCGATGATTCTGGAGCCCTTGTGGGTGCGTAATCGATGGAATGCGATTCGGACACGTCAACCACGTCAGGAGCGATCATGAAACCTCGGCACAAACGTTTGGCTTTGATTTTTGCAGGGGTGGCCGTGCTCGGGGTAGCGGTGGCACTGGTACTGAATGCCTTTCGCAGTAATCTGGTGTTCTTTTACACGCCCACGCAGATAGTACGGGGCGAAGTACCTCAGGGACGTGCTTTCCGAATCGGAGGGTTGGTCAAGGTGGGGTCTTTGAAACGTCAGGATATCGTCGCTCATTTTATCGTGACGGATACTGTGAATGAGACCCCAGTGTCCTATCGTGGAATTCTGCCTGATTTATTCAAGGAAGGTCGGGGGGTCGTTGCCGAGGGAAAACTGTCTAATGGGCAATTCACGGCGACAGAGGTACTGGCTAAGCACGACGAGAATTACATGCCGCCTGAAGCCAAGGATGCCGTTGAACAAGCACAAAAAACCTCGCGCACTCTACAACGTTGATGTCATATTGTGGCGGTGGGCGTACTTGACCAGTGCTGCGCGTCCGTGGATGCGCAGTTTACTGTAAATTCTCGATAAACGGTTGCGAATGGTGGATTCTCGGACTCCCATCCAATCGGCCAGGGTTAGCGATTTTGCATCGGGGTGTTTGAGAACCAGACCGATCAACTGTTTTTCTTTGGGACTCAGCGGCGTTTGACGGGCGCGTGGGATGCCTGGTAACAAGTCGGATGAGCGCGGTTCCTTCAGGCTGAGTGATAGCAAATAATCGCGTAGACGGGCAGGTACCCAGATACGTTGGTTGATGACGGAAGAAATGGCCCCGAATAAACTGCCTGGGGGCTCGGAATCATGCACCAGACCCAGGATACCGTGGTGTAGCAGTTGGGCCATTTCCGTGCATTCGTCAATCTGGGAAATCAGAACCGTGCCGATCTTTTGCTGTTTCCATTGAGAAGGTGCCTGAGGCAATGCGGTCAGTGCATTGTCATCCATGATGATGACATGGGGGCGGTGTCGATCGATTTCACGGAAGACCTGCTCATCCGGAGGGTGGGATCCTAACCACTTCATGGGCGTGGGGCTTTCTGAGACCAGCGTCTTTAGCCCGCAGAGCAGCAATTGGTGACGAGCGACTCCAAAGATACGACTCATGGGTTTCATCCCCATACCCTCCCGAGCGAGATCATGGGGAATTTTAAATAATAACGATGGACTGAGTGATAAGTATTGTAAAGAAATGGAAACTCAACGCAGGCTTGCTCTACTTGCGGTGACACCAGGTTTTTAATGCCACCCAGCCCCATCCACCCAGCAGACATAAGCCCCCCAGAGGGGTGACAGCCCCTAGCCAGTGCAAGTTGCTGAGTGCCAACGTGTAGAGAGAACCTGAAAAAATGAGGACTCCCAAGGCAATGAGTCGCCCTGGGCGCTGAAACACGGGCTCCCACCCCGCGAGACCGATCAGTCCCATGGCATTCCACAGTTGGTACTCGACGGCGGTATGCCAGACTTCCTGCAAAGGCGGGGCGAGGGTTCCCTTGAGGGCGTGGGCACCAAAGGCGCCAAGCATGATACCGCTCATGGCCAGTATGGCACCCAGAAAGCGCAGATCATTAGTGGATGGCATAGAAAGGGCCGGTATAAGTTGTACTGTTGAACTGAATTTGTGCACCATTGATGCCATTGACGATGGAATGCCCATAAAAATAAGGCATACCCAGATCCAGAGAACCTGCCGTGGCTGAGTTGGTGGTGCCCATATCATAAAAGGCGGTGTTGCCGGCATTGACACCTGCGGTAACATCCAGCAGCGAAAAGGATAGTGGTGCCGTATCGGTGGCGACACTCAGCGAAGTGGCGGTTCCGCTCACGGTTTGCAGGGATTGAGGAACGTAATCTCCATTGGAGTTGAGGGGGTAAGTGCCGGGGGGTTGCAGTGGAGGGATGAAGAGTTCATTGGAACCGCTATCCAGAAATGAGGCGGGATACGGGCCCGCTTGACCATTCAAGGTGGCGCTGAAAAAAGTGGCGTTTCCCCCGGTGGCTGGGGTTGGAAGGATGGAATATGTGGAGTTTAACGTATTGTTTGACTGAGTATTTATTCCAAAATAAAGGGTACCGCTGGCGGTTAGCTCGCCCTGCGGATAGTTGGCAAGAGAAGGCATGACCAGTATGCTGCCATTATTGTCGCTGGCAAAGGAGACGATGGGGTTGGTGAGGATGGCGTTCAGGGGGGTATTGAGGGGTCCGTTCTGTCCGTTGGTTGAGCAGGCATAGTAGGGGCCGGTATCATGAATGAGTACCCCGATGCCCAGGAGGCCATTTCCGCCCAGACCATTCAGGCCGCCGATATTGCTCCCTGAAGAGGTGCAACTGGCCGGTGGGTTAGGAAAGTTCGGGTCATTGGTCAACTGGATCGGGATGGGCGAGGCTGTGGCTTCGCCCGCAATCTTAACGGTGGCCGAGTAGACCCCACCCCACGCATAACCACTCAGAAACTGGGAGCACTCGGCGATGGGAGCCGTGGAACCATTGTTGATAGAGGGCAAACCCAGAGTGGAAATTCCAGGAAAGTCTGCGCGTACCCGTAAACCATACGATCCGGTATCCACGATGACATGATCGACCGTGACGCAATGCGTGCCGTTGCAGACCTGCAGAGTGACGTAGGGAATATTGAAATTGCCGTTCCCGTAGGTTGGGTAGGCCTCCACGGTGACAGGCGCAGAATTTGGCTGACTACTCGGTGCGGCACTGAGTGGGACGGATGTAAAGGACTGGGGAGTATTGAGTTCAGTACAAATCTGAGTGGGAGCACTACTACCGCCACCCCCCCCTCCCCCTCCTCCGCAAGCGCTGAGTAGTCCTGTTAGAAAAAATATGGGCCAATGTCTCATCATGGTTCGATTCCCAGAGAAGTGATCGATAGGCCAGTGGGGACGGCAGAGGGGTCATACATCGATCCCTGATAGGCTCCCATGTGGCCGCTGGCATGAAGCACCAGATTGGGTTGGTGTATGGCTACCGGAGCGCGGTAATGTCCGGGTGACAGAGGTTGTGTTTGGATGACCTGTTGATAGGAGGGGAAATAGGTGCCCAGTAAACTCCGATAGTCGGGCATGGTGGGGCCGGACCAGAGGATGGCAAACACGGTACCATTGGCGGAATATTCGGTGAGTGTGATGGAGCGGAGGTTGAGAATAGTCTGTTGATGAACACCCTGAGGTACGGCAGGTAGAGGATGAACAGTGGCCGCAGCAAAAGCGATGGGTTGTCCTTCATGGCTGACATCTCTTTCCAGCCCCCCCAATGTGGCGTGGGTGGTCCCGGTGACAATGGCACCGACCAAGACTACTGTCCAGCGATATCGATATGGCATGACTATTTCTCCCCGTGAGCGGCACCAGACTAACACAGCCCTTGCATAGATTCGTGTCAGTTCGTAAAAGTTTCGTTATCTTTGGTTACATTTGGGGGTCAACGGGTAGGCCGGCAGTTTCGTTGAGGGGAAACTGATCATGATTAAAAGGCAAGACATATGAAGAGGATGGTGCGGCTGGTTGGAATTGTGGGGGTTGGGCTTCTGGCTTGGGGAGGGCTATGTGCGCCGGCATCGGCGGTCATTCTCGGTGAGCCAGGATACTATGGTGTTATCCAGATAGGTCAAGCACCGCCACCCCAATTGTTCTCCCCGCAACCTGTCTGGGTAATGCCAGGGCCTGTTGGCATGGCACCCCCGCCGCCACTCTATTTACGGGTGCCACCGCGGATACGGAACCACTGGCCGCGCTTCTGTGCACAATATCAAGCGTGTGGGCGCCCGGTCTATTTTGTTCGGGATGCCTGGTATCAGCGGGTGTTTGTCCCCTATTTTCGTGAGCATCCCGAATTTTGGCCTCGTGAGGGCGGGTGGCGTGAACCGTGGCATGGGGAGGGCGAACATTGGCGTGAAGGAGAGCATCACGGCGAGGGGGAACATTGGCATGAAAGAGACGGAGAGCGTGAGCATCACTGAGATTTCTGCGATAGCGCCAGAATTGCTGGCGATTTATCGCGCGAGCGAGTATCGGGTGGAGGATGCCGATCCTCCCTTCGTCATGTATGTTGACCAGCCTTGTCTGGACTTGGCCTTGTTCATGAAGCGCCATGGCGCACAACGGGCACTGTTTATCAGTGCATGGAATCCGGCCAGTCTTCCACGTTCCGAAGCGGAGAACCAGGCAGCTCAGGAAGATCTGGAAGCGAACCTGAAAACCTGGGGTTACCGCGTGTTTCATGGAATAGGAGAAGATCCGATGGGGGGGTGCCCCGGTGAGCCGTGTTTGCTGGTATTGGATTGGCCGGAAAAGCAGGTTTTGGAGTTGGCGCGTGATTATGGGCAGAATGCAGTGATTTGCGCTGAAGAGGATGGAATTCCAAGGTTGCGTCTTACCAGATAAAAATATGAAAAAAATATTAAAATAAAAAAGTTCAATTTAAACAGTATGGTTATTTCGAATTTTAGGAAAATACTGCGGTTTTATGGGGAAATTTGGTGGCTCAATGTTTGACAGGTCAAGAAACGGGTGCTAAAGTAGCGAACTCATGTGGTTACGGACGCGGGGTGGAGCAGTCTGGCAGCTCGTCGGGCTCATAACCCGAAGGTCGTAGGTTCAAATCCTACCCCCGCAACCAAGTAGCATTGTTCATTAAAAATTTGATACCGATAGGTGTGGGTACTACGAGGGAGTTAGAAATTGTAGTGCTCACAAAGAAATAACCGTCTAGGTTTTTTTGAGTGAGAAATAGGATATGAACTGAAGAGTTTGATCCTGGCTCAGATTGAACGCTGGCGGCATGCTTTACACATGCAAGTCGAACGGCAGCACGGGGGTAACCCTGGTGGCGAGTGGCGAACGGGTGAGTAATGCATCGGAACGTATCCTTGAGTGGGGGATAACGCAGCGAAAGTTGTGCTAATACCGCATGAGCTCTGAGGAGGAAAGCGGGGGACCTGAGAGG
>JAJZBQ010000002.1 GCA_021798835.1 Pseudomonadota bacterium | reverse complement strand
AATACGCGACGTGTCCGTCGCCCGGATGATTTGCTCATATTGGTCTCCTTCCACGGCTTTCTTGCCGCAGCACAAAACCCCTATAATGCACTTATCTGACCTGTTCAGTTTCGCCGAGCCACTTCTTTCTTCAACTTCTGTCAGGGTACCAATACGAGTGATAACGATGGGTCGAAAGTCTGGATGGACAATTTCTAATACGGATTTCCCGATTAGTTCATCGGCATGGTTCAGACCCAACAGACGGATAGCCGATCGGTTATAAAACTGAATAATTCCTGATTGATGGATGAGGACTCCATAGGGTAGGTGATCGATTAGCCGATGAAATTCTTGCTCCCTTTGTGAAATTTCCCTGAGTGCTGTCTGTACAGGAGTAATATCGTAGAACCATCCCAATATGGCTGGTTGTCCCCTGTATTCTGTGGGCATATAAGAAGCCAGTACCCAGACATCCGAAGATCCGGGAATGCGCAATCGCATTTGTCGGTTGATGACTTGATGGACCTTGGTCAGTTCCTCTAATACGCGATGGTATTCACCAGGATCTGAATAGTATTGGCTTGGATCTTCACCTGTTACTTGGGTGTTGTTGACGAGACGTGCATAACTGGGATTGTGAAAAACCACCCGGTATCCCCCATCTACGGCAATTCGTATGGCGATGGGGCTGACATCAAGCAGAGCCAGCAACTGATCCTCGCTGGCTTTCAGTTTTAAGTTGTCTTCGCGGATTTGGGCTTTGTCTTTCAATGATTGCAGATGAAGTTGGTGAATCTGCTGAATGATCAATTGCTTTCTGTTGGCATAGGATTGCGCCATCAGAGTCAGAAGCAGACCGGTGGCCATGCCGCCGGTGAGGAGCCAATTCGGCGGGATCGGCAATGATGACCGATCGATTAGCCAAACAAAAACCACTGCGCTGATGGATAGCAGAAGAGTTGCCAACGGGAGCCGGTCAAACCGTTGAGATGGTCTTAGGGCCTTAGATAGATCGTCTTCATTTGGTATCAAGGTAGATTGTCCACAAATCTGGCATGTGCTGCTTCGGGCGCCGAGTGTTGACAACGCAGGCTACATGCAGATTTTACGCTCTGTGAAAAGGAAATGTCACGAAGAAAAACGCCATGGGGCAGATAGTTAATATGTCTTGTTCAGGATAAATGGTTGAGAAGGCTGAGTAGGTAGAACAAAGCGGCGAGTAAGAAAATATACAGAAAGGGCAAGCGGTCTAAAAAATTGGTGTTGGACGTTGGTGGGAAGCCAGAATTAGGACGCAGAAAGGGGTTTTTAACTTGTGGATTATGGTGGTTGGTGGCGCGCGTAAATGTGATATCGATCATCGTAACCTCTCGATAGTCAAGGGGATAGGATTGATATTTTTAGGTGTCCCCCTGATGAGTGGTTCCAGTCTAGGCTGGATAGATTAATTTTTGATTAAGGACACTCAGTTCAGCAGTTTTTGGCGTATTTAATGTTGGGAACTTTACTTGACGGTCATCATCCAACCACTGGGAATCTCTAGTTGGGGGGCTGTTATGGGTAACGTTGGCGGAATAGATCGCGTGGTACGGATACTGGTGGGATTGGCGTTATTGCTGTCGGCCGTTACTCATGCTGCGGGGGCGTGGGCATGGGTTGGGGTAGTTCCTCTCATGACAGGGATTATCGGATGGTGTCCTGCTTACTTGCCGTTTGGCATAAAGACTTGTCGTATGCGTCGACCCTAACTGGTGATATTGATATGCAGTAGTTGTGCGAGTAAAGTTGTGTCGAGGTGTTGTTCCACCAGGTCTGCCAGGCGATCCAAATCTCGATCGCGTTGTTCCTCTCGGGTGAGACTGGATTGCTTGCCAAGGTATCCTGCCCAGCGCAGGAGGGCATGACATCCTGCGGGATTATCGAACAGGCCATGCAGGTAGGTGCCGAGAATTTGTTGGTCAGCGCTGATGGCTCCTTCAGGCTCTAAGTTGCCAGATTGCGTGGGATTTAGCCAAAATGCCGGGTTTTGTAATGCCAATCCTTTGCTTTGTCCCGCGTGAATTTCATAGCCATTGACGATTGCCTTATGTTCCCAGTGGCAGTATCCATGTCGTTGGCGGAGGATTTTGTGATTGGTCAGTGTGGTTTCTATATCCAGTAATGCCAGTCCTGGAGTGGAAAATGCGCTGGATTCGAGACCAAGGGGATCATTGATTCGGTTGCCCAGCATCTGGAAACCACCGCAGATTCCGATAATCTTTCCGCCATAGCGCAGATGTCGCTTGATAGCCTTCTCCCAGCCTTGCTGACGAAGCCAGTGAAGATCGTCAGCAACAGCCTTGGAGCCGGGCAGGCAAATGAGGTCGGCTGAAGGAATGGTTTGGCCTTCAGTAATCCAGTGCAGTTGTACGTCGGGAAGCAGACATGGTGCATCGAAATCGGTGGCATTGGACATGCGAGGAAGTTTTGGTACAACGATGCGGAACCCGTTTTGTCCTGAACTGGTATAAGCGAGGCTATCTTCAGCATCCAGATGGAGATCGGATAAGTGGGGTAAAACGCCGATTACGGGAATACCGGTATTTTTTTCCAGCCAGCGTAGTCCAGGTTCCAGCAAGCGTTGATTACCGCGGAAGCGGTTAATGACGAATCCCTTGACACGTGCTCGCTCAGTTGGGGCGAGCAATGCCAGAGTGCCGACAAGATGAGCAAATACGCCGCCACGGTCGATATCAGAAATCAGGATGACTGAGCAGTCAATCGCCTCGGCAAAACCCATGTTGGCGATGTCATGATGGCGCAGATTGATCTCTGCCGGAGAGCCTGCGCCTTCGACCAGAATGACTGGGTATTGGGCGGCTAGGCGCTGATATGCCTCAATAACGATGGGAAGTAGCGATTTTTTATGGGTTTGATAGTGTTCGGCTATTAGATGAGTGCTGACCTTGCCGAGTACGATGATCTGAGCACCTTGATCAGATTGTGGCTTCAGCAGTACGGGATTCATATCGACGTGAGGAGGGATTTTACAGGCGTGGGCTTGTAGTGCCTGTGCACGGCCGATTTCTCCACCCTCTGGGGTGACGGCGCTGTTGAGCGACATGTTTTGTGGCTTGAAAGGGGCCACGCTAATGCCTTGACGTTGTAGCCAGCGTCCCAAAGCGGCGACCAGAGTGCTTTTTCCAGCATCTGAAGTGGTTCCTTGAACCATCAAGGTCTGTTTGTATGAGGGGGAATAAGGCATCACGATGAAAAACGAGATCGATAACTGAGCAAACCATCACTAAGGTGCTGCCATGATATTTCATCTGGGGGTAATCCAATGCGGAGTCCGTTGAATGAATCAAAGTGGCGAGTCCAGAGACCTTGCTGTGCCAAGTGGTCATGTAAGCGATAAGCGTGTGAATAGGGGAGCCATTGAAATAGAGCGGTCCCTCCTTGGGGGCGAAAACCATGTTGTTCAAGTAATGTGTGTAAGCGAACACTTTCTTTTTTTAGTCTATTTCTCATGGAATATTGCCATGTCGTATCCTGCAGGGCTTGTTGGGCAAGCCAGCGTGCTGGGCCGCTGACAGGCCATGGACCAATCATATCAGCCAGTGGGTTGAGCAAAGTGGGTGAGGCTCCTACCAGTCCAATACGAGCTCCAGCCAACCCAAAGAACTTGCCCAGACCCTTCAAGATAACCAGCCCGGGTGGCAAGGTTGAGCGGGCAAAGTCAGGCAATTGGCTGAGTAGACTTTGTTCTGGGGTGGCATCCATAAAGGCTTCATCAACGATGAGCCAGCCCCCTCGCCTGATCAGAGAAGTATGCCAGTCCCATAATATAGCCGGTGAAAAGGTTTGTCCGGTGGGATTGTTGGGATTAACGATGACCAATACATCGATATCATCCAGTGATTGGCCGGGAGTCCAGGAGATAACGGTATGTCCCTGACGTTTCCAGCATAGTGCGTGCTCTGCATAGGTGATAGGCGAAATGGCAACACGGCATGGTGGGCGTAGATGTGGCAAGACCTGTATAACTGACTGAGTGCCCGGTACCGGTAATGCATGGGGGAATCCCAATTGTTGTTGCGCGGTCTCAGGCAAATCATCTGGCCTCGGGAGATGATGCCATAACTCAAGAGGAACGGTGGGTACCGGCCAGGGATGGGGATTGATGCCAGTGGATAGATCGATCCAGCGGGCCAGTGGGCGACCATAGCGTTGAATTGCCTGAGTTAGATCGCCGCCATGGGTTATCATCGAACCGTGCTCTGAACAATGCCGCCGATGACCAGCATGATGGTGACCCAGAGGAGTGTACCTTGGCGTACCAGCGAGAGACTTCGATCAATGTCCTGGCGTAGGGGGGGGCTGCCTACGCCTAACCAGGGGCGTATTTGCCATTTACCTGCATAGCAAGCGGGGCCACCCAGTTTGATATTGAGTGTCCCGGCTCCTGCAGCCATTACGGGGCCGGCATTGGGGCTGTCCCACAAGGGTGCTTGGTTATGCCAGCAAGCCAAGGCTTGACGCTTGTGGCCCAGTAGACTATAGGTGAGGGCAGTGAGCCGCGCAGGAACCCAGTTCATGACATCGTCCCAGCGTGCTGCAGCCCATCCGAATGCTAGATATCGAGGAGATTTGTAGCCCCAGGTGGCATCCAGGGTATTGCTCAGACGATATAGGATGACTCCCGGAGCGCCAGCCAGAAGAAACCAGAATAGTGCTGCAAAAACGCCGTCATTCCCGTTCTCCAGAATGGATTCACAGGTGGCCGGTAGTACCGACAAAGTTTCATGATCACGACTGACGATACGAGCGGTAGCCAACCTGGCCGCGTAATCATCGTGACGGTCCAGTGCTTCACAGATGGGTTGAGTGTGATCATACAAACTTCGCAATCCTACGGCAAAGTAGACCGTCCAAACGGAAAACAGATCATTCCAAGGTTCCGGTAACCGTGATAAAAGTCCGGTGGCGATTACGGGGAGAGATAAAGTTAGGCAGAGTACCATGACCCCACGTAAGCGTTGCGGAGCATATAGCCAGTCTTCAATATATGCCGCCCATCGGCCAAAGCCAACCAGAGGGTGGTAACGTTGTGGTTCACCAAGCCAATGATCCAAAAGTAGGGCAGAACTCACAATCAAAGCGGTGTGTAGCAAGTGAGTCATTATTAGTAAGCGGTGGGGGTTCCCCCCGCTCCGCTGGGCCATTGGTTATCAAATAAAATGGCATCCAGTTCCAGACGTTTTCCCCATCCCTGACTTTCTAGCATAGGTCGTGGATAAAATTCTGTAACATGGCCCAGGCAGAGCAGTGCCACAGGTTGTGCTCCTTCAGGTAAAGATAGCAAGGAACCCAGCGCTTCGGGATCGAAGAAAGATACCCAACCCAAGCCAATTCCTTCTACACGGGCAGCCAGCCACATATTTTGTATGGCGCAACCGATAGATGCCAGATCCATGTCTGGCATGGTGCGGCGTCCGAATATATGAGCCTCGCGTTGAGGCATCAGAACTACTGCCAGTACTTCAGCGCATTCCCGCAGCCCTTCCACTTTGACTTTGAGGAATTCCTGATTACGGCTGGGGAGTTGTGCTGCGGTGGCTTGTCTCTCTTGCTCCACCAGGTGACATACCGCAGCACGTAAGTCAGTATGTGTCAGTCGGATAAAGCGCCAAGGTTGCATGTATCCCACAGAAGGGCCTAGATGGGCGGCCAGAACCAAGCGCTCTAACATACCTTCCGGCAATGGGTCGGAAAGAAAATGACGCATATCGCGGCGCTCACGCAAGGCGCGCCAGAGAGCCTCGCGTTCGGCTTCTGAAAATGCGTGAGTCGGGTTGACGGGTTTTCTCATGCCCAACTTCCTCGAAAAATATGGGCGGTTGCCAGAGGATTGGATGGAAAGTAACTGTGTAAATAGGAAGCCATCAAGTTCCCCTGGTGGTATATGAATTCTCCTGTTTCTCCACGTTGACTGGTTGCGTGGTGCGTTGCTTCCAACGGTGTATCTAGGCTGGAGTAATGGAAGGTGTGACCGCGGAGTTCGCCCCAAGGAGTGTCAAGTTTTTGTAAACCCAGAGATTGTAGTCGAGAATGAACCATGACAGTTCCAGGAATTAGTCCCACCATGTTTGCGGCTTTCTCTTCGCGAGGATGTAGCAGCCGCTCAGCCAGGTAAACCATACCGCCACACTCTGCCCATATAGGCTTTCCCGATGCGTAGTGTTGGCGTATAGAATCATGGAGTTGTGATTGTCTGGACAATTTTTCAATATGTAATTCTGGATAGCCTCCCGGTAGCCACAGGGCATCACAGACTGGAAGATCATCTCCGGACAACGGGGAAAAGAAGCATAGCTCAGCGCCTAAGTCAGTGAGCGTCCGCAGATTGGCAGGATAGATAAAAGAGAAGGCGGCATCTTGGGCGATACCGATTCGGACATCCTGAAGCAGTGAGGGGGTATTCCGATCAGTGGAAAGGTGAGGTGCTGAGTAAACGGGTAGTTCTAGCAGGGATTTGAGGGAATCGGGCAAGGCTTGCGCTGCTAAGGTTAGACGCGTTTTGAGATCGCCGATTTCGCTGGGTTGAAATAGTCCCAAGTGACGCTCCGGTAAAGCGCATTTGGGTTCTCGTGGTAGGCTTCCCCACCAGCGTAAGTCAGGGGGCAGGCTTTCCTGGAGCAGATGAGCATGCCGTGGTCCGGAAACCCGATTGGCCAGAATGCCAGCAATGGTTATTTGTGGGTTGTAACGGCACAATCCCAAGGTCAGCGCACCGAAAGTTTGCGCCATGGCGGTGGCATCAATGACCAGCAGGATAGGTAAATTGAGCAGAACAGCCAAATCGGCAGAAGAAGGGGTTCCATCATAGAGACCCATTACCCCTTCTACCAGAATTAGATCGGCAGATTGTGCGGCATAGGAAATTTGATGTAGACAATCTTCGATACCTCCCATGAATTGATCCAGATTTCCGACAGAATGGCCGCTGGCTTCGGCAAGAATCATGGGATCCAGAAAGTCGGGACCTGCCTTGAACACCCGTACCTGATACCCTTGTTGTCGGTAATGCCAGGCCAATGCTGCGGTGGTTAGAGTTTTACCTTGGCCAGATGCCGGGGCGGCAATGAGTAAGGCGCGAGTCATGCTAAAGATCGATGCCGGGCTGAGCCATGATGCCAGCACGAAAAGCGTGTTTGACATCAGCAATTTCGCTGACAGTATCGGCGGCGGTTATCAACGTCTCAGGTGCGCCTCGTCCTGTGACGATGACATGTTGGTTGACCGGGCGTGCTTGTAGTACCGGCAGAACCTCTTCCAGTGATAGGTAATTATATTTGAAGAGATAAGTCATTTCGTCGAGAACGATCAGATTGCGATTGGGGTCGGTGAGTGCGCAACGAGCTTTATCCCAGCCTATACGGGCGGCAGCGATATCTCGATCACGGTTTTGGGTTTCCCAGGTAAATCCTTCGCCGCATTGTTCCCATAAAACATCGGGCTGACGTTGAAAAAAAGATTGTTCACCGGTATCACCTTTGCCTTTGATGAATTGAAAAACGGCTACTTTCATGCCATGTCCCAATGCGCGTGCCACCATCCCAAACGCCGAACTGGATTTTCCCTTGCCGTTTCCAGTAATAACCAATAGTAGGCCGCGTTGTTCAGTGGCGCGTGCGATAGCTGCATCCACCACTGCCTTTTTACGTATCATGCGTGAGCGGTGACGCTCATGGTAACGATCATTTTCTTTCATATTCGAGACGTGTTACAGGGGGGTAAGTGATGACAAAGTGCGTTATCCAATGCAGTTGGCAATGGAGATGAGATGAGGAGGCGACAGGGCAAACTCACTGTTGTTGAACAGTAAAATGAACGGAGAAACAAAAAATAAAAAGAAGGAAAACTTCATCCCGAACACCGCCTCCCCGCAGTATTTCTGATGCACCAGACTATCTGGCGACTGAACGCATGGGGCCGGTCTCCGGGCTTGTTCCATAAATTTTGCCGCCTTCCCAATTTCGGAGCGTTAACATCCAAAATCAGTGGCATTGTGGCAATCTTGTCAGAGAAACATACCGTTGCGGGGGCAGCACAGGATTTTCACCTGTTTCCCGTTTCACCCTTCCTGAAAACAGGTTGGACACCCCAGTGTGAACCCTTTCACACCAGCACCCGCTGATTCTGGCGGAGAACAGTTAACCTGTCAAGGTGATGGATCCGGCTTTTGACCGGAGTTGGTTGGGTTGATTGGTTCGGTGGATTGGGCGTATAGTAAGCCCATGGACAAATACTTTTCCGCGCTGGATGCCAAGGTTGATCGGGTGATCGCCCAGTGTGACTGGTTGCGTTCGGAAAATCATCAATTGCGTCAGATGTTGGCCATTCGGACCGAAGAGTTGCGTGTTATGGGTGAAAAAATGGATGAGGCGCGTCAACGGCTTGAGCGTCTACTTCAGGTGTCGGACGTGGTATGAATAAATCCGCGGCCAAAGTTCTGGAAATTGTGGTGTGTGATCGTGTTTATCGGGTTGGTTGTTCGGACGATCAGTTTCTTTTGTTGCGTGAGGCGGCGCTTGAACTTGACCGTCGTATGCGTGAGGTTCGTGTTCAGGGGGAGGGCGTAGGTCCTGAACGTGCGGCGGTGATGGTGGCGTTGAATGCCGTGTACGAAATGTTAGAGCAAAAGGCGGTCAGCAACTGGGATGTATCAGAAGTGCGTAAACGCGTTACAATGGTGGAAGAGCGTCTGGATCGATGTTTTTTTGAGCAGGACAGTTTGTTTTAGTTTTTCCCCTGGGTTGTTCGCGATGGTTCCGATTTCTTGAACCGATAAGCATCCAGACCCGGTGGCCTTTGCGAGGGAGACTGTTGTGCGCCGAACTGGTTTTTGGTGCCTGATGTTTTCGAAAGGCTACCCTCTTATTTTGAGCATGGGTTCAGGATGACGGCCAGACGACATCTCCGGGGGATTCCGGGTTGCTTAAGAGCGGTGGCGACTTCTGATAAAATAAAGCGGGCGTTGTTTGCTTTCTTCATAGAGGCGACCTAGGTATTCGCCGATGATGCCTAAGGCCATCAGTTGTATTCCTGAAAAGAAAAGAATTGCCACGATCAATGAGGGGTAACCTTTTACAGCATTTCCGTGGATCAGGGTATCAGCGATGATTTTCAGGGCATACAGAAAACTAAGGCCGGAGACCAGAAATCCCAGATAAGAAGCAATTCTCAGTGGTACGTGGCTGAATGAAGTGATGCCTTCCAGAGCAAAGTTCCATAAGCGCCAAAGGTTGAAGTGAGTGTGTCCGGCAAACCGCTCAGGACGTTCATAACTGACCGAAGTGACGCGGAAACCTACCCATGCAAATAGACCTTTCATGAAGCGTCGGCGCTCGGGGAATTGGCGCATGGCCTCCAAAACAGGGCGGCTGAGGAGACGGAAATCACCGGCATTTTCGGGTATAGGGACATCACTCAACGCATTTAGAACTTTATAAAACCATTTGGCGGATTGTCGTTTGAGCCAAGTATCGGTGGCTCGGCTGGAACGAGTTGCCAATACCATGTCGAAGCCGTTTTGCCATTCTGCGAGCAATTGAGGGATTAACTCGGGGGGGTCTTGCAGATCCGCGTCCATGGGGATGGCGGCCTCGCCACGAGCTTCAAACAGCCCAGCCGTGAGCGCAGCCTCCTTGCCAAAATTGCGTGAAAGATCGATGATGACGACCCGCGAGTCTTGACGGCGTAATGCCAGCAAGCGTTCTAGTGTGTCATCATGACTGCCATCGTTGACACAGACCAATTCCCAAGTCAAAGCGGTTGCCTCAAGGATAGGATGGAGGCGTTGATACAGAGTTTCTATGCTGTCTGCCTCATTGTGCATGGGGATGACAATGGATAAACTCGGATTTGGGAGAAGTTGGCTGGTCGTCATAGGGAGATTATAGCGTTGCTGGAATGGTTTGATCTCGGCAAGTTAGTGACAAGATACAGCCAATTTTTACGTTTTGGGTGTGTGGGTACTGTGGGCTTTGCTGTAGATGCCATGGTTGTGTGGGTTTTTCATGCGCGTCTAGGGGCGGTGCTGGCTCAAGTTTGCGGGTTCATTCTGGCCGTTACGGCGACCTGGCTGTTGAATCGACACTGGACGTTTGCGGGTCGTGGGAGTTCGCGGTTAATGTGGGAATGGGGGCGCTACGTGTTGGCCAACGGATGGGGGGCCTTGCTTAACAACGGAGTTTATGTGCTGGCTATCGGTAGTGACGAGAGGTTTGCTCACTATCCCGTTATGGCCGTGGCATTGGGATCCCTTATGGGAATGGTGGCCAATTATTTGGCGCTGCGCTACTGGATATTTGCTCAGAAAAAAGAAAATTCAAAAAAGCCTCTTTAGCCCATTGACAACAAGGCTGCATTGTCCTCATAATCTCGGGTTCGTTTAGGAGGGGTTCCCGAGCGGTCAAAGGGATCAGACTGTAAATCTGACGGCTCTGCCTTCGAAGGTTCGAATCCTTCCCCCTCCACCAAATGGATGTTGGTTGCAGTAAGCTGATTTTGCTAACCAGTGTGGGGTTTCCATACCGGTTTTAGGTTTAGGTAGAGTTGGTGTGCGGGTGTAGCTCAATGGTAGAGCAGAAGCCTTCCAAGCTTACGACGAGGGTTCGATTCCCTTCACCCGCTCCACAAAGTTTAGAAGGCCCATGTAGCTCAGTGGCAGAGCACTCCCTTGGTAAGGGAGAGGTCACCAGTTCAATCCTGGTCATGGGCTCCAGATACGATCATCATCGGCGTAAGCCGAAATTTTGCGAGGGATGCATTATGGCAAAAGGCAAGTTTGAACGGACGAAGCCGCATGTAAATGTGGGGACGATTGGCCACGTGGATCATGGTAAGACGACGCTGACGGCGGCGATGACGATTGTGCTGGCGAAGAAGTTTGGTGGTGAGGCTAAGTCTTATGACCAGATTGACTCGGCGCCTGAAGAGAAGGCGCGCGGGATTACGATCAACACGGCGCACGTTGAGTATGAGACGACGATGCGTCACTATGCGCACGTGGATTGTCCTGGGCACGCGGATTATGTGAAGAACATGATTACGGGTGCGGCGCAGATGGATGGTGCGATTTTGGTGGTATCGGCGGCAGACGGGCCGATGCCGCAGACGCGTGAACACATTTTGCTGGCACGTCAGGTGGGTGTGCCGTACATTGTGGTGTTCATGAACAAGGCTGACATGGTGGATGACAGCGAGTTGTTGGAACTGGTGGAGATGGAAGTACGGGAATTGCTGTCGAAGTATAATTTTCCTGGTGATGACACGCCGATTATCATTGGTAGCGCATTGAAGGCGCTGGAAGGTGATCAGTCTGATGTTGGTGAGCCTGCGATTTGGAAGTTGGCGGAAGCGTTGGATACATATATACCTGAGCCGAAGCGCGCGATTGACGGCCCGTTTTTGATGCCTGTGGAGGATGTGTTTTCCATTTCTGGTCGCGGGACGGTGGTGACTGGTCGTGTTGAGCGTGGGATTGTCAAGGTTGGTGATGATATTGAGATTGTGGGTTTGAAGGCGACGCAGAAGTCGGTATGTACGGGCGTTGAGATGTTCCGGAAGTTGCTGGATCAAGGTCAGGCGGGTGATAACGTTGGGGTGTTGTTGCGTGGTACCAAGCGTGAAGATGTAGAGCGTGGACAGGTGCTTGCGAAGCCTGGGACGATTACGCCGCACACGAAGTTTACGGCTGAGATTTATGTGTTGTCCAAGGATGAAGGGGGTCGTCACACGCCATTTTTCCAGGGGTATCGTCCGCAGTTTTATTTTCGCACGACGGATGTGACGGGTGCGATTGAGTTGCCTGAAGGGACTGAGATGGTGATGCCTGGGGACAATGTATCCGTGACGGTGACATTGATTGCGCCGATTGCCATGGAAGAAGGATTGCGTTTTGCGATTCGAGAGGGTGGTCGGACCGTTGGCGCCGGGGTTGTCGCTAAAGTTATCTTGTAAGAAAAAACAGGCCAGTAGCTCAATTGGCAGAGTGACGGTCTCCAAAACCGTAGGTTGGGGGTTCGAGGCCCTCCTGGCCTGCCAAAGTTTGTCAAAGGAAACACCACGCCCATGGCGGATAAAATCAAGTTTGCCCTCGCCCTCGCCCTGATTGTCACAGGGCTGTTGGGCTATTACCAATTAGCCGAACATGCTCTGGTTCTGAGAGTTCTCTCGGTTCTGGTTGGATTGGTCATGGGTGGCGCGGTGGCCTGGTTTACGGTTCCCGGTCAAGACTTTTATCGGTTTTCTCAGGAGGCTGTAGCTGAAGCGCGCCGCGTAGTGTGGCCTTCGCGCAAGGAAACATGGCAAACCACGCTTGCTGTTTTTGCTCTGGTGGTGGTGATGGGCATATTTCTCTGGCTGGTTGACTGGGGTTTCCTGGTGGCGGTCCAACGATTGATGGGAAGGACGGAATCATGACGATGCGTTGGTATGTAGTGCATGCCTACTCCGGCTTTGAAAAGAGCGTTCAACGTGCACTGAAGGAGCGGATCGCTCGTTCTGAAATGGAGCATCAGTTTGGCGATATTTTGGTGCCAGTAGAAGAAGTCGTTGAAATGAAAAGTGGTCAGAAGACCATCAGCGAACGAAAGTTTTTTCCGGGCTACATCCTTGTCCAGATGGAAATGACCGATGAAACTTGGCATATGGTGAAGAGTACTCCGAAAGTTACGGGATTTGTCGGGGGCAAGGCTAACAAACCTACTCCAATTCCTGACAAAGAAGTGCAACGCATTTTCAATCAGGTTCAGGAAGGAGTAGAAAAGCCGCGTCCCAAGGTCTTGTTTGAAAATGGAGAGGTGGTTCGTGTCAAGGAAGGACCGTTCACTGACTTTAATGGAACGGTTGAAGAAGTGAACTATGACAAAAACAAATTGCGGGTGTCGGTGTTGATTTTTGGCCGAGCGACCCCTGTGGAATTGGATTTTGGGCAAGTTGAGAAAAGTTGAACCAGTGCTTTTCGAATAATCGGGGAGACAAGTTTGGTTACTTGTCGTTTGTACCCGCAAACTAAGGAGTAGTCATGGCAAAAAAAATCGTTGGATATATCAAGTTACAGGTTCCGGCTGGTAAAGCCAACCCAAGTCCCCCCATTGGGCCGGCTCTCGGTCAGCGTGGACTCAATATCATGGAGTTCTGCAAGTCGTTCAATGCACAAACTCAGGGAATGGAAGTGGGATTGCCGGTGCCCGTAGTGATCACAGCCTATGCGGACAAGAGTTTCACCTTCATTATGAAAACTCCTCCAGCGACTGTGCTGATCAAAAAGGCCGCTGGGGTGAGCAAAGGGAGTCCGAAACCGCACAGCGATAAAGTAGGGGTTCTTACCCGTGCGCAGGCTGAAGCCATCGCGACGACCAAGATGCCTGATTTAACTGCCGCTGACATGGATGCAGCGGTTAGAACCATTGCAGGAAGTGCGCGAAGTATCGGAATTACCGTGGAAGGAGTGAACTGATCATGGCCCAGAAAAACAAGCGCAACACGGGTCTCCGTGCACAAGTTGATCGAACCCGATTCTATCCAGTCAGCGAAGCATTGGAAATCATCAAAAAGTCCGCCACAGCAAAATTTGACGAATCCGTTGATGTGGCTGTCAACCTGGGTGTGGATGCCAAAAAATCTGACCAGCAGGTTCGTGGTTCTGTTGTTCTGCCAAAAGGAACTGGAAAGACCATGCGCGTAGCTGTATTTGCGCAGGGTGATAATGCTGAAAAGGCAAAAGCAGCAGGCGCAGATATCGTGGGATTCGACGACTTGGCTGAAAAAATAAAAAGTGGGTTTATGGACTTTGACGTGGTAATTGCCACGCCGGATGCTATGCGTATTGTTGGCCCACTAGGGCAGGTGCTTGGTCCCCGCGGATTGATGCCGAATCCGAAGGTCGGAACGGTTGCCACCGATGTGACGCTGGCAGTTAACAATGCCAAAGCGGGTCAGGTGCAATATCGCACCGATAAAGCTGGCTTGGTGCATTGTTCCATTGGCCGTGCTTCCTTCCCCGTTGAGTCTTTGCAGGAAAATCTTCAGGCACTTTTGGGGGCACTGACGCGCGCTCGTCCAGCGACAGCCAAGGGTATTTATTTGAGAAAAATATCGCTTTCTAGCACCATGGGTATTGGCATTCGCGTTGATAGCGCCAGTGTGGCAGTGGGCTAGAAGAAAACAGACTTTGGGCACAATACTTCTGGTTGTATGGAAGTAATTGTGGACATCAAAGACCGTAGGGGCCGACAGGCTTAATTTTCCTTCCAAGGAAACCCTACGCAGATGGCGGTCCCTCATGGAAGGTCTTGCAGTATCGGTGCCTTCGCGTACCAAGTCCTGAAAGAAAGGTCGCCGTGGTTGGGAGGTAAGAACTACTTCCTGTAATCTTAGTGGAGGACAGACCTTGAGTCTCAATCTGGAAGAGAAGAAAGCAGTCGTAGCCGAAGTAGCGGCGCAGGTGGCCGGTGCTCAATCCATCATCCTGGCAGAGTATCGCGGTATGGCGGTGTCGGATATGACTGTGCTAAGAGCCAAGGCCAGGACAGCAGGAGTATATTTCCGCGTTCTGAAAAATACACTGGTTCGTCGTGCGGTCGAGGGAACCCCCTTTGCCCAGTTGTCTGACCAAATGGTCGGACCTCTGGTCTACGGTGTTTCATCTGATCCTGTGGCTGCAGCCAAGGTAATACATGAATTTGCCAAAGGCAATGACAAACTGGTGATTAAAGGTGGAGCAATGCCCAATGTGGTCATGTCTGCACCGGATGTTGTCAGTTTGGCCAGTATGCCGAGCCGTGAAGAACTCATTGCACGTTTGATGGGAACTATGCAGGCACCGGTCAGCAAATTTGTTCAGACGCTCAATGAAATACCTACTCAGTTCGTCCGCGGGCTTGCGGCGGTACGCGATCAAAAAGAAGCAACTGTTTAAATTAAGGAGTTACAAATGGCACTCAGCAAAACTGAAATTCTGGACGCAATTGCCGGCATGACCGTGTTGGAATTGTCTGGTCTGATCAAAGATATGGAAGAAAAATTTGGCGTATCTGCTGCTGCTACCGCTGTGGCTGTTGCGGCACCTGCTGCCGGCGCTGCTGCTGTAGTAGAAGAAAAGACAGAGTTCAACGTCATTCTGACAGGCGCTGGAGATAACAAGGTCAATGTTATCAAGGTGGTTCGTGCGATCACTGGCCTCGGCTTGAAGGAAGCCAAGGACCTGGTTGATGGCGCACCCAAGCCTGTCAAGGAAGGTATCTCAAAAGCGGACGCTGATGCAGTTGCCAAGCAACTGGCAGAAGCTGGCGCGACCTTCGAGATCAAGTAAGGTCAGTGTTGTATCAGGGGTAACGGCATGCTCGTGCCGTTACCCCGCCCGATCACCCAAGCAGGTCGCTGAGCAGTCTGCTCACCCTGAAAGTTTCTAGCCGGTTCCGGTCTTACTGTCGTGGAGATCACATGAGTTATTCATTCACCGAGAAAAAACGCATTCGAAAAAGTTTCGCCAAGCGCCACAGCGTGCTCGATGTTCCCTTCTTGCTTGCAACACAATTGGATTCCTATGCGGAATTTCTTCAGGAAGGGTCCACCCCGGCAACACGCAAAAATCAGGGCTTGGAATCAGCGTTTCGCTCCGTGTTTCCCATTGTCAGTCACTCCGGCAACGCTATGCTGGAATTTGTCAGTTATGTACTCGGTGACCCCCCTTTCGATGTGGTGGAATGCCAACAACGTGGAATGACCTTTGCTTCACCTCTGCGTGCTCGCGTCCGCCTCAAGATCATGGATCGCGAGGCTTCCAAGCCAACAGTGAAAGAGATAAAGGAACAGGAAGTTTACATGGGTGAAATACCACTCATGACGCGTAATGGATCCTTTGTTATCAACGGGACAGAACGAGTCATTGTCTCGCAGTTGCACCGCAGTCCCGGAGTGTTCTTTGAACATGATCGTGGTAAGACACATTCATCGGGTAAGTTGCTATTTTCTGCGCGAGTTATCCCCTATCGTGGTTCGTGGCTCGACTTTGAATTTGATCCAAAGGATTTGCTCTACTTTCGTATAGATCGTCGTCGGAAAATGCCGGTGACCACCTTGCTGCGCGCAATCGGTTACGACACAGAGCAGATACTGTCTACCTTTTTTGACTTCGATGATATCCACGTTGAAGCCAAGTCACTGTCCATGACACTAGTGCCAGAACGTCTGCGTGGTGAAGTGGCGCGTTTCGATATTGTCGTCAACGATAAAATTATCGTGGCACGGGACAAGCGCGTGACCGCCAAGCACATACGTGAGTTGGAACAAGCCAATCTTCATCGCCTTGAAATTCCAGAGGATTTCGTCATTGGTCGTGTTGTGGCACGCGATGTGATCGATCAGGATAGTGGTGAGGTCGTAGCCAAAGCAAATGAAGAGATCACGGAAGCCACGCTGACGCGTTTGCGGGCCGCGGGTATCAAGGATATTCAGACGTTGTATACGAATGATCTGGATCATGGCCCCTATATTTCACAAACACTGGCCATCGATGATACCAGTGACTTGAATGCCGCCCGTGTGGCCATCTACCGTATGATGCGCCCAGGGGAACCGCCTACCGAAGAGGCAGTAAAATTACTATTTCAAGGGCTTTTCTTTAGTGAGGAGCGCTATGATTTATCAGCAGTTGGTCGGATGAAATTCAATCGCCGCGTGGGGCGTGCCGAATTGACGGGCTCTGCTGTGTTGTCCAATGACGATATTGTGGATGTCATCAAGATTCTGGTCGATCTTAGGAACGGTCGAGGTGAGATTGACGATATTGACCATCTGGGTAATCGGCGTGTCCGATCTGTCGGAGAATTGGCAGAGAACCAATTCCGTTCCGGCCTGGTGCGCGTGGAACGTGCAGTTAAAGAGCGTCTTTCACAGGCCGAATCAGAAAATTTGATGCCCCATGATCTGATCAATGCCAAGCCCATTTCAGCTGCCATCAAGGAATTCTTTGGTTCTAGCCAATTGTCGCAATTCATGGATCAGACCAATCCGCTATCAGAAATTACGCATAAGCGACGTGTTTCTGCTCTGGGACCAGGCGGCTTGACGCGGGAAAGAGCTGGCTTCGAGGTGCGTGACGTTCACCCAACGCATTATGGTCGCGTCTGTCCAATCGAGACACCTGAAGGGCCTAACATCGGTTTGATTAATTCATTGGCGCTGTATGCCAGCACCAATGAGTATGGATTTCTCGAAACACCTTACCGTAAGGTCGAAAATGGCCGGGTGACGGATGAGATCGAGACACTCTCTGCTATTGAAGAAGGGCGCTACATCATCGCTCAGGCGAATGCCGTTATTGATGCACAAGGACGTTTTACCGACGAGTTGGTTTCGTGCCGGCATTTTAACGAGTTTACCCTGTCTAGTCCTGAGCGCATTACGCATATCGATGTGGCTCCTGCGCAGATTGTTTCAGTCGCAGCATCCTTGATTCCATTCCTGGAACACGATGATGCCAATCGGGCACTGATGGGGTCGAATATGCAGCGGCAGGCGGTCCCATGCCTGCGTGCTGAAAAACCTTTGGTTGGAACCGGAATTGAACGGACCGTTGCGGTAGATTCTGGTACAGCAGTCCAGGCACGGCGTGGTGGGGTGGTAGACTATGTTGATGCCGCCCGTGTTGTGGTACGCGTCAATGATGATGAGACGTTGGCTGGTGAGGTCGGTGTTGATATTTACAATCTGATCAAATATCGTCGTTCCAATCAGAATACTAATATCAATCAACGACCAATCGTCAAAGTTGGAGACGTTATTACACGTGATGATGTGATTGCGGACGGAGCATCAACAGATTTGGGTGAATTGGCACTCGGACAAAATCTGCTGGTTGCCTTTATGCCATGGAATGGTTATAACTTTGAAGACTCCATACTTATTTCGGAGCGCGTCGTCGCCGAGGATCGATTCACTTCAATTCACATTGAAGAGTTGTCAGTAGTAGCCCGCGATACGAAACTTGGACCTGAAGATATTACTCGCGATATTTCGAATCTCTCTGAGCGGATGCTGAATCGACTGGATGATTCGGGTATTGTGTATATCGGTGCGGAAGTAGAAGCAGGCGATGTATTGGTTGGAAAAGTTACGCCTAAAGGCGAAACGCAGTTGACACCCGAAGAAAAATTGTTGCGCGCCATTTTTGGTGAAAAAAGTTCCGATGTCAAGGATACCAGTTTGAGAGTTCCATCTGGAATGGCGGGAACGGTGATTGGTGTCCAGGTATTTACCCGAGAGGGGATTGACCGCGACGCTCGCGCTCAACGTATCATCGAAGATGAGTTGACTCAGCACAAGAAGGATTTGGGTGACCAACTACGTATCATGGAGAACGATACGTTTGGGCGTATCGAGCGACTTTTGCTGGGCAAAATTGCCAAGGGTGGCCCGAAGAAACTTGCCAAGGGTACTGAGATTGGCGCGGACTATCTGAGTCAGTTGGGTCGATGGGATTGGTTTGATATCCGTCTTTCTGATGAAGACCAACAACTTCAATTGGAACAGTTGAAAGAAAGTCTGGAAGACAAGCGCAAGGAGTTTGATGCGCTGTTCGAAGAAAAGAAGCGGAAACTGACTCAAGGGGATGAATTGCCTCCTGGTGTTCAGAAAATGGTCAAAGTATATTTGGCGGTGAAACGTCGCTTGCAGCCTGGCGACAAGATGGCAGGACGACATGGTAACAAAGGGGTGGTCTCCAAAATAGTTCCCGTGGAAGACATGCCCTTTACCGCTGACGGAATGCCGGTTGACATTGTTTTGAATCCGTTGGGTGTTCCTTCTCGGATGAATGTCGGACAAATTCTGGAAACGCACCTGGGGTGGGCTGCAAAAGGTCTGGGAATTGCCATCGGGCGACTGGTGGAACAACAGGCAGATGCCGCAAAACTGCGTGGTTTCCTGGAACAAATATATAACCGGACAGGTAAGGTCGAATCGCTGGATGACTTGAGTGATGACGAGATCAAGACCCTGGCAAACCATCTGCGTGCGGGTGTCCCCTTTGCTACGCCAGTGTTTGATGGTGCAGATGAGGCCGAGATCAAGGATATGCTGGAACTGGCGGGTTTACCGCGCAATGGGCAGATGCAAGTTTTTGATGGGCGCACTGGCGAGAGTTTTGATCGCCCTGTGACATTGGGCTACATGCACATTCTCAAGTTGCATCATCTGGTTGATGACAAGATGCACGCACGTTCCACTGGACCATACAGTCTTGTTACTCAGCAACCCCTGGGAGGGAAAGCCCAGTTTGGAGGTCAACGTTTCGGGGAGATGGAGGTCTGGGCTTTGGAGGCTTATGGCGCATCTTATACGCTTCAGGAAATGCTGACGGTCAAGTCGGATGATGTGAATGGACGGACTAAGGTCTATGAAAACATTGTCAAAGGCGAACACACCATTGACGCGGGCATGCCAGAATCATTCAACGTGCTGGTCAAGGAAATTCGTTCTCTGGGAATCGACATTGATTTGGATCGTTTCTGATTTGGGTTGCTACGGTATATAGCAGGTATAGGGGTTTGTTCTCATCAATGATGGAGACTTGCCAGAAAGGCTGGTCGCCACAGGGGGGTGTAGCGTGAAAGGACTATTGAGTTTATTTAAACAGACTTCGCAATCCGAAGAATTTGATGCGATAAAGATAGGGCTGGCATCGCCAGATAAGATTCGCTCGTGGTCCTATGGTGAGGTCAAAAAGCCTGAAACGATCAACTATCGGACGTTCAAGCCTGAACGGGATGGCCTTTTTTGTGCGAAAATTTTTGGGCCTGTCAAAGATTATGAATGCTTGTGTGGGAAATATAAGCGCCTCAAACATCGCGGCGTGATTTGTGAAAAATGCAATGTCGAGGTGACGCTGTCGAAAGTCAGGCGCGAGCGCATGGGGCATATAGAGTTGGCAAGCCCAGTAGCGCATATCTGGTTTCTGAAGTCTTTGCCATCACGCTTGGGCATGGTACTCGATATGACCCTGCGCGACATTGAGCGTGTGTTGTACTTTGAAGGCTATGTTGTAACTGATCCTGGGATGACAACTCTACAGAAAGGCCAACTACTTACAGAAGAAGATTACCTCAACAAGGTTGAAGAGTACGGAGATGATTTTTCTGCCAGTATGGGGGCTGAAGGAGTTCGTGAACTACTGCGCCAGATTGATATCGATCAGGAGATTGAGCGTCTGCGCCAAGAATTATCCACAACTGGATCTGATACGAAAATCAAGAAGTACGCAAAGCGTGTCAAGATTCTTGAAGCATTTCAGAAGTCGGGCATAAAACCAGAATGGATGATCATGGAGGTGCTTCCCGTATTGCCCCCTGATCTTCGTCCTTTGGTACCTCTGGATGGGGGGCGTTTTGCAACCAGTGATTTGAATGACCTGTATCGACGTGTTATCAATCGTAACAACCGACTCAAACGATTACTGGAGTTGAAAGCTCCTGAAATTATCGTGCGCAATGAGAAGCGCATGCTTCAGGAGGCTGTAGATTCACTATTGGATAATGGTCGCCGCGGCAAAGCAATGACAGGTGCCAACAAGCGCGCCCTGAAGTCGCTTGCTGATATGATAAAGGGGAAGAGCGGCCGATTCCGTCAGAATCTTCTGGGCAAACGTGTGGATTACTCAGGACGCTCGGTGATCGTGGTCGGGCCCCAATTGCAATTGCACCAGTGTGGCCTGCCTAAAAAAATGGCCCTCGAATTATTCAAGCCTTTTATCTTTCACAAGTTGGAAGTACTGGGATTGGCGACCACCATCAAGGCGGCCAAGCGCATGGTGGAGCAGGAAATTCCTGAAGTGTGGGATATTTTGGAAGAAGTCATTCGTGAACATCCTGTTCTTCTGAATCGTGCTCCGACATTGCACCGGCTTGGAATTCAGGCATTTGAGCCCGTTCTGATCGAGGGTAAGGCCATTCAGTTGCACCCATTGGTTTGTGCTGCATTTAACGCCGACTTCGACGGTGACCAGATGGCAGTCCATGTGCCGCTGTCGCTAGAAGCTCAGATGGAGGCGCGAACCTTGATGTTGGCCTCCAATAATGTACTTTCACCGGCTAACGGGGACCCCATTATTGTTCCTTCGCAGGACATCGTTTTGGGCTTGTACTATGTCACGCGTGAACGGGTCAATGCGCGCGGAGAAGGGATGGCATTCGCAAATGTTGGCGAAGTGGTGCGAGCCTATGAAGCCCGCCAGGTTGATGTCACTGCGCGTATCTCGGTACGTCTGTCAGAAACGGTGATCGATGATATGGGGGGAGCAACTCGCCAAATCACGCGCTACGAAACGACAGTGGGCCGGGCTATGCTGTCAGAAATATTGCCAGAGGGACTACCCTTTTCATACATTAACAAGGCGTTGAAAAAGAAGGAGATATCACGCCTAATCAATGCTGCCTTCCGGCGCTGTGGATTGAAGCATGCCGTAATTTTTGCGGATAAATTGATGTACATGGGTTTTTCCATGGCAACTCGTGCAGGCATATCGATTTGTGTGGATGATATGTTGGTTCCCGTTGAGAAAGAAAGCCTTATCGCGTCAGCTGAGGCCGAAGTAAAGGAAATCGAAAGTCAATATACCTCCGGTCTGGTTACTCAGGGAGAGCGTTACAACAAGGTGGTGGATATCTGGGGAAGAGCGGGGGATCAAGTTGCCAAGGCAATGATGGATCAATTGGGACGAGAACCAGTGATTAACCGCCAAGGTGAACACACCCATCAGGAGTCCTTCAATGCCATTTACATGATGGCTGATTCAGGTGCCAGAGGATCGGCGGCACAGATTCGCCAATTGGCAGGAATGCGCGGACTGATGGCCAAACCGGATGGATCCATTATTGAGACACCGATTACCGCAAATTTTCGTGAAGGGCTGAATGTGTTGCAGTACTTTATTTCAACCCACGGCGCGCGAAAGGGGTTGGCAGATACGGCACTGAAGACGGCCAATTCTGGATATCTGACGCGACGCCTGGTCGATGTGACTCAGGATTTGGTTGTCGTAGAGCAGGATTGTGGAACTGAGCAGGGCATGGTGCTGAAAGCCTTGGTAGAAGGAGGGGAGGTTGTTGAACCGCTTCGTGATCGGATACTTGGACGCGTTTCATCTGTAGATATTCTTAATCCTGAGACACAGGAAGTTTTGATTCCGGCAGGACATTTGCTGGATGAGGAGGCAGTGACACAAGTTGAAGCGGCAGCCATTGATGAAGTCAAGGTTCGTACTCCGCTGACTTGCGAAACCCGTTATGGATTGTGCGCGCAGTGCTATGGTCGTGACCTTGGGCGTGGTGGACTTGTTAATGTTGGTGAGGCTGTTGGGGTGATCTCGGCACAGTCCATTGGCGAACCAGGTACGCAGTTGACCATGAGAACATTCCACATCGGTGGGGCTGCCTCGCGTGCTGCAGTGGTTAGTCAGGTTGAGAGCAAGTCAAATGGGGTGGCTCGCTATACACCAACGCTACGACTGGTAACCAATGCTCGCCAGGAAAAAATCGTGATTTCGCGCAGCGGTGAAGTGGTCATTGTTGATGATGCTGGCCGTGAGCGTGAGCGTCACAAGGTTCCTTATGGCTCAACGTTACTGGTTGATCAAGAGGGACGGGTCAAGGCCGGTCAGGTTCTGGCGACTTGGGATCCGCATACGCGCCCAATCATTACCGAATATGCAGGGGAAGTGCGTTTCGAAAATGTCGAAGAAGGGGTGACTGTTGCGAAACAGATCGATGAAGTAACAGGGCTGTCAACGTTGGTTGTGATTGACCCAAAACGCCGAGCAGGCTCCACTAGCAAAGGGGTACGGCCTCAGGTAAAACTCCTTGATACCCAAGGAAAGGAAGTGAAACTGACCGGGACAGAGCAGATGGTCAATATCACATTCCAGGTTGGAGCTATTATTACTGTCAAGAATGGGCAGCAGGTTGGTGTTGGAGAAGTACTGGCGCGCATTCCTCAGGAATCCTCTAAAACCAGGGACATTACTGGTGGTTTGCCGCGTGTGGCAGAGTTGTTTGAAGCTCGCTCGCCCAAAGATGCAGGTCTTTTGGCGGAAATAACAGGGACGGTTTCTTTTGGAAAAGATACTAAAGGTAAGCAACGCCTGGTGATTACCGATACCGATGGCATTGCACATGACTATCTGATTCCTAAGGATAAACACGTTACTGTTCATGATGGTCAAGTGGTAAACAAGGGAGAGACGATTGTAGATGGTCCTGCTGATCCTCACGATATTCTGCGCCTGCTTGGTGTGGAAGCATTGGCTCGTTATATTACCGATGAAGTTCAGGATGTTTATCGTCTGCAGGGGGTAAAGATCAACGACAAGCACATTGAGGTGATTGTTCGGCAGATGTTGCGCCGTGTTCAGGTTCTTGACGCCGGGGAAACACGCTTTATTCCTGGGGAACAAGTTGAGCGCGCCGAGCTTCTCGCTGAAAACGAAAGTGTCGTTTCTGAGAATAAGCGGCCTGCCACCTATGAAAACGTATTGCTGGGAATTACCAAAGCTTCCTTGTCGACAGATTCCTTTATTTCTGCAGCATCTTTCCAGGAAACAACGCGCGTTCTGACCGAAGCAGCCATCATGGGCAAGCGCGACGATCTGCGTGGCTTAAAAGAAAATGTCATCGTTGGACGCCTGATCCCGGCCGGGACAGGTTTGGCGTATCACACGGCACGGCATCGCCGTCCTAGTCCGGCTGCGCAATTGGGTGTTCCTGAAGAGTTTCTGATGGTGGAGCCTTTGTCGCCAGTGGAAAGCGGTGAATCAAGTATTGCTTGACAAGGTTGAATGAATAAATTAAAATCGACAGTCTTTTTACGGGCTACATTAATTGGCCCGCAGTCCGGCTGTCATCCGAGAACGATAAGGTTTAGAAAATGCCAACAATCAATCAGTTAATTCGTAAGCCGAGAGTGGCTGTCAAAGCCAAGAGTAAAGTCCCGGCTTTGGCCAATTGCCCGCAGAAACGTGGTGTTTGTACCCGCGTCTATACCACGACCCCAAAAAAACCAAATTCGGCTTTGCGTAAAGTAGCCCGTGTTCGTTTGACCAATGGGTTTGAGGTGAGTAGTTACATTGGTGGTGAAGGGCACAACCTGCAAGAACACTCGGTGGTTCTTATTCGCGGTGGGCGTGTCAAGGATTTGCCAGGGGTGCGATACCATACCGTACGCGGAAGTCTGGATACGGCGGGGGTTAAGGATCGTAAGCAGGGGCGCTCCAAGTACGGAGCAAAGCGTCCAAAGAGTGCTTAATTTTATACTCAATATTTGAAGAGAGACTGTAGTTATGCCACGTCGCAGAGAAGTTCCAAAACGCGAAATTCTGCCAGATCCCAAATTTGGTAGTGTTGATATTTCTAAATTTGTCAACGTCATCATGACATCTGGCAAAAAGTCTGTGGCAGAGCATATTGTCTATCGCGCCATGGAAGTTATTAATCAAAAGTCGGGAAAAAGCGCGGTGGATGTTTTTCTTGCGGCGCTTAACAATGCGCGTCCTATCGTTGAAGTAAAGAGTCGGCGAGTTGGTGGGGCAAACTATCAAGTTCCGGTTGAGGTCAGGCCAAATCGGCGTACTGCGTTGGCTATGCGTTGGCTTCGTGAGGCTGCGCGCAAACGTGGGGAAAAATCCATGGGGTTGCGTCTGGCTGGTGAGTTGATTGATGCAGCGGAAGGACGCGGAGGGGCGATTAAAAAGCGGGAAGAAGTACATCGTATGGCCGAGGCCAATAAAGCGTTTGCTCATTATCGTTTCTGATGGCAGGCGTTTTGGCTTAAAAAACATGCGGGCCCGGTAAACCGGGCCTTTGGCGTATCAAACGAATTGAAATGGACGGAATAACGTGGCTCGCAAAACACCCATCGAACGCTATCGAAATATCGGTATATCTGCTCACATCGACGCAGGAAAAACCACTACTACCGAACGGATCCTCTTCTATACTGGGGTCTCTCACAAAATCGGAGAGGTCCATGACGGTGCTGCCACCATGGACTGGATGGAGCAGGAGCAGGAGCGTGGGATCACCATTACTTCAGCGGCGACGACTTGCTTCTGGCGTGGAATGGAAGGGAAATTTCCAGAGCATCGTATCAATATCATCGATACTCCGGGGCACGTAGATTTCACCATTGAGGTGGAGCGTTCAATGCGCGTGCTTGATGGCGCGTGCATGGTTTACGACTCAGTAGGCGGGGTCCAGCCACAATCAGAAACCGTCTGGCGTCAGGCCAATAAGTACGGCGTACCACGTTTGGCGTTCGTCAATAAGATGGACCGTATCGGGGCTGATTTTTTTAAGGTATATGGTCAGATCCGTGAGCGTCTGCGCGGTAATCCGGTTCCGATTCAGATCCCGATTGGGGCTGAAGACCACTTTTCCGGCGTTGTTGATCTTGTTCGCATGAAAGCCATTTTGTGGGATGAAGCGTCGCAGGGAATGAAGTTTGAATTCCAGGATATTCCTGAAGCGTTGCAAGATACTGCTGCAGAGTGGCGAGAAAAAATGGTCGAAGCGGCCGCTGAATCCTCGGAAGAGTTGATGAATCGCTACCTTGAGACCGGAGAATTGAGTGAGGCTGATATTCGCCAAGGACTGCGTTCTCGTACCGTTGCGGGTGAGATCGTGCCGATGCTCTGTGGTAGTGCATTCAAGAATAAGGGCGTGCAGGCCATGTTGGATGCTGTGATCGAGTATTTGCCTTCCCCGGTGGATATTCCTCCAGTAGAAGGTGAATTGGAAAATGGACAGATGGGCGTGCGCCGTGCTTCTGATGAAGAGCCTTTTTCTGCGCTGGCTTTCAAAATCATGACGGATCCCTTTGTTGGGCAATTGATTTTCTTCCGCGTATATTCCGGTGTTATTAACTCTGGCGATACAATCTACAACCCGATCAAGGGGCGCAAAGAAAGAGTAGGTCGAATTCTGCAAATGCACGCCAACCAGCGTGAGGAAATCAAGGAAGTTCGCGCTGGAGATATTGCAGCAGCGGTAGGGCTCAAGGAGGCAACGACAGGCGATACTCTGTGTACACCAGACAAGGTGATTACCCTCGAAAAGATGGAATTCCCAGAACCTGTGATTTCACAGGCTGTTGAGCCAAAAACCAAGGCTGATCAAGAAAAAATGGGGATCGCGCTCAACCGTCTGGCACAAGAAGATCCTTCGTTTCGTGTGCGCACGGATGAAGAATCGGGGCAAACCATTATTTCGGGGATGGGAGAGTTGCACCTGGAAATTCTTGTTGATCGCATGAAGCGTGAGTTTGGTGTTGAGGCTACGGTTGGGAAACCACAGGTCGCTTATCGTGAGACGATTCGTGGTCAGGTTGATAACGCAGAAGGCAAGTTCGTCAAGCAGAGCGGGGGCCGCGGACAGTATGGTCATGTGGTCTTAAAGGTTGAACCTAATGAGATTGGTGCTGGGTTCACTTTTGTGGATGCCATCAAAGGAGGCGTTGTTCCTCGTGAGTACATCCCCGCTGTTGAAAAAGGTCTGATTGATACACTCCCCAATGGTGTCCTGGCAGGATTTCCGGTAGTAGATGTCAAGGTGACGCTACATTTTGGTTCGTATCACGATGTTGACTCCAACGAAAACGCTTTCAAGATGGCTGCATCCATGGCATTCAAAGATGGTATGCGCAAGGCGAGTCCTGTATTGCTTGAGCCTATGATGGCGGTTGAAGTTGAAACTCCGCCTGAATTCATGGGGAACGTGGTGGGCGATTTGTCATCTCGTCGTGGAATGGTTCAAGGAATGGAAGATGTGGCAGGCGTCAAGGTGATCAAGGCTGAAGTGCCTTTGGCAGAAATGTTTGGCTATTCCACCACGCTACGTTCTGCAACCCAAGGTCGTGCCACCTACACCATGGAATTCAAGCATTACGCTGAAGCACCTCGGAATGTCGCTGAAGCAATCATCAACAAGAAATAATATTCACCCTATTGTAAAGGCAGAGAATTATGGCAAAAGGCAAGTTTGAACGGACGAAGCCGCATGTAAATGTGGGGACGATTGGCCACGTGGATCATGGTAAGACGACGCTGACGGCGGCGATGACGATTGTGCTGGCGAAGAAGTTTGGTGGTGAGGCTAAGTCTTATGACCAGATTGACTCGGCGCCTGAAGAGAAGGCGCGCGGGATTACGATCAACACGGCGCACGTTGAGTATGAGACGACGATGCGTCACTATGCGCACGTGGATTGTCCTGGGCACGCGGATTATGTGAAGAACATGATTACGGGTGCGGCGCAGATGGATGGTGCGATTTTGGTGGTATCGGCGGCAGACGGGCCGATGCCGCAGACGCGTGAACACATTTTGCTGGCACGTCAGGTGGGTGTGCCGTACATTGTGGTGTTCATGAACAAGGCTGACATGGTGGATGACAGCGAGTTGTTGGAACTGGTGGAGATGGAAGTACGGGAATTGCTGTCGAAGTATAATTTTCCTGGTGATGACACGCCGATTATCATTGGTAGCGCATTGAAGGCGCTGGAAGGTGATCAGTCTGATGTTGGTGAGCCTGCGATTTGGAAGTTGGCGGAAGCGTTGGATACATATATACCTGAGCCGAAGCGCGCGATTGACGGCCCGTTTTTGATGCCTGTGGAGGATGTGTTTTCCATTTCTGGTCGCGGGACGGTGGTGACTGGTCGTGTTGAGCGTGGGATTGTCAAGGTTGGTGATGATATTGAGATTGTGGGTTTGAAGGCGACGCAGAAGTCGGTATGTACGGGCGTTGAGATGTTCCGGAAGTTGCTGGATCAAGGTCAGGCGGGTGATAACGTTGGGGTGTTGTTGCGTGGTACCAAGCGTGAAGATGTAGAGCGTGGACAGGTGCTTGCGAAGCCTGGGACGATTACGCCGCACACGAAGTTTACGGCTGAGATTTATGTGTTGTCCAAGGATGAAGGGGGTCGTCACACGCCATTTTTCCAGGGGTATCGTCCGCAGTTTTATTTTCGCACGACGGATGTGACGGGTGCGATTGAGTTGCCTGAAGGGACTGAGATGGTGATGCCTGGGGACAATGTATCCGTGACGGTGACATTGATTGCGCCGATTGCCATGGAAGAAGGATTGCGTTTTGCGATTCGAGAGGGTGGTCGGACCGTTGGCGCCGGGGTTGTCGCTAAAGTCATTTTATAAGGATTTCACATGGCTACTGGAATGACGCATCAAAAAATTCGTATTCGTCTCAAGGCGTTTGACTATCGCTTGATTGATCAGTCTGCACTCGAGATCGTCGAGACTGCCAAGCGTACCGGTGCAGTTGTCAAGGGGCCAGTCCCTTTGCCTACACGCATCGAGCGTTTTGATGTTCTGCGATCGCCCCATGTCAACAAGACATCACGAGACCAATTTGAGATTCGAACACATCTGCGTTTGATGGATATTGTTGATCCTACAGAAAAAACTGTTGATGCTTTGATGAAATTGGATCTTCCTGCGGGCGTTGATGTGGAAATCAAGTTGTAATCTATGGTAGAATGCTGGGTTTAGCGGTAAGAGCCGGTCAATTGGAATCGGCACCTGACAAAAAGTCGGGAAACAATCATAAGGATAAACAATATGACGATAGGACTTGTCGGCCGTAAAGTCGGCATGACGCGCGTCTTCACTGACGATGGTGAGGCTATTCCAGTCACCGTTGTGGAAGTGGGCGGAAATCGCGTTACTCAAATTAAGACGCCTGCAACCGATGGCTATTTGGCAGTCCAGGTTACCTACGGTGATCGCCGGAGTAGCCGTGTTACCAAAGCGCTGGCAGGCCATCTTGCCAAGGCTGGTGTAACGGGTGGAACTGCTACTCGTGAATTTCCCATTTCAGCAGATCAAATTGCCCAGTTTCAACTGGGTGCTGAACTGAAGTTGGATCAATTTCAGGTTGGCCAAAAGGTAGATGTGGTGGGGACTACGCACGGAAAAGGCTTTACAGGAGCCATCAAACGTCACCACTTCAGTTCTAACCGTGCTAGCCATGGTAATTCCGTTTCGCACAACAGTCCTGGTTCTATTGGGATGGCGCAAGATCCGGGCCGTGTGTTTCCTGGTAAGCGTATGGCAGGCCATTATGGGAATGACCGTCGTACCATCCAGAATCTCGAGATTGTGCGTATTGATAATGTTCGGAACCTTCTGCTGATTAAAGGAGCCATCCCTGGTTCCAAGGGTGGTCATGTTGTTGTGCAACCAGCGGTAAAGGGAGGGGCCTGAGATGGATCTGAAGTTGATCGATGACAAAGGTGAGGTAACCTCTACGGTTTCTGCATCTGATGCCCTGTTCGCTCGCGATTACAATGAGCCTCTGGTTCATCAATTGGTGGTGGCATTTCAGGCAAACGCACGTCAAGGTACGCGCGCACAGAAGGGTCGTAGCGATATTGCCAAGTCGACGCGCAAACCTTGGAAGCAAAAAGGAACCGGTCGTGCTCGCGCAGGGATGGCATCTAGCCCCTTATGGCGTGGAGGCGGAAAGATATTTCCCTCAAGTCCCGATGAGAATTTTTCTCATAAGGTAAACCGCAAGATGTACCGCGCTGGTATCTGTACTATTTTGTCTCAGTTGGTGCGCGAAGATCGGCTCTTGGTTGTTGAAGACATGGAACTCGATTCACCTAAAACGCGCGTTTTTGCCGGAAAACTCAAAGGGATGCAATTGGATCGTGTGCTCATTATTACTGACACACTGAGTGAAAATTTGTACTTGTCTTCGAGAAATCTTCCTAATGCTTTGGTTTTGGAAGCAACGGAGGCTGATCCTTATAATTTGGTTCGCTTTCCGAAGGTGCTGCTGACGCGCAGTGCGATCAAGAAACTTGAGGAGGAGCTGGCATGACTACGGCAATTCGAGAAGAGCGATTGCTCCAAATTATTGAGGCTCCGATAATCTCTGAAAAAAGCACGCGTGTTGCGGAAAAGCACCACCAAGCCTTGTTTCGTGTGGTATCAGATGCGACCAAAGCGGAGATTAAAGCAGCAGTACAACAGTTGTTTCAGGTTGAAGTGGAATCCGTTCAGGTTGTTAATGTCAAAGGAAAGCATAAGCGTTCCGGTCGTTTCATAGGAAAACGTAAAGACTGGAAAAAGGCTTATGTTTGTCTGAAGGCTGGCCAGGAACTTAATTTGGTGCAAGGGGAATAATCATGGCAATCGTAAAAATGAAACCCACTTCACCTGGAAGACGTAGTGTTGTACGTGTTACGCATGGGCATCTTCACAAAGGCGAACCTGTTCGACAATTACTTGAAAAACAGTCACATACGGCTGGACGAAATAACAACGGGCATATTACGACCCGCCATAAGGGTGGGGGACATCGACAGCATTATCGTATGGTTGATTTCCGCCGCAACAAGGATGGGATCATCGCTACCGTTGAACGCATTGAGTATGACCCTAATCGTACCGCCCATTTGGCACTCCTATGCTATTCTGATGGAGAGCGGCGTTACATCATCGCACCCAAAGGGATTTTGCAGGGTGCTCAATTGATGAATGGTGCAGAAGCTCCGATCAGAGCTGGTAACTGCTTGCCGTTGCGTAATATTCCCGTCGGTAGCACAATTCATTGCATTGAGTTGCAGCCAGGTAAGGGTGCGCAGATGGCTCGTTCCGCTGGCACATCGGTTCAGTTGCTGGCTCGCGAAGGAGCATATGCTCAGTTACGTCTTCGTTCCGGTGAAATTCGACGCGTTCATGTTGATTGTCGCGCAACACTTGGCGAAGTGAGCAATGAGGAGCATAACCTTCGCTCAATTGGAAAGGCTGGAGCCCAACGTTGGCGTGGTATTCGTCCTACGGTTCGTGGTGTCGCCATGAATCCCGTCGATCATCCTCATGGTGGTGGTGAAGGGAAAACAGCAGCCGGTCGCCATCCTGTCAGCCCATGGGGTGTTCAGACCAAAGGTTATCGCACTCGTAAAAATAAGCGTACGAACAATATGATCGTGCGTCGTCGGCATTCGGCATAAGGGGCACGCATATGGCACGCTCAGTTAAAAAGGGACCTTTTGTAGATGGTCACCTCATTAAAAAGACGGAAGCAGCAGTGGCTTCCAAAGATAAACGTCCAATCAAAACCTGGTCGCGTCGTTCCACGATTCTTCCGGACTTTGTTGGGCTGACCATTGCTGTTCACAACGGTAAACAGCATATTCCGGTGTATGTCACGGAAAATATGGTTGGTCACAAGTTAGGTGAATTTTCTTTGACGCGTACCTTCAAAGGTCATGCGGCTGATAAGAAAGTTTCGGCTGGAAAGAAGTAAGGGAGAAGCAAAATGAACGTACAAGCAACACTTAAGGGCGTTCGCCTTTCGGCTCAAAAAGGCCGATTGGTGGCTGACCAGGTTCGTGGACTGCGAGTTGCGCGAGCTCTGGATCTGCTGACCTTCAGCCCCAAAAAGGGTGCCAAGATCATCAAGAAAGTTCTTGAATCTGCGATAGCTAATGCCGAACATAATCAGGGACTGGATGTCGATGAACTGATGGTCTCGACCATCTATGTCGAGAAAGGCCCCGTACTAAAGCGCTTTACGGCACGAGCCAAGGGACGTGGGAATCGCATCGTCAAGCCCACCTGTCATATTTATGTCACGGTTGCAGACGAGGAGTAACCATGGGTCAGAAAATTCATCCAACCGGCTTTCGTTTAAGCGTACTCAAGAACTGGAGTTCACGCTGGTTTGCGAATAGTAAAAACTTTCCTGGCATGCTTCAGGATGATATTAAAGTTCGCGCATTTCTGAAAAAGAAATTGGCAAATGCTTCTGTAGGTCGTGTCATTATCGAGCGCCCGGCAAAAAATGCCAAGATCACAATTTATAGTGCTCGACCAGGGATGGTGATTGGTAAAAAAGGTGAGGATATAGAGAGCCTGCGTACCAGTTTACAGCGCCTGATGAAAGTGCCTGTTGCGGTCAATATTGAAGAAATCCGCAAACCTGAACTTGATGCGCAGATTATTGCAGATGGCATTACTAGTCAGTTGGAAAAGCGTGTCATGTTTCGGCGTGCCATGAAACGGGCTATGCAGAATGCCATGCGTCTGGGCGCCCAAGGAATCAAGATCACCAGCAGTGGTCGCCTCAACGGGATAGAAATTGCACGGACAGAATGGTATCGCGAAGGGCGCGTTCCTCTTCATACTTTGCGTGCTGAAATTGATTATGGATTTTCCGAGGCAAAAACAACCTATGGTGTTATTGGTGTTCGGGTTTTAGTATTCAAAGGTGAAAATTTGGGTCGGGTCGAACCCACAGTTGTGGCACCCGTAGAAACGGAAAAGAAATCGCGGAAGTCAGGAGTTCGAAATGCTGCAGCCAGCTAGAACCAAATACAGAAAGCAACAAAAGGGGCGCAATACTGGTGTTGCCACGCGCGGGGCCAAGGTATCATTCGGAGATTTTGGTCTCAAGGCTACGGAGCGTGGTCGTCTGACAGCACGTCAGATTGAAGCAGCACGTCGCGCTATGACTCGCCATATCAAGCGCGGTGGAAGAATTTGGATTCGAATTTTTCCCGATAAGCCAATTTCTCGTAAACCAGCTGAAGTGCGTATGGGGAACGGAAAGGGTAGTCCCGAGTATTTTGTGGCTGAAATTGTACCTGGCAAGGTTCTCTACGAGATGGATGGAGTAGATGAAGCGTTAGCCCGTGAAGCCTTCCAGCTGGCGGCTGCAAAATTGCCTATCGCCACAACTTTCGTGACGCGTCAACTGGGATAATCAACATGAAAATGAGTGAATTGAGACAAAAAAACCTGGATGAGCTCAATCAGGAATTGATCAATCTGAACAAGGCTAGATTTGGTCTGAAAATGCAGTTAGCAACGCAACAAAGTAGCAAGACCAGCGAACTCGGCAAGTTACGTCGCGACATTGCTCGGGTGAAGACCCTGATGGCTGAGAAGGAGACTTCAAAATGACGACACAACATGCAGACACAGCGACAGTGCGTCGCTCCTTCACGGGAACCGTGGTGAGTGACAAGATGGATAAGACCGTGACAGTTTTGGTTGAGCGCTCAGTTCAGCATCCTGTTATTGGGAAAGTTATCCGTCGTTCTCAGAAGTTTCACGCTCATAGTGAGGACAACAGTGTTCATACTGGTGATGTGGTCCTTATTGAGGAATGCCGTCCTATATCCAAGACCAAGGTTTGGAAAGTGGCTGGCGTGATATCCCGAGCAGTACAAGGTTAACTTTATAGTACTTGCGGCCATTAGAATAAGGTGCTATAATCCCTGATTCTGTTCTTATTTCCCAAATTCGGGATCCAAGACTGGTCGCCAATTGGGAATTTCCCAGGTGTGGTAACGCTAGGCGAAACAAGTTGGAGAGGTAAATCATGATTCAAATGCAGTCTAAATTAGACGTTGCTGATAATACCGGTGCCAAGTCCGTGATGTGTATCAAAGTCCTTGGTGGGTCAAAGCGCCGATATGCAGGCATCGGAGATGTTATCAAGGTTAGTATCAAGAGTGCAGCGCCTCGTGGTCGTGTAAAAAAAGGTGAAGTGTACAACGCGGTAGTGGTAAGAACGGCTAAGGGTGTTCGTCGTTCAGATGGCTCGCTGGTGAAGTTTGATGGCAACGCGGCTGTTTTGTTGAATGCCAAACTTGAGCCTATTGGAACTCGGATCTTTGGCCCAGTCACTCGCGAATTGAGAACAGAGAAGTTTATGAAGATCGTTTCTCTGGCCCCTGAAGTTCTATAGGAGCGCACATGCGTAAGTTTCGTACAGGTGATGAGGTTGTTGCCATTTCAGGCAAGGACAAAGGTAAGCGGGGAACCATCCGTTCCATGGTTGGGGATGATGCGGTTGTGGTTGAGGGTCTTAATCGTGCCCGCAAGCACGTACGGCCTAATCCCAACAAGAATGAGCCGGGTGGGGTGGTGGACAAGGATATGCCGATCCATATTTCGAATGTGGCGCTTTTCAATCCTGCGACTCAGAAAGCAGATCGAGTAGGTATCAGGATTCTTGAAGATGGAAAAAAAGTTCGGTATTTCAAATCCAACGGCGAAGTCGTCGATGCATGAGGAATGAAAAAATGAGCCGCTTGGACAGTTTCTATAGAGAAAATGTAGTGCCGCAGTTGGTTGAACAGTTTGGTTATCGCTCTGTCATGGAGGTTCCTCGCATTACCAAGATTACCCTGAATATGGGGGTTGGGGAGGCGGTGGCTGACAAGAAAGTGATCGAGCATGCGGTAGGAGATATGCAAAAAATCGCGGGTCAGAAACCGGTTGTTACCAAGTCGCGCAAGTCGATTGCTGGTTTCAAAATTCGTCAGGGCTATCCAATTGGTTGTATGGTGACGCTGCGTCGTGATCGGATGTTTGAGTTTTTGGATCGCTTGATTTCTGTTGCAATTCCCCGGATTCGGGATTTCCGTGGTATTTCTGGTCGCTCCTTTGATGGGCGGGGAAATTACAGCATGGGGGTCAAAGAACAGACAATTTTTCCAGAAATTGAGTATGACAAAATTGACGCGGTCCGTGGAATGAATATTACCATCACCACATCCGCAAAAACTGATGCTGAAGCCAAGGCACTTCTGTTGGCTTTTAAATTTCCTTTGAAAGTTTGAGGTGAATCGTGGCTAAAGTTTCTCTGATCAATCGAGAATTAAAGCGCCGTGAAGTCGTTAAAAAATTTGCGGCTAAGCGCTCCCAGTTGATGGCTGTTATCAATGATAGCCAGGCAGATGAAGAAAGTCGCTTTGCGGCTCGGCAGGCTTTGCAAAATCTGCCTCGGAATGCCAGTCCTACGCGTCTGCGTAATCGATGTGCTTTGACAGGGCGTCCGCGTGGTGTCTATAGTAAATTTGGTTTGGGACGTAACAAACTTCGTGAAATTGCAATGCGCGGTGAAATTCCCGGCATTACTAAAGCCAGCTGGTAGTTCCAGGAGTCCATTCGATGAGTATGACAGATCCTATTGCTGATATGCTGACGCGTATTCGCAACGCTCAACAAGCAGAAAAAACAACCGTATCCATGCCTGCATCAAAACTAAAAGAGGCAATTGCCAAGGTTTTGAAAGATGAAGGCTATATTGATGGGTACCAAATTACCAGTACAGCCAAACCCGTCATAGAACTTACACTGAAGTACTATGCAGGGCGTCCTGTCATTGAACTGATTGAACGTGTCAGTCGCCCAGGTCTGCGCATTTATAAGGGATCTCAAGACATTCCTAAAGTCATGAACGGACTTGGTGTGGCCATTGTATCCACTCCAATTGGAGTAATAACCGATCGTGTTGCGCGGCGCCAGAATGTGGGCGGCGAAGTTTTGTGCATTGTCGCCTAAAGGAGAGCCAGCATGTCAAGAATTGCCAAATATCCGGTTGTTCTTCCAGAAAAAGTCGAGGTTTCTCAAGCGGGACAAGTCATTACTGTTAAGGGTCCTCTGGGTGTTCTGAGCCAGCGTGTGGGTGATTTGGTTAATATTACCCATGAGGGAAATGAGTTGACTTTTTCTCCTGCCAACGATACCACACAGGCAAATGCCATGTCCGGTACTCTTCGTGCCCTAGTGTTCAATATGGTTACTGGTGTATCAAAAGGATGGGAGAAAAAATTACAGTTGGTTGGCGTCGGTTATCGTGCACAAGCAGCGGGTGATAAGTTGAATTTGTCACTGGGCTTTTCACATCCGGTTGTACATCAAATGCCGTCAGGTATTAAGGTTGAAACGCCTACTCAAACAGAGATACTGATTAAAGGGATTGATCGGCAGGTTGTTGGTCAGGTCGCTGCTGAGGTGCGTGCGTACCGTAAACCTGAGCCTTATAAAGGCAAGGGTGTTCGCTATGCCGGTGAGAATGTGATTATCAAAGAAACCAAGAAGAAATAAGGCGAATAGATCATGAAGCATGAAAATGGAAGGTTGCGTCGTGCGCGACGTACGCGGGCCAAAATTTCCGAATTGCGAGTGAATCGTCTCACAGTTCATCGTACCAATCAGCATGTTTATGCTCAAATCATCGATGCGACGGGCGCAAAGGTGCTGGCAAGTGCTTCTACCCTTGAGGCGGAAGTTCGTCAGTCGCTGAATAATGGCGGTAACGTTTCTGCTGCCACCTTGATTGGTCAGAGAATAGCTGAAAAGGCAAAGGCAGCCGGTATTCAACAAGTGGCATTCGATCGTTCTGGTTTCCGCTATCACGGCCGTGTTAAGGCGCTTGCTGATGCGGCACGTGAACATGGACTCCAGTTTTAATTCCCGGGTCAAAGGATAGATCATGGCAAAAAATGACAATGAAGACCGCGGCGATGGCTTGCGGGAAAAAATGGTGGCTGTTAACCGCGTCACAAAGGTTGTGAAGGGCGGACGAATTCTCGGTTTTGCAGCCTTGACAGTAGTGGGTGATGGTGATGGTGGAATTGGTATGGGAAAGGGAAAGTCCCGTGAGGTTCCAGTAGCGGTTCAGAAAGCGATGGAGCAAGCACGTCGCAAAATGGTTAAGATTAACCTGAAGAACGGAACTTTGTACCATCAGGTAATTGGTGAGCATGGAGCTGCGAAAGTTTTCATGCAACCTGCTTCTGAAGGTACTGGGATTATCGCAGGTGGACCCATGCGAGCTGTTTTTGAAGTGATGGGTGTGACCAACATTCTGGCTAAATGCATTGGTTCTACTAATCCTTACAATGTTATCCGGGCTACGCTCAACGGACTTGAAGCAACCCGCCGTCCTTCAGAAGTGGCTGCAAAGCGTGGTAAAACCATTGAAGAGATTATGGAGTAATTATGTCCGAATCAGTAACAAAATCATTCAAAGTGACCTTGACCAAGAGTGTCATTGGCTCGATACGTGAGCACCGTGCTTGTGTTCGTGGTTTGGGTTTGCGTCGTATGAACCATACTGTTGAAGTTGCTGACACACCGGAGAATCGTGGCATGGCTGCCAAAGTTTCTCATTTGGTCCGTTGTGCCTAAGGAGATATCATGGAATTAAATACCATTAAACCAGCTGATGGCGCTAAGAAAAATCGACGCCGCGTGGGTCGGGGTATTGGAAGTGGGCTGGGTAAAACGGCAGGGCGTGGTCATAAAGGACAAAAGTCTCGTTCAGGCGGGTTTCATAAAGTTGGCTTTGAGGGGGGCCAGATGCCCCTCCAGCGGCGTCTGCCCAAAAGAGGATTTGTTTCTTTGACTCGAGATGGCAATGCGCAGGTTCGTCTTGAAGACTTGATGCGTATTCAAGGTGATCAGGTGGATCTGCTTATCTTGAAGCAGTATGGTTTGATTCCGTTGCATGCGATTTCTGCTAAAGTTTTTTTGAAAGGCACGATTGATCGCGCATTTCAGTTGACCGGTGTACGTGCGAGTGCTGGAGCACGCGCGGCCATTCTTGCGGCTGGTGGATCTGTCGCGGAGCCGGTGGCGGAGTAATCTCTTGGCGAATTTATCCAATAATTTGGCATCAGGAAAGTTAAACGACCTTAAACGCCGGCTTTGGTTTGTAGTCGGCGCTTTGGTTGTTTACCGTCTGGGAGCACATATCCCGGTTCCCGGGATCAATCCTGATGAATTGTCAAAGTTATTCAATAGCCAGCAGACTGGGATTCTTGGCATGTTTAACATGTTCTCAGGTGGAGCACTGTCCCGTTTTACAGTGTTTGCACTGGGAATCATGCCCTACATCTCGGCTTCCATCATCATGCAATTGTTAACCACGGTGATCCCCTCTTTGGAATCGCTGAAGAAGGATGGTGAAACAGGCCGGCGTAAAATTACCCAGTACACCCGTTATGGAACTGTGTTACTCGCTTTTTTTCAGGCTATGGGGATTGCTGTTGCTTTGGAAGGTCAACCAGGTTTGGTCATGGACCCTGGGCTTGCATTTAGGCTGGAAACCGCGGTGACATTGGTCACTGGAACAATGTTTCTTATGTGGCTGGGTGAACAAGTCACTGAAAGGGGCATTGGAAATGGAATCTCTCTGATTATTTTTAGCGGTATTGTTGCGGGTCTGCCACGAGCAGTTGGCAGCACTCTTGAGTTGGTTAGAACTGGTGCATTCAGTTGGTTTCTCGCGATGGCCATATTTGTCGCTGTTGTTGCCGTTACTGCACTCGTGGTTTTTGTTGAGCGAGGTCAACGTAAAATCACGGTCAATTATGCTAAGCGTCAAGTGGGCAATAAAATCTACGGAGGACAAAGTAGTCATCTGCCCATGAAACTCAATATGGCTGGGGTAATTCCTCCAATTTTTGCCAGCAGCATTATTTTGTTTCCGGCAACATTGGCTGGTTGGTTTAGCAGCAGAAAGCACTTCGGATGGCTAAAAGACATCAGTGCGGTTCTTAGCCCTGGTCAGCCGGTTTATGTTTTGCTTTATACAGCCGCAATTTTCTTCTTCTGCTTTTTTTATACAGCATTGGTCTTTAATAGCAAAGAGACGGCTGATAACCTTAAGAAGAACGGTGCCTTTGTGCCTGGTATCAGGCCTGGAGAGCAAACTTCGCGATATATCGACAAGATTCTGACCCGTCTGACGCTTACTGGGGCAATTTATATTTCTTTGGTTTGTCTTTTGCCTGAGTTTCTTATTGTAAAGTTTAATGTACCCTTCTATTTTGGCGGTACCTCATTGTTAATTATCGTCGTTGTGACTATGGATTTCATGGCTCAGGTACAAACATATCTGATGTCACAGCAGTACGAAAGCCTGCTCAAGAAAGCCAATTTCAAGGGACAGGGGGTAAAGTAAAAGATGGCTAAAGAAGATACCATCGAGATGCAGGGTGAGATACTCGAAACGTTGCCGAATGCAACATTTCGCGTGAAGCTCGAAAATGACCATGTGGTTTTGGGTCATATTTCCGGGAAAATGCGTATGCATTATATCCGCATATTACCTGGCGACAAGGTTACGGTTGAACTGACGCCTTATGACCTTAGTCGTTGTCGTATCATTTTCCGTGCCAAATAATTCATAAGGTTGTGGGAGAACATCATGAAAGTGCAAGCATCAGTAAAAAAAGTCTGTCGCAAATGTAAGTTGGTTCGCCGTAAGGGCGTTCTTCGTGTCATTTGTGAAGATCCACGCCACAAACAACGCCAAGGCTGATTATTAATTTAAGTAAAATCTGAGGACGAATATGGCTCGTATTGCCGGGGTCAACATCCCTAATCACCAACATGCTGAAATCGCATTGACCGCTATATATGGAATTGGGCGTGCACGCGCACGCGATATTTGTGCGGCGGCTGAAGTCGGTACCAGTACTAAAATTAAAGACTTGACCGATGCAGATATGGAGCGCTTGCGTCTCGAGGTGACAAAATTCGCGGTCGAAGGGGATCTTCGTCGTGAGGTTTCCTTGAATATCAAGCGACTCATGGATCTCGGTAGTTATCGTGGGACCCGGCATCGCCGAGGCCTTCCTTGCCGCGGGCAGCGGACACGCACCAATGCTCGAACCCGAAAGGGACCGCGTAAAGCTGTGCGTACCACTAAGTAATCGTAGGAGAAGAGAATATCATGGTTAAATCCAACAACTCATCCCGAGCCCGAAAGAAGGTCAAGAAGAATGTTGCGGAAGGAATTGCACACATTCATGCCTCGTTCAATAACACAATTGTTACCATTACAGATCGTCAGGGCAATGCTTTGTCTTGGGCAACGTCGGGTAGCAATGGTTTTAAGGGATCGCGCAAGAGCACCCCTTTTGCTGCACAGATTGCGGCTGAGAATGCCGGAAAGGCTGCACAGGAATGCGGGGTCAAGAATCTTGAGGTGCGAATCAAAGGCCCTGGCCCTGGACGTGAATCTGCTGTTCGTGCATTGAATTCCGTTGGTTTTAAAATTACCAGTATTTCGGATGTCACGCCGGTTCCCCATAATGGGTGCCGTCCTCCGAAAAAACGTCGTATCTAAGCGTAGCAGGAGATTATTGTGGCTAGAAATCTTGATCCAAAATGCCGTCAGTGCCGTCGCGAGGGCGAGAAATTGTTCCTTAAGGGCGAAAAATGTTTTACTGAAAAGTGCGCTATCGAGCGTAGAGCGTATGCACCGGGCCAGCATGGCCAGAAGCAGGTGCGTCAGTCGGATTATGCAGTTCAATTGCGAGCCAAGCAAAAGGTTCGTCGAATTTATGGTGTACTGGAAGGACAATTCCATCGTACCTACAAGGCAGCAGATCGTGCTCGTGGAGTTACAGGTGATAACCTGCTGAAGTCATTAGAAAGCCGCTTGGATAACGTGGCTTATCGTATGGGTTTTGGTTCGTCGCGTGTCGAAGCTCGGCAAGTGGTACGTCACAATAGCCTACTGGTTAACGGGCGGCGCGTCAATATTCCTTCCTATCAAGTTCGCCCTGGTGATGAAATTTCCGTGGCGGAGAAGTCGCGCCAACAGTTGCGCTTGAAGGCGGCTCTGGAAGCGGCAGAAAGTCGTGGCTACCCTGAGTGGATCGAGGTGGACACGAAAGCCATGAAGGGCGTTTTCAAAACTCGTCCTGAACGCAGCGAGTTACCGGCGACGATCAATGAGTCTTTGATTGTTGAATTGTATTCCAAGTAACCCGGCGTTTTGATCCTGACGTCACTCATGAAGGATAGATGATGCAACAAGATCACCAGATCACTAATTTTTTGAAGCCGCGCTCCATCGAAGTTCAAAATATTCATCCAAATCATGCCAAAGTTGTGATGGAGCCTTTTGAGCGTGGGTATGGTCATACCTTAGGAAATGCATTGCGGCGAATTCTTCTTTCTTCAATGCCGGGGTTTGCTCCTGTTGAGGCACGAATCAGCCATGTGGTTCACGAGTATTCTACCGTAGAAGGGATACAGGAAGATGTCGTTGACTTGATGCTAAATCTTAAGGGTATTGTCCTGAAGTTGCATCAACATGATGAAGCCGTGCTGACTCTCAGCAAAGAAGGACCTGGCGTGGTCACGGCTGCTGATTTCGATGCTCAGCATCATGTTGAAATCATCAACCCAGACCATGTTATTGCTCATTTGACTGTCGGGGGAAAGTTGGAGATGCAAGTTCGCGTTGCCAAAGGTTACGGCTATGAACCCGCCTCAACGCGTCCGGTCAATGACGATTCTCATGCGGTGAATGGCATTCAACTCGATGCATCGTATAGTCCAGTGAGCCGTGTAAGTTATGCGGTTGAGAGCGCACGGGTTGAGCAGCGCACGGACCTGGATCGTCTGGTCATGGATATTGAGACCAATGGTGCCATTGAACCAGAGGAGGCAGTTCGTCTGGCTGCTCGTGTGTTGATGGAGCAATTGGCGGTTTTTGCTGATCTGCAAGGAACCCCCATATCAAGTGAAGCAACTCGTGCTCCCCAGGTGGATCCCATACTGCTGCAGCCTGTGGATGATCTGGAACTCACGGTACGATCCGCTAACTGTTTAAAGGCTGAAAATATTTATTACATTGGTGATTTAATTCAGCGCACGGAAACGGAATTGTTGAAGACTCCTAATCTTGGTCGTAAGTCACTGAATGAAATAAAAGAAGTTCTGGCGACGAAGAGTCTCACATTAGGTATGAAACTGGAAAATTGGCCACCTGTAGGACTTGAGTTGCATCGCTAATTTGGTTTTCTCCATAAGCGCTGCGGCGCATTACTTATAAATGAATGAAATCATAAGGATCTTATCATGCGTCATCGATTGAGTAATCGTAAGTTAAACCGTACAACCAGCCATCGTTTGGCGATGCTCCGTAATATGGCGAATTCTCTTTTCTTGCATGAGGCAATCAAAACAACGTTGCCAAAAGCAAAGGAATTGCGTCGGGTTGTTGAACCACTTATTACCCTTGCCAAGGAACCATCACTGGCAAATCACCGATTGGCTTTCAATCGGTTGCGTGATCGTGATATGGTTTTGAAGTTGTTTAATGAGTTGGGCCCTCGTTACCAGGCGCGCCCAGGTGGGTATGTTCGTATTCTGAAGTTTGGTTTTCGTCAGGGTGATAATGCCCCTATGGCTTATGTTGAGTTAGTTGATAGACCCAATTCAACGCTTCCAGAGGATGAAGCAGAATAGATAAAAAAGCCCGCTTCTGCGGGCTTTTTTATGTGTGGAACCTCAGGCTTGTATTGTGCTGATTTCAGCAGTTCTCGCGGTATTTATTCAGTAAGTTTCGGCAGAAGTCGATAGTAACCGGAACGCGAGGCGTAAACATTGTCTTCTCTGAGTCTGAATAAGGGGAGGAAATGTCATCTAGATTATTGATCAGAGCGGCAGCGCCAGAGAAGTCTTGTCGCAACGTATAGTCGTTGGGTGTGATGAGCGTGGTTAAGCCAGCGCCCAATGCCGAGCGTAAGCCATTTTCAGAATCTTCGAAGGCTAGGCATTCCGAAGCAGTAACTCCGAGACGATCCATGGCCCACAGATAAATATCAGGAGCAGGTTTTTTGGCGGGAACAATATCACCTGCGGCGACAACTTTGAACCATCGTAGACTTTCAGGGCCCAGTGTGGCTTCTAGCAGTGCGGTCACATTTTGGGGGGTAGTGGTAGTGGCAATGGCCAAGTTTAGCCCTGCTTGCCGAGCTTCCTTCAATATCCGTTCAACTCCTGGCAGGAGAGGGATTTCACCACGTTGAAGCAATGCCGTGTAATGCTCGGTCTTAGCGCGGTGAAGCGCAGCGACCAGGTTCTCAAAATTGTCAGGGGTAGGGAGGTGCGCACGGTAATGTTCAACGTAGTAACATATTCGCTCTTTCCCACCAGTTACCGATAGCAATTCTCCATAGAGTGGGATATCCCACTCCCAGTCTAAACCAAATTGCCGGAAGGCAGCATTGAAGGATGGACGATGTCCATCACGTTCAGTATCAGCGAGGGTTCCATCAACATCAAATATCAAAGTCGTCAGCATAGTGGGAAAATCAGTTGAAAATCGAGTTAGGGTATCAGGAAAATTAACGAACCGGCAATGATCAGAGCGCTACCAATCATGACTTGCCAGCGAAGAGGTTCTCCAAGGAAAAGAATCCCCAGCAGGAGCGCGAAGGCCAAACTAAGTTTGTCCAGTGAGGCGACTCCGGAGATTGGGCCTAACTGAAGAGCCCGGAAGTAACATAACCACGATAATCCCGTAGTAATCCCTGAGATTACGAGGAATCCCCAGGTGCTTACTGAAAGTTGAGACAACCGTTGCCATTCACCACGCCAGGTCAGCAGTCCTCCAATGGCCCACAAAACAACAAGTGTGCGGATGAAGGTGGCGAAGTTTGAATTGATTCCGTGAACGCCCAATTTCCCGAAAAAAGTGGTCAACCCGGCAAAAAATGCCGAGCCCAAAGCAAAGAGTACCCAGGTTGGGATGTTGGTCACGGAAGGGTTCCGTGTTCAACTGGCATACGCACATAATGCAAGGGTAATGCGGCTTGGCGTACCAGTGTCAGGAGTTGTTCGGCCTGTTCCATATCGACCACGAAAACCACCTCAACGGGGAGATCATTTCCTAATTCAAAAAAGTGATCTTCGTGCAAGGTTCCATGGCGGCCATACCCTGCGATGGACTTAAATACCGATCCGCCAGGAATTCCCAGAATACGTGCCTGCTCCAATAACCACTGGTAGGCTAGGGTGTGGTGGTGCACACGATTTTCATGAAGATAAAACTTGAGATAAATGCCATTCATGGGAGACCTTGATTAACAGTCAGTGGGACTTGAGCCAAGTATAGGTAGCCATTCCTGCTACTGTCATGGTCAGAGAACCACCCAGATGAGCAAGCAAATGAGCAAGTGCCCACAGATATTGGGTTCGTCCTAGCAAGGTGACGGATTCAGCAGAAAAAGTGGAAAAAGTTGTCAAGCCGCCCATGAAACCCGTGATAACGAACAATCGTGTCTCAGGAGGCAAGCCGGCATGGTCGGAAAAATAGGAAACCGCCAGACCAACCAGATAGCCCCCCAACAGATTAGCTGCCAAGGTACCCAAAGGCAAATTGGGAAGCATGGGATTGAATGTCAGGCCGAGTACCCAGCGTAGCCATGCTCCCAACGCAGATCCAATTCCGACGGCAAACCAGCCAAGTCCACTCATGCTACTCCACATTCAAGGTCAGTTTCTCTGGTAACCATGCTACCAGATAATCATGGTGTGATGGAGGTCATGGTGTATGGTTGTTGTGGGCGGTCAAATGAGGTTTGATATATTCGCCAGTGGCAGAATTTGGGTGGTTGGCAACCATTTCGGGAGTACCTTCAGCCAGGATGCGGCCTCCACCGTTTCCTCCTTCTGGACCCATGTCTACGATCCAGTCCGCTGTTTTTATAACATCCAAATTGTGTTCGATGACGATGAGGGTGTTACCTTGGTCACGGAGCCGTTGGAGGACCTTGAGCAGCAGATTGATGTCGTGGAAATGGAGGCCAGTGGTGGGTTCATCGAGGATAAAGAGGGTTCGTCCGGTATCACGTTTGGACAGTTCCAGGGATAGCTTGACGCGTTGTGCTTCACCGCCTGAAAGAGTGGTTGCAGCCTGACCCAAGGTGATATATCCCAGTCCGACATCCAGCAAAGTTTGAAGTTTGCGTGCCAACACCGGTACTGCGTGGAAGAATGCGAGAGCATTTTCGACAGTAAGGGCCAATACGTCATGAATATTCAGACCGCGGTAACGTATGTCCAGCGTTTCGCGGTTATAACGTTGTCCATGACAGGCATCACAGGGGACGAAAATATCAGGCAAAAAGTGCATTTCAACTTTGATCAAACCATCACCTTGACAGGCTTCACATCGTCCACCTTTGACGTTGAATGAAAAACGTCCGGGACCATAGCCACGCTCGCGGGCACTGGGTAATTCAGCGAAGAGTTCTCGAATCGGGGTGAATAGGCCTGTATAGGTGGCTGGGTTGGAACGTGGGGTTCGCCCAATTGGAGTCTGATCGACGTTGATTACCTTGTCAAAATGTTCCAGTCCAGAGAGTTCGTGAAAGGGAGCGGGGTCATGGCTACTACCGTAAAAGTGTCGGGCCACGGCGGCATGAAGGGTATCATTGATTAGAGTAGATTTCCCTGATCCGGAAACTCCAGTGATGCAAGTCATCAGTCCCACTGGGAGTGTCAAGGTCACGTTTTTGAGATTGTTACCGCAGGCTCCTCTGAGGACCAACTGGCGTGTCGAATCGAACAAGTGCCGTTCAGAAGGAACAGGGATACAGAGAGCCCCGGATAGATAACGACCCGTTAAGGAATGGGGGTGTGACAGAATGGTTTCTGGTGGTCCAGCAACAATTACCTGTCCTCCATGCTCTCCTGCGCCAGGACCCATGTCTACGACATAGTCGGCATTGCGGATGGCTTCTTCATCATGTTCAACAACCAGTACGGTGTTGCCCAGATCGCGTAGCCGCTGAAGGGTTAGTAGCAGACGTCGGTTATCTCGTTGGTGCAGACCTATCGATGGTTCATCCAGAACATACATGACCCCGGTTAATCCAGAACCGATCTGTGAGGCCAGGCGGATACGTTGAGCTTCTCCACCGGAAAGAGTGTCGGCTGAACGGTCGAGTTGGAGGTAGTCCAGTCCGACATTGTTGAGAAACTGAAGACGTGCGATGATTTCCTTTAGAATTTTTTCGGCAATGGTTTGTTTCTGACCGCTTAGGGTCATTGATTGGAATACCTGTTCTGCCTGCTTTAGAGGAAGTTGATTGAGTTCATGCAACCGGTATCCTCCTACTCGGACATGACGTGCTTCGCGGCGCAGTCGCGCTCCCAGGCAGGAAGGACAACTGCGTTGCGCGCGTAGACGGCTTAATTCTTCACGTACCAAGCTTGAATCAGACTCGCGGTAGCGTCGTTCCAGATGAGGAATAATGCCTTCAAATGTGGCTGTCCGTGATGTGGTAGTACCACGAATGCCGAGGGAGTGGAAAGTGATTTTTTCTTTGTCGGAACCGTAGAGGATGATGGTTTGAATATCTTCGGGTAGGGTGTCGAATGGGGCATGAACGTCAAACTGATAGTGCTGAGCGAGATCGGTCAGCATCTGAAAGAAGAACTGATTGCGCTGATCCCAACTTTTTATGGCTCCCGCGGCCAGGCTTATATTCGGGAAGGCGACAACCCGTTTGGGGTCAAAGAAACTGACCTGTCCCAGTCCGTCGCATTGTGGACAGGCTCCCATGGGGTTGTTGAAGGAAAACAGACGGGGTTCCAGTTCGCTGATACCTTGGTTGCAAATGGGACAGGCAAAGCGTGATGAAAAAGTGAGTGATAACTCACTATCGATGCCGCAGACCATCACTCGCCCTTCTGCATGACGTAATGCGGTCTCAAAGGATTCAGCAAGACGCTGACGAGCATCTGCACGTACCCTGAGGCGGTCCACTACGATCTCTATGGTATGTTTCCGTGATTTCGCCAATGTGGGAATGGCATCAATGTCCATGATGTTGCCATCGATGCGTAAGCGTACGAAGCCTTGTGCACGCAGTTCATCAATCAACTCGGTTTGCTGGCCCTTGCGTTCTATGACCAGAGGAGCCAAGATCATAATCCGGCTCTCTTCAGGCAGAGACAATACAGCATCGACCATCTGGCTAACCGTTTGGGCACTGAGGGGTTGATCATGTTCGGGGCAGTGGGGGGTCCCCACACGGGCAAACAGCAGACGCAGATAGTCATGAATTTCCGTGACAGTCCCCACTGTGGAGCGAGGATTATGGCTGGTAGCTTTTTGCTCGATGGCAATTGCAGGAGAAAGTCCTTCGATCAGGTCAACGTCAGGTTTTTCCATCATCTGTAAAAACTGGCGTGCGTAGGCGGATAGTGACTCTACATACCGTCGTTGTCCCTCAGCGTAGAGGGTGTCAAAGGCCAAAGAGGATTTTCCGGAACCAGACAGGCCGGTGATGATCACCAGGCGGTGTTTTGGCAAGTCCAGATCAATATTTTTGAGATTGTGGGTTCTGGCACCCCGAATACGTAGCATATTTTGGATCAAGGGAGATTTGGTCAAGTCATGGTCAGGAGGAAGAAGTCGTGCTTCTGTGAAGCAAAACGACTTAACCTGATAATATACGCGAAGCCATTTATTTTTTCAGTGCCCCTACCATGAAAAAGCGTTCTACGATGTCTCCTATGGAGCGACGGGCCAGTTTGAGTCTGGCATCTATCTTCGGCTTACGCATGCTCGGCATGTTCATTATTTTGCCGGTGTTTGCGTTGTACGCTACTCACTTACCTGGCGGAACTGATAAAACCTGGGTAGGACTAGCGCTGGGAATGTATGGGTTGACTCAAGCAATGCTCCAGATACCGTTGGGGTGGTTGTCTGATCGAGTTGGGCGTAAGCCGGTGATCATAGGAGGATTATTGGTGTTTGCACTGGGTAGTTTTGTTGCGGCTCGTGCGGATACACTCGGGGGCATCGTGCTTGGGAGGGCTATTCAGGGGGCTGGTGCCATAGCGGCTGCGTTGATTGCCATGGCAGCGGATCTTACTCGTGAGGAAAATCGCACCTCTGCTATGGCCATGATGGGTGTTACCATTGGTCTTGCTTTTACAGCTTCCATGGCGTTGTCGCCATTGCTTTATCCACTCATCGGGGTTCCTGGTTTATTTGTAGTGACGGGAGTATTGGCACTATCGGCCATTGCCGTTACGCTGTGGGTACTTCCTGATCCCAGCGGTGCTGTGGTGAATCCTGACCGTGTATCGTTTTCTCAGGTGTTAAAACATAAGGAATTACTGCGGCTTAATCTGGGTATTTTCGTGCTGCATAGTTCGCTCATGGCGACTTTTGTTGTGGTTCCTGCTGCATTGGTACGGGCGGGATTACCGCAGGCAGAGCACTGGAAACTTTATCTGCCGGTGATGATTGCCTCTTTCGTGCTCATGGTGCCCCCCGTTGCCTTTGCCCATGGCAAGTGGCGCAAGCAGGTGTTTTTGGGCGCTTTGGTGGTGGTGTTGCTGGCACATGCTTTGATGCATTTTGCATTGGGTAGTGTGGGAACTATCGCTGTGGCGCTGACCGTATTTTTTGTGGGTTTTAATGTGCTGGAGGCCAGTTTGCCTTCATTGGTGACCCTGGTTGCGCCACCCCAGGCCAAGGGGACGGCAAGTGGCGTGTACAGTACAGTCCAGTTTTTGGGAACTTTTGCCGGGGCCACGATGGCGGGCTATGTTTCACAGCATTATGGAGCCTCATCTGTGTCATTGATGACATTGATGTTCACCCTTCTCTGGTTGGGGGTGGCTTGGTCCATGAATGTCAATAAGCCGGAAACCAATTAATAGGGAGAACAGGGTATGGCCTCGGTTAACAAAGTCATTCTGGTGGGGAATCTGGGTAGAGACCCAGAAGTACGCTATATGCCGGATGGTGGAGCGATTGCAAACATTACCATGGCGACAACCGAGAACTGGAAAGATAAATCGGGAGTCAAACAGGAAAAAACCGAATGGCATCGCGTTTCTTTCTTTGGAAAAACGGCTGAAATTGTCGGTCAATATCTCAAGAAGGGTAGTCAGATCTATGTAGAGGGTCGGTTGCAGACCCGCAAGTGGCAGGATAAAGAGACAGGGCAGGATCGCTACACCACGGAGATTGTGGCAGATCGTATGCAAATGCTGGGAGGGCGTGCGGGTGGTGGGGATACAGAATTTCATTCTGAAGTGGGAGAACCGGGAAATTACAGTTCGTCACCGTCTCGCTCGGCTTCGCGAGGGGCACAGGTCTCCGGGGGGGACAGTTTTTCGGATGACGTGCCGTTTTAAAATGCACCTACGATATTGGTGTAAGTTTTCACTCAGAACCCCAACTGTTGTTGCGCTTCTATTGTGAGTACGTACTATTGTCGGACTCAGGTTCAATATTGATTCTTTGAACAGGGGTTATTGCTTTGTTTAGTAAGTGAGGGGAGCCAGCAGGGATTTTGCCTGCTGGTGGGCATGTTCGTAGGCGGGTCGGCGGTAGTTCCAGTTTGGATCTTCTGGCGGGGGAGCGATCACCATGGTGGCGTTGGCTTCAAAGAGGATGACTTGTCCATCGCAGTCCAGAGAAAAGTCCATACCGGCATAGTCAAGACCCAAGCGTTGTTGTACATGATACAAAGCGGCAAGTGCTTGGGGGGGGAGATACTCATCGAACTTGTTGAGAAATGTGGCTTCTTCATGGCGGTATTCTGCGTGACTGGCCATCTCGGCACTGAAATAATGTACCTTCCACTGGTGTGATATGGCCAGATGAAGGGGGTAGAGGTTTCCTCCCAGAGACATGATACGGTACTTGCGGTAGCATTGGTCTGAACTACGAGTTGGTAATAGTTCGCTGACCAGGAGTACTCCTCCAGGCAAGCGCTGGAGCACCGATGGCAACTCATGGTCATGATTGACCTTTTCAAAAAACTGTCCCCCATGGAAACCGGGTGTGCGCAGGAGTAATGGGAAATCCCAACCTTGTTGCTTCATCCAATGATGGAATACTTGAGCGGCGATAACGGAGTCATGAACCGGGCGAGTCCATAATTCGCAGCGCGCTATTCGCAGGTGGGGTATCTGGGCCAGCGTGGATGGTAGTTGAATGCGCGTGGTTGGACTGATGCGATGTGGGTCATTACGACGTGGTCCTTGTTGTGGCCAGAGTCGTTGCGCTTCGCGTAAGGCTTGTGGACAACGGTCAGCATCGCCGACCGCATTGAATAACATATCATGGGCAGGTAACGGTTGATGTTTAGGGAAGTATTCAAGGGCTATGACTTGTGTGCTGGCATGGTTTCGATCGATAAGATTTTGCCAAGGCACATTGCCATCATGGGCGCTTGCCAGGATGAGCAGTCGATGGGTTGTGGTCTGAATACTGGGAAATTCTAAAAGGGGATGATCCTGATAAGCCAGATCTCGATGGGAGTTGGCAGCATTTTCATCACCACAGCGGCTCAGTGCGGTTGCAAGGCCCCGGTGTGCCTCGATCTGATTCGGATCAATGACCAAAAGTTGTCGAAATAACATGGCCGCTTCCTGGTTTTCCTGTTGATGCAGAGCGACTTGTGCCAGATTGAGCAGTGCGCCGAGATGGTTGGGATCCAGGGCCAGTGCTGCTTGAAAGGTGGTGCGTGCAGCGGATAAATGAAATGATTCGACCAAACCAACTCCCAGATTAACCCAGGCACCCAGGTGTGAGGGGTCCAAAGTTAGGCAGGCCAGATATTGGTCGCGTGCTTCGTGTTGTCCATGATGGCGGGCCAAGAAGTTGGCCCAGTTGAACCGCACTTCAGTGCTTTGTGGAGCCAGAGAGAGCGCTTGTTGATAATGTTCGTGCGCCTGGATGGGGTGCCCTCGTTTCTCTTCTATAAAGGCTAGATTGATTTGAACCAAAGGATTGCAGGGTTGAGAAATGCCCTGAAATTCGAACCATGCATTTTCCCAGTTTTCTGACCGGAGTTGATCAAGGCCGCGCGTCAGGCGATCCCGATCATCTTCGGTCAAGGTATCCACTCAGCGTACTTTGATGTGTAGTTCGCGTAGTTGCTTCTCGTCGACGGTACTGGGTGCCTGGGTCAAAAGGCATTGGGCGCGTTGTGTTTTGGGAAAGGCGATGACATCTCGAATTTGTTCCACTCCCGTCATCATGGCTACCAGCCGATCGAAACCGAAAGCAATCCCGCCATGAGGAGGGGCGCCATACTGGAGCGCATCCAGTAGAAATCCAAACTTGGCTTGCGCTTCTTCGGCTTCGATATTGAGTGACTGAAACACCTTGGATTGTATATCTGCACGATGAATTCGGATGGATCCTCCACCGATTTCCCATCCATTGAGCACGATATCGTAGGCTTTGGCCAAGGCAAGACCAGGATTACTGTCCAGATAGTCTTCGTGACCGTCCTGAGGGGCGGTGAAAGGATGGTGCAAGGCTACCCAGCGTTGGTTTTCATCATCGTACTCAAACATGGGAAAATCCACAATCCACAGGGGTTTCCAACCGCCGCTGGAAAATCCGCGTTCATGCCCGAGTTTGACGCGCAGTGCACCCAGTGCATCATTGACTACCTTTGTGCGGTCTGCCCCAAAAAAGATCAGGTCGCCATTTTGTGCTTGGGTGCGTTCTAGAATGGCTGCTAATGTTGGGGTGTCGAGAAATTTGACAATGGGGGATTGTAGGCCTTGGTCGTTGGCTTGGGTGCGGTCATTGATCTTGATATATGCCAGGCCTTTGGCACCATAAATGCTGACGAAGGTGGTGTAGTCATCGATTTCCTTGCGTGTCAATGAAGCCCCCCCTGGGATACGCAGGGCCGCTACACGACCATCTTTGAGATCAGCAGCAGTACGGAATACCTTGAATTCAACCCGTTTCATGATATCGGTGAGTTCTGTCAACTCCAGAGGAATGCGCAAATCTGGTTTGTCTGAACCATAGCGATTCATGGCTTCATGCCAAGTCATGCGCGGAAAGTTTATTCCCAGATCCACCTGAATCGTGGTTTGGAACAGGTGACGTGTCAAGCCTTCCATCATGGTCATGATTTCTGGAGCATCCAGAAATGAGGTTTCAATATCGACTTGAGTGAATTCTGGTTGACGGTCAGCGCGCAGGTCCTCGTCGCGGAAACATTTGGTGATCTGGTAGTAACGGTCAAAACCAGAGACCATCAATAATTGTTTGAATAGTTGGGGTGATTGGGGAAGGGCATAGAATTCACCATGGTGCACTCGACTGGGAACCAGGTAGTCGCGCGCCCCTTCCGGGGTCGATTTGGTCAGCATGGGAGTCTCGATATCGATGAAACCGAGATCGTCCAGATAACGGCGTACGGCCATGGCTGCTTGATAGCGCAGACGGAAGTGCCGTTGCATTACGGGACGGCGTAGGTCCAGATAACGATGTTCCAGTCTGACCAGTTCGGACAGGTTGTCATCATCCAGCATGAACGGGGGGGGGAGAGATGGATTGAGGATCTCCAGGTGTTGGGCAACCACTTCGATCTCGCCGCTGTTGAGGGTTTCATTGCGTGTGCCCTCAGGGCGTATACGAACCAGACCAGTTATTTTCAGGACAAATTCATTGCGAATTTCTTCGGCTTTGGTAAAGACTTCGGCATTTTCAGGATTGGCCACGATTTGTACCAACCCCTCGCGGTCACGCAAGTCAATGAAGATGACCCCGCCATGGTCACGGCGGCGGTGGGCCCAACCGAAAAGGGTGATGGTTTGATTAAGGTAATGGCGGTCGATTAGGCCGCAATATTGGGTACGCATGGCAACAGAACTCGAAGGTGGAAATCAGAATAAGGTCAAGAAGGTTTGGAGCGTGGTTCCACAACTCCCATGGAAATAATGTGTTTTAGGGCATCGTCTACGGAAATATCCAACTCCACTACGTCGCTACGGGGTACCATCAGGAAAAACCCCGATGTGGGATTGGGTGTGGTAGGAACATAAACGTTGAGGTGTGGTTCACCGAGGTGTTCAGCAATCAGACCTTGGGGTATTCCGGTCTGAAAAGCCAAGGTCCAACTATTGCCATGGGGATAGCGAATCAGCAGTACTTTACGGAACGCTTGCCCTGAACTGGAAAACAGAGTGTCGCTGACTTGTTTGACGCTGGTGTAGATACTGCTGACGATCGGAATTTTGTTCAGAATTTGCTCACCAAGATGGAGCAGGCGACGCCCAAAAAAATTTGCTGCGATGATTCCGGTGAGTAATACGATGATCAATGTCAATAGAACCCCGAAGCCGGGGATGTGCATCCCAAAGGCCTCGGGGCGCAAGGCTGGGGGTAGCAGAAATAAAGTTTGATCCAGCGTGGTAACTATTACCTGCAATACCCACAAGGTGATCACCATCGGGATGAGTACTACGATCCCGGTCAGCAGATAGCGTTTCATTCGCAGGCTGGGCAGGATCCTGTGGCAGCACAGGGTGGGGTGCTTGTCGGAGCAGGGGTGCTGGGTGCCGCAGTACTACCCTTGAAATCGGTGGCGTACCAGCCGCTTCCTTTGAGTTGAAAACCGGCGGCTGACAGTTTTTTGGTTAGCGTAACTTGTCCGCAGGACGGGCAGTGGGTGGGCAGTGGGTCGGAAATTTTTTGCAAGACTTCAATTTCCTTGCCACAATGAGTGCAACGAAATTCATAGATAGGCATGAGGGTAACTCCAAGATTTCATGACGATGATGATACCACAGGCCCTTTGCACAGCGGGTCTTGGGCAGGGTCGTTTTGGGGTTGATCGCGGAGTTTTTCAAGGGGCTACTTTTGGGAACTTACGAGAAGGGTGGGTATCTACACCGATTTTGATTGAAAGATATCCTGGCATTTCGCCACAGGAGACCACAAAAAGAGGGGGTAGGATGAAGCGGCTGAATGATTGGAAAAAGTGGGTGGCGGGAGCCGGTTTTTGTGTTTCTCAATTATCCTGCGCGGCTTTGCCGCCTGGCATCAGTGAAGTTAGGAGCCTTGATGGCGTTACAGAGTATCGTTTGGTCAATGGGTTGCAGATTCTCTTGGCGCCAGACTCCGGTAAGCCTACGGCCACCGTCAATGTGACTTATCGTGTAGGGTCACGCATGGAAAGCTATGGCGAAACCGGGATGGCACATCTGCTAGAGCATTTGATGTTCAAGGGAACGCCCAAACATCCAGACATCATGAGCGGCTTGACACAGCATGGTATGCGACCCAATGGCACCACCTGGTTTGATCGGACTAATTATTTTGAATCGTTTCCAGCATCAGATGCCAATCTGGATTGGGCATTGACGATGGAGGCAGATCGTATGGTGAACTCCAATGTTGCACGTAAGGATCTGGACAGCGAAATGACGGTGGTACGGAATGAAATGGAACGGGGTGAGAACGATCCTGCCAGTGTGCTCATGGACAAGATCATGGCGGCTTCATTTCAGTGGCATAACTATGGTAAGTCAACCATTGGTGCGCGCAGTGATGTTGAAAATGTCAACATTGCCCATCTTCAGGCGTTCTACCATCGTTACTATCAACCTGATAACGCGACAGTGGTGGTGGCTGGGAGTTTTGATCCGGTTCATGCCCTACAAGTCATTGCCAAGCACTTTGGACAGATTCCTCGCCCAGCTCGCCATCTTGAGCCCACATATACATTGGATCCTGCGCAAGATGGTGAGCGTCAGGTCGTCTTGCGCCGCGTAGGGGATGTGCAATATGTGGAAGCGGTCTACCACACGGTAGCGGCAGCCAGTCCAGAGAGCGAGTCGTTTGAGGTACTATCCCAGATTTTGGGGGATACGCCTACCGGTCGTCTGCATCATGCGTTGGTTGAGAAGGGGTTGGCCACGAGCGTGGGGTCCGATTATTACAATCTGGATGAACCGGGAGTGATTTTTTTGCAAGCCGAGGTTCGTAAGGATCAGGATCTGGAAAAAACGCGGGAAGCCTTTCTGAATACGGTAGAGGATATCAAAGATCACCCAATCACGGTACCTGAGGTAGAGCGTGCACGTGCCAATCTGCGCAATTCTTTTGAGACTGTATTTAATGACCCTGAGCAGTTTGGTATTGCCCTTTCCACGGCTATTGCCAATGGTGACTGGCGATTATTTTTTCTCGACCAGAAACGTCTGGAGCAGGTAACTCCCGAGTCGGTGCAGCGGGTAGCGACGCAATACCTGATTCGTAGCAATCGAACCTTGGGACTGTTTATCCCGACGACAGAACCGGTGCGGGCACCAACTCCGCAGAGAGCGGATGCTGAAAGCCAATTGAAAGATTTTAAAGGAGATACGGGAGTGAAAGCGGGAGAGGCTTTTGATGCCTCTCCTGACAATATTCAGCAAAGAACTCAATGGATGACTTTACCGGATGGTTTGCGGGTGGCCTTGTTACCCAAGAAAACCCGTGGTGGAGTTGTACATGCGCAACTTAATTTGCATTTTGGAACGGCAGATACTCTCAACGGCCAAGAGCAAGTGGGTAATTTTGTTGCGGGACTATTGGATCGAGGGGCTGCTGGTATGACTCGTACCGAGATTCAGGATAAATTTACGGCACTGCATGCCCAAGTGGCTTTTAGCGGATCAGCGACGGGTGTTACGGTGATGATTGAAACGTTGCGTGATCAACTCCCTGCAACGTTGGAATTGGTCGGAAAAATTCTTCGTCATCCTGATTTCCCAGAGGCGGAGTTTACTCAATGGCGTGATGCCAGTTTGGCTGATCTGGACGAGAGTCGTGGGAACCCGCAAGCCGTCGCTTCCAATATGATTCATCGCTACATGAATCGTCATCCGCGAGGGGATTTGCGTTACACCTCGACGTTTGATGAAACGGCGCAGGATATCAAGGCGGTGACGCAGCAACAGGTGAAGGGGTTTTATCAGCGATTTTATGGGGCGGCTCACGGAGAATTGGCTGTAGTGGGAGATATGCAAGTAGCGGATATTCGTTCGGTCATTGACCAGCAATTCGGTAGTTGGGCTGAAAGTGAGCCATATGCGGTGGTATTGGATAACTATCAGGCTTTCCCTGGAAAAACCATGGAGAGACCCATGGCAGATAAAGCCAATGCGGTGTTTCTGGCTTGGCAGTCATTGCCAGTCAAGGATGATGATCCTCAGGCACAGGCGCTTACACTTGGCAACTTTATTCTGGGTGAGGGATTTCTCAATTCTCGACTGGCAACGCGTATACGCCAGAAGGAAGGTTTGAGTTATGGCGTCGGTTCTTTCTTGCGCCTCAACGACAAGGTTGCCAACAGTGTTTTTGGTTCTTATGCCATTTATGCCCCACAGAATCGTGTTCGTTTGAATAAAGCGTTTGATGAGGTGCTGAATCAAGTGTTGACTCAGGGATTGACGGCGGATGAAGTCGCTGAAGGAAAAAAGGCATTATTGCAGTCGCGCCAATTGTCGCGTGCTCAGGATGGCAGTTTGGCCGCGCAGTTGGATAAGTTAATGTTTGACCAGCGTGATGCCACATTCTTGGCACAACAGGACAAAGCGCTACAGGAGGCGAATGTTTCCATGGTTAATCAGGCATTGCAACTGAATCTGGATCCGGGGCGCTTGGTCAAGGTTTTTGTGGGAGCGTTTAATGAACCCGCTACACCGTGAGTGAATGCTTTAAGTTGCCAGAGTCTGTGCTGGTGCTCATCCACACACCGGATGGGCAGGTTTTGTTGCTGGAACGTGCGGATGTTCATGGCTACTGGCAGTCGGTGACGGGAAGTCGTGATTCTCCCGATGAGCCATTGTGGGAAACTGCTCGTCGTGAGTTGATGGAGGAAACAGGGTTGATGGCGACACCGTCAACCCTGTTGGATCGCCAAGAAGTTAGTACCTATGAGATTTTTCCTCATTGGCGGCATCGTTATGCGCCCGGGGTGAGCGTCAATCGGGAGCATGTTTTTGACTTTTGTCTCCCTCAACCCATTCCGGTTGCACTAAATCCTCGTGAACACATTGGGCAAATATGGTTACCATGGTATGAAGCCAAGCACCGTTGCTTTTCCTGGACCAATCGGGATGCCTTGCTGTCGTTGGCACGGCAAAAAGGTTGGTTGGAGAGTGGTTGACAGATATTCAAAAAGGGGAATATAATCGCCGGCTCTTTGATGAATATAGTGACGCGAAATGAAAACTTTTTCCGCTAAAGCCCACGAAGTTCAGCGCGACTGGTTCGTGGTTGATGCTACGAATCTGGTGTTGGGTCGCTTGGCCAGCCAGATCGCCCTGCGCCTGCGAGGCAAGCATAAGGCCATCTATACCCCTCACGTCGATACCGGTGACTTCATTGTTGTGGTCAATGCGGAAAAAATTCGCGTAACTGGAAATAAAGGCGAAGACAAAAAATATTATCGTCATTCGGGTTATCCGGGTGGGATATATGAAACCAATTTCAACAAAATGCGTGCCCGTCATCCAGCCAGGGTGTTGGAGAAAGCGGTTAAGGGTATGTTGCCTAAAGGTCCTCTGGGTTATGCCATGATCAAGAAAATGAAAGTGTATGCAGGTGGAGAGCATCCCCATGCAGCCCAGCAACCCAAAGCATTGACTATTTGAGGCATAATTCCATGAACGGTAATTACTATTACGGTACTGGGCGACGTAAGAGCGCCGTGGCTCGCGTATTCATGAAGCCTGGATCAGGACAAGTAGAGGTTAATGGAAAATCCCTGGACGACTACTTTTCCCGCGAAACAGGTCGTATGGTCGCTCGTCAGCCATTGGCATTGACCAATTATCTTACGGGGTTCGATATTCGTATCAATGTAACCGGGGGAGGGGAATCAGGGCAAGCGGGTGCTGTACGCCATGGAATTACCCGCGCATTGATTGACTTCAATCCGGAACTCAAGACTATTTTGAAGCAGGCTGGTTTGGTTACTCGTGATGCTCGTGAAGTAGAGCGGAAAAAAGTTGGGTTGCATAAGGCCCGCCGTCGCAAGCAGTTCAGCAAGCGTTAACTCTACCTATTTTTTCAAGAAAACCGGTGCCATGCACCGGTTTTTTATTTGAACTTAGATTAAGTTTAAATGTCTCAGCAGAGTAAGGAACTTAATGGCCGCCGGTCACTTGGTTCCTGAGTTTGGCGGCCATTGCTCGATGCAGTATCAACGAGGAGGCTGTCATGAAAACGTTAAATCTATGGTCGGTGGTCATACTATCCTGTCTGTCATTGCCGGTGCTGGCTGCCAATCATGAAGTCAGGATGATGACCAAAGGGAGCGATGGGCAGGCGCTGGTGTTTGAGCCTTCGTACATCAAGGTGGCGGTTGGAGACAGTGTGACGTTTAATCCCATGCAGAAGGCCGGTCATACCAGTTATTCGGTCTTTGAACCAGTGGGGGCAACCCCTTGGCAGGCTAAGCCGGATACCCCGCTAACCGTTAAGATAGACAAGGAGGGAGTTTATCTGGTGGAGTGCTTCGTTCACAAAACGTTGGGAATGGTTGCTGTCATTCAGGCAGGAAAACCGGTGAATCTTGAGGCGGCGCGTCAAAAAGCCGCTGAAGAGTCGGCGCATATGATGGTTGGCAAAGACCGCTTTGAAAAAGCATTGGCACAGGTCAAATAGTGGTCACGTTATAATGTTGCAAAGGATTGCTGCGAGGAGGAGTCGATGATCAAGGTCGGAGTGGTTGGAGGAACGGGATATACCGGAGTGGAACTCCTGCGTTTGATCGCGCAGCATCCTGAAATGCGCCTGCAGGTCATTACCTCGCGCAAAGAGGTGGGTGTGGCGGTTGCGGATTTATTCCCCAGTTTGCGGGGTGCTGTGACCTTGACTTTTTCTGACCCGGCCAAAGCGGCATTGACAGATTGTGAGTTGGTTTTTTTTGCTACCCCCAATGGGGTGGCCATGGAGCAGGTGCGTGAGTTACTGGAAGCAGGTGTACGAGTGATTGACCTGGCGGCAGACTTTCGTCTAAAGGATGTCGCTGAATGGGAGCGGTGGTATGGCATGACCCACGCCTGCCCTGACTTGGTTGAGGGAGCGGTTTATGGTTTGCCAGAGGTTAATCGTGATCATATTCGTAGCGCTAACTTGGTTGCCAATCCTGGGTGTTATCCCACGGCAGTTCAGTTAGGACTGTTACCACTGGTTGAAACAGGAGTGGTAGATATCGATCACCTGATTGCGGATGCTAAATCTGGAGTGTCAGGAGCAGGCAGAAAAGCCGAAATTCCGATATTGATGGCTGAGGCATCCGATAATTTCAAGGCGTACGGTGTGGCGGGACACCGGCACTTGCCAGAGATTTGCCAGGGATTGGCCCTGGCGGCAGGGAAAGATGTTGGGTTGACGTTTGTTCCACACTTGACACCCATGATTCGTGGGATTCATGCCACTATGTATGCCCGATTGACGCGTCAACATGTTGATGTTCAGGCGATTTTTGAAGCGCGTTATGCGGCTGAGCCTTTTGTGGATGTGTTGCCCCATGGTGGGCACCCGGATACGCGTTCCGTCCGCGCTTCCAATATTTGTCGCATTGCTGTGCATCGTCCTCAGGGCGGAGATACAGTGGTGGTTTTGAGTGTTATCGATAACTTGGTCAAGGGTGCGGCTGGGCAGGCTATTCATAATGCCAACTTGATGTTCGATTGGCCAGAAACCCTGGGATTGACTCAGTTGCCTGTTATGCCTTGAACTCCGTGATGATAAGTGTAAACTGCTACAATAACCGATACTAACTGACTGTTTTGGAGAGTCCTATGAATGCCCCTATTGAAATGCCTGCCCCGCTGTTGTTTTCTGACGATGCGGCAGAAAAAGTCAAGGCTTTGATTGACGAAGAAGGTAATCCGGAACTCAAGTTGCGTGTGTTTGTAACAGGGGGGGGATGCTCTGGGTTTCAGTATGGGTTTGCATTTGAAGATACGGTGAATGAAGACGATACCCAAATGATCAAGAACGGGGTGACCTTGGTCATTGATCCCATGAGTTACCAGTATCTGGTGGGTGCTGAAATCGATTACCACGAAGATTTGGAAGGCGCGCAATTCATCATACGAAACCCCAATGCCAAAACTACCTGTGGATGTGGATCATCTTTTTCTGCTTAAACATTATGATATAGATTTTTTTATATTGACTCTAATATTTTGATGGGGGTACACTGATGTCAGGTATTTCACTTCTTCAAATTATTGGGTGTCATCATGAAAAAACAACCTGTTAAGATCGCAATATTGGTGGTGTTGTCTGTTGTATCTCGGGCATGGGGGATGGAGCCATTGCCGGTTTTGCCGCCGGTTCCTGCAGATAACCCCATGTCCGAGGCTAAAATAGCCCTGGGGCGCCAGTTGTATTTCGATAAGCGCTTGTCTATTGATGGCACGGTATCCTGTAACTCGTGTCACACCGTGATGGGTAGTGGTACGGATAATCGTCCGGTGTCGGTGGGCGTGGGTGGGAAAAAGGGGGGGCGCAATGCCCCGACTGTGTGGAATGCAGCATTCTTGAGTGTTCAGTTTTGGGATGGTCGGGCTGCGACACTGGAACAACAGGCGAAGGGGCCTATCCTGAATCCGGTTGAGATGGGCATGGCTTCGGCTGCGGATGCTGAGGCGCGTATCCGTGCTATTCCTGGCTATGTCAGTCAGTTCGAGCAGGTATTTGGCAAGACTCAGCCTGTTACCTACGACCATATAGCTCAGGCGATTGCAACTTATGAAAGAACACTGCTGACTCCTAACAGCCCAGTAGATCGCTATCTGAAGGGGGATCAGGGAGCCTTGTCGTCTGCTGCGATTCGTGGCATGAAAATCGTGGAAAAAGTGGGGTGTACCGCTTGTCACATGGGGCCGGATTTTGCAGGCCCCGAGATGCCAGCAGGGCAGGGTTTTTTTCAAAAATTTCCGATCTACACCGAAAATAATCCTTATGTGGCCAAATACCACTTGATGGAGGATGACGGGCGATTTGCGGTGACACATCAGGAATCGGATAAGCATTTATGGAGAGTTCAGACTTGGCGCAATGTGGCGTTGACTGCTCCATACTTTCATACTGGCTCAGTTCCGACATTGGATGAAGCGGTGCGGGTGATGGCACGTTCTCAATTGGGTTTGACTTTGAAAGAATCCGAGGTGACGGATATTGTGGCATTTCTCAATGGATTGACGGGTGAGTTTCCTGATCAAACCATGCCGCGTTTGCCGCAGACCCCCAACCACAGTTTGATTCCCCAATAACCGAGTGGTTCGCTCGAATTGCGGCAACGTCTTGTTGCGGCCGGGCTTATTGTCCTGAAACGGATATAATGCCACGGTTCGGCACGTATGCTACGAGATAAAAGGAAAAGGGGATGAAGGCGCGAGTCAAGTGGGTAGAAGGTATGAGTTTTCTCGGGGAAAGCGGCAGTGGTCATACCTTTCTCATGGATGGGGCTCCTGAAGCAGGGGGGAGAAATCTTGGGGTGCGACCCATGGAGGCTATGCTTATGGCCGCAGGTGGTTGTACCGCTTTTGATATCGTAATGATGCTAAAAAAATCTCGCGCAGATATTACGGATTGTGTGGTGGAGTTACAGGCGGAACGAGCCACTCAGGATCCCAAGGTGTTCACGCGTATTCATTTCCACTTTGTGGTGACAGGGCGTGGTTTGAAACCTGAGCAAGTAGAACGTGTCATCCATTTGTCTGCTGAAAAATACTGTTCTGCCAGTATCATGCTGGGCAAGACGGCAGAGATTACCCACGATTATAAGATTTGTGAGGTAACCGTTGACCCCGCGTGAAGCGCTGGAGGCGTTGTTTGCGGGTAATGATCTGCATCATGAGCAGATGACTTCTGTCATGATGCAGATCATGCAGGGCCAGACCACCCCCATTCAAACCGCAGCCTTGGTGACGGCATTGCGATTCAAAGGGGAAACCGTGACGGAACTGGTGGCTGCTGTTGAGGTGATGCGTGCGTTGTCGGTGAAGGTAAATACCCAAGGGTTATCCCATGTGGTGGATACGTGTGGTACCGGAGGGGATGGTATGCATACGTTTAATATTTCCACGACAGCAGCATTTGTGGCAGCGGCGGCGGGTGCGCGAGTAGCAAAACATGGTGGGCGTGCGGTGTCATCCAGCACTGGCAGTGCGGATGTATTGGAGTCCCTTGGTATCGGAATGGCGGAAACGACGCCAGAGAAGGCAGAACAATCTCTCCGGCTTTGGGGGATTGGGTTCATGTTTGCCCCTCATCATCATACGGCCATGAAGCATTCAGTACCGGTACGTCGCGAGTTGGGGGTGCGCACCTTGTTTAATTTGTTGGGCCCCATGACCAATCCTGCGGGTGCCCCACATCAACTGCTGGGAGTCTTTGCTGCGCATTTTACTACTCGGTTGGCCCAAGTTCTGCAACAACTAGGCACTTGTCATGCCATGGTGGTGCATGGGAGTGATGGTTTGGATGAAATTACCCTCTCCGGGCCTACCCATGTGGCTGAACTTAGAGAGGGGAAGGTTTATGAGTATCTGTTCTGGCCGCAGGATGTTGGTATAGAAACTGCTCCCCTGAATGCATTACTGGTAAAAAATTCAGAAGAATCCAGAGAATTGCTGTTGGGGGTCCTGGACAATCGAGAGGGGCCTGCTCGCGATATTGTTCTGCTCAATGCGGGAGCGGCTCTTTATGTGTCTGGGGTAGCATCAAGTTTGCGAGAAGGGGTGGAGTGCGCTCGAGCAGTGTTGGAGAATGGGGCAGCCCATCAACGACTAAATGATTTGGTGCGATGGGGGCAAATATGAGTGATATTCTGACGCGCATCATGGCCACCAAGGTCAAGGAAGTTGCGCTGGCGCGCCAGCGTATGCCACTGGCACAGTTAAAAGAAACGCTGTCGGAGGCTCCTCCATTGCGTGATTTTGCTGAGGCTTTGCGTGCCCGTCTGAAGACTGGGCAAGTTGGCGTGATTGCTGAAGTCAAAAAAGCCAGTCCCAGCAAGGGGGTGTTGCGGGATCCCTTTGACCCAGCAGGAATTGCGCTTTCCTATGCAGAACATGGGGCAACCTGTTTGTCCGTACTCACAGACCGGGAGTACTTTCAGGGGGAGCACTCTTATTTGAGTGCTGCGCGTTCCGCTTGCTCTATCCCCGTATTGCGCAAAGATTTCATGTGTGATCCGTATCAAGTTTTTGAAGCACGGCATATGGGGGCTGATGCGATTCTGCTGATAGTGGCTGCGCTGGATTTGGCGCGTTTGCATCAACTGGAAAGTTTGGCGCATGCACTGGGGATGGCCGTATTGGTGGAAGTTCATGATGAAGCCGAACTGACACTGGCATTGCAACTCGATTCCCCTTTGATCGGGATTAATAATCGTAATTTGCAGACATTTGAAACCACCCTTGAGACTTCACTGAGACTCCGTCAGAAAATACCATCGGATCGATTGGTCATCAGCGAGAGCGGCATCGCCTCGCCTGCGGACATTGACCGGCTGCGTCATGCTGGTATTCATACTTTCCTGATTGGTGAAACCTTTATGCGCGCAGATAACCCCGGTAGTGCGCTCGCTGAATTCATTAACTAAATCCTGAACTCTGTCATGTCGTTACAACTGGTAACAATGCCATGGCTTAAGGATGATACGATCCGTGAAATTTTGTAGTCGGTTGTTGGAAATTATCATCGGGAGGGGTTCCATGAAACGATTGTTGTTGTTCTCTCTGGTGTTGATACTCGCCGCATGCGGTGATTTGCAGGTAGGTGAAGGATTCGGAGGGTTTGCCCCAGGTTACGGTGGTTTCGGCGGGATGGACATGGGATTCGGTGGCATGGACGATGGTGGATTTGGTGGATTTGGTGATGGCGGATTCGGAGGAATGGATGATGATTAGTCGGCAATGGGTAAAAAAATTGGTGGCGGTAATGGGACTGGTAGGGCTTTCTTCGGTGGCGCAGGCTGATCAGTATGCAACGGTTCCACCACCGCCTCCGGGGCAAGGGGCACCAGCACCTGTAGATCATGGTGATCCGGTTACAAATGCACAGCGGCATCTCGATCAATTCAAACAAGAATTGGGGTTGTCGGAGTCACAGAATGATGCGTGGAAACGCTACGCTGAAGACACGCTAGCAACGGTTCAGGCTATTCGCGACCAGACAAAGGCGGCGGAACAGAATGTCAAACCCGAAACGGCACCTCAGCGTTTTGATGAGCATATTGCGCTGATGCGTCAGCGATTACAAGGGTTTGAGCGTATGAATCAGGCGCTCAAGGCATTTTATGACACCCTGACTCCTGAACAGAAGGCCATCGCCGACCGTCATTTTTCGCAAATGCGGCATTGAGTATGTTTCGGCTGATTACCTGTTCATGAAGCGAGAAATGGTCAATTTTTTCATTCTTTGGAAACGTTGGCCATTCTGAACTGGGTAAAATTAAAAGATTTTATAAGTGTGTATTGGGAGTTCACTGAATCTAAAGTGAGCATGCGTTTGTGTGGCCTCACGATAGATAACCCAATGCCAATGATGTGGGGAGAGAACAAGAGATGATGTCAGGAGTTGTTCGTATTGCGTTGAGTCGGCCATATACCTTTGTGGTGCTTGCGCTGTTGATCCTGATTTTGGGGGGGCTATCAATTAAGCGGACCCCGGTGGATATCTTTCCTAACATTGGTATTCCGGTGGTCAGTGCCGTATGGACCTATAACGGGATGTTGCCCGCCGACATGTCGGGGCGCGTGATTTATCCCTTTGAACGCTATTTGACAGCAACGGTCAATGATATTGAACATATCGAGTCGCAGTCTCTTCCGGGTTATGGGGTAGTCAAGATATTTTTTCAGCCCAAGGTGGACATCAATGCGGCCTTATCGCAGGTTACGGCTATCTCACAGACCGTTCTGAAGCAATTGCCCTTTGGAATTACCCCTCCTTTGATTCTCAGTTATAACGCGGCTACAGTTCCCATCATTCAGTTGGCTTTATCCGGTAAAAAGTTTAATGAAGCAACCTTATATGACTTTGGTCAGAATTTTTTACGTCCTCAATTGGCTACCGTAGAAGGAGCCGGTTTGCCGTCACCTTATGGTGGAAAAGTCCGTGAAATCATGGTGGATCTGGATCCCATCGCCATGCAGTCAAAAGGTGTGTCGGCACAGGATGTGGAAAATGCACTGGCTGAACAGAACCTGATTCTGCCGGCGGGGACTGAAAAGATTGGAAAATTTGAGTACAACGTATACATCAATGATGACCCGAAGGATTTTCGGGAGTTGAATAATATCCCCATCAAAGTAGTGAACAGTCAGTCCGCGGTTCATGAAGCCAATCAGTCCATGGTGTTGTTGCGTCAGGTGGGACACGTGCGCGATGGGGCTCCCCCTCAGATCAATATTGTCAAGGTAGATGGTCAGAAGTCTGTCTTGATGACGGTGTTGAAGAATGGTGATACATCAACGCTCGACATTGTGGAAAATGTGAAAAAAATGATTCCCAAAATTTTGGATGGACTGCCCAACGGGCTCCATGCCAAGCAGTTTGCGGATCAGTCGGTGTTTGTTCGAGCGGCGATTTCTGGTGTGGTTCGGGAAGGCGTGACGGCGGCGTTGTTAACCAGTTTGATGATTTTGCTGTTTTTGGGAAGCTGGCGATCTACCATTATCGTTAGTATGTCCATTCCCCTCTGTATTTTGTCTTCAATTACTGTTCTATCGTTCATGGGACAGACCCTGAATGTCATGACTCTGGGGGGGTTATCGCTGGCTGTGGGGATTCTGGTGGATGATGCCACGGTGATGATTGAAAATATCAACCATCATTTGGAAATGGGGAAAAGCGTTACAAAGGCTATCATCGAAGCGGCAAGCCAGATCGTTCAGCCGGCATTTGTTTCTACTTTCAGCATTTGTATTGTGTTCATCCCCATGTTTTTCCTGACAGGGGTTTCGAAATATTTGTTCGTGCCTATGGCAGAGGCGGTGGTGTTTGCCATGATTGCCTCCTTTATTCTGTCTCAGACTTTTGTGCCGACTATGGCCAATTTTCTACTGAAGGCGCACGATCCCAGTCAGACACATCATGATGTCAACCGCTCTACCAAAGGGAAGGGGTTTTTTCTGCGGGGGATTGTGTACTTGAATCGTTTTCAGGCAGGGTTTGAAAAACGCTTTTCAGCATTTCGTTTGGGGTATGCCACATTGCTTGAGCGGGCGGTTTCCAGTCGAAAACAGTTTGTTCCTGCGTATCTTGGGGTAGTCTTTCTTTCGCTGTTGCTCTTTCCTTTTCTGGGAAGAGACTTTTTCCCAGCGGTAGATGGTGGACAGATCAAGATTCACATCAGAGCACAAGTAGGGACTCGGGTAGAGAGCACTTCCTCCTTGACAGACCAGATTGATAGTTATATCCGCAAGATTATTCCGGCTAACGAATTGGAAACGGTGGTGGACAATATTGGCCTACCGACTTCTCCGATCAATCTGGCGTATGTTAATACAGGGACTATTGGCCCTCAGGATGCAGACATCCTGATATCCATGAAGGAAGATCACGGACCTACAGCACGGTATGTGGAGCGTCTGCGTCGCGATTTGCCACGTGAATTTCCTGGGGTAAGTTTTGCTTTTCTGCCTGCTGATATGGTTGGTCAGATACTTAACTTTGGGTCTCCGGCTCCGATCGATATTCAGGTGAGTGGTAATAATTGGGATGAATCGTACGCGTACATCCAGATGCTGCGCGGAAAACTGGAACATGTTCCAGGAATTGCCGATGTTCGGGTACAACAGTCTGATAACTATCCACAATACGATGTTGATGTTCATCGTGAGATGGCTAAATCATTGGGCTTTACGGAAAGGGATGTGACCAATAGCCTGCTGAGCACGCTATCGGGGAGTTTTCAGGTGGCTCCCACTTTCTGGCTCAATCCAAATAATCGCGTTTCCTATCCCATCGTGGTCCAAACACCACAATACCGCGTAGACACGTTGTCAGACTTGGAGAACACGTTGGTCAGCAGTTCAAGTACGCATAAAACCCAGGTATTGGGAGCTATTGCGAGTGTGGTTCGTTCGCGTGGTGATGCTGTGGTGACGCATTCCACGATCACTCCCAGTTTTGATTTGCTGGCTACGGTTCAGAATGTGGATTTGGGGAGTGTGTCGTCTCAGGTTCACCAGATGCTTAACAGTAATAAGAGTAGTATCCCCAAGGGGGCAACGGTACGCTTACAAGGCCAGGTTCCTATCATGGAGTCTTCCTTTACTGGCTTATTGCTGGGGTTGTTCTTTTCCATTCTTCTGATTTACCTGTTGATTGTGGTGAATTTTCAGTCATGGCTGGATCCTTTCGTGATTATCACGGCGTTGCCTGCGGCATTGGCGGGGATTGTGTGGATGCTGTTTATTACGCGCACTCATGTGTCGGTTCCGGCCTTGACAGGGGCGATCATGACCATGGGGACGGCGACGGCCAATAGTATTCTGGTGATCAGTTTTGCTCGGGAGCGTCTGAAAGTGACACAGGATTCCACGTTGGCGGCCATTGAGGCTGGGTTTGCGCGATTCAGACCGGTGCTGATGACGGCGTTGGCGATGATCATCGGGATGGCCCCTATGGCTCTGGGGTTGGGGGAAGGTGGAGAACAGAATGCTCCTCTCGGGCGGGCCGTTATCGGTGGGCTGACCTTTGCCACGGTTACCACATTGCTGTTTGTTCCGGTGGTATTCAGTTGGGTACATGCAAAAGATCGGTTTGACCAACCGAGTGAGATTTGAATTATTAAATTGCCAGTAATGACAGAGGGATAACATGGAAGACGAAGATCTGTTTGACATTGAGGAACTGCGTTCCCTACCTAAGAAAAGCCTCAAACCGACGATCATCACGGTTTCGGTGCTGGCGATTGTTTTGGCGGTATGGGGAATTTTTGTGCGTAATCGAGATGCGCGTGAAGTACGTGAGTGGACTGAGACGCAAGCGATCCCCACGGTCAAGGTTTTGCATCCCTACCGTAATCTGAATGGGGCATCTCTGACATTGCCCGGAAATATTCAAGCATTTTATGAGGCACCGATTTTGGCTCGTGTTAATGGTTACCTGAAAAATTGGTACCATGACTTTGGTGATCGGGTCAAGAAAGGGGAGGTGCTGGCTGAGATTGATACTCCTGATCTGGATGAGCAATACAATCAGGCGAAAGCCAAGTTGGCCAAGGTGCAAGCTGATGAGAAGTTGGCTGAAATTACGGCCGCGCGCTGGCAACGGTTGGTGGTCACGGATGCGGTGTCCAAGCAGGAGCGAGATCAGAAAGTGGCGGATCTTGAAGCTCAAAAGGCGGCAGTGCGTGCGGCTGAGGCCGACATGAACAATGTCGGGGCCTTCGAATCCTTCAAAAAGTTGGTGGCCCCTTTTGATGGGGTAGTCACCGCTCGTAAAACCGATATAGGCGCACTGATAGATGCCGGTAAAGGGCAAGAGTTGTTTGCGGTATCCCAGATGAATCCACTGCGCGTGTTTGTTCCGGTTCCGCAATTTTATGCGCCCAATGTGCGCAAAGGGGATAAGGCTTTGATCCTGGTACCAGAGCACCCTGGAGAACAATTCGCCGGTGCTGTTTCACAGTTGGCGCAGTATGTTACCCAAGCAACGGGCACGATGTTGGTCGAAATTGTGGTCAATAATGCGGATGGCAAGTTGCTCCCTGGAGATTACGCTGAAGTGAGTTTCTCCCTGACGGGAGACAAAGGAAAGTATCTTCGTATTCCTTCCAGTTCCTTGATATTGCGTACCGATGGAGTCAGAGTAGCCGTGGTCAAGGATAACCAACTCAAACTTGTCAAAATCAATGTGGGTAGCGACTACGGTAAGGAAGTGGAGATTCTCTCTGGCTTGACTGAACAAGATTGGGTGGTGGACAGCCCCAGTGATTATGTCTTTGATGGTGAGAAGGTAGAGGTTAAAAAGCCGGTTACTGCAGTGATGGGATCCAAGAACAAGTAGCAAGAGCCAGGGAATGGTGGCGAGGGAATACGGCATGAGCGAGGCAAGCGATGAATGACAGGTTTCGTTGGAAAAAAATGGCCATTCTGCTGTGGGCAGGTTGGTTGACGGGGTGCTCCTTCATTCCGGATTACCACCGTCCTGACCAATGGAAAGCAACGAGTTTCAAGGAAGATGGCATCTGGCGCTACGCGCATCCGGCTGATACCGAGTCGAAAGGGGATTGGTGGACTTACTATCATGATGCCACGCTGGACAAATTGGAAAATCAGGTTATCTCTGGAAACTTCCAGTTGCAGGCAGCGTTGCAACGTTATCAGGAAGCCACAGCTTTTCTGACGGAACAAAGCGCTTACTTGTATCCACAGATCAATTTGATTGGGGGAGTGACCAGCAATGGACAGTCCTCTCAGCGGTTGTATCGTTCGCCGGTAACCCCGCGGGTGCAGGGAGATATGATCGGGGGAGTGGGGACTTTATACGAAATTGACTTCTGGGGGGCTATACGTAGCGCTATCGCCTCTGCCAAGGCGGGAGCCGAGGCCAGCCAGGCTCAGGTTGCCTATGCGGAATTGAGTTTGCAGGCGCTCCTGGCCAGCAGTTACGTCAAGTTACGTGGGTTGGATGCGGAAGTTAAATTGCTAGAGGACACTGTCAAGGATTATCAGCATGAATTGGACCTCATGCAGCAGCGTCATGATGTAGGAATCAATTCAGATTTGGATGTTCAACGATCGAGAAGTCTTCTGGAAGAAACCAAAGCGCAGGAAGCCAAGATTATTGGACAACGCGCGTTGTACGAACATGCGGTCGCGGTTTTGGTGGGAGAAGAACCTTCGCGTTTTTCCTTGGTATCAGATCCACAATGGATATATAAGGCTCAATATGGTGCGATTCCGGCTACTATTCCATCGGTAGTATTGCAGCGTCGCCCGGATATTGCGGCAGCCGAACGTGCCGTGGTTTCTGCGAACGCGCAGATCGGGGTAGCGAGAACGGCATTTTTCCCTACGATTTCCCTGGGAGCGCTGGTGGGGTATGAGAATCATGCGACGAGCGGATTGTTGCAATCCCCTTTCAGTTTTTGGTCGGTGGGCCCCATGGCGTTCTATAACATTTTTGATGCGGGGCTCCGGCAAGCTGAAGTGGATCGGGCCACAGCAAAGACGCGTGAGTTGACAGCGACTTACCGGCAGACGGTGCTGACTTCGTTCAAAGAGGTCGAGGATAATCTGTCGGAGATCAAGAATTATGGGATTGATGACGAGCATCAGAAACAGGCGGTTGCTGCTGCACAGATTACCTTTAAGTTGGCCAATCAGCGTTATATCGAGGGGGCTTCTAATTATCTGGATGTGATCGATGCTGAGACCATTCAATTGCGAACGGAACGTGAAGAAATCTACGTCAGAACTGCGCTGAACCAATCAGTTGTGGATTTGGTGCGTAGCATCGGAGGTTCGTGGTAACGCTTAGACCCGGTTGAGTGATTGGTGAAGGAGTTGAGCGGTGCGGCTTTACTATTGACGAATTCCATTTCGGTTCATGAGAGCCTGAGATTGTGGATAAAATTGTAAAAATTGCTCTCCAAAAGCCTCTGAGTTTTGTGGTGATGGCTTTGCTCGTGGTAGTCATGGGGGCTGTGACACTGCTCAGGATTCCTGCAGATATTTTTCCGGAAATCAACATTCCAGTGGTCAGTGTGGTCTGGACCTACTACGGCATGATTCCTTCGGAAATGTCGGGCCGGATAGTTTTTCCGTTTGAACGCTACCTGACCAGTACGGTTACGGATATTGAACACATCGAATCCCAGTCCATGCCCAGTTATGGAGTGGTGAAGATTTTCTTCCAGCCGACCGTGAATGTCAGTATTGCCATGTCACAGGTTACCGCTATTTCACAAACGGTGTTGAAGTGGCTGCCTTTTGGAATCACGCCTCCGCTGATTCTCAACTACAACGCGGCTACGGTTCCAATTATTCAATTGGCCCTCATGGGTGATAAATTCAGTGAGGCTGATCTATTTGATTTCGGGCAGAATTTTTTGCGACCTCAACTGGCGACGGTCGCTGGAGCTGGTCTGCCCGCTCCCTATGGTGGAAAAGTTAAAGAAATCATGGTGGATCTGGATCCTATTGCGATGCAGTCCAAGGGGGTGTCGGCGCAGGATGTGGAAGTTGCCCTGAGTAAGCAAAATCTTATCATTCCGGCCGGAACCGAAAAAATTGGAAAGTTTGAATACAATGTCTATATCAATGATGATCCTAAAAACTTTCTTGAGTTGAATGAAATTCCGGTCAAGATGGCCATTCACAGCGGAGCATCCCATGAAGCCACGAGACCGATGGTGCTGTTGCGTGATGTGGCGCACGTCAGAGATGGTTCTCCACCACAGATCAACATCGTCAAGGTAAATGGTCAAAAATCTTCATTGATGACTGTGCTCAAGAATGGCGCTGTTTCGACCCTTAACATTATCCAGGGAGTCAAAGATAAAATTCCCCTTGTATTGGCGGGAGCCGCCAATGGGTTGGTAGTCAAGCAATTGGCGGATCAGTCCTTTTTCGTCAAGGCGGCTATATCGGGAGTCGTGCATGAAGGGGTGACGGCTGCCCTGCTGACCAGTTTGATGATTCTGTTATTTTTGGGAAACTGGCGCTCTACGTTGATCGTAGCCATGACCATTCCTCTGTGTATTTTGTTTGCGGTGGTAGCGTTGGCCTTCAGTGGTCAGACATTGAACCTCATGACGCTGGGTGGACTATCTCTCTCAGTAGGTATTCTGGTGGACTCGGCAACAGTGGTGATCGAGAATATCAGCCACCATATGGAACTGGGAAAATCGGTCAAGCGCTCGATTGTTGAATCTGCGCGCCAGATTGTTCAACCCGTGTTTGTGTCCACACTGGCCATTTGTATCGTCTTTGTCCCTATGTTCTTTTTGACGGGGGTGTCCAGGTATCTGTTCGTGCCCATGGCAGAAGCAGTCATTTTTTCTATGGTTGCTTCGTTTATCTTTTCACAGACCTTTGTGCCCACCATGGCCAATTTTATGCTCAAGGCGCGTGGCACGAAAGTGAAAAATAGCGAAGAAAATCACTCTGTTCAGAACAACATGTTTTTTCGAGGAATTGTTTGTCTTAATCGATTCCAGACGGGGTTTGAGCGAGAATTTTCAACTATTCGATTGAAATATACGAGCATACTGGAACGTGCCGTGACTCATCGTGGCCTGTTTAGTACAGGATTCATGGGCATGGTACTGCTCTCCTTTATTTTGGTGCCATATCTCGGTCGTGACTTTTTTCCGGCAGTAGATGGTGGCCAGATCAAGATGCATGTGCGTGCCCAAGTTGGTACGCGAGTCGAAGATACCTCAGCGCTGACAGATCAGATTGATAGTTACTTGCGTCGCGTCATCCCGAAAAAGGAATTGGATGTGATCGTCGACAATATCGGTTTACCCGTGTTTCCGATCAATCTGGCCTATGTCAGTACGGGTTCTGTGGGGCCACAGGATGCAGATATTCTGGTATCGCTCAAGGAAGGGCACCATCCTACGGCGGACTATGTGGAAAAATTACGATACGTTTTACCGCGTGAGTTTCCGGGGGTGAGTTTTGCCTTCTTGCCCGCTGATATGGTTAGCCAGATTCTTAATTTTGGGTCGCCAGCGCCTATCGATATCAAGGTGAGTGATCCGAATTGGGACGAAGGTTACGCCTATACCCAAATGTTGAGGGGACGACTGGAGCACATGGCAGGAATTGTGGATACACGGATTCAGCAGTCGACCAACTACCCTCAATTTAATGTCAACGTCAACCGGGAGTTGGCGCAGACAATGAATTTTAACGAGGAGGATGTGGCCAACAGTTTGATATACTCCTTGTCCGGCAGTTTTCAGACCGCACCTACCTTTTGGTTGAATCCCAAAAACCGTGTTTCCTATCCCATTGTGGTTCAAACTCCTCAATATAGGGTAGATACCTTATCTGACCTGGAGAATACCTTGGTGACCAGTCAGCAAACACATCAGTCCCAAGTATTGGGGGCATTGGCCAAGATTGTGCGTGATCGTGGAGATGCTGTCGTCACTCATGACACGATTGTCCCTGGCTTTGATTTGCTGGCTGCGGTACAGAAGACGGATCTGGCCAGTGTATCGGAGCAGGTGCATCGCTTGCTAGATGATACCAGGTCGAGTATTCCCAAGGGGGCTGCGGTTCACCTTGAGGGGCAGGTTCCGGTTATGGAGACCTCATTCACAGGTTTGATGTTGGGGCTGGTGTTCTCCATTTTTCTGATTTACCTGTTGATTGTGGTGAATTTTCAGTCATGGCTGGATCCTTTCGTGATTATCACGGCGTTGCCTGCGGCATTGGCGGGGATTGTGTGGATGCTGTTTATTACGCGCACTCATGTGTCGGTTCCGGCCTTGACAGGGGCGATCATGACCATGGGGACGGCGACGGCCAATAGTATTCTGGTGATCAGTTTTGCTCGGGAGCGTCTGAAAGTGACACAGGATTCCACGTTGGCGGCCATTGAGGCTGGGTTTGCGCGATTCAGACCGGTGCTGATGACGGCGTTGGCGATGATCATCGGGATGGCCCCTATGGCTCTGGGGTTGGGGGAAGGTGGAGAACAGAATGCTCCTCTCGGGCGGGCCGTTATCGGTGGGCTGACCTTTGCCACGGTGAGTACGCTACTTTTTGTGCCTGTGGTATTCAGTTGGGTACATGCCAAGGATTCTTTTGAAGAGAAGAATGATGCGGAGGATGAGGAGTTATTCGGGGGTGACTAATGAACAGCAAAAAAAGACGCTCCATGGAGCGTCTTTTGATGGGTAACGTGAGGATCCGTTACATTGGATAGAAACGTATACTGGTGAATATCATGTTGTCGGTCGTGTAAGGGGTGAAGGCTCCGCCAAACTGGCTTGCCCGTACCGAGAAGGCACTGACACCAGTGTGAGAATACTGAGCGCCAAATTTAGCGGCCCCATAATAGCCCTTGTAGACCGCCCACCAGAAGCCGATAGTTTCCTGGGTGACACTGTTCAGGTCGTAGGGAGTGTATCCTGCAACCGCTGCGCTGGCGACAAATTGCCCAGGGTTGGCGAGAACATTGTTTCCATAACCGTACAGTTGACCGCCAGAACTATACGTGTATCCGTTGTTCCAGTCCCGACCAATATCGGCGTAGATGTCGAAGGTGGGTTGGACATGCAGGAGAAAACCGGTCAGGAATGAACCTCCACGCAAGGGGGTCAGTTCTCCACCGGGACCGATGGTGGCATCATTCAAGGTGGAAGTGCCGTAACGTCCTACACCATTCCCATATAATCCGCTAATTTTGAAATCCAGGGTGTGCGGGATGAGACTTAGAACGGATCCGAAACCTACTGAACCAGCCCATGAATTTTGTCCGGCAGCCGTGACATTAGCATTGGAATAGGTCCCATCAAAATTGCGCAGCATACCGAAAACTTCATAGTGACCTAAGTCAGTTTCCATGGCAAGTTTGCCGATAATGTCAGGAAATTTGTTGACAGAATAGTTGCCGGGGGTCAACAAACCACCAGCTTGAGCGGGCAAGGTGTAGTTATTCAGTACACCGTTTGGCGTGGCACCTGCAACACCGGATGTCTGTGACTGTTCAAGTGAGAGCGCTGCCCAATATTTTTTGTCCCAATCTTTGACCAGACGGACTTGTGCTTGCCGGTTCCACACGAATCCGGGCATGTACTCTGCGTCGATGACAAGAGGGATTTCTTCGTTGCGGGGCGTGATTCCGTGCGTATTCAAGACGGCCAGTGACCAACTCTGGCCGGCAAGCAGGTGCAGGCCTTTATCCGCCCAATCGATGTTGGTGTATAGATGCCGGACGCGAGCAGTATAAGAATTGCTCTGGGTTCCATTGGCTGTGGGACTGTCACCCAACCAGTCCATTTCATAGTAACCTGTGACCAAGGTGTTTTTGTCAGCATTGCCCTGCGCCATGACTGAAAATCGGGACTGGCGGGCTGTAGCATTGAAACTGGATTGATTGTAATAGCCTGATGCTGCTTCTTGGCGCTGGGGGGCGGTTAGGAGTACATTGCCGGGGTTTGGGTTGAAAGGAATTTTGCTGAACGGTGAATTGATATCAGCCTGCAAGTTACTGCTACGTAATGCATTTTCTTCCGCCAGATATCCACCGAAGGCTAGGGTAACCCCGTCCATAATGAAGCCACCCTGATTTTTATTGGTGGTGGGAATTTGATCCCACTGATCCTGGATGGCTTTAAATTTTCCAGAGATGGCGAAGGTTTGCGCTTGCAGATCCTGACTCTTACCTTCAAGTTGCTGTGTCTTTGATGAAATTTCGTTGTTTTTATTTGATATTTCGTTATTTTTTGTTTCAATTTCCTTATTTTTCTTTTGCATGTCTTCCATCTGTGCTTTCATTTCCAGCAGACGCTTTTCCAGTTCATCGACTTGTTGTTGCATTTGCTGGATTTGTGCGTCATCGGCAAACGCCGTGGGCATGACACAAGTTGCCAGGAGTGCTGCCAAAGTGAGTCGTGGTCGCCAAGTATGTCTTTTTTGAGAGGGGATCATGGTTGTTCCGAAAAAGAAGTGGGGTGAAGAGAAACTTGTAACAAAATGTAATTTCTTGGGTGGATTGTAGGGGGTAAATATGACGTTTTTATGACAAAGTAAGGTTGGCTGTGAAGGGCATGAGAGATTTTTGATCTGGATGTAAAATGGGCACCCTAGACAGGGGGCGAATTATGAACGATTCATGGTTGACGGCCGAACGTAAAAGTTTGGTATTGATTGAAGCATTACCCTATATTCAGCGTTTCCACGGAAAGACCATTGTGGTTAAGTATGGAGGCAATGCTATGACAGATGTGGCGTTGCAAGAGAAATTTGCTCATGACATCGTGTTGCTGAAGTTGGTGGGTATGAACCCGGTGGTGGTCCATGGTGGGGGGCCGCAGATTGGCGAGTTGCTCAAACGGGTGGGCAAACAAAGTGAATTCATTCAGGGTATGCGGGTGACCGATGACGAGACTCTGGATGTAGTGGAAATGGTGCTGGGTGGATTGGTTAATCAGGATATCGTGACCCTGATCAACAAGGCGGGTGGGAATGCCGTGGGGTTGACCGGTAAAGATGGCAATTTTATTCGCGCGCGCAAATTGAAGTTACGTACTCCAGATACCTCGGAAGAAGGCATCGACATAGGTCAAGTTGGAGAAGTGGTGAGCATTGACCCTGGGATTGTCAATCTGCTTTGTCATCAGAACTTTATCCCGGTGATCGCTCCGCTGGGGGTGGGTGACGAAGGGGAGGCCTATAACATCAATGCTGATTTGGTGGCGGGTAAACTGGCGGTAACTTTACAGGCGGAAAAATTATTGTTGTTGACCAATACGGCAGGAGTGCTGGATCGGCATGGGGAAGTATTGACTGGATTGAATGCTGGAAAAGTACACATGCTGATTCAGGATGGCACCATAAGCGGGGGGATGTTGCCTAAAATTGCCTGTGCTCTCGATGCCGTGCAAAATGGGGTCAAGACAGCGCATATCATCGATGGTCGGGTACCTCATGCCGTGCTTCTGGAGGTATTGACGGATGAGGGTATCGGTACATTGATTCGTGGTGCCGCTGCCAATCGCGGCTCCTGATGGAAGGGGAATGTTGATCGAACGGGATTATCCATGGGATGGAGAATGCAATGAGATTAGACAAACGGCTGGCAGTTCTTGGTACTGTACTTAAGGCTGGGTTTGCGGAACGAGTATGGGAAGGACGTCAGCACAGTTCTCTGGATCGTTTTTTGGGTGAGTTCGATCGGGCATTGAGGACATTGGCTGCACCCGCGCAGGGAATACGAAAAAATCCGGCACAAGGATTACCAGAGGCAGATATGGATGCAGGAACACGTCAGCATATAGCACGTCTGATGCGTATTAACCATACGGGTGAAATCTGTGCTCAGGCGTTATATCAGGGACAGTTCCTGACAGCGCGAATCGAAGACAATCGTGTCGCATTGCGTGGGGCTTCATCTGAAGAGGTTGATCATCTGGCTTGGTGTGAATCACGTATTGCGGAACTGGGGGGGCGCACCAGTTTCCTGAATCCACTGTGGTATGTAGGTTCGCTGTCTCTTGGCGTAATTGCTGGTTTGGCGGGAGATCGCTGGAACCTGGCATTTCTCAAGGAAACGGAACGGCAGGTGGAAGGGCATTTGGCCAGTCATTTGGCGATGATTCCTGAAACAGATCAACGCACCCGTGCTATCGTTGAACAGATGAAGACAGATGAAGCGGGTCATGCTGAGTTGGCGCAAAAACTAGGAGCAGCAGAGTTCCCCTTTCCTATCAAGTGGGTCATGAGAGTTTCGTCAACACTGATGACCCGTTCGGTTTACTGGGTGTGATGAATCAGTTGTAGTTGCTTCCAACGTCCAGACTGCCAGCGCCACCATAGAGCCAATCCCAGACTGAAAGCGTAGGCAAAGGCGGCTAACCAACCGCCCTTGGCTCCCCAGCCATACTGGGGGAGGAATGAAATCCATCCTTGTCCTGGAGGAAAAGTCAGGGCATGGCATAGAGGCAGGAAAATTCCCCAGGAACAACTCAGTAGCAGTAGTGTGGGAAAGCGGACATCGCCGGCCCCACGCAGACAAAAGGCACTGGCCAGATTGAGGGCATCAAAGATTTGATAGCCTGCTGCGATCCACAGCAAGGTTGTGCACAGTGTGGCAACCTGGTGTTGTAGCGGATCGCCTGGGCTCAGAAATGGCGGGATGATCCAAGGACCGGCTAGAGCGAGCAGTAGCCCTACGATTCCCATGTAGATGACAGCACTGCGAATGATGATGCGCGCACAGGCTACGGCCCATTCCCGATCACCTGCTCCGATAGATTGCCCGACCAGAGTGGTGCCAGCCAAGGCAATACCGATGGCGGGGAGATAGGAAATTGAGGTGAGCATCATGACAATCTGGGTTGCTGCGCCATCTGCGGCACCTAGTTTGACCTGCATGAGTTGAAAAAGTCCCAGACCCACGACATCCATGGCGGGGAATAATCCAGTAGGGATGCCCAATGTGATGACCTGACGAATGGATGGCCAATCGGGTCTCCAGGTGCGCGCGGTATGAAAGCGTTGACGAAATACGGGGGTCAGGAATAGCCAAAGAGCCAGCAAGGCACCGATGAGTTGGGCGACCGTACTGCCCCAGGCAGCCCCAGCCATTCCCAGATGCCAGTGAAACATGAACAACTCGTTGAACAGCGCGTTGGACAGGGCAACCAATATCATGATCCAGAAGGTATAACGAGGTTGGCTGATGCCATTGAAGAATGAACTGAAGGCGAAAATCAGGGTGGACAAGGGTCCTCCGATAAGTCGAGGGAACCAGAATGACTCTGCCAGTGACTGGACTTCAGGTGGCAATCCGAAGGGGGACAGTAACAAGGTGGCAGACAGAGCGATCAAGAGAAATAGCGGGGTCGTAGCCAATGATGCCCAGATGCCACTCCACGTGCTACGTCCTACAGCCTGTGAATCATTGGCACCATAGTACTGGGCAACCAGGCTTTGCACTCCGATGCCAACACCGCCAAGCAATAAAAAAAACATGAAAATCAGAAAGTAGCAGGCCGCCATGGCCGCCATGGCTGTGGTGGAAAGACGGCCGATAAACCACGTGTCAGTGAGGTTGAGTATGACCTGCAGGCTGCTGTTGAGGAATAACGGGAATGCCAGAGCCAGTACCGCACGCAAATCGACGTAACGTCGTCCATTGGCATCTAAGGCAACGGCGGGCAGGATACCGGGGCTTGGCGTCAAAGGCATCGGATGCGTGCAAATTTGCGCTTGCCAACCTGTAAGGTCATTTCATTGCCACTGTAGAAGCGCAGGGTAGGGTCTGTGGCTTTTTCACCATTGATGCGAATGCCGTCGTTATTGATGAGACGACGGGCTTCCGATGTGGTGTCGGAAAGTCCGGCGCGCTGAATCAACTGAGCGAGTTGAAGGCCGTCAGATCCAACCATGATATCCAGCAGAGGTAGATTGTCTGGGATGGTTTGATCACGAAAGCGAGACTCAAAATCGGCCAGCGCTTGTCTTGCTGCCGCTGCATCATGGAAGCGTGTGATGATTTCCTGAGCCAGGCGAACCTTGATGGTTCGCGGGTTGAGACCTTGGGTGACCTCCTGTTTCCATTGGTTCAAGGTGCTTAGGGGCTCAAAGGACAGGAGTTCCAGATAGCGCCACATCAGCGTGTCGGATATGGACATCAATTTTCCGAATTGTTCATCTGGACTATCCTCAATGGCAATGAAATTTCCCTGAGACTTGGACATTTTGTTGATGCCATCAGTGCCCTCCAGGAGTGGTAACGTCAGGATAGATTGTGGACGCTGGCCATGTTGCTTTTGCAGTTCTCTGCCCATGAGCAGGTTAAATTTCTGGTCGGTTCCACCGATTTCGAGATCGGCTTTGAGAGCCACAGAGTCGTAACCCTGAACCAATGGGTAGAGAAATTCGTGAATGGCGATGGGCTGTTCTGCCCGGAAGCGCTTGGCAAAATCATCTCGTTCCAGCATACGTGCGACGGTGTGACTGGCAGCCAGGCGAATCAGGCCTGTGCTTCCCAAAGAATCCATCCAGGTGCTGTTATAGGCCAGCGTCGTACGTGCAGGATCAAGAATGCGGAAAACCTGGGATTGATAAGTGGCGGCATTGGCCTGTACTTGCTCGCGAGTTAGCGGAGGGCGAGTATGGTTGCGTCCGGTCGGGTCTCCGATTAGCGCAGTGAAATCCCCGATCAGAAAAATGATGTCATGTCCCAGATCTTGAAGGGTTTTTAGTTTGTTCAACAATACGGTATGACCAAGATGCAAATCGGGGGCTGTGGGGTCGAAGCCCGCTTTGATGCGCAAGGGACGATTTTCGCCCAGACGTTCTCGGAATTCGGCTTCCGGGAGGATTTCATCAGTCCCTCGGGCAATTTCAGTCCATGCGTCGAGTTGCATTGAGAATTTTGGGTTTTTTTCAGTCATCCGGGTTTGTGTCAGGAAAAGGTTTCTGTTAGACTGGCGCGCATGAACTTATCTTTCAGACAACGCATAGCCGTATTTAAGCGCTGGATTCTAACCCAAAACAAGCCCATTGATGCATCCGATGCCAGTTTTAGTGGCAAGGTGGCGACAGTTTTGATGTTGGGATTTGGGATGGCTACCGCTTTTGGCATAACACCGGGCACCTCGGTGCGAACCACTCCCGCTGTCTCGGTGGTGGAGGAACTCGGCGGTGTTATGGATGGCCCTACCCCAACTCCCGGAAACTATGTGCAACAGGTTCAGATTCGCGCTGGCGACACGCTGGCCGCTTTGTTGTTTCGTGCAGGGGTGGATGATACCTCGGCACTTGATTTTATTGGTTCGGATCCCAAGGCGCGCGTTATCTACCAGCACATGGCTCCAGGACGTCCACTGCGTGTAGAACACGATGCCCAGGGGAAATTGTTGACTTTGCGTTTTCCTGAGGGGGAAACCAGCACTTTAGTGGTGACTCGGACCGGACAGGGGTTTAGTGCAGGGGTGGAGCAAAATGGGGCATTGAAGCGTGTGGTACAGGCCAGCGGGACTATTCAAAGCTCTCTATTTGCGGCGGCAGATGGGGCTGGAATACCAGACTCCGTAACACGTCAATTGACCCATCTGTTTTCCACCGATATAGATTTTCATAATGATTTGCGTTCAGGTGACACTTTTTCAGTGGTTTATGAAGCCAATCAGAATGATTTTGACCAATTGATCCCTGGTCGTGTATTGGCGGCCGAGTTTGTCAATAAAGGGCGTGTGGTGCGGCGCGTTTATTTCGAGAATTCCGATGGTGGGGATTATTACACGCCGGATGGGAAGGGATCTAAAGCCTCATTTCTTCGTTCTCCCATTGAATTTACTCGGATCACTTCGGGGTTTTCGGCTGCACGTTTTCATCCCATCCTGAAGCAGTGGCGTGCCCATAAGGGAATTGATCTGGCGGCTCCAAAGGGAACTCCAGTTGTTTCGGTGGCTAATGCTACGGTGGCTTATGCGGGATGGCGCAATGGTTATGGAAACATGATTGAATTGCACCATGGAAATGGAATTGATACTGTGTATGGTCACCTATCGGCTTTTGCTAATGGCATTCATACCGGATCAAAAATTCATCAAGGCGATCTGATTGGATTTGTTGGCATGACGGGCTGGGCAACAGGGCCCCATCTGCATTATGAATTCAAAATAAATGGAGTTCAGCACGACCCGCTTGGTCCTGAGGTTCCGCGCTATGCTAGCGCCAATGTCAATGCGCACAATCGAGCCCAGTTCCAGTCTGCGACGGCTCCCTTGATTAGACAACTGGATGTTGTGCGCGGTAGTGCCCAAGCCCGATTCGAGTAAGTCAACACGTTCCCTGTATCTGGGGCTGATGTCTGGTACCAGTTTGGATGGGGTGGATGGGGTTTTGGTTGAGTTTTTTGTGGGTGGTGAGTTTCGCGTACTGGCTCATCGCTATCATCCTTTTCTCCCTGAGTTGCAAACGGATTTACTGGCTTTATGTGTTAGCGGGCCCGACGAACTGGAGCGCGCGGCTCGGGTCTCAATATCGCTCTCGCGCGATTATGCGGCAACGGTTGAGCATTTGTTGACATGCATCAATATTGATCCGGCTGATATTCGAGCATTGGGGTGTCATGGACAGACTGTCCGTCACCGTCCTGAGCAGGGGTTCAGTGTCCAGTTGGTTAACGGAGCTCTACTCGCCGAATTGACGGGGATTGATGTGGTAACCGACTTTCGTTCTCGTGACTTGGCAGCGGGTGGGCAAGGAGCTCCGCTGGTCCCGGCTTTTCATGAGGCATTTTTTCGGGATCCTGTGGTACCACGTATCGTGCTTAATTTGGGGGGGATTGCCAATTTAACGTGTTTGTTTCCAGGTGAAGCAACACGTGGCTATGACACGGGTCCGGCTAATATTTTGATGGATGCCTGGATTCAACGTCATCGAGGTGAGACGTATGATGCTGATGGGCGTTGGGCCAAGCAAGGGCAACTCAAGACAGATTGGTTGGAACGCTTGATGCGTCACTCTTTTTTCGAAAATTTACCGCCCAAGAGTACTGGGCGTGAAGACTTTAATCTGGAATGGTTGGCTGAGCAATGTTCCGACTTATCTGGTGCACAGGCACAGGATGTACAACGTACATTATTGGAATTGACAGTATGGTCGGTGACTCAGGCCATTCAATCGGAAGTCTGTGGGAAGTCGAAGGTGGAATTGTATGTTTGCGGAGGGGGAGCGCGGAATACTTTTTTGTTGCAACGCCTGGTCGATAGTCTACCGAGAGTTTCAGTGGCGACCACGGAGATATTGGGTTTGCCGGTTCAGCAGGTCGAGGCTGCTGCGTTTGCCTGGTTGGCTTGGGCGCAGGTAAACCGAAAGCCAGGAAACCTTCCTCAGGTGACTGGTGCGCGTCATCCGGTATTATTGGGCGCACTTTATCCCGCTTGAGTTGTGTGTGGCTCGGGAATGGATTTGATTACGAGTTGTTGTTGCGTTTAGCCCGTGGATGGGTTTGATCGTAGACGGCAGCCAAGTGTTGGAAATCGAGATGGGTGTAGACCTGGGTGGAGGTGAGATGGGTATGTCCCAGCATTTCCTGAACGGCGCGGAGATCATGGCTGGATTGCAGCAGGTGTGAAGCAAAGGAGTGGCGTAAGACATGGGGGTGTACCCGGTCTTCCATACCGAGTTGTTTGGCACGCAGTTTAACTCGGCTTTGTACGGCACGTGCGCTGAGTGGGCGCCCGTTGGGGCCGGGAAATACCGGAGATTCATGGGTTAGTGGAAGTGTTGGGTAAAGTCGGCGCCATTGATCCAGAGCCAGCCATGCTTGGGTTCCAACGGGGATTTCACGAATTTTATGGCCTTTGCCACTGACCCTGACCAAACTTTCTTCACGGTGTAAGTCGCCCCAACGCAGATGAATCAATTCTGAGAGACGCAGACCAGAGGAGTAGAACAGTTCCATCATGGCATGATCGCGTTGGTCAATGGGGCGCGATCCGAGAGATTCCATCATATGACTGGCTTGGTCGGGAGAGAGAGCGTGAGGGAGGCGGTGTGGCGATTTTGGTGGTCGAACCCCCCGGCAGGGATTGATGGAAAAATGATGGACCTGAATAAGATAGTCAAAGAAACCGCGCCAAGCAGATAATGTGCGTGCCAGGCTGCGCCCAGATAAACCTTGACCATGTAGGCGGCCGATCCAGCGGCGAATTTGAGTAGGGTTGATTTTACGCAATGGAGTTGGTGGTTGGTTGCATTGTTTCAATGCCTCCAAGTCTCTGGTATACCCAGTCAAGGTATGTTCCGATAACCGTCGTTCGAAGCGCAGTTGGTCAAGCCAGGCTTTTTCCGGGGCAACTTCTGTGGATTCAGTTGCCTTCATGGTTGCGCAGGGCAGTACTGATGAGTTCGGCAATGCGTTGCAGATAGAAAATTCCCATGTCCGGATAAAAACGGTTTTCGTCTGGAGATGCCAGCAACAGTGCGCCAAAAGTTTCACTGTCACGCAGGGGGAGCAGGGCAAAAGATTTGAGCTCTGTCGCCAACTTGCCAAACCAATGATCACATTGCACGGGAGTGTGGTGACCACAGCGTGGTGTTTCAATGTGAGCAATGGCTTCCTGTTGTAACTTGGCTACCGGTTCAAAGGCTGGATGGTCTTGTAGGTGCGATTTGAAATTCCACAGGCGCAAGGCGAGATAAGGGACCCCAAAGTTGTGACGAATCTGATGTTCAATGGTATCCAGTATGCCGCTGAGATGGCGCTGGCTCAGTAGGCGTACTGCCAATTGATGTACCTTACTGCTGATACTGTCATTGGTTTCGGCATAACCGATGAGTTCGGATAAACGTTGTTCCAGTGTGCGGTTTTTATCACGCAGGGTCAGTAACTGCCTTTCGCTGAGAGAAACCGTGTGGGTGCCATGAGGGTGGGGTATTTGAACGTCATTGAGTATGGCTCCATGGAGCAGGAAGAATTCAGGGTTATCCTTGAGCCAGGAAGCAACAATTTCAGCGTCCAGCATGACAAAGTTCCTCAGTGGTGGGTACTACGATGGTGCCACTGAAGACAGTGACAGCGGGTCCGGTCATCCAGACAGGTTGGTTATCACCAAACCATTCAATGACCAGTTGGCCCCCTCGGGTTTGGACGGTAACGGTGTGATTTAGCAACTGCAAAATCTGTCCAACGACGACGGCAGCACAGGCTCCGGTGCCGCAGGCCAAGGTTTCGCCTGCCCCGCGTTCGAATACGCGCAGGCGAATATGGTCACGATCCACGACTTCCATGAAACCGGCGTTGACTCGTTCAGGAAAATCAGGATGCGCTTCCAGCAAAGGACCCTCGGTGCCAACTGGGGCTTGTTCTACATCGCTAACGAGTTGTACTGCATGGGGGTTGCCCATGGATAACACGGCGATGCTGCGTTGTTGGTCGCCGATCATCAAAGAGTGAACTAAGCCATTGTGGGTGGCGTGGAAAGGAATGTGATCTGCATCAAAAATGGGACTCCCCATGTTGACGCGCACCTGACCTGCGTCGAGTAATTCGGGTTCAAGGATGCCACTTTGCGTTTCTACACGCAACCGTCGTTTGTGAGTCAGCCCTTGGTCGATGACGAATCTGGTAAAGCAGCGGACACCATTGCCACAATTGGCCACTTCCCCGCCATCCTGATTGAAAATACGGTAGCGAAAGTCATTCAAAGAGGAATGCGGTGGTTCAACCCAGAGTATCTGGTCACAACCGATCCCAAAATGACGATCAGCCAACCAACGCAGTTGTAGATTAGATAATTGCAAAGGGGCACGTACACCTTCCAGCATGATGAAATCATTGCCCAGACCCTGCATTTTTGTAAAGGTTAACGCAGTCATTCGATGATCATGATTGATAAAACTGAGATGCTACGCCATTTTGAAGTGGGTGACCAGAATCCTTGCGAGGGGAATAGGAGATGGGGTCGGATCAAAAGCGAGGGGTGAATTGAAGCAATATTTCTCAGTAGACGGAAGCCTCTCCTGGGGGGCGTGTCTTAAAGCGTTTGTGTGACCACAGGTAGTGGGCAGGTTGTAGGCGTATCTGCTCTTCGATAAAACGATTCATGTGGCGGGTGTCTCTTTCGTCATCGCCGCTGGGGTAGTCGCTCCAGGCGCGGTGAAAGGTAACGTCAAATCGTCCCGTTTCATAGTTGACGGCAACCACACAGGGAACTACTGAGGCTTTGGCCATGCGTGCCATGCGTCCGAGTGCTGGAACGGTTGCTGCCTTCACATGGAAGAAGTCCACGAACAGTGAGTCCCGTGGGCCGAAGTCCTGATCGGGTAGGTAGTACAGCAACCAACCCGGTTTCAAAGCACGTAGAACCTGACGTAGGCTATCCTGACGGGAAAAAATGAGACCTTTCCCCCAACGCAAGCGATAATTGCGGATGATTTGATCCAGGGCTGGGTTCTTGATACGGGAATTGATAGTGATTACATCAAAGTCCAGCGTTAGAAAAGGTCCAATGGTATCCACGCCGAGGAAATGTGGCGTGAACAGAATCACTGGACCGCTTTTTCTGGCTTGTTGTATGTGTTCCAGGCCATGGTAATGTACCAGCGAGCGCATGCGACGTTCGGTGGCAAACCAGGTGATACCTAGAGTCAGGATGCTGGTCATGAATCCTTGAAAGTGACGTAAGGCAACATGCTGGCATTGTGCTGCTTGCCATTCAGGGAAACAGAGTCGCAGATTGGTCAGTGTGACATGGCGGCGTTCCCGGGCGATCAGGAAAACCAGCCAACCCAACAGACGTCCGGGCATTTTCAGCGAAGACATGGGTAGCCAGTGAAGCAACCACAATGGGAAAAAAATCAGCCGCATCATGGTGCTAAAAAGAATGCTGGTACAATCGCCAATTGCGGAAGCATTCAAATTTCTTTTTGATAAAGGGCAGGGTTGCCATGAACGATTATATTTTCTCTTCGGAGTCGGTATCTGAAGGGCATCCAGACAAGGTGGCGGATCAGATTTCCGACGGTGTTCTGGATGCTATTCTAACGCAGGATCCTCAAGCCAGGGTGGCGTGTGAGACGTTGACCAGTACGGGATTGATTGTGATCTCTGGGGAAATTACCACCAAGGCGCAGATCAACTACATTGATGTCGCCCGGGATGTGGTGCGGCGCATAGGGTACAACAGTTCGGACATTGGTTTTGACTATCAGACGTGCGCGGTGATGACGGCACTCAATCGTCAGAGTCCCGACATTGCCCAGGGCGTTGATGAGGGGAGTGGGCTTGATCTGGATCAGGGGGCCGGGGATCAGGGGTTGATGTTTGGCTATGCCTGTGATGAAACGGATACGCTCATGCCTTTGCCCATTCACCTAGCCCATCGGTTGGTGCAACGGCAGGCAGAGTTGCGCAAAGATGGTCGCTTGCCCTTTTTAAGGCCGGACGCAAAATCGCAAGTGAGTGTTCACTATATTGATGGAAAACCGCAGCACATTGAAACAGTGGTGTTGTCCACCCAGCATCATCCAGAAGTTTCGCATCAGCAATTGACCGAAGCGGTCATCGAAGAGATTATCAAACCGGTATTGCCTGCGCATTTGCTGGGATCAAATACGCGGTATTTGATTAACCCTACTGGACGATTTGTGATCGGGGGACCGATGGGAGATTGTGGTTTGACGGGGCGGAAAATTATTGTGGACACTTATGGAGGAGCAGCGCGTCATGGTGGCGGAGCTTTTTCTGGAAAAGATCCTTCCAAAGTGGATCGCTCTGCCGCTTATGCCATGCGTCACGTGGCAAAAAACATCGTGGCGGCTGGTTTGGCTAGTCGTTGTGAAGTCCAGGTGGCCTACGCTATTGGTGTCGCACGACCTGTCAGCCTGATGGTCAATACGTTTGGGACTGGAAAAGTTGCAGATGAAAAATTGGCAGCACTGGTGCAACAGCATTTTGATCTACGACCCAAGGGTATCATTCAAACTTTGGATCTACTGCGTCCAATTTATAGCAAGACAGCCGCATATGGTCATTTTGGTCGTGAAGAGCCAGAGTTCTCTTGGGAGATGCGTGACCGTGTGACGGCTTTACAGGCAGATGTTTGAAGAATAAAAGTGTTATAAAAGGATCAATACAATGAGCGTGATCGTTAATCATTCGGGTGGTGATTTCAAGGTGGCCAGTATGTCATTGGCTGCTTGGGGACGTAAGGAAATCAATATTGCAGAAAATGAAATGCCTGGATTGATGGCGTTGCGGGAAGAATATGCTGAAAGTTTGCCGCTCAAAGGAGCGCGTATTGCTGGATGTCTGCACATGACTATTCAGACGGCAGTGCTCATGGAAACTTTGGTGGCCCTGGGTGCTGAAGTGCGTTGGAGTTCCTGCAATATTTTTTCGACTCAGGATCAGGCAGCAGCAGCTGTTGCTGCCGCTGGTATTCCAGTTTTTGCCTGGAAGGGGGAAACTGAAGAAGAGTTTTGGTGGTGTATCGAGCAAACTATTTTTGGTCCAGAAGGCTGGGTGCCCAATATGGTTCTTGATGATGGTGGAGATTTGACGTTGGTGCTGCACGATAAATATCCGCATTTGCTCGAAGGGATTCGTGGAATTTCTGAAGAGACGACGACCGGGGTGCATCGCCTCAATGAAATGATGAAGCGGGGAGAGTTGAAGTGTCCTGCCTTTAATGTCAATGATTCGGTAACCAAGTCCAAGTTTGATAATTTGTACGGTTGTCGTGAGTCACTGATGGATGGGATAAAGCGTGCCACGGACGTGATGATTGCTGGAAAGGTGGCGGTGGTGGCTGGTTATGGGGACGTCGGCAAGGGGTGTGCGCAGGCTTTTCGTGGCTTGGGTGCTACGGTGTGGATTACCGAAATTGATCCAATCTGTGCATTGCAGGCAGCCATGGAAGGGTATCGTGTGATCGATATGGATGAAGCAGCCATCAGGGGGGACATCTTTGTTACGGCGACAGGGAATGTGGATGTCATTACCCATGCGCATATGCAGGTGATGAAGAATGATGCCATCGTGTGCAATATTGGGCATTTTGATTCGGAAATCGATATCGCTTCTTTGCGTCAATATCGTTGGGACAATATCAAGCCACAGGTGGATCATGTCATTTTTCCGGATGGCAAGCGATTGATCGTATTGGCAGAGGGACGACTGGTCAATCTGGGATGTGCAACGGGTCATCCAAGTTTTGTTATGTCGGCTTCCTTTACCAACCAGGTAATGGCGCAGATTGAACTATGGGGCTCTCCGGGAAAATATGAAGTGGGGGTTTATGTTTTGCCTAAGACACTGGATGAAAAGGTGGCCCGTCTGCACCTGAAACGTATTGGGGCCCATTTGACAATTCTGACTGAGAAACAGGCGGATTATCTCAACTTGGCGGTCAATGGGCCATTCAAGCCTGACCATTATCGCTATTGAGACATCATGGAATCTTCGCTGCCCCAACGGGTATTCAGCTTCGAGTTTTTCCCCCCCAAGACAACTGAGGGCGTGGAAAAACTTGAGCATACCCAGCGTCAGTTGGCGCAATTAAAACCAGCTTTTTTTTCGGTGACGTATGGTGCGGGTGGAACCACGCAGGATCGGACGCTGGAAACCGTCATAGCCATCCAAAAAAAAGGTAATCGAGCTGCGCCTCATCTCTCGTGTATTGGTGCGACACGTGATAGTTTGCGCCAAGTTTTAGCGCTCTACCGCAGACATGGAATTCGTCATCTGGTGGCATTACGTGGCGATTTACCCTCAGGGATGGTGGGTGTGGGGGAGTTTCGTTATGCCAGTGACTTGGTGAGATTTGTGCGTGAAGAAACCGGAGATCATTTTTTTATTGAAGTTGCGGCGTATCCAGAAATTCATCCACAGGCTCGTTCGTCTCAGGAAGGGGTGCGCCATTTCAAAGAAAAAGTTGAGGCAGGGGCGAATTCGGCCATTACGCAGTATTTTTATAACCCGGATGCTTACTTCAGTTTTTGTGAGGATTGTGATGCTGCTGGGGTTAACATCCCCATTGTGCCGGGGATTATGCCAATCGCCAATTTTTCCCAACTAAGTCGGTTTTCTGAGGCATGTGGTGCCGAAATTCCACGTTGGATTCGACTCAAGATGCAGGGGTATGGCGATGATAGCGCTTCCATAAAAGCCTTTGGACTGGACGTGGTGACGCATCTGTGTCAGCGACTGCTGGATGGCGGCGCGCCCGGTTTGCATTTTTATACCATGAACAATGCGGGCCTCACGTCGGTGATCTGGGAGCGCTTGCATCTTCACGAAGAAGCGATGGGGAATTGACACGATACGGTGACATCGTTCAGATGTCACCGCTCAGTTTCATGCGAAGTCAGGAGACTTGTTTGATATTCTTGGCTGCCTGGGCGTGTTGTTCCGCATAGGCCTGGTGGGCCGCTGCTTCAGCAATGCCCACTTTGATAGGATAGCCCATATCCATCAATACTGAACCGAGTGCCGATAGACACAACATGACATTTTCCGATTTGGCGGAATAACCCATCAGACCAAAACGCCATATCTTGCCGGCCAATGGTCCGAGACCTGCGCCGATTTCCAGGTTGAATTCAGTAAGCAGAGTTTTACGTACGCGGGCTTCATCGACGCCGTCCGGTACGCGAACGGCATTGAGTTGTGGCAGGCGATATTCTTCTTTGACCAAATAACTGAGGCCCATGGCCTCCAGGCCGGCCTTCAGGGCCAAGTAATGGCGGGTGTGGCGTGCCCAGGCATTCTCCAGCCCTTCCTCACGTAAAAGTACCAGTGATTCATGCAGAGCGAATAGTCCATTGATCGGGGCGGTGTGGTGGTAGGTACGGCTGGTTGTTCCCCAGTATCCCAATACCAGATCGAGATCCATGAACCAACTCTGGCTGGGTTTCTGACGAGATTTGATGCGGTCGATAATACGCTGGCTGAAAGATACTGGCGAGAGGCCTGGAGTGCAGGACAGGCATTTCTGACTTCCTGAATATATGGCATCGATATTCCATTCGTCCACAAACAGTGGGGCACCACCCAGTTGGGTAACGGCATCGACGATGGTGAGAGCACCATGACGATGGGCAATTTCAACCAGAGTTTTAGCATCGGACATGCAGCCTGTGGAGGTTTCAGCATGAACAAAAGCTACAACTTTGGTATCAGGATGCTGTTTTAATGTATCTTCCAGTTTTTGGGGATCGACGGGTTCTCCCCAGGTATCTTCTATGATGACCGGGATGCCTCCACAACGGAGGACATTCTCGATCATGCGTCCGCCAAAGACCCCGTTGCGGCAGATGATGACCTTGTCTCCTGGATCCACCATGTTGACGAAACACATTTCCATGCCGACCGAACCAGGTCCCGAGGCTGGGAAAGTCAGGGCATTGTCGGTCTGAAAGGCATAACGCAACAGCATTTTTAATTCATCCATCATATCCACGAAAACCGGATCGAGGTACCCGATACATGGCAGCGACATGGCGGCCAGCACGCGCGGGGCGATCTCGGAAGGGCCGGGTCCCATCAGAGTGCGTTGCGGTGGATAAAACGATGTGATTTTCTTGGGGGGGAGATGCTGGATAGTCATGGAACGTTTCCTTTTGTCTCGGGCGTGGCAGAGTCGAGTAAATCCTTCATTCTATCAAAATTTTGTGGGCGGGCGAAGTGAATGTGCCGCTCATTCTGATGAGTCAGGCGCAGTGCCCCTTGTTCCAGATCGGGGTCGAAGAGCATGTCCCCCTGAGGTTCTGGACGATGGCTGGGCATGAGATCACGGAAATTGAATAGTGTTCCATCGGCCAGATGAGAAGGGGTGATTCGCTGCATTCCCAGAAAAATATTGTCCAGTCGTCCTGGGTGGGCTTTTTCTTCGGCATGTAGCCATTGTTTGATGGCCTGTCGCTGGAGATTTTCCTGAGAGCCGCAAAGATTACAGGGAATGATAGGAAATTCCATGGCACGTGCGTAGCGAGCAATGTCTTCTTCTCGGCAGTAAGCCAAAGGGCGAATGACAATGTGATGGCCATCGTCAGTCACCAATTTTGGGGGCATCCCCTTAAGTCGACCACCGTGAAACAGGTTAAGAAAGAAAGTTTCTACCATATCATTACGGTGGTGGCCCAAAGCGATCTTGTTGGCACCTAATACTTTGGCTGTGCGATATAGCACGCCGCGTCGCAAACGAGAACAAAGAGAACAGGTGGTTTTTCCGGCCGGTACTTTTTCTTTGACGATACTATAGGTGTCGGCCTCTATGATTCGGTACTCAATTCCCAACCGGTTCAGATAGGAGGGCAGGACGTCCGTGGGGAATCCTGGTTGTTTCTGATCAAGATTGACAGCAATCAGACGAAATGAAAGAGGCGCGCGGCGTTGAAGATCAAGTAACAGGGTCAGCAAGGAATAGGAATCTTTTCCGCCACTCAGGCAGACCATCACGGTATCTCCTTCGGCAATCATGCCGTAATCGCCAATGGCTTTGCCCATGGCGTTTCGAAGATGCTCCTGGAGGCGGATAAAGGTTGCTGATCGAGAAGGAGAAGCGTGCATGGTTTGATGGGAACGGAAACCGAACCATCATACACGAGGTACACTAGACTGTCTTATTGCAAGAAACAGAGGATTCAGCATTGTGGTTGATACCGGATTGTGGTACGAAATGGCAGGACTGCTACCAGACGAACGCGCACAGGTGCACAGTCGTCAGTTGGCTGAGCATGTTTGCGAGGCAATGGCGAATGCGGGGGGGTGGCTTGATTTTGCTCGTTTCATGGAACTGTTGCTTTATGCTCCAGGGCTGGGTTATTACGCGGCAGGGTCAATCAAGTTTGGGGCTGCAGGAGACTTTATCACCGCACCGGAAATGACACCCATATTTGCTCGTACTCTGGCAAATCCGGTAGGGAGGATATTGCGTGAACTGGGCGAGGGAGAGAAGACCACGATTCTGGAGTTGGGGGCTGGTTCGGGGAAATTGGCTCGTGACCTATTGTTGGCTCTGGAAACTCCGCCGCAGCATTATCTTATCCTGGAGGTTAGTCCCGATCTTCGTCAGCGCCAGCAACAAACGCTCGCGGCATTGCCGGAAGACTTGAGGCGGCGAGTTCAATGGCGTGATTGCTGGCCGGATGATGTACGAGGGGTTATTTTGGCCAATGAGGTACTGGATGCCTTGCCATTTCATCGGTTACGTCACACGGGAGGGCAATGGTTTCAGGGGGGAGTTAGCCAAGGTATGCAGGGTTGGCAATGGGATTACCGGCCGCTGGAGAATATTTCCTTGACAGATGGTTTGCCCGACATGAAAGATTTCCCGGATCCCTATGAAACAGAAGTGTGTCCTTTGGCAGAGGGGTGGATGGCAACGTTGGCAGCATCGCTGACGATGGGCTGCGCAATTTTGATCGACTATGGTTTTCCATCCCGAGAGTATTACCACCCCCAACGCAGTAACGGAACTCTGATGTGTCATTACCGTCACCATGCTCATGGAGATGTTTTTTTGTATCCGGGTTTACAGGATATTACCGCACACGTGGATTTTACGAGGCTAGCCCGGGTGGCTCGTCACCATGGGCTCAAGGTGAAGTCCTGGCAGAATCAGGCACGATGGCTGATTGACGAGGGGATTATCCAGCAATTGGAAATCTCTCGATCTGTGGAAAATCCTGACTATACCGCACTGAGTGCTGTCCAAACGCTACTGAGCCCGGCTGAAATGGGGGAGTTGTTCAAGGTTCTGGTGTTGGGAACGGGTGACAATAATGGGCAAGCAGAGTTGGAGTTGGGATGTTAAATGTAAGAGAACCCGCTGCACTCCTTTGATGGCAAGGTTAAGAAGGTCAGTTGACATGATCTTTGAAATAGTGAGCAACATCTAATGCGGATGGTTTTTTCATGATTATCCTTTATTGATGGTGGCGGGTTAATTGGATTTCAGGGCTTGCAGGCGTTGTTCCCACAATCGTTTGGGGATATCGGCAGGATTGGGAGTGGTGCGGGCGATGGTGGCGCGGTCGATGGCTTGACAACGGGCGAGGGCACTCTTCCCACGCATTTTGAGGTCGGGTTGGTTATCGTGGTGGATGAGACTCAGGCACTCTTGCAAATCCAGGGCTTCAAGGAAGCGTTCGGGGCGGCGCCAGGCGTCATATTGATCCAGAATAGTGAGCCAGGTTTCTGGGGTGCCTGGGTCTTGCTGACGAATGATAGGGCCCAGTTCACAGGCCAGTGTGATCAGGCGGTATTGGTCGCGACTCCAGTGATAGCGAGTAGCCCATGGAACGAGCCGGGAGTGGCGTTGATCGGGCGGATCATCGAGCAATAGTGTGGCAAGCCAAGCCACCCAACGCTGTGCGAGAGGAAGTGAGGACTGGCTACTGATATCCAGGGCTTTCAAGGACAATGAGAAGTGATTCAACGGCAGATTGGGAAATAGTTTGTGCAACGCCCCCCAGTCGAGTAGGTGTTGAAACATTAAACTGGGCGCTGATGTACTCAGTCCTTTGTCTAGTTCTTGCTGTACTCGCTCAGGGACGAGTGCATCGATTTCTCCATGCAGAACCATTTGTTTCAGTCGTTGTTGTGTTTCTGGGGCGATGCGAAACTGGAAAGGGGCGAGTTTGGCATGAAACCGGGCAATGCGTAGCAGGCGTACAGGATCCTCATTGAACGCTGGACTGACGTGGCGTAGCCAGCGTTGCTGTAGATCCTGTTGACCATGATAAGGGTCGATCAGTGAGCCGTCATCGGCGCGAGCCATGGCGTTGATGGTCAGGTCACGGCGTTGCAGATCCTGTTCCAGGGTAATTGAAGGGTCGGCATGAAAAGTAAAACCGTGGTAGCCCGGGGAGGTTTTGCGCTCAGTCCGGGCCAGAGCGTATTCTTCGTGGGTTTGGGGGTGAAGGAATACGGGAAAATCCTTGCCGATGGGGCGATACCCCAGCTTTATCATTTCTTGTGGTGTGCTGCCAACCACTACCCAGTCCCGGTCATTGACAGGAAGCCCCAGCATTTCATCGCGCAATGAACCGCCGACCTGGAAGATTTTCATGGGTGTGGTAGGGAAAGGGAATTCAGTAAATCATAAAGATGGGGGGAGGATTCCGGGTGAAGGCGTTTTTGATACATGACTTGATTGTAACTGACCTGTTCGACATAATCTCGGGTTTCGTCGAAGGGGATATTTTCGATAAAGATACGCGCATCAGGGAAGGGTTGAGTTGCCCAGCGTTGTGCACGCAGCGGACCGGCGTTATAGCCGATGGTGGCTAGTATGGGATTGCCGAGCAATTGTTGCAGGTGACTGAAGTAATAACTTCCGAGAAGGATGTTGGTGTCTGGTTGAGTGATATCTTCATGATGAAGTGGGGTGAGATGTAGGCGTTTTGCTGCCCAACGTGCGGTGGCTGGCATGAGTTGTGTCAGACCTTGGGCTCCAGTCTGTGATTTGGCTTCAGCAAAGAAACGGCTTTCTTGGCGGATGATGGCATAGAGCCAACTGCTGTCCAGATTGAAAAGATGGGCTGAATAGTTAACAGAGGCTTCATAAGGGGTTGGGAAAAGTAGCGTGGCATCCATGAGTCCGGTCGCATGTTCTGCGCTGTGGATGCTACGGTCATACCAGTTCAAGTGATACGCCAGTTGTGCGGCCTGCCAGTGTTGAACGGCGGTGAGATTGGGTTCGATGAACTTCCATTCCCGTTGTGCTTCAGGAATCAGTCCTAACTGGTAGAGACGCAAGGGTCGCTCCAGAAGAGTTGTTAGGTATTTTTGCGGGTTGCCATCAGGTTGTTTGTCGGGTAAGGGGAGAGTCAGCGGAAGATGTCGTTCTTCACGGCTCAGTAAACCATAATACGAGGGGTCATCGACCAACCGGTCCAGTAGGATGGCGGCTTCTTGGGGGCGTTGTTCGGCGATTAGTGCCTGTGATTTCCAGTAGAGCCAGACTGGCTTTCGGGATTCGGAAGGTGACAGTTGTGCAACTCCATCTAGTACGCTTGCCCATTCTTGTTGACGTAGAGCGCTACGAATTTTCCAGGTGATCCATTCGTCGTTGCCAGTGGGGGAAGAGGCTTGCTGAAACCATTCGAAAGCTTTCGGATCAAGGTTCATTGCGCTTTGCAATGCTAGTTGTTGCCAGCCAAAGTTGCGATCCTCGGCAGATAAGCGTGGGGCTATGTCATTCCAAATGTTGATGGCATCTTCAGGATGGTGGTTGGCCAGACGTTGTAAGGCATATAGCCACAGTTCTCGTTGAGCAGGTCTGGTGGAGGCATCAAGGATGGGATTGTCATCCAGAAACTGTTGTGGTCGTTCTTCGGCAAGGCTTAGGTGATCTTCATTGATGCCCTGGAAAGGAGGGAAAAAACTGTTGATGTAGCGTGCTTGTCGGAGTCGATTGTGGGCCAGTGCGTGGCGCATGGCAGTCCACAGATCGGTTGTGGTGAGTCGGTGTGCTGCGAATAGTTGTCGGAAAGGGATGTCGCACGAACTGGGCCAAGTGGCATGGGTTTTCCAATAATGCAGCGCGTCATCAAAAAAATCCTGGTTGCCCGTGGCAAAACGTGCCTGCCAGTGATAGCACTGGAGTGTGTCATTGTGGGAGTCGGCAGATGTGAATTGGGTTTCGAAGGTTTGCCAGTTTTGCGTCTTTCCCAACCAATTGAGCCATTGATGGCGCAGTAATGGAGTCAGTGGGCTGTTGGGGTAACGGTGGAAAAACAATTGCAGGTCTGGCACCAGGTATATGTCACCACGTTCCAGATGTCCCTCAAGTGACCAATATCGCGGATAATCGGAGAGAGGGCCGTTGACTTGAGCGGCCAGAATATCCAGTTGGGTTTGATCGTGGGTTTTCCAGGCTTGATGAGCACGCAGTATCTCGGCATCGGTGACGATATGTCCTTGTTCGGCGGCGAGAGGTGGCAAAGAATCATCAGCGGGAGTCCATTCTTCTGCGTGTACCCATGGGGTTGATATAAGCAGGATAAAAGTGAGCAACAGCGGATACACCAAAACCTCAAATGGGTTGGATGACAACGTGGGCATTATGCGCGTTTTTTCTGAGGAGATGATTATGCAGCAAGATGACAAGGCTACACGGCGATGGTTGCATCGCCGCACTATTACGGTCGATGGCTATTTGCGTGACGATGGCCTCTATGATATTGAGGGACATTTGCGGGACATCAAGGGTTGCGACGTAGAAACGCTTTTGGGGAGGCTGCCTGCAGGTGAAGCGGTGCATGATATGCATTTGCGATTGACGGTTTCCGACGGGATGGTGATCCAGGAGGCTGAAGCGCGGATGACCAGTCGCCCTTATCCCGGGACTTGTGAAAATATTGTGCCGGCCTACGCCAATCTGAAAGGAGTGGTTATTGAACCCGGATTTACAAGGGTGGTACGTAGTCGGTTGGGTGGGTTGCATGGATGTACTCATTTGACCGAGATGGTCGGGGTGGTGGCGACGGTTGCCTTTCAAACTCGTTATGGTACCTTGACGCCAGATGCTGCGGAGCGTCCACCCCATCTGGATGGTTGTCACGCATTGGCTACGGATGGGGCGGTGGTGGCCCGGTTTTATCCGCATTGGTCGCGTGCAACGCCAAAATAGCCACGTTATTAGGGTACAATGCCCATTTCACACTTTACGCCTTGGGCGACTGAAGACCATGAAAATTCATGAATACCAAGCAAAGACTCTGTTGGCCCGTTATGGGGTCCCGGTTCCTCGTGGGGTGGCCTGTTTTTCAGTGGCTGAGGCGATAAGCGCCGGTCAGCAACTGGGTGGAGCGGTGCGTGTAGTAAAAGCGCAGATTCATGCCGGTGGGCGTGGCAAAGGCGGGGGGGTCAAGGTAGTACGCTCGGATGTGGAGTTGGAACAGGCGGCCAACCAGATTTTTGGCATGCAACTGGTTACCCATCAAACCGGGCCGCATGGTCAGAAAGTACGTCGTCTTTTGGTGGAAGAAGGGGCGGATATTCTCCAGGAGTTGTACGTCGGCATGGTGGTGGATCGTCAGACCCAACAGGTTGCATTGATGGCCAGTGCTGCTGGTGGCATGGACATTGAGGAAGTTGCGGCACACACGCCAGAAAAGATTTTTACGGTTCAAGTGGATCCGGGACAGGGGCTGCTGGCCAGCCAGGCAGAAATGTTGGCACGTCAGATTGAGGTACCTGAGGCGCTGGTACCTCAGGCGCGGGATCTGATGTTGGGTTTGTACCGAGCTTTTGATGAAAACGATGCCAGTCTGGCTGAAATTAATCCCATGGCGGTGACGGGGGATGGGCGAGTGGTGGCGTTGGATGCCAAGTTTAACCTGGACGATAATGCGGCATTTCGTCATGTTGAATGGCAGGATTGGCGTGACCTTGATGAAGAGGATCCCAATGAAGTGGCGGCTTCACGTCACGGATTGTCCTATATTTCTCTGGATGGCAATATCGGTTGCCTGGTGAATGGGGCAGGATTGGCGATGGCGACCATGGATATCGTCAAGTTATACGGTGGGAATCCTGCCAATTTTCTTGATGTGGGAGGGGGGGCAACGACGGAGAAGGTTACTGAAGCGTTCAAGTTGATGTTATCCAACCCTGAAGTGTGTGCGATTCTGGTGAATATTTTTGGTGGAATCATGAAATGTGATGTGATTGCCCAAGGGGTGGTTACCGCAGCTAGGCAGGTGAGTCTCACGGTACCTTTGGTGGTACGGCTGGAAGGGACCAATGTGGAGTTGGGAAAACAGATTTTGGCAGACTCGGGTTTGCCTATTCGTTCAGCCTCCAACATGGATGAGGCGGCTGCCCAAATCATGATGGCATTACGAGGTTAATTATGGCTATTTTGATCGACCGACATACGCGCGTTCTGACTCAGGGGATTACCGGAAAGACAGGGATGTTTCATACGCGTCTATGCCGTGACTACGCATTGGGACGGGAATGTTATGTGGGCGGGGTAACTCCCGGGAAGGGAGGGCAAGATTTCGAGGGGATTCCGATATTCAATACGGTGTCAGAGGCGCGTCAGGTGACGGGGGCTAATGCTTCTGTCATTTATGTTCCTCCACCTTATGCCGCTGCGGCGATTGATGAGGCAGTGGAAGCCGGCATTGAATTGGTGATTTGTATCACGGAAGGGATTCCGGTGCGAGATATGATTCGTACCCGTTATCGTATGCGTGGGACAAAATCCATTCTGGTTGGCCCCAATTGTCCTGGGGTAATCACTCCCGGACAACTCAAAATTGGCATCATGCCGGGTCACATTCATCAAAGCGGTCCTATCGGAGTGGTGTCACGATCTGGAACGTTGACCTATGAAGCGGTGGGGCAATTACGTGAACTGGGTCTGGGGCAGTCCTCCTGTGTTGGGATTGGTGGTGACCCCGTCAATGGCTTGAAGCACCTGGAAGTGATGAAGCGTTTTAATGAAGATCCTGAAACTGAGGCGGTTATCATGGTGGGTGAAATCGGCGGCTCGGATGAAGAAGAGTGTGCGCGCTGGATCAAGACACATATGACCAAACCCGTTATTGGTTTTATTGCCGGAGCGACGGCTCCGCCGGGAAAACGGATGGGGCATGCGGGGGCTATTATTTCTGGAGGGCAAGGTACCGCACAAGAAAAACTGGCTGTTATGGAAGAATGTGGTATCCGTATTACCCGCAATCCGGCTGAAATGGGAAAAACCTTGAAGTCTGTTCTTTAGGGGGTTTTTGTGGGCCGATGAGGGCAGGTTGGGCGTTGGCAATGGGCGTAAATCTGCAGGGAATGCTCGTGGATGGAAAAGCCGTGGTGTTGTGCCACCATGGCTTGCCGATTTTCGATTTCGGCATCAAAGAATTCTTCTACATGACCGCAGTCGAGGCAGACCAGATGATCGTGGTGGGTTCCACGGTTCAATTCAAATACAGCTTTCCCGCTCTCGAAATGGTGGCGTACGAGCAGTCCGGCTTGTTCGAATTGGGTAAGGACACGGTAAACCGTGGCCAGACCGATTTCTATCCCATCGTTTTGCAGTCGTTTGTAAACATCCTCGGCACCCAGATGACAGGTGGCGCTGTTTTCGAACAGAGCCAGCACCTTGAGGCGCGGAAGGGTAGCCTTGAGGCCGATATCTTTGAGATCTTGGGGTATGCTCATAGGGTTTTGCTCAAAAGAAACAGATTATCATCATTATACTAAGCATGTTCGGGGGTAACGTCATGAAAATTTTGCAGCGTGGAGTGGCAGCATGGGCTGTCATGTCGTCGCTGGCTGGGTGCTCGCAGTGGTCCTGGGATACGATACCCGGTGTTTCCTTGCTGAAGCCTTACAGTCTGGACTTTGAGCAGGGAACCGTGATTGATTCTGAAATGGTGGGGCGTCTTCGAGAGGGGATGACACGAGCCCAGGTAGCATTTGCATTGGGAACCCCTTTGTTGCAAGATCCTTTTCATAAAAATCGGTGGGATTATGTTTACTATGTGCGCAAGGAGGGGAGATTGACCGCGCCACACACCCTCACCGTGTACTTCAAGGATGATAAGTTGGAGCGTTATGAGACGGATTATCCGCCCGAGAAGCCGGTTGCCCCAGAGTCAGGATCCCCAACGGCAGGGGGGAATAACGATAAGGCGGGGGTTGTAGTGGACACACCTCCTGTTCCGCAGGCTGTGGGGGGTAACAGTGCGTCCCAGTCTGCCAAAGGTGGTACGCTGGAAGACGGGGGAGGGAAGTGATGACGCAACTTAGGCTGGCTATTGCTGGAACAGGGGGGCGTATGGGGCGCGCTTTGGTTGAGGCGATATCGGCGACCCCCGGAGTTTCCCTGAGCGCGGCTCTGGAACATTCGCAAAGCCCTTTTTTGGGACGTGATCCAGGCGATTGGTTGGGATTGTCACTGGGGGTGAAAATTACTGATGAGATACGTTCTGGGATTCGACAGAGCCAAGTATTGATTGATTTTACCCGCCCAGAGGCAACATTATGCCATTTGCGGTACTGTCTGGAGTTGGGGTGCGCGATGGTGATCGGGACAACGGGGTTTTCTGAGGAAGAAAAGCGAACAATTCAGGCAGCGAGTGATCGGATACCCATTGTATTGGCTCCGAACATGAGTATTGGGGTGACCGTTGCACTGGATTTGCTGGAGAGGGCAACCCGCTTGTTGCCACAGAATTATGATCTGGAGATTACAGAGGCGCATCATCGACATAAGGTGGACGCTCCCTCAGGAACAGCCTTGCGCATGGGGGAAGTGGTGGCAACGGCTCGTGGCTGGAATTTGTCTGATGTGGCGGTTTTTGGTCGTGAAGGGCGAGTTGGGGCGCGAGATTCTCGGACTATTGGATTTGCGACGGTGCGTGGAGGAGATGTTGTGGGAGATCATACCGTATCTTTCATGGGAGAAGGGGAGCGTTTGGAGATTACGCATCGGGCTAGCAGTCGGGCCACCTTTGCACAAGGGGCAGTACGGGCGGCACAATTTGTTGTGCAACAACCCGCAGGGATTTTTGATATGAGAAATGTGTTGGGGTTGGATTCTATTTGACTGATAGTGTTATGGAATTTAGCATTGTTAGGGGTTCCTCCAATCGGGTTGGAGTTGCCTGATAGCGCGATTTGAGATAGAATTGCAACAATCGGAGACGGGAAAGGTGAGTGTTTTGGCACCCTTCCCGTTTTTTCACATCCCCCTTCCTTTGGAGTCTGTCAATGGCTGTTACGACGCCCCCATCCTCCCAAGTGCCTGCACTGTTGGTGTTGTCTGATGGTAGCGTGTTTCGGGGGGTATCCGTTGGTGCTCCGGGTCGGTGTCATGGCGAAGTGGTGTTCAACACAGCCATGACTGGCTATCAGGAGATTTTGACGGATCCCTCATATTGTCGCCAGTTGGTGACGCTGACCTGTCCCCATGTGGGGAATGTGGGGGTCAATACCGATGATGAAGAAGCGGAAAGCATCATGGCTGCCGGTATGATTGTTCGTGATTTGCCGAGATTGACATCCAGTTGGCGTGCGGTTGGTGGGTTTGGCGATTATTTGAAACAGCGTGGTGTGGTGGCGATAGCGGGGGTAGATACACGTCGCTTGACGCGATTGCTGCGTGAAAAAGGAGCGCAGTCTGGTTGTCTTTGGGCAGGCGAAGAGGCGACGGTAGAAGGTGCGTTGACGCAAGCCCAGCAGTTTTCTGGAATGACCGGTATGGATTTGGCGCGGGTGGTGAGTTGTCGAACGCCTTATCTCTGGAAAGAGGGGGTATGGTCTGCAGGAGGTGAGAGACGGCGGGTATCTCCACGTTTTCGTGTTGTGGCTTACGACTTTGGTATCAAGCGTAATATCTTGCGTATGTTGGTGGAGCGTGGTTGTGAGGTTCAGGTTGTGCCGGCCACAACAACGGCAGAGGCGGCACTGGCGTATCGGCCGGACGGGATTTTTCTGTCCAATGGGCCGGGTGATCCTGAGCCTTGCGATTATGCCATTGAAGCCATTCGTACCTTTTTGTCAGTCAAAATTCCTGTTTTTGGGATATGTCTGGGACACCAATTGTTGGCATTGGCCACCGGGGCGCGTACGCATAAAATGAAATTTGGTCATCATGGAGCCAACCATCCCGTGTTGGATCAAGGTTCTGGAAGGGTCATGATTACGAGCCAGAACCATGGTTTTGCTGTTGATCAGGCCAGTTTGCCTCCTACAGTATCTGTTACCCATGTGTCGCTGTTTGATGGTACGTTGCAGGGAATTGAATTGGTTGATCGGCCTGCTTTTGGTTTTCAGGGACACCCTGAAGCCAGTCCTGGACCTTGCGATGCCTCTGCGTTATTTGATCGCTTTATGGTTTTGATGCACGAATACCGAGATTGACTTATGCCCAAGAGAGTTGATATCCATTCTATCCTAATCATTGGAGCAGGCCCCATTGTGATTGGTCAGGCTTGCGAATTTGACTATTCTGGTGCGCAAGCATGCAAAGCCTTGCGTGAAGAAGGGTACAGAGTTGTTTTGGTCAATTCGAACCCGGCGACCATTATGACTGATCCAGGTATGGCCGATGCCACCTATATCGAACCCATCAACTGGCGTACGTTGGAGAGGATTATTGCACGTGAGCGCCCGGACGCGTTGTTGCCCACCATGGGAGGGCAGACAGCACTCAATTGTGCGCTCGATTTGGCTCGCGAAGGAGTGCTGGAGCGCTATGAGGTAGAGTTGATCGGGGCTCGCAAGGAAGCTATCGATATGGCGGAAGATCGCGAGAAATTCAAGGCGGCGATGACGCGTATTGGCTTGTCAACGCCCCGCTCTGCGGTTGCCCACAGCATTGAGGAAGCGCTGCAGGTACAGGCGCAGATAGGATATCCTGCGATCATCCGTCCATCCTTTACGATGGGGGGGAGTGGTGGAGGGATTGCCTACAATCAGGAAGAGTTCCTGGCGATTTGCGAACGTGGCCTAGAAGCTTCTCCTACCCGTGAACTGCTGGTGGAAGAGTCGGTTATCGGGTGGAAAGAGTATGAAATGGAAGTGGTGCGTGATCGCAAGGACAATGCGATCATCATATGTTCCATAGAAAACTTTGATGCCATGGGGGTTCATACCGGAGATTCGATCACCGTGGCTCCGGCTCAGACGCTGACAGATAAAGAGTATCAGGTGATGCGCAATGCGTCGTTGGCCGTATTGCGAGAGATTGGTGTGGAAACAGGGGGCTCAAACGTTCAGTTTGCCATCAATCCCGTTGATGGGCGCATGATTGTAATCGAGATGAATCCCCGGGTTTCGCGTTCATCTGCCTTGGCATCCAAAGCCACGGGGTTTCCCATCGCCAAGGTGGCGGCTAAACTTGCGGTGGGTTTTACCCTGGATGAGTTGAAAAATGAAATTACAGGGGGTGTGACTCCGGCTTCATTTGAACCAACAATTGACTATGTGGTGACCAAAGTCCCACGTTTTGCCTTCGAGAAATTTCCGCAGGCCAATGATCGTTTGACGACTCAGATGAAGTCAGTGGGTGAAGTGATGGCCATTGGCCGTAATTTCCAGGAATCACTGCAAAAAGCTTTGCGGGGGTTGGAAACGGGAGCTGATGGGCTCAATGAAATGACTACGGACCGGACGGTCATTGAAGCGGAATTGGCAAATCCCGGGCCTCATCGGCTATGGTATATGGCGGATGCTTTTCGGATAGGGCTGGAGCGCGACCATATTTATCGGCTTTCTCATGTGGATCCCTGGTTTTTGGCTGAACTTGAAGATCTGGTTCAAGAAGAGCGGCAGATTCGTGGCATACCATTGGCAGGTCTAACGGTGGAGCGTTGGCGTTTGCTCAAAAGAAAAGGGTTTTCAGACCGTCGTCTGGCAACTTTATTGGGGGTTTCTGAGCGGGATGTGCGCGAAACACGGCAGGGTTTGGGAATTCGGCCTGTTTACAAGCGGGTGGATACTTGCGCGGCAGAGTTTTCCACGCAAACCGCTTACCTGTATTCCACTTATGACGAGGAGTGTGAAGCGGCTCCCACGGATCGTCGCAAGATCATGGTCCTGGGTGGTGGGCCCAATCGGATCGGACAGGGAATAGAGTTTGATTACTGCTGTGTCCATGCGGCCATGGCCCTACGTGAAGATGGCTATGAAACCTTGATGGTGAACTGTAATCCGGAAACGGTTTCGACGGATTACGATATGTCTGATCGCTTGTATTTCGAGCCATTGACCTTGGAAGATGTGCTGGAAATCGTGCATCTGGAGAAGCCGGTTGGTGTCATTGTTCAGTTTGGTGGGCAGACACCACTCAAACTGGCGCATGGTCTGGAGACTGCTGGGGTTCCCATTATTGGAACATCCCCCGATAGTATCGACCGTGCAGAGGACCGGCAGCGTTTTCAACAGATGCTGATGGAATTGGGGTTGCGTCAACCTGAGAACAAAACTGCTGAACGACGTGATCAGGTGCTGGGACTGGCTCAGGATCTGGGGTATCCCTTGGTTGTTCGTCCAAGTTATGTGTTAGGGGGGAGAGCCATGCAGATTGTGCATACCCCAGGAGACTTGGAAAAGTATTTGCGCGAGATGGTTACAGAGTCAGAAGGGATGCACGGAGTGGTTATCACACCGCATTCACCACTGCTGCTCGACCGTTTTCTTAATGATGCCATAGAGGTCGATGTTGACGCGGTATGTGACGGAGAACGAGTGGTAATCGGCGCTATTATGGAGCATATTGAACAGGCTGGGGTACACTCGGGAGATTCTGCCTGTTCTATTCCCCCTTACAGCCTTTCTCTGGAAGTTCAGGATGAGTTGCGTCGTCAAACTGCTGAAATGGCGCGTGCGTTGGGTGTTGTGGGGCTGATGAATGTTCAGTTTGCCCTGCAGGGTTCGACGGTGTATGTGTTAGAAGTTAATCCGCGTGCATCGCGAACCGTCCCTTATGTGGCAAAAGCCACCAGTCGTCCACTAGCCAAGATTGCTGCACGTTGCATGGTTGGCCAGAGTCTGGATGAACAAGGGGTTTTTGGTGAACGAGTGCCAGATTACTACGCGGTCAAGGAAGCCGTATTTCCCTTTACGAAATTTCCGGGTGTCGATCCCATTTTGGGGCCGGAAATGAAGTCAACTGGCGAGGTCATGGGCGTTGGCGCAACCTTTGCTGAGGCTTTTGTTAAATCGCAATGGGCAGCAGGGGTAAAATTGCCACGTACCGGAAAAGTCTTTCTGAGTGTAAAGAATACCGATAAGGCTCCGCTCATCGAGGTGGCGCGCATGTTATCGGAAATGGGATTTACCTTGGTTGCTACCCGTGGAACAGGGGCTGCACTTGTACAGGCAGGGCTCAAAGTGGTCTTGGTCAACAAGGTTACTGAAGGGCGCCCGCATATCGTCGATATGATCAAGAACCGTGAAATTGTGTTAATCATTAACACGGTTGAAGAACATTCCCGAGCTGTTCAGGACTCGTGGTCGATTCGTAATGCGGCTTTGCAGGGGCGCATTACCTATTACACAACACTGGCGGGGGCTCGTGCGGCAGCGATGGGGATGCAAGAAGGAATGACATCTGAGGTGCGTGAGTTGCAAGGCTTGCACGCCGGGCTGAATCAATAAGATAACTACCCAGTTGGGCTTGTTTTTGGAGTAAATAACCATGCATAAAACCCCGCTAACCGTTCGCGGTGCCGAAAAACTCAAGGAAGAATTGCACCAGTTGAAGCATGTTCACCGTCCGGCTGTGATACAGGCTATCAGCGAGGCTCGTGCTCAGGGTGATTTATCGGAAAATGCTGAGTATGATGCAGCGAAGGAACGACAGTCCTTTATTGAAGGACGTATTGCTGAATTGGAATCAAAACTATCGCACGCACAGATTATCGATCCGACTCAGTTAGACGCTGATGGACGTTGTGTATTTGCGGCAACGGTGGAAATGGAAGAACTAGAGTCCGGGGCAATTCACACCTATCAGATTGTCGGTGATGATGAGGCAGATATCAAAGAGGGCAAGATTTCTATCGGATCACCATTAGCTCGTGCCTTGATCGGAAAGACGGCGGGGGATGTGGCTGAGGTGCATGCTCCGGGAGGAACACGCGAGTATGAAATTCTGGAAGTTCGCTATGGATAATGCACGTCGTCGTTCTGGCACGGCTCGTTTATCGACAGGGTATCACCAGACTCAGGGGGGCAAGGTTCTGCGTAGTGGTCTAGACAGAAAGGCCAGCGCCAAGGCAAATCCTGCACCCAAAAAACGAAAAGTGTCTGCTGCATCGCTGGGAGACAAAAAAAAATCTCAATCCAAACCTGTGTTGGTGTTGCCGGAAACTGGACAAATTTTGTCTCTTACTGCCATGGAACGTGTGGCTTTGCGCCGTCGCGCGCATGGATTGGTCCCGGTAGTCTTGATAGGTCAGGCTGGTCTGACAGATGCCGTCTTGCTGGAGATTGAGCGCGCTCTGCGCGCACATGAACTCATCAAGGTCAAGGCTGGTTTGAGTGAGGACAAGGTGCAACGAGACATCTGGATTCGGCAAATAACAGAACGCCTGTCGGCCGCGAATGTACAACAAATCGGAAAAACATTGGTGTTGTATCGTCCTCGATGAAACCTACCAGAACCAGCAAGGCGTGGATGCGGGAACATATCAATGATCCTTTTGTCCAACGAGCCAAACGGGAAGGCTATCGTTCCCGTGCTTCATACAAACTGCTGGAAATTGATGCTCGTGATCGCTTGCTCAAACCAGGTATGACGGTGGTGGATTTGGGCTGTACTCCCGGAGGTTGGTCTCAAGTTGCTCGTCAGCGTATGGGAAAGCAGGGGACGGTAGTTGGGATTGATCTGTTGCCCATGCTTCCGCTGGAAGGGGTGAGTTTTTTGATGGGTGATTTTCGTGATGAAGCGGTGAATGCTCAGTTGCGAAAACTATCAGGAAATCGTCAAGTAGATCTTGTTTTGTCGGATCTTGCCCCCAATATCAGTGGTGTGGCCTTGTATGATCAAGCTAGGGCTGCGGAGTTGTGGGAATTGGCGCTGGAATTCTCTGAATTGGTTCTGGCACCTCATGGAAAGTTTTTGGTCAAGGTATTTCATGGGGCTGATTTTGAAATATATGTTCGCCACATGCGTGAGGTTTTCAAGCGGGTTGTTACTCGCAAGCCCGCTGCTTCTCGGGATCGTAGTTCTGAGGTTTACCTGTTGGGTGAAGGATTGAAAGAGGTGGAACAAAGGGTTTGACCTAAGCCTTGAATGGCAGTTGGGCGTACAATGATCCCGGTGGCAATCGGGGGACTTCATGGCCTGTCTTGGAGGGTTTTGTCTTGAATAGCATCGTTAAAAATGTATTGGCCTGGTTGTTCGTTGGCTTGGTGTTGATGTTGCTGGTGAGCCAGTTTCAAGGACACCAACCGTCTGGGGATGTCCTGAGTTACTCTTCATTCATTGAAGAAATGAAGGCCGGTCATGTGACGAAAGTCATCATGGACGGGCGCGCATTGCGTGGAGAACGTTCTGATGGAAAACCTTTTACGACTTATACCCCTTCCGATCCATGGTTGGTCAGTGATTTGTTGAAATACGGTGTCAACGTGACAGCCAAGCCTGAAGAAGAGCCTTCACTGTTCATGAATATGCTGATGTCCTGGTTTCCGATGCTGTTGCTGGTCGGTGTATGGATTTTTTTCATGCGTCAGATGCAAGGGGGAGGGCGAGGTGGTGCGTTTTCTTTTGGAAAGAGTCGCGCGCGCATGCTTGACGAAAACACCAACCCGGTGACATTTGCTGATGTGGCGGGTGTCGATGAAGCCAAGGAAGAGGTTTCTGAGTTGGTTGAATTTTTGCGTGACCCCACCAAATTTCAGAAGTTGGGAGGGCGTATTCCTCGCGGGGTACTGATGGTGGGGAGCCCGGGAACAGGTAAAACCCTGCTGGCGCGTGCTATAGCAGGGGAAGCCAAGGTTCCTTTCTTTAGTATTTCCGGGTCAGACTTTGTTGAGATGTTTGTTGGAGTCGGGGCCGCACGTGTTAGGGATATGTTTGAACAAGCCAAGAAAAATGCCCCTTGTATCGTGTTCATCGATGAAATCGATGCGGTTGGTCGTCAACGTGGGGCCGGTTTGGGTGGAGGAAACGACGAACGCGAGCAGACTCTCAATCAGATGCTGGTGGAAATGGATGGATTCGAGGGTACCGCTGGAGTGATCGTTATAGCGGCGACCAATCGGCCGGATGTTTTGGATCCGGCACTGTTGCGCCCTGGTCGCTTTGATCGACAAGTGGTGGTTCCATTGCCGGATATTCGTGGACGGGAACAGGTACTGCTGGTTCATATGCGCAAGGTTCCTATAGCTCCTGACGTTCGTGCTGATATTATTGCGAGGGGTACCCCAGGGTTTTCTGGTGCGGATTTGGCCAATTTGGTGAATGAGTCGGCACTGTTTGCGGCGCGCAGTAACAAGCGATTGGTAGATATGGACGATTTTGAGCGGGCCAAAGATAAAATCATCATGGGTGCCGAGCGTCGTTCTCTGGTGATGCCCGAACATGAACGGCGCAACACTGCTTACCATGAAGCAGGTCATGCGGTGGTGGCACGTCTGCTGGATCGCACGGATCCAGTTCACAAGGTGACTATTATTCCTCGTGGACGCGCTTTGGGCGTGACTATGCAATTGCCGACCGAAGATCGCTACAGTATGAATCGTGATCAGATCATGCAGAATATTGCGGTTTTGTTTGGGGGACGGATTGCCGAAGAAGTGTTCATGAACCAAATGACCACGGGTGCTAGCAATGATTTTGAGCGAGCTACTGATATGGCGCGTCGTATGGTGACGCAGTGGGGTATGTCTACTTCATTGGGTACTATGGTGTACGGCGAAAATGAGGGCGAGGTATTTTTGGGCCGTTCCATTTCTACGCATAAAAATGTCTCTGAAGCCACGATGCAGAAAGTGGATGCTGAAATTCGTCGGATTATTGATGAGCAGTATGCCTTGGCGCGTCATTTGATTGAGTCTCATCGCAGTCAGATGGAAGCGATGGCGACGGCGCTACTGGAGTGGGAGACTATCGATTCGGATCAGATTGACGACATCATGGAAGGCCGTCCCCCGCGTCCTCCGAAGCCCAGCGCCACCCCTCCCGCTCCGTCTGCCATGCCTCCAGCATCTCCAACGCCGACCCCCACTGCCACAACTCAAGAAGCCTGAGGGGGAAAGGCTAGATAATGCAGGTGATGCCTGAAGTCACCGATGAAAAACCGGTCGTTCTACGTTGTGGGGCGAACCGGATTTCTTTCGATCGTCCTAGGATCATGGGGATACTCAACGTTACACCTGATTCTTTTTCAGATGGGGGACGCTACGCCGATATACCGGGAGCGGTATCTCGTGCTCGCGAGATGGTGGAGCAGGGGGCGGATCTGATTGATGTTGGGGGAGAGTCTACCCGACCAGGGGCATCCCCAGTGGATCCGGAGGAAGAATGCCGGCGTATTTTGCCGGTTATCGAACGATTGGTATCCGATGGATCGGTTCCTATTTCGGTAGATACCCGTCATCCTCAGGTGATGAGAGCAGCGATTCAGGCTGGTGCTACCTTGATCAATGATATTGAGGCATTGGGTAGTGATGCGGCAATGGATTGTGCGCTGTCCCATGATGTTGCAGTCTGTCTGATGCATATGCACGGGCAACCCGCAACCATGCAACAATTGACACACTACCCTCAGGGAGTTGAATACGAGGTTGGAAAGTTTTTGGTTGAAAGAGCGCGGCATTTGGAGCACCTGGGGGTTGACCGTGAGCGTCTGTTGATCGATCCAGGATTTGGGTTTGCAAAAAATAGACACCAAAACATAGAGTTGATGAATTTTCTCCCGGAGTTGACTCGGTATGGCTATGCAGTGTTGGTGGGATTGTCGCGAAAGTCCTTGTTGGTGGAACAGCCTTGGTCTACTCCTCCCAGTGAGCGTCTAGGAGCCAGTGTGGCTGCGATGATGTGGGCGATTCAGGCGGGAGTAAAGATAGTACGAGTGCATGATGTGGCTGAATCCCGACAAGCGATAGATTTATACCAACGGTTGATTCACGTTTGATTGGGAGAAGGTGATGACGAGACGTTATTTTGGGACTGATGGAATACGTGGGCGTGTGGGGGATGTGCCCATGACACCAGAAGTTGTTCTGAATTTGGGGTATGCGGCAGGTGCGGTTCTGGCTCGGAGTGAAGGTCATGCGCGTCAGGAACGGCCTGTGGTGATCATCGGGAAAGATACCCGCATCTCTGGGTATATGATTGAGTCGGCTTTGGAAGCTGGCTTATCAGCCGCAGGAGTCGATGTGATTTTGTTGGGTCCAATGCCGACACCGGCAGTGGCTTATCTGGTTCGTGCTCTGCGCTTGCAAGCCGGGATCATGATCAGTGCCTCCCATAATCCCTTCGAAGATAATGGCATCAAATTTTTTTCTGCAGATGGCATGAAGTTGCCAGACAGCGTCGAGCTGGATATTGAAAAGAGGTTGGATCAGCCTTGTGTTTGCCGTCCATCGGCTGAGTTGGGGCATGTTCGTCGCATGAACGATGCAGCGGGGCGGTACATTGAATTTTGTAAAAGCACCTTTCCTTCTAACCTTGATCTGAAGGGTCTGAAATTAGTGGTGGATTGTGCACATGGAGCAACCTATCATATTGCCCCGCTGGTATTTCATGAATTAGGTGCTGAAGTTGTTGCGATTGGCAATGCGCCCAATGGGACGAATATTAATGATCAGTGTGGGGCCACCCATGTCGCAACTCTGCGCGAGGCAGTAGTGGCTCATCAGGCGCATCTGGGCATTGCACTGGATGGCGATGGAGATCGATTGATCATGGTTGATGCTGACGGATTGGCCTATGATGGGGATCAACTGTTGTACGCGGTTGTCAAACACCGTCAGTCACTACCAGGGTTTGCGGGTGGCGTGGTGGGGACATTGATGACCAATCTGGCCATTGAAAAGGCTTTTGAACGTCGCCGTATCCCTTTTGCACGGGCTAAGGTGGGTGATCGCTATGTGCTGGAATCCATGATGGAGCGCGGTTGGTTATGGGGTGGAGAAAATTCAGGTCACCTGATTTGCCGAGATAAGCACACGACGGGGGATGGCATTATTTCCGCTTTACAAGTATTGGCGGCTTTGGTTAGTCAGGGGGTGACATTAGCCAACTATCTTTCTGAAGTTAAAATGTATCCGCAAAAACTGATCAATGTCAGAGGGGTGCGTACATTAGATCTACAGGGAACTCCAGAAATTGCGGCAGTGGTGGCTGAGGCAGAGCATGAACTGTCGGGCTGTGGAAGAGTTCTTCTGCGTGCGTCAGGGACAGAACCGCTTATTCGTGTCATGGTGGAAGGGGAAGAGAGTGAATTGGTCGAGCGATGGGCACAGCAAATTGCTCAAGTCGTGACGGAAACTCTCAGTTAATACTTTAGTTATAAAAAATCGGGGTCGATAACCGTTCGTAGTACGATTTGGTTTTCGCCATTTTTTTGTCTCAGTGTGAGCCACCATAATGCTCCTTTGCGAATGCTCCACTGGGAAGGCTCTCCGGTTAGGAGTAGGGCGGTCGCTTGTCCCAAGGTGGGTTGATGTCCTACGATCAGCGTGGATGGTGGTTGTTCTAGATAAGCGTCTGACCACCCGCAACAGTGTAGCAGTTCGTGCCATGTCGTCTGGGTTCCTAGTGCGGTAAGGGCTGTAAAATTCGCTGAAAAGGCTTGGCTGGTTTGCTGAGTTCGTAAAGATGGGCTGCACAGAAGTTGCGTGGATGGTGGGATATGGTCCTGGAGCCACCGGGCAGTACGTTGTGCCTGCTGTTCGCCGCGTGAAGTGAGCGTGCGTTGGTCATCTGGATAGCCAATTTGGGCCTCTGCATGTCGCCATAGCAATAAGTGTGCTGTTTTCATTTAACAAGTGGTATAAGCCAGACGTTTGAGCAGTGCTACATGCGAAGAAAATTCTGCCCCATTGCGGGCGGGTTTTGCGCGGCGGTACAGACCTGCTTCATCCATGATCCATGCTTGACAATTGTCGCGGAGATAGGTGCGCAGACCTTCTTCCATGAGTCGTTTCTTGATGCGGACATCTAGTACAGGTACTGCTACTTCAATGCGACGAAAGAAGTTGCGATCCATCCAGTCGGCACTGGAGATGAACAAATCGTGGGCACCGCCGTGGCGGAAATAGTAAATTCTGTGATGTTCCAGAAAACGACCTACGATAGAGCGAACACGAATATGTTCCGATAATCCTTTGACAGCAGGGCGTAACAGGCATACCCCTCGAACGATCAAGTCAATGCGTACGCCAGCCTGACTGGCTTCATAGAGCGCTTCGATGAGCATGGGTTCCGTGAGGGCATTCATTTTTGCGATGATATGCCCCTTTTGACCGTTCATGGTTTGTTGTATTTCTCGGGTAATGGCAGCCAATACTTGAGAGTGCAAGGTAAAGGGGGCCTGCCACAGGTGATGTAGGGATTTCTGTTGGCCCAATCCCGTAATTTGCATAAACACCGCGCTAACATCGGAGGTGATGTCGGGATGTGCGGTGAATAAACCGAAATCGGTATAGGAACGTGCCGTTCTTACGTGGTAATTTCCCGTGCCAAGATGTGCGTAACGACGCAGAGATGCCCCTTCGCGACGGATGATCAAACACATTTTTGCATGGGTCTTATAGCCAAAAACGCCATAGACCACATGTGCGCCCGCATCTTCCAACTTGGCCGCCCAGTTCATGTTGGCTTCTTCATCAAAGCGTGCCAGTAACTCTACAATTACGGTGACTTCTTTACCGTTGCGAGCTGCTTCAATGAGGGCATCGATCAGTTCTGAGTCATTTCCGGCACGATAAACTGTTTGCTTGATGGCTAATACGTCCGGATCGCGGGCGGCTTGCTGGACGAACTGTACAACCGGGGTGAAAGGTTGGAAGGGATGATGCAGTAGTACATCGCGTTTGCGAAAGATATCGAACAGCGGTAACTCGTTGGCTAATTCGTGGGGAGGTTGGGGAATAAAAGGTGGAAATTTGAGATCCGAGCGGTCTACCAGATCGGGTACCTGCATCAGTCGGACCAGATTGACAGGGCCGTCAACGCGATAAAGATCGGATTCCTGTAGCTCGAAAGTGTTTAGTAGGAATAGGCTCATGCTTTCTGAGCAGTTTTCAGGGATTTCGAGGCGGACTTCATCTCCGTATTGACGGTGGCGCAACTCTCCTTTTAGGGCCTGTCGTAGGTCACTGACATCGTCATCATCGAGCAACACTTCGCTGTTTCTGGTTAGCCGGAATTGATAGCATCCTTCAACAGTCATCCCCTGAAACAGATCACCGACATTGGCATGCAGAATCGAGGATAGAAAAATGAAGCCGTAGTCACAACCTGCGATGTCGCTTGGCAAGCGAATGAATCTCGGTAATGCCCGGGGAGCTTGTACGATGGCATGCGTTCCCGGTCTTCCAAACGCATCTGTGCCGGATAGTTCGACGGCAAAATTCAGACTTTTATTGAGGATACGTGGAAAAGGGTGAGCAGTATCCAACCCGATGGGAGTGAGAACCGGTTTGACTTCCTTCAGAAAATATTCTCGTGCCCAGCGATGTTGAACCTCGGTCCAATGCCCGCGACGTAAGAAACAGATGCTTTCTTGTGCCAAGCGCGGCAGAACTCTTTCATTGAGTAGCCGGTACTGATCGGTAACCAGAGCATGAGCAGCGGTGCTGACGTGCCGATAAATTTCCTTGGGAGATAGTCCGTCTGGTCCTGATTTGGCTAAACCTTCATGGATTTGTTGCTTGAGTCCGGCGACTCGGGTTTCGAAAAACTCATCAAGGTTATTGCTGACGATGCACAGGTAGCGTAACTGTTCGAGCAGAGGCGTGCTCTCATCTTCGACCAATGCCAGCACGCGTCGGTTAAAGGACAATTGTCCCAATTCGCGGTTGAGAAAACGGGAGGGAAGAGGGGTGCTGTTGGAATTGGTATGAAAAGTCGGGAGCGGAACCATGATGAGAATTGAGTGTATCACTGGCGGCTCGCTTTGGGAAATCAGATGACAGGCTATGAAAACGAATCGTCATTAATATTTCATCTCAAGTTCACGGCACAGTAATAGTCCCTGCGCATAGTAAGACTCTCATGGTTGCCTTGGAGAGCGTATGTCACACGTGGATCAGAATTTGGAAACGCTGCGTCAACCGCGTTTGGTTTTTCAGTATGCACGAACTGAGCGAGATGTCAGGGAGGTGCAAAAATTGCGTTGGCAAGTGTTTCATGAAGAGATGGGAGCCTGTTTGCGTAGTTCTGAACCTGGCGTGGATATAGATCGTTTTGATGCGCTTTGTGATCATTTGTTGGTTCGGGATACCAGAAACAACGAGGTGGTTGGGACCTATCGGATACTGAATGCACTTCAAGCCGAGAAGGCGGGAGGATTTTATTCTGACGGAGAGTTTGATCTTTCACGATTGACACATTTGCGCGCACAGATCATGGAAGTCGGGCGTGCCTGTGTTCACCCTCAGTATCGAAGTGGAGCTGCCATTGCTGTTTTATGGGCTGGTTTGGCGGAATATATCCGTCGTTATGGGGTCCAGTACCTGATGGGCTGTGCCAGCATCAGCATGGTAGATGGGGGGCATACGGCAGCGGCATTGTATCGACAACTGGAACGCGAGCATGGGGCCCCGTCAGAATGGCGCGTATTTCCTCATTGTGCCTTGCCACTGGATGCTCTCGATGAAGGGCGTAAGGTAGAAGTTCCGCCTCTGATCAAGGCTTATTTGAGAGTGGGTGCTTATGTTTGTGGGGAACCTGCCTGGGATCCTGACTTCAATACGGCCGATTGCCTGCTATTATTACCGACTGGTGCAATGGACCATCGGTACTCGCGGCATTTTATGAAGCAATCGGCACAAGGGAAGACTTTGCGCTTGGTATGACGTTTCGATAAGGGTTACGCACTACCGTCAATCTGGTAGAGTACGGCTTTTGGCTTTGAGGGATGGTCATGAGTCCATCGGTGGTTGCCGCCGTAGATTTGGGGTCCAACAGTTTTCGATTGCAGGTGGCAAAGGTGGTACAGGGCCAACCTTATACCCTTGATACGCTGAAAGAGTCTGTTCGCCTGGCTTCGGGGTTGTTACCAGATCGGTCTTTGGATTCACAAGCCAAGGCGCGTGCCTTGGCTTGTTTGCGGCGTTTTGGTGAGCGTTTGCGCGGTGTGCCTCGTGAGTCAGTTCGGGTGGTAGGGACCAATACGCTTCGAATTGCCCGTCATGTAGAAGATTTTATTCAGGCGGCTGAGGCAGCACTGGGTGTCCCGATTGAAATTATTGCGGGTCAGGAAGAGGCACGTTTGATTTTTGTGGGGGTTGGACATACGTTACCCCGTGTCAGTGGGCGGCGGTTGGTGGTGGATATCGGTGGGGGGTCAACCGAGATTATTATCGGGCGTGGAATTAAACCCCAGCGCATGGAAAGTCTGTATATGGGTTGTGTGGGATATACCCAGCAGTTTTTTTCTCAAGGCAGGGTTACCGAACGTGCATGGAAAGCGGCTGAATTGGCTGCTTCAGATGAATTGCAGGCGTTACCTGCAACCTTTGGCTCAGGACAATGGGATCATGCGGTGGGTTCATCGGGGACGGCTCGTGCTCTGGCTGATTTGCTGGAGTTGAATGGCTTTCCAGGCCAAGGGATTACCCGTCCTGGATTGGAGTTTTTGAAACAAAAACTGCTACAGGTCAAAGATCCTCTGGAGTTGATGGAAATTGGCATGAAGGCTGACAGAGCCCCTGTTTTGCCGGGTGGGTTAGTGATCATGTGCGCTGTTTTTGAACACCTTGGGATTGAGCGTATGGAAACCACAGATTGTGGTTTGCGTGAAGGGGTGCTGTATGAGATGTTGGGGCGTCTGGAACATCAGGATATTCGAGAGGATACCGTGCGCCATTTTGCACAACGCTATCATGTTGATGGGCAGCAAGTATTGCGGGTGGAAAAACTGGCATTGGCCTGTTACCGTCAATTGACGGATCGAGTTGGTTTTGCTCAACATGCACACTTTTTGCGATGGGCTTCTCATCTGCACGAGATTGGGCTGTCCATTGCTCACGGGGGTTACCACAGGCATTCAGCCTACATTGTGGACAATGCCGATATGCCTGGGTTTTCTCGACTAGAGCAGGGGGTGGTTGCCAGTTTGGTGCAGTCTCATCGAGGAAGATTGAGTAAAAGTTCTGGGCGTATTACAACACGTGAAGGGTGGAAAATGGTGTTGTGTTTGCGTTTGGCTGTGCTCTTTAACCGTGGTCGCAGCAATCCCCGACCAGCACTCAAGATTAAATTGGCTGAATGTGGTTTGGGATTCCAAATTCAACTGAGTTCACGATGGTTGGAACAGCATAGTCTTGCGAAAGCCAATCTGGAACGGGAAGCACAACAGTGGGGTGAGCAGGGAATGTCATTGGAAATTGTAAAGATGGGGTCTTGATCGAGGTAACTTTGTAATTAAATTGTCATATGGCACCGTTACCCTTGCAGAATTTTCTTGCTGATTTTTTTGGGAGAAGTTTATGAAGCCGTTATCTGCTCTGACATTGTTGGCGACGGTTGCGACATTATCATTGTCTAGTCGTTCGGTTATGGCCATGGATATTACGGGAGCGGGTTCGACTTTTGTCTACCCAGTATGTGCCAAGTGGGCTGAGGGATTTAAGTTGGCGACTCAGAATGGACTTAATTATCAGTCTATTGGTTCAGGGGGGGGGATCAAGCAAATCAGAGCGAAAGTAGTGGATTTTGGGGCAACGGACAAGCCGTTGACGCAAGCCGAGTTGGACAAGTATCAATTGGCACAATGGCCTGTAGTGATGGGAGGGGTGGTTCCCGTAATTAATGTGGAAGGAGTTTCGGCAGGACGCTTGCGGTTGGATGGGACGACCTTGGCCAATATTTACCTTGGAAAGATTCTTCGCTGGAACGATCCTGCCATACAGGCTCTGAATCCTGGTCTGAAGTTGCCTGCGCAGGATATCGTTGTGGTGTCACGTACTGATGGATCGGGGACTACTTTCATCTATACCAATTACCTGTCAAAGGTGAGCGCAGAATGGAAGAGCAAGGTAGGGAGTGATACGGCGGTGCGCTGGCCAACAGGGATCAATGGCAAGGGTAATGAAGGGGTGGCCTCTTATGTGCGTCAGCAGGCGGGTTCCATTGGTTATGTAGAGTATGCCTATGCATTGCAGAATCGGATGACGTATGTACAACTCAAGAATCACGACGGGCAATTTGTCAACCCGGATTCAACAACATTTGGGGCGGCTGCCAGCAATGCCAACTGGAAGCCGGAGAATGGATTCTATGAGATTTTGACCGATGAGCCGGGAAAAAACAGTTGGCCAATTACCGGCGCCACCTTTGTTTTGATGCAAAAAATTCAGGAAAATCCGGACCACGGCAAGGTTGCTTTGCAATTTTTTGATTGGGCTTTTCGGAAAGGGCAACAATCTGCCCTGCAATTAAACTACATTCCGATGCCCGACAGTGTAGTCAAGTTGATTGAGGCGCAGTGGAAAACCGTCGTCAGGAGCCGTAGCGGAACCCCGATTTATTGAACTCCAGTTTGTGATATGTCTGGATGAGCGGGATATGGGGTACTCGTGCCCCTCTCCTTGTCTCTATTCTTCCAGAGACAGACTTTTTTGATGCGTAACTGCTTGAATGGGTGTCTGCCGTGTATAATTCCTTCGTTTTCTTCTCAGGCAGGTTCGGGTAGCGCGGCATGAAATCAGGTGATGTACGACATTCATTAAGCGTCAGCACTCGGCCAAACGCACGGGTGGCACCGTGGGGGGATGTGCTATTCGAGTGGCTTACGCGTTTCTTCGCTTTATTGGTTTTATTTATCCTTCTGGGTATATTGGCCTCGTTGATTGTGACCAGCATGCCCTCCATTAGGGCATTTGGATTTCATTTTCTGTGGTCGGATGATTGGGATCCTGTGCGTGATCAGTATGGTGCTCTGATACCGGTTTACGGAACATTGGTCAGTTCGTTGGTGGCATTGGTGATCGCCTTGCCTGTTAGTTTTGGGATCGCCATATTTTTGACGGAAATGTCACCGGGATGGCTTAAACGCCCGTTGGGGACAGCCATCGAATTATTGGCAGCAATCCCCAGCATTATTTACGGTATGTGGGGACTGTTTTCATTCGCACCAGGGTTTTCGCATACAGTGCAACCCCTGTTGATCCATACCTTGGGCAGGTTACCGGGATTGGGGATGCTTTTTCAGGGCCCTCCGTTGGGCATCGGTTTGCTTACGGCAGGGATTATTTTAGCCATCATGATCATTCCATTTATTTCATCGGTGATGCGTGATGTATTTGAGTTGGTTCCGACTGTTCTGAAAGAATCGGCATATGGGTTGGGTGCTACTACCTGGGAGGTGGTGTGGAAGGTGGTATTGCCCTATACGCGTGCGGGTGTGGTAGGTGGGGTTATGTTGGGCCTTGGCCGCGCACTGGGGGAAACCATGGCTGTTACCTTTGTGATCGGCAATACGCAGCACTTAAGTCCTTCTTTGCTGGCTCCCGGCAATAGTATTGCCTCATCTTTGGCCAATGAGTTTGCTGAGGCTGTAGGGGACCTTTACACCTCGGCACTGGTTGAGTTGGGGCTCTTGCTGTTTGTGATCACCACTGTCGTACTGGCTATGGCCAAGTTGATGCTGTTGCGTATGGGGCGTCACGAAGGGAAGCGGGGTTGACGATGAGGCATGCGACACCTGAAATCTATCGCATTTATCGTCGTCGTCAGCGGCGTAATCGTTTTCATCTGGTCATGTCTGGATGTGGCATGGTATTTGGCCTGTTTTGGCTTTGCTGGATTTTGTGGACATTGTTTTACAATGGATTCGAAGTACTTTCTTTATCATTACTGATACGTCCAACTCCAGCACCGGGGGGGGATGGCGGGCTTGCCAATGCCATATGGGGCAGCATAATGATGGCTGGTTTGGCTACCCTGATCGGAACCCCGGTGGGGGTTTTGGCTGGGACCTATTTGGCTGAATATGGTCGACGCGGTTGGTTGGCTCCGCTGGCTCGTTTTGTTAATGATATTTTATTGAGCGCCCCATCGATTGTGCTGGGTTTGTTTGTCTATACGGTCTACGTATCTCGAGCGCACCATTTCTCGGGCTTTGCGGGGGCTCTGGCACTATCACTGATTGTGATCCCAGTGGTGGTACGTACCACAGACGACATGTTGCGACTGGTCCCTGACAGTTTGCGAGAAGCTGCTATTGCTTTGGGTGCTCCTCGTTGGAAAATGGTGGTTAAAGTCGCCTATCGTTCGGCACGTAGCGGAATTGCGACGGGTGTGCTGCTTGCGGTGGCTCGAATCAGTGGGGAAACCGCCCCCTTGCTGTTTACAGCCTTGAACAACCAGTTTACTACGTGGGATATCAATGCCCCGATGGCAAATTTGCCTGTGGTCATTTTTCAGTTTGCTATGAGTCCGTATGATGATTGGCACAAACTGGCATGGGGCGGAGCAATTTTGATTACGTTGAGCGTTCTGGGAATTAATATTCTGGCACGCGCATTTTTTCAGCAAAAAAACTACTGAGTTTGGGGTTTCATGAGCCACCCGCCTACTACTGATCTGTCGCCTATTTCTCCAGAGGTTCGTCTGGCCATTCGGAATCTGAACTTTTACTATGGCCGTTTTCATGCTTTGAAAAATATTCGCATGGATATTCAGACCAACAAAGTAACAGCATTTATCGGGCCATCGGGATGTGGAAAATCCACCCTGTTACGTACCTTTAATCGTTTGCATGAACTGTATCCGCAAAACAGGATTACCGGGGAAATTCTACTGGACGGGGTAAATGTTCTAGATAAGCGTGAGGACCCTACACTGTTGCGCGCTCGCGTGGGGATGGTATTTCAAAAACCAACCCCGTTTCCCATGTCGATTTATGAAAATATTGCCTTTGGTGTTCGGTTGTATGAGAAGTTGAACGCCGTTGAGATGGATGAACGGGTTGAATGGGCATTGACCCAGGCGGCTTTATGGAGTGAGGTCAAGGACAAGTTGAAGCAAAGTGGGAATGGGTTGTCCGGTGGGCAGCAACAACGCTTGTGTATTGCTCGATGTATTGCCATCAAGCCTGAGGTGATTTTGCTGGATGAGCCCTGTTCCGCATTGGACCCTATTTCAACGGCACACATTGAAGAACTGGTGCACGATCTGAAAAGTGACTATACGGTTGTCATGGTGACGCATAATATGCAACAGGCAGCCAGAGTATCCGACTATACCGCCTATATGTATCTGGGTGAACTTATCGAGTTTGATGAAACTGACCGGATCTTTACCAAACCTAACCAAAAAGCCACTGAGGACTACATCACAGGTAAGTTTGGTTGATCTTGGATAATTATTGCAAGACGATGATTTTCAGGGCATCATCTCCTGCCAAAGAACAACGATTAGCTTCAGGAGAGGATTGATGCGTAGAAAACTGATTGTAGGCAATTGGAAGATGCAGGGCGCTCTGGCACAAAACCAGGAATTATTGAACAGTTTTTTTACGGAGCGGGGACTGTTGAGTGTGGATTTGGCGGTTTTAGTGCCAGCGCCTTATTTGGCTCAGGCTCAGGGACAACTGCAGGGAACAGGGTGGTTCTGGGGGGCGCAGGATGTAAGTGATGAGGTCCGGGGAGCATTTACCGGTGAAGTGGCAGCATCCATGTTGCTTGATTTTGGCTCGAAATTTACCACGGTGGGCCATTCTGAGCGCCGTCAGCGTCACGGCGAGAGTGATCAGGTGGTGGCGCGTAAGGCGCAACGCGCTCTGGATGTGGGGATTACACCCATTGTTTGCCTGGGAGAATCATTGTCAGAACGTGAACGGGGTGAGACACGGTCCGTGGTGAGACGGCAGTTGGCCGCCATCATTGATTTATTGGGTGCCTCTGCGATGGCACAAACAGTGTTGGCATATGAACCCGTTTGGGCGATCGGGACGGGGCGTAGCGCGACGGCAGAACAAGCCCAAGAAGTCCATGCTTGGTTGAGAGGGCAGATGGGTGAGCATGATGACGAGGTGGCTGGGAAGTTGCGCATCTTGTATGGGGGTAGCGTAAAGCCGTCAAATGCGGTAGAATTGATGGCCCTTCCCGATGTGGATGGGGCATTGGTAGGGGGTGCGTCCTTGGTGGCGTCGGAATTTTTGGCGATCGCTCATGCGGCGGCGCGAGTCAACTAAAGGATACCGAATGGAAACGGTGGTGTGGGTAGTGCACATCGGCGCAGCGTTGGGAATTATCGGTCTGGTATTGATGCAGCACGGTAAGGGGGCAGACATGGGGGCTGCTTTTGGTTCTGGCTCGGCTGGGGGGTTGTTTGGTGCCTCCGGAGCGGCTAATTTTTTGAGTCGTAGTACTGCGGCATTGGCGGCTGTTTTCTTTTGTACCAGTTTGTTGCTGACTTGGTTTTCTGGGCACCATCGCCCTGATAACAGTGTGATGGATCATGCGGTGATCACGCCCGCCGCTCCCCCCGTGGTGGCTCCTTTGGTGGCACCAGTTGCTCCATCGCATGCTGGAGAGATTCCCAAGTAAGGGTAAGGCTGTTCCGTTTGTAGTTTAAGAAGTTTGTGCCGATGTGGTGAAATTGGTAGACACGCCGTCTTGAGGGGGCGGTGGCGAAAGCCGTAGCAGTTCGAGTCTGCTCATCGGCACCATCTGGTTGAGTTAGATCGGTGTGGCTGGTTGAAGATACATCGAGTGGGGTTTTGGTGTTTTTACAAACCCCTTGTGTTAGTCTGTTGTTTTGTCATTAAAACTTAATGGCATGTTTACAAAACCGTCACGTTGTTAAATCACAATTCTTCCCCTGAGTATGTCAACAACGGGGAAAAATTGTGAAGCAGAAAAAAAATGTACAACGAGCGACGGGTCATGCAGCAGTGGCCTTTTTTGCGTGGATAAGTGCCACATCAGCGAATGCGACAGATCAGACCTATGACTTGGGTGCGGTCTCTACAGCCGGCGGAAGTGATACCGCTACGTTGCCGGTCACGGGAAAGGGATCGGCCACTTATGAGTCACCTTCCAGTATGTCCACGAAAGCCACAGAACCAGTGTTCAATGTGGGTCAGCAATATATTGAACAGAATGCCGGGGCAGGCTCCAACTATACGGACATCATCTCCATCTTGCCCAGCGTGGTTAGCGTGGATCCGAACGGTGCTGGGATGATGGAAACTCAGGCCCTCAGTATTCGAGGGTTTCAGGATGGGCAATACAACGTAACTTTCGATGGAATTCCCTGGGGGGATTCCAACGACTTCACCCACCATTCCACTTCCTATTTCATGGCCCAGGATCTGGGGGGAATCGCGGTGGACATGGGACCAGGTGATGCGAGCAATATAGGTTATTCCACGTTTGGCGGAACAGTGGCGGTTAAGTCCCGTGATCCCATAGGGGCAGCGCAGACAAATATGTTCAGTAGTTTTGGGAGTTGGAACACGCGTTTGTTGGGAGCACAATTCAACAGTGGCAACATGCAAAATTATGGTGATTCCATGTTGTACCTCAGTTACAAGGATTTTTCGAGTAACGGCTACCTGACCAATAGCTCACAAAAACGTCAGAACTTGTTCATGAAGTTTGAGAAGCCATTGAACGAAGATACCTTGATAACATTTGTAGCCATGGGGAATAAACTGCAACAAAACGTCCCCTATGGAGCTTCACTTCAGCAAATGGCGAAATATGGAAAAAATTATGGCTTATCCTCTAATCCGCTGAGCCAGGATTATTACGGTTACAACAACGATAATATCACCTCGGATTTTGAATATATTGGGGTAAAGACTCGCTATGGTTCCTTGGATATTGATAACAAGTTGTATACGTATGCTTACTATCATGATCCAGGTTTGAATGGTCTTCAACCGGGTTACGGAACCAATCTTGGGACAGGTAACGCCCCAGGGACACCAGGTTTGGCGGTCACGGGTACGGTAGTGGGAGGGGTTGCTTACCCCAATGACATTCCAGGGCAGACCATGACCATGAATTATCGCTCTGTGGGAGATTTGCTGAGGATGTCGGAAGACATGGGGCCGGGCAAACTGGATTTTGGTGCATGGATTGATGTCCAGAACAATAATCGCTCTCAATCGGAGATAGACTTCAGCCTTGGCGGGGCACCAAACTCTGGAAATCAAATCTATGCGCCCACTGGAAATCTGGCTTATACGGATCGCCTGATGATGGATTCTTTGACCACCTTGCAACCCTATCTTCAATATGAATGGAAGGTCATGGACAATTGGACTGTGACACCTGGGGTGAAATACTCATATTTTGAGCGCTCATTTAACTCGTTGGTGCAACAGGGAACGGGTCAACCCTACAATGGCTCACAAAGTTGGACCAAGGCCTTGCCAGCGTTGACAACCAACTACCTGATGTCAAAAAACTGGTCATTCTATGCTGAATATGCTGAGGGATTCATGGCGCCCAACATGAATAACTTTTTTAAACCCAATGCACAGACGGGTAATCTGCAGCCTCAGTCGACGAAAAATTATCAAGTAGGAACAGTCTGGACAAGTCGAAATGTCAATCTGTCGGCTGACCTGTATCACATCGATTTTACCAATAAAATTTCTGCTATCAGTTGCGGTGTGGGAGTTATTGGAACTTGCTTTACGAACATCGGTGGGGTGACTTACGATGGCGGTGAGATGCAGGGAACCTGGATGTTCGCCAAAAACATCAGTTTGTACGGTAACGTGGGTATCAATAATTATTCCACCAGCGATGGCAGTATTTTGCCCTATACCCCCCATACAACTGCAGCACTAGGCCCGATTTATGATGATGGGGCATGGTATGGGTCCTTGATTGCCAAGGAAGTGGGGGCGCGCAGCAGTGGAACGGGAAATGGCGGACCGAACAACAATGGAATCGCATTTGGATCCTATACGTTGGTTGATCTGAATACCAGTTACAAGTTTGACACGGGTTGGAACTGGGCAAAGAAGGCGCAAGTTGGATTCCAGATCAGTAACTTGTTCAACCGCACAGATATTTATGCCTATACCTCAGGCTTCACGGATATCAATGGGAACCCGTTGTTATTTGGATTGCCTGAGCGCTTTTATCAGGTCAATTTCTCGGTTATATTCTGATTTACCTTGCTTCGAAGAACAAAAAAGCCCGGCGTTTGCCGGGCTTTTTATATGAATGGGGAAGGAAAGTTCGTATGGCTTGAGAAGACATGAGGGTTCTGGCATACTCCCCAGAGTTTGAACGGGTGGGGTTCGGAGGATTGGGAAGAGTTTGCAACGATCATCGTCAGCCAACCTGAAAAAAAAATGGCATAATGAACACAACGTGGAGGCTGGGGCCGCCTATTTCGGCTTTGGCGGTGAGCGACTTCTGACAGAGTGGCGAACCATAATTACTATAATTTGTGCGATCCAATGAGTTCGCACTACCAAGGGTGGTCTTGATGTCGCAACATTATTTGCCGGTGTTGTTATTTATTTTGGTTGGGATCGGCGTGGGGGTCGTTCCTGCGGCTATGGGGTGGTTGCTCGCTCCACATCGTCCGGATGCGCAGAAAAATTCGCCCTATGAGTGTGGTTTTGAGGCATTTGAAGATGCACGCATGCGCTTTGATGTGCGCTACTACTTGGTTGCAATTTTGTTCATCCTGTTTGATCTGGAAATCGCTTTCCTCTTTCCCTGGGCAGTAGTTTTGAAAGATATCGGTGGCTTTGGGTTTGTAGCCATGCTGATATTCTTGGGAATATTGGTGGTTGGTTTTGCCTACGAGTGGCTCAAGGGGGCGCTCGAATGGGAATGACGCGACGCGGGCAGTTCTGATCCCGTTACGGAGGAAATCATGGCACTGGAAGGTGTTCTTAAGGAAGGTTTTGTCACGACAAGTCTTGATACGGTGATCAATTGGACCCGTACCGGGTCGCTTTGGCCCATGACTTTTGGGTTGGCTTGTTGTGCGGTGGAAATGATGCATGCTGGTGCGTCACGTTACGACCTGGATCGTTTCGGCATCGTATTTCGTCCCAGCCCACGGCAATCTGATTTGATGATTGTGGCGGGGACGTTGTGTAACAAGATGGCCCCTGCTTTGCGTAAAGTGTACGATCAAATGGCTGAGCCGCGTTGGGTTATTTCCATGGGATCCTGTGCCAATGGGGGGGGGTATTATCATTATTCCTATTCGGTGGTGCGCGGCTGCGATCGCATTGTTCCCGTGGATGTCTATGTTCCTGGTTGTCCTCCGACTGCGGAAGCGTTGTTGTTTGGTTTGATCCAGTTGCAACAGAAAATTCGTCGAACTCAGACAATTGCGCGGGTGGCCTGATGAGTTTGCATGAACAACTGGAAACCCGCCGCCAAGCGCTACATGCGATGTTTGGTGAGGCGATCACAGAATCATTTGTGAAGTTGAATGAATTGACCATTCGTGTTGTTCACGATCAATGGAAGACGGTGGCCCAACGTCTGCGCGACGAGTTGGGCTTTGACCAGTTGATAGATCTATGTGGTATGGACTATTCTGGTTATGCGGGATGGTCGCAGACTCGCTTCGGTGTGGTGATACATTTGCTCTCGGTCCGCCATAACCAACGCTTGCGCGTCAAGGTGGCGGCTCCTCACGAAAACGTTCCCGTCCTGGATTCTGTGGTGGATATTTGGTCGGTAGCCAACTGGTTTGAGCGGGAGGCTTTTGATTTATTTGGTATTGTTTTTCAGGGGCATCCTGATTTGCGGCGTTTGCTGACAGATTATGGATTTGTTGGGCACCCGTTTCGTAAGGATTTTCCCGTTTCAGGTTATGTGGAGATGCGCTACGACCCCGAGCAACAGCGCGTGGTGTACCAACCTGTGAGTATTGAACCACGGGAGATTATTCCCCGTAAAACGCGTCCTGAGCATTACGGAGATAGCGCATAATGGCCGAAATTCGCAATTACACCATGAATTTTGGACCGCAACACCCGTCTGCACACGGAGTTTTGCGTTTGGTTCTCGAGTTGGATGGTGAAGTCATCGAGCGTGCTGATCCACATATCGGTCTATTGCACCGTGGCACGGAAAAGTTGGCGGAAACCCGTACTTTTCTACAAAGTGTCCCTTATATGGACCGCCTCGATTACGTATCGATGATGTGCAATGAGCATGCCTATGTCATGGCCATTGAAAAATTGCTCCAACTGGATGTCCCTATCCGGGCCCAGTATATTCGTGTTATGTTCGATGAAATAACTAGAATTTTGAACCACTTGCTGTGGTTAGGCGCGCATGCGCTGGATATTGGTGCCATGACGGTGTTTCTGTATGCTTTCCGGGAACGTGAAGATCTTGTGGATTGCTACGAGGCCGTATCCGGTGCGCGTCTGCATGCGGCGTACTATCGTCCGGGGGGGGTTTACCGTGATCTTCCGGATCAGATGCCCTTGCATTTGGTCAACAAGGAAGTGCGTGGTGGGCGTTCCGATGCCAAGGCTCAGCGTTTGAATCGTAATCGTCAAGGTTCTTTGCTGGATTTCATTGAGGATTTTGTCGAGCGATTTCCAACGTATCTCAATGATTACCACAATCTATTGACCGATAATCGCATTTGGAAGCAGCGTACTGTGGGGATCGGGGTGGTTTCACCGGAGCGTGCGCTGTCTTTGGGGTTTACGGGTCCCATGTTGCGTGGTTCAGGCGTGGAGTGGGACTTGCGCAAGAAGCAACCCTATGAGGTTTATGGAGAGTTGGATTTTGATATTCCGGTAGGTGTCAATGGGGATTGCTATGATCGCTATCTGGTGCGTATGGAAGAAATGCGTCAATCCCATCGCATCGTGCGCCAATGCATAGACTGGTTACGCAAAAACCCCGGACCAGTGATCACCGATAACCACAAGGTTGCTCCCCCATCTCGGGCGACTATGAAGGAAAACATGGAAGAGTTGATTCATCACTTCAAATTATTTACTGAAGGGATGCATGTTCCAGAAGGGGAGGCTTTGGCCAGCGTTGAGGCCCCCAAGGGGGAGTTTGCCATTTATTTGGTTTCAGATGGGGCCAATAAGCCCTATCGTTTGAAGATTCGTGCGCCTGGCTTTGCGCATATGGCTGGGCTGGATGAGATGTCGAGGGGGCATATGATCGCGGATGTGGTAGCAATCATTGGGACTCAAGATATTGTTTTTGGAGAAGTGGACCGCTGATTATGCTGAGTACAGAATCCAAACAACTGATTGATCGGGAAGTGGCCAAGTACCCGGCAGATCAAAAGCAGTCGGCGGTTATGTCGGCGTTACGCATTGCGCAGGTCCAGCATGGCTGGTTGCCTACGGAACTCATGGATAGTGTGGCCGAATATTTGGGAATGCCTGCCATTGCGGTGTATGAGGTCGCTACGTTTTATGAAATGTATAACCTCAAACCCATGGGCCGTCACAAGTTGACAGTGTGTACCAACTTGCCTTGTGCTTTGTCGGGGGCTCAAGAATTTTGTGCTCGTCTAAAAGAAAAGTTGGGGATTGGTTTTGGAGAGGTCAGTGCAGATGGGGAGATTGGCCTGAAGGAAGGGCAGTGCTTTGGTGCCTGTGGTGATGCCCCTGTGTTGCTGGTGGATAATCATCAGATGCATTCCTTTATGGATGAAGAAAAACTGGATGCCTTGCTCAAGGAACTCAAATCATGACTCAGGTGATTCTGGAAGGTCTGGCAGGTGATAGCACTTGGGCATTGGATCAATATGTTCAACGCGGGGGTTATGAAGCACTCAGAAAAATTCTGACTGCACCTATGACACAGGAAGAAGTCATTGATGAGGTTAAAAAGTCGGCATTGCGTGGTCGTGGAGGGGCAGGATTTCCCACGGGGCTGAAGTGGACCTTTATGCCCAAGAACTATACGGGCGACAAATATGTGGTCTGTAATTCCGACGAGGGAGAACCAGGAACTTTTAAGGATCGTGACATCTTACGTTATAACCCACATGCACTGATTGAAGGGATGATCATTGCGGGTTATGCCATGGGAGCAACGCGGGGATATAACTATATACATGGCGAGATATGGGAAGTTTATCAGCGTTGCGAGGAAGCGATTGAACAGGCCCGCGCTGCAGGTTTTCTGGGGAAAAATATTCTGGGCAGTACCTTTTCCTTTGAACTTTTCAATCACCATGGATATGGTGCCTATATTTGCGGGGAAGAAACCGCTTTGCTCGAATCGATCGAGGGCAAAAAGGGGCAACCTCGGTATAAACCTCCTTTCCCGGCAACCTATGGCTTATATGGGAAACCGACGACGATCAACAATACAGAAACTTTCGCCAGTGTGCCATGGATCATCCGCAATGGAGGAGAAGCATTTCTGAATCTGGGTAAACCTAATAACGGGGGAACCAAGATCTTTTCCGTATCAGGGCATGTCAATCGTCCAGGGAACTATGAAGTGCCACTGGGGACACCCTTTGCCACTTTGTTGGAGATGGCGGGGGGGATGCGCGACGGACGCAAAATTAAGGCTGTCATTCCAGGGGGATCTTCCATGCCGGTCTTGCCGGGAGATATCATGATGCAACTGGATATGGATTACGATTCTATTGCGAAAGCCGGATCCATGCTGGGTTCCGGTGCCGTGATTGTCATGGATGAAACAACCTGCATGGTACGTGCGTTGGAGCGTTTGTCATATTTCTACCATGAAGAGTCTTGTGGGCAATGTACACCCTGTCGCGAGGGAACAGGGTGGCTCTATCGGGTTATCCATCGCATCGAGCATGGGCAGGGACGGAACGAAGATCTGGAATTGCTGTTATCGCTGTCCAATAACATTCAGGGACGCACCATCTGTGCATTGGGGGATGCTGCCGCGATGCCAGTGCGCAGTTTTGTGACCCATTTCCGCGACGAATTCGAATATCACGTTCAGCAACGACGGTGTTTGGTTGGCATGACAGAACGAGCAATTCACGAGAAGGCAGCCTGACCATGGCACTATTGAATATTGAAATTGATGGTCGGCAGACCCAGGTGGAATCTGGTCGCACCGTCATGGATGCAGCCAAGCAGTTAGGGATCAAGATTCCTCATTTCTGCTACCACCGCAAACTGTCTATTGCTGCCAATTGCCGAATGTGCCTGGTCCAGGTCGAAAAAGCCCCCAAACCTTTACCTGCCTGTGCAACACCTGTTACCGAAGGCATGAAAGTGCAGACGCATTCTCCCTTCGCTGTTCAGGCGCAGAAGTCTGTCATGGAATTCCTCCTGATTAACCATCCGTTGGACTGCCCGATTTGTGATCAGGGGGGCGAGTGTAAATTACAGGATGTCAGCATGGGGTACGGGGGAGGCGCTTCACGCTACCAAGAGCCCAAACGCGTTGTGGCCAACAAGGACCTGGGTTCTTTGATTGCGACGGACATGACACGATGTATCCTTTGTACTCGTTGTGTTCGATACGGACAGGAAATCGCCGGGATCATGGAATTGGGCGTGGGAGGACGGGGTGAGCATTCGGAGATTTTAGCTTTCATGGGGACCACGGTAGACTCGGAGGTATCGGGTAATGCCATTGATCTCTGTCCAGTGGGGGCATTGACCAGCAAGCCGTTCCGTTTTGTTGCGCGCTCTTGGGAGTTGTCGCGTGTTCCGTCCATCAGCCCTCACGATGCTCTGGGTACTCAGGTTGAGGTGCAGGTTAAACTGGGCAAAGACGTGGTGCGCGTATTGCCACGCAAAAATGATGATATCAATGAATGTTGGTTGGCTGATCGCGATCGTTTTTCCTATCAGGCGTTGCACAGTGAAGATCGGTTGCTTCATCCGCAAGTCAAACGAGATGGGCGCTGGGTTTCCGTGTCATGGGCTGAAGCGCTGCAAACGGCGGTCGATGGCCTGCTCTCAGTACAGCGGACAGTGGGTGGCGATGGCATTGGGGCATGGTTGAGCCCTCATCAAACGCTGGAAGAACTTTTTCTCGCACAAAAATTATTGCGTGAGTTGGGTTGCCATAATATAGATCACCGGACACGACAGGTGGATTTTGCACTGGACCCACTGCAAAGAGGAATATCTTGGCTGGGAACCCCCATCAGTTATTGGTCATCCTTGAAATCAATTCTTCTAATTGGTTCGTCGCTGCGTCAGGACCAACCTCTATTGGCGGTGCGTTTGCGACGCAGTGCCCGTTCAGGGGCTCGCATTCACCGAGTGATGGCGCGTTCTGAGGATTGGGCAATGCCGGTGGCTGAAACCTTGTTGGGTAAACCCAGTGATTGGCCTGCATTGTTGGGGGATATTCTGAGTGCAGTGGCTCAGCGCTCTGGCAAAGTTGTTCCCCAAGATCTGCAACCTCTATTAAACTCACCTTCGATGCAAGCAGATGCGGTGGCAAAAGATTTGTTGTCCAATCCGGGGCAGGCAGTTGTGATACTGGGGCAGCAGGCCCAGCAGCATCCTGCCTATGCAACGTTATACCGGATTGCCCAAGTGCTCGCAGAAATGGTGGAGCAACCGTTGGGTCAACTACCACAGGCTGCCAATTCTGTGGGGGCATCCTTGGCAGGGGCTTTGCCACATCGCGGACCTTTTTATATTCATGAGCCCTCTGGCTTGGATTTCATGGCTCAGTGTCGTCAGCCGCGGCGAGCTTACGTGGTGATGGGGATTGAGCCCGAACTTGATTGTGCAGACCCTGCACTGGCCTGTGAGGTGTTGCAACAAGCTGAGACAGTGGTTGCAATGACAGCATTCAAGGGGAATGCGGAAAAGTGGGCTACGGTGATGTTACCCATTGCTCCTTTTACTGAAACAGGTGGGACTTTCGTCAGTATGGAGGGAAGGGTCCAGTCTTTTACTGGGGTAGTGCTACCGCGTGGTGAAGCCCGACCTGGCTGGAAAGTCTGGCGTGTGTTGGGCAATCTGATGAATTGTTCAGGGTTTGAGCAAGACACGCTGGATGCTGTACGCGCTGAGATATCGTCTGACATAGATGAGATGGCGCGTGAAGCATTGGACAATGGCTTGTCGGGTGAACCAGCGATTCGCGTGCATGCTTCCTTGGGGACCTTGGAACGGTTGGGGGGAGTCCCGGGTTACCATGCTGATCCTCTGGTACGTCGTTCTTCTGCCTTGCAGCAAACGGCGCTTGGACAGGATATTGCCGTGGTACTCAATACACAGCAAGCAGAACATATGGGGCTGACTGCAGGACAGGCGGTACGGATATGGCAGGGTAAGCACGATACGGTTCTTCCCTTGAAACTAGATGATGGGCTGGCCATGGGATGTGCGGTAGTACCGGCAGGGGTGCCGTCAACAGCGATGCTGGGGGATGCTATGGGATGGATTCATCTGGAGGGGGTGTGATGGAACTGGGACAACACCTCTTTGGCAGTGTTTGGCCATTAGTCTGGACTTTGCTCAAGATTGTCGCAATCGTGGCCCCCATGATGGGAGCAGTGGCCTATCTGACACTGGCTGAACGTAAAGTGATTGGCTATATGCAGATCCGTATTGGGCCAAACCGAGTGGGGCCTCGTGGACTGTTGCAGCCCATCGCTGATGGCATCAAGTTGTTGATGAAGGAAATCATCGTTCCCAGTGGAGCCAACCAGTTTCTGTTCGTTCTGGCCCCCGTATTGGCTATCATGCCAGCGTTGGCGGCTTGGGCTGTAGTCCCTTTTACTCCAGAATTGGTATTGGCCAATGTGGATGCCAGCCTGCTCTACATTATGGCCATAACCTCGATGGGAGTCTATGGAGTGGTATTGGCAGGATGGGCATCGAACTCGAAGTATGCGTTCTTAGGCGCGCTGCGTTCAGCAGCTCAGATCGTCAGTTATGAAATTGCTATGGGCTTTGCGTTGGTCACGGTCCTGATGATGTCCCATAGTCTGAATCTGGTAGAAATTGTCAACGCACAACAAGGATCGCTGGGGTTCTTGCAGTGGAACTGGATTCCGCTATTTCCTATGTTTGTGATTTACGTGATAGCCGGGACAGCCGAAACCAACCGCGCACCTTTTGACGTGGCGGAGGGTGAGTCTGAGATCGTGGCAGGCTTTCACGTCGAATATTCTGGTATGGCATTTGCCATTTTCTTCCTGGCGGAATACGCCAACATGATTTTGATTGCCGCACTGGCTTCCATCCTCTTTATGGGTGGATGGCTATCCCCACTGCCATTCCTGCCAGACAGTATTCTCTGGTTGTTTGCCAAAATGAGTTTTATCTTGTTCTTGTTTCTCTGGTTTAGAGCTACCTTCCCGCGCTACCGCTACGACCAGATCATGCGGCTGGGCTGGAAAGTATTTATTCCGGTGACTCTGGTGTGGTTGGTAATCGTCGGCTTGTTGATGCAGGCTCCACTACGGGGATTGCCGATCCTCAATTTGTGGTTCCATTGAGGAGAGAAAGCTGACATGAAAAACTTTATCAAGAACTGGACGTTGACCGAACTTCTCAAAGGCATGAGTATTACGGGCCGTCACTTCTTTGCTCCAAAAATCACGGTTCAATACCCTGAGGAAAAAACACCGCAATCTCCTCGTTTTCGCGGATTACATGCGTTGCGACGCTATCCCAATGGGGAAGAGCGTTGTATTGCTTGTAAGCTCTGTGAGGCAGTTTGTCCCGCCATGGCCATCACCATTGAATCTGAACAAAGGGCAGATGGAACACGGCGTACCACTCGGTATGATATTGACTTAACCAAATGTATTTTTTGTGGATTTTGTGAGGAGTCCTGTCCGGTAGATTCGATCGTGGAAACACGTATTTTTGAATACCATGGCGAACGGCGTGGGGATTTGTTGATGACCAAAGAAAAATTGCTGGCGGTGGGAGATCGATACGAAGCCCAGATCGCTGCTGATCGGAGCGAAGACGCTCCTTACCGATAAGGATGATTCACTGTGCTTGATTCTCCCTTTCTCTTGTTCATGACCTTTTCTGCCATACTGACTGGTGCGGCAGGGGGGGTAGTGACCGCACGCAATCCGGTTCATGCGGCATTGTTTTTGGTGTTGGCATTTTTTACAGCATCGGGTCTTTGGCTCATGCTGGATGCTGAGTTTCTTGCCATTGCGCTGGTCTTGGTTTACGTTGGCGCGGTCATGGTGTTGTTCCTGTTCGTCGTAATGATGCTGAACATCGATACAGAACGGTTACGTATCGGATTCTGGAAACACTTGCCCTTGGGGGGCGGGGTAGCCTTGCTGATGGTAATAGAAATGTGGCTGGTGGTGAGTGGTCGCCAGTTTTCCTCGATGGTTGAACCGACCCCAGAGTCGGTGAGCAATACCAAGCAGTTGGGGAGATTGCTCTATACCGATTATGTTTTGTCGTTTGAGTTGGCAGCGGTGATCCTGCTGGTTGCAATTGTTGCCGCCATTGCGCTGACCCTGCGTCGCCGCAAAGACAGCAAACATATCGATCCGGCAGAGCAGGTGAAGGTCAAGGCCAGTGATCGACTGCGTATTGTCGCTATGCCGGTCGAAAAGGAGTTGTGATGCTGAATTTGACCGATTATCTGATGTTGGGCGCCTTGCTGTTTGCCATTAGCATTGTAGGTATCTTTCTTAACCGAAAGAATCTCATCGTTTTGCTCATGTGCATTGAATTGATGTTGCTTGCGGTGAATCTTAATTTTGTAGCGTTTTCCCATTATCTCCACGACACGGCTGGGCAGGTTTTCGTCTTCTTTATTCTGACTGTTGCAGCAGCAGAATCGGCCATTGGATTGGCGATTCTGGTGGTGCTGTTCCGTAACCTGCGTTCCATTCACGTGGACGATATCAGCCGTCTCAAGGAATGATGACATGAGTGTACCCAGTCTCTATTTGTTAGTTCCGCTGGCCCCCCTGGTTGGGGCATTGTTGGCAGGTTTGTTTGGTAAATCACTTGGAAAAGCCGGAAGTCATACCGTAACGATTCTAGGTGTGGCCATCTCCTTTGTCACTTCACTGTGGATTGCTCAGGATGTATTTGCTGGTCACAGTTTCAATGGAACGGTTTACCAGTGGCTGACTATGGGGGATTCATCGGTTTTTGTCGTAGGGTTTCTGATTGATCCGCTGACCGTTACGATGATGCTGGTGGTCACTTTTGTGTCCTTGATGGTACATATCTATACCATCGGTTATATGCACGATGATGCGGGATACCAGCGATTTTTTAGTTACATTTCGTTATTTACTTTTTCCATGTTGATGTTGGTCATGGCCAACAACTTCGTGCAACTATTTTTTGGATGGGAGGCAGTAGGACTGGTTTCCTATCTGCTCATCGGCTTCTGGTTTACTCGTCCAACTGCGATCTATGCCAATTTGAAGGCATTTCTAGTGAACCGAGTCGGTGATCTGGGCTTTCTACTGGGGATTGGCCTCATTCAAGCGCACTTTGGTTCTCTGGATTACGCAACTGTTTTTCAACAGGCACCAGACTTTGCGCAAGATACCCTGAATCTATGGGGAGGGACCCCCCTTTCCTTGATCACCGTGATCTGTGTCATGCTGTTTATCGGTGCCATGGGTAAATCTGCACAGATGCCATTGCATGTGTGGTTACCCGACTCGATGGAAGGTCCCACCCCCATTTCAGCACTGATCCATGCTGCTACGATGGTGACAGCAGGGATTTTCATGGTGTCACGGATGTCACCGCTATTTGAACTTTCGCCTACCGCGCGTTCCATCATTTTGGTTATCGGTGCATGTACGGCCCTATTCATGGCATTCATGGGATTGATTCAGAACGACATCAAACGAGTCGTGGCTTACTCGACGCTATCACAGTTGGGATATATGACCGTGGCATTAGGGGCTTCAGCCTATCCCATCGCTATTTTCCACTTGGGGACCCATGCTTTTTTCAAAGCATTGCTGTTTTTAGGAGCGGGGTCTGTGATTCATGCCATGCATCATGAACAGGACATGCGCAAGATGGGCGGATTACGTCGCTATATGCCCATTACTTATGTTACTGCGCTGATTGGTTCATTGGCGCTGGCAGGGATTCCTCCGTTTGCTGGCTTTTTCTCCAAGGATGCCATTATCGAGGCGGTGCGTGCCAGCGACTTGCCCGGTGCAGGGTTTGCTTCGTTCGCAGTGCTGGTGGGGGTGTTCGTGACGGCCTTTTACAGTTTTCGCATGCTGTTCATGACGTTCCATGGCAAGCCTCGCATGGATCATCATACCTTGGAGCATTTGCATGAGTCTCCTCTCGTCATTACTCTGCCGCTGATTCTGCTGGCAATTCCCTCTGTAGTGACCGGATGGTTATTTATTGGTCCGATGGTCATGGGAGATTATTTTGGGGATGCCATTACACTGTTGCCAGGAACCAGCGCCATTCCTGAAATGCGTGAGTCATGGCACGGTGTCGGACAGTTTATCAGCATGGGAGTGCAATCATTACCGTTCTGGCTGGCGATTTCCGGTATTGCGCTGGCTGCATTGTTCTACCTCAAGTGGACCGAAATTCCAGCACGCATTGCCAGGGAAGCCAGTCCTTTCTATACATTACTCGACAACAAATACTATTTTGACCGTTTCAATGAAATATTTTTTGCGGCAGGTTCGCGTTGTCTTGGGTCTGGTTTGTGGAAAGTGGGTGATATGGTGATGATCGATGGATGGGTGGTCAATGGAGCTGCCAACCTGGTTGGGCGATTCTCAGAGCGACTGCGTCGGGTACAGACTGGCTATATCTATCACTATGCTTTTGGCATGATTTTTGGTGTGTTTTTTCTGATGAGCCTCTGGTTCATCAAGGCGTAACTGGGCGAATTTCATGACTGCAAACCATCTTTTATCCCTGAGTATCTGGGTACCTATATTAGCGGGTGTTTTGGTTCTTGCCTTAGGGCGAGACAGCCAACCTGGCGGAACTCGCGTACTGGCGCTGGTTGGCGCTGTCCTGGGCTTTCTGGTGACGGTACCGCTTTATACTGGTTTCGTTAATTCATCACCAGCCATGCAGTTTGAAGAACTGGCTCGCTGGATTCCTGCATTCAATATCACCTATCATCTGGGGGTCGATGGCATTTCTCTCTGGTTTGTGCTACTGAACAGTTTCATGACTATTCTGGTGGTTGTAGCAGGCTGGATAGTCATCGAAAAACGTCAAGCACAATACATGGCTGCATTTCTGATTATGTCAGGTTTGATCAATGGGGTATTTGTCTCATTGGATGCCATCTTGTTCTATGTGTTTTTTGAAGCCATGCTGATTCCCATGTATCTCATCATCGGGGTATGGGGGGGGCCGCGACGTGTCTATGCTTCCATCAAGTTTTTTCTTTATACCCTGCTGGGTTCATTGCTGATGCTGGCAGCGTTTATCTATCTCTATTTTGAAGCTGGCGGATCCTTCGACATTCTGAAATTTCAGGCTGTCGCGTTGCCGCTGAGCGTGCAAATTCTGATTTTTGTGGCATTTTTCATGTCTTTCGCGGTTAAGGTTCCCATGTGGCCGGTACATACCTGGTTACCAGATGCGCACGTGGAGGCTCCGACGGGAGGTTCTGTGATTCTGGCTGCTATCACCCTGAAAATTGGTGCATACGGATTTCTGCGTTTCAACCTGCCGATTACTCCAGATGCCAGCCACGCGTTGTCTGGCATCATGATTACCCTTTCCTTGATTGCGGTCGTTTATATCGGTTTGGTAGCTTTGGTACAACAAGACATGAAAAAATTGGTGGCCTATTCATCGATTTCTCACATGGGCTTTGTAACCTTGGGAATATTTATGTTCAATCCACTGGGATTGGAAGGAAGTCTGTTACAGATGATTTCCCACGGATTTGTCTCAGGAGCCATGTTTTTGTGTATTGGTGTGCTGTATGATCGGATGCATACGCGCCAGATCGCTGATTATGGTGGGGTGGCCAACACCATGCCAAAATTTGCTGCCTTCATGATGCTATTCGCCATGGCCAATGCTGGCTTACCTGGGACCAGTGGATTCATTGGGGAGTTTATCGTCACCTTGTCGGCAGTCCAGGTCAACTTCTGGTATGCCGCACTGGCAGCAACAACCTTGATCCTGGGGGCGGCCTATACGTTGTGGATGGTGAAACGTGTGGTGTTCGGAGAAGTGACAAACGCGCACGTTGCCGCACTGAAAGATATTACTTCACGTGAGTTTTTGTTTCTGATCATTCTGGCGCTATTGGTTCTGGGCATGGGGTTATATCCCAAATTGTTCTCTGAGCCCATGCATGCGTCTGTTTTGCAATTGCTCGAGCAGGCCTCGACCCCAAAGTTCTGATGGAGACACGATGACTTTTGTTCCTCCCAATCTGGTCCCCGCTTACCCAGAGATTTTTCTGTTGGTTGCCCTATCGGCATTGCTCATTGCCGATCTGTTCATTGACGAGACAAAGCGATTCCTGACCTATGCCTATGCCCAGTTGGCACTGGTGGGCACAGCGGGTTTCTTGTTGCTGGGTGCCATGGGCCAAGTGGTGGTGACCTTCAATGGCTCTTTTGTCGATGATCCATTAGCACGTACCCTGAAAATGATCTCGGTGCTGGCGGTATCTTTTGTGCTGGCATATTCCCGTGACTATATTCAAAGTCGAGGACTCTTTAAAGGTGAGTTCTTTGTTTTGATTTTGTTTGCGCTGTTGGGCGTCATGGTGATGATTTCAGCCAATCACTTTTTGGTCATGTATTTGGGGCTGGAGTTACTTTCATTGTCGCTGTGTGCCCTGATTGCACTGCAACGGGACTCGGTTATTGCCAGTGAAGCCGCCATGAAGTATTTTGTGCTGGCTGCCTTGGCATCGGGTATGTTGCTATACGGTCTTTCCATGATTTATGGAGCGACGGGTTCCCTGCAAATGGCTGAAGTGGCCAATACCATTGCACAGGGTAATGCTGACCCAGGAATTCTAGTGCTTGGTTTGGTATTCATGGTGGCTGGCCTGTCCTTCAAGATGGGGGTAGTCCCCTTTCATATGTGGGTTCCTGATGTATACGAGGGAGCTCCGACGGCCGTAGCACTGTTCGTTACCACCGCACCGAAGATCGGCGCATTCGCTTTCTTTATGAGATTGTTGGCGGGAGCAATGGGGCCAATGCTGCCGGATTGGCAGTCTATGTTGATCATCGTTGCCGTGTTGTCCATGCTGCTTGGTAACGTTACGGCAATTGCCCAAACCAACCTGAAACGGATGCTGGCATATTCAACGATCTCTCACATGGGTTTTCTTCTGTTGGGGATTCTGTCTGGGACGTTGGGGGGATACTCGGCAGCCATGTTCTACGTTGTGAGTTATGTTCTCATGAGTTTGGCAGCCTTCGGGATGATTCTACTGATGAGTCGCGATGGCTTCGAGGCGGATACCTTGAGTGATTTCAAAGGGTTGAACAAGCGCAGCCCGTGGTATGCTTTCATGATGCTGCTCATTATGATTTCCATGGCCGGAATACCTGTTTCTGCCGGGTTTTTTGCCAAGTTAGCGGTGTTGAGTGCGGCGCTTGATGCAGGATTGACATGGTTGGTGGTATTTGCGGTCATGATGTCGCTGGTGGGGGCTTTTTATTATTTGCGCATCATCAAACTCATGTATATGGACGAACCGGATGATGTGACACCCTTGGTTGGGGAAAGCGATCATCGTCTCTTGTTGAGCATCAATGGGTTGACACTACTCGGCTTGGGGATTCTTCCACAACCACTCATTGATTTGTGTACAGCATCCATTGCGCAATCGCTGCGCGGATAGTCATGTTGTATCGCCCTGGTACTGCACTCGATGCAGAGCAGTCTGACTTTACCGAAGTGACTTTGGGTTCCAGGACTGCTTACCAGGGAAGTTTTCTTGAAGTTTTCCATGACCGCGTACGACTCCCAAATGGAGCGGAAACGGATCGAGAGTACATTCTTCACCATGGCGCTTCAGCTATTATTCCTTTGTTGGATGAAGAGACACTTTTGCTGGAGTATCAATTTCGTTACCCACAGCGCCAACACTACTATGAATTGCCGGCTGGGAAGTTGGATCCAGGGGAAGATCCACTGGCGGCGGCTCAACGTGAATTGCTTGAGGAAACTGGCTATCGTGCGGCTGACTGGAAGAGACTGGTTTGCCTGGATCAGTGCATTGCTTATACCACAGAGAAAATCACCTTTTACATGGCGCGTAACTTGTCCTATGAAGCCCCACGACGAGATGAAGAAGAATTTCTTGAAACATTGGCGTTACCCCTGAGCGAGGCTTATGCCTGGATAGAATCGGGAAAAATTTGTGATGCCAAGACGGTTTCTGGTTTGTTGTGGTTTAAAGCCTTCGGAAACCACTTGAAATCTCTCTGACCGTCCCCAACTCAAGGTCATCGCTGTTTAACCCTAAGGACGTGATGAAACCATGAGCCATAAAGAATCTCTCAGTTTTCAAACCGAAGTCAAGCAGTTGTTGCAACTGATGATTCACTCGCTGTACAGCAACAAAGAAATTTTTCTACGTGAGTTGATTTCCAATGCATCGGACGCTTGCGACAAGTTGCGTTTTGAATCACTGCAGAATGCAATGTTACTGGAATCCGATCCGGATCTGGCTGTTCAGATATTGATTGATAAAGATGCTCGTACCCTTTCCATTCGTGACAATGGAGTGGGAATGTCACGCGAAGAGGTTATCGCCAATATCGGAACCATTGCGCGCTCGGGAACCAAAGAGTTTTTAGGAAAATTGTCGGGTGATCAGGCAAAAGATTCAGCACTGATTGGACAGTTTGGGGTTGGTTTCTATTCGGCTTTCATTGTTGCCGATAAGGTTGTTTTGGTTACTCGACGGGCAGGAGCAGCAATTACCGAAGGAGTACGTTGGGAATCGCAGGGAGATGGATCTTTTTCTATCGAAACCGTTGAAGTGCCTGATCGCGGGACAACAGTAACCTTGCACCTTAAGGAAGGAGAAGACAGTTTCCTTCAATCCTGGCAAATTCGCAGTATCGTGCGCCGCTATTCGGATCACATTCAGTTGCCCATTCGTATGGAAAAAGATCCATTGCCACCGAAAGAGGGTGAAGAGGCAGTGATTGAGGTTCCAGAAATAGAGACACTGAACCAGGCGAATGCGCTGTGGGCTCGTGCCAAGAGCGACATTACGGATGAGCAATACCGGGAATTCTACAAACATGTTTCGCATGATTTTGAGGATCCCTTGGCATGGAGTCATGCTCGCGTCGAAGGCAAGCAAGAATATACGGAGTTGCTGTACATTCCAGCACGTGCACCTTTTGACCTGTGGGATCGTGAACCCCGTCATGGGATCAAACTCTATGTGCGACGGGTATTCATCATGGAAGACGCCAAGAAACTTCTTCCCCAATACTTACGCTTTGTTCGTGGGGTGATTGATTCAGCAGATTTGCCACTGAATGTGTCCCGTGAAATTCTGCAAGAATCCAAGGATATCGACACGATCCGTGCTGGGTGCACACGCAAGGTTCTGGGATTGTTGGAAGATCTGGCAGAGAATCAAAAAGAACAATACCAAAAATTTTGGGATGAGTTTGGGCGGGCCTTCAAGGAAGGAGCGGGTGAGGAGCACGCCAATCGTGAGAAATGGGCAGGACTTCTGCGCTTTTCCAGTACTTATACCGATCAAGTCGAACAAACGGTATCCCTCAAGGATTATATTGGGCGCATGAAAGAAGGGCAAGATGCCATTTATTATGTGACAGCAGAAAGTTTCGCGGCGGCTAAAAATAGCCCTCATCTGGAAATTTTTCGTTCGAAAGGTATCGAAGTATTGCTATTGGCGGACCGCGTCGACGAGTGGGTGGTGTCACACTTGGAAGAGTTTGATGGCAAAAAGTTGCAATCCGTTGCCAAAGGCGATCTGGATTTGAGCAAATTGGGTGTGGAAGCGCCTCAAGTGGAAACTCATGACTCGGAATCATTGAAACCACTGCTGGATGCGATGACCCATGCCTTGGGCGAACGCGTCAAGAGTGTTCGCATCAGTCATCGTCTGACAGAATCTCCCGCTTGTTTGGTGGTGGAGGAGGGCGATTTGTCAGGGAATATGTCGCGTTTTCTGAAATCTGTGGGGCAGTCGGTGCCAACTTCCAAACCGATTCTGGAAATCAATCCAGATCATCGCTTGATCTTGCGACTCAAATTGGATACCGATTCTCAGAGGATTGCTGAGTGGAGTGAACTATTGTTTGATCAATCGTTGTTGGCTGAGGGGGGGCAACTGGAAGACCCCGCTCGGTTTGTCAAACGCATCAATCAGTTGATGATGAGTTGAGTTTCCCCATTTGCGCAGTGATGCGAGCACACGCGGTTCTTCGGAACCGCGTTTTTTATGCTTTGCCGTAGCGGATTGCACACCAAAGACGTTTTAATCCCAACTGCTGCTGTTTCCAGAAACCTGACCCATAGTCTCGTCCCTGCAATTGATCAGCAATGCCGGTGGGCGGAGTGGAACGCGAAAAATTAGCAGTATGGAAGCAAATATCCCAAATTGGGAAAAGTACAGCAAAGTTGCAACTGAGTGAACCACTGTCGCTTCCCGTCCCGATACCGTGATGAAACCGATGATAGTGGGGACTGACGAGAATGACCTCAAACGGGCCGAAACGCCAGTTGACATTGGCATGAGCCAGACTTTGCAGAATTCTGGGGATCATCATGAGAAAAATAAATTGCCCCGGTTCTACCCCGATCAATAAGCTTAACAGGGTAAACCAGGCAGTCGTAAGGAGGTCATCCAGCAGGTGGGTACGGTCATCAGACCAGTAACTCATGGTGCGCTGACTGTGATGTACGCCATGCAAAGCCCACCACCATTCCAGTCGATGTTGAAAGCGGTGTAGCCAGTAAGAAAAAAAATCCAGAATCACCAGATAAGCGAAAAAAGTCAGGATAGGATGGTATTGCAAAACGGGGAAAATATCTTCCAACGTATAGGGGATAAAGCCATGCATTCGCAACCAACCGTCCAGTTTGAATGTCAGTGGCCACATCAGGACGAACATGACTAAAGGGATGAAACCCAAACGGTGCAGAAGGGTATAGATGACATCCACCCGAGTGCCACGTCGGTCAGGCCAATCTTCTGCTGGAATCAGGGCTTCCAAAGGGCGGAATATCCCCACCAACAAGATGATTTCAAACAGACCAACCAAGGCAAATTCAGTGGCATCAAAGGCTTCTTCCTGATAGGACAGCAAGCCCAGGCGGGGGAGCAGTGGGTTGATCCAGTGTTCGAATACCCATGCCTGGGTGGTAACAAATCCGTTGAGCAGAAATTCGCTGATGGTCATTGTAGCGCATGCGCTGGGAGAGGAGAAAAGCAGAAACCTTTTTTCTGCAAATCGCTAATCAGGGGTTCCAAAACTCGGACGAAAGGGTCATGACGAGAACGAATGCCCAGATGCATCATCAGAATATCCCCAGATTTGATGCGAGTAAGAGCCTGCTGAAGTAACCGGGCATTGGGGTAGATTTCCGAAGGAAGTTCATCACCCAAAAAGCCCGCAGGGGACCACCCAATATGGTTGGGGAAGCCACAATTGGCTGCCCAAGTGATGGCATTGGGGGTCAATTTACCACCAGGTGCGCGCCATAGTGGCGCAAGTGGGCGACCAGTAAGATTTTGGAATTGTTGGTTGACGCGTTGCAGATTCTGGCAGAATTGGGTCTCATCCAGTGTCCGGGGGGCATGGTCTCCGCCCCTGGTTTGAATATTTCCAGAGGCAAGGTCACGGACGAAGGTGGTATGGTACCAAGTGTGGTTGCCAAACTGGTGTCCTTCTGCGACACGCGCTTGCCAGTAGGAACGCCATGTTTCATCCAGCGCATGATCTCCGCGCCAGGTGGGTTCATTGGCGACAAAAAAAGTGGCGATGACATGGTGCCGTTGCAAAATTTGAGCAATGGTGTCGGCCGATTGCATGGAGCCTGTGTCCAGTGTCAAGTAGAGGGTGCCACGACAGGTGGAAGCCGGGGGGGGGGGAGTGGCTATGGCCATGTTCAGGAAGCCGATCAGGCACAGTGCAAGGACAATGGGTTTCATGTGGCTGGAAAAGAGGCGGAATTATTGCCGCGATGCGTGGTGCTCAAAGAAGATGCCGTGGGGTGATTTCCCCACGGGGATGGTGTGTACCACTTGATCAGTAGTCAGATCGACAACGCTGATTTGACGAATCCAGCGGTTGGTAACCCATAACTGTTTGCCATCGGCAGATACTTCCATGTCATCGGGGCCTCCGGCGACGGGGAATGTCTTGGTAATGGTCAGGGTTTTTGTGTCAATGATGGAAACGGTATCCCCGCTACGATTGCCGACAAAGATGTGGCGACCATCTCCTTCTGGCATGAAATTATGGGTGCCTTTGCCAGCGGGAATGTGTTTGATGATTTGGGCTGTTTTGTAGTCCACCACGGCCACCTCATTCAATCCCATGACCCCGATTAGCAGATGTTGACCATCGGGGGTCAGAATTACCCCTGCGGGGGTTTTTCCGATGGGGATTGTCCACTGTACAGCCATGGAGTTGAGGTCAATGGAGGCGAGCTGGTCACTGCCCTGCAACGTAACATAAACATGAGAACTGTCTGGGCTGAATGCGAGGTGACTGGGCATGGAGGACAATTCAAAGCGTTTGATGAGATGAAAGTCTCGTGCATCATAGACATCAACTCGATCAAGTCGGAGCGAATTGACCACAAACCAGCGTTTGTCGGGACTGAAACCGATCTGGTAGGGATCACTGATGCGTTCTAGGCGATGTTTGATGTCGCCTGTGCGTGGGTCGAGAAAAACCAGATTGTTGCTGACGGCATTGGCGACAATTAAAGCGCTGTTGTCCGGCAGGCTCATCAGGTGATGTGGTTCACGACCAACATAGAACTTGTCGATGGGGCGAAAGGTGTTTTTGTCGATTCGGCTAATGGTGCCCTCGCCGGAATTCAGGACGATGACAACCTCTGCATGAGCCTCCGCCAAGAGAAGCCAAGAAAAAAACATCATAAGGGCCGTCAAAATCAGTCGCATGGTTTAGAATGCTCCATCAGGGTGAGGGTTGGGTTTTCAGGCTGGGGATATGCGGGTATCGTACCGGTTGCCGGTTAGCGTATTTTTGATCCACATCAGCCGAGATACATGAATTTATCTCGCCATTCTATCATTTTAAACAGGTGATATCGGTATGAATTTTTGCTCCAGTTGTGGCGCACGTGTGATGATTCAGGTTCCGCAAGGGGATCATCTGCCGCGCCATGTATGCTCATCCTGCCAGACAATCCACTATTCCAATCCAAAAGTATTGGTGGGTTCGGTCCCTGTATGGCAAGGTCAGATATTGCTTTGCCGTCGTGCAATTATGCCCAGAGCGGGTTACTGGACCATGCCCTCCGGGTTTATGGAAAATGGAGAAACGCTGCAGATGGGAGCAGCTCGTGAGACTTTTGAAGAATCACTGGCGCGAGTTACAATCGAAGACTTGATGTCGGTTATTAATATTGCGGCACACAATCAGGTGCATGTTCTTTTCAGAGCACGCATGAATGGGCCGGAACATGGACCAACGCCTGAGAGCAGTGAGGTGCGGTTGTTTTCAGAGGCCGATATCCCTTGGGAAGATCTGGCTTTTCGAACGGTTTCACAGACCCTGAGGCATTTTTTTGAAGATCGGCAATTGGGCCAGGCGCGCCTGCACTTGGTTGATCTGGATACGACGCGTTTCTGAGAATCAGATCTCAGCGGTCAACAGGAAGTAGGGTGAATGGAAGTCGAATTACAGATTGAAGGGTTAGACCATGAGGCCAATGGAATTGGTCGGCATGAGGGGAAGGTGGTATTTGTTGCAGGTGCTTTGCCTGGCGAGGCAGTTAGGGCGCAGATTACGCGCCGTAAAACACATTTCGACCAAGCCGAGATGGTTGCGGTACGCATTCCTGGCCCCAGCCGAACTTCGCCGAGGTGTCCGCATTTTGGTCGCTGTGGCGGGTGCAATATGCAGCATGCGGATCCGGCGGCGCAAATAGCCTTCAAGCAGAGAATCCTGGAAGACAATCTGGCTCGTATCGGCAAGGTCCGTCCAGATACGCTTTGGTCTCCGCTACAAGGGCCGTCATGGGGGTATCGGCAACGAGCGCGTTTATCGGTACGTTGGGTGGCTAAAAAAGGGCGCGTGTTGGTGGGTTTCCACGAGAAGAATTCCAGTTTCGTAGCAGATATGGATTCGTGCGATATCTTGCCGCCGTCTGTGTCAAGTCTGCTGATCCCTCTGCGTAACTTGGTGTTTTCTTTGACGCTTAGGGAACGTTTGCCGCAGATTGAAGTGGCGCTGGGCGAGGATCAGGTGCTGGTGCTGGTACTCCGTATCCTGGAATCTCCTAGTGTAGAGGACGAACAGTTGATGCGAACCTTTGCTGACCACCATGGTGTGCAGATATGGTGGCAGACCAAGGGGCCCGATACCGCACGTTTGTTTTACCCTGATGGGGCTCCTCGTCTGGTTTATCGCTTGCCTGAGTTTTCGGTGGAGATGCCTTTTGGTCCGACAGAGTTTACTCAGGTCAATGGTGCAGTCAATCGAGTACTGGTTGGAAAAGCGGTACGTTTGCTGGATCCTCAACCCGGTGAGCGCTTGGTAGATCTGTTTTGTGGATTGGGAAATTTTACCCTTGCGCTGGCGCGCCGCGGAGCTCAGGTGTTAGGGGTTGAAGGGAGTCCGGCATTGGTGGCACGGGCTCAGCAGAATGCTGCTTATAACGGACTGTCACAGATGACAGAGTTTCGGTCTGCCAATTTGTTTGAGACTAATGAAGTGATGATTGAATCATGGGGTGAGCGAGATAAATGGCTGATTGACCCCCCCCGTGATGGGGCCGTGGAATTGGTCAAGGCCATTGGCGCGCAAGGGCCCCGACGAATTGTCTATGTGTCCTGCAGTCCGGCTACGCTGGCACGGGATGCGGCAGTACTGGTGCACCAGAAGGGATATAGTCTCAAGGGAGCTGGGGTGTTTAATATGTTTCCTCACACTGCGCACGTGGAATCATTAGCACTGTTTGAACGCGAGTGAAGAAAAGGCAACCCTTGGAGGGTTGCCTTTTGCGTGACACGACTTTGTTGAATCAGCGACGATCGCCACCAAATACGCCCAACAGTTGCAAGAGGCTGACAAACACATTATAGATGTTGACGTACAAACTTAGGGTAGCACTGATGTAGTTGGTTTCTCCACCGTGGACGATGGCGCTGATATTGAACAGGATCATCAGCGAAGAGAAGAGCATGAACGCACTACACAGAACCAACTGAAGCAAGGGAAGTTGCAGGAAAATATTGGCGATCACCGCGACCATCAACACGACGGCACCGACGGATAGGAACTGAGCCAAACCGGTGAAATTGCGTTTGGTGGTGCTGGCCATGGCGGACAGCGAGAAGAACACAGCTGCGGTCCCGCCGGCGGCTAGTGAGACCAGTTGCGCGCCATTCCTGAATGCCAAAGTAAATTGGAGCAAGGGGCCAAGCATGACACCCATGACGAATGTCAGCAGGAGAAGCAGGTAAACTCCGGCGGAACTGTATCGGTTGGCTTCGATGGCGTAGAACAGCCCATAAATGGCACCCAGAAACAACAGGCTGGTTAGCATGGGGCTGGCTGCCATGAAGGCAAAACTGAGATTTAACCCCACCATGGCACCTACGGCCGTCGGAATCATGGACAGGCCCAGCAACCAATAGGTATTGCGCAACACGCGGTGCTGGAGAGAATCCAGCTGTCCAGTCTGATTGTAAACATTATATTGTCTTTGCATAATCGAGAACTCCTTCAATGAAACCCGTCTTCGGGCGCTTCTGCCGATTGGACAGTTCCAACTGGCAGAAGTTTCGCGCAACCCACTTGCGCTTCCCCCATTAGATGAGGACGCGCCAACGATATCACAAGTGGGCCGAGCTGTGGTATTCTGGCGAACCTTCAGGAAGCGTGGCCGAGCGGTTTAAGGCACTGGTCTTGAAAACCAGCGATGGGAAACCATCCGTGAGTTCGAATCTCACCGCTTCCGCCAATGCCCGATTTCAAGTTTTCTCAAATAAGCCTAGAACCGCATATCCAGTTTGGTTTTCTGGAGATTTTCTGTTCAAACGGTTTCAGTCATTACTTCGTTATATGGGGGCTATCAGAACTGGCCGGCTCTCCTGCGGAAATCCTGATCTGTGCCTGAGTGTGGTCGGGCATTCCAATAACTTTGATTTGGCAGAAAATCGTGGTGATGTGTTTGCTTTGCAATAGAGGGATTGGCTATTGTTTCTGAGGTTGAGGCCAATCCAGAAGTTGTGTAGAAGCCGTGGAAAACAGATAATCCATGAATGCGCGCGTGGCAGGAGCGAGTTGTTTCCCGGTTGGATAAACCAGATACCATTTGCGTTTGAGGGGGAAGCCACGCATGTCTATGATGGCAAGTTCTCCACGGGCGAGTTCTGCGCGCAACGTGCTGACGGAGAGTACGGCTACCCCTAATCCACCGGCAACTACTTGCTTGACGGCCTCGTTGCTGGCCATTTCCATACGCACTTTCAGAACGATGTCGTGATAGGCAAAGAAATTTTCTGCAGCCAATCGAGTACCAGATCCTGGTTCACGTTGAATGAACGGGACATTTCTCAAAGATGAAGGGTCGATATTTGATTTGCCGACGAGTGGGTGGTCAGGTCGGGCGACCAGCACCAATGGGTTATCAGCGAAAGATTCTGCAACAACATTAGCGTGTTCCGGTGGTTGGCCGAGAATATAGAGATCATCTTGGTTGCGTGCGAGTCGCTCCAGCAAGGTTTCTCGGTTTCCCAAAAAAAGTGAAGTGTCGACACCAGGGTGTTGCGCACAGAAATCACCTAATAAACGGGCAATAAAATATTTTGCAGTGGCTAGAGTGGCGAGTTTCAGTGTGCCTCTCTCAAGCCCCTGAAGCGCCCCCAACTCCTGAGCGAGTTGTTCCAGCCGATTGAGGATGTCACGGCAGGCAGCCCAGGCGACAATGCCAGCGGAAGTGAGGGATATTCGTTTGCCGATTTGTTCAAAGAGGGGCTGCCCGAAGACCTCGGCGAGTTGCTTGATCTGTATGGACAGGGCTGGTGGAGTGAGATGCAGTTCCTCGGCGGCGCGCGCAAAACTCATATTCCGTGCCACGGTATCGAAGATTTTGAGTTGGCGTAGGGTTGCGCGATGGACAGACATATTTTCCGGAACTTTAGTTACCAAGAGAGGGAGTGACATCAAGCCAACAGCCCATTAAACCATAGTAAAAGATCATAATAAATATATTTAACTTTTGCTAATCAGATGTTTTCTCCACAATAGTGCCATGGCTGTGATCAATACGACGATCGTAGCCGCTTTTTTCAATTATGCCACTTATGGAGAGTAAACATGGCCGCGAAAAAGTATGAGGCAGGCGTTAAGGAGTATCGGCAGACCTACTGGATGCCAAATTACGAGCCCTTGGATTCTGATGTCCTGGCCTGTTTCAAAATCACTCCACAGGCTGGTGTGGATCGTGAAGAGGCTGCAGCTGCTGTGGCGGCCGAATCTTCTACGGGTACCTGGACGACCGTATGGACCGATCTGTTGACGGATCTGGATTATTACAAAGGTCGTGCCTACGCCATCGAGGATGTGCCAGGCGACGATACCTGTTTTTATGCGTTTGTGGCTTACCCGATTGACTTGTTTGAAGAAGGGTCGGTTGTTAACGTCTTTACTTCATTGGTCGGTAATGTTTTTGGTTTCAAGGCGGTGCGTGCATTGCGTCTCGAAGATGTGCGCTTTCCTTTGGCCTACGTCAAAACCTGTAATGGTCCTCCTCACGGGATACAGGTTGAACGTGACAAGATGAACAAATATGGGCGCCCCTTGCTTGGTTGTACGATCAAACCAAAATTGGGTTTGTCTGCCAAGAATTACGGACGTGCAGTATATGAATGCCTGCGAGGTGGACTTGATTTCACCAAGGATGATGAAAACGTAAACTCGCAACCATTCATGCGTTGGCGTGATCGTTTCCTGTTCGTCCAGGATGCGATTGAGAATGCTCAGGCTGAAACCGGTGAACGCAAAGGGCATTATCTGAATGTGACGGCTCCATCTCCTGAGGAAATGTATGAACGGGCCGAGTTCGCCAAAGAGATCGGTTCTCCCATCATCATGCATGACTACCTGACGGGTGGATTCTGTGCGAATACGGGGCTCGCGCGTTGGTGTCGTAAAAATGGAGTCCTGTTGCACATTCACCGTGCTATGCATGCAGTGCTCGACCGCAACCCGCACCATGGTATTCATTTTCGTGTACTAGCCAAAGCATTGCGTTTGTCGGGCGGCGATCATCTGCATACTGGAACTGTGGTGGGTAAGTTGGAAGGAGATCGTGGTGCCACTCAGGGCTGGGTCGATTTGATTCGTGAGTCCTTTGTTCCTGAAGATCGTAGCCGTGGAATTTTCTTCGATCAAGATTGGGGATCCATGCCGGGTGTGATGCCTGTGGCATCGGGGGGGATTCACGTTTGGCATATGCCGGCGCTGGTAAATATTTTTGGTGATGACTCAGTGCTGCAGTTTGGTGGTGGAACGTTGGGGCATCCATGGGGTAATGCTGCAGGGGCGGCTGCCAACCGTGTGGCGCTGGAAGCATGTGTGGAAGCGCGCAATGAAGGACGTGAACTGGAGCGCGAAGGCAAGGAAATCTTGACCCAGGCTGCAAAAGATAGTCCAGAACTCAAGATTGCCATGGAAACCTGGAAAGAAATCAAGTTTGAGTTCGATACCGTGGACAAACTGGACGTGGTGAATCGCTAAATTTGGTTCGCAACAGTCCTCGACAGTTAAAAACTTTTGAGGCGTTTGCGAGCAGTTCTTTACTCATTATCAAGGAAAGAAAATGGCTGAAATTCAAGATTACAATTCAACCCCCAAGTACGAAACCTTCTCGTATTTGCCGGCCATGACCCCGGAAAAAATGCGTCGTCAGATTGCCTATATTGTGAGCCAAGGATGGAATCCGGGCATTGAGCATGTCGAAGCGGAAAGGGCTGGGAATTACTACTGGTATATGTGGAAATTGCCTATGTTTGGTGAGCAGTCGGTGGATACCATCATTGCCCAATTGGAGGCTTGCCATCGTGCACACCCCAGTCATCATGTGCGCCTGATTGGTTATGACAATTATTCACAAAGCCAGGGGAGTTCTTTCGTAGTGTTCCGCGGGCGGTAATCGGGTATTGAGCGGTATTGAGCGAGGCCAAACCAAATGCTTCGCTCAAGGCTCGACCCAAGTGCCGATTAGAACTCTGGAAGGATAAAAAGCATGAGCGATGCCAAGGTGGAAAATAAAAATCGTGCGCCCGATGGCGCAAGTGGACGTATGTTGTCCCGTGCACGTCGTCAGGCGATGTCGCAGGGTGGCAAGGCAAATATCAAGAAGACAGGGCAAAAAGAGACGCTGATGGCATCGCCCATGTCAATGGCACGGGTTGCCCCTCCTGCCGTCAATAGTATTGATGAGGCTGGTTCGGGTGAGTGTGGCTGTCATCGTCAGGAACCGGCAGCATTCTCTGTCTCTCAGGGTAGAAGTGAACTTCGTGGCGCTGATTGTGGATGTCATGATAATCAGCCAACAGAGACGCAAGTATTAGATGCTCTCTGTTCACTGGTGGAAAGTGAGTCGGCCGGGTTGGAAGTCCCTATGTCGAAAGCACGTCAGTTATGCCAGGAGCGACGTCGTCATTTGTCACAGCAGGGGAAAACGGCGCTTGGCAAGTCGAGTGCAGGTGTCTTGCGGCGTCGTGGCTCGATTCGTGGAGATGGCAGGAAATCTGGAGTTCTCCTGAATGGGTTGAGCGGTCGCGCTGCGGCTCAGGCGCGGCGTGAAGAACTTTGTCGTTTGGGTCGCGGTGACAGTCCTGCCTGTCGTCCCAGCGGACGTGTACGTGTCTTTCCAGATGCTCCCGCCAAGGTGGAAGAGGGAAGCACTTTGAGCGGAAATCTGGTGACGGGTACGCAGGTAGAGCGTAATCGTAAGATGACAGGGATTGAAGCAGGCACTTGCCGTTTAATTACGGGAACTGAGTATATTGGTATGGAACAGTATGGGCAATTGTGTTCCACGATTCCTGATCCTGCTCCGTCGAAGGTGGGCAGTAGCCAAACTGCTCGTGGTCAGCGCGTGAGCGGTACTGAAGTAGGGCACAGCGTGCATGTGACAGGGGATCGGCAGGGTGGATGCCAAAGCGTGACCGGCAATGAATATCTGGGCGCTGAACAATTTGAGTCATTTTGTGCCACAAAGTCATCTCCAGGTCCACGAAAAGGTGGTATGTCGATGACTCAATCTGGGCAAAGCGTGAGTGGTACTCAGGTAGGCCGTACCAAAAAAGTAACGGGCGATGAGCCTGGTGCTTGTCAGAAACTGACGGGTAGCCAGTATTATCAGCCGGAGCAGTTTGGAGAGGTATGTCAGGGGGACGGAGTTCCTCATAAAGTGAGTGTCATGAGCACGGTTCGGGGACGCTCTGTTACGGGCACCGATGTCGCGCCCGGTCATGCAGTGACGGGGGGTGAGTTTGGGGCATGTCGCGATGTGACGGGGACTGAATATGCAGGTCTGCAGCAATATCAGGCTTGTAATCGCGAACCGATTTTAATGCCGGAAAAAGTGCGTATGTCGACGACATGGCGCGACCAACCTGTGTCGGGTCCTGCAATGGAGTACAGCGCCAAGGTTACAGGAGATGAGCAAGGTATTTGCCAGCCGATTTCGGGTAGCGAGTATATTGGGCCTGACTCATATTTGGAACGATGCAATGCAGAGAGTCTGACGTCTGCTGGTCAGCGGATTGCCGCACTTCATGGTGAGGCTGGCGCAGGTTTGACCGGAGTAAAACAGGGTAATGAACGGGTTACCGGCCGCGCTCGGGGAGATTTCATGCGCTTGAGTGGGACTCCCTACTCAGATGATGCACAGTACTCTCGTGTAAATTCAGGAGATACTGCAACTCGCTCTCATCCACTGACACGGGGTCCGGCAGACCGCATGGACACAGTGGTGAGAACGGCAGTTATGCCCGTAAAAGGTGGTTTTAGTGTTCTGTCGCCAGCGCGCAGTGCTCAAACCAGCCAACTCAATCGTATTACCGGTACCGCTTACGGGACACAAGGACGTATTACGGGCCCAGTCAATTTGGCTGCAGGATTGGTCTCTGGTACCCCGGAGTTTCGCTATCGGGAAGACTCATTTCAGCCTATTTCATTTGAGCCTGCTGGACAAGGACAAGAAACCGGATCTTCTGCGATGACCATGGCCAATCGCGTAACCGGAGAAGGGCGTGAGGAGGGTTTTTCCATAACAGGTTCGGCATGGCAACGTGGTGGTCGGATTACTGGTACGGAAGGAAGTTCGGTATCACGGCGCAACCCGACTTTGCGTGGAGACGCTCGCAGCATGCAGGTTCCAGCGCGCATGCGTCGTGAAAATCAGGCAGTGATACAGCCAAGCAAGATTACAGGCAGCAGTGGGAATGCGGCCAGTGGCTCGACCATTACCTATTCTGGCGGCGCACGCGGTTAAGCCCTATCATGAATACACGAAACCGCCCTGGACGCACTACCACTAACTCACTCGGCAGGACACGCCCCAGCAGTCCGTTTGGACTCGGGACTCCCAATCGGGCGCTGCAAGTGCGCCCGCCGGTTGGGTACAAAGAGGAAGTGGCTGCAACTCAGAATCCAGCATGCACCATCGAAAACGGGCGTTTGTGCAGTCATCCGCTGACAAATCAGCTGGAAAACCGTCGCTTGCTCGCTCATGAAGGGGCTATCAAGGAACGTTTGATCAATATCGTTCCGGTTCTGAAACGGGTGGCTGGGCTACAGCATGAGTCAGACTTTGTTGAGCAGGCACAGATCATTGCCAGGCAGGAATTGGGGTTTGAGTTGCCGTCAGGCATACTTCAGGATGCCTGGGTCTCTGGGCTTGATATGCGTGCATTGTATGGCATAAGCATGGTCCGCACATTGCACTCGTTGGCACATCAGACTCTCATGGATACCCCAGTTCAAACTGCGCTGGGCACGGACGAAGCTGTGTCGTTCATGTTGGATTGCGGTTACCACGCGGTTGATATATCCCCTTGTTCTGACGGTCGTTTGCAGGGGTTGGTGCGTTATATTTTGCGCTTGCCGGGAAGAGCGGTACGCAGCAGTAAATCTTACGCAGGTGCCATGTTTGATGTGGATGCCAATGTCAAGCGCTGGGTTGAAACGGAATTGATGCGCTTTCGTGAAGGTCGCCCTGTGACAGCAGATGCAGGTACGCGTTATCTGAAGATGGCGGTATACCATACCAGCAGTTCTGATCCTTCTCATGAAGGCTGTGCGGCTCATGGAAGCAATGAAAACCTGGCCGCAGATAAGGCATTGGGACGGTTGCGTGAATTCCGGCAAGCCATAGAGAACAGTTTTTGCTGTGGGGCTTCAGTAGATATATTGCTGGTGGGAGTAGATACTGATACCGATGCGATTAAAGTGCATGTGCCCGACGCACGTGGTGATATCAGTTTGTACCGTACGGTGGATAATTTGGCACTGTATCGTCAGACCGTAAATCTTGATGAGAGCCAGGCACGACTCGGGATATATCAGGCAATTCAGGAGGCGAGCGCCCAGAAAGGTTGGGGAGGGGGTGACGGTGAACCTCACGAAGGGATGCGGCGGCTGATCGCGACCTTGTTGATCAACAACATGTCTCAGATTGAATATGTGTGTGGCAATTGGGCTGGGCGTTATCCAGATATCGGGCATGATGAACGCTTCATCAGTGTGGGTGATGGCTTTGATTGCTTTCAGTTGCGCAATCTGTCGTACTTTGCACATTTGCACACAGTGGAAGAAGGGGCGCTTGATCTGGATGTGGGGGTCAAGATTTTCAAGAAACTCAATGTTCGTCATGGGTTGCCAATTCCGCTGGCTATTAACTTTCGGTACGACAGTCGTGTCCCGGGTTGTCGCGAGCGCGCCGTAGAACGCTGTTTGCGTGTCAAGGAAGCGTTGCTGTCGCGTTATAGGGAATTGGCCAATCAAGGATTTTTGATGGTTGGTATGTCTGTGCAGGACAAACTTCCCGATAGTCTGATTGAGTCTGTCGATGATGGGGAAACCTATCCTTTGCGGAGCATGGTATGAAAATTTGTCAGGTAGAAAAGACCCTGGTGTCAACTAACCGCATCAAGGAGATGGGGCATCGTCCATTGCTGGTGGTAAAAGAAAAAAATGGTTCGCGCAGTATCGCTGTGGATGCTGTCGGGTGTATTCCTGGTGATTGGGTTATTTGTGTGGGTTCTTCCGCTGCACGTGAAGCTGCGGGTGGTAAGGATTTTCCCAGTGATCTGACCATTGTCGGGATTATTGACCACTGGGTGGAAGACTGAAATGGAGATGATGGAGGTGGTTTCTGATCTTGTGGCCACGCGTCGCATTCCGGAATTGTATAGCGCATCCCTGCGCATTGTACGTGATGTCAAGGGGAGACTCAGTGTTGCGATTGACCCAGTGGGTGTACCGGAAGGGGAGTGGGTTTTCACAGTGTCGGGATCGGCCGCTCGCTATGCAGCAGGAGATTATCGAATACTGACCGATTTGACTATAGGCGGCATTATTGATGGTTGGCGTCCTGGTGTTGATTGACAGGGATGGGTCGATTCCTCCGGCCACATGATAGTGCTGGTAATGACCAATATTTAAGGATGTCTCGGGGCATGATGAGACATGAGAGGAAGTAGAAATATCTGCCCAGCAGTCCGGCGGAGTAAGGTGTTTAACGGATCAACCGAATCAGAAAAGGAGTAGTAAAAATGGCAAACGTAAGTGGTATCGCATTGGGCATGATTGAGACGCGCGGTTTGGTGCCGGCTATTGAGGCGGCGGATGCGATGACCAAAGCGGCGGAAGTACGTCTTGTGGGTCGTCAGTTTGTGGGCGGTGGGTATGTGACGGTGCTGGTGCGCGGGGAGACTGGGGCGGTCAATGCGGCTGTGCGCGCAGGAGCGGATGCATGTGAGCGAGTGGGCGATGGATTGGTGGCGGCACACATCATTGCACGCGTACACAGTGAAGTGGAAAACATTCTGCCCAGTAGTCCGGCGGAGTAAGGTGTTTAACGGATCAACCGAATCAGAAAAGGAGTAGTAAAAATGGCAAACGTAAGTGGTATCGCATTGGGCATGATTGAGACGCGCGGTTTGGTGCCGGCTATTGAGGCGGCGGATGCGATGACCAAAGCGGCGGAAGTACGTCTTGTGGGTCGTCAGTTTGTGGGCGGTGGGTATGTGACGGTGCTGGTGCGCGGGGAGACTGGGGCGGTCAATGCGGCTGTGCGCGCAGGAGCGGATGCATGTGAGCGAGTGGGCGATGGATTGGTGGCGGCACACATCATTGCACGCGTACACAGTGAAGTGGAAAACATTCTGCCAAAAACTCCGGATGCAGGTATCGGCGGATTGGATGGCGTTGTCTCACAATCACTGAGTTAACCTTGGCGCGATGATGGCGACTGATCCAAGATTGGTGGGGTATTTGATGCGTGCACTGGCTCACGAAATGGCCGCTGTGCAACAGTATCTCGCTCAGGCAAGCCTGGCCACCATGTGGCAGATGCATGACCACGGCCAGCGCTTTCGCCGCGATGCGGAAGAAGAGTTGAACCATGCTCAGCAACTGATAGAGCATTTACTCGTTTTGGGTATTCCTGCCAATGGAGTGTCACTACCCCCTATCAGACTGGGTCGTACGCTGGAAGAAATGCTGTTGATTGACCGTGGGTTGGAAATCGAGGCTATCCGCCTGTATGAAGAGGCGGCCCACTACAGTGTCCGTGTGAGAAATCCTGAGTTGCAGGTTTTGTTCACCGGACTTTTGCAGGATGAATGGGGTCACCTGAATGATCTGGATCGATTATTGACTGAAATTCACAAGGGGAGTGTTTCATCATGAGCGATGTTCGTGAGGTAAGCATGGCGACACCCGATACTCAACAGGAATTGGAAAAACCACTGAACCGGCGGTTTGATTTTTCGAGTTACTCTGAAACGAGAATATTTTTGGATCGCTTGGCCGATCTCTCCAAGCGCGAGGGTTACTACCCAAACATCAGTTTTGGGGCTACTTACGTGAACATTACGATGGATGCCGAAGGACGGTCTGCGTTGGAAGACCGCTATGCGGGTTTTACTCGTGAGATGGAAACGCTGGCTCAGGCTGGAAAGTAGTCGCTGATGGACAGCGGGATCATTGCGGTTATCAACCAAAAGGGAGGGACCGGAAAGACAACGCTGGCACTTAATCTGGCTGCCGGTCTTGCACGTCGTGCAAGCACTTGTTTGGTTGATGGTGATCCCCAGCGCTCTGTGACGCAGTGGGTGGGCTTGGGTGGGGGAAAATCAGCGAATTTTGGTGTGACATCGTTGGTTGAGGCGGAGAGCGATATTGCGAATGTCTTGGCTAAGGTGGCAGACAAGTATCATTTTGTGGTGGTGGATTGTCCGCCCCTGTTGAAGGGACCAATAGTAGATGTCGTCTTGCGGTGTGCGCGACGAGTATTGATCCCGGTTCTGCCTTCTCCGGTTGATTTATGGGCTAGTGTTGATATGGTTAGCCTGATCAATGGAGCAAAAAAGTTCAATACAACGTTATCCGCCGGTTTGTTACTGAATCAGATGGAAACTCGCAATGCGCTATCTCACGTGTTGCGCGAGGCGGTAGCGGAATTTGAAATTCCGGTGCTGGCGGCTTGTATGCAGCGGCGTGCCGCCTACCGAAGTGCAGCAGTCGAGGGGGTTAGCGTTTATGAAATGGGTAAACGTGGACAATTGGCGGTGGCGGATATTGAAGCAATTATCAAGGAGGTTTTATGTCTGTAAAAAGGACAGAATCAAAACTGGTACAGGGAGTACGTCAGATCAAATCTGGCCCGGAACCGGTGGCACAGGACGTAGATAAAATAAAAGTTTCTTGTGCTGAGACGATGACTTCCGTTCAATCGGTAGAGCGTGATCTGGACAAACCGGTCAAGTCAGATATCACCCATCGACTGCATCCAAAGCGTATTTGGCCAGATTGAAGAAAGGAATGATCATGAGTGATACGACGAATCAATATCGCATTCGGCAGGAACCCTACTATCGTACCGTGTCTGATGAAGTTGAACTCTACCAGGCGGCCTACTCGGTACGCATGCCTATGATGTTGAAGGGACCGACCGGCTGTGGCAAGACCCGCTTTGTGGAATACATGGCGTGGAAACTCGATCGGCCGCTGATTACGGTGGCGTGCAATGAAGATATGACGGCTTCTGATCTGGTTGGGCGCTTTTTGCTGGATGCAAATGGGACGCGCTGGCAGGATGGCCCACTGGCCATCGCAGCTCGCTATGGGGCGATTTGTTATCTGGATGAAGTGGTTGAGGCACGCCAGGATACCACGGTGGTGATCCATCCTTTGACGGATAATCGACGGGTATTACCGCTCGAAAAAAAGGGTGAGTTGATCCAGGCCCATCCGGATTTTCAGTTGGTTATTTCCTATAACCCTGGTTACCAGTCCTTGATGAAGGATTTGAAGCAGTCCACCAAACAACGTTTTGGAGCACTTGATTTCAATTATCCAGAGCATGACATTGAAACCGAAATTGTCGCTCACGAGACTGGCGTGAGTCAGGATGTGGCGGGTAGATTGGTCTCCATTGCCGAGCGTGCGCGCAACCTGAAAGGCCATGGCCTGGACGAAGGGATTTCGACACGTATGCTGATTTATGCCGGAAGCCTTATCGCTGCTGGTATTGATGCACGGAAGTCTTGTATGGTGGCCTTGGTCCGACCGATCACGGATGATCCGGATATGCGCGACGCATTGGATGCGGCGGTCAGCACTTTTTTCTAATACGCAAGATAGCGTGAAGATGCGATCAGGTGCCGTTATACGGTGCTTTACCTCTGGTATGCGGAGTGGGAAAAAATGGCGGTAAAACTCGATAACTATCAGGATGTTCTAGATGAATTGGGGGAGCACGCGGGCGAGGTGTTGAGTGCCTCTTGGGGAGAGGCGGCGCGCGTATTCAGTCCACGCGGCCTTGAAAATTTTTATTTGCAGGGTGCTGCGGGTCTCAAGACTCTGGGGCGTGGTACCGACCTGGTGGTGTCGTTCATCCAGAATGCGCCAGCGGTGGCGCGTGAGTTGGGTGAAGATGCCGTGGGCGATTTGCTGGCCGTTGCCATCAAGATGTATTCCAAGACCAGTGCAGCCGTTATCGCCTCGATTTTTTCTACCAGCCCAGTTGCGGCGGCTCGACTGGGTGATCCTGAGTTGTTTCGTGGCTATCTGCATTTGCTGGATACGTTGCTGGCACAGGCACCGCGAGGTGTGCGTCCGATGCTGGATCACCTGACGACCTTACTCGGCCAGTTGACGCTGGGTGGTTTGAGACGATGGGCATTGTGGGGCGCTCAAGCTCACAAAACCAATTTCGAAGGGCAACTCAGTTATTTTAGTTTGGAAAGTCCTGAATCGCTCGGGGTGCTGCAGAAGGAACGCAAGGGGACCCTGTTTATCGATGTGCAGCGGCGTATTGGCATGTATTTACGTGCCTTGTGGGGCCGTGATTTTTTTATGCGACCGACCAGTGGGGACTTTGAGCAACGGGAAGGATACCGACCTTCTATCGAAGGGTACTTGATTCACTTGCCAGATGCCTACGATGACAGGGTATTCATGTCGTCAGGGGGGGGTGAAGTACGTATTTCCGGCATCGTGCTATACCGTGCCAGTGCTGCCCATGCAGCATGCCACCAAGTTTACACCACCCAACAATATGATCGAGCCGGGCTGAATGCCTTGCAGGTGGAGTTGATGGGATTGATTGAGGATGCTCGTGTAGAACAGTTGGCTCTGGAGAAGTTCCCGGGGTTGCTGCAAGCCTGGTTGCCCTTTCACATAGCCAGTGCACAAGATGGTGAAACGGCCAGCGCATTGATGGCACGTTTGGCGCGTGCTCTTTTGGATGGCAATTATCAAGATGATCATCCTTGGGTTCGGCTGGGTCAACGCCTGTTTGGCGGGTTGCAGGAACAGGCCGATGTTCCTGCGTGGGTACGCGAGATGGGGATGCGCTTGGCGGATGAACTGACGCAGCGGGGGGTGATTTACCGTCCGTCACAGGATGTGATGGATATTTCCTATCGCGATGACAACCGCTACATGTGGGAGTTTGCTGACCTTCGCGAGGATGGGCAGCAGATCATCGGGGTTGCAACGCAGCAGATCAGAAAGTACGTCAGTGTCATGGAAATGATCAATACCATTGATGTACCTGGGGCAGGAGATGATGCCAACGAAATATGGGTATTGGCCAGCGAGTTTTTTCGGGATGAAGAAAGCACCAGCCTAAATCAGCAAGAAGGCCGTGAGCCTCCACCGCAACCCTTTCATTATCCGGAGTGGGATTACCAGATGCAACTGGATCGTCCGGATTGGTGTACGGTACTGGAAAAGCGCGCCAAACCAGGAGATGGCGAGATGATTGATGGCATTGTGGACAAGCACAAGCCCATTGTCGCACGACTCAAGTATTTGATTGAAGCCATGCAACCCCAGGGAGTTCAACGTTTACGAAAACTGGAGGATGGCGATGATATTGATCTGAATGCGGCTGTGCACGCCATGATTGAGATTCGTACCGGAACGCAACCGGATCCTCGTATCATGATGCGCAATGTGCGTAAAGTGCGTGACTTGTCGGTTCTGCTGCTGATAGATCTCTCTGAATCTACCAATGACAGGGTTATGGGGTCGGATAGCACAGTGTTGCAACTGGCGCGTGAAGCGACAGTCTTGTTGGCAGACGCACTCGATAAAATTGGGGATCGTTTTGCCATTCATGGTTTTGATTCCAACGGTCGTCACGATGTCGAGTATTTTCGCTACAAGGATTTTGGTACGCCGTACAACGACCAGGCCAAAGCTCGTTTGGCTGGGATGAAGGGGCAACTTTCTACGCGTTTGGGTGCTGCCATGCGCCATGCGGGATCAATCCTGAAACGGCAGCCGAGCAGCAAGAAATTGCTACTGGTCATTACGGACGGTGAACCCGCCGACAATGATGTACGAGATCCCCAATACTTGCGGTTTGATGCTAAAAAAGCGGTAGAAGAGTTGACTCGTAGCGGAGTGGTTACCTACTGTCTGAGTCTGGATCCGAGAGCGGATCAATATGTTTCGCGTATCTTTGGGGCGAAGAATTACATGGTGGTGGATCATGTTAGGCGGTTGCCTGAGAAACTGCCGCTCTTGTACATGGGGCTTACGCGCTGAGCAGAGCGAGGCGCTGAATGATTGCGAGTTGACAGTTTACGTTTCGCAATGGAACGTTTCTTTTATCAGATTATTAAGTTTTGATAAAAGGTCACGGTAAATATGTTTAACTTTTTCTAAACAAACGGTGTGGTGATAATGGAATCTATGCCTGTCCGTGTTGCTTGAGTATGGGTGCAAGTTGCTAACGGATACAATTTAAGAGGATATTTGCCATGCCGTATGCGTTGTCCAACCCGAACTTGATCATCCTGATATTGCTTGCGATGGTTCCCTCGTTGCTCTGGCTGACCGGGGGGGGGCTACATTTTGTTTCTGATAAAAGAACTCATCAGGTGGCGCGGTTGAGCGTTGCTGTGGCGGGAACTTCCTTTATTGGTGCGATAGTTGCTGCCATGGTGTATGCAATTGGTGGTACTACCCTGACGATGACTTTTGGGTCCGTGGTTTTGCCGGGGAATCGGGGGGATCTGGCGCTGAGTTTGTACATCAATCCAGTTACGATGATCATGTTGCTCCTGGTTTCATTCGTGGGGTTTGTAGTATCACGCTATGCCCGTAATTATCTCCAGGGCGAAAAACACCAGAAGCAGTTTTATGTCTGGCTGAATTTGACCTTGGCATCGATTCTGACGCTGATTGTTTCGGGCAATATGCTGATGTTTGTAGTGGCGTGGATGTCCACGAGTTTTTGCTTGCATCATCTCCTGTTGTTTTATCCCGAGCGCATGGGGGCTGTGCTGGCTGCGCGAAAAAAGATTATTGTCAGTCGCGTGGGAGAAGTTTGTTTACTGATTGCTGTATTGCTCATAGGAAGCACTTTTCACAGCATGGATTTCGATGTGGTATTTCAGGACGCATCGAGGATGAGCGGGCCATTCCCTGTTGATCTGTATTGGGCCAGTGGGCTCATTGTGTTGGCGGCTGCACTTAAAACCGCCCAGTTTCCCCTACAAGGTTGGTTGATTCAGGTCATGGAAGCACCAACACCCGTGTCGGCATTGTTGCATGCCGGGATCGTTAACGGGGGGGCTTTTCTGATCCTGCGTATGAGTCCCATTATGTCAAAGGCTACGGTGGCTTCTGATGTTTTGGCTATTATTGGATTGATCACCATTGTGGCGGCTGGTTTGGTCATGTTGACCCAAACCAGTGTCAAAGTGTTTCTGGCGTGGACAACCACGGCGCAGATGGGTTTTATGTTGCTGGAATGTGGTCTTGGGGTGTACAGCTTGGTTATGTTGCATTTGGTGGCACATTCGCTATACAAGGCCCATGCATTTTTGTCTTCGGGGAGCATGGTTGATGTTTTTCGCGCACCGACCGTGCGCCCTGCCCAGTCCACACCTAAGTTTTGGCAGTGGGTTGCGGTACTGATTTTCTCAGGTGTTGCTACGCTTTGCATTGGTGCCATCTTTGGAATAGCACCAGAGAGTCAACCTGCACTTTTGTCATTTGGCGCAATTATTGTTGTTGCTATGATGCAACTATTGCTTCAGTCATTGAAAGCCGGAGTGGGAATGGCATTCATTGCACGTGCAGGCGGTGTGAGCGCTTTGGTTTGTGCGGGGTACTTCAGTTTGCATGGTGTATTCCACTGGATGCTGGCTACGACGCTTCCGGTTTTGCCCGTGACCAATAGCCCTGCCCAATTTGTTCTCAGTGGCCTTGTCATATTGGCATTTTTTATCATTCTCCTGATTCAGCAGAATTTGCCAAATTTGACCCAATATGGTTTTGCGCGTAGAGCCTATGTGCATCTTTACAACGGGCTGTATGTCGATATTCCATTTTCTCGCTTGGTTCAGCGATGCTGGTCGATAAAACCTGTTCGCTGTGTCCCACCCCCCAAAGGAGTTTGATGATGGCAGATATGGCTGACCTTCCTCAAGAGGTGGTGACCAGTACTTCCCATCTGGACCAATGCGTTGACACGGTTGTTGGAGAGGTTGCAGGTATGAGTTTTGATGGTGGAATCCTGAAGGAACTCGTGAACTCGGTTTGTCAGCGTATTGCCCCGCTGTGGCCACTTCATGCTTTCGTGGCGGTCAATCCCTATTTTGGCCTTCGTGATCAGGAGTTTGAGGAGGCAAGCCATACTTTATCCAGAGTGATCGGTTCTTCCCTGACCATGCCGCGTCATTACTATCGTGAGCAAATCTCGACAGGACGTATTTCTTCCACCGACCTTGAGCAAGCATTGCGTTATCACGGAATTTCATTTGATCTCAGCGAGATAAAACAAGAAATTTCCAGAGAAACGCTGCCGCCCATGAAATCCATTCCCCTGGTAACGAGTGTTTTGGAAGAAGGGGAAGGCGTTTACTGGTCTGGGTTTGTCACCGAACGTATCAGTCAGTTTGCGGCAGGTTACTTTGATCAGGGGCAAGCCATCTGGGCAATGCCTTGGCGTAAAGATACGCTCTACAAAGCATGGTGTCAGTTTGCTCAGATTGATAAAAGTGCTGGAATGGTGGGCTTGTCAAATATGGCGGTTGCTGTGAAGGCATTGCCTGAGCGATCTATAGACCTGATTGCGCAGGTTCTACAGGAATTAAGTATCCCCCCTATGTGGGTTGAGGATTACCTGCATGCTGCGTTACGAAGCGTGGGGGGCTGGGCATCCTGGACCAGTTATCTTCGTTGGGAAAAGGAACTGGTGGGTGCGCGAGATGATTCCATTGTGGATTTGTTGGCGATTCGACTTTCCTGGGAATTGTTTCTGTTTGGCAAAAAAGGGGCGCAGGAACTGAAGGAGCATTGGCGGCAAGCATGGCAGGTATGTTTGCAAACTGATCGTCATGATGGACAAGCACTCGAAAAAATAGACTTTGTTCTGCAGACAGCTCTTGAACTGGGCTACCAGAAAAAAATCATTGCACAACTTTCTCAACCATCCCTGCCAACGTTCTTGGAACAGGATTCCATGCGGCCGGCTATACAGGCTGCGTTTTGTATTGATGTGCGTTCCGAAGTCTTTCGAAGGGCATTGGAAACGGTTTCTGCATCTGTACAAACGATTGGATTTGCTGGGTTCTTTGGGGCATTTATGGAGTACGTCCCCTTGGGTGCCTCGGATGCGCGCATGCACATGCCGGTACTATTGTCTCCTGGGTATCGGGTTCACGAGCATGTTCATGGTGCAGACGGGGAAGAGATGGAACAAGTGATTCTTGACCGGAAACAGCACTTGCATGGGGCCAGTACATGGAAGTCGTTTAAGAGTTCGCCTTCTTCATGTTTTTCGTTCGTAGAGTCGGCGGGTCTGGTGTACGGCCCCAAACTCCTCAGTGACAGTTTTGGCTGGAGCCGTACGGTGCCACACCCTGGAACCAAGGGAATTTCTGCCAAGTGGCGTCACCGTCTTGCCCCATCCTTGGACAAGGTGCCTCATGCATACACGGTTGTCAAAACACGGCAGAAATCAGCTCAGAGTCCCACGATTGGTATTCCAATGGAAAGTCGGGGGATGATGGCGGAAACAATTTTAAGAGCCATGTCGATGACAGATAATTTTGCTCGACTGATTTTATTGGTTGGGCATGGTAGTAGCACAGTCAATAACCCTCATGCTACAGGTCTTGACTGCGGTGCATGTGCGGGTCAAACGGGAGAAGTGAGCGCTCGTGTCATCGCTGCCTTGATGAATGATGCTGTAGTGCGCGATGAGTTGGCGCAAAAAGGTATTCATATTCCTACGGATACTTTTTTTGTTCCCGCCTTGCATGACACAACGCTTGATAGCGTTACTCTGTTTGATACTGGGGGCTTGCCGTTCACTCACGAAAAGGAGTTGGAGCAATTGCATCAGTGGTTGGCACAAGCCGGACACTTGGCGCGCATGGAGCGGTCAAGTCTGTTGGGTATCCCGGGTTCAGATCCTGAGGGGGTCGATGACTTGATTCAAGCGCGGAGTCGGGATTGGTCTCAGGTGTTTCCAGAATGGGGGCTTGCCGGCAATGCGGCATTTATTGCTGCTCCTCGCGCGAGAACAACAGGGGTTGACCTGTCTGGAAGAGCCTTTTTGCACGACTATGAGTGGCGTAAGGATGATGGATTTGGGGTTCTGGAACTGATTATGACGGCTCCGATGGTGGTTGCCAACTGGATCAATATGCAGTACTACGCATCGGTTGTCGATAATCGGAATTTTGGAAGTGGAAACAAAGTGTTGCATAATATTGTGGCAGGCTCTATTGGCGTGTTGGAAGGGAATGGAGGTGATCTGCGTGTTGGTTTGCCATTGCAATCTCTTCACAATGGGGAGCGCTGGATTCATGAGCCATTACGGTTGAATGTGTTTCTGGAAGCACCACAATCGGAAATTGATCGGATCATTGCTAAACATGAGTTGGTACGTCAATTGGTCGAGAACCATTGGTTGTTTATTTTTCAAATAGATGTGGGTGGCGTGATATATCAGCGTCATGATGCCGGTCAGTGGAAGCCGGGGGCAGGGTCTTGAATGGATTCTATTATGAGAACGAACGCAGAAGATGGGCCCAGTGGGAAAGCGACCAGTTTGCTCTTTTTTGTTGGTTCGGTTAGCAATCTTGATCGTGCATGCAAGGATGCCGAGGAGCTTTTTGCTTGTCGTCGTCATCACCCCAATGATTCATTTACGAATGGGCGTGTTTTGGGTGCATGGATTGATGCACAGGCAGTGAATGACATCCCACAGGGATTGACGCTGAGGTTGCCTACTAACCAGACGATCTTGTTGGAGATACGGGAAACATTTGCTTTATGGGGTATATGGGCGGTGGCTTTGATTGAAACCGTCTGTCTTGAGACACGCGCTGGGATGGTTCTTTCACATGAGATGATATTGGACGCACTGATTGCCTCTCAGTTATGCGATACTGTGGAAGTAGGGCGGTATTCGCCTGCTTTCGTGCGCGATGTGCCGAAGTTGCAGGTTGATGCCGAGATTGAACGACTGAATACGCATTATCCTTGCCGGATCGCCGACCCGATTTACTATGATTCGGATGCAGGGAGGTTGATTCTTCATAATGAACCGGTGAGCCACTGACGATAGGAGAATGGACCGGGTGAAGGTGCTAATTACTGGTTGTGCCGGATTTATTGGTATGCAAGTGGCATTGCGCTTGTTGTCGCGTGGTGATGAGGTGGTGGGGGTCGACAGTCTCAATGATTATTATGCGGTCGCGCTCAAGGAAGCCCGGTTGGCGCATTTGACGGCACATAAATTCTTTCGGTTTTATCGGGTTGATATAGTGAGCGCGGAGGCTTTTCGGGCAATTTTTGCTGCTGAGCAGCCGCAACGGGTTATCAATCTTGCCGCTCAAGCGGGGGTACGCTACTCTCTAGAGAATCCACGGGCTTATATTGAGGCTAATATCGCGGGTTTTCTCAACGTGTTGGAAAATTGTCGCCAGTATGGGGTTGAGCAGTTGGTGTATGCCAGTAGTTCCAGTGTGTACGGAGGGAATGTTGATCTTCCTTTTACGGAACATCAGAACGTTGACCATCCCGTCAGTTTGTATGCGGCCACAAAGAAGTCCAATGAATTGATGGCGCATACCTATAGCCATCTGTTTAACCTGCCAACGATTGGCCTGCGTTTTTTCACTGTTTATGGTCCATGGGGAAGACCCGACATGGCTCTGTTTAAATTTACCCGAGCCATCTTGGCTGGGGAGCCTATTGATGTCTATAACGAAGGGCGCATGCGTCGTGATTTCACTTACATTGACGATATTGTTGAGGGGACGTTGCGTGTTCTGGATCGGGTGGTTGAGCCGACCATCGATTTTGATCGCCGATATCCGGATCCTGCTGGCAGTTGGGCTCCCTATCGAGTTTTTAATATGGGCAATCAGGAACCTACACCTCTGATGGAGTATATTCAAGCCATTGAGGAAGCCACAGGTCGAAAAGCCCGCATGAATCTCATGCCGCTACAGCCCGGTGATGTCACCGATACCCATGCCGATACGGAGGCGTTACGTCGGTATACTGATTTTCAACCGAAAACTTCGGTGCGTGCAGGGGTGATCAGATTTGTTGACTGGTATCTTCAACATCAGGATTTGCTGTATCAGGTTTCAGGATGCACGCCAGCGGCTTGAAGCTACGCCAGCCAGAATCACGATCCCCATTCCCAACCAGGTTTCACCACTTAAACGTTCTTGTAGCAGTAACATCCCCAGCAGAGATGAAAACACAATGGTGGCGTAAGCCAGGTTGGCGACGACCAGAGTGATTCCTGTGCGATAGGCGCGGGTCATGGTTAACTGGCCCAATGTAGCAAATAACCCCAGGCCGGCGAGTATGGCGATATGTGAAGGTGTCCAGGATATATGGGGTTGATAGGGGAGCAGGCATCCCGTAACTGCGCTTGAAAGGGTGGTGAAGTAGAATACTACGCGCCAGTCAGGTTCACCCAGTCGCGACATGGAGCGAATCTGTGCGTAGGAAATGCCGGCCCCCACGCCGGAGGCCAGTCCGATCAGAACGTACGGAGTTTGTTCGCGCGTCAGGTGGGGATGGAGTAGCAACAATACGCCACAAAATCCCATGACCAGAAACAGGATGAGCCCCGGCCGTGACTCTTCAGGATGTACCAGGTGCAGGTAAGCAGCCAGAAATAGGGGAGAGGTATAATTCAGAGTGACGGCAGTGGCCAAGGGCAAGTGGCCCAGCGCAATGAAATATAGCCACAGAGAAATGAGCCCCGATGCGCTGCGACCGATATGCCTGAGCCAATGGGACGAAGCGTAAGCTCGTAGGGGTTGGCGTGCCACTATCAGTAAAAACACCATGCCAAACAGGGAACGATAAAATACCAGCGTTGTCGTACCAAAGTCGGTGGCACCCCATTTGACACAGAGCCCCATCAAAGAAAAATTGAGGCAGGCCACCAGCATCCAGAGTGAGCCTGTTGATGTGTGAGCGTTAGAAGACGTGGTCATGAAGTGAGGCGCGTGCCGAGAAGAGGTTTATTATACTGTTTTCACCGGTTCATGTTTCTGGGGTGAGCGTATCGGTTGGAGTATGCTAACCCGGCATTAAGGTGATTGGAGTAGAGTGGGGCTCTGTAGTGCTAAAGGGTGTTTATGTTTGTTACAACCTCGTGTTCCTCGGAGCGATACCATTGCATGGTCTGATTTGCCATTTTTCACCAGGAATATACTCTTGAAAATTTCCGATTATTTGATCGGCACGCAACACCCACCGTTTGTGATTGCTGAAGTTGCCCAGAGTCATGAGGGCAGTCTGGGGCAAGCCATGGCCTTTATTGAGGTTGCTGCTACTTGTGGGGTGCAGGCTATCAAGTTTCAAACTCATATTGCGGCGCAGGAAAGTACTCCTCAGGAGCCTTGGCGCGTGCCTTTTAGTCAGCAGGATGTGTCGCGCTATGACTACTGGCAACGTATGGAGTTCACTTTCGATCAGTGGCGTTTACTCAAGGAGCATGCGGAGCACCATGGTCTGGTATTTTTGAGCAGCCCCTTCTCTATTCGTGCGTGTGAATGGCTGGATGCGTTGGGGATGGTGGCCTGGAAAATTGCCTCAGGAGAGGCTCACAATCCAGAGATTCTGGATTGGGTCGGACGGACAGGAAAACCCATTTTGCTTTCCGGGGGGCTGAGTTCCCATGAGTCATTGCTCAACTTGGCATTTCGATTGAAACAGGATGCACCAGTGGCATTACTTCACTGTACCAGCCGTTATCCCACGCCACCAGAAGAAGTTGGGTTAAATCAGTTTGAAGCCTTACGGGATGCGGCAACGGGTTTTCCCGTGGGATTGTCCGATCATTCGGCATCCTGTGTTCCTGGGGTGGTGGCAACGTATTTGGGCGCATCTCTCATTGAGGTTCATCTCACGTTACATGAGCGTATGTTTGGCCCGGATGTGGTGGCATCGCTTACTCCAGAGGGATTGAAATCATTGGTGGAAGGTATTCGGTTTGCATGGACCATGCGCCAGATGCCGGTGGTTAAATCGGTTCAGTTAGAAAATCTGGGGTTTGATCCTGCGATTTTTGGGCGTTCCTGGGTAGCGGCTTGTGATCTTCCACAGGGACATTCTTTGACTCGCAGCGATTTGGCTTATAAAAAACCCGGTGGCGGGTTGGGATATGAACAGTTAGAGCGGTTGTTGGGTCGTACGCTGCGCTATCCGGTGGCTCGCGATCATGGATTGCAATGGATGGATTTCGATGACTGTTAAGAAGGTTTTGGTGGCTATTACGGCACGCCCGAGTTATTCACGTATTAGAACGGCTTTGCAGGCTTTACAGGATCATGCAGGAGCAGAGGTGCAGTGTTTGTGCTCTGGGGCGGCATTGTCGGATCGTCATGGTCGAGTAGTAGAGCGTATTCGTGAAGATGGATTTTTTGTGGCTGATGAAGGGGATACGCTGGTTGCCGGCAATGAACCGGTGCAGATGGCTGAAACGGCGGCACGTACCATCCAATTTACGGCGCGCCACCTGGAGTTGTGGCGACCAGATTGGATGGTAACGATTGCGGATCGCTATGAAACCTTGGGAACTGCGGTAGCGGCTTCCTATATGGGGGTGCCCCTGATTCATGTTCAGGGGGGGGAAATTACAGGTAACATCGATGAGCGCGTGCGTCATGCGGTGACCAAGTTGTCGGACATTCACCTGGTCGCCAATGCGCAGGCTGCCAAGCGTTTGATGAATATGGGGGAACATCCAGACACCATTTATGTGACAGGATGTCCTTCCATTGATTTGGCGCGTGAAGCGGCCAGCATGTCTCTGGATGCTCTGCGTGAGATATTGGCCGAGCAGGGTTGTGGTGGATTGGATTTGGATAAAGACTTTCTGGTGGTATTGCAACATGCTGATACCACAGAGCATGATGCCAGTTATCGACAGATGCAGGTGACCTTGAGTGCCGTGGCGCAGAGCGGTCTTCCATTTCTTGTTTTTAACCCCAATAGTGATGCTGGTTCTGAAGCAACGGCGCTGGCAATCCAGGATTTTTTTCAGAACCATCCCGATGTTCCCTATTTCTTGATTAATAATCTGGAAGGTAAACTGTTTCTTCGATTATTGCGTCAGACCCGTTGCTTGGTGGGAAACTCCAGCGTGGGGATTCGCGAATGTGCTTATCTGGGGACTCCTGTTGTTAATCTGGGGGGGCGCCAGCATGGGCGCGAGCGGGGCAATAATGTGCGTGATTGTGGTTGGGAGGTAGGGGCGGTGAGCAAGGCGATTGCCCATCAAATTTCTCAGAGTTACGCAGGAAGTCAAATTTATGGGTCAGGTTACTCGGGGGAATTGATGGCGGATATCATTGCCAACTTGGCTCCTCCCCGAACCAAACGTTTTTTTGAAGGGGGCCACCCCTTGGGGCTGATAGATGCGCCATAATGAGTGCCTGGTGGACGATTGAGGAGGGAAGAGCAGATGCGTATTTTACGGAATATCTTGTATTCGGTCGTGGTCTTGGCCCCCGTGACGATGGCGTATGCAGATCTCCAACAAACTGAGCAAGAAACGGTTCAGGCGGTAGATCGTGGTCTGAAGAAGGCTGGCGCTTTTGTTGCCAAAGGGGTAGAAAAAGGGGCTGACGGGGTTGCTTATGGTGCGGAAAAGACCAAGCAAGGAGTAGAAAAAGCAGCGGCTTGGGCAGGTGTGGCCCCGGCACCAAAGAAGGCCCAGGTAACGCACCAGCCAGCGATAGCCGCACCTCCTTCGGCCGCCCCCAACAATGGGCCGACCAAATAGGCCCACATTGTTTTTATTTGAGGTTCTTCAGCCTTGATAACTGGGCTTCCAGTTCATCGAGAGTCTGGCGGAAGCGCCTGAGTCGATCCTGCTCCTGTGTGACAACCGGGGCAGGCGCACGTTCGATGAAGCCTGCGTTATTTAGTTTGGTTTGGCAGCGTTCTACTTCTTGAAAAGTTTTATCGCGTAATTTTCCTACGCGTTCAATTTCTGCGGGAATATCGATTGTGACTTGCAGTTGTAATTGCACCTGAGCATGGGCGATGACGGGGGCTTCTTCGGAAAGCAGTGCCGTCCCGCTGGTTTCAACACTTGTCAGACGCGCCAGATGTATCAGGTAGCCCTCCAGCCCATTGAGACGATCTGTGTCACCAAATACCTTGAGGGGTAATTTCTCTGCAGGGCTGATAGACATTTCGCTGCGTAGGGTACGGCAGCCATTAACCCAAATTTTTAGATCTTCAATCGCATCGATTGCTTCAGGATCCTCTTCATCGTGGGGGACCGGGTATGGTTGGAGGGCAACACTGGGACCGTGCAGATTCAGTAACGGAGCGACGGAATGCCAGAGTTCCTCGGTGATGAAGGGCATGATCGGGTGGGTCAGACGCAACGTGGCTTCGAGGACGGTCAGTAAAGTATGACGGGTGGTGGCAACCTGGTCAGGTTGATTCATTTGGGGTTTGGCCAGTTCGAGATACCAATCGCAGAGATCCTCCCAGATGAATTCATACAATGCCCGGCACACCAGATCAAATCGATATTGGGTGAACTGTTCATGCACGGAGCGAACGGTATGGTTTAGTCGTTGACGAATCCAGCGATCGGCAACGGTGGGAGAACCAGGGGTACGGTCTGTCTCTTTCTGCATCAGAACAAAACGGGTGGCATTCCACAATTTATTGCAAAAATTGCGATAACCATCACAGCGTTGCATATCGAATTTGATGTCTCGGCCATGGGTTGCCAGGCTGGCGAAGGTAAAGCGCAGAGCATCGGTACCAAAAGCAGGAATGCCATCTGGAAATTCTGCACGGGTGGCTTCCTCGATTTTGTTGGCCTGACGAGGATCCATAAGGTGGGCGGTGCGTTTCTGTACCAGAGATTCGAGGTCAATACCATCGATCAGGTCGAGAGGATCCAGTACATTTCCTCGCGACTTGCTCATCTTTTGTCCTTGGGCATCTCGGACGAGACCGGTGACAAAGACTTCGCGGAAAGGGACTTGATCGGTAAAATGGGTGGTCATCATGACCATGCGTGCCACCCAGAAGAAAATGATGTCGAAACCCGTGACCAGTACGCTGCTGGGCAAGAACTGCTGCAGCTCCGGTGTCTCATCGGGCCAACCCAGGGTGGAGAAAGGCCAGAGAGCGGAAGAAAACCAAGTGTCCAGAACATCTTCATCCTGATGCAGTGGCTGGCCTCCCGCCAGTTGTTGTGCTTCGGTTTCGTTTTCGGCGACGTAAACCTGTCCTTTGGCATCGTACCAAGCTGGAATTCGATGGCCCCACCACAGTTGTCGGGAAATGCACCAATGCTGCAGATTGCCCAACCAATGCTCGTAGGTATGGATCCAGTTGCCGGGGATGAAGCGTACTTTTCCCTCATGGACAACACGTAACGCAGTTTCTCCCATGCGCTGGGTGTCCAGAAACCACTGGTCAGATAACATGGGTTCAATGATGGCACCACTGCGGTCACCACGCGGGATCATCAAGGTATGAGGTTTGACCTCGACCAATAAGCCTTGGGTAATCAGATCATCGAGAATTTGCTGGCGTGCTACAAAACGGTCCAAACCGCGGTAGGGTTCCGGGGCGTTATCATTGAGGTGTGCATCGGATGTGAACAGATTGAGTGACGACAGGCCATGGCGCTGTCCTGTCTGATAGTCATTGAAGTCGTGTGCTGGGGTGATCTTGACGCATCCGGTACCAAAAGTCGGATCGACACTGGTATCTGCAATGATCGGGATGGTGCGACCAGTTAGAGGTAGGTGAACCGATTGTCCGATGAGCGCGCGATAGCGTTCATCGTCAGGGTGTACGGCTACGGCCATATCCCCCAGCAAGGTTTCAGGGCGTGTGGTGGCTACTACCAGATGTCCTGACCCTTCACAGAGCGGGTAGCGGATATGCCACAGATGGCCTTGTTCCTCGTGGGCTTCCACCTCCAGATCTGAGACGGCAGTTTGCAGTTGGGGATCCCAATTCACCAATCTTTGACCACGGTAGATCATCCCTTCGCGGTACAATTGAACGAAAACTCGGGAAACTGCAGAACTCAGGGCATTATCCAGCGTGAATCGTTCACGGCTCCAGTCGCAGGAACTGCCCAAACGACGCATTTGACGTGTGATGGTTGAACCGGATTGCTCTTTCCATTGCCAAACACGCTCCAGAAAAGCTTCTCTGCCAAGGGTTCGACGTTCTTCCCCTTGGCTTTGCAGTTGGCGTTCCACCAGAATCTGTGTGGCGATACCTGCGTGATCGGTGCCCGCTTGCCACAACACGTTCTCGCCTTTCATGCGATGGAAGCGGATCAGCGCATCCATCAAGGTATGTTGAAAGGCATGGCCCATGTGCAGGGTACCCGTGACATTGGGGGGTGGGAGCAGGATGCAATACGGCGTGGCTTGAGCATCCATGCTGGGTTTGAAATCGCCGCGTGCTTCCCATTCGGGGTACCAGCGTGCTTCAATGGAGGAGGGGTCGAAACTTTTGTCAAGGCTCATGAGAATCAAAAACGATGGTTGGATAGGTTATGGGTATTAAGGCTGAATCCACGTTGGCGGTAGAAGTGGTACCGCTCACGAGCGGGTGTGGAGTCCTCTGTGTCGAGGCTGACAATTTCGAGCAGTCGCTCGAATCGTGCGAAGTACTCTGGGTGGTCTGAACGCAAATTGATCAGCACGCCATGGGACAGGGGCTCCTTTTCCCATGCGTCGATTACAATGGGGGTCTCGGACGCAAGGTCATCATCGGAACAGCAATGAGGCACAAATCCGGCTTTCGAATGGTTCCACAGCAATTGATCCAGTTGTGTGGCGGTGGCATTGTCGGGAGCGCGTAACCAGACAGGAAATCCCTGAGACCAAGCCTTGCAGGTTAGATGCACGGCCAGAGAGATCTTGTCGCTGACGTGGGTATAGAAATCGATGCGCGTCACCCTTGGCTGGCCCTGGCGTGTTCGATCAGAAAGCGGCAAAAAAGACGCACAGGACGGCCCGTGGCTCCCTTTTCTTTCCCGCTTTTCCAGGCAACTCCTGCGATATCCAAGTGGGCCCAACGGTATCGCTGGGTAAAATTTGATAGAAAAGTCGCTGCGGTGATGGTTCCGCCAGCACGCCCGGCGATATTGGCCAGATCGGCAAAATTGCTTTTCAGCCCTTCCTGATATTCTTCCCACAGGGGAAGGGGCCAAGCGCGATCTCCGCTATATTCCCCAGCGGCCTGCAATTCGTTGCGCAACCCCTCGTCATTTGATAACAGACCAGCCGCTTCATGCCCCAGTGCAATGACACAGGCACCAGTCAGTGTGGCGACATCTACCACCAAAGTGGGTTCAAAGCGTTCCGCGTAGGTCAGTGCGTCGCACAAGATCAGGCGACCTTCGGCATCGGTATTGAGAATTTCGATGGTTTGCCCGGACAGGCTTTTGACCACATCACCAGGGCGAGTAGCAGCCCCGCCCGGCATGTTTTCGCAAGTGGGAATAAGTGCCACCACATTTAGTGGCAACTTCATTTCTGCCAAGGCGCGCATGGTACCCAGCACACTGGCTGCGCCACACATGTCAAATTTCATTTCGTCCATTTCCGGGGCTGGTTTGAGGGAAATGCCGCCGGTGTCAAAGGTGATTCCTTTTCCTACCAGGACCAGAGGACGACTCTTGGCCTTGCCTCCCATATATTCCATGACGATGAACTGGGGCGGGCGGTGGCTACCGGCGGATACGGCAAGCAGTGCGCCCATACCGAGCTTTTCCATGGCAGAACGATCCAGTACCTTGACTTTAAGGCCCCAATCCTTGCCCAGTTGCTGAGCCGTTTCCGCCAGATACTGGGGAGTGCAACGATTGGGTGGCAGGTTGCCAAGATCCCGTGTCAGGTCGATGCCGTTGGCGATGGCCTGAGATTGCCCCCGTAATTGTTGCGTGACCTTGTCTGTCAGATTGGGGGTGGCGATCAAGGTCGTGGTGATCCAGGTCAATTTTGGCTCGGGTGATATGGTTTCTTTAGGGATGCGGTAGCGTGTTTCACGCAACGTCAGAATGGTTTGCTCCAGTATCCAGGCTTCGTCCCGTCCAGGGACATTCAATTCGGTCAAGGCGCAGATAACATCTTTAACCGCCAAGCCGCCCACCAATTGAGTCATGCTGCGTACCAAGGTGCGGAACCGGTTGTCATTGAGTACATCGACTCCCGTCTCGATGACCAGAATTCGTTTGGCCTTTATGCCATCCAATCCAGGAATCAGTAATGATTTCCCGGCTTCTTTGCCCAGATCGCCGTGGTCCAGCAGGCGTTGTAATCCCCCTGCACTGGCTTGCTCGCAAGCCAGTGCAGTTGGAGTCAGGCAGCGCCCTTGGCTGACGGGGATGACCAAGCAATCGGTTTTTGTATGACTGGGGCGGATAACTTTGAGAGTGAATTCCACGGAGGGCTCCAGAGTGCGATGGGATGAGTTATCGTGCATTATAGCCGGACTTTTTGCTGCGCTGGAACGGTGGGGGAGGTAAACCTATAATAATCGGGTGACATCATGGTGTGTCATGAATGCGCAGATATATGCGCAAGATAACGGTGCGTAATGCGGTATGATGGCGGGCATGAAACGTTGGGCTTTTCTTATTTACGCAGTGGCCCTGTCTTGGTCATTGCAGGCTTATGAGTTGCCCGATTTGGGTGACAGTTCTTCTATGGTCCTTTCCAGCAAGGACGAAAGGGCTTTGGGACGCCAAGTCATGCAGGAAATTCGTGCGGATCCTTCTTATTTCGACGATCCTGAGAGTGTCGACTTTGTCAGTTCAGTTGGACACCGATTGCTGGCTGTGAGTGATGATCTGGGGGATCAGCATCATTTTGAGTTTTTTATCCTTGAAGATCCCACCCTGAATGCCTTTGCCTTGCCAGGGGGTTATATTGGGGTACACACGGCGCTGATCGAGGCTGCCGAAAATGAATCAGAACTTGCCTCGGTGTTGGCCCACGAAATTTCTCACGTGACACAGCACCACATTGCGCGGGCGATGGAAGATCAAAACAAGAACCTTCCTTTGTCCCTTGCGGCTATGGCGGCGGCTATTTTGGCGGCGCGCAACAGTCCGGACGGGGCGATGGGCGGGGTTGTGGGGGCGCAGGCAGGGATGATTCAGGCGCAACTCAACAACTCTCGTGAAAACGAGCGGGAAGCCGATCGTCTGGGTATCCGTCGTTTGCTGAAGTCCGATTACGATCCTAAGGCAATGGCCAGTTTTTTTGTCAAATTGGGGCGTTATGGCCGTTTTTATGAAGGAATGCCTGCTTCCTTGCAGACCCACCCATTGACGACGGAACGCCTAGCCGAAATTCAGGATCGTCTGCAGAATATCCCCTATCGACAGGTGCAGGATGGGCCGGACTTTGCTTTGATTCAGGCACGTATTCTGGCTTTGATTGGCACACCGCATGAAGCGCTGGAAGCATTTGAAGGCAAGGATCTTGATCCTGAGCGCCCAGAAGATTTGCCATTGTTGTATGGTAAGGCGGTGGCTTTGGAGCGTAATAGTCGCTATGTTGAGGCGGCGGCCCAATTGGCAGTAGTTCGGCAGAAATCGCCGCCGAATGCGCTTTTTGATAGTTTGCGTGCCCAGATTGCGCTGGACAGTGGGCATCCTCGCCAAGCGATTGACTACTGTCAGCGTGGCCTCAGTCGTTATCCTGATCAGCGTGCGCTCAACTATGATCTGATCCAGGCATACCTGAATGTAGGGCAACCGGCTCAAGCGCTCAAAGTGATCGGGGAGCGATTGCTCTATACCAGTACGGATGCCCGGCTTTATGAGTATCAATCTCAGGCGTATGCCATGCAAAATCACCAGATGATGAGCCACGAATCTTTGGCCTATGCGTATTTGTTGCTGGATAACCCTGGTGCTGCCATGGACCAGTTACAGATTGCCCAGCGTGCCGGGGATGGGGATTTTTATGACAATTCGCAGGTGGAGGCGATGCTGCATGAAATAAAGCAGGAAATGCAGGCTCGTAAAGGCAAGAAAAAGAGTGGTAATTGAGTGGGAGGAGCGGTATTTCATAGATGAAACAGTGTGGGTGGGTGTAGATCAGTCACAGATTATGGCGCCAGATTATTGGTCGCTGAGCGGTTGTCTTTATTTTATGGAGAGCCGCTTCTGGAGGTGAAACCTATGCGGCAACGAAAGGTATGGTGGCGGATTGTGGTTGGGGTCGTGATTTCGATGACTCTAGTCATGAGTGGATGTCAGCGTACGACGGATGCGACGGGGGAAACCGTGGAGGGTGTGGGGTTGGCCCGTCAGCGTTTGAAAGGTTGGCCTAGCCAAGAGGCCTATGATATGGCACAGTCGCTCAAGTATCGTACGATATTTGCTGAATGTCAGGTTGCCGAGCAGGTCCAGGCTGAGATGGCGGAGGATGAACGCAGCGAACGATTGTCATGGTTTACCAAGGCGGCTTTGGTTTACCAACAATTGGAAACGACGGCAGCCATGGCGCTGAAAATACCCGCACAGGATACGAAATCACTACTTGACGCTCGCCTTCAGGTTTATCGTGCCCAGTTTGATGCTCCCAATCCGGCGGCAGACATCGAACGCCACGAGCATCTTGTCAAACAGTGTGATGATTGGTTGCGATTGGACCCCGTGGCACACCAGCAATTGTCCCGATTGAGTATTGCTGATCCCGAACCTGAAGGGGTGTTCGTGGGGTTATTTCCTGAAGCATCGACTTGGACTCTCAGGAGTCACGACAATCTGGGAACCATGCTGGATCGGGAGTTGGATTGTATGGCGAAGGTAGTGATACATGAAGCCAATAATCAAAGCCAACGAGGACGTGTGGCAGTGGCCATGGTCATGAGAAATCGACTGCAGTCGGGCAAATTTGGACGATCCTATTGTGCGGTTGCACGGCAGAATGGTCAGTTTTTTGATGTCGATCGATATGCTCCGGAACGACATACGGTATATTGGTGGCTGGCCATGCGTGCAGCCCGTGACGTTTTCTATGGGAAGCCGGATGTAACTGGGGGGGCGGAATTTTATAAGTCGGCAGATGTACCTGACGATGGATTTTTCCGAGGACTCCATTTCACGATCCAGATAGAAGACCACCGGTTTTATCGTTAAGGGTTGGTTGAGGGAAAAGGCGAACCCCGAGCAAGGCGCAACCGCAACCGTACCGTTCTTCAGCGTTTCCCTTGCTGCACTCAGCATTGCTCCTGATGTATAGGGGAGCGCATCGCAACAGCCTCGTCGCGATTCGAGAAACCGTTTTTCAGCTTGCAGGAAAGAATTCTCTCGACATATTTCCGGTCATGAGCGAGGCTAAGTGGCTCTACTGTGACGGGATCAGGTTCGACCACGACAATGTTGTGGAATTTGGATGGCCTAGAGCATGTATCTATAAGCAATTCATTTTTTGGTGCTGATGAGAGGAGTCGAACCTCCGACCTACTGATTACGAATCAGTTGCTCTACCAACTGAGCTACATCAGCAATCCGTCAGCGGTGTATTATACCGGATTCCCTTGAAGACGATGAATCTCCTTAGAACTCTTGCCCAAACCAGCAGCATGACGTTGCTTTCCCGTATCCTGGGGTTCTTGCGGGATGTGGTGGTGGCGCACGTCTTTGGTGCGGCCGGTGAAACGGATGCCTTCGTGGTGGCTTTTCGCTTGCCCAACTTGCTGCGCCGCCTATTTGCCGAAGGTGCATTTTCCCAGGCATTTGTTCCTTTGTTGGCAGCCCGTCGTTCACACGATGGGGACATGGCGGCATGCCAACTGGTCAATCATGTGGCGAGTGTTCTGGTGGTGGCGTTGCTGGTTACCACCGTGTTGGGAGAATGGTTCGCGCCACAGATTGTATGGGTGACTGCGCCAGGCTTTCAACGTGATCCACACCTGTTTGCCTTGACCGTGCAACTTCTCCGCATTACCTTTCCGTACATATTTTTCATTGCATTGGTGGCGTTATGTGCGGGGATCCTGAATACTTGGCAGAAATTTTGGGTTCCTGCATTCACTCCTGTCTGGCTGAATGTCTCCTTTTTGGTGTTAGTGCTGGGCTTTTCCTCCTGGTTTCACCCCCCGGTTGCGGCATTGGCTTGGGGGGCTTTGTTGGGTGGTGCGGTTCAGTTGGCATTTCAGTGGCCATTTCTCAAGCAGATACATATGAGGCCTCGTTGGGACTGGGATTTGTCTGACCCTGGGGTACGACGTGTTCTCAAATTGATGGGGCCGGCAGTGGTTGGGGTATCTGTAGGGCAAATCAGTCAGGTGCTCAGTACGCTGTTTTCTTCCTTTTTGCCGACCGGTAGTGTGTCGTGGTTGTTTTATGCCGATCGCTTGATGGAGTTTCCTACGGGATTGCTTGGGGCTGCGCTGGGTACTATCTTGTTGCCCAGTTTGGCACGTGCTCATGCGACCAATCAGGGGGGGGCCTATTCGGCATTGCTGGATTGGGGGTTGCGCCTCATGCTGTTGTTGACATTGCCGGCCGCTATGGCGCTAGCGCTGATTGGTGTTCCGCTCGTGGCTACCTTGTTTATGCGCGGAGCTTTTACCGCCCATGATGTATTGGCCGTGACGCGAGCCCTCTTGGCTTATAGTGTAGGATTGATGGGATTGATCGCGGTGAAAATTCTGGCTCCCGGCTTTTATGCGCGTCAGGAAATCAAGACCCCTGTCAAGATTGCGTTGCTGATTCTGGTGTTGACTCAGGGGATGAATGCAGTATTCGTGGGCCCATTGCAGCATGCTGGGTTGGCTTTGGCGACCAGTCTGGGTGCTACGGGCAATGCGTTATTGTTGTTTATTGGATTGCGTCGTCGTGGTGCCTACCATCCTCAACCTGGTTGGGGAAAATTTTTGTTACGTTTGCTGTTTGGTTTGGTAGCCATGGCCATGGTATTAGTATTTTTTCGTGGAACGGATGATTTTTGGTTTCATGCAACCTTGAGGGCTCGTCTGGTGCGTCTGTTGCCACTGTTGATGGGGGCTGCTCTGAGTTATTTCATGGTGTTGTGGTTGATGGGTTTGCGTCTTAGGGACTTTTCTCGGCATGCCTTACCACAGACTGAAGGACAGACAGAGCAACAGTAGAGTCAGGCCGCGTCGGGCAATGTTTTCTGGAAGATGACGGTTCAACCGAGTGCCCAACCATAGTCCCGGTAGTGAGCCGGCCAGCAAAGACAAGAGCAGCGCGGTATCGACATGACCGAGGTTCCAGTGCCCCAATCCGGCGATCAGGGTCAGGGGAACGGCATGAGCCAGTTCGGTTCCTACCACGCGCGCGAAGGAAAAACTGGGGTAGAGGGCCAGCAGCAGAGCGGTGCCCAAGGCACCTCCCCCGACCGAAGAGAGTGTCACCAGGATACCGATGAAAAAGCCCAGAACAGGTGCCCAGGGTTGAATGGTGGTGATGGGCAAAGATGCGCGATGAACAGAGGGAGATCTCTTCTTCCATAGGGCCATGGCCGTCAGGACCAAAGATAGACTCAACCCATGACGCAACCAGTTGTCCAATGAGTGGAGCGTGGTCAAGTGGCGCAATAGTGCGAGAGTCAATAGACTGCCGGGCAGGCTCCCGGCCAGCAACCACGCGGTCGTGCGCCACGCGACGTGACGTTGGCGATGGTGGCAGACCACGGCGCCGGCCTTGGTGAGGGCTGCATAGATCAGATCGGTTCCGATGGCGGTAGCCGGGGGGATGCCGAACCCACTGACCAGTAGCGGAGTCATCAGGGATCCTCCTCCAACGCCGGTCATGCCGATCAGCAACCCACCAATAGCCCCAGACAGGACGAATTCAAATCCCATGATGTTGGTATATTCTCGAATGATGGAGTTTCAGCATAACGCAGAACCATTAGAAAACTAAGTAATAAGTTGTTGTAGAAGGCTAACGGATAGTTATAATGACTCTGGTGGGATTGGGTAAATGGAGGGAGTCGTGAAGTTACAGCAACTGCGTTATCTGGTGGAGGTGGCTGATGCGGGGTTGAACGTATCTCAGGCCGCAGAGAATCTGTTTACCTCACAACCTGGCGTGAGTAAGCAGATACGTTTGCTGGAGGATGAGTTGGGGGTAGACATCTTTGTCCGTAATGGTAAGCGTGTGGTGAGTGTGACTGCCGCTGGGGCCGAGATTTTAACCTTGGCGCGCCGAGTATTGAGGGAAGCCGCAAATCTGAAAACGGCCGGGAAGGAGTTCAGTCGTCAAGAGTCAGGGCAGTTGACTATTGCCACTACCCATACTCAGGCCCGTTATGTATTACCCCCAGTGATTATGCGCTTTGCTCAAAGATATCCTGATGTCAAACTGGTATTGCATCAGGGGAATCCACTTCACGTCGCCCAGGAAGTGGTGGCGGGGCGTGCGGACTTGGCTATTGCTACGGAGGGATTGGATCAGTTCCCCGATTTGCGGGTGTTGCCCTGTTATGAGTGGAATCGCATCATCGTGGCTCCACAGGAACACCCATTACTGCAGGATGAACCGTTGACATTGGAAACTCTTATCGGTTATCCGTTGATCACCTATGACCATGCTTTTACCGGGCGGGCACGCATCAATCAGGCATTTGATGGGTTGGGTTTGCTTCCTAATATCGTTTTGACCGCATTGGATGCGGATGTTATCAAAACCTATGTGAGGCTTGGTATGGGAGTTGGTATTATCGCTGCCATGGCTTACGATGAGGTGCTCGACCGAGATTTGGGACGTCGGGATGCAGCGCAACTGTTTCAACCCAGTACTACGCGGATTGCTCTGCGTGCTGGTTCATATCTGCGGATGTTTGTGTTTGACTTTATTCAAATGTTTGCTCCTCAGTTGGTGCGCTCAACCATTGAAGCGGCCTTGGGTAGCGTTCGGTGAGAAAAACCGTGTCCAGTTTGGCCCATCGTGAACCCATGTTAGAATGACCACTTTGCCCCGTTGCTCGGTAAACTCCGCCGTTTGGAACGGAGAGGATATCAAGCCATGAAACGCATTTCCATTGCGCATCTGCCTCAGGGGACTGTGGGGACTGCGCTGACTCTGGGTAATTTTGACGGAGTTCATCGTGGTCACCAGGCAATGCTACACCGGTTGGTTCAGGAAAGTGCGGCGCGAGGGCTGGTTTCTATGGCCTTGACATTTGAGCCCTACCCGCGTGAGTATTTTGATCGACTGAAGGCTCCTGCACGTCTGACCACATTGACGCATAAGATGTTATGGATTACCCGCACAGGGGTGGAGCAGGTGAGGGTCTTGCGTTTTAACCAGGCATTGGCCTCTCTGGAACCGGAAGAGTTTGTGCGACGGGTGTTGTTGTACGCTTGTGCAGCGCGTTGGGTTCTGGTTGGAGATGATTTTCGTTTCGGGGCACGACGGCGTGGTGATTTTGCCTTATTGCAACACATGGGGCACGAGTTGGGATTTGAGTGTGAGGCCCTGTCCAGCGTTAGGGAAGGAGGGGAACGCATCTCCAGTAGTGCTGTTCGGACCTGCCTTCAGGAAGGTCGACTGGCTCAGGCAGCGGGGTTGTTGGGCCGTCCTTTTTCTTTGGTGGGGCGGGTGGGGTATGGGCATCAATTGGGAAGGACTTTGGGGTTTCCAACCTTGAATCTGGCGCTTCGTCATCGACCTCCATTGTCTGGGATATTTGTCGTGGAAGTGTGTGGACCAGCGCCACATCCCTTGCCAGGGGTGGCCAGTCTGGGGCACCGCCCCAGTGTCAATTCGCTGGATACTCCCTTGCTGGAAGTGCATTTGTTTGATTTTCAGCGTTCAATTTATGGTGAGCGTGTGGAAGTACGGTTTTTGCATAAGTTGCGAGATGAGCAACGTTTTGATGATCTGTCTGCATTGCAGGCTCAGATGCAGCAGGATGCTCGGGATGCTCGAGCTTATTTTTTCCGATAAGTCAGGAACTGGTGATGAACGATTATAAAAAAACCCTCAATTTGCCGGAAACCGATTTTCCCATGCGAGCCGATCTGGCGCGCCGTGAACCGCGCTGGATCGAGGCATGGCAGCAACAGCGCCGTTATGAACAGGTGCGCCAACGGGCTAATGGTCGTCCGCGTTTCATTCTGCATGATGGCCCTCCTTATGCCAATGGCCGGATCCATATTGGTCATGCAGTGAACAAGATTCTTAAGGATATTATCGTCAAGAGTCGTACATTGTCGGGTTTTGACGCACCTTATGTTCCCGGCTGGGACTGTCATGGGTTGCCCATTGAATTACAGGTGGAAAAAGAACATGGTCGGCATTTGCCCGGCCCACAGTTTCGCGAATTGTGTCGGGAATATGCAGCACGTCAAGTGGAACAGCAGAAAGCCGACTTTATTCGACTGGGTGTGATGGCGGATTGGGATAGCCCCTATCGGACCATGGATCCGAAAACAGAGGCGGGCATTTTGCGTACTTTGTTGAAAATTTGGCAGAGAGGCTATCTGCATCCCGGATTAAAACCAGTAAACTGGTGTATTGATTGTGGTTCCGCCTTGGCAGAGGCTGAGGTGGAGTACGAAACCCGAGTCTCTCCTGCCATTGATGTGGCTTTTCCTGTTCTAGATACAGCATCTCTGGCTCGTATTTTTTCTTTGGAGACGTTGCCCGGTCCGGCTTTCGCGGTGATTTGGACTACGACTCCATGGACCTTGCCAGCCAATCAGGGGGTGGCAGTACATCCCGAGTTGAATTATGACCTGGTGGAGACGGCACGAGGTCTGCTATTGCTACAAAGTGATTTGCGCCCTAACGCATTGGCGCGTTATGGTCTGGCGGCGCAGCAGGTTTGGGGGCCGGTGCGTGGTGTATCGTTGCAAGGGGTCGGTTTGCAGCATCCTTTTTTGGAGCGGACGGTGCCAATGATTTGCGGGGAGCATGTCACGGTGGATTCCGGGACCGGCTTGGTGCATACGGCACCGGCGCATGGAGCAGATGATTATTTGGTGGGGTTGCGCTACCACTTGCCGGTAGATCAATTGATGGGCGATAACGGGGTGTTTCACTCAGATGTTCCTTGGGTGGCCGGGCTCAAGGTCTGGGTGGCTAACGACCGAGTGATCGATGTTTTGAAAGAAAAGGCACGGTTGCTGGGGCATGTGCCTCTGGAGCATAGTTATCCGCATTGCTGGCGTCATAAGACCCCTATTATTTTTCGTGCTACGCCACAATGGTTTATTGTCATGGATGGGGTAGAACAGGCGCTGACGTTGCGTTCAGGCGCACGCCAAGCCGTGGCAGATACAGAATTTCATCCATCGTGGGGCCGCGCTCGGTTATCTGCCATGATTGAAAACAGGCCGGACTGGTGTGTGTCGCGTCAACGTGCCTGGGGCGTCCCCATCCCCTTCTTTGTGCACCGAGACACGGGGGCTTTGCACCCGGATACGGTTGCGCTGACGGAAAAGGTTGCGGCTGCGGTGGAACTTCAGGGGATCGAAGCATGGTTTTCCACGCCGGCAGATCATTGGCTGGGTGGCGAGGCAGCACACTACCGGGCATTGACCGATACACTCGATGTTTGGTTTGACTCGGGTTCCACCCATCAGGCGGTTTTATGTCAACGACCGGAGTTGGGATTTCCTGCAGATTTGTATCTGGAAGGCTCCGATCAGCACAGAGGTTGGTTTCAATCATCGCTACTTACTGCGGTGGCGCTCAATGGACATGCTCCGTATCGGGCCTTGTTGACCCATGGGTTTGTGGTGGATGGACAGGGCCGCAAGATGAGCAAATCTTTGGGCAATGTGGTGGTTCCTCAGGATGTCATGAAAGAATTGGGGGCGGATAATCTTCGTCTTTGGGTGGCCAGTACGGATTATTCCGGGGAACTCTGTCTTTCCAAAGAGATTCTGGATCGTGTGGTGGAAGCTTATCGACGGTTGCGCAATACCTTGCGTTTTCTGCTGGCTAATTTGGGCGATTTTGATGTGAGTCGTGATGCTTTGCCGGTGGACCAATGGTTGACCCTCGATCACTATGCATTGGCCTTGGCGCGTCAAGTGGATGGAGAGGTGCGTCAGGGGTATGCGCGCTACGAGTTTCATGGGGTCACCCAACGACTACTGACCTTTTGTTCGGAAGATCTGGGGGCTTTTTATCTGGACATCCTCAAGGATCGCTTGTATACCGCGGCTCCTGATTCTCGGGCGCGGCGTGCAGCCCAGACTGCGCTGTGGCACTTGACCCAGGCGTTGACGCGCTGGTTGGCCCCCGTATTGACGTTTACTGCCGAGGAGGTTTGGGCGAGTTTGCAAGGATATCCTGTGGAAACAGCTTCCTCGGTGTTTCTGGAGTGTTGGCACGATTTGCCCGAATTGAAGGATGAAGAGCGCATTCTGATGGATTGGGGGCGCTGGCGTTCGTTGCGTGAGCAGGTGCGTCGCCACCTGGAACCACGACGTGCGGCGGGTCAAATTGGTTCCTCATTGCAGGCAGAGGTGACGTTGTATGCGGCGGGAAGCGCACTGGATGCGTTGCGTACATTGGGGGATGATTTGCGTTTTCTGCTGTTGACCTCGCAAGCGCGTGTGGTGGCGGTGGCTGAGGGAGATAGCACGATGACTGAAGGAGGGGTGGTGCTGGAACTTGCTGCCGAGGGGGAAATGACATGGCGCGTGGGCCTGAGAATTGATGTGACGCAGGGTAATAAATGTCCGCGCTGCTGGCATTATCGTGCTGTCGTAGGAATTCATTCCGATCACCCTCACTTGTGTGATCGCTGTACCAGTAATCTGTTTGGCCCTGGTGAGGAGCGCTATCATGCCTAGTCTGGTGAAGGCATGGTTGATAGCGTTGTTGGTGGTTGGTATCGATCAATTCAGCAAGTATTGGGTACGCGGGCATCTGTTACCGGGTGAGGTTGTTTATGTGACCGACTGGTTTAACTGGGTGTTGGCGTTCAATCGAGGGGCGGCCTTTAGTTTCTTGGCGAGTTCTGGTGGGTGGCAGAAACTATTGTTTGATGCGATAGCCATTCTGGCGGTTCTTGTGATCAATGTGTTGATTTTTCGCCAGCGCGGTGAACGTGGGTTTTGCACGGGGCTTGCGCTGATCATGGGAGGAGCTTTGGGTAACCTGGTCGATCGCTTGATGGCAGGGGAAGTTACTGATTTTGTGCAGTGGCATATCGGTTTGCATTATTGGCCTGCCTTCAATGGCGCAGATTCAGCGATTACGTTGGGAGTGGCAATATTGCTGCTCGATGGGGTCATGAAAAAATCTGTTGGAGGACATTCATCATGAAAGAAGCGGTAGGCTTTTCTGTCATACTCGCCAATCCGCGTGGATTTTGTGCTGGTGTGGATCGGGCCATCGATATTGTTGAGCGTGCGCTGGAACGTTTTGGTCCTCCTATCTATGTGCGCCATGAAGTGGTTCACAATCGTTTTGTAGTGGAAAACTTGCGGCGACAGGGGGCGGTATTTGTTGACGAATTGGATCAGGTACCCAGTGGAGCAACGGTGATATTCAGTGCTCATGGAGTTTCGTTGGCTGTACGTGAGGAAGCACAGCGGCGTGGTTTGCATGTTTTTGATGCCACATGCCCACTGGTTACCAAAGTACACACGGAAGTCGCACGATTGCATGCGGCGGGCTATGAAATCGTGATGATTGGGCATAGAGGTCATCCTGAGGTGGAAGGGACCTTGGGTCAAGCGACAGATCGGATCCATCTGGTGGAAATGCCAGGAGATGTCGCTCGGTTGGTGATACGTGATCCTGAGCGGTTGGCATATGTTACCCAGACGACCTTGTCGGTGGATGATGCTCAGCGTGTGATCGATGCGTTGCGTACGCGTTTTCCTGCTATTCAGGGGCCACGTAAAGATGATATTTGTTATGCGACCCAGAACCGCCAGGATGCCGTCAAAAGGTTGACGTTGGAGACGGATTTGGTCATTGTAGTGGGTTCGCCCAGTAGTTCCAATTCCAATCGTTTGCGTGAAGTGGCTTTCAACCGTCATATCGAGGCTTATATGGTGGATCGGGCGACAGATTTGCGAGTTGAGTGGTTGGTAGGTAAGCGGCGCGTCGGTGTGACTGCCGGGGCATCTGCGCCGGCGGTATTGGTTCAGGAAGTGGTCGAACGCCTGCGCGAACTGGGGGCTACAGCCGTAGAAGAAATGGAAGGGACGCCGGAGAGCGTCGTGTTTCCTTTGCCCAAAACCTTATTGGCCGGATCGTGATAAAAACGTCAGCAGAGTGAGGTGGGTGGTCTGCTGCGTACCCGGATGACAATATCGAGTCCTTCCTGATAGAGGTCGGGGGGCAGAGGCGGAAGCCCTTCGATGCGTAGGTCGGGGGCTTCGATGTCTGTTAATTCCCCTAGTTCTACATTGAACAAGTGGGGATGAGACTCCAGATGAGTGTCATAAAATATCCGTTCGGGATCGACGACAATGCGCCGTACTAACCCTTTCTCTTCGAATAGATTGAGCGTGTTGTAGATGGTGGCCTTGGATACTTCTGCGTGATCCAGGTTGACTTGGCTCAGTAACTGGTCCGCCGACACATGTTGTCGTCGGGAAAACAGCGCTTGAGCGATGACGAGGCGTTGGTGCGTGGGAATGATGTGGTGAGACTTCAGACGTTCGACCAGTCTGGATCGCTCAGAAGCACAAGAAAAATCGGTTTCATGGATAATATGAGACATGAGCGGAATATATCGCAACTCTTTGGGGTTTTCAAGATTTTTTTGATGAAAGGGGTCTTTTCGCTTGATTGTCGGGTTCTGTCGCGCTAGAATACGAGGTTTTACAACATATAAAGCGGTGCGTTGGTGCGCCCGCTATATCTAAGGTAACTGAATATGGCCAATACCGCTCAAGCTGAAAAACGTGCCCGCCAAGCTCAGGCTCAGCGCGCTCATAACATGTCCCTGCGTTCCACTCTGCGTACCGCTGTCAAGAAAGTGCGCAAGGCAGTGGTAGCGGGAGACAAATCGGCTGCTCAGGAAGTGTTTCGCGCTTCGACGGCGGTGATTGATAGCATTGCCGATAAGAAAATTATCCATAAAAATACCGCTGCCCGCACCAAAAGTCGCTTGTCTGCAGCCATCAAAGGGATGGCCGCCTGACCAGCGACGGAAAGTTGCTTCAGGATGCCTCAGGCATCGGTATGAATCAATACGGCGGCGCTCTAAAGACGCTGCCGTTTTTATTTACCCGGTTTCTAGGCCGGTGGAGAGTGTGAATGAACGGTTTGCTGAATACCTATGCTCGTCAACCGATTGCCTTCACCCATGGACAAGGTGCTCGTCTGTGGGACGAGGCGGGAAAAGAATATCTGGATGCATTATCCGGTATTGCGGTCAATGGCTTGGGGCATGCTCATCCTGCCTTGGTGCGTGCTATTGCAGATCAGGCCGCCCAGTTGATTCACACGTCAAATATCTATCGGGTCCCGCTTCAGGAACGATTGGCAGAGCGGTTGTGTCAATTATCGTCCATGGACGGCGCATTTTTTTGTAATTCGGGCGCGGAGGCCAATGAAGCGGCCATCAAACTGGCTCGCTTGTATGGTCATCAGCGAGGTGTCGCTGTACCTACCATTATTGTCATGGAGAGAGCGTGGCATGGGCGTACCATTGCGACACTCTCTGCCACGGGAAGCCGTAAGGCACAGGCCGGATTTGAGCCTTTGGTGGCGGGGTTTGTAAGGGTGCCCTATAACGACTTGGAAGCCGTGCGCGCCGTTGCTGAGCGTAACCCTGATGTTGTCGCTGTATTGCTGGAACCCATTCAGGGGGAAGGTGGAATTCGTGTGGCCGAGGCGGCTTATCAGCAGAATCTGGCGCGTTTGTGTCGTGAGCAGAATTGGCTGTACATGGTGGATGAGGTACAGACGGGCATTGGTCGTACGGGTCGCTGGTTTGCCACAGAAGATGCCGGGGTGATTCCAGATGTTTTGATTCTTGCCAAGGGATTGGGTTCAGGGGTTCCTATAGGAGCCTGTTTGGCGCGTGGTGAGGCTGCCCAGGTATTCAAACCAGGGAATCATGGCACGACCTTTGGAGGAGGGCCATTGGTGTGCGCAGCTGCGCTGGCGACTTTGGATGCGATGGAGCGTGAATCCCTGCTGGATAATGCTCGTGAGCGGGGACACCAGTTATTGGCTGGTCTGCGCTCTGAATTGAATGATGTGGTCGGTGTGGTAGATATCCGTGGTCATGGCTTGATGGTAGGAGTTGAGCTGGATCGACCATGTGGGATACTGGTTACTCAGGCGCTGGAACAGGGATTGCTGATCAATGTTACCTCGGACAAGGTGGTTCGTCTGTTGCCTCCATTGATTATCGATACGGTTCAGATCGAGCGCTTGCTGGAGATATTGGTTCCGCTGATTCGCGGGTTTCTGGGGGCATCATGAAGCATTTTCTGCAGTTCAGTGACTTCACGGTTGAAGAATATGCCTACCTGTTTGCGCGCGCGCATCACCTCAAGACTCTTTTCAAGGCTTATACCATTTATCATCCACTCAAGGATCGTATGCTGGCTATGGTATTTGAAAAACATAGTACTCGTACGCGGGTGTCCTTTGAAGCAGGGATTCACCAATTGGGTGGTTCGGCGATCAACCTGACCACTGGAGAAACTCAGTTGGGTCGGGGTGAGCCCATTGAAGACGTAGCGCGGGTGGTGTCGCGTATGGTGGATATCGTGATGATCCGTACCTTCGATCAATCCATCATTGAGCGTTTTTCGGTTCATTCACGAGTTCCCGTGATCAATGGGTTGACCAATCAATATCATCCCTGTCAGATTTTGGCGGATATTTTTACTTTTGTTGAGCATCGTGGTTCCTTGAACGGAAAAGTGGTGGCGTGGATAGGGGATGGCAACAATATGTGCGCGACCTGGTTGCAGGCGGCCGCATTATTTGGTTTTCAGTTGCGCGTTTCTACGCCTCCGGGTTACGCTCTGGATACCCGTTTGGCGACCTCGGAGGAATTGGCGCACTTGAGTATTCTGGCGGATCCCATGGAGGCGGTGAAAGGCGCTCATTTGGTTACCACGGATGTCTGGACCAGCATGGGGTATGAGGCGGAAAGTGAAGTGCGACGTGCCGATTTTGCGGATTATCAGGTGGATGAAGAGATGATGGCGGCAGCACATCCCGAGGCATTGTTCATGCATTGTTTGCCGGCACATCGGGGTGAGGAAGTATCCGAAGGGGTACTGGAGGGTCCGCAGAGTGTGGTATGGGATGAAGCAGAAAATCGTCTGCATGTGCAGAAAGCCCTGATGGAATATCTGTTGTTGGGTCGGTTGTAGCCAGTTCTGGCGTGGCATGTAAATCTGGAGTGGTGATGAGCGAAATCAGGAAAGTCGTATTGGCTTATTCGGGGGGATTGGATACCTCGGTGATTCTGCAATGGCTGCAGGATACTTACCGTTGTGAAGTGGTGACCTTCACGGCCGACATTGGGCAAGGAGAAGAACTGGAGCCGGCGCGGCGCAAGGCCCAGAAATTTGGTGTGCGACAGATTTATATCGATGATCTGCGTGAAGAATTTGTGCGCGATTTTGTGTTTCCCATGTTCCGGGCCAATACGGTCTACGAGGGTGAGTATCTGCTGGGCACCAGTATCGCTCGTCCACTGATTGCCAAGCGTCAGATCGAGATTGCTCGTGAAGTGGGGGCGGATGCAGTATCCCATGGTGCCACGGGTAAAGGGAATGACCAGGTACGTTTTGAATTGGGATATTACGCGCTGGAACCGAATATTCGGGTGATTGCTCCATGGCGGGAATGGGATCTCAATTCCCGAGAAAAATTGTTGGCTTATGCGGAATCCCACGGCATTCCCGTGGAGATGAAGCATAAGAATGGAGGGAGTCCCTACAGCATGGATGCCAATCTGCTGCATATTTCCTTCGAGGGGAAAGTGCTGGAAGATCCGGCCCGAGAACCCGAGGCCGATATGTGGCGTTGGACCGTGGCACCTGAACAGGCCCCCGATCAACCACGCTATCTGGATTTGACTTTCTCACAGGGTGACGCGGTGGCCATTGATGGTCAGGTTTTGTCCCCGGCTGCCTTGTTGGCAGAACTCAATCGCTTGGGTGGTGAGCATGGCATCGGTCGTCTGGATCTCGTGGAAAATCGTTTTGTCGGTATGAAATCACGGGGTTGTTACGAGACACCTGGTGGTACCCTGTTGCTCAAGGCCCATCGAGCCATCGAATCACTGACGCTGGATCGTGAAGTGGCTCACCTCAAGGATGACTTGATGCCGCGCTATGCTGCACTGATCTACAACGGTTATTGGTGGAGCCCGGAGCGTCGTGCGCTGCAGGTGCTGATAAATCATACTCAAAAAACGGTCAATGGTTGGGTGCGCCTGAAGTTGTACAAGGGATCGGTTACTGTTGTGGGGCGCGAGTCTGATAGTGATTCTCTGTTTGATCCTGCTATCGCAACCTTCGAAGATGATCAGGGGGCCTATCAGCAGGCGGACGCTGCTGGTTTTATTCGATTGAATGCTCTGAGAATGCGTATCGCTGCGCGTTTACAAAAAGTGCGCTGAGAGAGGTGAGGGGATATGCCATCCTTCGATATCGTTTCGGAAGTGGATAAGCAAGAACTGCGTAATGCGGTGGAGCAGGTCAATCGTGAGGTGGGTACCCGTTTTGATTTCAAAGGATCTGATGCACGTATTGAACAGGCTGACTATGTGTTGACGGTCTTTGCCGACGATCCTTTTAAATTGGAGCAGATCAAGGAAATTTTGCGCCCTCGTCTGGTTAAACGCGGGATCGATATTCGTACTCTGGATATCGGTAAAGAAGAGACCATCAGTGGTGGGAAAGTCAAACAGGCGGTGACGGTCAAGGTGGGGGTGAATAGTGACTTGGGAAAAAAGATCGTTAAACTGCTCAAGGATAGCAAACTCAAGGTACAGGGATCCTTGCAGGGGGAGACCGTTCGCGTCAGTGGGGCCAAACGGGATGTGTTGCAGGAAGCCATTGCGTTGATCCGTGCCAGCGATCTGGAGGTTCCTTTACAGTTCAATAATTTCCGCGACTGACAGGAGTGGATAATTCCACCGCTTGAACCCAAGTGGTGCAAAAGAATTCCTGTCCTTCCAGCAGCAGGATATCAAAGCGACAAGGAGGGGGTGGGTGCGCAATGTGGGCGAGATAATGCTGGCTGGCCAGCCACCAGCGCCGTTGTTTGGTGCGATTTATGGTATCTATCAGGCCGGCGCTGGGTCGTTGCCGCGAGCGTACTTCAATAAATATCCATTTTCCTCCTTGCTCAGCAACCACATCGATTTCTCCCCAGCGACAGTGATAATTGCGGGTTCTGATCGTCAATCCCTGGCTTACCAAAAAAACCACAGCCCAGTCTTCGCCTGGTTGTCCCTTGAGCATGAATGAACCTCTGATACTGGATGAGCAGGGGGCGGGTGCGTTGTATGTGGTGGCAACCCCCATTGGCAATCGTGCGGACATCACGTTGCGCGCGCTGGATGTGTTGCGTCGGGTGAATCGTATTGCCGCAGAGGACACGCGTTTTTCCCGCCCGTTGATGGAGTATTATGGCATTGTGGCACCACTGATTTCCTTGCGTCAGCACAATGAACGACAAAAATCACAACAATTGCTGGATTTCTTGCGTGCTGGAGAGCAAGTGGCATTGATTACTGATGCGGGGACTCCAGCCATTAGTGATCCTGGGGCTGTCCTTGTGGACGAGGTCTGGAGTGCGGGCTTGCGTGTTATTCCGATCCCTGGGGTAACGGCATTGACAACATTGTTGTCGGTGGCAGGTTTACGTGGGACCTCATTTTATTTTCATGGCTTTCTGGCCCCGCGTGGTGGGGAACGGCAACAACAGATACGCCATAGTTTGCAAAGTCCGGGGATACAGGTTTTTTATGAAGCGCCTCATCGGATTTTGCGTACGCTGGAGGATTTATCTTTGCTGATTGGACCTGAGCGTATGTTGGTGCTGGGACGCGAGTTGACCAAGCGTTTTGAGACGATATTTCGAGGGACGGTAGCACAGGCACTTGAATGGGTGAGAGAAGAGTCCAATCAGCAACGTGGAGAAATGGTCCTGGCACTGGATGCGGCTCCTTTGAGTGTACAGACCTCGGATGAGGCAGATGTGCGTTGGTTACAGGGATTGCTCACGCATATGTCACTCAAGGAAGCGGTTCAGGTGATGGTCGAAGTGACGGGAAAAAAGCGCGGATACTGGTACGATTGGGCGTTGAGACTGCGCGCCGAAGAGGATGAGGTGACACGTTGAGCGGCATATGGCATACAATGGCACCATGAATTTGATAACGCGTATTGGTGGGCACTTTCAAGAAAGTGCGCAGATCAAGTTGGCACTGGCAGACCAGTTGGCAGCCCCCGTGGCTTTGGCGGCAGAGCGCATGGTTCAGTGTCTGATCAGTGATGGCAAGATACTGGCGTGTGGTAATGGCGGTTCGGCTGCTGATGCCCAGCATTTTGCTGCCGAGTTGCTGAATCGTTTTGAGGTGGAACGCCCACCGTTGGCGGCTTTGGCGTTGACTACGGATTCCTCTACCTTGACTTCCATCGCCAATGACTACCAGTTTGATCAAATATTTTCCAAGCAGGTGCAAGCGTTGGGACGTCCACACGATGTGCTGCTGGCTATTTCTACCAGTGGTCAATCGACAAACGTTCTTGAGGCGGTTAAGGCGGCACAGGAACGTGAGATGGCGGTGATTGCATTGACCGGTAAGGGGGGCGGGAAATTGGCAGAGCTCTTGACGGGCAATGATATTCACCTGAGTGTTCCCGTTTCCAGTACGGCACGTGTTCAGGAGGTTCATATTCTGGTATTGCATTGTCTGTGCGATGCCATCGACAGTATATTGGTGGGAGGCGGGCAGAATGAATGAAAAGCGGTGGGGGATGGTTGGTTTGCTGGGAATGTTGGTACTCTCCGGTTGTGTTCCATTAGCGGTAACTACCGGGGCTGTGGGGACTGGGTTAGTGGCTCAGGATCGTCGTACCACGGGAACACAATTGGATGATAGAGGGATTGAGTCGCGGATATCTGATGCCATTGATCGCAAATATGGGACGGATGTCAATGTAGACCCCAACAGTTATGATCGTATTGTTTTATTGACTGGACAGGTTCCTGATGAGGCAACGCGCACCGATGTTGAGGGGATGGCGCGGCGTGTCCCCAATGTACGTCAAGTCATTGACAAGATTCGTGTGGCACCGGCCAATTCGTTTTCCGACAAGGCTGAGAATTCCTATCTCAAGGCTAAGGTGGATGGTCGTTTCATCGCGGAAAATGGGGGTAAGTTTTCTCCGTTGCAAGTTCTTGTGATTGCTGACCATGGGGTAGTGTACTTGATGGGCATGGTAACGCAGGCGGAGGGGGACGCAGCCGCTCAATTGGCCAGTACGACCACGGGGACACGTCAGGTAGAAAAGGTATTTGAATATATTGGGGCTGTGCCGTCCAATGAGGTTGCGCAGCCGGTGCAGGCGGAAGTGGGCCCACCACCACCGGTACAAGCCCCGGCTCCCGTCGAGGAAGCCTTGCCAGCTGCGGCACAACCTGTCACTCCGTAATGGCATGAGGCCGTCTTTTGAGCGCAAGGTATGGAATCCCAATGGTTGGTTGGAGAGGCTGCGCGATCTTCCACGTCCTTGGGTTTTTACCAATGGCGTATTCGATATCCTGCATCGGGGTCATGTGACTTATCTGGACCAGGCTCGTGCCCAGGGGGGAAGTTTGCTGGTGGCGCTTAACAGCGATGCCTCTGTGCGCCGTCTGGGAAAGGGAGACGATCGTCCGATCAATAAGTTGGACGATAGGTTGGCTTTGGTAGCGGCATTGGAAAGTGTGACATGTGTGACCTGGTTTGAAGAAGATACCCCTGAGCAGCGTATTTTGGAATGTATGCCGGATGTGCTTGTCAAGGGTGGGGACTGGCCGGTGTCAGCTATCGTCGGTGCCGACTTTGTTCAGTGCCGCGGTGGGAGAGTAATGTCCATCCCTTTTGAGCATGCTTGCTCGACCACGGGTTTGTTGACGCGTATTCGGGTTTCATCGGATCATCCTTCGGGGTGATGCCCCATCCATTGCTTCAATCCCTCCAGTACCAGATCGGGGATGATTCGTTGAGGGTTGGGCAAATGAGAACTGAGTTGTTCATGGAAGCCACCACCCAGCAGGATGGTGGCATGGTCGAGTCGACTCAGCGCCAGAGCAATAGCCCCTAGTGTGGCAGCCAAGATGCCACTGTGGATGGCGTCTTGGGTTGTGCGTGCTTGTAGTGTGAAGGTTCCCGTGTGGACGGCAGGCAGGTCAGCGGTACCCTGGAACAGGGACTGACGCATCAGCCCGATTCCGGGCAGGATGATTCCCCCTTTGAAATTCCCCTGTGAATCCAGGCTGTCGATGGTGGTGGCAGTACCGGCCATCACCACCAGCGTGGCAGCCTCTGGGTTGAGATGACGCGCGGCGATCAGAGCCATCCAGCGGTCCGCTCCCAGCTGGCTGGGGTTGAGGTAATGATTGGTTACGCCGGCTTCATCGGGTTGGCTGGTGAGCCAGAAGACTTTCTGTCCGTGGGCGTGGCAGATAGTATCGATTCGATGGCGTTGCTCGCTGGGCCCTACCGATACGCCATGGATGCTGTCAATAGTTGGGAATTGGATCCACTGTTGTTCCAACTGGGTGAGGTCATGTCCTGGCAAATGACCTTGACTCTCCCAATGATCTCGATGATAAAGCCCCCATTTGAGACGACTATTGCCATGATCCAAAAGTAGATGGCGCATATCAGGCGGTTTCCTGAAGCAGGGAAATATCCCCGCCATGGTAGGTGACGATGCGGCCATCGTTGTGCGCTACACGAACCCCCCCACTCGGGGCCAGTCCGATGCAGCGTCCCAAAACTTGGGATTGATCGGGTAGTTGAAGGGTGACGGGTTGGTGGTAGTGGCTGCAACGTGCTAACCAGGCTGCCTCCAACTCGCCGTGCCAGCGGGGGTTTTTCTGTAGAAGGGTTGCCAATTGCGCCAGAATCAGACCCAGCAGAGTGGCGCGTTGCGGGATTCCATGATTGGTGGTCAGATCGGCGATGGGGCGATCTACTTGCATTTGCAGCGCGGAGGCATAGAGATTGAGACCGATGCCGATGATGGCACCGCTATGATGGTTGGGCATGGGGAACAGTTCGGCGATGATACCGCCGACTTTTCCGCCTTGACGCAGCAGGTCATTGGGCCATTTGAGTTGTATTCCACTGATGCCGGCCTGTTCCAGCGCGTAGGCCACAGCCAGTGATACCAGGAGATTGAGGGTGGTGAGTTCGTGAGGTAGACAGTCAAATACCCACCATAATGAAAAAGTCAGTGAATGCTCAGCATGAGAATGCCAGACTTTTCCTTGTCGCCCACGTCCCGCCAACTGATGTCGCGCCACCAGGCAGGTGGGGGAGGAGAGTGAGGGAATATGACGGCGCAGGGCATTTTGCGTGGAGTCCAGGGTATCGACCTGAATGATCTGGAAGCATGTAGCATAGGGCCCCAGCGCGTGTTTTAGTGCGATTGGGTCGAGGAATGGGCTTTCTTCGAGAGGGGGAGCTTGGAGGGGTTCCATTTCGGTAGTGTAACAATTTTCTCAATATAAAAAATCCTTGGACGTCGATTTCCAAGGTATCGTCAAGTCAAAAATTTGATTTTTGGGTGAGGTCGCGGCTATGATGTTGGCATGAACGATGCTACCCCAACTCATTTTATTCGTAATCTGGTCAGCGACGATCTTGCTGCTGGTCGTACCGAGGGCCGTCTGGCTACGCGCTTTCCGCCAGAACCCAATGGCTATTTGCATATTGGTCATGCCAAGTCTATTTGTCTCAATTTTGGACTGGCACGAGAGTTTGGTGGGGTCTGTCACTTACGTTTCGATGATACTAATCCAGCCAAGGAAGATACCGAATATGTGGATTCCATCATCGATACGGTGCGTTGGCTGGGATTTGATTGGGGGGAGCATCAGTATTACGCCTCAGATTATTTTGAGCGCTGTTATCACTATGCCGAGCGCCTGATTGAGCAGGGTTTGGCGTACGTTGACGAATTGAGCGCCGAAGAGATTCGTGTTTACCGCGGGACATTGACTGAGCACGGAAAACCCAGCCCTTGGCGTGATCGTTCCGTGGCGGAGAGTCTCGACCTGTTCCGTCGCATGCGGGCCGGTGAGTTTGCCGATGGCCGGTACGTATTGCGTGCTCGCATCGATATGGCTTCTCCTAACTTGAATTTGCGTGATCCGGCGCTCTATCGAATTCGTCATCTGCCTCATTGGCGCACTGGAAATGATTGGTGTATCTACCCCATGTACGACTATGCCCACGCTGTTTCTGATGCGGAAGAACGGATTACCCACTCCCTGTGCACTCTTGAGTTTGAGGCGCATCGGCCCTTGTATGATTGGGTGGTGGCTCATACGCCAGTACCTGGAACTCCGCACCAGTATGAGTTTTCACGGCTCAATTTGAGTCATACCCTGATGAGCAAGCGTCGTTTGTTGGAGTTGGTAGAAGAGGGACACGTGCAGGGGTGGGACGATCCGCGTATGCCGACACTGGTTGGCTTGCGGCGTCGGGGTTATACGCCAGAGGCTGTCCGGTTGTTTTGTGAGCGCATCGGTATCTCAAAGTCTGACAGTGTGATCGATTACAGCGTGTTGGAAGATTGTTTGCGGCATGTTCTCAACGAGCATGCGCAGCGGCGAGTGGCGGTTTTGCGTCCGATACGATTGATTCTGCAGAACGTGGCAGAAGATTTTCGCGAGGTTTGTACGGCTCCTCACCACCCGCATCATACAGAATGGGGGGGCCGTTCGCTGGGATTGACACGCGAACTGTGGATCGAGCAGGATGACTTCATGGTTGAGCCTGTCAAAGGGTTTTTTCGTTTGTCTCCGGGCAAGTCGGTGCGTTTGCGCTATGCCTACGTGATTACCTGTACAGGTTACTCGGTGGATGCCCAGACGGGTGGAGTAACGGTTCATGCTGTAGTGGATTTTGATACGCGCAGCGGCACACCAGGGGCTGACAAGATCAAGGTTAAGGGAAACATCCACTGGTTGTCTGTGAGCGAGTCTGTTCCAGCCAAGGTACGCCTTTATGATCGGTTATTTACCGTGGCGAATCCGGCGGCGGTGGAAGATTATCGAACGGTACTCAATCCCTGTTCGATGAGTGAGGAGATTGCGCAGGTTGAACCCGCCTGTCTGCTCGATGTTCAACCTTGTCAGTTTGAACGCAACGGTTATTTTGTGCGCGATCCGGGGACGGCCACTGACGAGACGCTCCCGGTTTTTAATCGAGCGGTTACGCTGAGGGATTCCTGGCAGGGGTCTTGATTCGTTCAATCAATGCGTAGGCGGAATGGTTGTGAATGGATTCAAAGTTTTCCGACTCTACGACAAAGGCATCGATGCGGGGATCATCTTCTAGACGACGTGCGATATCGCGTACCATGTCTTCGACAAACTTCGGGTTTTCATAGGCTCGCTCGGTAACCCACTTTTCGTCAGAACGCTTGAGTAACCCAAATAATTCACAGGAAGCCGATTCTTCAGCCACACGGATGACGTCTTCGATCCATACGAATGTATTGGTACGTGCCGTGATGGTCACATGGGAGCGCTGGTTATGGGCACCGTAAGCCGAGATTTCTTTTGAGCAAGGGCATAGGCTGGTGACTGGGATGACGACTTTCATGGTGAGGGAAAATTGTCCCTGCGTCAGTTCGCCAATGAACGTGACATCATAATCCAAAAGAGATTTAACCCCGGATACTGGCGCAGTTTTCTGTATGAAATAGGGAAAACTCATTTCGACATGGCCCGCAGGAGCTTCCAGACGGACAACCATATCGGAAAGAATCTGTCCGAAGGACTCAATGGAAATCTCGCGGTCATCCTGGTTGAGAATTTCCACGAAGCGTGACATGTGAGTCCCCTTGAAATGCTTGGGTAGACGAACCGTCATATTGAAAGTCGCGATGGTGTGTTGTACCCCTCCACCATCGCGATCGGAAACCCGTACTGGATGACGGATGCCCTTGATACCAACTTGATCGATGGCAAGGTCACGAGTGTCAGGACTGGATTGGATGTCGGGAATTAGTTGGGGGTCAATGGCGTTCATAAGAGTACCGTTGGTTGGTGGAGTTTGTGTGAGTCTTGATAGCACATTTGGTTCCCGTCGATCATCCATGTGCGCGTTGCGTCGGGTGAATAGAAGACAGGCGTTCCAAGATCTGGCGTTGAATGCTTTCAATGTCCAATTGGCACTCGGCCCAAAGTTGTGTCGTGGTACCATGGTCGATAAAGCGATCGGGTAGCCCCAATCTCAGTAACGGGGTAGTCAGGGAATGTTGTGTCAGGTACTCTGCTACGGCACTCCCTGCTCCACCAGCCAATGCATTTTCTTCCAGGGTTACCAGCAGGTCATGGTGAAGCGCCATCTCCAGGATAAGCGTCTCATCTAGTGGTTTGACGAAGCGCATATTGACGACGGTGGCTTGTAGAGAATCACCCACCCGGAGGGCAGACCCTACCAGGCTTCCGAAGGCCAGTAAGGCAATCCCTCGTCCCTGACGGCGGATTTCAGCGCGACCGATGGGTAAGGGTTCCAGATTTTTTTGGACCGGCGCTCCCAATCCGCGTCCACGTGGATAGCGGACAGCACTGGGGCCGGGTAAGGTGATGGCTGTAGTCAACATACGCCGACATTCGTTTTCATCTGCGGGAGCCATGATGGTCAGGTTTGGTAAGGTGCGCAGGTAACTGAGGTCAAATTGACCCTGATGGGTGGCACCATCAGCCCCCACTAATCCAGCCCGGTCGATGGCCATTACCACGGGAAGGTTTTGCAGGGCGATATCGTGAATCAATTGGTCGTAGGCACGTTGTAGGAAAGTGGAGTAGATGGCGACGACAGGTTTCATTCCTTCGCAGGCCAAACCAGCAGCGAACGTTAGCGCATGTTGTTCCGCGATGCCGACATCAAAGTAGCGGTCTGGGAAACGTTGAGCAAATGCGGTGAGCCCGGATCCTTCGCACATGGCCGGAGTGATGGCCACCAGTTTCGGTTCGTGTTCGGCCATATCGCATAGCCACTGACCAAAGATTTCTGTATAGGTGGGGGAACTGGGGGGGGCGGCTGGGATACCCTCTTCAGGGTTGAAAGGGGATACGCCGTGGTAACGAACAGGATCCTGTTCGGCAGGGGGATATCCTTTTCCTTTTCGGGTTACGACATGTAAAAATTGAGGCCCCTCCAGTTTGCGCACATTGGTTAGCGTGGCAATCAGTATGTCGAGATCATGACCATCGATGGGGCCGATGTAGTTGAATCCGAATTCTTCGAATAAGGTGGCCGGTGGAGTGACCATTCCTTTGACATGTTCTTCCCAACGTTTGGCGAATTGGAGAATAGGGGGGGCTACACCGAGCACCTTTTCACCCCCACGTCGCATCGAATTGTAAAAGCGGCCGGAGAGCAAGCGTGCCAGATGGTGTTGCAGCGCACCCACAGGAGGGGAAATGGACATATCGTTGTCATTGAGGATGACAATCAGGTTGGCGCCGGTGTGTTTGGCATTATTCATGGCTTCAAAAGCCATGCCGCCAGTCAGTGCTCCATCGCCGATGATGGCGACAGCTCGTTCGCTCTGACCTGCCAAACGAAAAGCGGTCGCCATTCCCAGTGCGGCGCTGATCGAAGTGCTCGAATGAGCAGTGCCGAATGCATCATATTCGCTTTCATTGCGGCGCGGGAAACCCGATAAGCCATCCTTTTGACGCAAATTAGCCATGGCATCACGTCGCCCGGTGAGGATCTTATGGGCGTAGGTTTGATGTCCAACATCCCATACCAATCGATCCCTGGGGGTATCAAAGACATAATGCAATGCCAGCGTCAATTCAACGGTTCCAAGATTGCTGGAGAGGTGTCCTCCGGTTTGGGCAACGCTGTTAAGGATGAATTGGCGCAATTCCTGAGCTACACCAGGTAGAGATCGCCTGTCCAGGCATCGTAATTCCTCTGGGGTTGAGAGCGAGGACAGAGGAACGGGAACGGGGTGTGGCATGGAGATCAGTGATGTCGCGCGTAGATTTGCTGCGTCAGCGCTTGGAGATGCTGGCTGTCATGTGATAATCGTGACAGTGTGTCTAGAGCTTCGTTCAAGACCTCTTGGGCTTTGCTTCTGGCTTCAGACAAACCCAACAAGGTGACATAGGTGGCTTTGCATTCAGCATCATCTTTGCCGGGAGTTTTTCCCAATGTGGCGCTGTCAGAGGTGTTGTCCAAGATGTCATCGACGATTTGATAGAGCAAACCCAGGCGATTCGCAAAATGGGTCAGTGATTGTTGTTCGTTGTCGCTCAAAGAAGCACCGCCGCAGTGGGTACCCATCAGTATGGCCGCACGAATCAGCGCCCCGGTCTTTTTCAGGTGCATGGCCTCCAGTTCTGGAAGACTCAACGGCATTCCAACGCTGGCCAGATCAATGGCTTGTCCTCCAGCCATCCCCCGTGAACCACTGGCGATGGCCAATAATCGCACCTGGGTTAGGGCGGAAGTGCTGGGCATTCCGGAGGTTGGTTCGCTGAGCCATTGAAAAGCCAGCGATTGCAGGGCATCCCCAGCCAATACGGCGGTGGCTTCCCCAAATTGTACGTGACAGGTGGGTTTCCCTCGACGTAGAGAATCATTGTCCATAGAGGGAAGATCGTCGTGGATTAGGGAGTAGGCATGGATCAATTCGAGGCTGCTGGCGACCAGCAAAGCAGTTTGGTGATCGGCTTGAACCATTTCTGCCGTTGCCAGTGTGAGGAGCGCTCTTAACCTCTTCCCGCCGCCTATCGTGGCGTAACGCATGGCCTGGTGCAGACCGTGGGGGATCTGGTTGACAGGGGGCATGCGTTGTTCCAGAAAGTTTTCGAGTTCTTGCCGTTGTTGCGCTACCCATGTGGTGAACGATGATGGGGTGTCATGCATCAGGCGGAATAGTCCTGTAGTGTGTTGCCTTCTAGTACACGGATGCGTTGCTCGGCATCAGAAAGGCGATTTTGACAGTAATTTAGCAGAATGGAACCACGCTGGAAAGTGGTCAGGGCATCCTCAAGGGTCAACTGACCCGTTTCCAAGCGCGTCAGTTGCGTTTCCAATTCTTTTAGAGCGCTTTCGTAACTATCTGGCAGGCTTTCGTCCATGGGGCATCTCTCTGAATACCATAATGCAGTCCTTCATTCTACCCGAAGGCTGGTCTTGACGCAGGTTTATGGGCTATAATTGCCCCCTTTATGCTTTAGGTTGGTCGGTCAAATTGACTACCATCGGTGCTTGCACTCTTGCGTGTTTACTTGGGTCGATTAGGATATGAGTGGTTTGGGAAACCCGTCACAATTTGCCAGTGCCTTGCCACATTTGCCCATGGAGTGGTATCTGGATGCGCGCCGTGAAGTTCAGGAGCGGGAGTGTCTGTTTCGTGTGGCCCCGCAGTATGTCGGGCATCGGTTGTTGGTGCCTGAACCGGGGGATTATTATACCCTTCCGTGGCGTGATCATGGGCAGGTGCTGGTTAATCATGGGGACTCGGTTGAGTTGCTATCCAATGTCTGTCGGCATCGTCAAGCAGTGATGCTGGAAGGGCGTGGTCATGCGCAGAATATTGTCTGCCCCCTTCATCGCTGGACTTATGATCTGAAGGGACAGTTGGCAGGGGCTCCCTATTTTGAGCAGCAACCCTGCCTGGATCTGGAACGTTTTCCGTTGACAGAATGGAATGGGTTGCTATTCGAGGGCGGATCGGAAGTTCTGGACGAGTTATCCCGGTCCAGGGCATCTCGAGATCTGAATTTTTCTGGCTATCAACTGGATTCGGTGAAGACTTTTCATCATGATTTTAACTGGAAAACTTTTATTGAGGTTTATCTGGAGGATTATCATGTGGTCCCTTTTCATCCAGGGCTGTCAGGTTTTGTGAACTGTGACAATTTGCGTTGGGAATTTGGTGAAGGGTACAGCGTGCAGACCGTGGGGCTCAAGGATCATTTGAATCGTGCTGGATCGGCGGTTTACCAGCGCTGGCATGAAGCGGTGCGCCGTTATAGCGGGGATCATGAGCCGATCAATGGGGCGATCTGGATGGTGCTTTATCCCAATGTCATGGTGGAGTGGTACCCCCATGTATTGGTGATCAGCACAGTGTGGCCTGATGGTCCTCGGGCTTGCACCAATGTGGTTGAGTTCTATTATCCTGAGGAAATTGCTCTTTTTGAGCGTGAATTTGTTGAGGCGCAGCAGCAGGCCTATTTCGAGACGGCTCAGGAAGATGATGAGATCTGCGCACGTATGGATCGTGGTCGGCGTATTCTTTGGCAGCGGGGACGCGAGGAAGGTGGGCCCTATCAGTCGCCCATGGAAGATGGGATGTTGCATTTTCATGAGTATCTGCACCGGCATATGAAACCATGATGAGTGTCGTGGGGCGTCTTGCTTTTTTTCACCCTCCTGGTTTATAATCAGGGGCTTTTCTGTGCCCTGGGTTGTCTGGGGCCTGTCTTCACAGGGATTCGTAACATGGTCGTGATTCGATTGGCTCGTGGCGGTGCGCGCAACCGTCCTTTTTACAGTGTGGTGGTGGCGGATTCACGCCACCGTCGTGATGGTCGGTTTATCGAACGTCTGGGATTTTACAATCCCTTGATCAGTGGCGGTGGAGTAGATGCATTGCGTCTGGATCTCGAACGTGTTGAGTTTTGGCGCGATCGGGGAGCGCAACCATCGGATGCCGTGGAAAAATTGATCAAGCGTGCTGGAGCGCAGTCTGTCTCAGCCTGACGATTGGGTGGTGATGGGGCGGGTTGGTCATCCTTATGGGGTGCGTGGCTGGCTCAGGATACAAACCTTCAGTGAAACTCTGGACAGTTTGACACAGTATCCCCAATGGTGGCTAAGTCGGGCTGGCGTTTACCAGCCCTACGCATTGATAGATTGGCAGATTCATTCTGGAACGCTGGTAGTGGCTTTGCAGGGTATTGACGATCGAACGCAGGCTGAGGCTTTGCGTGGGCTCGATGTGGTTGTTCCGCGTGATGCTTTGCCAGGTTTGGCACAAGATGAGTATTATTGGTCTGATTTGATTGGATTGGCTGTCATCAACAGGCAAGAAGAGTCTCTGGGGGTTGTATCAGGATTTCTGGAGTCGGCAGCTAATCCGGTACTGGTGGTGCAAGATGGCCCACAAAAACGTTTGATCCCCTTTGTGGATCCTGTTCTGTATCAGGTCGATTTATCCCGTAAGCAGATTGTTGTGAATTGGGGACTGGATTTTTGATGGCCTACCACTTTGGTGTGGTAACGTTGTTTCCTGAGATGTTTGCGGCGCTTACGGGGTATGGTGTCACCCGTCGCGCCAAGGATCAAGGGATATGGACGCTGGATACCTGGAGTCCGCGGGCCTATGCGCGTGATAACTATCGTACGGTGGATGACCGACCGTACGGTGGGGGGCCGGGGATGGTGATGTTGGCAGAACCTTTGACGTTGGCACTGCGACAGGCTCGTCAAGGATTGTGCGAGCGTGGGGTTGTGGCTCCGCGTGTGGTATACCTGACACCGCAAGGTGCGACCCTGACACATCAACGTGTCCTGAATTGGGTGGCTCTGGGAGGGATGGTATTGCTGGCGGGGCGCTATGAGGGAATTGACCAGCGCGTGATTGACACCGAGGTTGACGAAGAGGTGTCGTTGGGAGATTTTGTTTTGTCGGGTGGAGAGTTGCCCGCCATGGCTGTGATGGATGCCATTATTCGTCAATTGCCAGGGACGCTGGGTAACCAGCAGTCGGTGGGACAGGAATCATTTGTGCAGGGCTTACTGGAAGCCCCGCACTATACACGACCAGAAGTTTTTGCAGGAAAAGAGGTACCTCCGGTGTTGATGTCGGGGCATCATGCCGATATTCAGCGCTGGCGCCGGATGCAGTCTTTGGGCCGCACCTGGCAAAAACGTCCGGATATGTTGGCACGCCAACCGCTTTCCGGGGATGATCAAAAACTCTTGGAAGAGTTTAGAAAAGCCCTTACTGGGCAGGAGTCAGACAGATGAATATTATTGAGCAGTTAGAACAGGAAGAAATGGCACGCTTAGGTAAGACCATCCCGGTTTTTTCCCCAGGGGATACGGTTGTGGTCAGTGTTTCTGTGGTGGAAGGCGAGCGCAAGCGTGTACAGGCATTTGAAGGGGTTGTGATTGCCAAGCGTAACCGCGGACTGAATTCTTCCTTTATCGTTCGCAAGGTATCAGCGGGTGAAGGCGTGGAACGGACGTTCCAGACTTGGTCGCCACTGATTGCAAGTATTGAGGTGAAACGTCGTGGGGATGTGCGACGCGCCAAGCTGTACTATCTGCGTGAGCGGTCTGGTAAGTCGGCACGTATCCGTGAAAAATTACCCAGCCGAGTTAAAGTGCCGAACGCGGAGTAATCCGGAGCCGTGAACGGCGGAATGCGCGATGAGCCTTTCTTTTCAGCCGCCATGGAGGCATTGGATGTTTTTTGTGATGTCATGTGGCTGGAAGAAGGCTTGGCGCGTAATACACTGGAAAGTTACCGTAGCGATCTTGTGCAACTATGGGATTGGTTGGTCGCCCAAGGGGTGACAAGTTGGAACTCGGTAACTGAGGCGCATCTGCAGCAGTGGTTGGCTTGTTTGGCTTGGGAAAAAAAAACTTCTCGAGCTACAACAGCTCGTGCCTTGTCCAGTTGGCGGCGCTTTTTTCAGTATTTTTATCGAGAACGACCGGGTGCTGCAGATCCGACTCTGCGTTTGCAGTCCCCGCGTTTGACACGTCCCATTCCCAGAAGTTTATCAGAAGCGGATGTCGAACGTTTATTGACAGTTCCCGCGCTGGGAACTTCACTGGGATTGCGTGACCGTGCCATGCTTGAAGTGTTGTATGCCAGTGGGTTGCGTGTTACGGAATTGGTGAGTTTGCCGCTGGCCGGAATCAGTCTGACGGATGGTGTGGTGCGGGTGCTGGGTAAAGGGTCAAAAGAGCGTCTGGTTCCGCTGGGAGAACAGGCCGTGGAGTGGGTGGTGAAGTATCTTCGTGAGTCGCGTCCTGTGTTACTGCAGGGGGCATCGCATGAAGCGTTGTTCATAACGCCGAGAAAGGAAGCCATGACACGTCAGGCATTCTGGTATCGGATTAAGGCGCATGCACAACAAGCAGGGATCACCGGCCCATTGTCACCCCATACGCTGCGTCATGCTTTCGCGACGCACTTGGTCAATCATGGGGCTGATTTGCGGGTGGTACAGTTACTTCTTGGGCATGCCAATATTTCCACCACGCAGATTTATACGCACGTGGCGCATGAGCGCTTACGCTCGATTCATGCACGTCATCATCCTCGAGGATAAAGTATGAACATCGAAGTCGTCGGATTATGGCTGGTTGCGCTGGGTAGTTACTTGATCGGTTCATTGTCATTTGCCGTGCTGGTGAGTAGACGGATGAAGTTGCCGGATCCGCGCACTTTTGGGTCAAAAAATCCTGGGGCCACCAATATGTTGCGAGGCGGTAGCCGTCTGGGTGCTGCCTTGGCTTTGCTGGGAGATGCGCTTAAGGGATGGGTGGCGGTATGGTTGACCATACATTGGCTAGTGCCTCTGGGCGTAGACCCCTTGGCTACGGCTGTTGCAGCACTGGCTGTATTTCTTGGGCATGGGTACCCGGTGTTCTTTGGTTTTAAAGGGGGGAAAGGAGTGGCTACTGCGCTGGGCATTCTTGTCGCGCTGAACCCTTTGCTGGGACTGTGTTCCTTGATTGTATGGTTGTCTGTCATGGCAGTTACAAGAATTTCGTCACTGTCGGCTCTTTGTACGGCTGTTGCGACCCCTCTGTTTTCCTTGTTTATTTTGTCGGTATGGTTTCTCAAGGTCACCGTTTTTTTACTTGCCGGTTGGCTACTATTGCATCATCACGCCAACATTCGTAAGTTGCTGTCTGGAGAGGAAACGGTTTTTCGAAAGAGATCTTCTTGATGAGTTATGAGGCTCGAAAGTGGCGTGCACGGTAGAGGTGAAATACCAGTGAAAGCAAACCGGTTCCCACGGTAACGGCTACCGGGAAGCGCCAGTCAGGATGCTCGATGACAAAAGGGAGCAGGCCAACGGCGGTAGCCGGTGGAACATGCAGATCGAAACGTTGAATAAGAACAATCGACATCGCCATGGAAATCATGACCGCCAGCGGATGGTGGCCAAGTATCACAAACACGAGTAATCCGGTACTGGCGGTCATGAAGCAGGCGACGACTAACAGGATGGGCTTTTTGGCCCATGGACACACTCTGGCATGCGCAAACATTTCGTAAGCGACCACAATCAGGGGTGGGTAAAGCAGGAATCGCCAGCCTGTCCAATGCACCAAAACCAAAGCCGTTGATAGGAAGAAAGCAAAGTAGGGTAACCAAGCATATCCTGCAGGGGGATTTTCGACCTCATCATCGATTTTATCGGCGAGTGAGGGGGGAGTTGGGGCAGGAAGGTGACGCCATTTCAGAGTTAGCCAGGCGCTGAGTGCCAGCACGCTGGTACTGAAGGTTACGGCTGCTGCATACCACCAACTGCCCTCGTCCAGGGCAATTGGAAGTGCTCCTGCTGAAATCGCAGGGGCGATGGGGGATTTGAGCCATTGGATGATCAGCAATGCGCTGATTATGCTGAGGCTCATGGACAAAGGGCTGTAGCCAAAGCGATGTTGGATCATCAGACCCAGTATGGCAGTCAGAGTGGGGGTAACGATTAACATTGCGGGGGAACTGGCCCATTTCCCGAATGGACGCTTGAAAATATCGTAGGATAATGCGGCCAGTTCAGGGAACAGTACCTGAGAGACTCCACTGAGTACTGCGATACTGGCAATGCTCCCGATATACCCCAATGCCAAAAATTCCCCCATCCGCTATTCCTTGTTTTTTACAGGTGAAGGGGGGGGCTGTTGCTCCTGCATGCGTTGGTGGCGCAATTCGGCAAACTGGGCATCATAGGTTTTTCCAACGATACTGGCCAAAACCCCAGTCGTCCAGCCGAAAGTCAGCAGGCCCGACATGGTGATGAACATGGCCAGTTGGCGCCAGCCACTGGGTAATAGAACATCACCATTGCCCAGCGATGTATAGGTTTCCCCTGCAAGATAAAAATTTGTGCGGAAATCCGGGAACATGTGCATCAGGTGAAGAATGAAGGCCAGGGTAGTGATTTCCGTCAGATGGGTGAGGAGGATCAGTACCACCAGGTACAGGAAATACACCTGACGGTGGAACTCACGGTTTTCATGTACCAGGTGAGCCATTCTGGTTTCAAAACGATGCATGACCTGATACATGCCAAAACTGTGGATGGTCATGCAGACCAGGATCATTCCCAGGCCAAGCAGAATTTCCAGTAAGGGGTGCTGTGCTTCATGAACGATGGGTAATGCGGGCACAGATAATTCCAAGCCAGAGGTGGAAAGTCTGATCAAGAAATTGGATAGTTCTGTGGCTGAGAGTGTCATCGAATTGTCATCTATATTTCATGGCGGTGTCACATACGCTCGTCATAATGTGTAAAAAAACTGGGCTTCCAGGAAAAATAAAAACCCTATTCACAACTGACAGGAATCATTCTATATGAAATCGCGATTTCAACTGAAGCCACTGTTCTTGGCCCTGATTGGAACCTCGTTGCTGGCCCCGTTGGCTCATGCCTATGATCTGGGATCTGTTTCCAGTGGTGCTGGGAACAGTAATGAGGCTATTCCGCAGGCCGAATCTGCGCCCGCCAATGCTCCTACCCAAGGTTCGTTGACGGCGACTGAACCGCAATCTGTGATCAACCATAACTATATCGAGAATACTCAGACCGGGGCGTCCAGTTATGTGGACAATGCGGCTATCGCTCCAGGGGTATGGGCGGTCAGCCCCAACGGTCCGGGGGGGAATGATCAGCCCTTGCTGACCATGCGCTCTTTTGTGGATGGGCAGTACAACGTGACATTTGATGGTATTCCGTTTGCGGATGGTGCGGATTTCACCCACCATGTGAATACCTACTTCCTGGGACAAGACACTGGAGAAGTGACGGTAGACCGTGGTCCCGGTAGAGCCAGCACGATAGGGGATGCAACTTATGGTGGAACCATCGCACTGCGTTCCAACGATCCATTGGCAGATCCTACAGCAACGGTACGTACCCAAATTGGTAGTTTCAACTCCAAGTTGGTTGGCTTTCAATACGATACCGGGGTGATGCAGAACTATGGTGATGCCAGCGGGTTCATTGATTACAACCATTATCAGACAGACGGCGCGCTGACCAATAACAATGAGCGTCGTGGGAACGTATTTGCCAAATTTATCAAGCCATTGAGCGAAGATACGGCCATTACGGTAGTGGCAATGCAGAACAACACCTACCAGAATGCTTCTCCGGGTGCCACGGCACAACAGATCAACCAGTATGGTAGCCATTACGGTCTGAATCAAAACCCAATGTCAGATGCTTACGTGGGTTACAACAACGATAACTTCAGTTCGAATTTTGACTACATCGGCGTGCAGACCCGTTTTGGGGATTGGAAGGTTGACAACAAGTTGTATACCACGTCCTATGCGCATAACGCCATGAATGGTTTCAACCCGAATGGTACATCGCAGCAAACGGTGGGTGGAGCCTACGGGGGTATGGTGTTGGCGGGTTCCAGTGGTGTGCTTGCATCGGGTGCGGCGGCTGCCGATATTGCCGGGGTTACGGGGTTGACTGCCTACCAATCTTATGGGGATGTCGTTCGTGCCACTCGCTCGTTTGGCAACGATGATCTGAACTTTGGATTGTGGATTGAGCGTCAGTTACATCAGTCGTGGACCAATAACGTAGATTTGTCCACGGGAGGATTGGGTGCCATTATCAATACACCGGGATTGTCAAATGGTGGGAATCAGGCTGAAACCAGTTCCATGAACACGATTCAGCCGTATGTGGAGTATGTATGGCGCCCCAACAGCAAATGGTCTATTACGCCCGGTCTGAAGTTCAATGATTTCAACCGGACTTACAATTCGGCATTTGATACCACAGTCGGAGGAGCTTTCTCCTATTCGCATACCTGGACTGCAGCTTTACCCTCCTTGGATGTTCACTACTATGTGGCAGACAACTGGTCGGCGTATGGGCAGGCGGCTGAAGGGTTTGTGGCCCCGCTGCTGTTCGGTTCCTTCTATAATCCGAATCAACCTCTGCAACCCAATACGTCAGCAGGTCTGGCTTATCTGAACCCAGAAAAAACCATGAACTACCAAATGGGAACGGTGTTCAAGAGCAAGAAGCTGACAGCATCGGCGGATGTCTATTACATCACCAACAACAATCAGTCCCAGCAGAGTCAGGTTGGTAACCTGATTACCATCCAGAACATCGGTGCCGTGCATTACCAGGGGGTGGAAGGTGAAGCAACCTATAACCTTGGATCGGGATTTAACGCTTATGGTAACTACTCTCTGAATAGTTATACCAGTGCGATTCCCATCCAGAATGCACCGCAGAGCACAGCGGCCTTGGGTATGCTGTATGAACACAACAAGACCAACGCATCCTTGATTGCCAAGGAAATCGGGTCTCGCTGGGGTGGACAGGATATCAATGGTAACTATACGCACTTCGGTAGTTATACCACGGTGAATCTGGCAGCTGGACATGACTTTGGTAATCTGGGTTGGGCAAAGAATGCCAAGGTGGAATTCCAGTTGGATGATTTGTTTAACCGGACCGACACAGTGGCCTTTGCTGGAAATACTCAGGGAGGACAAGCTCTATTCTGGACTCTGCCGGGTCGCATGGTTAGCGTGAACCTGAGCGCGGGATTTTAACCAGTTTGTAATAATTGAAGAGTAGATTAAGCCGTTTCTCGCTCAGAGTCCCTGGGCGGGGGGCGGCTTTGTCCTATCTGAAAGGAGATTGAATCATGACGATGCAAGGAATTGAAGGAGCGGTACAGAGTTCAGGAGGGATGTTATACCTGATGGCTGTGTTACTACTGGTGGCGTTGACCGTTATCATTGAGCGTGGTTGGTACCTGGCACGAGTGTTGAGTCAAGGGAACCAGTTGCTGCGTGAAGTGACAGGAGTGAGCAAGGTTTCTCCAGAGGCATTTCAGGAATTGGTGACGCGCCACCCGACACTGCCTCACGCCAAGGTGCTGGAATCGGCAATTCAACACGATCTGGCGCATGATTTTGATCGTATTTCCGATAAACTGGAGGAGGCAGTGATGTGCGAAGCTCCTCATGTAGATCGTTTCCTGTGGGTTCTGGATACCATTGTGACGCTGGCCCCGTTGATGGGATTATTGGGGACCATCATCGGAATGTTCAATGCGTTCCAGGTATTGGGCGATGTGGCCAATTCACCAACCAAGGTGACGGGTGGTGTGGCGGAGGCCCTGTTGGCGACGGCATGTGGTCTGTTTATCGCCATCGTAGGGTTGGTGGCTCTGAATGGGTTGAACAATCGCGTGCGGATCATCATGCACCAACTGGATACCTTGAAAATGATGTTGCTGAACCGTCTCTATCCGCACTATCATGAGTCTTTTGAGGAGCAAAAGCGCGTGTTGGCGGAAATGCGTGCTCGTGCTGTCGCCTGAGGTCAGCATGAAATATTTCGAAACCAAGAAGGCACGCATCGAGATCATTCCGATGATCGACATCATGTTTTTTCTACTGGTGTTTTTCATCATGATCACGTTGCACATGATCCCGTCGACGGGCATGGCATCCAAGCTCTCCAAGAGTTCCACAGCGAGTGCGCTAGAACCACCAAAACTGCTGGTCAACGTGGATGATGAGGGCGATATCACCGTTGAAGGAAAGAAGATGACCCCTGCGGACTTGACGGCACGCCTCAAGTCCATGGGGGATCCCGATAAGGTTGTGGTGACCATTGCAGGGGAAAAGACTACTTCATTGCAGTCCATGATGCATGTCATGGATGCCTGCCGTGAGGCTGGAGTGAGCCAGATCGGATTGGCTGCTCATCGTGTGGAGGGGGCGGAATGATGACTAAAACCTTGGGATTGCCCCGTTCTCTGGGGCTGGCAGCCTTGCTGGAAGGGTTGATCGCCTTGGCTTTTTTGTGGGGATTGAGTCGTGAAGTAAAGAAAGAGTTGCCACCTCCGGTGACACAGATTCAATTGACGCAGGCACCAGAAGCACCTAAAACGGTGCCGCCACCACCGGTGCCACCTCAACCACAGCCACCCAAGCCTGTCGTACGTCATACTGTTCCTCAGCCACAGCCGCGTCCCATTCCTGTTCCTACCCCGGCCCCAGCACCGGTGGCTCAGGCGGTTCCACAGGTCGCAGCGACTCCTACTCCTACGCCACCACAACCAGCGGCACCTGCGGCTCCGGCTCTGCCACAGCATATTAGGCCAGCGGATATTTCGGTGACTTTTGCGGACAAGGTGCGTTCCGCTGTCCAGGGAGCGGTGGTATTTCCCATGGCCGCGCGTGCTGCTCATCTATCGGGGGAAACCAAAGTTTCCTTTGACTACAAAGATGGGAGTGTTTCAGGTGCACATGTCATCACTACCAGCGGCAACACTATTCTGGACAAGGCAGCCCTGGCTGCTGTACACAGCGCCCATTATCCGGTGGCGACGGCAGAGTATGTGGGTCGTATTCTGACTTTTGAGATTTGGGTACGCTTTCTTGGGTTGGATGAACACGAATGAAAGAAAACAGAAATTATGACCGTGTTTGGCGAGCGCTTCATTGGGGGATGGCATTGGCGCTGATTGCGCTACTGGCTGTGATCGAGATCAAGGGGGAATTGCCCAAGGGGCCGCTCAAGGGCGCATTGGTCAATATCCATAAGCAGTTGGGGATTGCTGTTTTCATTCTGGTATGGTGGCGTCTCGTATGGCGCTGGAAACACCAGATTCCGCCGATTACGCCTGCATTGACGCGTGCCATGGATGGGATATCGCATCTTGCTCATGGCCTGCTGTACTTGGCCATGATTGTGATTCCGGCTTTAGGTGTCCTGTTCAAGCAAGCGCGGGGTGATTCCGTGGACTTTTTGGGATGGACTTTACCCGCGATCGTTGATGATGGTACTGCGATGCAGTATGCCAAGACCCTTAAAAGCATTCATGAAACATTGGGGAATGCGCTGATCTGGTTGATAGCTGCTCATGTAGCGGCTGTGCTTTATCACTATTGGGTGCGTCGTGACGATACATTGCAACGTATGGTTGGGCGCGCAGGAAACAAAATCTAGAGAGTAGAGGATTTTTTATGAATATTCGTAAAGTACTGGAAGTGGGATTGTTGTGTGGGGTTGCCACTACGGCTTTGGCCTACAAAGGGGATCAATACGCCAAGGAGGCTACCCTAACCATCGAGCAGGCTCGCGCTGAAGCCATAAAAGCCTATCCCGGAACGATTTTGGAGGAGGAGTTGGAACACAAGTTGGGTGGAAGTGGCCTGCGATTCTCTTTCGACATTCGTGCTGCCCATATGACACACGAAGTAGACATTGATGCCAAAACTGGAAAGGTATTACGCAATGAGCGTGAGAATAACAACGAAGATTGATGGTTACTGAACTCCTTTGTACAGTTACCTGTCAATTGTGAGGTATTTGTAAGCATCGCTTGCCAAACATTTCAATTTGTCCTATCGTATCTCCCCGTGCACGAAGATTTGGAAAGATTTTATTATCAGACCGGGACGCGTTGTGAGGAGAAACGGATTGACGGCTGGGCAAATAGCAATGAGCATTTTTGGGTGGAAGTGTTTGGTGGTTACGTGCAATGGTTAGGCTCGGTCGTTTGCTCAGAGGGTATCAGGTAGATCTTCCACTTTCTTCTCAGGGCGATGCATTGGTGGTGGAACTGGATCGACTGGGACGAGTTTACGGTGCCAATGATCGGGCCATAGAATTTTGGCACTGGGAGTCCTTGACCGACGATCAAGAAGGGGTTCATCTGTATGAACTCTTTCCGGGTGTGGATTCTGTGTGCTTATTGGATGCGCTGGAACAATCCTTTGGCGGCATTTCCTGTCGTTTTGAAGTGAGTTTGCCTGGTGATACCGTTCGTATCTTGTCGCTCTGTTTTGAACCATTGCGTGAACAGAGGGATGTTTACAGAGCCAGCCTGGTCGTCGTGCTTGATGTTACCGAATCGCGGGTAATACACGCCGTTCAAAACCAGGTGACGCACGTATTATCCGGGGCAACGGATGCTTTTGTGGTTACCGACTCAGAGGGAGTCATTGAACAGGTCAACGGGGCCTATTTCAGGATGACTGGCTATAGCGCTGACGAAGTAATCGGCAAGAATCTATTCCGCTTGCATGCATCTTTGTCTCGCCCCGATGTATATAAATCAGTGTGGCGAGGGATTCGTCAGAATCAGGGTTGGACCGGAGAAATTAGCAATCGACGCAAAAATGGAGAGAGTTATCCTGAACATTTCCATCTGCGAGTGATTTATGCTCCTTCGGGTCGGTGTTGTCATTTTGTGGCTCTGATGGCCGATCAATCCGATAGTCAGGGGATGGAATCGACGACCTGGAAAAAGGCCAATTATGATTGGGTGACAGGGCTACCCAATCGCCAGTTGTTTCTTGAACGGCTAAATCAGGAAATCAAAAAGCATCGTCGTATTGGTCATCCGTTGGCGCTGATATTGCTGGATCTTGATCAGTTCAAGGAAGTCAACGATACACTGGGGCACATGAAAGGCGATGTGCTGCTGGAAGAAGCCGCCAGGAGAATCCTGCATGGTGTTCGAGAAACGGACACCGTAGCCCGCTTGGGAGGGGATGAGTTTGCCGTGATTCTTCCCGAATGCCTGCTGTTGCAGGTCCAGCATCTGGCTCATAAATTATCGGAAATTCTCGCTCAGCCGTATGACCTGGGAGATGGAGACCGCTGTTTTATTTCAGCCAGCATGGGGATTGCCCTGTATCCCGATAATGCACAAGACCTCCATACGTTGGTGAAACATGCGGATCAGGCCATGTACTCTGCCAAAGCCGAAGGTCGCAATCGCTTTCATTATTTTTTGCCGGCCATGCAGCAGGAAGCGCAAAATAAAATGAAACTGACCAATGACTTGCGTCTTGCCTGTCAACGTGGTGAGTTACAGGTGTTTTATCAGCCGATACTGGATTTGAGCAGTGGTCGCCTCAAGAAGGTCGAAGCATTGTTGCGTTGGGACCATCCACAACGGGGATCAGTTGGCCCACAGGTTTTTATTCCATTGGCCGAGGCATCGGGTTTGATTCACGATATCGGTAATTGGGTTTCTTTCCAGGTAATAACGCATATCTTGCGATGGAAGAAACGCTTTGGGCAGATTGTGCAGGTGAGCGTCAATCGGTCTCCCATTCAGTTTGACCAGGGAGATGCGCTCTGGTTGGAGTGTTTGAAGGAAAATGGGTTACCGGGAAACTGTATTACTGTGGAAATTACCGAGGGGATGCTGCTCAAAAAATCGGAGCGTATTCAGCAAACTTTTCTGGATTATCGTAACCAGGGAGTTGAGGTATCCATTGATGATTTTGGCACTGGATTTTCAGCATTGTCCTATTTAAAACAGTTCGATATTGACTATCTCAAAATTGACCGGTCATTCATTTCTGAAATCATGGCAGATGAAAGTGACAAGGCCTTAACGGAGGCCATTATCGTGATGGCTCACAAATTGGGCATAAAGACGATCGCTGAGGGGGTTGAAACACGCGAACAACATGATATGTTGAGACGGTTTGGTTGTGATTATGCACAGGGATTCTGGTACGCCAAACCGGTGAGTCTGTTCGATTTTGAGCAAATGCTGGAGCAGACACAATCACCGGACGGCGTGTTTATTTTTATCTTGGGAGGGGATAACGCCCGTAAGGATTAGCGACCTGGAATGAGGTGGCGCATGTTGCGCATCATCTTGCTTAATCCGCCGCCTTGGGAAAGCATCTTCATCATTTTCTGCATTTGTTCAAATTGCGCCAGCAGACGATTGACCTCCTGAACCTGAACACCCGATCCTGCGGCGATGCGCCGTTTACGAGAGGCCTTGAGAAGTTCGGGTTTGCGACGCTCCAGTGGGGTCATGGCGTTGATAATTCCTTCGATACGGCGCAGTGCGCGATCATCGGGAGCATTGGTTCCTGGGGTAAGTCCGCGCGTCAGTTGGTTGGGCAACTTGTCCATCATGGCACCAATTCCACCGGCTTTTTGCATCTGCTGCAATTGAACTTTGAAGTCCTCAAGATCAAAGGTGTGGCCCTTTTTAAGTTTCTTGGCAAGTTTTTCCGCTTCATTTTGGTCTACGGTGCGCTGTGCTTCTTCGATCAGCGAGAGAATGTCGCCCATACCCAAAATGCGCGATGCCAGACGCTCAGGATGAAAGGCCTCGAGACCATTGAGTTTTTCACCAATCCCGATAAATTTAATGGGTTTTTGAGTGATATGTCGTACGGATAAAGCGGCTCCACCTCGTGCATCGCCATCCAGTTTTGTCAGAATCACTCCAGTCAAAGGTAAGGCATCGGCAAATGCGCGGGCCGTGTTGACGGCATCCTGTCCTTGCATGGCATCCACCACGAACAGAGTTTCTATGGGATTCAGAGAAGCATGTAGCAGGCGGATTTCCTGCATCATGGCATCATCGATAGTCAGGCGGCCCGCCGTGTCTACAAGCAGCACATCGTGAAAATGGCGGCGTGCATAGTCCAATGCGGTACGAGCGATGGTATTGGGATCTTGGGAATTTTGTGAGTCATGAAAATCTACCCCGACTTGTTCGGCCAGAATCTTCAACTGCTCGATGGCAGCAGGGCGGTAGACATCACAACTGACTACCAGTACCTTTTTTTTCTGCTGTTCCTTTAGCCATTTGGCCAGCTTTCCCGTGGTAGTGGTCTTGCCTGCCCCTTGCAATCCAGCCATGAGGATGATGGCGGGGGGTTGGCTGGCCAAATTCAGAGCTTCATTGTGCTCTCCCATCAGGCGTGTCAGGGCTCGGTGGACAACTCCAATGAAAGCTTGTCCGGGTGTCAAACTTTGCAGGACAGTTTGGCCTACCGCCTCGGCCCTTACTTCATCAATAAAGGATTTGACAACTGGCAAGGCAACATCGGCTTCCAAAAGTGCGATACGGACTTCGCGTAGCGCGTCATGAATGTTGGATTCGGTTAATCGCGCCTGGCCACGCAGAGCTTTGAAAGCCCCACTCAAACGATCGGTCAATTGGTCGAGCATGGAATTTGCAGCCTCATAAAACGGTTTGACAGTGGTAAACTGTCGGCATGAATGCCGACACCCTGTTGTATTTTATCACTGCTCTGCTGTATTTCCTGCTGGGCGTGCGCGATATCCTGTTGCGTCGTGGACAAACCCAGGCGTTGGCGGAGCGCATGGTTTCCCAACGGGCTCAGGCATTGCTGTTTTTCGTGATGATTGTGCATGGGTTACTACTCAAGCGGATATTGTTTGCATCGGATTTGATCTCCTTGTCGCTGGGTAATTCCCTGTCCCTTGTTGGGTTGGCCACCGTATTCATGTACTGGCTTGCCAGTTTTCGTTATCGCCTGGGAATTTTGCGTTCGGTATTGATGTTGATCACCGCGTTACTGGTTTTGGCACCGTTGTTGCTGCCTGATGAGAAACCCATCGCCTACAGTCATCTGTTGGCATTCAAGATTCACTTGCTGGTCTCGTTGATGGCCTATGGCCTGTTTGCAGTGGCCGCACTTCATGCGGTCCTCATGGCAGTCATGGAACAACGCTTGCATAACCATGACCGCTCCTTATCTCGCTGGGGAGCGCTGCCATCATTGGTGTCTATGGATTCATTGTTGTTCCAGATGATTTTGGTAGGTTTTGTATTGCTGACGGCGACGTTGGTGACTGGGGTTCTATTCTCTGAAGCGGTGTTTGGTCGCCCATTGGTATGGAACCACAAGGTCGTGTTTTCCTTTCTGGCCTGGTTGATTTATGCCGGTCTGTTGCTGGCTCGTCAGGTCTGGGGTATTCGTGGCAGGCGTGCGGCACGTTGGGCCGTGGCAGGTTTTATCCTTCTGGTGATCGGTTACTTGGGGAGTAAGTTCGTCGTGGAAATCGTCCTGCATCGTGGATGAATTACCCTGGGGCTGGATGCTACTGGGCCTGGTGATATTACTGTTGCTGTCAGGTTTTTTCTCGATGGCAGAAACCAGTATGATGGCCCTTGATCGTTACCGTTTGCAGCATTTGGCCTCTCATCCGGGACATCGCGGAGCCCGTCTTGCATTGTCCCTGCGCCAGCAGACGGATCGTTTGCTGGGCATGTTGTTGCTCGGAAATAACTTTATCAATGCGGCTGCGGCCTCTATGGTGACGGTGCTCGCTGTACATTTTGTTGGCGGTAGTGGCTGGGTTTTGAGCATGAGTACACTGCTGGTGACTTTGGTGATACTGGTGTTTTCCGAGATAACGCCGAAGGTTATTGGCGCCGCCTATGCTGAACCCATTGCCTTGCGATTGAGTTATGTGTTGGCTGGTTTGTTGTGGTTGTTTTCCCCGGTTATCTGGTTTGTCAATCTGTTTGTCAGATCTTTGTTGTTTTTGCTACGGTTGCCTATGCGCCCAACTCAAGGGCAACCGAATCTGGGGTTGGATGAGTTGCGCATGTTGGTGCTGGAGGGGGGAGGATTCATGCCCAGAAAGCATCAGGACTTATTGCTTAACTTGCTGGGTTTGAATCGCATGACCATCGATGATGTCATGACTCCGCGCAGCCGTATCGAGGGCGTGGATTTGGATGCTGACTTTTCTTCTGTGGTGGCACAGCTGGCAACTGCGCGGCACACCTTGCAGTTGCTGTATCGTGGCACACCTGATGCTGTGGTTGGCATTGTTCATGTACGTAAGGTTTTTGGGCAGTTTCAGCAAGGCGATTTGACTGAGGCCGGTTTGCTCAAAGTCATGCGACAGCCTTACTTTATCCCGGAAGGGACCCCCTTGTTGACTCAATTACAGAACTTTCAGGAGATGCACCGTAAAGCAGGGTTGGTGGTGGACGAGTATGGAGAACTGCTGGGTTGGGTAACCGTTGAGGATATTCTCGAAGAGATTGTCGGCGAATTTAGTGGACGGGCGCATCATCGCGATCTATTTACACGAGAACCAGGGGGAGCTGTGTTGGTGGATGGAGATTGTTCACTGCGCGTTCTGAACAGAAAGTTGGGAACCCGTTTTTCTGTGGATGGACCTCGCACCTTGAACGGCTTGATTCTGGAAATTTTGGAAGATATTCCAGAACCAGGAACATCCCTCAAGGTGGATGGCTATCCGGTAGAGATAGTTCATACTCAGGATCGACGGGTGAAAGTGGCGCGTGTACAGATCGGGTCTGAGGCGGGCGGGGCGTGAACTGGCTGGCAGGGATAGAGGCTGGATTGGGTGGAGCAATCGCTGGCTGGGTTGGGCGCTCACCATTGGAGCATTGGATGGAGACGTTGCAGCAGCAGGCAACCTGGTTGGGGAGTCCGGGAGTATGGGTGATTAATTGGCGGCGATATTCCCTGTGGTTACTTCCATTACTGGGAGCGGTTTTGTCTGCGATGACAGTGTTGATGGCTCCACTGACAGGTTTTTCGTTGTTGAGCTTTCTGATATTCGAATGGGGATTGCTGATTTTGGTATTGATCGATCTGGAATTACAGTTGTTGCCGGATCGGATCACTTGGCCACTATTGGTGATGGGGGTTCTGGGGTCCTGGATAGGTTGGACCGGAGTGAGTGTCATGGAATCTCTGGCAGGAGTGGTGCTGGGCTATGGCTTGCTTGCCGGGGTGGGCTGGCTGTTTCAGTGCTTGAGCGGTCGCTCTGGACTCGGTGGAGGAGATGGTAAGTTACTGGCAGCGCTGGGGGCTTGGTTAGGCGTGTCGGTTATTCCAGGGGTTTTGTTCTGGGGCGCAGTATTGGGCGGCGGTGCTGGTCTGTTATTGCGCCGTCATGGGGCGGAAGGGTATCCTTTCGGACCATTCTTGGTATTGGGAGGGGCAATCATGGTATGGTGGGATTTCTTGGGGAGAAGTCAGTGAATAAGTTCATAGTCGGAGTAACCGGGGGGATCGGTGCAGGGAAATCTACAGTGGCATCCCTGTTTGCGCGGCGTGGAGCGGGTTTGGTGGATACAGATGCCATTGCTCGTCAGATGACGGCACCTGGCGGGGCGGCAATTCAGGCGATTCGCGAAAGATTTGGTGAGTCTTTTATTGCCGAGGATGGCAGTCTCGATCGTACGGCGATGCGTAACCATGTGTTCAACCATCCCCCAGCAAGAAAGCAACTGGAAACCATTATGCATGGCCGTATCCGGGATGCTGTATATGCAGCGCTCGATGCGGCAACGCAACCTTATGTATTACTGGTAGTTCCTTTGCTTATCGAAGTGGGGAGTTATCGTCCTATTTTGTCACGGGTGCTGGTGGTGGATTGTGCTGAAGAAGTTCAGGTTGAACGTGCTTCACGTCGTTCAGATATGTCGCCGGAAGCTGTTCGCGCGATCATGGCGGCGCAAACGGATCGCAAAACTCGTTTACGGGTGGCAGATGATGTGATCGATAACAATGGTGCATTGTCTCATCTCGAGATAGAGGTTGAACATCTGGATGAGCAATACCGAAAATATGCCAGTCTTCACCGCCAAACTTTGTCAAATGAAGACTGATCGTTAAGAAAAACCAAAGGTAACTTGCGCTGCCGTCATAAACCAGACAAACTTGCGCAATCTGGTTAGGGGATTGGCCCTGTGATTTTTTACGATTATCCACTCAACGAATCAGTACGTCTTTTTCTAAGACTGGTTGCTTTGTTTCGTCGCGTTTTGTACTTTCTTCAACGTGACGATGCGCGTGATTATCACGCAGCATTATTGACGCTGTTTGAACTCGTCGATGGTACCGTGCGCTCGGATGTCAAGTCGGAATTATTGCAGGGCTTGGAACGCCAGCGTATGGCGCTGATTGCTTTACGTAAGAATCCGCAGGTTGCGTGTGAACCGCTGGAAGCAACGTTGGCCGAACTGGAGTTGGTTACGGATAATTTGCGCCGTACTGTGGGTAAATTTGCCGAGCATTTACGCAACCACGAAGGATTAATGGCGATCAAACAACGGATGAGTATTCCCGGAGGAATTTGTGATTTTGATCTTCCGGTCTACCATTATTGGCTATCTTTACCTGCAGTTAACCGTCGTGCCCAGTTTGAGCAGTGGCTTTCCCCTTTGTTGAGTACCCATATTGCGTTGGAATTGCATATTCGTTTGCTCCTTGAGAGCGGAAAAATTCATAATCTGGAAGCTATGGGTGGAAGTTACCAGCAGAATAAAGTGGGCGCGGAAGCTCGTCTTTTACGTGTTGGCGTAGCCGAGAATTTGCCTTTTGTTCCAGAAATCAGCGCTAACAAATACCTGTTGAACATCCGCTTTTGGGATATCGATGGCAATGAGCGCTCTGTGTTATCAACCCAGACGGTTCCTTTTGCACTGATGTTCTGTAGTTTTTAGAATAGAATTGGTTGACTCAGGCGGCGGCAGTTGTCAGGTGAGTTTTTATTTGCTTCAAGGCGCGTGCCTCGATTTGGCGCACCCGTTCTGCAGAGATGGAGAACTCTTCAGCCAATTCATGCAGGGTGGCGGGTGGGGTTTCTTCGTCTTGAAGCCAGCGTGATGCGATGATGCGGCGGCTGCGTGGGTCCAGATCGTTCAACGCCGCGCTGAGGCCGTTGTGCCGGGATTGGGTGATTTGCTGGACTTCCAGATGTTCGCTGGGGTTTAGAGCATGGTCGGCGAGATAGGCGACGGGACTGACCCAATGTTCATCATCATCGGGCCCGGGATCCAGCGAAATGTCTTGACCGGACAACCGGGTTTCCATCTCATGGACATCTTGCGGACGCACCCCCAACTGTTCGGCAACTTGAAGGGTTTCCCGCTGAGACAGAGAACCGAATCCTGGCTTCAGGCTTCGCAGGCCAAAGAACAGTTTGCGCTGGGCTTTGGTGGTGGCAATTTTGACCATGCGCCAGTTGCGCAGGATGTATTCATGAATCTCGGCTTTGATCCAGTGGACGGCAAAAGAAACCAAGCGCACGCCTCTTTCGGGGTCGAAGCGGCGCACGGCCTTCATTAACCCGACATTGCCTTCCTGAATCAGATCAGATTGGGGCAGTCCATAGCCACTGTACTGTCGAGCAATGGAAACAACCAGGCGCAGGTGTGACAGGATCATGCGCTGAGCCGCTTCCAAGTCGTGCTGGTCACGCAAGCGTCGGCCCAACATGACTTCCTCCTCGGCGCTTAGCAAAGGAACCCGACCAACCTGCTGAATATAACTCTCCAGACTTCCGGCGTGGGTTGGGATGAGATAACGATCTGCAACTAAACTCATGACGTACGATTCCCCCTCACTCAACATTCTAGCACTCCTGTCTTGAGAGTGCTATTTTCTGTTTGGGTTCCATTGTGCGATGACAAAAATGATGGATGAAGCGAAGATGGTCGAGCTGATGCATGTTGCGAGGAAGTTCAGATCGGGAAACTGTATCGGGACCGCAGGGGGTAAAGGGTTTGAAAAATGACTTTTCCAATAGGCCCAAAGTAGTAATACGGCCAGACTGCTGCTGAGGATTCCTATTAGCAATCCTTCATAGCCATAGGATCGAGCCAGATACATTTGAGAAGCGCCCAGTTGACGCATCAATTTGTTTTCCCTTGCGTGTTGTTCGGCTTGATGACGAGCCATCCCGGCCGTGAGTGTGACCCATATCAGACAGGCAGACAGGGTGGTGCCCAGACTGACCAACTTGAGAAAAGAAATCAATTGGTCAAGGCGCTGGGCCCAGTGGTGGCTACTGTGGATGGAGGCGATGCCGTGCAGAAGAGAAAGTTCCTGTTCCAGTTGGGCCAAATGAGTTGCATCAGGATGGCGCAGGTGAACGATGAACGTGCTTCCTATGGGATTGTGTTCCAACTGATTTAGGGCGGGTAACAAACCCGGGATGGTGCGCAGTTGGTTCAGCGCTTCTTGAGGAGAACGGGTGTCGAATGATGCGACAGAGGTCTGGTTGGCCAATGCATCCCATAATGCATGTGTTTGGGTTTCGCTGGCCTGTCCCTGCATGAATAGTATCAGTGTGGGCTCGGGGAGTTGTCGGCGAAGCCAGGATTCACCTTGGATAGTGACCATGATCCCGCAAAATTGGACGATCAATAATATCGTCAGTAGCAATAGTAGCCAGAGATTGCGCCAAGGGTGTGTGGCCAAAAGATGAAAGGCCTGTATCAGGGCGCGAAATTGATGGCGTCCCGCTTTCATAGGAGTACTTCTGATGAAACAGGGTTGATCGTGATTTCTCGCCCACGTGGCAGTAGCATGGACTGATCTTGTGTAGAACTGGTGATGATGGTAACTCCACTTTGGTGAAAGGTGTCCAGCAGATTTTGTAGCAGGGAGGTCAATCTTGGGGTTGGGGAAGGGAGCTCATCGACCAGCAACAAGTTGGGGCGGCCGATGATGGCTCGTGCAAAACTCAGACGATGCTGATCGGTGGAAGAGAGTTGTTGTGGGAAACGGTGTTGCTGTTCAGACAAACCGACACGTTGGAGCGCACTCTCGATGCGGGGGGTGATTTCGTGTCGAGCCATACCCTGAATTTCCAGTGGCAGTGCGAGATTTCGGTGTAAAGGAAGCCGTTCGACGAATTGCGGGGTGCTCCAGATCATACCGGTGCATTGGCGTAAGCGATTCAGTGTTCCAGTGCGTCTCAGAGATATCCCCTGCCAGGTGATTTGCCCCGATGAAGGAAACTCCATTCCTGCCAGAAGGCGCAATAGAGATGTTTTTCCCCATGAAAGCGGACCCTTGAAGGTTACCCATTCACCGGGGGCAATCGTGAGAGACAGGTTTTCGATAAGATTGGGCTGTCCGGGGTAGCGTAGGGTCAGATTTTCGAGGACGATCATTCCAGTAGCGCCGTGACAAAACTGGTTGCTTGGAAACGATCCAGATCTGCAGAAGTTTCTCCTACGCCCAAAAAACAGAGTGGGATGGGATGTTCACCGGCGATGGCTGCGATGACCCCCCCTTTTGCGGTACCATCAAGTTTGGTGATGATCAGACCGGTCAGTTGCAAAGCATTATCAAAGGCTTTTACCTGGGCCAAAGCATTTTGACCGGTATTGGCATCCAGTACCAAGAGGATATCGTGGGGCGCTGTGGGATCGGCTTTGGCGACGACGCGTTTTACTTTGCGAATTTCTTCCATGAGGTGTAACTGGGTGGGTAAACGTCCGGCAGTGTCGGCCAGTACGATATCGATGTGACGTGCGCGTGCGGCTTGGATAGCATCAAAGATAACGGCGGCTGAATCGCCTTTTTCCTGGGTTATCACGGGTACTTGATGGCGTTCTCCCCAAGCGACCAATTGTTGTACCGCTGCGGCGCGGAAGGTATCGCCAGCGGCCAGAAGGACTGATTTGCCTTGGTCTAGGAAATGTTGGGCCATTTTTCCGATGGAGGTGGTTTTACCGGCCCCATTGACTCCAACGAACAGAATGACATGAGGTCCGGGTTCAATGGGGGTCAGTTGGCGCTCCAAGGGCGATAACAACTGGATGAGTGCTTCGCTGAGCAAAGGTTTGAGTTGATCTGAAGATTCCAGTCGGTGTTCGCGGGCACTTTGTTTCAGCGACTGGATCAGGCGATGAGTAGTGGTTACACCGACATCGGCGAGGATCAGCGCTTCTTCCAATTCGGTAAACCACGCGTCATCGATCTTGCGACCTAGGAGACTTGATAATCCTTGTTGCAGACGTTGGCGGCTGCCAGTGAGGCCGGATTTGAGGCGCTGGATCCAGGAGGAGGAGGGGGCGACAGTAGGGGGGGCTTTCTTGAAAAGACCAAACATCGGAGAATAGGTGCCTATCTAAAAGGACATAACGGGAAAATTCTACTCTAAAATGAAAGGTGAAGTCCGAATCATTGGGGGTTGTTGGCGAGGAAGGCAGCTCACTTTTGAAGCGCGGCCGGGTTTGCGGCCTACTCCAGGGCGTGCGCGAGAAACCCTGTTTAACTGGCTTGGGCAGCAGTTACCCGGGTGGCGTTGCCTGGATTTGTATGCAGGCAGCGGTGCCTTGGGCTTTGAGGCGGCTTCACGAGGGGCTGAATTCGTTACGCTGGTCGAACAAGACTCGCGGGCGTTTCGTGCGCTGGTCGCCAATGCTCGGCGTTTTCAGGCATTGAATCTGGATATTCAGTCGGGTAAGGCGTTGGACTGGCTGAAGCGTACTCAATACACCTATGATCTCATTTTTCTTGATCCTCCTTATGACAGTGGGGAATTGGCTTTGATTTGGCCCTGGTTGGCATCACGTCTGAATCCGTCGGGTTGGGTATACTGTGAATCCGCACAGGGTATGACGGCAGGTTTGCCGTGGCATGAAGTTCGTTACACGAAGGTAGGGCAGGCTCGGTTACAATTGTTTCAGTTGCGAGCGGAGTCTGGCGCGGGCAATGAAGATTGATAGGGATCAACAGGTGAGAACCCCATGAGTGGAAATCGTTCTATCAAGGCAGTTTACGCAGGAACTTTTGACCCGCTGACCTTGGGGCATGAGGATTTGGTGCGGCGTGCCAGTGCATTGTTTGATCAGGTAGTAGTGGCGGTAGCGGATAATCCCGCCAAGCGGCCGTTGTTCAGTCTGGCCGAACGAGTGGAGATGGCGCAAGAATCGCTGTCCCATTTTTCTAATGTGTCGGTACTGGGGTTTTCTGGTTTGCTGGCGGACTTTGTGCGAATTCAACAGGCACGAGTACTCATTCGGGGGTTGCGTGCAGTGTCGGATTTTGAGTTTGAATTTCAGATGGCGGGAATGAACCGACGCTTGCAACCCGAGGTCGAAACATTATTCCTCACACCATCTGAGCAGTATCTATATATTTCTTCTACGATGATTCGTGAGATTGCGGGCTTGGGAGGAGATGTGGGGGAGTTCGTCAATGCACGGGTATTGCGTTCCCTCGCACAAAAGTTTGGACAATGAACTGAGGTAAAAGCCTATGGCGCTGATGATCACCGATGAATGCATCAATTGTGATGTGTGTGAGCCCGAATGCCCCAATGAAGCCATTTCTCAAGGGGCTGAGGTATATGAGATTGATCCGGGTAAATGTACCGAATGTGTGGGGCATTACGATACACCGCAATGTCGCGAAGTCTGTCCGGTAGACTGTATTCCCATGAATCCAAACTATCAAGAAACCAAAGCTCAACTACAGGACAAATATCTGCGCTTGATCAGCGCCAAAAAGTGAGGTGGGTTATGGCTAACGATGGCAGACTGACGCGTGCTTTGCGCTTGGCAGTCTTCACCTTGCTGATGGGGGGTGGTTTTCAGGGGGTGGTGCAGGCTGATGAGGGGGTGGTGGCCTATCCAGCGGGAGTGCAGCAGGATGCCTTGCTTCCCCATCAGGATCTGAACGCTCGATGGGTCTATCAGCTTTTACTGGCAGAAATTGCTGCTCAGCGTAATCATTTTTCACTGGCGACGCGGACCTATCTTGATCTGGCGCGCACTACCCGTGATCCTCGTGTGGCACGACGGGCTACCGAGATTGCCTTATACGGGCATGATCTGAACTCTGCAGAAATGGCCTTGGGGCTTTGGCTCAAGGAGTCGCCCAAATCACCTGAGGCGAGAGAAACATTGGCGGGGTTATTGATGGCGCAACCGCACTTGAGTGATGCAACTCCCTTGGTGTTGACGTTGCTCAAGGCTGACAAGAATGGTCAAGGTGACGATTTCTTGGCCTTGGCAGTGATCTTGAGTCAGTATCCAGACCGTGCGGAAGCGTGGCACTTTGGGCAGGATATTGCCAAAGGTTATCCTCAGGTTCCAGAAGCTCACTACTTGCTGGGGATGTTGGCGGTAGATCAGGGGGATACAAGTCGTGCCATGAACGAAGTGCATGAGGCGCTGGCTTTGCGTCCGGATTGGGGGACTGCGGTGGCGCTGGAAGCTCAGTTGCTTCAGAAGCAGGATTCCGGTCAGGCACTGGAGTTGTACCAAGGGTTTTTAGAAAAACATCCTGATGCTGAGGAAGTGCGTTTGCCGTATGCGCGATATCTTATCGAACAAAAGCGATATGCCGATGGCCGTCAGCAATTTCAACGGTTGCTTGACAAGCATCCAGACCAGTCCGATTTGCTTTTGGCAGTGGGATTGTTGGATATGCAGTTGAATGATTTTGGGGCGGCCGAAACCCAATTTCAGACGGTTCTCAAACACGGTTATCGAGAACCAGATCGGGTAAGGTTTTATCTGGGGCAGGCCGCCGAAGAGCAGCATCACTGGGATCAGGCGATTCAGTGGTACCAGGCGGTGGTTGATGGAGAGCAGCGCCCTGTGGCACAAATTCGTATTGCGCTCATTGAGGCGCAGCAAGGCAAGGTGCAGCAGGCCCTTGATCTGCTAAGTCATGTTCCTGCGGGTTCGCCCGAGCGACTGGAACAACGGACCATGGCGCAGGAACAGATTCAGCGTGATGCAGGAGATTATCTGGGTGCGTGGGATACCTTGACTTCGGCGTTGGCCAGTATGCCTAATGCGGCGGATTTACTCTATGAAAGGGCGATCATCGCGGATAAATTGAATCGCATGGATGCGCTGGAGAAAGATTTGAGGCGCGTTATTGCTCTGCGCCCGGATTATGCCCATGCCTACAATGCACTGGGATACAGTCTGGCCGAACATAATCTGCGTCTGGATGAAGCACAAACCCTTATCGAAAAGGCATTATCACTGTCACCCAACGATCCGTTCATCATCGATAGTCTGGGTTGGTTACAATTTCGTCAGGGGCATTTGGCGGATTCTGTGATAACTCTCAAACGAGCGTTTGCCATGGATAATGACCCAGAGATCGCTTCGCATCTTGGTGAAGCGCTATGGTTATCAGGAGATCAGAAGCAAGCGCGTGATATTTGGGAAACCACCTTGAAGGCGCATCCAGACAATTCGGTATTGTTGGAGACTGTTCATCGTTTTTTGCGTTGAATGGAGCGTAGAGAATGGGGCGTTGGTTATGGATAGTGGGGTTGATGCTGACCGGCTGTTCTCTGTTCTCTCCAACTCCCCAAGGGGATCTGAATTTGACACGTGGTACCGCGCAACCTGAGAGTTGGACGATGATGGCGCGGGTGGTGGTGCAACACCCCCAGGGTAGTGATTCTGGTCGACTGGAATGGCATTTGAGTGGCGTTGATCAACAGTTGGAATTATTGTCCCCCTTGGGAAATACGGTGGCGCGGGTGACCAGTAATCCCGTGCAGACGCATTTGATACTGGCTGATCGGCGTGAGTTCGTATCCAGCGACCCCTCGGCACTGACGGAAAGCGTGTTGGGATATGCCTGGCCGTTGTCTGGCTTGCCGTGGTGGTTGCGTGGGCAGCCGGATCCCGGGGAGTTTGCGCATATTGAGCGCGATGAGCAGCAGCATATTCGTCAATTGAATCAGGCTGGGTGGGTGATTCATTATGCGGGTTGGCGTCAGATTGGCGAAGAATGGTTGCCAGGATTATTGACATTGGAACGTAAACCGGTACGTTTGCGTATCAAAGTGGATCGCTGGGTGTTGGGTCAAGGTCAATGAATATAGGGCATATCACACCAGGGAGCTGGATGGGTGCTCCTGCTCCCGCAAAACTCAACTTGTTTCTGAAGGTAATGGGGAGACGTCCCGATGGTTACCATGAACTCCAGACCCTGTTTACTTTCCTGGACTATGGGGACACGCTCGATTTTGTGCTCAGGGAGGATGGGAGCATCGAGCGTGAAACGGAGTGGGAGGGGGTTCCTGCGACCCAGGATCTGATTCTGCGAGCGGCGACTTTGCTGCAAGCAGCGGCTCGGGTATCTCAAGGGGTGAGCGTGCGCTTGGTCAAGCGCTTGCCCATGGGAGGGGGGTTGGGGGGGGGCAGTTCGGATGCGGCTACGACATTATTGGTGTTGAATCGACTGTGGGGGATTAATTGGACATTTCAGCGTTTGGCTGAATTGGGTCTGCGTCTCGGAGCCGATGTACCGGTATTCGTGCAAGGAATGTCTGCATTGGCACGAGGGGTCGGAGAGATATTACAGCCGGTCGCCGTGCCGGAACGCTGGTATGTGGTGGTTTTTCCTGGCGTGGGGTTGTCTACAGCGGCGGTTTTTTCCGCTCCGGATTTGACAAGGAATGCAATACCCGTCAGAATACAGGACTTTTCCGGGAAGGGTGTCGGAAACGATTTGGTGCCGGTAGCGTGTCGTCTTGAACCAAAAATTCATCGTTTGATGGCCTGGTTGGGGCAATACGGGGAAGCGCGCATGAGTGGCTCCGGATCTTGTTGTTTTCTAGACTTTGAGCGCGAGTTTCAGGCGCGACAGGTTTATGATGTTCTTCCCGATGATTATTCGGGTTTTGTAGCGCGCGGGCAGTTGCATCACCCGTTGCGTAACAGGTAGTACGACAGGGGAGTCGCCAAGTGGTAAGGCACCGGATTTTGATTCCGGCATTCGTAGGTTCGATCCCTACCTCCCCTGCCAATTGTTTTTAAGTGCTTGTTCGTCAGGAATGTCATGCCCTCTACCGATTTGATGGTGTTTACTGGCACCGCCAATCCACGGCTCGCCAATGAAGTCGCTGCCCATTTGAATATTTCGGTGGGGCGAGCAACGGTTGGGCGCTTTAGTGATGGCGAAGTGATGGTGGAAATCCTGGAGAACGTGCGCGGGAGAGACTGCTTTATCCTCCAGTCCACGTCTGCTCCCACCAATGATCATCTCATGGAGATCATGGTGATGTGCGATGCACTCAAGCGTGCATCAGCCGCGCGTATTACGGCGGCCATTCCCTATTTTGGTTATGCTCGTCAGGATCGTCGTCCACGTTCTGCGCGGGTGGCCATTTCGGCTAAAGTGGTCGCTAACATGTTGCAAGGGGCAGGTGTCGATCGAGTGTTGACCATGGATTTGCATTCGGATCAGATACAGGGATTTTTCGATATTCCGGTAGACAATATCTATTCCACCCCGTTGATGTTGGGAGATATTTGGCGTGCGGGTTATCGTGAACTGACCGTGGTATCTCCTGATGTGGGAGGCGTGGTGCGTGCGCGTGCGCTGGCCAAGCGTCTGGAAGCGGATTTGGTCATCATTGACAAACGACGTCCCAAGCCCAACGTTGCCCAGGTGATGAACGTCATCGGGGATGTGGCGGGACGAACCTGTATCATACTGGACGATATGGTGGATACGGCCAATACCTTGTGCGCTGGAGCAGAGGCTCTTAAAAATCATGGGGCTCAACGAGTTCTGGCCTATATTACTCACCCTGTGTTGTCCGGGTCAGCAGTGACTCGTATCGAGAATTCGGCACTGGATGAGATGGTTGTGACGGATACCATTCCGCTGGCGGGGATCGCTGCGCAAAGTGGCAAGATTCGTCAGATCGGGATTGCCGAACTGATGGCGGAAACCATGCGTCGCATCAGCGATGAGGATTCCGTCAGTTCGTTGTTTATGGAGTAGTTGTCAGGCTCGTGCTGGTCGCGGTTCGAGTTTTTATTGTATTGCTAACTGAGGAAAAGACATGGAAATCACTATTACTAAACGGACTGTGCAGGGCACCGGAGCGAGCCGCCGCCTGCGTCGTTCCGGCCGCGTTCCCGGTATTCTCTACGGCGCGGGTCAAGACGCAAGTGCCATTGAATTTGACCACAACGAACTCTATCATAAATTGCGGCAGGAAGCGTTTCATTCTTCGGTAATCAACCTTTCTCTGGACGGAGTCGGCCATGCGGCTGTATTGCGAGATGTACAGATGCATCCGTTTCGCCAGTTGGTATTGCATGTGGATTTTCAGCGAGTCGATCTGCTCAAGAAAATGCACACGAAAGTGCCGTTGCACTATATCAATGGTGATGTATCACCAGGGGTCAAGCAATCAGGGGCGATTGTCAGCCATATCCTGACGGAAATCGAAGTGCTGTGTCTGCCTCAAGATTTGCCTGAGTTCATCGAGGTGGATCTGCATGATCTGACAGTGGCACATCCATTCCACGTTGCTGATTTGAAGGCTCCGGCGGGCGTTGAATTTGCTGCGCTGCATAAGGGTGAAAATCCGGCTGTTGTGGCTGCCGTATTGCCTCGTGCTGCGCGTGCTGAAGAGGATTCAGCCCCCGTGTCTGTTGCGGATATTCCGGCGACCAATCAAAAGGCGCCTAATACCGATGGTGGAAAAAGCGGTTCCAAAAAATAAATTTGGGCACTGTCCCGCGGGACCTGGCCCCGCGGGAGGCGCATGATGACAGTACGCTTGTTGGTGGGGTTGGGTAATCCAGGTATCGAGTATCATGATACTCGCCATAATGCGGGGGTCTGGTTCCTGGAACAATGGGCACAAACCCAGGGGCTTGCTTGGGCATACGAGTCGCGCTTTCAGGGCAGGCTGGCCAAGGTCAGTTTACCAGTGTCAGGATGGTTACTCTGCCCAGAAACCTACATGAATCGCAGCGGACAGTCGGTGGGCGCGTTGATGCGGTTTTATCGTCTGCAACCTGATGAAATTCTTGTGATTCATGATGAATTGGATCTTCCTCCTGGGGTGGTGCGCCTGAAATCTGGGGGAGGGTCTGGTGGGCACAACGGGCTCAAGGATATTATTGCGCATGTGGGAACGCAGGATTTTTGGCGCTTGCGTGTGGGAATTGGTCACCCGGGAAAGGGAAACGATGTGGCCGGGTTTGTGTTGAAACGGCCAGGTTTGCCTGAAATGAATGCCATTCAGGAAGCACTGATCGCCAGCCACAGAGTGATGCCATTGATATGGAAAGGGCAGTTTCAGGTTGCCATGGGTCAATTGCATGCCCACAATCCATCGCCATAGGGGAGAATTATGAGTTTGCAATGCGGGATTGTCGGATTGCCTAACGTGGGAAAATCCACACTTTTCAATGCGCTGACCAAAGCAGCCATTGCGGCTGAAAACTATCCGTTCTGTACCATTGAGCCCAATGTTGGGGTAGTGGAAGTTCCTGATCCACGTTTGACGGCATTGGCTGAGGTGGTTCAGCCACAGCGTGTAGTCCCTGCTGTCACTGAATTTGTCGATATTGCGGGTCTGGTGGCAGGTGCTTCTCAGGGCGAAGGGTTGGGCAACCAGTTTTTGGCTAATATTCGAGAGACTCATGCCATTGCTCATGTGGTGCGTTGTTTTGATGATCCCAATGTCATCCATGTGGCGGGTCGAGTGAATCCTTTGGATGACATCGAGGTGATTGAAACCGAGTTGGCGCTGGCGGATCTGGCTACGGTTGAAAAAGCCTTGGCCCGTAACCAGAAGGCAACTCGGGCAGGTGATAAGGAGGCCCTGAAGTTGCAGCCGTTGCTGGTCCAGGTTCAGGCATTTCTGGATCAGGGAAGACCGGTGCGTGCCATGAAACTGGATGAGGAGTTGCAGGAGTTGCTTCGCCCTTTGTGTTTGATCACCAGTAAACCCTTGCTCTATGTCGCCAATGTCCTGGAAGGCGGATTTCTGAATAATCCACTTCTGGATCAAGTGGTTCAGCGTGCGCATGCTGAAGGGGCGCCAGTGGTACCCATTTGTGCTGCCATGGAAGCGCAGATGATGGATTTATCCGATGAAGACAAACGATTGTTTCTAGAGGATATGGGATTAGAAGAAGCGGGACTTGATCGCTTGATCAGAGCTACTTATCGATTGCTGGGGCTGGAAACGTATTTTACTGCGGGAGTAAAGGAAGTCAGGGCCTGGACTATTCCTGCCGGGGTTACGGCGCCACGGGCGGCTGCGGTGATTCATAATGACTTTGAGCGCGGGTTTATTCGGGCTGAAGTGATCGGTTTTGAGGATTTTATTGCTTGCCGTGGTGAAAGCGGCGCCAAGGAGGCGGGGAAGATGCGCCTTGAAGGAAAGGATTATCGCGTTCGGGATGGTGATATCATGCATTTTCGCTTTAACGTGTGAAGAGTTTTTCATGTGTCATGGTTACAAAATTTAAGAGCAAATTAATGTGACTCTGGCACAATGAAAAAAATGGGCATTTTGTCCATTCCTGTGTCATCGGGAGGGTAGGGTTATCGATACCATTCACATGGAAGGAAAAGGCAAAGGGGCGGTGCTACTGTTGCACGGTTTGTATGGTACTCCTCAACAACTGCAGTACATCGGACGGAAGTTGTGCGTGGCGGGGGGGTATAGCGTGCATATTCCGAATATTCAGGGATATTCGGTTTTTGATGAACCGGTCCCCAAGGAAACCAGTTCCTGGACACATTGGCTTGATCAGGCCGAGGCGCATTTTGACCTTCTGTTGCGGGAACATCAACAAGTCAGCGTTGCTGGCTTGTGTATTGGCGCAAATTTGGCTTTGATGCTGGCCAGTCGGCGAAGTGCAGATATTCATGCGTTGTGTACTTATTCGGCACCGCTACGCTATGACGGTTGGAATGTTACACGATGGCGCTGGTTGAAACTATTGGGTTATTACACCCCAGTGCGTTATTTTATGTCACTGGCCGAAAAGCCCCCCTATGGTCTCAAGGACGAACGTATCCGGCGCTGGGTAGCAACCCAGATGGAAAAACGTGGGACTTCCGCCATCGGTTCCTCACGCTCTCCTTTGAAGGGGGTGTTTGAAACAGAGAAATTGATGAAGGTGGTGCAGCAGAACTTGCACAAAATCCACGCGCCTAGCCTTATAATACACGCTGTCGAAGACGATCTTGCCAGTCCTAAGAATGCTGAGTGGATAGTTCGCTCGGTGTCTTCCCGTGTGGTTCGCAAGGTTCTTCTCGAAAACAGTTATCACATTATTACCATGGATTTTGAAAAGGAGCGGGTGGCCCAGGAAACGTTGGCGTTTATTGCACAACAGTCGATAAGGACTGATCAAAAAACGCGACCGCAGTTACGTTTGGTGGGCTGACAGAGAGGATGAGTTCATTACCGATCATACAAAAAATGTTGGTGGAGGAGTTTGGTTTGACCACCGATCAGGTACAGCCCGATTCGAAACTTGAAGAGTTGGGGGTGGATTCCTTGGCGACTGTTGAGTTCATGTTCATGCTGGAGGACCGTTTCCATCTCAAGATGACCGGTGAACCTGTCCCTATTAAAACGGTGGGGGACATTGCTCATGAAGTGGATGTCATGGTAGCTCAGCAAGGTATTAATTTGGGCGATGTCAGTTGACTGGGTTGATGCGTGCCACTGAACAGATAATGCCCCCTATGCGGGTAGTCGTGACCGGAGTTGGGGCCTTGACTCCTATGGGGGAGGGGGCAGATGCGCTGGTGACTGGCCTCGAAACGGGGCGTTCGGCGGTGCGCTTTCTGGATGTTCCTTGGTCAGGGCGACTCAACTCGGCATTGGCTGCCCCGGTTTTGACACCGGTGGAGTCAAGATTCACTAAATTGCGGCGCTTGACTCTCGATCGTGTGGCCCAGTTGGCCTTGCTGGCTGGACAGGAAGCCATCGCACAATCCGGACTTGAGTTATCTGGAGCAGCGGGATTGACGTGTGGCTTGTTTTGGGGAACCGGCATGGGTGGAGCGACGACTCTGGAACAGGCCTATCAGGAATCGCTGCTGGATGCCAGCGCGCGTCCTCGACCCACCACTATTGTGGCATTTATGGCGAATGGTTCGACAGGCCAGTTGGGTATTGAACATCAGATTCGTGGCCCCAGTTTTACCTATAGTTCTGCCTGTTCTTCCTCGGCCGTGGCTATTGGAGAAGCTTTCCTCGCAGTACGTCACGGTCGGGTCAAAACCGCTTTGGCGGGAGGGAGTGAGGCGTTATTGACGCTGGGGGTCATGAAGGCATGGGAATCCCTGCATACCTTGGCTAAGCCCGATGACCAGGATCCCTCTACGTCGTGTCGCCCATTTGCTCGGGATCGCAGTGGTTTTGTTCTGGGTGAAGGGGCGGCAGCAATTGTACTGGAAAGCGAAGCCTCAGCGCGAGAGCGTGGAGCAACAATTTTGGCTGAACTGGTAGGGTACGGAAACACTACCGATGCGGGTCATATTACCCAACCCGATGCGGGAGGGCAAGCTCGTGCCATTCAGGAAGCCTTGACAATGGCGGGGGTGAGGCCGGACCAGGTGAATGCCATCAACGCACATGGTACAGGGACATTGGTGGGAGATGTGGTAGAGACGCGGGCGATCAAGGCTGTTTTCGGGGAGAATGCTTCTCGTATTCCCATCAGTGCGACCAAGGCATTACATGGACATCTGATGGGAGCATCGGGGGCTGTGGAGTTGGTGGTTTGTCTGGGTGCCTTGCGTCGGGGAATCGTACCCCCTACGGCGCACTGTTTTCATCCAGACCCTGAGTGTGATCTGGATTATGTGATTGAAGGTGCGCGTGCCGTTCCGAATTTGGATGTCATGATGAGCAATTCTTTTGGTTTTGGTGGGAATAATGCGGTTTTGGTGGCTCGTCGCTATCGTTGATGTCTGGCTGTCTGTGATGAAAACACGGATTCTGCGCATAGGCCGGTTGTGTCTTTTCATGGGAGGGGTTGCGTGGGGAGCTCTGGTTACGGCGCAGCCTCTGCTGACGGCTCCGTTTGTTGGCGTGCGTGCCTATTACCTGCTGGAAGTGGAAAGTGATCAACCGCTGGCTACCCTGAATCCTGATCAGCGCGTTGAACCAGCATCATTGACCAAGTTGATGACGGCCTACCTGATATTTCAGGCTCTGCACAATCAGCAAATTCATCCTGACCAGCGTGTGACTCCTTCCACGCATGCCTGGAAAATGCCGGGATCGCGGATGTTTATTGATCCTGGAAAACCAGTGACCATCAATGAGTTGATCCATGGGTTGATTATCGAGTCCGGGAATGACGCGGGCGTGGCGTTGGCGGAAACCCTGGACGGGACTGAAGGGCATTTTGTGGAGCGCATGAATGCCATGGCGAAAACCCTTGGCATGAACAATACTCATTTTGCCAATGCTACGGGACTTCCCGATGAACAACATTACAGCACGGCACACGATCTGGCACTGTTGGCCCGCGCATTGATCCACACCTACCCGGACTATTATGCGCTCTATGGGCAGAAAGAATATACCTATGGTGGGATTACACAAGCCAATCGCAATCGTCTGTTGTGGATGGACCCTTCGGTTGACGGCTTGAAAACAGGGCATACGGACTCGGCTGGTTATTGTTTGATCAGTTCAGCGCAGCGGGGGCAGCGTCGCCTGCTGGCTGTTGTGCTGGGGGCTTCCAGTGATCTTGGTCGCACGACGGACAGTCAGACGTTGCTGAATTGGGGATTTCAGACTTTTCAGAGCCAGCGTTTGTTTGCCAAGGGTCAGGTCGTCAAGACACTGCCTGTTTACAAAGGGCAGAAAACCATGGTTTCGGTGGGGTTTTCTCAGGATGTTTGGTTGACGACCCCGGTGGGGCATGAAAATGAGGCAAAAAAAACGCTGACGACGTGGCAACCGATACTGGCTCCTGTCAATCGCCAACAAAAGTTGGGGAACCTGCAGGTGATTTATGGGGGGCAGGTGGTGACCTCGGCAGATCTCGTGGCATTAGAGGATATTCCCGTCGGCAATGCGTTTACTCGTATATGGGATAGTGTGAGGTTGATGCTGAAATGAGCGATGTCTATTTGAATGGGGAATTCATGCCGCTGGAAGCGGCACGGATTCCGGTGCTGGATCGAGGATTCATTTTTGGTGACGGGGTTTATGAGGTTGTGCCGGTTTATGGACGCCGTCCATTGGCCTGGGATCGGCACTGGCAACGCTTGGAACATTCCCTGGCGGGTATCCGTCTGGCTAATCCGTTGACTCGTGCAGCAGCAGATGCGTTGATTATGCGCTTGATCGAGGAAGCCGAAACAGAAGATCAATCTCTTTATTTGCAGATCACGCGTGGTGTGGCTCCCCGAGATCACGGTTTCCCGGTATTGGTCAATCCGACAGTGCTGGCACTGAGTAAACCCTTGAGTATGCCACCGGCATCGTGGTTGGAGTCAGGGGTCAACGCAGTGACACATACGGATGACCGCTGGTATCACTGTGATTTGAAAACCACAGCACTCTTGGCGAATGTGCTATTGCGTCAGCAGGCGCTGGATCGGGGGGCAGTGGAATGTTTGTTACTGCGTGAGGGACAGGTCACGGAAGGCGCGGCCAGTAATGTGGTATTGGTACTCGATGGAGTGCTGGTGACACCGCCCCGTAATCATCTCATGTTGGCGGGTATTACGCTGGCACTGGTACTTGAATTGGCTCAACGTTTGGGGATATCCTGTGCAGAGCGTCCGATATCCGATGCGGAGTTACGGAGGGCACAAGAAATCTGGCTGACTTCCAGTACGCGGGAGATGTTGCCGGTGACCTGTCTGGATGGCCACGTGGTTGGCAATGGTCTCCCGGGACCAGTGGGGAAGCGTTTGCTGGCGGCTTATCAGGAGTTGAAATGAGCCAATTGCCTATCGGGGGTGACGGAGATGATCTCTTTCATTTTCCCTGCTCGTTTCCCTTGAAAATCATCGGGCACCGCAGCGATGATTTTGTTCAAACGGTACGGGATATCCTGCTTCAGCATGTTCCGGATTTTTCGTCGGAGGAGATGGAAATGCGTGCCAGTTCAGGGGGGAAATACCTGAGTATTACTTGTACATTCATGGCATCTTCTCGTATCCAATTGGATGGACTCTACCAAGCGCTTTCCCGTCATCCTGCCGTGACGATGGTTTTGTAAAAGGTCTCATCGTTGGACGACTTGCCTGATCATCGTGTCTGTCTGCGTCAGGGAGGTGTCTGGCGACTGCGCTGGTTTGATGGTCCGCAGCCCTATGAACCGCTTTGGCATGCCATGCGCGAATATACGGCGCGTCGCACGGTCGGAGATCCCGACGAACTCTGGTGTCTGGAGCATCAGCCGGTGTATACCCTGGGGCAGGCAGGGCAGTTGCAGTTTCTGCATGATACCGGGGTTATTCCCGTTGTCCGGAGCGACAGGGGGGGGCAGGTGACCTATCACGGCCCAGGTCAGGTGGTGCTGTACTCTCTTGTCGATTTGCGGCGCAACAGGTTGGGGATTCGCGATCTTGTTTGGCATCTGGAGCAGGTGATTCTGGATCTTCTAGAAGAGGAAGGCGTGACGGGAGAACGGCGGGTGGGGGCGCCCGGAGTTTACGTTCGGGGTGCCAAAGTGGCAGCACTGGGTTTGCGTGTTCGTCAGGGTTGTAGTTATCATGGGCTATCCCTGAATGTGGACATGGATCTTGCTCCCTATGCAGGGATCGATCCCTGCGGCCTGACAGGAACTCCGGTGACGCACACCCGTTCCCTAGGCATTGTCACAGGGGCGACATTACTCGGGGAGAGATTGATGGAAAAGTTATGGTATGTCTTGCAGTCAAAGGGCACGGGAATGGCATGAGCATCAAACAGAAAGGCGCGCTAAAAACTGCGCGAATTCCGGTAAAGGTTGTTCCTCAGCCCGTGCTTCCCAAACCTTCCTGGATTCGGGTAACGTTGCCGGTGGGTGAACGGGTGCAATCGGTGCGTCGACTGTTGCGTGAAGAAGATTTGCATACGGTATGTGAGGAGGCATCATGCCCTAATCTGGGTGAATGTTTTGGCTCAGGTACCGCGACCTTCATGATTCTCGGTGATCGTTGTACGCGTCGTTGTCCATTTTGTGATGTAGGTCATGGTCGACCTGATCCCGTGGATAACGAGGAACCGTTGCGGCTGGCACGCAGTATCGCTCGTCTGGGGTTGCGTTACGTGGTGGTGACCAGTGTGGATCGTGATGATTTGCGCGATGGCGGAGCCGCTCATTTTAGAGCGTGTATCCAAGCGATTCGTCAACAGTCACCAGAAACTCGAATTGAAATCCTGGTCCCTGATTTTCGTGGTCGTTTGGAAGTGGCCTTGCAGGAGTTCGAACAGGTTACCCCTGACGTGCTCAATCATAATCTGGAGACTGTCCCGCGCCTCTATGCTGCAGTTCGGCCCGGGGCAGACTATGGTCATTCTCTGCGCTTGTTGCAGGAGTTTGGGCATCATCATCCACAGGTTCCTACCAAATCCGGACTGATGCTCGGATTAGGGGAAACCGAAGACGAAATTTGCGAGGTTCTGGTTGACTTGCATGCCCATGGGGTGAGTATGCTGACGCTGGGGCAATACCTTCAACCTACCCAACATCACTTGCCAGTGACTCGCTATTGGGAGCCGGAAGCATTTGATCGACTGGCGGATTATGCCCGTTCATTGGGGTTCAGTCAGGTGGCATCCGGCCCATTGGTACGTTCCAGTTACCATGCCGAAGCTCAGGCTCATACACTGGTTTCCGCTTCCGATTATGGAAATACGCGCTCTACTTCTACCATAGCGGTGCCTTGATTGGCGTATCCCAGTTTCCAGGCTGCAGTGTAGGTCAGGTCGATGACTCGGTTCCCGACGAAGGGACCACGATCATTGACGCGTACCACCACGGATTTATGATTGGCCAGATTTGTGACGCGTACGTAACAGGGTAGTGGCAGGGTATTATGGGCCGCTGTCATTCCGTACATATTGTAAATATCCCCAATGGCAGTCTTCTGGTGATGAAATTTACGTCCGTACCAGGAAGCCAGACCGCGTACTTTGTAAGGTTTGTTGCTGGTGTCTGGTACATAAGTTTTCCCCAGTGCGGTGAAAGGTCGATTGGCAAATTTGTTGAGGGGTTCACGTCGTGGGACGGCATCAGGGATGCTGGCCATATCAGCGGGTGGATGCAGCCCTGGACCATCTATGGCAGGGCGGGTAGAGGTAGAGGAAGGGGTTGGCGGGGTGGTGGAGCAACCAGCCAGTAACCCCACCAGCGTTGCGAGATAAAGCCACTTTTTCAATATTATCTCCTTGTCGGTACATGCCTACTGCTTGACCAGTTTGCGGTGGTGGTGACTACTCATCAGTAGGCCGATGCTGCTGAACAGGGTGACCAGAGATGTTCCGCCATAACTCAGGAATGGTAGGGGTACCCCAACGACGGGAAGAATGCCACTGACCATGCCCATGTTAACAAAGGTATAGGTGAACAGGGTCATGGAAAGGGCTCCTGCCATCAGTCGTGTAAACGGGGTTGAACCCTCGTTGGCGATGTAGAACCCGCGCGTAATCAGGATCAGCATGGCTCCGAGAAAAACCAGTTCACCAATCAGGCCAAACTCTTCTCCGAAGACGGCAAAGATGAAGTCAGTGGTATGCTCGGGCAGGAAATCCAGATGTGCTTGGGTGCCATGTAGCCAGCCTTTCCCCAGAACCCCACCTGAGCCGATGGCGATCATGGATTGCAAGGTATGGTAGCCCGCACCCAGTGGATCCTGGCTGGGGTCCATGAAAGTCAGGATGCGTTTTTTCTGGTAGCCGTGCAGATGCGACCAGATCAGGGGTAACGCGGCCAGAATGCTTCCCCCCAGTATTCCCATGACTTTCCAGGGAAGACCAGCAAAGTAAAGAATATAGAATCCAGAGGTGGCGATCAGCAATGCCGTACCCAGGTCGGGTTGACGCAATACCAATGCAACAGGAACCCCCAGCATCAGGGCGGTGACGCTGAAATCGCGCCAATCGGGGGGGCGAGTGCGCCAATCAAAGTATCTTGCCAGGGCCATGGGAAGTGCCAGTTTCATGAGTTCCGATGGTTGTAGGTGCAGTGGCCCGAGATGGAGCCAGCGTCGTGCGCCATGACTGATCTCGCCAAATAGTGCCACGCCGATCAGAGCCAGCAAGGCAATGCCGTAAAGTGGGAAGGCCAGACGCATGAGGATTTGTGGTTGGGTGCGTGCAACCAGCCACATGATGGCAAAGGCCAATCCCAGATTACGTAACTGACTGACCACTTTCCCCCATTCCATCCCGGCAGCGCTATAGAGAACCACCAAACTGAACGCCACCAAGAATATGGTGGTTCGCAATAGGGTAGCATCCAGGGGTGCCAGCCACTGTCGTATGAGCGTCCTGATGGGAGAGGATTTCATGGGAGTGGAGACGTAAGCGGAGCGGCTTTTCCGGTTAAATAATAGTCAAAAACCCGGCGCGCGATGGGAGCCGCGACAGAGCCGCCATGCCCGCCATTTTCTACCAGAACGGCGATGGCGATGCGTGGGTGATCTGCCGGAGCGAAGGCGATAAATAGCCCATGATCGCGATTGTGCTCGGCCAATGCATTGGCATTGTATTTTTCCCCTTGTCGTACGCCCACTACCTGAGCCGTACCGGTTTTTCCGGCTACCGAGTAGGTGGTACCTGTCCAGGCCGAGGCGGCGGTACCCCCGGGGCTGGTGACTCCGACCATGGCATCCGTGATGGTATTCAGATCCTGGGGACGGAACGAAAGGGTGCGCATGATTTCTGGAGCGAAGGGTTCCATTTTTCCTGTGGTGGCATTGCGTATGGCGTGTACGACGTGGGGTTTCATGCGAACACCATGGTTTGCCAGGGTGGCCGTGGCGACAGCCAACTGCAAGGGAGTGGCCAGCACATAGCCTTGACCAATGCCGCTGATTACCGTATCACCGGCAAACCAGTCCTGGTGATAGCGTTTTCTTTTCCACGCGGTAGAAGGATAGAGTCCTGGGGCTTCCCCATCCAGATCGATTCCGGATTTTTGTCCAAAGCCGAATTGTGTGAAAAAATCATGCAATGTATCGATACCGATGTCATTAGCCAAACTGTAGTAGTAAGTATCGCAGGATTGTACGATAGAGGTACGCATGTTGACCATGCCATGTCCCCCTTCGCGCCAGTCCCGGTAACGGTGACTACTGCCGGGAAAGGAAAAATAACCAGGATCGGCCAGCGTGTCTTCCGCAGAGCGACGTCCCAGTTGCAACGCTGCCAGGGCCATGAAAGGCTTGACCGTTGATCCCGGAGGGTACTGACCGCGTAGGGCTCGATTATTCAAGGGCTTGTCAGGAGATTGATTGAGTGCATTCCAATGTTCCTGGTCGATACCATCGATGAACAGATTAGGGTCAAATCCCGGTTGGCTGACAAAAGCCAAAATTTCTCCGTTGGCAGGGTTGATGGCTACCAGAGCCCCATGGTGGGTCCCAAAAGATTCTTCAGCCACGTGCTGTAATTTGGCATCTATGCTGAGGTACAGGTCGCTACCTGAAATAGGTGGGGTTTTGGCTAATTGGCGTACACCATGTCCGGCGGCATCGGTTTCCACCTGTTCGGAACCGGTGGTGCCGTGTAATAAGGATTCGTAGTGACTTTCCACCCCGGTTTTTCCAATATGATTGGTCCCGCGGTACTGAGATTCCTGATCATCATCGGACAGTCGATCCAGATCATCTTCGTTGATACGGCCAATGTATCCGATGAGGTGAGAGGCTTCTTCTCCCAATGGATAATGACGGGTTAGACGCGCTTCGATATCTACGCAGGGGAAACGGTAGCGGTTGACTGAAAAGCGTGCCACTTCTTCATCGCTGAGGTGGGTACGAATTGGAATGGCCGTCAGACCGTGTGTTTCATCGCGCATTTTCTGGAACAGTCTTTGATCGGAAGGGCCGATGGCAACCAGGCGGGACAGCGCGGTGATGGTATCGTCGACATCATCACAAAGTCTTGGGTTGATCTCAAGGTCATAGTCATAGCGATTTTCAGCCATAATGATTCCATGGCGGTCCAGGATGAGTCCCCGATTGGGGACCAGGGGGACGATCGCGATGCGATTGGCTTCGGCGAGTGTATGGTAATAGCGGTGTGCCACGATCTGTAACCAACCGAGGCGGCCTATCAGCACCAGAAACAGCACCGACACCAATGACCAGGCGATGCCCAGACGATACCGAAACTTCCAGCGTTCCTGATGGGGGTTGCGCAGAGAGTTGCTCATGCTGTGATTCTAGGTGGGAGAAACAGGACGAGGAGAACGATCTGGAAACAGGGGCAGCATCAACCAGAGAATGGCCCCAGTGAGCGGGGGAAACAGCCAGAGTGGCCATGCGGGCCAGATGTACCCCAATATTCCGTTGATCAGGTATTCAGCCCATTGGCTGACTGCCAGCAGTACCCAGACGTGTAGCATCTGATTGAGACGGTAGAACGACAGGATGCGTACGCGGTAGAACTGAATCAAAAAATAGAGTAGAGAGTAGGTCAGGCCATGGATTCCAAATACATGACTTTCGGCAAAATCCATCAGAAATCCAAGCAAGAAAGCGGTCCCGGTTCCGACCGCATAGGGTTCGTAAACTCCCCAGTAAATGATCAGAAGTCCTAACAGATCAGGGCGGAACCATAAACCCATGCCATGCCAGGGGAGCAACAGAATCAAAAAACCTACCAAAAAACTGAGCAGAATGCGGCTCGATGATGCGGTTTGACGCAAGGCGGCGGGGATCTGAGGGGTGAGAGAATCCATCTGTCTATTCGGGGGGCGTCGTGGGGTGTGCCGGAGTCGTGACCAGCACCAGAGAGTAACTGTCTACCCCTAGATTGGTATGGACCTTGACTTCTGCAAAGGCAGTGGAACGGTGGCGTGTCACGGAGATCACCGTTCCCACGGTCAGTCCACGTGGATAGAGCCCATCTATGCCGGAAGTCAGCAGCACATCTCCCTTCTGCAAGTCGGTTCCGGAAGGCACGTAAGGTAGCCATAGTTCACCCTGATAACCGCTGCCAACGGCCAGAGTTCGTAATCCGGTACGCTCGACTTCAACGGGTACGGTGAGGTCACGGTTGCTGATGAGGGTGACTTCGCTTTCTTCTGGAAAAACTTCGGTGACCTGGCCCAACAGTCCCTGATCCGTGAGCACTGGGGAGCCGAGGGCAATCGATTGGCTTCCTCCTTCGATGCGCAATTTCTGTATGTAGGGGTTGGCCGGAGTGCCTAGTACACGACACAGATGCGATGGAAACTGAGGGGAGTCCTTGAGATTTATCAGTGCGCGTAGTTGCGACAGTTGGCGCTGTAATACCTGTACCTGGTGCACCGCATCGGCTTGTTGCAGAATACGTCGTTGCAGAACCTCGTTTTGGCGTTGCAATTGCTCGGTGGTGACCAAATGTTGTTGCAAGGTATGGCCGGTCAACATGGGGAGATTGGCAATTTCTTGCAGGGGCAACGTCCAGACATGCAGGGTTTGACGGAATGCTTCCAAGCGGTGCTGGTGCTGATCGAGAATCAGGCAAATCAAGGCCAGCAGGGCATACAGCCCGCTCTTGAGCCACTGTGGCGGAGTGCTGGCAAACAGTTTACCGGGATGAGATTTGAATCGCGACATGTCACCAACGATGTGCCGCAGCGGGCCAAGTTAATCGGAAGTGAATACCATATACATTTTGTCGATATCTTCCAGTGCCTGGCCGCAACCGCGTACTACACATGTCAGGGGATCTTCAGCGACATGCACGGGTAGTCCGGTTTCCTCGATCAGTAGGCGGTCCAGATCGCGCAGCAAGGCCCCTCCTCCGGTAAGGACCATGCCGCGTTCGGCGATATCCGCTCCCAACTCTGGAGGGGTTTGTTCAAGAACGGAGTGAACGGTGCCGATAATAGAATTGAGTGGGTCGGTCAGCGCCTCCAGAATTTCATTGCTGGAGATGGTGAAGGTACGTGGGACACCTTCTGACAAATTGCGTCCCTTGACTTCGATTTCGCGTACTTCGGAACCCGGAAAGGCAGAGCCGATTTCCTTTTTTATTTGTTCGGCAGTGGTCTCGCCGATCAACATGCCGTAATTGCGACGGATGTAATTGATGATCGCTTCGTCGAATTTATCTCCACCCGTACGCACCGATGAGGCATAAACCAGACCCCCCAAAGACATAACGCCCACTTCAGTGGTTCCCCCGCCGATATCAACCACCATGGAGCCTGTGGCATCGCGCACGGGCAATTTGGCACCGATGGCGGCCGCCATGGGTTCTTCGATGAGGTACACCTGGCGAGCACCCGCACCCAGGGCAGATTCGCGGATGGCGCGACGTTCAACCTGGGTGGAACCACAGGGGACGCAGATAATGATGCGGGGGCTGGGGGACAGTAGTCGCGACTCATGAACTTGCCGGATAAAGTACTTGAGCATTTGCTCGGTAATGGTAAAATCGGCGATCACCCCGTCTTTCATGGGGCGAATCGCCGTGATGTTTCCGGGGGTTCGGCCCAGCATCGCTTTGGCGGCCAGCCCTACGGCCTGAATGGTATCTTTGCCGTGTTTATCCCGATCGTGCCGGATTGCGACAACCGAGGGCTCGTTCAGGACGATGCCTTTTCCGCGGGAGTAGATCAGGGTGTTGGCGGTTCCCAGATCAATGGCGAGATCGGTTGAAAAATACCCGCGCAGGAATTCGAACATGATGCGTCCTTGGATACAGACTGGAAAGCCCTTTATAATACCTGATTCAATCAATCCTTTCTACGGGGGATGGTGTGGCGGATTCTCTTGATGAAAACACTCTGACGGTTTTGGCCAGACTATCTGGGCTGGAACTGAATGCGCTTGAACGGGCAAGTTTGCCGGATCAGTTTGACAGTATTCTGACGCTTATCGATCGTTTACAAGAAGTAGATACGCGCGCTATCGAGCCTCTGGCGCAAGCGTTTGATCATTGTATGCGATTGCGTGAAGATGAAGTGACCAGCCAGAATCAGCGTGATCTATTTCAGTCTCTGGCACCGGAATTGGTTGATGGTTTGTACCTTGTCCCCAACGTAATGGAATGACCTCGGCATGGATCTGAATCGTACTTCACTGACAGCGTTGGCACAGGGGTTGCGGTCCCGTGAGTTTTCCAGCGTCGAGTTGACCCGTACCTACCTGGAGCGGATGGCTGCTCATTCGTCACTGGGCTGTTTTATCACTGTGGATCCGGAGCGCTCTCTGCTTCAGGCCAAGGCTGCCGATGCTCGTTTGGCTCGGGGAGAAAGTACCCCCTTGATGGGGATCCCGGTGGCTCATAAGGATATTTTCTGTGCTTCGGGTTGGTTGACAACCTGTGGTTCGCGCATGTTATCCAACTTTGTGGCTCCGTATGACGCCCATGTGATTCAGCGCTTCAACGAGGCAGGGGCCGTGATTCTGGGCAAGACCAATATGGACGAGTTTGCCATGGGGTCAAGCAATGAGACCTCATTCTATGGGCCGGTACGCAATCCCTGGAGTACGGATCGGGTACCGGGTGGAAGTTCTGGAGGGTCGGCGGCAGCGGTAGCAGCACGACTGGCGCCATTGGCGACCGCCAGTGATACGGGGGGCTCGATCCGCCAGCCCGCTGCATTGTGTGGCATTACCGGACTCAAACCCACCTATGGTCGTGTTTCCCGGTATGGCATGATCGCTTATGCTTCCAGTCTTGACCAAGGCGGTGTGATGGCTCCCAGTGCGGCAGATATAGCACTGGGATTGACGGTGATGGCAGGTTTTGATGCACGTGATGCGACATCGGTGGCTTGTCCCGAGGAGGATTTCACCGCACAGTTGGCGCGCCCCCTGGAAGGACTGCGCATTGGTTTGCCACGGCAGTATTTTGGTGAGGGAACTTCCGTTGCGGTGACGAAAAGAATCGAGGAAGCGCTGGAGGTTTACGAATCGCTGGGGGCTCGCCGAGTGGTGGTGGATTTGCCCCATAGTGATTTATCTGTGCCCGTGTACTATGTACTGGCACCCGCCGAAGCATCCAGCAATCTGTCGCGTTATGACGGCGTGCGTTATGGTTGGCGTGCCAGTCAGTATGGTGATCTGGGGGAAATGATTGCGCGTTCGCGTGCTGAAGGATTCGGCGCTGAAGTCAAGCGCCGTATTTTGACAGGGACCTATGTACTCTCCAAGGGGTATTACGATGCCTATTATCTTCAGGCTCAACGGGTGAGAAGGTTGATACAGCAAGATTTTTTGGCAGCATTCGAACAATGTGATGTGTTGATGGGACCCACCACGCCGACCACGGCTTTTGCGTTTGGAGCCAAGGGTGGAGATCCGGTGGAAATGTATTTGTCGGATATTTTTACCATAGGGGTCAATCTGGCCGGACTTCCGGGGATGTCTATTCCCGTGGGTTTCGATGAAGTTGGGTTGCCGGTAGGTTTGCAAATTATTGGGCCTCACTTGAGCGAAACTCGTTTGTTGGGTGTGGCGCATCGCTATCAGCAAGCAACGGATTGGCATGAGCGGGTTCCGGCTCTGGTTCAGGGAGGGGAACGAGGATGAAGTGGGAATTGGTGATTGGTCTTGAGACTCATGTGCAACTGGCGACCCGTTCCAAAATGTTTTCTGGGTCTTCCACGGCTTTTGGTGCAGATCCCAATGTCCATGCCGATGCGGTAGATCTGGCATTGCCGGGGGTGTTGCCAGTCCCGAATCGGCAAGCAGTGGCATTCGCCATACGTTTTGGTCTCGCGGTTGGCGCGAACATCAGCCGCCGTTCATGGTTTGCCCGCAAGAATTATTTCTACCCTGACTTGCCCAAAGGGTACCAGATCAGCCAGTTTGAGAATCCGGTGGTGCAAGGAGGAGAAATAGTTTTCCAGGCGGAAGGGAAAGCCTGTCGGGTACCGTTGACTCGTGCGCATCTGGAAGAGGACGCGGGTAAGTCGCTGCATGAGGCATTTCATGGTCGTTCAGGGATCGACTTGAATCGGGCAGGAACGCCTTTGCTGGAGATTGTGACCGAACCCACGCTGCGCAGCGTGGCGGAAGCGGTGGCCTACGCTCGAACCTTGCACCAACTGGTGACCTGGATTGGTATCTGTGATGGTAATATGCAGGAGGGGTCCTTTCGCTGTGATGCCAATGTATCGGTGCGTCCTATGGGGCAGGTTGAATTTGGTACCCGTTGTGAAATCAAGAACTTGAACTCGTTCCGCTTCATGGAGAGAGCAATTCAGTATGAATTCGAGCGTCAGGTCGAGTGGATTGAGAACGGAGGCACGGTAGTACAGGAAACTCGCCTCTATGATCCCGATCGTGATGAAACTCGTGCCATGCGCTCCAAGGAGAATGCCCAGGATTACCGCTATTTCCCTGATCCCGATCAATTGCCGTTGTGCATTGATGAGGCATGGATTGCGGCTGAACGCCAACATTTGCCTGAACTCCCTGCTGAGATGGCGCAACGCTTGCGGGATCAAATGGGTTTGTCGGCTTATGATGCGGGTCTGCTGACGGTTTCACGCGGATGGGCGAATTACTTTCTTGAACTGGTGACAGGGACAGGGATGGACCCCAAACTGGCTGTCAACTGGATGACCGGAGAATTGGCAGCCATGTTGAAGCGGGCGGATCGAGAAATTTCCCATTGTCCGCTGCAACCGGCTCAAATGCTCGGGTTATTGAGACGGATTCAGGATGGAACCTTGTCGGGGAAAATGGCCAAGGAAGTTTTCGAAATCTTGTGGGAAGAAGGGGGAGAGGCCGATCAGATCATCACCGCGCGCGGTTTTATGCAGGTTTCTGATTTATCGGTGCTGGAATCTTTGATCGATGAACTGATGGCGGCTCATCCCGATCAGGTGGCTGAGTTCCGTTCCGGAAAGGAAAAGGTTTTTGGATTTTTTGTTGGGCGTGCCATGAAGGCCAGCGGGGGGCGTGCCAATCCGGCACAACTGAATACCCTATTGCGTGATCGCTTAAAGGGAAATCACTAGATGGTCGATCCCAGGGAACCCGCCGGATCGGTCGGGACGGTATTCCCGCAGGTGTTGCACTTCAGTGAGCCTCTGCCATTGTCCAACGGAACGGTGCTGGGGCCGTATCAATTGGTTTATGAAACCTACGGTACCCTCAATGCCAGCAAAAGCAATGCGATATTGATCTGTCATGCGCTGTCCGGGACGCACCATGTGGCTGGACATTATGCTGAGGATCCGCGTTCAGTGGGTTGGTGGGATAACATGGTGGGTCCCGGAAAACCTGTGGATACCCGCAGGTTTTTTGTGATTGGTGTGAACAATTTAGGGGGTTGCCATGGATCTACGGGGCCAGCCAGCCTGGATCCGGTGACGGCATCCCCTCATGGGGCGCGTTTCCCATTTTTGACTGTTGAAGATTGGGTTCATGCCCAGGCTCGTCTGGCTGACCGTTTGGGGATTCATGTCTTCGCGGCGGTGATGGGAGGGAGTTTGGGGGGAATGCAGGCGCTGCAATGGACCCTGACGTTTCCTGAACGTGTGCGTCATGCGCTGATCATTGCGGCGGCCCCCTGCCTGTCAGCACAGAATATCGGTTTTAATGAAGTGGCGCGGCAGGCCATTACCAGTGATCCTCACTTCCATGGGGGAGATTATTATGCACATGGGGTGATTCCGGAACGAGGTTTGCGTCTGGCACGAATGCTCGGCCACATCACGTACCTGAGCGATGATGCAATGATGACCAAATTTGGAAGGGAGTTATTGGGCGGGACACCCCATTTTTCCCTGGATGTGGAGTTTGAAATCGAATCCTACTTGCGTTATCAGGGTAAAAAATTTTCAGAACGCTTTGACGCCAATACGTATCTTATCATGACCAAAGCGCTGGATTATTTTGATCCGGCACGACGTACCGGGGGGAATTTGTCACGTGCGCTGTCGGTTGCGCAGGCGCAGTTTCTGGTGGTATCTTTTACGACGGACTGGCGTTTTTCGCCCGCGCGGTCCCGAGAGATCGTTAAGGGGTTACTGGATAACCGAATTTCTGTGACCTATGCAGAAATTGATTCGAATCAGGGGCACGATGCTTTTCTGATGGAAAATAGTGACTATTTCGCCGTTATGCGCGCTTATCTGGAGCGGATAGCGCGGGAGTGTTGTTCATGATTCGCGCCGATCATGAAATGATCGCTCAGGGTGTGGCGCTCGATAGCCGTGTTCTGGACCTGGGGTGCGATGATGGTCAGTTGATGGCCCATCTGCAACGGACACGGCGGGCCAGTGGTTATGGTATCGAAATTGTTCCAGAGCGTGTGGTTGCGGCGATTCGCCATGGGGTTCACGTGCTGCAAGTCAATCTGGAGGAAGGTTTGTCGGGTTTTGTCGATGATTCTTTTGATACGGTCATCCTGTCACAAACCTTGCAGGCCATGCGCCATACGGAAGATATTCTGCGCGAGATGTTGCGCGTGGGAAAGGAAGGAATTGTAACCTTTCCCAATTTTGGTTATTGGCGTCACCGTTGGCAGGTTTTGGCAGGGGTGATGCCCAAATCTGCTGATATGCCTTATGAGTGGTATGACACGCCTAATGTTCACCTTTGTACGCTTCGGGATTTTGAGGCACTTTGTGTCCGCATTGGGGCTCAGGTTATAGAACGCCGGGTCATGGGGGCGAGCGGGAGAACGGTGGAACTTCTACCCAACCTGCTGGGGAGCCTGGCTTACTATCGTATTCGCGCGCGGGGATAAAGCGGTGTCCTCCACCCCTTGGCCACGGGAGGGGTGGCGAACATTGGCGGTGGTGGGATTGCTGGGTTTTTCTTCGGGTTTGCCCCTGTCGCTGAGTGGAGCGACATTGCAGGCGCGTCTGACAGCAGAAGGGCTTCCACTGAGTGAAATCGGCTGGATTACCCTGATGGGGCTTCCTTATACCCTGAAATTTTTGTGGGCTCCCTGGTTGGATCGTTGGTGTTTTCCGATTCTGGGTCGCCGGCGTGGGTGGATGTTCGTGACTCAGTTACTGGTGATGGGCTTGATCTGGTGGTTGGGGCAACTATCAGGGACGACAGCACCCCATTGGTTGGGAGGGATAGCATTGATGCTGGCGTTGGCTTCGGCTACGCAGGATGTGGTGGTGGATGCGTATCGAACCGATATCCTGCGACCCGAAGAACGTGGGTTGGGAGCCAGCGCCTCCATGCTGGGTTACCGGTTGGCGCTGTTGTGTGCCGGGGCGCTGGCCTTGATTTTGGCGGCACGTCTGGGTTGGCGCTTGAGTTACGAGATCATGGTGGCGGCCATGGGCATCGGAATTATGGCAACGTTGTGGGCGCGTGAACCAGGTGGGGGAGTGGGATTGGGGCAAGAGGGAGGATATCTGATGCCTTGGCAGGATTATCTTGCTCGCCCAGCAGCGTTTTCCTTTTTGGGGTTGATCGTGCTGTACAAATTGGGTGATGCCCTGGCTTTTGCATTGTCCAGTGCGTTTTTGTTGCGCGGGTTGGGTTTTGGTTTGGCAGAAGTGGGGATGGTCAACAAAGGGGTAGGGTTGGCGGCCACCATACTAGGCAGTTTGGCGGGGGGGGCCGTGATGCTACGTTGGGGGTTGTACCAGAGTTTGTGGCGTTTTGGCTGGATACAGGGTTTATCCACATTGTCATTTGTGGGATTGGCCGCGTGGGGTCACCATTTTGGTGCCATGGTGCTGGCTGTTTTTATTGAAAATTTTACCAGTGGTTTGGGAACGACGGCGTTTGCGGCCATGCTCATGGCATTGTGTAATCCCCGATATAGTGCGGCGCAATTTGCGTTGCTGTCGGCATTGGCGGCATTGGGACGAGTCTTCATCGGTCCGTTGGCGGGATGGCTGGCCAGTTGGGGTGGGTGGGAAAACTATTTTTTACTGGCCACGTTGTTGGCTTTGCCTGGTTTATGGCTCGTCTATCGTTTGCGTGCTTCCATTGCGCTGTTGAGTGTTGTGGCAACAAATCGTGGATGATGAGAGGTCGTATCGGGACGGTGCTGAACTACTTATGTTGAATGTTGTAATCTAGTGACGAGGAAAAGCATGACCAAATCAGGATTTTCTGAACGATTCATAAAATTTGCCGTGGATCAGGGAGTTATACGTTTTGGTGAATTTGTTACCAAGGCCGGCCGCACCTCACCGTATTTTTTCAATGCTGGATTGTTTAGTACGGGATCCACGTTGGCGGAATTGTCTGAATTCTACGCCGATGCCATTTTGGCTCAGGCACCTCCCCACGATTTGCTGTTTGGTCCTGCCTACAAGGGGATTCCCCTGGTGGCCGGGATTGCCATGACGCTGGCACGTCGTGGGCATGATCGTCCGTTTGCTTATAACCGCAAAGAAATCAAGGATCATGGTGAGGGGGGCATGTTGGTCGGGGCCTCTCCAGAGGGGAAGCGGGTACTAATCATCGATGATGTGATTTCTGCTGGCACATCGGTGCGCGAATCGGTCCATCTGTTGCGTCAGGTCAACGCAACCCCCGTGGGGGTGGTGATTGCATTGGATCGCATGGAGCAGGGCCGGACCGCATTGTCTGCCACTCAGGAAGTCATGCGTGACTGGGGCTTGCCGGTGGTGGCTGTGGCGACGTTGTCACATCTGGTCACCTATCTGGAACAGGAGGGGACACAGTCAGCAGTGTTGCATCGAGTACAGGCCTATCGTGCGGCCTATGGGATTGCTGAGTAGCGATGGTTAGCGTTGATGAATTAATGAATTAATTTCATTAAATTAGTAAAATTAATAATTTTACTAATCAATAAAAGATTCATAAAATATGGGTTATGACCTATTTGCCCCGGCTGTTTTACCCAACCGCCGGGTCTCAAGACAGGAGAATAACCATGAGACACTGGATCCTATTACTTTTTCTGACAACCGGTTTTGTTACCGTGGCCAGCGGGTTGCCTACAGGGGTAACTACGGCATTGGCGACGACGCTGCCGAGTGATGCGGAAATGCCCACAGACGAGTTTGGGCAGATGGTGCGTAAGGGACAGTTGATTTTTTCTGAGACGGGAAAATATGCGCGTGCCTATGTCGGCAACGATTTGAGTTGCCAGAACTGCCACTTGGACAAGGGACGCAAGGCCGGTGCCGCACCTTTGTGGGCAGCCTATTTATCTTATCCGGCATACCGTGCCAAAAATCACCACGTCAATACCTTTGCAGAACGTTTGCAGGAATGTTTTCGGTTTAGCATGAATGGAAAAGCGCCTCCTTTGGGGGATCCGGTTTTGGTAGCGTTGGAGTCGTATGCCTCCTGGATGGGAAGAAACGCGACCAGTCGGTTGGTCTTGCCGGAAAGAGGTTTTCCTGAAATTCAGAAGCCCGATCAGGGTATCAGCCAGGAGCGCGGAAAAACTCTCTATGTGGCGCATTGTGCATCTTGTCACGGACTGGATGGAGAAGGGGAGAAAAAGTCCGATGGTACCGTAGTGATCCCGCCTCTGTGGGGAATGCGATCGTTTAACTGGGGTGCTGGCATGGCTCGTATCGACCATGCGGCTGCTTTTATCAAGGCCAATATGCCGTTGGGAACGGCAGGGACTTTATCCACTCAGGAGGCTTGGGATGTGGCCGCATTCGTGGATGCGCATGAACGTCCACAAGACCCACGCTATTCCCTCTCCGTGGAAAATACGCGCATCCTGTACCACAATACGCCTTATTCATGGTATGGACGTATGGTCGAGGGCCATGTTCTGGGTGATCAACCCGCTGCTTCTCTGGGATTGCCCCTTGCCCCTTGATCGGGAGCAGGTTATCTCTGGCGCTAATTGTTGAGACGGATGACGGCTTCTTCGAGTTTGTCAGGGTCGTAAGTGGACAAAATGCGTTTTACGGGAGAAGCGAGGTCGCTGAGACCGGTTCTGAGGATAACCTGTTTGACTTCCGGGAGATGTGCAGGATGCATGGAAAATTCACGTAGCCCGAATCCAAGTAATAACCGTGTCAAGACAGGGTTTCCCGCCATTTCCCCACATACAGCCACGGGTTTTCCCGCTTTGTGAGCGGTCTTGATCGTATGCGCGATGAGGCTCAGAACCGCGGGGTGCAGTGGGTCGAACAGATGGGCCACCGTGTCATCTGTCCGATCGATGGCTAGCGTGTATTGAATCAAGTCGTTGGTTCCGATGGACAGAAAATCCAGCAAGTCGAGAAACAGGGGCAATGCCAAGGCTGCTGCGGGAACTTCGATCATGCCGCCGATGGGGAGTGCTGGATTAAATGGTAGCCCTTCATGGGTGAGTTCGTGTTTGGCTTGCTCGATCAGGGCAAGGGCCTGGGTTAATTCATGGCGATTCGACAACATGGGAATGAGTAACTGGACCTCACCAAAATGCGAGGCACGCAGGATGGCACGGATCTGACTCATGAAAATGTGGGGTTCGCTCAGACAATAGCGGATGGCGCGCAATCCTAAAGCAGGATTGAGCGTTGATGCGATATTGCTGGCCTCAACCGGTTTGTCTGCACCAATATCCAGGGTGCGAATGGTTACAGGCAACCCGCGCAGGGACTCGGCAACTCGCCGGTAGGCGTGGAACTGTTCTTCTTCACTGGGCAGATCATGGCGGTTCATGAACAGAAACTCGGTGCGGAATAGCCCTATGCCTCGTGCCCCATTTTTTTTGACGGCATCGATATCGTCGGGCATTTCGATATTGGCCAGAAGTTCGATGGGGGTCCCATCCAGTGTGGTCGCGGGCGTGCTACGCAGGCGTTTGAGTTTTTGGCGTTCCAGATGCCATTGTTCCTGACGCAGACGGTATTCAGTCAGGATTTGTGTATCAGGATTGACAATCACTACCCCGGCCATGCCATCGACGATGAGGATTTCTCCCTCGCGAATCATTTCCCAGGCGTGGTGTAGTGCCATGATAGAGGGGATACCCAGACTGCGTGCCAGAATGGCGGTATGGGAGGTGGCTCCACCCAGATCCGTGATAAAAGACTGAAATGGGTGTTGCTTGAACAGTACCATATCTGCCGGACTGAGATCATGCGCGACCAGAATGCTATTGGCGGCTTCAGAGTGAGGCGGAAGACTAGGGGCGGGTTGTCCCATGAGTGCCTTGAGCAGACGTTCGCCGACTTGCCAGATATCATCGCGGCGTTGACGCAGGTAGGGATCTTCCATTTGCTCGAATTGGGTGATGAGCAGATCCAGTTGCTGTTTCAGGGCCCATTCGGCATTACAACCTTGTTGCTGGATGCGTTGTTTGGGGACACGTGCCAGCATGTCGTCTTTCAGGATCAGGCGGTGCAATTCCAGGAAAGCCGCCATCTCTGCGGGGGCTCCGGGGGGGATCTGGTGCTCCAATTCCTTGAGTTCGAGGCTGACCTCCAGAATGGCCTGATCAAAACGCTGTAATTCGGCCGGCCGGTTTTCTGGGGTTACTACGTAGTGCGTGACTTCCAAAGTGGTCTGGGAAAACAAGTGGGCACGTCCAATGGCAATACCCTGAGCGACGGCGATGCCATGTAGGGCAAAACTCATCACTCCCCCTCGTCGAAGCGATTTTGGATAAGGGTGGTCAGCGCCTGGAGCGCTTCGTGATCCCGGTCCCCTGTGGTTTCCAGAGTCACCCAGGTTCCACGGCTGGCGGCCAGCATCATCACTCCCATGATACTTTTGGCATTTACCTTGCGTCCATTGCGGGCAATACTGACTTCACAGGGGAACTGGGAAGCGGTTTGGGTCAGTTTGGCAGAAGCTCGGGCATGCAACCCAAGTTTATTGATGATCTGAATATCTTGTGAAGGCATGGAAGTCTCACGGTACGTGAGTTCCATTGTATCAGGTCGTGCTGATTCGATGAAGAGGAAAGTGCAGAGAGAAAATGCTGCCTTTTCCTGGAGAACTGTCGATGGTCAGGGTGGCTTCATGGTGTTGGGCGATGCGTTGGACGATGGCCAGTCCCAGACCGGTCCCCCCGGTGTCGCGCGATCGAGCCCGATCGACTCGGTAGAAGCGTTCGGTGAGTCGTGGGATATGTTCGGCTTCTATGCCGATTCCGGTATCCTTGACAGAAAATACCCCACCTTGAGATTGGCGTTCCCAACAGATGGTGATATGGCCCCCGGAAGGGGTGTAGCGGATGGCATTGGCGACCAGATTGGCAAAAGCACTTACCAATTCGGTTTCGGTTCCCAGCAGGTTCCCTTCCCAGGTTCCTTGCTGGGTGACGTGATGGTGGTCTTGACTGAGTTGGTGGGCGGTTTGCAGGATTTGCGCCGCCAAATCCGCGAGTGGAACAGGGATTGATGGTGCGCTACCACTCTGACTTTCAAGACGGGACAGTGATAATAATTCTTCCACGAGACGATGCATCCGAAGGGTTTGGGTGGCAACAGTAGCCAGAATTTTATCTTGCGTTGCAGGAGGCAGGGGGCCACTGGTTTGCAGAGTTTCCACATACCCGCCGATGACCGTCAGGGGAGTTCGTAGTTCGTGGGAGACGTTTGCCACAAAGTCCTGACGCACCTTTTCATCGCGTTCCCATTGGGTAATATCATGGGTGACCAGCATACGTTCTTCCTGATTGTAGGAGACCAATTGCAATGACAGAGTGAGCTCGTTGCCGTGTTTCAGGTGCAATATCCCGGTTTTTTCGAGGGTGGGCGGATGCTCCATGAATTCCTGGAACTCAGTGCGACGGATCAGATAAGGCAGGCTTTGCCCGCGGTCGCGTTCGAATTGAATGTGTAATTGTTGTTCTGCTGCGGGATTACACCATAAAATTCGATGATTTCGATCCAGGATGATGATGCCGTTGGGAAGCAGGGCCAAGGCTTGTTGAAAGCGTTCAGAGACTTCGCTGAGTTGTTCCCGGTTTTCATCAAAGCGTTTTTCGAGGGAGTGCAGGCGCCAGAAAACCTGTTCCCAGGTGCGATTGGCTCCGTGTCCGGTTGACAGCCCCTGATTTTGAAGCCAGCGATGGAGTTGTTGCAACTTCCAGGCATCTCGGGCAGCAATCGCGCCCATCAAGACAGCCAACGAACCCAGCCCCCAGGTCCAGCCTCCCCACAGGGTGACTCCACCGCAAACCAATATGACGATGGGAAGAATACCAAGAATGTAGCGGAGAAACGATTGCATACCTGAACTCGGTGCCACGGGCTGATGATCAGGGTACCACTGATGCAGCGTCCGAGGGGGGAAAATCAGGGCTGTGCTGTCAGTCGGTACCCTGCCCCCCGTATGGTTTGAAGCAGGCTGTCGGCACCCGATGGCTCCAGGGCTGAACGCAGACGACGGATATGAACATCGACGGTACGCTCTTCAATGAAGACATGGTCTCCCCAGACGTGGTCCAGAATTTGGGTACGGGAATAGACACGTTCTGGGTGAGTCAGAAAAAAGTGAAGCAGTTTGAATTCAGTGGGTCCCAGGGTGATTTCTTGTTGATTAGCGTGTACCCGGTGGGTTGCAGGATCAAGGGATAACCCTTTGAATGTCACGAGATCCTCTGTCATCTGTGGTGCGCGACGGCGCAGTACGGCCTTGATGCGAGCATTCAGTTCGCGGATGGAAAAGGGTTTGGTGATGTAATCATCGGCTCCCGATTCCAGCCCCAGCAATTTGTCGGATTCGTCGACACGAGCGGTCAGCATGATGATGGGAACGCGTTGCGTGCGTTGATGCGCGCGCAGACGACGCACCAATTCCAGGCCGCTCATGCCGGGCAGCATCCAGTCCACCAGAATCAGATCGGGTAACAGGTGCTGAATCTGCTCCAGGGCCTGCATCCCGCTAGAAGCAAGTTGAGGTTCATGACCCGCTTGGGTCAGATTAAGCGCTATCATTTCCTGTATGGCTACTTCGTCTTCAACGACTAGTATATGGGCGCTCAAGTCAACCTCCATCATGAGGGGCGTATCGTAAGGAATTGTCAGGTTCATGAGTGCGTTATACACGCCTCATGTGACTGTCATATTACAGTGGGATGGCGGTTTTGTGACGATGGGAGCCGCTGACCAACGGGATACGAAACAGGCGGCATTCCAGCGCTCCATTGAATACCGGGGTGCGTCGGCTGACCTTGAGGCGGAGGGCCTTGGGAAGTGTCATGTCGGCGCTGAGAAGGCAGGCTGTCCAACCGGCATAGCGTTGTTTGAGTGTGTTGCCAAGAAGGGGGTAGAAGTTTGCCAATTCATGTAATTCACCCAGACGCACTCCATAGGGTAGATTACTGATCATCAGTCCCTCGGGGACGGGAGGGCTGGACTCCAGGACATTCACCTGTTTGAGTGTAACGCAGTCGCCCAAGCCTGCGGCATCCAGATTCTGACGCGCCAGATCGATGGCATCTCCCTTGATGTCAAAGCCCCACAAGGGAAGAGGGTGAGGGGGCTGCTGGCGTTGGTGTGCCTGCTGTTGCAAAATTGGCCAGAGAGTTGCGCTGGGGCATACTTTAATGTGGGCGAATGCGAAAGAGCGGTCCATGCCGGGGGCTCGTCCGAGACTTTGCTCAGCGGCTTCGAGCAAAAGGGATCCCGATCCACAAAAAGCATCCAGCAAGGGAGTTCCGGGTTGCCAACCTGACAGTGACAGTATTCCAGCGGCCAGATTACGTTTGAGCGGGGTTGAGCCGGGGGCTGGACGTTGGCCCCGTTTGAACAGGGCTTCGCCACTGGTATCCAAAGACAGGTAGAAGCGGTTCTCATCCAGAAAAAGATGGATTCGCATATCTGGTTCACGGGTGTCGATGGAGGGTCGTTGCCCTGTGCTTTCACGAAAATGGTCACAGATGGCATCTTTGATGCGCAGAGTGACAAAGTCCAGGCTGCGTAAGGGGCTGTGGTGAGCACGGGTGTCGATTTTGAGGGTCAGTTCGCAGTTGAACCAGTCGCTCCATGGCAATTTTCGGGCATGGTGGTACAAGTCATGTTCATTGCGGTAGGTGCCTTGCGCGATTTGCCACAGCACACGGCTGGCGAGGCGGCTTTCCAGATTGATACGCAGAGCAATGGCCCAGTCACCTTGACAGGTGACTCCGGATTCTCGTATCTCCGGATACTGCGCCCCTAACTGGGTCAACTCTTGAGCCAGAATGGTTTCCAGTCCACGGGGGCAAGGGCAGTAAAAGGTGTTGAGTACCATGGCGAGGGGATCAGAATGGTTTGAAAACGACCAGAATCACCACTGGGATCAGGATCATAACGGGAAACTCATTGAACCAGCGATACCATGTATGGGTATGGTGATTGTCATCACGGGCAAATGTTTTGACCAACCGACCACACCACACATGATACCCGACTAACAAAGTCACCAGCAGAATTTTTGGCAGAAGCCAGCCACCTCGATCATCCAGGGCGAAGGCCATGAATAGTCCTGAAGCCACAGTCATGATTCCACCGGGGGTGGTGATGCCCCAAAAGAGTTTGCGTTCCATGATTTTGAAACGATCTCGCCCCAGGTGGTCAGAGGGTGGACATTGGGCATGGTATACGAACAGTCGGGGGAGATAGAACAGCCCCGCAAACCAGGTGACCATGGCCATGATGTGGAATGATTTGATGGATAGCAGGAGCATGGCACGTATCACATGAGCGGAAAACGAAGGAGCCAGTCGCGCAACAAAATCAGGCGCTGATGGAAAAAATGATCGCCGCCGGGAATGACCAGAATGGGCAACGACTGGGGCTCGGCCCAGCGCAGAACGGCTTCCAGCGTGACCGTGGTGTCTTGTTCCCCGTGTACCACCAAAGTGTCGGAGGGGACGGTTCCGATGGGGAAATGGCCTACCGCAGGGGCAACCAGAATCAGTCGGCACGGCGGCAATCGTCGAGCCACTTCGCTCATGACATAAGCGCCAAAGGAGAAGCCAGCGAGTGTCAGGGGTAAATGGGGAAATTCATGTTGTGCCAGGTCATACAAGGTGATCCAATCATCCGTTTCCCCTCGACCTTCATCGTAGTCGCCTTGTGTTTGTCCCACTCCGCGGCTGTTCATGCGCCAGGTGACAAAATTCTGGGTATTCAGGGTTCGGGAAAGTGTCTGGGTCACTTTGTTGTTCAGATTTCCCCCGAACAAGGGGTGAGGATGTGCTACCAGGGCCAACCCTTGTATGATTCCCGATGGAGGGTGATTGACCACGACTTCCATCTGGCCAGCCAGGCCAGGTATCAGGCGAGTTTCTTCGTTGAGCGTGCTCATGGGGTCACGTGATTTTCCAGGCGGATGCAACTTGTCTGAAATTGTTGGGCACGGGCTACGTAGACAGCGGCATTGGCGGCCAATCCGGCGATCTCCTCAGGAGTCAAGGTGCGGATGACGCGTCCAGGGCTCCCGACGACCAGGGAGCCATCAGGGATGATCTTTCCTTCGGTAATCAGGGTGTTGGCACCGATCAGGCAATTTTTGCCAATGATGGCGTGATTCAGAATGACGGCACGGATGCCGATCAGCGAACCTGATTTGACCGTGCATCCATGCAGCACAGCCCCATGACCGATGCTGACGTTGGATTCAATGACCAGTGGAGCACCAGGATCGGTGTGCAGCAAGGCCCCATCCTGGATGTTGCTACGTGCCCCGACATCGATGGGTTCGTTGTCTCCTCGCAAGACTGCCTGGCACCAGACACTGGCTTCATCGCCCAGAATGACTTTGCCGATCAGGGTCGCGCTTTCTTCGACAAAAGCAGTGGCGGCGAGTTGAGGGGAATCAGGCCCGAGTTGATAGCGCATAGAGGTTCCATGAATTTGAGCGGAAGGTTAATGGATTTGAGTGGTACTGGCAATGAGCCAGAACAGGAGTAGCAGTACTGTCAGAAATACGGCATGACCGATCAATAGCAAGGTGATCCAGCGTTGCTGAGACTTGACCTGTCGCTGCAACTGGGCCAGTTCATTGGTTTGTGGCGGCGTGGACAGACTGGTTTCCAGGGAACGGTGGATCAGGCGTGGCAGTTGAGGGACCAGATTGACCCACTGTCCTCCTTCACGGCTTACGGCCTTAAGTAGTCCGCGCCACCCTACCTGTTCACTCATCCAGCGTTCCAGGAACGGCTTGGCGGTTTTCCACAAATCCAGGTCGGGGTCGAGATCTCGACCCAAACCTTCAACATTGAGCAGAGTTTTTTGCAAAAGTACCAGTTGCGGTTGAATTTCCATCTGAAAACGGCGTGAAACCTGAAATAGTCGCAACAGGACTTTTCCGAATGAAATTTCCTTGAGTGGTTTGTCGAAAATCGGTTCGCAGACCGAACGGATCGCGGATTCGAATTCGTTGGCGCGGGTATCTGGAGGCACCCACCCTGCTTCGATATGCGCTGCCGCAACACGTTGATAATCGCGCTGGAAGAAAGCCAGAAAATTCTGTGCCAAATAATTTTTGTCTTCAGTGGTCAGTGTACCGATGATGCCGAAATCAAGTCCGATGTAACGCCCATCTTCAGCGACCTGAATATTACCGGGGTGCATGTCCGCATGAAAGAACCCATCTCGGAAAACCTGAGTGAAGAAGATTTCCACGCCATCGCGAGCCAGTTTGGGAATGTCGATGTGAAGGTTTCGCAACTGGTCTACCTGACTGATGGGAATACCTTTCATGCGTTCCATCACCATGACCTGAGTATCGCAGTAATCCCAGTAGATTTCCGGGATGATCAGGAGTCTCCGGTCGGCAAAGTTGCGCCGCAACTGGCTGGCATTGGAGGCTTCGACCATCAGGTCCAGTTCATCGGCCAGATGTTTGCGAAATTCTCCTACCACCTCCACCGGACGGAGACGGCGCGCCTCCTGTATCCAGCGTTGTAGCAGGTGTGCGAGGGTCAGCATGAGGCCGATATCGCGGGCGATGATGCGCCCGATTTGCGGACGCAATATCTTGACGGCAGCTTCCTGGCCGTTGTGCAGAGTGGCAAAGTGGACTTGGGCAACGGAAGCACTGGCTACTGGTTCTGGGTCGAAATGGGCAAAGACCTCGTGTAAAGGTCGGCGGTAGGTGGCTTCCAGAATGCTGACGGAGACGCTTCCGGGAAAGGGGGGAACTCGATCCTGTAGGCGTGCCAGTTCTTCAGCGATATCTGGCGGAATCAGGTCACGTCGGGTCGAGAGTGCCTGCCCGAACTTGACGAAAATAGGGCCCAGTCGTTCCAGAGCTTGACGTAGGCGTACACTACGCGGAGTCGTGAAGCGGCGCCAGAATAGAAAGATGCGACTCAGGTGTCGCAGAGGGCTGAGGCGATCATGGGACAGAATGAACTCGTCCAGTCCATAGCGGACGCCGATATACAGGATGAATATGACGCGCCAGGTGGACATCAGGATAACTGGGCCAAACGTTGCTCCAGCCGGTTCAACTCGTCGTTGAGATCGCCGAGATGGTTGGCAAAGCGGTTCATCTGGGCACGAGTGGGCAGAAGTTTGGCTTCTTCCTGAGCGTATTCACGAAACATTTGGCGATTGCGTCGTACGCTATCACGCAGCCAATTTCGGGTGCTATGCCAGAAGCGCCCCAGGCGGTGGGCAATGATGTCACCGAACCAATGACTGAGCAGTTCTTCCAGATCTGGGCGGAAATGCTGGGCTAAAAAACCTATCTCTACGGCTAGGGCACTGTTTCCGGACAGGTGGAGATGATTTAACAGGTTTTCCTTGTTGAGCAACGCATCGGAAAGGATTTCCAGAGGAATCGCCAAGGTCAGGGCAGGCGGTTGATCGGATTTCGTCGTGTATGGACTCAATGCACCTTCCGGCGTGATCTTCAGGGAAAAAGAATGGTGCCCTAGACGGACTTCCAGAATTTGTCCCGCGAATGGGCGCAAGCGCTCCAGCGCCCAAGGTGCTGTGGCCATCAGAGCCTGCAGGGTGCGTTGTGCACGCGTTTGTAGCCAGTTGGATGTCACCATTTGAAACCTCGGTGCAGAGCGACTACCCCGGCGGATAAATTGAACCACTCGACGGATTCAAAGCCGGCTTGTTCCATCATCTGGGCCAGACTGGGTTGGTCAGGATGCATACGGATGGATTCGGCGAGGTAGCGATAACTGGCCTCATCATCGGCAACCCAGCGTCCAAGGGGAGGCAGGATTTTGAAAGAATAGGCATCGTACAAGGGTTGCAGGGGTTCCCAGATCTTTGAGAATTCGAGAATCAGTGCATTTCCTCCGGGTTTCAATACGCGCCACATTTCGCGCAGTGCGGCATCCTTGTGGGTCATGTTGCGTAACCCGAATGCGACACTGACACAATCAAAGGAATGATTGGCGAAGGGAAGCTTTTCGGCATCGCACTGCAGGGTTGGCAGCAACAGTCCGCGGTCAGTGACCCGATCACGACCACGTGACAGCATGGCATAGTTGATGTCGGTCATGACGACTTGTCCCTGTGGACCCACACGGCGCGCAAAGCCGGCAGCCAAATCCCCGCTCCCTGAGGCCAGATCCAGTACCTTCTGGCCGGGGCGGACACCCGCAATGCGGAGTGTAAACGCTTTCCAGAGGCGGTGCATACCCAGCGACATGAGGTCGTTCATGATGTCATAACGGGAAGCTACCGAATCAAAAACTGCGGCAACTTTGCCGGCTTTTTCTTCTTCGGGGATGTTGGCAAAACCAAAATGGGTTTGTTTCATGGGGGTCAGGTGGGATTGCGGGAAGCCCCGGCGGCTTCCATGCGATTGAGGTATTGGGCCCAGTATTCATCCTGGTGTTTGCCCAGATCCAGCAGGTAATCCCAGGAGTAGATGCCGGTATTGTGACCATCGGTGAAGTGCAGTTGGACTGCATACTGACCAACAGGGGAAATTTGTTGTAAGCCGACCTGACTTTTTCCGGTTTGCAGAGTTTCTTGACCGGGTCCGTGGCCGCGTACTTCTGCGGAGGGAGAGTAAACACGCAGGAACTCGATGGGAAAATCAAATGATTGACCGTCACTGAACTCGATGCGCAGATGTCGTGATGCCTGTTGAAGGGTGATTTCAGTGGGCCAGGGAGTGTCTGGAGTGAGACCAGCCATAATCATCCTCCATAAAAGGGTTAGAATCTTGACCTGACATGATACCCTAAATGATAACGATGTTCGATCTGAAACGCTGGCAACAGGTTCACCGGGAAATTGCCGAGAGGGCGATCCAGCCTGTGAGAGTGGTGGCTGTCACCAAAGGACAGGCGCTTGAAAGTCTGGAACAGGCCCTGGCGGCTGGCGTGCGTGCATTCGGCGAGAGTTATCTTCAGGAGGCCCTGGAAAAACAGCGCACTTTAAGGAGCTGGGACATTGAATGGCACTTTATCGGGCGTATCCAGTCAAACAAGACACGTTTGATCGCGGAGCATTTCGATTGGGTTCATGCATTGATGGATCGGTCTCATGGCGAGCGTTTGTCGCGTGCGCGTGAGGTGACGGGGCGGGGTCCGTTATCAGTTTGTGTGCAGGTCAACATCAGCGGGGAATCCAGCAAGGGTGGGGTGACCTGTGAGGCGTTGCCGGAATTGTTGGCGGGGCTGACAGATTTGCCAGGAATACGGGTGCGTGGGTTGATGACCTTGCCTGAGTTGGTGGGGGAAGATTCGGGGCAAAAGGTGCGCCAACGGTTTTCCCGATTGCGGGAGTTGCGGGATGCGTGCATAGCCGGCGGTTATTCCATGGATACGTTGTCCATGGGGATGTCAGGAGATTATCGGGAGGCGTTGGCTGAGGGGGCAACCCTGCTGCGTCTTGGGACCTTGTTGTTTGGATCGCGGGAGGTAGGGTGATGAGTGTGCTGTTTATCGGTGGCGGAAATATGGCTCAAGCGTTGATGGGTGGCATGGTAGCCCATGGGCAGGACGTGAGGGACATGGTGGTCGTGGAAATAGACGAGGTGACTGCGCAGGCTGTGGCGGCACGCTGGGCCATTCGTGTGGTTCCGCATATTCCCGTTGACTTGAAAGAGATCAGTACGGTGGTGTTGGCGGTCAAACCACAGCAGTTGGTCGCTGTTTTGCAGGCCATGCCCCCCCTGGAGGCGCAGCAGTTGGTGATCAGCATTGTTGCGGGTTGGACCACGACACGCCTGTCTCAAGCGTTGGGTGGACATGTCAATCTGGTGCGTGCCATGCCCAATACGCCGGCATTGGTCAGGGCGGGTACCACGGGGCTATTTGCCATGGATGGAGTGAGCGAGGATGATCGGCTTAATGCGCAGGCATTGTTGCAGGCAGTTGGCGCGGTACATTGGATGCCTGAGGAATCCCTGATGGATGTTGTAACGGCTCTGTCTGGTAGTGGGCCGGCCTATGTCTTTCTTTTGATGGAAGCGATGCAGGCGATTGCCATTGAGTTGGGATTGGAGACATCCATGGCGCGTGCGATGGCTCTGGAAACGGTGCGTGGAGCAGCCCAACTGGCATGTTCCGGGGATGTGGCACCACAAATTCTGCGTGAACGGGTGACTTCGCCAGGGGGGACGACGGAAGCTGCATTGGGGGTCTTGCAGACCGAACAGTGGGTGGCCATATTGCAACGTGCAGTTCGTGCCGCAGCACAGCGGTCGGCTGAATTGGCTCATCCCCTGCCAGGAGAAAGTCAGTGAACGAATGGCCACTGATGAATGGATTGGCCAGTATCGTGGCAGGGATGGCGGTATTGCGTTATCTGCTCGAAGGGGTTCAGGTGTCGCGTCACAATCCGTTGATGAAAATGGCCGTGGTGTCCAGCGAGTTTGCTTTGCAATGGATTCGACCGCTGATCAGTTCCTTGCCGGGACGCGATCGTTCGGCACTTTTTTGGGCGTGGCTGGTCAATTTTGTAATGGCTATGTCGCAGTTGAGTTGGCGTGCTTTTGTCAGTCGGGATGAGGCGGTCTGGCATCTCCTGCCTTGGGGGATGGCGCTGGCGGTGGTGGATGTGATTCAGCAGATGCTTTATGTCTGGATGGCGGCAGTGTTTCTGATGGCGTTACTCAGTTGGGTCAATCCCTTTAGCCCGTTATTGGTTGGGGTGGAAGCGTTGGTCAGGCCCTTTCTTGAGGTATTGCGGCGTTTCATTCCGCCTTTGGGTCGTATCGATCTTAGTCCGGTGATATTAATGATATTTTTCCAGTTTACCCTGACCGTGGGGATTGGAGCGCTGGAAATGTTGGTACAGCGGCTTATGTAAAAATGACATCGTACTGTTCTTGATTGGGCTCTGCCGAGGTTTGCAGGGTGATCGGTTTGCCGATGAAGTCACTGACTCCCGCCAGGCTTTGTGATTCTTCGTCAAGAAACAGATCGATGACCAGAGGATGAGCAATGATACGAAATTCCCGAGCCGAGTATTGTCGTGAGGCGCGTACGATTTCACGCAGAATTTCATAACAGACAGTCTGAGGAGTCTTGAGTTGGGCGCTGCCCTTGCAACAGGGGCAGGGCTCACACAGCACATGCGCGAGACTTTCGCGGGTGCGTTTGCGAGTCAGTTCGATGAGTCCCAGAGAGGTAAAGCCATTCAGGGTGATGCGGGTGCGATCCAGAGACAAGGCTTTGCGAAACTCGTCCAGAATAGCCTGACGGTGGGGTTCCTCGTCCATGTCGATGAAATCGACGATGATGATGCCCCCCAGGTTGCGCAACCGTAGTTGGCGTGCAACGGCCTGTGCGGCTTCCAGATTGGTTTTGAACACGGTTTCGCTGAAGTTGGAGTGTCCTACGAATCCGCCTGTATTGATGTCGATGGTGGTCATGGCTTCGGTCTGATCGATGATCAGATAGCCACCGGATTTGAGGTTGACACGACGTGCCAAGGCTTTCTCGATTTCTTCCTCGACCCCGTACAGGTCAAACAGTGGGCGGGCACCACTGTAATGTTCCAGATGAGGCAATGCTTGGGGGCTGTAATGTTCGGCAAATTCCGCTAATTTGAGATGGTTTTCGCGGGAATCCACCAGTATATGGTCGGTATCGTCCATGACGAAGTCACGGATGACTCTTTGTGCCAAACTAAGGTCCTGATACAACAACTGAGGGGGTTTGGCCTGTACACTGGCATTTTGTAACTCTTCCCACAGACGGGTCAGGTATCCGATATCGCGTCTCAATTCTTCATCGGAGGTGGATTCTGCCACGGTACGGACGATGAAACCTCCAGCGAATTGATCGCCCAGCAGGTTTTGCAGGCGTTGTCGCAGGGTTTGCCGCTCATCCTCGCTTTCGATGCGTTGGGAAATGCCGATGTGGTTTTCCTGGGGCAGATAGACCAGATACCGCCCTGCAATGCTGATCTGTGTCGAAAGGCGTGCTCCCTTGGTACCGATGGGGTCTTTGATGACCTGAACCATCAGTTTTTGCCCTTCAAAAAGAGTTTTTTCTATGGGGGTGGGTGGATTGTCCGTGCGTCGCGGTGCCCAGATGTCGCCTACATGCAGGAAGGCGGCTCGTTCAAGGCCTAGGTCAACAAAGGCAGATTGCATGCCTGGCAGGATGCGGGCCACTCGTCCCCAGTAAAGATTGCCGACGATGCCACGTGCGGATGAGCGTTCGACATGGATTTCTTGAGGGACACCCAATTCCATGATGGCGACGCGGGTTTCCTGGGGGGTGATATTGACGAGGATTTGGTTGGTCACGGAAGGATCTCAGGAGTCGCGGTGATAGGGGTGCCCCTTGAGGATCATAGTGGCACGGTAGAGTTGTTCGACCAGAATCACGCGGGCCAGGCCATGCGGCAGGGTGAACCGCGACAGTGCCAGTGGCGGGCGTGATTTCTCCAGTAACCTTGGATGAAGGCCATCAGCGCTGCCGATCACAAAACCAAGGGATTCTCCATCTTGCTGGGACGAGTGCAGTCGTTGTGCCAGTTCCTGCGAGGTCCATAATTTTCCCCGTTCATCCAGCGCATGATAAGGGAGCGTTCCCAGTGCAACGGCAATTTCATCAGCTTCCTGTGCCAGAATCCACTCCCTGGTGCGGCCTTCCTGGCGTGCAGTGGCCTTGAGTTCGCGCAACTCCACTTCGAATTCACGAGGCATACGTTCCAGGTAGACTTGGGTGGCTTGTGTGACCCAGGCAGGCATACGGTGACCCAGAGTGATGATTTTGATTTTCACAAGGCAGGGAGGCGAGAAACGTCTTGGATTTTCTGCAAGCCGCCAGGTGTCATCCACAAGGAGGCGAGGTCATAGTAAAGGCGTGTGGCGGGCTGCATGATGTGTACCACTACCGTGCCGAGATCAACGAGAATCCATTCACCACTGTTCAGCCCCTCCATCCCGATGATGTCGTGTCCAGACTGATGCATCTCGTCGCTGAGGTGGCGGGCCAGCGCACGGGTCTGTCGAGTTGAATCGGCGCTGACCAGAACGATGGTATCGAACAAGGCGGTCAGATGGCTGACGGACAGGATTTCGATATTTTTACCTTTGATGTCTTGCAAGGCACGGACTACAAGCAGGAGCAAGGAGTCGGATGATGGGGAAATTGTGGGAGTAGGGAAGGCGGGGGTCATGGACGGCTGCGATAGAGTTGTTGGGCTGCAATGTATTGGAGCACGGTGGTGGGAACCAGTTCGCTGGATAACGGTAGGGAATGCGCCAAGGCATGGCGGATTTGAGTCGAAGAAATGGGAACGGGGGGCATGGACAAAGTGATCATTTTTCCGGCCGGGTTGGATGCCAAGGCCTCAGCAGCGACTCGTCGGGTTTGCCAAGCCTGTTCGAGGTCATCTGGAGTCAGTGGTGAGGGAATATCGAAACCAGGTCGGCAGAGTACCGCAATGTGAGTGAGGTCAAGGAGTTGTTTCCAGTGATACCAGGTTGGTAGATTGAGAAAAGCATCGCTGCCGAGAAGTAGGCAGAATGGTTGGTCAGGGCCATGCTTGGCGCGTAGTTCGGTCAGTGTGTCGAGGGTGTAAGTGGGGGCTGGGCGAATGATTTCGCAAGGATCGACTTCCAGGTAGGGCAGTCCGGCTATGGCCAGTTCGGCCATGCGCAGACGGTCTGTGGCGGGAGCACGGGGGCGACGCTGCCAGGGAGACCCGGCGGGAATCAACAGTACTTGGGCAAGGTTGAGCGTGCTCAGAGCATGGCGTGCCATGGCCAGATGCCCTTCATGAATGGGGTCGAAGGTGCCTCCCAGAAGACCGATCAGGGGTTTCATCCGCCGCGTACTTCTCCATGGCCAAGCACGACGTATTTTTCGCTGGTTAAGCCCTCCAGCCCGACCGGGCCGCGAGCGTGCAACTTATCGGTGGAAATGCCTATTTCGGCCCCCAGTCCGTATTCAAAGCCGTCGGCAAAACGCGTTGAGGTATTGACCATGACGGAACTGGAGTCTACTTCGCGCAGGAAGCGCTGGGCATTTTCCCAGTTATTGGTCAAAATGGCGTCGGTATGCTGGGAGCCATAGTGGGCGATGTGATCCAGGGCTTCATCCAAATGGCTGACGACACGGATGGAGAGGATTGGGGCGAGATACTCAGTGGACCAATCCGTTTCCTGCGCCGCGATGGCTTGAGGAATCAGGGCGCAGGTACTCTCATCTCCGCGCAGTTCGACCCCTTTGGCGAGATATATCTCGGCCAGTGCAGGCAGCAGAGAGGGGGCAATGGCCTGATGTACCAGAAGGGTTTCCATGGTATTGCAGGTGCCGTAGCGCTGGGTCTTGGCATTGTCGCAAACGCGCAGGGCCAGCGGGATGTCGGCACTGTCATCGACATAGGTATGGCAGACCCCATGAAGATGCTTAAGTACTGGGACCCGTGCCAGTCCTGAAACGCGTTCGATCAGTCCTTTCCCACCGCGGGGGACAATGACATCGATCCATTGGGTCAGGGTCACCAAAATATCCACTGCCTGACGGTCGGTCATGGGTAGAACTTGAACCAGATCAGCGGGCAGTTGGGCGTGTTGGAGCCCTTCATGCAGGGCGCGGGCGATGGCTTGATTGGAATGCAAGGCTTCGGACCCCCCGCGCAGGATGCAGGCATTTCCGGATTTGAGGCAAAGAGCAGCTGCATCGGCGGTGACATTGGGGCGCGATTCGTAGATGATGGCAACGACTCCCAGCGGGACGCGCATCTTGCCAACTTGTATGCCGGATGGACGAGGTTGTAGCCCTGTGAGGGTCCCGACTGGATCGGGTAAGCGGGCAATTTGCTCCAGTCCTTCGGCCATGGCATCAATGGAGTGCGTGGTGAGGGTTAAGCGGTCGATGAAGGCGTCATCCTGGCCATGCAAGCGAGCCTGCGTTACATCTCGGGCATTGGCCTCAAGCAATGTCGATTGGTCGCGGCGCAGGGCCGCAGCGGCGAATGTCAGGGCGCGATTTTTGGCCGCAGTAGAGGCGCGTGCGCCTTGGCGCGCGGCATGCCGGGCATGCTGGCCAATGACGTGGAGTTGGGCGCTGAGGTCATGGGTCATGGCGTCAGATGAAAAAATGATGACAAGGTTCATTATAGGGGGAATTGGCGGGTATTGCCTCAAATTTCCCTCCGTATAAAACTTGTTTTTCGGGTCATCGCTCAATGGGTTGTTATGAGGGGCTTGGCTTTTTAAGAAAAATGCTTTAGAATCTCGGTTCTCTATCACAACCGCAAGGTTGTGGACCTCGTTGAGGTGTCTGTCCCCATCGTCTAGAGGCCTAGGACATCGCCCTTTCACGGCGGTAACCGGGGTTCGAATCCCCGTGGGGACGCCAACAAAACCAAGTTGTGAGTGTTTTGTACTGTCGCATTATTGCTCGTCGTACGGAAATAGATGTTTGGCTTTCTCGGCGTCCCAGTTCATCATCCACAACTGCTTTGATCTCCTGAACTCCTGAACTGACACTCCTTCCCCTAGCAACATTCTGATCATCCCTCTCAACTTTGGCAATTCCGAAGGTTTTTGTCTGTACTGTTCGTTGTCGGTCTGAATCAGTTTGGCGGCAAATTCAGAAGGCAGCCTGTGCTTTTGATTCTGGAAGCAAGGGCAAGATATGGCACTGATGCCATGACATCACCCGATGTTGTGAAGAAGTACCTGCGTCTGCGCATGGGAAATCTGGAACACGAGGTTTTCAGCGTTCTATGGCTGGACAGTCAACACCGCGTGATCAAGGTCGAAGAATTGTTTCGGGGAACGTTGGCACAGGCCAGCATCTATCCGCGCGAAGTGGTCAAGGCTGCCCTGGCCTGCAATGCCGCCGCTGTGATTCTGGCACATAACCATCCATCGGGCGTACCTGATCCCAGCAGTGCCGACATCAACCTGACTAGGCGGTTAAAAGATGCGCTCGATCTGGTGGATGTCAAAGTGCTGGATCACATGGTGGTGAGTGTGCGTGAGGTGGTGGCTTTTTCTGAACGCGGGTTCCTGTGAAAATATCCGCAGCCCGCCTTCGGCGGGTTTGCATGTCGCAGCGTAGAATCAACAACAATTATTTTATGTAAGTCCTTCTACGGGATTCTCATGTTGAAGCTTGAACAGATTCAGAAAAATGCGGCCATCGCTGGTCTTGAACCCGGTCAGGTTGTCCGCATTGTCACTACAGAGCCGGTAGGGCCTGACGCGCTCACGGTGTATTACAAGACCGCCGATGGCACATTGCGTGAACGCATGTTGTTTCGTGCTGATGAAATGCATTTGTCACTGGCTGAAGCCGGTCGTCCTTGGGCATTTGATGCGCCGGGTGAAGATTTCAAAATGGCTGTCGAGGCATGGCGGATCAATCTGGCGCATTTGTTTGATCCGATGATGGCGGTGCATACATCAAACGTCGAACCCTTGCCGCATCAGATTACCGCCGTGTATGAATCCATGTTGCCACGCCAGCCTTTGCGTTATGTGTTGGCAGATGACCCTGGCGCGGGCAAAACCATCATGGCTGGGCTTTTGATCCGAGAATTGCTAATGCGGGCGGATGCGAAACGGGTACTGATTGTTGCACCCGGCAGTCTGGTTGAGCAATGGCAAGATGAAATGCGGGAAAAATTCGGTCTGGAATTCAAAATCTTTGGCCGGGACCTCATTGAGAACAGTCCATCGGGTAATCCATTTGAAGATGCTGAGCTTATGGTTACCCGGATTGATCAACTGGCACGCAACGACGACTTACAGCAAAAACTGGGTCTATCGCACTGGGATTTGATCGTGGTGGATGAAGCCCACAAACTTTCAGCCAGTTACTTTGGCAACAAGGTCAACAAGACCAAGCGTTTTCAGTTGGGTGAATTGTTGGGTTCAATCACCCGGCATTTTCTGCTGATGACGGCAACACCGCACAACGGCAAGGAAGAAGACTTTCAGTTGTTCATGTCTTTGCTCGATTCCGACCGTTTTTATGGCAAATTCCGTGATGGTGCGCACAAGGTTGATGTGAATGATTTGATGCGCCGCATGGTGAAAGAGGACCTGCTCAAGTTTGATGGCACGCCCCTTTTTCCTGAGCGTCGCGCTCGCACGGCGAATTATCAATTGTCTGATGCGGAAGCCGCGTTGTATGGCGCAGTGACGGATTATGTCAAGACAGAATTTGCCAGAGCCGACCAATTGGCTGATGGCGGGCGCAAAGGCACCGTGGGATTCGCTTTGACAGCGTTGCAACGTCGGCTGGCTTCCAGTCCAGAGGCAATTTACCAGTCTTTGAAACGGCGTCGGCAGAAATTGACCCGACGGGTTGAAGAAGAAAGGCTCAGGCAACGCGGGCAGTCATTGGGTGAGTCCATGTCCCTGGCGGGTGTCAGCATTCCAGATGATATCTGGGACGCAGATGACAGCCTGCCGCCTGAGGATTATGAAAACCTGGAAGAAGCGGTCGTCGATCAGGCCACTGCAGCACAAACCATACAGGAACTGGAAGCGGAAATCGTGATCCTGGAAGGGCTGGAAGAACAGGCGCGGCGGGTTCTGAATTCTGATAAAGACAAAAAATGGGACGAAATGTCCAACCTGCTGCAAAACACGCCCGAGATGCGTGATGCGGATGGACGGCAACGCAAGATCATCATTTTTACCGAACACCGTGACACGCTGAATTATTTGGCTGTGAAAATTGGCAATCTGCTGGGCAATATCAATGCGGTGGCCATGATCCATGGGGGTGTCAAACGCGAAGAACGCCGCAAAGTGCAGGAATTGTTCCGCAATGACCATGAAGTGCGGGTATTGTTGGCTACTGATGCCGCTGGTGAAGGCGTCAATCTGCAGAATGCCAACCTGATGGTCAATTACGACCTGCCGTGGAATCCGAACCGGCTGGAACAACGCTTTGGTCGCATTCACCGTATTGGTCAGACGGAAGTTTGCCATCTGTGGAACATGGTAGCCAAAGAAACCCGCGAAGGCGATGTATTTCAACGTTTATTTGAAAAACTCGAAGTCGAACGCGCAGCACTGGGTGGGCGAGTTTTTGATATTCTCGGCGAAGTTTTCGAAGACAAAAGCCTCAAGGATTTGCTGATTGAGGCCATCCGTTATGGCGCAGATCCCGAAGTGCAAGCGAAGCTGCTCACAATAGTTGAAGGGGTGCTTGATACGAAGCACCTGAAAGACATTATCGAACGCAACGCATTGTGTGAAGAAGTGATGGACGAAAAGCGCCTGTTTGCGGTCAAGGAAGAAATGGAAAAAGCCGAAGCCCGCAAGTTGCAGCCTTATTTCATCAAATCATTCTTTGGACACGCTTTTCAGCAACTTGGCGGTGAATTGCGCCCGCGTGAAGCAGGTCGTTATGAAATTACCCATGTGCCAGCCAGCATTCGGGAGCGTGATCGCCAGATAACGGGTCGGGATCGGCGCAGCCTTGATCCTGTGTTGCGCAAATACGAACGTGTTTGTTTCGAGAAACAGTATGTGCGCTTGACGGGCCGGGTTGGTGCACCCATGGCCAGCCTTTTGCACCCAGCCCATCCGCTGATGCAGTCGGTGACGGATCTGGTCATGGAACAGCATCGCAGTAAATTGAAGCAGGGTGCGGTGCTGGTGGACGTCAGCGACATGGGAGTCATCCCGAAAGTGATGTTCATCGTTGACCACACGGTCAGGGAAGGTATTGAGCCAGAGCGGATTGTGTCGCGCCGCATGCAGTTTGTTGCCATTGATCCGCAAGGCACAGCCAGCAATGCAGGCTGGGCACCGCATCTTGATCTGGAAGCTGTCGATACGGCTGATATGGCATTGATACAGGATGTGCTCAACGCGCCATGGATTACCCAGAATCTTGAACAGCAGGCTTTGGCACAAGCGTCCACGCATCTGGTACCAGAGCATTTTGCAGAAGTTCGTACACGGCGTGAGCATTCAGTCGATAAAACCCTGGCAGCAGTCCAAGAACGATTGGTCAAAGAGATCAACTACTGGCAGGATCGGTATATTAAATTTCGAGACGACATGGCTGCTGGCAAGGATGTGCGTCTGAATCTGGAAAACGTTCGTCGCACCATTGACGAACTGACCGCTCGACTGGAATCGCGCAAAAAAGAACTGATGGCCATGCGCCATATCGTTTCAGCAACACCCGTCGTGGTGGGTGGTGCGCTGGTCATCCCGGCGGGCTTGCTGGCACAACGCAAGGGGCAATCAGGCTGGTCGGCGGATGCGGTTGCCCGCAGCCGCATTGAAATGATCGCCATGCAAGCGGTCATGAATGCCGAACGGGCACAAGGGCACGAAGTGGTAGATGTATCCGCACAAAAATGCGGCTGGGACGTGACCAGTCTGCCCAAAGCCGTGGATGGTAAATTGCCTGATGTGCGCCACATTGAAGTCAAAGGCCGCGCGAAAGGGCAAACCACCATCACGGTTACCCGCAACGAAATCCTGTATGGATTGAACCAGCAGGATAAATTCATCCTTGCCATCGTGCTGGTGGATGGAGAAGGGTATGATGGGCCATTTTATGTCACCCGACCGTTCACTCAGGAACCCGATTGGGCAGTGACCAGCATCAACATGGATCTGGATGCACTGTTGGCGAAGGCAACAGCGAGGACAAGTTGTTGATGGCAGCGCTGCACAAAAAGAAACGCCTCCCGAAGGAGGCGTCGGGCCGGAGATGCGATCTCCGGCGGGGTTAGGGGTTGCATTTTTGCTGACCAAGCGATGTGTCAAGCAGTATCTGCTTGTTTGTTGGCGTGAATGCTACCATGTGCGCTGATTCCGCGTTAGAATGTCAAGGCTCTTTAGTTTTGGACAGTTATTTTGTCTAGTCGGGTGTTAAGCCAGACTGTAATTTATCGAACGACATTCGTTGCGATCCCATCGCAACTAAGTGCTCGTTCCTCGCTATTTAGTTGCGACGGGATCGCGGCCTCTGAGTAAAGAGCAAAGCCCAAGTCCTCTTGGGCTTTTTTTCTATGGGGTGCAAGTGGATGGATGTGGTTGGACTCCTGGCAAGCAAGTTGGATGACAAACCTAGCCCGAAAGTGGTTGAGGCGTTTTTGCGGGACGCTGCCAGAAAATATTGCGTTTTCAAAATCCCGAAAAGAACGCAAGGTTTCCGGGTCATTGCACAGCCATCGCGCGAACTCCAACGATACCAGCGTACATTTCTGGATAATTTTTCTTTGCCAGTTCATTCTGCGGCCATGGCTTATCGAAAAGGACAGAGCATCAAGGAAAATGCGGAAGCACATCTGAAACAGAAGTTTTTGTTGCGAATGGATCTGGAAAATTTTTTCAATTCCATCAAGCCGGCATTGTTTTGTAGTGTGTGGCAATCATTTGCTGATTTGCCCTCATTGGACGAAACTGATGTTGGTCTGATCAACCAATTGCTGTTCTGGTGCCCAAGTCAAAGACGGGGTGGGAAATTGGTGTTGAGTGTTGGCGCGCCGACATCCCCAATGGTTTCCAATTTCTGCTTGTATCATTTTGATCAGGCACTGACTGAATTCTGTGACACGGAGCGGATTGTTTATACCCGATACGCGGATGATCTGACGTTTTCTACCAACATGCCTAACGTGCTGGAGAAAATACCAAAACAGGTTCAGAAACTGTTGAAAGAGAAATTAACTGGCAAGAATTATCAACTGCGTGTCAATCGCATCAAAACCGTGTTTTCATCCAAAAGGTACAATCGACATGTGACGGGCATTACGTTGGCTAGCACAGGAAAATTGTCAATCGGGCGGGAACGCAAACGATATATCAAGCATTTGGTGCATCAGTTCAAGATGGGTGAACTGGAGAAAGTTGAAGACATCGCTCACCTTAAAGGTTTGTGGGCTTTTGCGAAACACATCGAACCAGAATTTTGCCGTGCTTTGGAACGAAAGTACGGGTTGGTAACGATGCAAAGAATCAAGGAGGCATAGGCTTGAGTACAAACCGGAAATTACAGAATGATTTGTCCAGGATATTTCAACGCTATCGGAATGCGGTAAACGAGAATAACCAGGATGAGGCTGAAGCTTTGTTGGTTCAATGTCGAGATATCCTTTCTGGTAAAAATGGGGTCGTACCGGGACTCAAACTCAAAGAATTGAAATTATATGACTACAAAAAATTCGAAGAGCTACGAATTCACTTTGAGAAAAATTTGACGGTGCTGGTAGGTGTAAACGCTGCTGGGAAGACAAGTATTCTTGATGCAGTCATAAAAGCCCTAACCTGGATAAAGGCAGGGCTGGAAGCAGAAGGAAGAAATGGTGTTTCGTTGACTGATAGTGATATTCGTATTGGAGCCGATTATTCAAAAACATGCACCACATTTGAGTTTGATGGCTGTGACGGAGTGTATGAATATTGCTTGGCTAAATCTGCGCCAGGCAGGGCTGATAATGCCAAATCATCACTGGGTGATGTCCGGCAATTAGCTGATATGTATCGTCGCGTAAATGCTGCATATCCGATCGAGCTACCCATTTTTGTCTATTTTTCAGTTGGAAGAACATGGATATCTAGCAAAGTGGACAAAGAAACGACTCTGAATATTTACGATCGATATCGTGCATATTCGGATTGCTTGAGTTTGAGAACGAGTTTTTATGGGATTTTTAAATGGTTTGAACTGTCGTACAACGCGGCTATTTCAAATACATCTCGGGCGATAATTGATCTGAATGCAATTGATCTCGCTTTGCGTAATTTCAGGTTGGACGAGCGGGGGGCAGCATCTGGATTGAGAATGAATTATTCCAGCGGTAGGTCGGTAGTGGAAATTCAAATTCAGGAACAATCCGAATGGGTTGACATTGATCTTTTGTCTGATGGGCAAAAAGTTATTACTGGCATGGTAATTGATATGGTGCGGCGCATGCACATGCTCAATCCAGCCATGGCTGACCCATTGCAAGGCCATGGAATTGTGGTCATTGATGAAATCGAACTACACCTTCATCCGGCGTGGCAACAAACAGTTTTACCGAATTTGACCAAAACATTTCCCAATGTTCAGTTTATTGTGACCACCCACAGCCCGCAGGTTTTGAGCACAGTTCGGCGTGAAAACATTCGAGTTCTTTATCAAGATCAACTCGGTAGTCGCGCTATTATGCCAGATTTTAGCCCTTTGGCACATGAATCGGGTGATGCTTTGGCCAAGGTTATGGGTACGCATCGAGAACCAGCCATGCCTTTACAGGAAACCATTCGCGAATTTGAGCAACTTGTGCGTTCAGGTCGAGAAAACACCGATGAGGCTCAAACGCTCCGCGCTACGCTCGATCAAGCTGGTTACCAGATTCATGAGAGTGATTTGGTGACTTGGCGCTTTCTCGCAGCGCGCAGAACAGATAAGGCAGGTTGAGCATGGTTGAGCTCCAGCATCGCTTGATTCCCACCCCGGCTTTGACAAATTTTGTTTCGATCAATCAAAATATTGCGGTTTCAGATTTTGATAGCCCTACATTCGGGTCGATAAAGTCAGTTGTCAAAGCTGATCTGAATCAGGATCAGGATGGGTTGTGCGCTTATTGTGAATGCCAACTCGCAGCCAATGCTGGACAGCTAGATCACATCAAGCCGAAGGCTGGAAAACACGCATATCCACAGCTTTGCTTTGAATACAGCAATCTCGCGCATAGCTGCATTAATTCAAGAACCTGTGGCCAGAAAAAGAAAGGTGGTTTGTTGCCTATCGAGCCTGGCATTGGCTGCAATGCAAAATGGTTGCTTTCGACCAACGGCACCATTGAACCTGTTTTGGGCTTGACGCGCAGACAGAAGCACGATGCCAATCAAACCCGTGACATGCTTGGACTGAACAATGATTCCAATTTGGTTGATGAGCGTAAGCGTTGGTTAGGAAATGCTTTGGCTATTTTACAGTCCAATCCTCCTGCCAGTTCTTCATTTTTGCAGCAAGCCCCATATCGCCATATTCTGGCAACAGTGTTGTAATGCAGAGAATGCTCAGTGAGCCATACAATCAAAATCCCAAGAAAACTCATCGAAGTCGCCCTGCCGCTCGATGCCATCAACGCCGCTGCGGCGCGTGAAAAATCCATCCGCCACGGCCACCCAAGCACGCTGCACCTATGGTGGGCGCGTCGACCGCTGGCGGCTGCACGGGCAGTAATCTTCGCGCAGATGGTGAACGACCCCGGTTATCAGCAGGGTGGCGGTTTCAAGTATGGCGTGAACAAGGAGAAAGCTGCGCTTGAGCGTGAGCGTTTGTTCAAGATCATCGAAGACCTGGTGCTGTGGGAAAACACCACCAATGAGGAAGTGCTGGAACGGGCGCGCGCTGAAATCCGCCGTTCGTGGCGGGAAACCTGTGAGTTGAACAAGGATCACCCGCAGGCTGCGGAGTTATTTAACCCGGATCAGTTGCCGGCGTTTCATGACCCTTTCGCGGGCGGCGGTGCGTTGCCGCTGGAAGCACAACGGCTTGGGCTGGAAAGTTACGCCAGTGATTTGAACCCGGTGGCGGTGACCATAAACAAGGCGATGATCGAGATTCCGCCGAAATTTGCTGGTAGTGCGCCAGTGGGGCCCAGGTTGTCTGATGACCGGCAAGACACACTCAGTGCGGACTGGCAGGGTGCGCGCGGACTGGCGGAAGACGTGCGGCGTTATGGCGCGTGGATGCGCGAACAGGCGCAGGCGCGCATCGGGCATTTGTACCCGAAGGTGGAAATCACTGCGGCCATGGCGATAGAGCGCCCCGACCTGAAAGAATATGTCGGGCAACAACTGACCGTGATCGCCTGGTTATGGGCGCGCACGGTGAAAAGCCCCAACCCAGTATTCAGCCATGTCGATGTGCCGCTCGCTTCGACATTCGTCCTTAGCAGCAAAGCCGGCAAGGAAGCCTGGGTGGAGCCGGTGGTTGAGGGTGATGGTTATCGCTTTACGGTGAAGGTGGGTGTGCCGCCGGAGGAAGCAAAGAATGGAACCAAAGCAGGTAGCAGCGGCAAGCCGTTCCTTTGCTTGTTATCTGGTACACCCATTCCTTTCGATTACTGTCGTAAGGAAGCTAAGGCCGGGCGCATGGGGCAACGCCTAATGGCTGTTGTCGCAGAAGGCGCACGAGGCCGCATCTATATTGCACCGAGTACTGAACACGAAGCCATTGCGAAGCAAGCGCAATCCGAATGGAAGCCTGAAACGGATCTGCCTGCGCGGGCACTTGGTTTCCGCATACAAGAATACGGCATGACCAAATGGGCTGAACTTTTCACCCCCCGCCAACTGGTGGCATTGACCACGTTTTCTGATCTGGTTCTGGATGCCATTGAAAAATGCCGTCAGGATGCCGTAGCGGCAGGCATGCCGGATGATGGCGTGGGGCTGGATGCGGGTGGGATGGGCGCGCTGGCGTATGCGCAGGCAGTGGGCGTGTATTTGGCGTTTTCTCTTGATAAGTGCTCAGATTACTGGTCGTCAATTTGTACTTGGCACAATTCAGGTGAGAAAATGCGCAACACGTTTGGACGTCAAGCGATACCTATGACTTGGGATTTTGCCGAGGCAAATCCCATGTGTGATTCAACGGGTAATTGGATGGCAATGGTAGATTGGTCATGGAAGGCCCTTGCGAATAAGCCAGCCAGCAAGCCAGGTATCGCCACCCAAGCTGATGCGCAATCGCAGGTCATTTCAGCAAATAAAGTGGTTTCTTCTGACCCGCCTTACTACGATAACATTGGCTACGCAGACTTATCAGATTTCTTTTATGTCTGGTTGCGCCGTTCTTTGAAAGAGATTTACCCTGGGCTGTATGCCACCATGGCTGTGCCGAAAGCGGAAGAATTGGTGGCTACGCCTTATCGGCATGGTGGTAAAACCGAAGCCGAGAAGTTCTTTCTGGATGGCATGACCCGCGCCATGCACAATCTGGCGCAACAGGCGCACCCGGCTTTCCCGGTGACCATTTACTACGCCTTCAAGCAGAGCGAAACCCAGACCGAGGCGGGCACGTCGAGTACCGGCTGGGAAACCTTTTTGCAAGCCGTGCTGGAAGCCGGTTTTGCGCTTACCGGCACTTGGCCGATGCGAACGGAGCTTGGTAACCGGATGATAGGCGCTGGCACCAACGCCCTTGCATCCAGCATCGTGCTGGTCTGTCGCAAGCGCGCTGCAGATGCTGCTACCGTCTCCCGTCGTGAATTTCTACGCGAACTGAATGCGGTGTTGCCCGATGCGCTGATCGATATGACGCGCGGCGGGGTGAATTCGCCGGTGGCTCCGGTGGATTTGAGTCAGGCCATCATTGGCCCCGGCATGGCGATTTTCAGCCAGTATGCCGCCGTGCTGGAAGCCGATGGCTCACCCATGAGCGTGCGCACGGCGCTGCAACTCATCAACCGCTTTCTGGCTGAAGACGACTTTGATCACGATACCCAGTTTTGCTTGCACTGGTTTGAACAGCAAGGCTGGGCTACCGGCAAATACGGTGAAGCCGATGTGCTGGCGCGTGCCAAAGGCACCAGCGTGGGCGGATTGCAGGCCAGCGGTGTGGTGGACGCGGGCAAAGGCGAATTGCGCCTGTTGAAGTGGTCTGAAATGCCTCGGGACTGGTCACCCGACCAAGATGCCAAATTGCCGGTCTGGGAAGCGCTGCATCAACTCATCCGCGCATTGAATCAGGACGGCGAAACCGCCGCTGGCAGCCTGTTGGCGCGCATGCCGGATCGTGCTGAACCCATACGTTCATTGGCTTATCGGCTCTATACCTTATGTGAACGCAAGGGCTGGGCAGAAGATGCCCGCGCGTATAATGAACTGGTCGCCGCATGGTCGGGTATTGAACAGGCTTCAGCGGATGCAGGTATTGTTGGTTCGCAGGGCAAGCTGGAACTGTGACATGACGGATATCTTGAAAACCGATACGGCGTTGCTGATTGAACTGCGTGGTCTGATCGAACAGGCACGCCAGCATGTCGCCCAGACGGCCAACAGCACCTTGACCCTGCTGTACTGGAAACTGGGGGAACGGATCAACCGGGAAATATTGGGCGGGCAGCGCGCAGAGTACGGTGAACAGATTGTGTCGACGCTGTCGACACAATTGGTGCGTGATTATGGCAAGAGCTTCGGTTTGCGCAGTTTGAGGCGCATGGTGCAGTTTTCTGAGGTGTTCCCTGACGAGCAGATTGTCGCCACACTGGCGCGACAATTGAGCTGGAGCCATTTTGTTGAAATCCTGTCACTGAAAAAACCGCTGGAACGCGAGTTTTATGCCGAGATGTGCCGCATCGAGCATTGGAGCGTGCGTACTTTGCGGGAACGCATTGCCGGGCAATTGTACCTGCGTACAGCCATCTCGAAAAAACCGGAAGCTGTGGTGCAGGCCGAAATCAGTCATCTGCGCGCGGGTGGCCAGATGACGCCAGACATGGTGTTTCGCGACCCTTATATGCTGGACTTCCTCGGGTTGGAGGATGGTTACAGCGAACGCGATCTGGAGGCAGCCATCTTGCGCGACATGGAGCGTTTTCTGCTCGAACTGGGGGTCGGGTTTACCTTTGTTGCGCGGCAAAAACGCATCAGCGTGGGGGATGATGATTTTTACCTTGATCTGCTGTTCTACCATCGTCATTTGCGCCGACTGGTGGCTGTGGAGTTGAAACTGGAAAAGTTTGCACCCGCCCACAAAGGCCAGATGGAATTGTATCTGCGCTGGCTGGATAAATACGACCGGTCAGCAGGAGAAGAATCACCGATTGGCCTGATTTTGTGTGCAGGGGCGAACAGCGAGCAAGTTGAATTGCTTGATCTTGGCAGCGCCAATATTCGCGTGGCGGAGTATCTGGATAAAATACCCGATATGAAAATACTGCAAGCGCAATTGCACCAGGCGGTATTGCGTGCAAGAGAGCGGGTAACAGTTGATGGACTACCAGCAGCGCCTGAAGAAAGTGGAGAAGAAACGTGAGCCTGAAACCCTGGCGTGAAATTGCCGTTCCGCATGAAGACGTGCTCAAAGGCACTTTTCTGCAATCCGAGTTTGCAGCCGACCTGTCACGGGTTCATGCGGGTACAGCAACGCTAGAATATCAAAACCCAAGTCTGTTTTTTCAGCGCACTTTCATTACCGAAGGCATGCGCTTGCTGCTGGATTCCGTGGTCAAGCGTCTGGCAGGCCGTGGCGGTGACCCGGTCATTCAGTTGCAGACCGCGTTTGGTGGCGGCAAGACGCACACCATGCTGGCCGTTTGGCATCTGGCGGGCGGGCGCGTTGCCGCCAGCGAAATGCCGGGCGTATCGGCCATTCTGGATGCGGCAGGGGTAACCGAACTGCCGCGCGCAAAGGTGGCCGTGCTGGATGGCATCAAATCCTCACCCAATCAACCACAACAGCGTGATGGCCTGACAATAAGGACCTTGTGGGGTGATTTGGCCTGGCAGTTGGGTAAGGCGGATGGGTATGCGCTGGTGGCAGAGGCGGATGCTTCGGGCACGTCGCCTGGCAAGGCTGTGCTGGAAACGCTGCTGGTCCGTTATGCGCCCTGTGTGATCCTGATTGATGAGTTGGTGGCGTATGTGCGCCAGTTTGAAGAAGGCAAATCGCTGACCGGCGGCACATTTGATTCGAATTTGAGTTTTGTCCAGGCATTGACCGAAGCGTTGAAAGCGGTGCCGACAGCGGTGTTATTGGCTTCGTTGCCGGAATCCGACAAGGAGGCTGGCAGTCAGCGCGGCGTGAAAGCACTGGAAGCGCTGGCACATTATTTTGGTCGCGTCCAAGCCTTGTGGAAGCCGGTGGGCACCGAAGAAGCCTTTGAAATTGTTCGCCGCCGATTGTTTGCTTCAATTTCCGACAAGTTGGCATCTGAATCGGTGTGTCGGTCGTTTGCGGATTATTACACGGCCAACAGCGCAGACTTCCCGCGTGAAACACAGGAAAGCCGCTATTTTGACCGCTTGATGCAGGCTTACCCGATTCATCCAGAAGTATTTGATCGGTTGTATGAAGATTGGTCGTCGCTGGATAATTTTCAGCGCACCCGTGGTGTGTTGAAGTTGATGGCCAAAGTCATTCATCGCTTGTGGAAGGATAACGACAAAGACCCGCTCATCATGCCGGGCAGCTTCCCGCTGGCAGATGCAGAAACGCGCAATGAGGTGCTTTATTATTTGCCGCAGGGTTGGGACCCGGTGGTCGAGCGTGATGTGGACGGCGAACGTGCCGAAACCACAGAAATCGAGAATCAGGATACCCGCTTGGGTAGTGTTCAGGCCTGCCGTCGTTCGGCACGGACAATTTTTCTCGGCAGCGCGCCCAGTACCGCCAACCAGATGGTGCGTGGCGTTGAACTGGAACGGGTGACTCTGGGTGTGGCGCAACCGGGCCAGCAGGTTGGCGTTTACAAGGATGCGCTGCGTCGGCTGGGTGACCGCCTGCACTATTTGAACAGTGGCAACAACCGTTTCTGGTTTGATACCCGCCCGAATTTGCGTCGAGAAATGGAAGAACGCAAACGTCGTTTCCATGACAAGGAAGACGTGTATCCCGCCATTCGGGACCGGGTACAGAAATCTTTTGCCAGCAGTGTGTTTGCTGGAACGCATATTTTCACGGCCAGTAGCGATGTGCCGGATGATGGGCAATTACGACTAGTCGTGTTGCCACCGGATGCGGGTTACAGCCGCGCTGGGCAAAGTGTTGCCACGGATCACGCTCTTGAGATATTGAAGAAACGTGGCGATCAACCTCGTTTCAAACAAAACCGGCTGATTTTTCTGGCGGCCGACCATGACAGTGTGAGCCGGTTGAAAGATCAGGTGCGTTCCATGCTGGCCTGGCAATCCATCGTGAATGACAGCAAGGAAATGAAACTGAACCTGGACCAGTTTCAGGTGCGCCAAGCCACCAACAGTCTGGAAGCGGCCAATGACGGCTTGAGGCGCATGCTCCGCGAAACCTGGAAATGGTTGTTGGCACCTATGCAGGAAGCCGTGCCCGGCAAAGGATTGTCAGAAATACGCTGGGAAGCCTTTTTGCTGAATGCGGGTTCGCCTGGCTTGTCTTCTGAAATTGAACGTGTGTTGAAAGAAAACGAGTTGCTGATAACCGAATGGGCACCGGTTCATCTGAATGCCATGCTCAAAAACTGGTTCTGGAAAACTGATGTCAGGGAAATTGGCGCGCTGAATGTCTGGCAACAAACCTGCCAGCAACTCTATTTGCCACGTCTCAAAAATGATGAGGTTTTTCAGCGAACCCTGGCAGCCGGGGTGGAAAGCAAGGATTTTTTTGGATTGGCTTATGGCAAAGAAGATGGGCGATATATCGGGTTTTCCTTTGGCAAGCGCACATCCCCGATTCTTGACGCATCATTGCTGTTGATTGAACCGACGACTGCTGCCAGCTTCGCCGAGGCTCAGCGCATGGCGGAAGAAGCCGCGCGCCCGAAGCCAGTGACTGCTGAACCTGGTATTGCCGGTGCTGCTGATGTTCCGCCGAAAATCGAAGATGTTGCCCAGCCCATTTATTCGCCAGATGCCAACGCATTATCCAAAACAGTCAAGAAACGATTTTATGGGAGTATTGAACTGGATCCTGTTTTGGCAAAAAAACAATTTTCCGATCTGGTGGATGAGGTGGTACAACAGTTCGTGATCAAACCTGGCGTCAAAGTCACCATATCTGTTGAGATTCAGGCTGAATCTGCTGTCGGATTTGATGAGAGTTTGCAACGCGTGGTGAATGAAAATTGCAACGTGCTGAAAATCAAACGCTCAGGTTTTGAAACAAGTGATTTGGATTGATGAGTCGTCTCCGATAAATTTACAACCATATGATTATTAATGTTTAATATTTTTTTGATGTACGATTTTTCTCGGAGTCTGTGTTGAAACGGCTTGATTTCTAGGAGTTTTGAGCGATGGAACAGACCTTTGACATGTTTCGGATATACCTCCAATTGAGAATCTCAGGATATTCTGTGTCGTAGAAACAAAGCGAGTTTTATTTAGTCGATGAGGGTACCTATAGGCTGACGAAGATCGCCGGGATTCCAGAACAGATTTCCGAATATGAGGTAGCATAACCCTATGACAGTGAGCAGGGTCAGCGTGATCAGGATTTGGTTTTTTCTGTGCTTCATGAAAACAAGTCCGGTTACCGGATCCGGGGGTGATTTTTCCTGGCGGAATCCTGTTCAATGAGTCATCCAGTCTACTACAGTCCATGATGGGAACGGAGGAGCGTGAAATGAAACAGGGCAAAGCACGGGGTGTTGTGATGATGTTGGGGCTTTTCTTTGGGGTAACGGCCATGAGTTGGGGTATGGATCCTGAGTTGACTCGTTCGATACAATCGGGAAAGCAACTGTTTACTCATGAGACATTTGGCGGGAATGGAGCAGTTTGCGAGACTTGCCACCTCAATGGCGGGGTGGGAGCAGGCAAAAGGCCAGATGGAAAACCCATTCCCAGCCTGACCAATGCAGCTGCGATTTTTCCGCGCTACAAGGCCAAAGTAGGGAAGGTATGGACGTTACAGGATCAGGTTCGTGGGTGCGCTGGCATGGCACTGCAGGGGACTCCTCCGGAGTATGGCAGCACGGAACTGAATGACTTGGTCGCCTATGTGACCAGTTTGGCGCAGGGAAAGCCCATTGACATGGGTGGGAAGCCACAGTAATGGAAGCGGGAAGGCCGGCCGTCCTTCTGACACAGGAAGAGGGATTCTGTTTTTCACTGCGTTTTGGTGATGAGGTGGTCTGGACGGGGGATGAAAGCCCCCCGCTGGGCGCTGGTCGAGGGCCGACTCCCGCACAATTGCTGGCGGCGGCCGTGGCCAATTGCATGGTGGATGCGCTGTATTTTGCCCTGCACAAATTCAATCCCGACAGCCAGGGTAAACTGGCGGCTGAGGGCTGGACCGAGATTGGCCGGAATACGGTCGGGCGATTGCGGGTGCTGGGATTGCGAGTGGTATTGAAACTGCCGTACGAGGCGCGAGAATACCGGCATCTTGAGCGTATCCTGATGCAGTTTGAGGAGTTTTGTACGGTGGGTCGCAGTGTGGCCCAAGGGATTCCTTTGCAGGTTCAGGTAATGGATGCCATAGGTCAGGTGCTCAAAGAGAGCTGATCATGCGCAAGTTGTTTCTGTCACTGGTCTGGATCACGCTGGGGATTCTGGCCGGCATGGCAACCAGTGCCTGGTGGCTACCGCCACTGATCCAGCGTGAGGCAGTGCTCTGGACAGAAAATCATGGTCAGCGTCTGGTACTGGGACGTATTCAGGTGACTCCTTTCCCGTTTCATCTGCGCATCGAGCAGGGGCATCTGTACGAACCTGATGGAAAAACGGAAGAACTGGGTTTCGGGGCACTGGATGTCGTCCTGTCCTGGCGCTCCCTATGGCATGGCATGCCGGTGCTTGATTCCGTCATAGTGGATCGCCCTAGTGTCCATCTGGCACGTGCGGAAGATGGGCAATGGAATGTGGCCACGCTTGCCACTTCGTCGTCAGGGGGGGGAGGCATCCTGCCGATGCTGGTGGAAAATATCCGGATCAACAACGGAGAGGCTACTGTAGTTGATCGGAAAACGGGGCAGAACCATACGCTGTACCGGATTGATATGGCCTTGCCCCTATTGTCCCCCCATCGTTCCGATGCTGGTCAGTGGGTGGATCTGACACTGAATATGGTTGTAGACAAGGCTCCTCTGAGCTTGAAAGCCCAACTCCAGCCTTGGGCGGCGCACTGGAAGATGCGGGGAAACCTCCATTGGGATGAGGTGGACCCTAAACAGTGGTTTTCTCCCGTGTCGTTGGACTCTACGTGGAATGTGAATGGAACGGTGGGGCTGTCTGCGGGATTGGAGGTGGAGGAACAGCCAGGAGGAGAAATACAGGCGGTGTTACAACGACTGGCATTGAACATGCCGGAATCGCGTATGGTGCTGGGAGATTATGGGTTGAGCCTGGGACAGGGACGCATTGTGGTACAAAATGCCACGATCAATGCGCATCGCATGACACTGGAAAATGCGACATGGGAGGGAGATGGGTGGGAGTTCACGGAGGCTTCGAGTGCGCTGAAATCTGGCAAACGGCCCGACTGGCACCTGCTCGTCCAGGGAGGGTGGTCGGTGACGCTGGAACGGAGTGTTGCGACAGCGGGGGAGAAGGGAGGGTGGACGGTTCAGGCCCTTTCTCCCCGGATAAAACTTCATTCTTTGAATATCGGTTGCGAGGGGGAACGTCGATCTTGCCAGTTACAGCCATGGCGAGGGGTACTGGAATCCCTGCAGGGAGAGATGAGTATCTTTCGCTGGCCACAGACCAGTGGGGTGGTACGGGTGAAGGTGCAGGGGAAAGTAGGGCGTGAGGGACACTTTTCGGTGGCAGGGCCGTTAACTGGATTGACTGGGGCGGGCAATCTCGACCTTATTGCAACGGGCATTCCCCTGGCGTTGGCACAACGTTACGTGACGTCTTACGCCAGGATTCTGGTAGATCAAGGGGATTTGGCCATGAAGGGGAAATTGTCATGGGGGGGGCTCGACCAGCCATGGCATATTCGGTACCAGGGTTCGATGCAGATCGATGACCTGGAATTGCGTGATGCGGAACGGGCTCAGTTACTCTGGAAGAGCAAAACGTTTTACCTGGGGGGTGTGGATGTTGAGGGCATGCCGTTGGCCTTGTCCATGAATCAGGTAGCGATCAGCGATTTTTATGGGCGCTTGATGCTGATGCCAGATGGTTCACTGAATTTGAGCCAATTGTTGGGAAAGCGGGAACAGGCATCGAACCATCCCGTTTCCGGAAGTTCTCTTTCGAGTCGCGCGGATGCTTTGCCCGCGAGTACCGCGGAACAGGGGCCGGAAAACCGGAAGGTCGTTCCAGTCTCAATCCATAAAATCACCCTTCAGGGTGGGCGAGTTCATTACAAGGACAGGTTCGTTCACCCCATGTTTGAGGCAGATCTCAGCCGACTGGGGGGGAGAATTACTGGGTTGTCCTCACAACAAGGGTCTGCGGCGGTCGTGGATTTGCGTGGCCGGGTCAACGGGGCTCCACTGATGATCAAGGGAGCCATCAATCCGCTGTCTGCAATGGTAAATATGGATCTGAATGCCCAGGTATCGGGTATGGATCTGTCGATATTCAGCCCTTATTCGGGGAAATACGTGGGGTATGACATTGAGCGTGGCAAGTTGAGTTTTGATGTGACCTATCGTATCCAGGATGGTCATCTCAATGCGGATAATCATCTGATCCTCAATCAACTGACCTTTGGAAAACCAGTGTCCAGTGCAAATGCGGCTCATTTTCCGGTGGAGTTGGCGGCTTCCCTGCTCAAGGATTCCCAAGGCAATATCACGGTCAATTTGCCTATTGAAGGATCGCTCAACGACCCACAGTTTTCTGTGGGAGATGTGCTGGCCAAGACGATGGTGCGGTTGCTTGAGCACGCTCTGGAATCTCCTTTTTCCTTGTTGAAACGCTGGCTTGAACGCCGTGATTCGGTGTCATGGCTGACGTTTGATCCCGGTAGTGTGGTGCTGGGAGAGGGGCAGCAAAGTCGCTTGGCCGACGTATTGCACTCATTACAGAGCCAAGGTCAGGCCCGGCTTGACTTGCTTGGTTGTGTTGATCGTGAGCGGGAGGGTCCCGTTATGCAGCACCAGATCCTTATGAAGAAAATTCTGGCGGCGCGACGGCGAGCCAACCCTCGGTTAAGGGAAGAGCAGTCCCCCGAGGCTTGGCCGGCGGAGGAGTACGCACACTGGTTGGGACAGGTGTATCAGGCAGAAACCTTTCCAAAACCGAAGAACCGACTCGGTTTTGATCAAGTTTTATCGGTAGCGGATATGGAAAAACTGATGTTGGCCAATAGTTCTATATCCCAGGGGCAATGGGACCATTTGGCGCAACAGCGTGTCGAGGTTGTGCAGGCGTGGTTGATTCATCATGGCATCAGCGCGAACCGGATTTACCCGGTGCATGAATCTCAGCAAGATCACTCCATTGGGCAGGATGTCAGTCATGCACGGGTAGATTGTATACTGCACCCCTGATGTCAGGGAACCAGATGATGGGTGATGGCGTAATGGATGAGTTCAGCATTGGTACGCATCTTCATCTTTTCCAGGAGTCGGGCCCGATAGACGCTGACGGTTTTTGCGCTCAGAATCATGGTGTCAGCGATTTCACTGAGTTTTTTTCCTGAAGCGATCAGGCACAGCGTCTGGTATTCCCGATGAGACAGGTTTTGATGGGGGAGTTCCTGGGTTTGTTGCGTCAGATGTTCTGCCAACTGGACGGCGAGTTCGCTGCTGATGTATTTGCGTCCCGATGATACCTGACGAATGGCGATGATCATCTGGTTCAGCGCATCCTGTTTGTTGATGTAGCCGGAGGCCCCGGCTTTCAGGGAGCGGATGGCGTATTGATCCTCCGGATACATGCTCAACATCAGAACTGGCAGTTGGGGTTTGATTTCCTTGATCTTGATCAGTACATCCAGTCCATGTTCGCCTGGCATGCTGATGTCCAGCAATATGACATCGTAGGCGTGGTCACGGATGAGGCGCAGAGCTTCGGTGCCGTTATCAGCTTCGGCGATCACCTCCATATCGTCGGTATCGCGCAATAACTGGGTGATACCCTTTCGTATGATTGCGTGATCGTCAACCACGAGGACTTTGACTTTTTCTGACATGGTGGCGGTAGACGATAAAAGGTCTTAGAGGGTCATGACCGTGAGATTCTAGCGGATATTTATGAAATAGGCGACTATATTCAGGCAAGGTATCAAAAGATGGAAACAGGAAGAATGTGGCCGTCGAGAAATACTTCTGTGACGAGCAGGGGGGTGTGCTGAATCAGGAAGACGGAACGACGGGCCAGCAGGGGAAAATGCAGGGGCCAGTGCCGGATTGATTTTACCAGGCGGTGATGACAGGATAGCCGCTGATAATGCAGGGGACTGCGCGGCAATCCCGGTTGGGTAAACAAAACATCTCCAAGTGGCCTGGTTCCCAATGTGCGCAACCACAGACGGGTATGGGTCGTACGTGTTAACGGCAGAATACTGTGGGCGTAGATTCGTGGTTGCTGACCATCGCACAATAGTACATTTCGTGTCCAGACACGAGCAGGATGTGACAAGCCGAGTTTTCGGCACTCATCGATGCTGGCGTGTTGTATTCCCTCAAACAGAATTCGTACCTGAAAGTCCCGACACTGTTGTCGTAGTACTTCGGTCAACGATCCGGCATGGGTGGGAGAAAGGGAATGCGTACGCGATGCCCGGGTGCGGGTACAGCGGGTGGACCAGCCATGATTGCGGGTGAAAATGGGAGAAACCACTCGGTTCATTGTGCAATTATAGCCCAGAGTCATGCTATCCTCCGCGAGATGATGCAAGGCCGTGAACCGTTTAAGGGAGACACAACATGTTTGAACAAGGCAGACAAATGGACTGTGTGGAAATCAGCCAACCAGGAGGACCGGAGGTCTTGCAATGGGTCCAGCGAGTCATCCCCCATCCAGGAACGGGTGAAGTATTGATTCGCGTGGCGGCTGCCGGAGTTAATCGTCCCGACTGTTTCCAGCGCGCGGGCTTTTATCCGGCTCCACCGGGGGCTTCTGATTTGCCAGGTTTGGAAGTGGCCGGGGAGGTAGTGGAAGTCGGTGAGGGGGTGACCTTGTGGCAGGAAGGAGACCAGGTTTGTGCGCTGGTGGCGGGAGGAGGGTATGCTCAGTATTGTCTGGCCCCTGCGTTGACCTGCTTGCCTTATCCCCGGGGGTTTGATGCGGTGATGGCGGCATCCCTGCCAGAGACTTTGTTTACGGTTTGGAGCAATGTGTTTGACCGGGCAGGATTGAAGCCGGGTGAAACCTTGTTGGTTCAGGGAGGGACGAGCGGAATCGGCACTACGGCGATACAGTTGGCTCACGCCCTGGGGAGTCGCGTATTTGCAACGGCTGGTTCGACTGAGAAATGTGCTGCTTGTGAAGCATTGGGGGCGGAACGTGCCATCAACTACCGCGAGGAGGATTTTGTGGAGGTTGTCGGACAACTGACTGAGGGCCGGGGGGTTGATGTGATCCTGGATATGGTCGGAGGGGATTATCTTCCTCGTGAACAGAAGGTATTGGCTGAAGATGGACGTTTGGTATTGATTGCGTTTCTGAGAGGCTCTAAAGGACAGATCGATCTGGCGGATATGATGCGGAGACGTTTGACGTTTACGGGTTCCACACTGCGTTCCCGTTCCACGGGGTTCAAGGGGGAGGTGGCCCAGTCTTTGCGCGAGAAAGTATGGCCATTATTGGAGTCGGGGAGCATTCGGCCGGTGGTTCATCAGACTTTTCCCCTGTCGCATGCCGCCGCTGCTCATGCGTTGATGGAATCCAGCCAGCATATCGGTAAGATCATCCTGACCGTAGGAGTTTGAAGGCAGTTGTGAGTGCGGATTTCTGGCTAATATTGGGGCAGATTATCGCTGTCAATTTGTTGTTGAGCGGAGACAATGCGGCGATTATCGCTTTGGCTGCGCGTCAGTTGCCCATGCGGCAACGTCGTTGGGCGGTCTGGGGCGGTAGTGGGGCGGCGGTGATTTTGCGTATAGGCCTTACCTGGGTGGCTGCCCTGTTGTTGGAAAAACCAGGATTGGCGGCATTGGGAGGCGGACTATTGTTATGGGTGGCCTACCGGTTGGTGACGGAGGAAGGGCAGCAGCAGGAGCAGGACGCTCCTGAGGCGGCAGGGGGGGGATGGAGAGCCTTGCGAATAATTCTGGTTGCTGACCTCCTGATGAGTCTTGACAATGTGTTGTCGCTTGCAGCATTGGCACACCACAATGAAACGCTATTGGTACTGGGATTGCTGACCAGTGTGCCATTTATTGTGATGGGTAGTCACTTGTTGTTGCGACTCTTTGAGCGCTACCCTTGGTTGATTCGTTTGGGGGGAGCATTGCTGGCTCAGGTGGCGGGGCATCTATTGGTACAGGATCGTTGCTGGAAGGCGTTTCCCTGGTTACTGCAACCTTGGGTCGATCCGGTATTTTCCTGGAGTTGCGCGTTATTCATGGGGTTATTGCCTGGACATCGCCCAAAGCAGGCCTGAGTTTGGTGCTCGGTTGGGTTAGAATGGTGAGGGATAAGAAAGTTTTTAAGTTTTCTGGAGTGGTGTAATTGAGTATGACGGATCCCACTGACCCAGAGGGTTGGGTGCGCCTGCCTACGGCCTATGGCTATTTCGAGGCGCGTGTCTTTATCAGTGAAGGCGAAGAGCACTTAGTATTACGTCATGGAACCTGGCCTTCCGATGACGTGGTACTGGTGCGTATCCATTCGGAATGCCTGACGGGTGATGTCTTGGCATCACGGCGTTGCGACTGCGGACCACAACTGGAGCGTGCCTTGGAATTGTTGGCAGCTGCGCCACATGGGATACTGATCTATCTGCGGGGCCATGAAGGGCGTGGTATTGGGTTGGCTGCCAAATTGGCGGCCTACCGACTTCAGGATCAGGGCATGGATACGGTAGATGCCAATCTGCACTTGGGGTTACCGGTGGATGCACGGCGCTATGAAGAGGCGGCCCAGATACTCAGGGAGATGGGAATGGATCGTATTCATCTGCTGACAAACAATCCCGACAAAATCGAGCAACTGGAGCAAGCTGGTATTGTGATTGAGGCGCGCATTCCGTTAATGGTGGCGGCACATGAGGACAGCCGAGGGTATCTGGAAACCAAACGCACACGTTTAGGACATTTGCTCGACCACTCTTGATCAAGAAGTTTCAGGTATCTATCAGCAAGCACACGGCTTGTGCTGCGATGCCTTCCCCTCGACCAGTAAAACCCAACTGTTCGGTGGTAGTGGCCTTGAGATTGAGGCATGTCGGAGAACAGTTCAAATCGGTGCTCAGGTAGGTCAGCATGGTGGGGAGATGGGGGGCCATGCGAGGAGCCTGTGCGATGATGGTGGCATCCAGATTGCCCACACGATATCCGCGTTCACGCACGAGTTGATAGACATGGCGTAACAGTTGTCGACTATCGGCATTTTTCCAGGTGGGGTCGGTATCGGGAAAATGCTGACCAATGTCACCCAGAGCGGCAGCTCCCAGCAATGCATCACAAATCGCGTGTAGCAGTACGTCGGCATCTGAGTGTCCGGCCAGACCTCGTTCATGGGGAATATGCACGCCCCCGATGATCAGTCGTCGCCCGGGTACCAGGGCATGAACATCAAATCCCTGACCGATGCGCATGGCGTGCCTCCAATAGAATCTGTGCCAGTTGCAGATCAGCCGGATAGGTGATCTTGAGGTTGGTGATTTCTCCGAGGACCAGGCGAGGTGCCAGTCCTTCTGCCTCCATGGCGGAGGATTCATCAGTGGCATCGGGATGACGCTGCAAAGCACGTCGCAGAGGGGCGAAGCGGAACATCTGGGGAGTCTGGGCAGCCCACAGTTGTTGCCGGTCGATGGTTTGGGCTACCCGCTGTTCCGAGGATTGCCGCTTCAGGGTATCGCTGACTGGAATGGCCAGCAATCCACCTACCGTATCGGTGCTCAGTTGGTCGAGCAGGCGTTCCAGTGCCTCGGTGGTCAAACACGGGCGTGCCGCATCGTGGACGAGAACCCAATCCTCAGAAGATAACTCGGCGGCCAGATGCTCCAGTGCATTGGCTACGGTGATGGCGCGGGTAGCGCCGGCACAGCAGACTGCCCTGATGCGCGGTGGGTCAAACGGCCAGGAGATGGGTAGGACATCCACGGGCGTAGAGAGGGCGACGAGAATTCGGGAGATGCGTGGGCATGACTCGAAAATACGCAGGGTGTGATGCAGCAAAGGAATGCCGGAAATGGTAACAAACTGCTTGGGTTGTGGACTGCCGAAACGTTGTCCGCTTCCGCCTGCTGGAATGATGACCGTAAAGTGTTTCATGACTTCAGTCACCGATGAGGGTCAGTCCCCCCATATAAGGTTGTAGAACCGTGGGGATGCGAATGCTGCCATTTGCCGTCTGATAGTTTTCGAGAACCGCCACCAGAGCGCGACCAACGGCGACTCCCGAACCATTCAGGGTATGGACCAGTTCGGTCTTGCCGTGCTCGTTGCGGAAACGTGCCTGCAAGCGTCGTGCCTGAAAGGCTTCGCAGTTGCTACACGAAGAAATTTCCCGATACGTATTTTGTGCGGGGAGCCAGACTTCGATGTCATAAGTTTTGCAGGATCCGGCTCCCATATCCCCGGTACACAGAACGATCACCCGGTAAGGCAATTCGAGCAGTTGCAGGATGTGTTCGGCATGGCTGGTGAGGGTTTCCAGCGCTTCATAGGACTGCTGGGGATGGACGATTTGGACCAGTTCCACCTTGTCGAACTGATGCTGCCGGATCAGTCCGCGCACATCTTTTCCATAAGCACCAGCCTCGGAGCGAAAGCAGGGGGTATGAGCGGTAACGAGAAGTGGCAATTGCTCTTCACGGAGAATCTCGTCGCGCACCAGGTTGGTGAGCGGGACCTCTGCTGTAGGAATGAGGTAATGTGGGTCATCGCCACGTGGCACGGCGAACAGATCGGCTTCAAAGCGGGGCAATTGTCCCGTCCCTCGCAGGGTTTCCCGGTTGGCCAGGTAAGGGACATAAGCTTCGGTATACCCATGTCGGGTGGTATGCGTATCCAGCATGAATTGGGCGAGAGCGCGGTGTAAGCGAGCAATCCCTCCCTTGAGTACTGAAAAGCGGGCTCCTGCCAGTTTGCTGGCCGCCTTGAAATCCATCATGCCGAGGGTTTCGCCCAACTCGACATGATCGCGTACCGGAAAGTCGAATGCCGGCGGAGTGCCGATGCGGCGCAACTCGACATTATCCTGCTCATCGCGGCCTACGGGTACCGAAACATGGGGAAGGTTGGGGAGTTGCAGCAACCAGTTCTCGAGACTCTGCTGTACTTCCTTGAGGCGAATTTCCAGACCGTTCAGTTCGGCATTTACGCCTGTGGCTCGATCGACTTCCTGGGTACAATCTTCCTGACGGGATTTTCGTTGTCCAATGGTTTTGGCCAATTGATTGCGTTCTGCTTGTAGCGCCTGGGTACGCATTTGCAAATCTTTGCGTTGGTTTTCCAGGTATTCAAATTCTGTTGCGTCCACAACGAAGCCGCGTGTGGCCAAACGTTCTAGTACTCCTGCTACATCATTGCGCAATAGTTGGATGTCGAGCATGCAAAACTCCTAAAAAATCAATTGATCGCCTGGCGACGTTCGCGAAAGGCTTGTGCCAGCGTGCCACGATCGCTGTATTCCAGTTCGCCACCGACGGGTAGCCCACGGGCCAGTCGTGACAAGTGTATGGGATGATGGCGCAACAGGGCGGCCAGTGCGTCTGCTGTCGCATCTCCTTCGGCAGTAAGGTTGGTGGCGAGAATGACTTCTTCTATTCCCCCCATGTCGATACGGCGCACCAATCCGGGGAAATTGATTTCCTGTGGACCAATGCCCTCCAATGGAGAGAGATGACCCATGAGTACAAAGTAGTACCCCTGATAGGCACCGGTTTGTTCCATCATGATCAGATCGGTAGGGGTTTCCACGATGCACAGCAGGCGTGGATCTCGATCGGTAGACTCACAGAGTTCACATACGGATGCAGTGGAAAAATTATTGCAACGCGTGCAATGTCCTACCTTGCTGAGGGTGAGGGAGAGAGCTTCCAGCAACCGTTGAGCACCATGGCGTTGATGTTGTAGCAACTGGAATGCCATGCGCTGAGCTGTTTTTGGGCCGATGCCAGGCAGGATACGCAAGGCATCGATCAGAGCTGAGAGAGGTTGCTGGAGGTTCATTTTCTGAAGGTCAAAACGGCAACTTGAGCCCTGGGGGGAGACCCAAACCGCCAGTCACACCAGCCATCTGTTGCTGGCTGATGGATTCGATTTTCTGGTTAAAATCTTTTAGAGCAACCAGTAACAGGTCTTCCAGCATTTCACGATCCTGCATCAGGGACTCATCGATCGAGACACGTCGTATGTCGCGATTGGCTGTACCAATGATTTTGAGGGTACCGTTGCCGGACTGACCTTCTACGTCGATGAGAGCCAGAGATTCCTGGGCGCGTTGCATGTTTTCCTGAACCTTTTGTGCCTGCTTCATGAGGCCGGCCAAGCCACCTTTCATCATGATGGATCATCCTTGTCGTTGTCGGGATTGCGGAGCGAAAGAGTGGATTCTACCAGTCTCGCTTTGAGCACGTCACGGGCCTGCTGGATGAAAGGGTCCTGCTCCAGGGATTGGCGTGCCTGTGCTCGTGCCGTTTGTTGCTGGTGTTCTTCATGGATGGCCACGCTGGTCGTGGTGGGGGCGATTTCCAGTTGCAGGCGTAGATCGCAGTCCAGCAAAGCTTCGAGATCCGTGCGCAGTTGTTCCTGATAATTTGACAGGTGTTTCAGGTTTTGTGGCAGGCGCAATTTAATGACATGCTGGTGAGTTCCCAGCCATTCGACATGGCGTGCCAACTCGTAAGCCATGCCAGACGATTTGAGGCGACCGACCAGTTCAGGCCAGTCGTCGATGGCCATGGGGTTGGCAGGTGGGGCGTGAGAGAGAGTCGGGGGGGGAGGAATGGTGATTGTAGTAGTAGTGGTGGGGAGGGAGGGGGTAGTATCTGGTTGAAAAGCTACCAGACGCAACAATGCCATGCGAAAACCTGCCCGCTCGTCAGGTGCGTAGGGTAGGTCGCGGCGTGACTGTACGACAATCTGGTAGAGCAGTTGGAGGGTTGTGGCAGACCATTGGGTAATCCAGGGTTGCAGTTGACGAGCGCTGTCCTGCAAAGCGGGTGCATGGGGGGCGGCTTGTAGCAGTGCCAAATCGTGGAATAAAACGGCCAGTTTTTGTAAGGCCAGATCAAATGACAGGCTGTGATCAGCCATTTCATCCGCCAGTGACAGCAAGGTGTCGAGGTCGTGTTGTGCCAATGCTTGTAGCAATGGCAGCAAGGAGCCTTGTTCAATGGTGCCAAGCATGTCACGAACGGTATCCAGACTCACTTGCCCTGCGCCGTAAGCAAGCGCCTGATCGAGTAAACTCAGGGCATCGCGGAGGCTGCCCTGGGCAGCTTCTGCCAGTAGGGTGAGGGCAGCCTCCTCGAAAGAGAGGGATTCTTGAAGCAATACGTGATGCAGACGTTCAATAATCAGGTTGGGTGACAGGGGGCGCAGGGAGAATTGTAGGCAACGTGAGAGGACCGTGATGGGAACTTTTTGAGGGTCAGTGGTGGCCAGGATGAACTGGATGTGGGGCGGCGGTTCTTCCAGTGTTTTAAGCATGGCATTGAAGGCACTGCGCGAAAGCATGTGAACTTCATCGATGAGATAAATCTTGAAACGCCCTGAAACGGGCAGGTACTGGGTGTTTTCCAGCAATTCACGCATTTCTTCGACGCGTGTATTGGTGGCGGCATCGACTTCCAGCAAATCGGCAAATCGTCCCTGCTCGATTCCCAGGCAGGCGGAACATTGACCACAGGGTACGTCGGTGGGGCCAGAGTCACAATTCAGACCCTTGGCCATCAGTCGCGCCAGCGTGGTTTTCCCTACCCCGCGTGTCCCTGTCAGCAGATATGCTTGATGCAGGCGACCACTTCTCAGGGCATGGCGCAACGCTTGCACGACGCTGTGTTGTCCCACCATATCATCGAAGGTGCGTGGTCGCCATTTTCTGGCCAACACCAGTGGGGTAGCGGGGTTTGTCATGCTAAAACCAGTGTGACACGCGTAGTTGTACAAAATTGATGCCGGGATTGGGGTTCTGCATGCCTCCATTGGACAGATGTTGAAAACGCATCATGACATCCCAGTCGTGTTGGGGCCCCAGAGTCATTCCAGCTCCAATATGATCGCCAAACTGAAAGTGGGTGGTCATGTCGCGTCCGGAGTAGACATCGGGGCGGTCCAGATAATGAGCCCCGATGCCTGCTTCCAGAAAAGGGATGAAATCGCCGTTCCCCTCGATGGGGGCATAGCGGAATACGGGGGTGATACCGTAATCATTGATTTCATGGTTTCCCCCCGTCTGGGCATGGGGAATCCATTGCCCAACGCTGACATCCCAGTAGCCGCCCAGTGCCCAGCCATCTTGCTGAAACCAATGCTGATCCCAGGAACGGGAGAGTGCCAAACCTTCCATGAAAGTATGGTTTCCATACCCTGTTTGTACAGAGAGCCCGGTTTCTGAGGCTGTTGATGAAACTGAAAATAGAATAGCCGCCAACGATGTCACGAGCGACACGGCAAGTAAGCAAGATTTCATGAGAGTGAACGATAAAGATCGAAGAGTAAGGCTGGCGAGCCTGACCCCCGGCACTTGCAGGATGCGATTGTGGCTGCTTCCTTCCGGACCTGACCCGGTTCACCGCTCTGCAATGCGGGGAGACCCGCCAGACCGCCATCATGTCGTAAAAACGGGAAATTTTCAAGTGGGTAGGGTCCCGATACATCAATCAATAGGGGAAAACAGCATCGGGTTTGATTTTCAGGATCTCTCGTTTGAAATCATCCTGGATGCGTGTCAGAGCCATGGGATTGTCTGCCTCGAAACGCAGGACGATAACGGGTGTGGTGTTGCTGGAACGCGCCAGCCCGAAGCCATCTGTGTATTCGACGCGCAGTCCATCAAGAGTGATACGTTCTTGGCTGTCAGGAAAGTGGCTGTTTTCCTGAAGGGCAGCGATGATGTGAAAGTTTTCTCCCTCCTGTAGTTGAATCTGCAATTCTGGGGTGCTGACGGCATCGGGAAGCGCCGACAAGGTGGCGCTGGGATCGCTGTCCCGACTGAGAATTTCCAGCAGTCGTGCTCCTGCATAGAGACCATCATCAAACCCAAACCAGCGTTCCTTGAAAAAAGTATGTCCGCTCATTTCGCCGGCCAGAAGGGCTCCCGTTTCGCGCATTTTGGCTTTGATCAGGGAATGCCCGGTTTTCCAGAGCAGCGGCTGTCCGCCGTGTTGACGAATCCAGGAAAACAGATTGCGGGTGCATTTGACATCGAAAATGATTTCTGCCCCCGGGTTGCGCGATAGCACGTCTGCAGAGAACAACATCAGTTGTCGATCGGGATAAATGATTTGTCCGTCGCGGGTGACTACGCCCAGACGATCTCCGTCGCCATCGAATGCCAGACCCAGTTCCCCTCTGCCCTGACGCAAAGCCTGAATCAAGTCCTGCAAGTTCTCGGGTTGAGAGGGGTCTGGGTGATGATTGGGGAAATGACCATCGACATCACAGTAAAGTTCTACTACCTGGCATCCCAAACGGCGAAACAATTCTGGCGCAAAGCGTCCAGGTATGCCATTGCCGCAGTCCACGACCAGACTCATCGGACGTGTCAGACGAACGGTTTGGGTGATCTGCTTCAGGTAGTTTTCGCTGATGTCAGTGGAGCGGATTTTGCCGTTGCCACGGACCAGACGTCCTTGTTGCAAGCGCTCGTAAAGTCCTTGAATGGTGGGACCGGATAATGTTTCCCCTCCGAGCATCATCTTCAGCCCATTGTATTCCGGTGGATTATGGGAACCTGTGACCATTACGCCTGAACCATGGGCGTAAGTATGGGCCGCAAAGTAAAGCATGGGTGTGGCCACCATGCCCACATCCAGAACCGCCAGTCCACAACTTTGTAATCCCTCGGCCAGGGCAGTACTCAACTGTGGTCCGGAGAGTCGTCCGTCGCGCCCGATGGCGATATTGCTCAAGCCGCGTTCTCTGGCCTCAGAACCGATGGCTTGACCAATTGCTCTGACGCTTTCGGGGGTCAGCGTTTGATGGACGATGCCACGAATATCATAGGCTTTGAACAGAGTTTTGGATGGCAGCATGGGGAAAGAGTCCTGAAACATGAATCGGGTCATTCTGCAATAATATGATCTCCAAGGGAAGTGCCAGGGTCAAGAAAAGTGAGAATTCGACGTGCCATCCAGAGAGTGTCATGAGAGTCAGCAACAAAACCGACATGTCCACCGTGGCGTTGCAGATCCCATGTGATATCCGGAGACAGTTCGGCAGGCAGGGGCAATGCGTTGGGTGGGATAAATGGATCATCGGTTGATTGCAACAATAATGTCGGGCAATGTAACCGGTTCAGCCAGGGGCGACAACTGCTTTTTGTCCAATAGTCCTGAGCATTCAGAAAACCATGCAAGGGAGCCATGCAATGGTCATCAAACTGGCGTAGGGTCGTGGCTGACAAAGTGCGCGATAAGTCGAACAGACCTGGATACTGCTGTGCCTTGGCACGTGCCTTGGCTTTCAGGGTGGTCAGAAAATTTCGAGTGTATAACCGGTTAAATCCGCGGGCTAGGTGATCCCCCACCAGGACCAGATCGAAGGGGGTGGCGATGGCGGCACAGCGGGTGACCCAGTGTTGAGCGTTTTCCCCCTGTTCGCCCAACCATTTGATCAGCAGATTTCCCCCCAGTGAAAAACCGGCAGCATAGCGCGGTACGGTGGGAAACTCTTGACGCAGGCGTTCCAGAATCCACTGAAGTTCAGTGCTGTCTCCGGCGTGATAGAGGCGTGCGGCCTGGTTGAAGTGGGGACCACAGCCCCGAAAATGAGGTGCCACGACAGCCCATCCCTGGTGATGGGCCAATGCTGCCGTCTGGCGAATATAGCGGGAGTTGGCATTGCCTTCGAGTCCGTGGAGCAGAATCAGTACCGGTGCATCATCGGAAGCAGATAAGCGGAAGACATCCAGGTAATCCTGATCTGGCGTGTCCCAGCGTTCGGACTTCCAGTCAACGGTCATGCGTGGAGACAACAAAGCGCCATACAAAGTTTGGAAGTGAGAGTTGCGTGACCACCAGCGAGGGGAGAAAGGCGAATGGATGGAGACGGCGGAGAGGGGCTGTGTCACGGGGGGCAGATTACTCATCCTGGTAGTGGTGTGGTGCGCGTCGGGCCTGACAGATCAATTCATAGGCGATGGTGCCACAAGCCTGGGCCAGATCGCCGACATTCGGGTTATCGCCCCAGAGTTCCACGGTGCTTCCGGGTTGTACCTCGGGGGCATCGGTGAGATCGACCGTGAGCATATCCATGGAAACTCGGCCGATCAACGGGACGATTCGTTGGCCAATGCGTACCGGTGTCCCTTGCGGAGCATTGCGTGGATATCCGTCCCCATAGCCACAAGGGATGACCCCTACACGGGTGGGGCGTTGGGCGCAAAACAGACCGCCGTATCCCACGAATTCGCCATGGCTAATCCAGCGTTCGGTAAATACCTGTGAGCGCAGTGACATGACGGGCAACAAGGGAGCGCGCGGAGGATGCTGGGAGCCGGAAGGATCGAGTCCATAGAGCATCAACCCTGGTCTGGCCCAATCACCCTGGGCTTCCGGATAGCCCAGCAGGGCACCGGAATTGGCCAGGCTGGTGCTTACTGACAATCCGGAGATGGCCTTGCGGAAAACGTTTAGAGCCGGATCCAGCGCATGGGGAGTGCGGCCATCTGCATGGGCAAAATGGCTCATCACGACGATGGGCACGGGGTGCTGGTGCTGGAAACGCCGAACCCAGTGAGCGATGGATTCTGGGGAAAAGCCCAGGCGATGCATCCCGCTGTCCATCTTGAGCCACACACTATCCAGATCGGGACAAACCCCGCCCAACAGTTGCTCGGCTTGCCAGGGTGTGTGGATTACCGGGGTCAGATGTCGATGGCGAATGAGAGGCAGTTCATCGGGACCGAAGCCGCCTTCGAGGAGAAGGATCGGTTGGGTGATCCCGGCTTCCCGGAGTTCGATGCCTTCGTCGAGGTTGGATACTGCGAATCCTTCCACCAGATCGACCAGTGCTCGGGCGCAAGCGGAAGCACCGTGACCATAGGCGTTGGCTTTCACGACGGCGAGCAATGATCCGCCATGGCACTGGCGTGCCAATCTCGTGTTGTGACGCAAGCGGGTCAGGTTGATATGGATATGGGTTGGTCTCATGGAGTGCACACTCTACCGCAATTAGGATTGGTCATCCAAATAACACACAATTTTGCTGCTGATTGCCTAAAAACCCATGGGGGTGATGATTATGATGGGTGGCATGGATATGAGCTATTTGGATCAATTGCTGGACGATGCACTGGGTGACGTGGGTCGCTTGCTGTGCGATGAGACGGTTCGCGAAGTGATGGTGAACGCTCCTCATGATGTCTGGGTTGAGCGTTCAGGAGTCATGGCCCCCGTGAGCGTATCGTTTTCAGGGCAGGCGGGGAGAACGGTGGTCCATACCTTGTTGGCCCTGTCACGACGTGCATCGATGATGGCGGGGGATCCCATCATGGTGGACCTTGCTTGGCGTGATTGGCGTCTATCGGCGGTGTTGCCACCGGTGGCGGTGCGAGGCCCTGCCCTATGTTTCCGGCGTCACGGGTCGGTGGTCTTTCCTTTACAGAGTTTTTTGGGAACACAGGAGTCGGAATTGTGCCGGTCGATTGACGGTTCAGAACGCTCGCCGACACGGGCAACGCTACCAGACTGGGTTATGAGCGCAAAAAATCTTCTGGTCAGCGGGGGTACCGGCAGTGGCAAGACCGCTTTGCTGAACTCATTGATCTCGTTTGTTCCTGAAGAACAGCGGGTAGTGGTGATCGAAGATACCCGTGAATTGCAGGTTCAAATCCCCAACCATGTCATTTTTGAAGCGAACCCGGTTTGTCAGGTGACATTGCGTGACCTTGTGCGCCAGGCGTTGCGTTTTCGACCTGACCGAATCATCGTGGGGGAAGTTCGTGGTGCCGAAGCCTTCGATCTCTTACAGGCCATGAATACGGGTCACCATGGTTGTTTGGGGACTTTGCATGCCAACAACGCTCTTGATGCGGTGCACCGCCTGGCTCAGTTGGTTCTGCAAGCCGGTATGGGGTGGGCAGAAGATGCCATTGCACAACAGATCGTGAGAACCATTCATGGCATCGTTCACCTGACACGCGTGGGGGGCATTCGTCGTATTGATCATTTACAACAACTGGAGGGATATGACCATGGCACCTATCGATGGAAGACCTGAAGGAAGGAAGTGCCTGCGGCAGCGGTACTGGCAAGGGTGGGTATGGGGATTGTGCTGGATAGCGCCTTTGGCGATGGCGATGTATACCCCTATGCCTTGGGAAGGACCGATTTGTGCTGTCGCCAGCAGTCTCAAGGGGCAAGTGGCCGTAGTGTTGTCGGTGGTGGCCACGATCATGATCGGGATCATGTTCATGTACTCCGAGACGGGTGGGGTAGTGGCACGTATCGCCAGTTGGTTGCTGGGGATGTCCTGTGCCTTGTCGGTGGTCAGCATCATTACGGCATTGTTTCCAGGGGTGGTGATGCCCGGATGTCTGTGAGGTCAGGTGAGCGCAGGTCAACGCCCTGCTATCGTTGTCTTTGGGAACCTTTACTGATTGCGGGGGTGGAGAAACCGTTTGCGATTGTCAATATTACCTTGGCCATCGCGTTGGTCGGAGATTTGCATTTTTGGGGCTGGTTGCCGGTGGCATTGCTGTTTCATTTGTTTATGCGCCAGATCACCGCAGAGGATCCTTGGGTGCGCCGTATCTATGTGCGTTACAACCAACAGGCAGATGCTTATGATCCTTGGGCTAATCCACGCCAGCGCCGTGGACGGCGACCCGACGGAATGGGATATGGGGTGATGGCGTGAAACGTATCGGTTGTGGAACGGTGGTGCAGGGCACGCGTAGCCTGGCAGAAATCTTGCCATGGTTGTTGCAGATTACGCCGAGGGTGGTACTCAACAAGGATGGGGGGCTGTTAGCCTGTTATGTGCTGAAAGGAATTTGGGTGGAAAGCCTCGATCCTTTGGCTGTGGATAGGGCTGTAGCAGATCTTGAGCAAGCATTGCGCGGGTTGGATTCGCGTTGTACGCTCTGGTGCAATGTGTTGCGTCGTTCGGTTACCCCTTATCGTTCGGGCGATTTTTCCCAACCGGGTAGCCGTGCCATGGATCAACTATACGGAAGATCCTGGCAGACCTGTCATTGTTATGATAACCGTCACTATCTCAGCGTATTGTGGTCCGAAGGACGGCAAACGCAATCGTGGTCATTGGCACGGTTGCGAGCGTGGTTTCAGGATACCCGCTATGACAGTCGCTCGCCTCGTTGGTCAAGTTTGGAAAAGCGGATTGCGCAATTCGAGGAGTTGCTGAATCAGTTCGCTGAACGTATCCCGGTACTCGGAGCACGTCGTCTGGAGGGGGCGGAATTATTGTCATTTCTGCAGGAAATGGCAACCCCCAGTGCTCCTGTTCAGCCATTGGTAACCTTGCCAGAAGGGGCATATTTGGATAGTGCACTGGGTGAGGATTTCGTGAAAGTGGAGCGGGAGCACTTGCAGTGTAGTGGGCCCGAAGCGACACGTTACGGCGCTGCATTGACGATCAAGGCTTGGCCAGCCCAGACATTTCCAGGCATGCTGGACGATATCTTGCGTATACCGGTTGCTTTGACCTTGTCACAAGTGTTTCGGTTGTTGGATACCGATCAGGCGCAGCGCTACCTGAAAGACGTGCAACGATTTCATTTGAATCTGCAAAAATCCTGGTTCAGTTATGTGCGTGAGGCATTGTCTGGGGAGGAGAGTGTGGTGCGCGATACCGGACGTGCGGTGGCGGCTACAGAGGCACGCCAGGCACTGACGGACATGACAGCGGAACAGCGACTCTATGGCTACGTCAATGTTACGGTGTTGGTGTGGGTGGATAGACCGGAGGTGCTGGATGACGCGGTGGCTCAGGTGGCTCGGGTGGTCAGAATTCATGGTTTTTTGCTGCTGAGGGAGCGTTTGCATCTTAATTCGGCTTGGTCAGGGAGTCTTCCTGGGCAGTGGGGAGAATTGGTGCGTTGGCATTTTTTGAGCAGTGCCAACTGGGCTGATCTTTGTGCCTTGCGTACGACACCATCAGGACATCCGGAAAATCGCTATCTGGCCCAACAGCGTGGCAAGCCATCCCCAGCATTGGCGCTCTTTCAAACTCGTTTGGGTAGCCCATATTTTTTCAATTTGCATCATCATGATTTGGCTCATACGTTCGTGGTTGGTCCCTCGCGTTCGGGAAAGTCGGTATGGGTCAATTTCATCATCAGTCAGTTTCAACGCTATTATCCTGCGCATACCGTGATCTTCGACAAGGATCGTTCCTGTCGTATTCCCGCCTTGTTGCAAGGCGGTAAATGTTTTCAGGTAGGCAGTGGGGGCATGCGCTTGAATCCCCTGTATCGGGTGACACATGCCGATGAGCGCGACTGGCTGACGCAGTGGTTGGAAGGGTTACTCAGCGCACGTGGTCGTCCCCTTCTGGCGATGGAACATCATCGTGTGCGTCAAGCTCTGGAAGATTTGGCGGCACTTTCCCCAGAATTTCATTGTTTGCGTAGCCTCGCGGGTCTATTGCCAACAGTGCTGGTAGAAGAACTGATGCCTTGGTTAAGCGGAGGGGTATGGGGGGGATATTTCGATCACCAAGAAGATGACTTGCACTGGTCATCCATCAACTGTTTTGAAATGGGCGAGATTCTGCGGCAGCCTGTGTTGGCACGTGTTTTCCTGTCGTATGTCTTTCACCGCATAGACCAATTGCTGGAGCAACAGATTGGTATTCCCATGCTGATTTATATTGAGGAAGCATGGTTCATGCTGGATGACCCAGGTTTCATGCAGCGTATCCGAGACTGGTTAAAGACCCTGCCAAAAAAACTGGCTTTTGTGATCATGGCAACGCAATCTCTGGATGATCTGTCCGGGTCTGATATTTTTTCGACCATTGCCGATAATGTCCCGACCCGGATTTTTTTGCCCAATCCACAAGCATGGGTGCATCGTGAACTGTATCAGAGCCAGTTTGGGTTGCTGGAAGCACAGATTGAGTTGTTGGTGACCGCACGTCAAAAGGCGGACTATCTATTGCATACCCCCACGGAGTGTCTCTTGCTGGAAGCCAGGTTTTCAGAGGCATTATTGCCCTGGTTGCGTTCCGATAGTCGGGCGCAACGCTGTTTTGATGAACAGGTAAAAGTCAGCGGCGATGAATTGGTTGGTACCGATGGATATTTTTTGGCACTGGCTGAAGAGGTAAGCTCGACAGGAGGAAGAGGATGAAACGCATAATCATCGCGGGTATGGGGCTCTGGTTGCTGATGGAGTGGGGGGTAACTCAGGCGTTTGGCATGCTGGTCTACGATCCCATCAACCATATCGAGACTGCAGTGACTGCCGCCAATGCAGTGCGCCAGACAGCGCAGCAACTCATGGCTTATCTGCTGCAGTTACAGCAGTTGGCTCTACAAATACAGAATCTGAGATCGTTGCCACAGAATGTCATGGCGCAGGTATTGACGCCCTATAGCCAGCAGATGGTCGTCGCGCAAACGCTGTATGCCACGCTGTCCCAGACTGCTCAACAACTTCAGGTGCTGAAAGCGGGCTTGGTCGGTCAGGCACAGCAAATGGTTCTGCTACAGCAGACTCCACAGAATTTTTTACAGAACGAGATACAGTTTAATCAGACGCAGGGACATGGGTTGGGGGCAGCCTTGCAGCAGGAACTGGGGACATTGCAGGGATTGGGGTCAAGTTATGGTCAGATTCAGTCTCTGCAGACGCAGATCCCTGCGGCTGCAGGGATGCAACAAAGTCTGCAGACAGTGAATCAGCATTTGAATCTGTTGGCTGGTCAAAATAATCAGTTGATGGGTTTGATTGCTACCGCGCAAGCCAATGTTGCGGCACGTCAGCAGTATGAAGCACAGAATAATGGGGCAGCGGCTCAGGTGGTACAACAGCGATTGCAGACTGATGCCCAGAAGATCCAGCAATGGCAAGGTCGTTTGACACAAAATGAATTGTCTTCGGGGTGGGGGGTGATGTCAGCGGCTGGTTCGATGGGCGGAGGCCAGCCGTGATCGACTTGAATCCGGCATTGGTGGATCAAATGGCCACAGCATTTCTTGATGGCGGACGTGTATTACACAGTCGCTTGATCGGGGTGGCCGACAGTCTCTACGGCTCTTTGTTGGCGCTTACATTTTCCTGGATGGCGGTTAATTTTCTGTTGGAGACGACGCTGGGAGATAACGTGTCGGCGGTGTTGGTACGTTTGTTGCGGTTTGTTTTTTTGGCTGGGCTGACGCGCTGGTTTTTGGATGCTTACGACCTGGTGTTCTACCAGGCGATTTACCAGGGCTGTGCGGCGGTGATCACGGCTATTGCAGGGCCGCAGGGACAAAGTCAGGGATTTGTGACGGCATGGAGCGTATTTTCCAACATGATAGCCACGGTGTGGGATGGCATGATCAGCAGCCCAGGGCAATATCTGGCTGGGTCAACCCCCTTGTCATCGGCTTTCTGGACGGCACTGGGAGGGTGGTTGGTGACCATGGGTCTGCTTTTTGTGGCGCTTGGAGTATTTCTGGTGGCGTTGGTATTGGTGGCAATCATTCACGTCATGGGCAATGCGTTGGCGGGTATTGCGTTGGCGCTGGGCCCGTTTTTTATTCCATGGCTACTCTGGGAGACTACTCGGGATATTTGTTTGGGATGGATCAGATTTTTGTTTGTGGCTTGTTTTTATCAGGTCGTAGCGGTGACCGTGCTGATCATGAGTAAACCGGTGTTCCTGCTACTCCAGCAATGGATGGTTGGGCAATCAGCAGTCTGGTCTCGGGCCTCACCGGCTGACAGTATGGCACTGGCTTGCTTGTTGGTGGTGACGGCCAGTATTTTGACCTATCTGATGGGCCATGTACCCCAGATTGCGTCTGCGCTGATCGGGCATGGCCGAGCAGATACGGGATTTTCCGGGCAGTCGCAGCGTTTCATGGCGCGGCGACTGGACCATGCCAATGATTGGTTGGCCCGCCAAATCAAGAGTTATGGCAAGGTTGATGGCAAGCGAGGGGGAGCATCCTGAAACGAGGTAGGCTCTGGGGTTTGACGGAACAGGAAGCTCAATGGTTTTGGACCGCCTTTCTGACGCGCTGTGATGTGTCGTGTGAGACGCGTGATCAGGTATGCATGCCTCCAGAATTGAGAGGCCATCGATGGGCTGTCTGGTGGTGGGCGGGGTTGAGCGAATGCTATGACTATCCGTTGCGGACAGGATTGGGGATATTATTCAGCGGGATTGAGTTGATGCGGGCTGTTATGAAGTTGGTGGGGTGTTGAAGTGTGCCATGACGGCTTCAGCGGTGAGTTGGTTCAAACAGTTGAGATGGTGCAAGGGGCACTCACGCTGAAAACAGGGGCTACAGGGGAGTTTGAGATGGAATATCCGCGCGGCGGAAGACAGGGGAGGGGTGAACTCGGGGCTGGATGAGCCAAACAGGGCGGCCATCGGTCGGTCCAATGCGGCAGCCATGTGCATCAAGCCGGAATCGTTGGTGACGACACGTTGACCCAGTGCCATCAGATCCACGGCATCGGCCAGTGTGGTCGTGCCACAGAGTTGGTGGCACTGTGGAGATGAAAGTGCGGAGGCAATGACGTTGGCGATGTCACGGTCTTTGGGGGAGCCCATGAGCCAGACTTGCCAACCGTCTGCAATCCAGGAACGTGCGACCTGGATGAAGTGTGCGGTAGGCCAGCGTTTGGCAGGACCGAATTCAGCCCCAGGGCACAGAATGGCTATGGGGCGGTCGAGGGTCAGCCCCCGTTCTTTTAGTAATCGTTGCTGATTGGTGAAATCAACGCGCAAGCGTGGAGAGGGAAGGGCCGGAGTAGGAGCATGCGCAGGAGCGGCAAGGGCCAGAAAGCGCTGCCCCATCAGGGGCAGGCGATCACGCTCCAGATGCCGCAGGTCATTGATCAGGCCATAGCGTTGTTCGCCGAGGTAGCCGGTACGTTCTGGAATGCCTGCAAACCAGGGAATTAATGCGGATTTGAGAGAATTGGGCAGGATGATCGCTTGATCATAGGTTTTGCGCAACTGGCGGCCCAAGCGCCAGCGACCAGGTAGATCAAGTACCCCGTGAGCAAATGGTAGATTTATGATTTCATTTATTGATTCTATGCGCTGTAGCACGCCTTGGGTCCAAGGCGGGGCCAATACGTCCAGTCGTCCAGAGGGGAAACAGGCACGCAGATACGCCAGCATGGGCTCGGACAGGATGGCATCGCCAACCCAGGCTGCTCCGACAACCAGAATATTTTTCAATGGCCGTTGGGGGCGGGCCCAGTGAATTCGTAGAGGGCTCCGCAATAGGGGCAGGAGACATGACCGGTCCGTGTGACATCCAGAAAAACGCGCGGGTGGGTGCTCCACAGCGGCGCATCAGGGCGGGGACAATGCAACGGCAAGTCGGCGGCAGTGATGGGGATTGGGGTGGGGGAATGAGGTTGGGTCATGGAATCCTCTCAGAGGGGAGTCAGCCAATGTTCATGAGTCGATGAACGACCCTTGACGCAGTCGAAATAGGCACTTTGTAGCATCTCCGTGATGGGGCCGCGCTGGCCATTGCCGATGCACCGTCGGTCTATTTCACGGATGGGCGTAACTTCTGCCGCAGTACCGGTAAAAAAGGCTTCGTCGGCACTGTATAGTTCATCGCGAGAAATGCGTCGCTCCTCTACATGGAGTCCGCGGGCACGCGCCAGTTCCAGAATACTGTCACGGGTGATGCCTTCCAGGGCGCTGGACAGGTCCGGGGTGATCAGGGCCCCGCGTTTGACCATGAACAGATTTTCTCCTGAGCCTTCAGCGACGAATCCGTCTGGATCGAGTAACAGCGCCTCATCGTAACCATCGGCGGTGGCTTCATTATTGGCCAGGATGGAGTTCATGTAGTTGCCGCTGGCCTTGGCCTTGCACAGCGTGATATTCGGGTGGTGACGGGTATAAGACGATACCTTGACACGAATGCCTTGCTGCAGAGCCGCTTCGCCCAGATAGGATCCCCAGGACCAGGCGGCGATGGCAACGTGGGAACCGGTTCCGCGTGTGGAAATCCCCATTTTTTCTGAGCCAAGGTAGATCAGTGGACGGATATAGGCTTCCCTGAGTTGATTCTGGCGCACGACTTCACACTGCGCCGCCATCAATTGTTCCAGGGAAAAAGTAACCGGGATCTGGAGAATATGTGCGGAACGCAGGAGACGCTCGGTATGTTCTCGCAGTCGAAAAATGGCCGATCCCCGTTCGGTCTGGTAAGCGCGTACACCTTCAAAGACGGCCATCCCGTAATGCAGTGAATGGGTAAGAATGTGTGTGTTGGCCTGGCGCCAGGGCAAGAACTGACCATCTTGCCAGAGTGTGCCGTCCCGATCGGACATGGACATGAAAGATACTCCTGCAATCGAAACCGTTTATTCTAGCCGATGTTGTGCGTGGGCTCCAGCACAGGTACGTATAATAGGCACCTATGGTCAATTTTCATCGGTATTTTCACTATTCGCGGCGTACTCTGGGATGGGTAGGACTGCTGGCTATGGTGTCGTTGCTGACTTTGTGGCTGGCTGTCCAATGGATCGTACTGCATGATGTGAATCGCTGGCGTCCCTGGGTGGTCCAGTTGCTGTCTCAATCGGTGGGAACCGCGGTTACCGTGGATCGGTTGGCCCCGGGAAAGTTTCACCTGTTGCCTACGTTGGTGCTGGAGGGGGTAACGGTACAGGATCCGACAGGGCACCCAGGGCTACAGGTTCAACGTATCCAGGCACGTGTTGATCCTTGGGATTTTCTGCAGGGGCGACTGGATTTTGATCGTCTGGTTATCGATCAGCCACGCTTGGTTTTGCGTCGTGATTCGGCGGGCCACTTGAGTTTGTCGGGAATTCCCTTGCCGGGTCCTGGGGCCGGGCCTAGCCCCTTCTTTGATTGGCTTATCCATCAGGGCGAAATTCGTCTTAACGGGGGAGAGTTGCTTTGGCGCGATGAGTTACGACACGCTCCAGATTTGTTGTTGCGTCAAGTGGAACTGGATCTGCGTAATGGTGCAGGTGGTCACCGCATGTCACTGGATATGGTCCCTCCACGCAGCCTATCCAGCCCACTGCATGCTTCTCTTACCTTGCGTGGTCTGCTATGGGGGCATTGGCGGGACTGGGAAGGGCATGGCCAAGTGGATGGTGCGCGCATCGACTGGGCTGCGCTGGCTCCCTGGGTCGATGGAATGGAGACCATTGAACGGGCCACAGGGGCTCTTCACGTGAAAGCCGACCTGACTCCGGCGCGTGGTGTGGAGATGCGCTCAGAGATCGATTTTCATCCCTTGGTGTGGCGTTTGTCGGACAAGGTGGCACCGCTTTCGATTGCCCAACTGACAGGGAAACTGGCGTTACGTTGGCAAGGGGATGAATATCGGTTGTCCTTGCATCAAGTGCGCTGGGTCGATCGTTCGTATCCCCACGCAGAACGTCCTCTGGATATGGATATTCGCATGAAGGGCATGATGACGCAGGTCAAGGCGGCGTGGCTGGATTTGGCACTGCTCAAACCGTTGAGCAGATTCTTGCCGCTGAGCGAACAACAGCGTCAGGTATGGGATGTGTTGGCTCCTTCGGGACAGGTGCAAGAGGCGGAATTATCCTGGAACCAGGGGGAGGCATGGCAGGATTCATTGCGTTTCACAGGTCAGTTGCACCATACCTCATTTAATGCTTGGCATGGTGTGCCGGAGATTCATTCGTTTTCCGGAGTGGTGACGATGACGGCAGAGTCAGGCCATATCAAGGGTTCAGGACTGACGACGCGCTGGGATTGGCCTGCATGGTTTGTTGAACCAATTAATTTGCAGTCTTTTCAGGTGGATATGGATTGGCAGAAGAAGGCTGAGACAACCATGTGGGATGTGCATCGCCTGCAACTAGTCAACGATGACCTGGATGCTCAGGTGAGTGGTACCTGGGAAAAGAAAGCGGATCATGGTTTTGGTGTGGCTCATTGGAAAGGTCGATTGACGCGTGCCAGACCGGAGGCGGTTTGGCGTTATTTGCCACGCCAGATTCCTGTATCGGTGCGCAATTGGCTACATCATGCGCTGACGGAAGGGCAGGTGACGGCAGCTGGATTTTCAGTGGATGGCGATCTTGGAAGTTTTCCATTTACGGGGGATCAGGGGGGAACTTTTCGGGTTTTGACGGATTTTAGTCGTGTGCGCTTGCAGTTTGATCCGGCTTGGCCGGCCCTGTCGCACGCGGACGGTTCGCTGGCCATTCAGGGAACCACCTTGAGTGTCAATGTGCATTCCGGTGAGATCGGGGGAGCAAAGATTGGTCAGGCGTATGCACAACTTGCCGACTTCACTCAGGACCAGTCGGTATTGAGAATTGCTGGGCAGGTTGATGGCTCTGTCCAGGACGGGTTGAAGTTTATTGCGCAAAGTCCCGTCAGACAGATGATCGGGGGAGGGTTGGATGGTTGGTCCGGTTCTGGTATCGGGCACTTGATGTTGGCGCTGCAAGTACCGCTGAGTCATCCTGCGCAGACTGCGGTGCAAGGGGATTATGTCTTTTCTGGAGCGACACTGGATGGTTCCAAAGTGGATATTCCTCCTCTGGAGGGAATATCAGGGAAGTTGCACTTTACCGAACGAGGAGTGGATTCGGAGGGGTTACATGCTCAAGTTTTGGGAGGACCAGCCCGCTTTCAGTTTTCTACAGATGAACAGGGAATAGTCCATTTGGATGGAGATGGCCAGGGAGATTGGACGCGTTTGCGGCGTTTGTACCACCAAAGTCTGCTCAACGACGTATCCGGTATGGAACCGTGGCAAATTCGACTGGTGTTAAAGGCCCATCAGCCAGGAATTACGTTATGGACACATGTCAATTATCTGGATGAACCGGTGGCGGTGGTATTGCAATCTGTTGCGACTCAGGGGTTGGAACTGCGTCTTTGGGGGGCTACCTCGGCACGAGCCCTGCGGAAACGGTTTGGTTCACAGTGGCTGGATCCTCTGGGAAATGCAGTGGGGTGGCATGGCGTTGGAATTTTGGGACATGGTTCCGTCCCTTTGAAATTGGTGGGTGATGGGGTCTGGTTGGGCGAACCGTTCACCTTTCAGGTTTCACGTGGCACTGATGAGCGTTTTACGGCATCCCTGAATGGACATCTTTCGGTGATTGCGCTTCAGCAGTGGCGCGCATTGCATCTGTCATTGCCTGGAGTAGCAGGAGACACGGACTGGAGTTTACGTGCCACAGGTAGCGCGGAGAAATTGGAGCAATGGTGGCTGAGTTCCTCGTTGACAGGGGTTTCTCTGGCATGGCCGGCTCCCTTGGGGAAGGGCGCTGGAGGGGTGTTGCCTTTGACTTTGCATGGCACGAACCAGGAACATCAGTGGCAGGTGGAAGGCCAGTTGGCCAACTGGTTGGAAGGGCGAACATGGTTGGTGGTCCCGGATACGGGTGAAAAACTCGGGGTACCGGAGGTGGAGCGTGCCGCCTTGTGGTTGGGGCACGCTCCACCTGGGGCCCCCATGTTGCCTGGTTTTGTATTGTCGGGCCAGTGGCCGGTACTGAATGTGGATGCCTGGCAACAACTCTTTGCCGGGAAAGCAGGGGGGGATGGAAGTGCCTTACCGGGGTTAGATCGCTTTGATGTACGTTTCGATAAATTGATCTGGCATGGTCGGCAATGGTCTGCTGTGCACTTGAGCGGAGTTGGTGAAGGGCATCAATGGACGCTTCGGGCGCAGGGGCCGATGATCGAAGGGGTGTTGACGTGGGTGACAGAACCACCCGGTCGTTTGACGGGCCAGATGAGTCACCTGGTCTGGCCGGATGTATCGCAGGGGTTTGTCAGCCAGAAAAGCGAGTCTTCGCGGATGCGGGTAGCCGACATGCCTGCGCTGGATATACAGATTGAACGGTTAGACATGGCTCCATCGTTCAGCGGTCGACTTCAGGTGGTGGGCGACGCACAGGGAGAATCGAGTTGGCGACTTCAGAAATTGGCGTTGGAGTCCTCTTCTACTCAGGGGAAAATGGAAGGGGAGTGGCAGGATTCTCCGCAACCGCATCATCATTATCGCTGGCAGTTTAAAACGGAGGATATGGGGCGGTTTTTGACGGATATTGGCTATCCTGGATTGTTGCAACGAGGTAAAGGAGAAGGGGAGGGGGTACTTGAGTGGTCTGGCGGTTGGACGGATTTTAGTTTGCTTGCCCTGAAAGCCGAGGCTAAACTGGATCTGAACGATGGGCAGTTTTCCAAAATCCAGCCTGGTGGAGTTGGTCGTTTGATTAGTTTGTTCAGTTTGCAGACCTTGCCGCGACGGATTACTCTGGATTTCCGGGATGTTTTTTCTGAGGGATTTGCCTTTGATCATCTCAACGTTGATTTGGCACTGGATCATGAAAAATTGACCACCCGTGATTTTGAAATGGCGGGTCCGGCCGCTCGTGTGAGTATGACGGGGGAGGTGGACTTGCAGCAGGAAACGACTCAGTTGGAAGCACAAGTGGAACCTGCGTTGGGCGGGAGTGTGACACTGGCCAGTGCGGTAGTGGGCGGTCCGGTGGTTGGGGCGGCTTCTTGGCTGGTGCAAAAAATTCTGGGCAATCCATTTGATAAAGCCTTATCTTACGATTATGCGATACAAGGACCTTGGGATGCTCCTGACATTAGGCCGGTTCAGAGGCCGTAATGGTGGAACTTGGAAATGATTTTGGTGAGGATGAATGATGAAAGAGGTGATAAACCGGTTGAATGAGAACGATTCGGGTTTTGGCAGGGCACGTCCCTTACCGGGTAGTTTTCGCGTGGCGGCATTGCAGATGGCATCGGGACCACAACTGGATGCCAACTTGCTGGAAGCGGAACGATTGATTCGCAGTGCAGCAGATGCTGGCGCATCCTTGGTGGGACTGCCTGAGTTCTTTGCTCAAATGGGCATGCATGAGCGTGACAAATTGGCGATTGCGGAAGATTTCGGAAAAGGCATCATTCAAGAGTTTCTGGCACGTGCGGCGCGTCGTTTTGGAGTATGGATCGTTGGAGGTTCGTTGCCGCTAAAGGCTAAAGACCCTCAGAAAATTCTCAATACCTGTCTGGTATTTGATAGCGATGGGCAGTGTGCGGGACGTTATGACAAGATCCATCTGTTTGGTTTTCAGCGCGGAGTTGAGCATTACGACGAGTCTCGTACCATCGAACCAGGCCATGAAGTGGTTGTTGTGGAGACCCCGTTTGGGCGCTTGGGGTTATCGATCTGTTACGATCTGCGGTTTCCGGAAATATACCGAGCCATGGGTGTGGTAGATCTGATTTTTATTCCGTCGGCGTTTACTGAAACCACCGGGCGGGCACATTGGGAAACATTGGTGCGTGCCAGAGCCATCGAGAATCAGGCTTATGTCGTGGCTCCGGCGCAAGGCGGGTACCACATGAATGGTCGTGAAACGCATGGGTCCAGTATGATCGTTGACCCGTGGGGGGTGGTATTGGATCAATTGCCACGGGGTTCCGGAGTGGTGATTGCTGGAGTCAATCCGGTTCATCAGGCCAATTTGCGTCAGCAGTTACCGGCCCTGACGCAGCGACAGGTTTCTTGGGATGGGCACGGTTGGAAGATGGTTTAGTTGACATGGGAATGGTCATGAATGAAGAAATGATGTTGGCTCAGTCGGTATTGCTGACCCCTTTTGAACTGACAGAGGCTGATTTGTCCCGTACTCTGGGGGCCATGATGACGCATCAGGTGGATTATGCCGATCTGTATTTTCAGTACAGTCGTTCTGAAGGGTGGAGTCTGGAAGAGGGAGAGGTCAAATCAGGCTCTTTTCATATCGAGCAAGGGGTGGGAGTACGAGCCATCAGTGGGGAGCGGACGGCATTTGCTTATTCCGATGATATCCATGGCGCGGCGCTTGCCGAGGCAGCGTATGCTACGCGCGCCATTGGGCGGTCGGGGCAAAATGCCACTGCCCCGTTGCTCGCCAGCAGGGAACGTCAATCTCCGCGTTTATATCTGCCTCAGGATCCGCTGAATTCTTTGGCCGATGAGGTCAAGGTGCGCCTGCTGGAACGCGTGGAACGCTTGGCGCGTCAACAAGACCCTCGCGTGGTTCAGGTTATGGCCTCTTTGGCGGGTGAGTATGAAGTGGTACTGGTGGCGGGGAGTGATGGCCGTTTACAGGCGGATGTACGACCACTGGTGCGCCTTTCTTTGCAGGTGGTGGCGGAGCAGGGAGGGATGCGCGAGCAGGGTTCTGCGGGAGGTGGAGGACGGGGAGGATATGAGATGTTTACCGAAGAACGTCTCCAAGAGTTTGCTCGCCAAGCCGTGCACCAGGCATTGACCAACCTGGACGCACGTCCTGCACCAGCCGGCAACATGGCGGTGGTGCTGGGACCAGGATGGCCAGGGATTCTGCTGCATGAAGCGATCGGTCATGGATTGGAAGGTGACTTCAATCGCAAGGGAACATCGGCGTTTGCCGGACGCTTGGGCCAGGTGGTTGCGGCAGCTGGCGTAACCGTCATGGATGATGGAACCTTGCCGGGACGGCGCGGTTCCCTGCAATGGGATGATGAAGGGCATCCAGGGCAATGTACGACGTTGGTCGAGAATGGGGTGTTGCGTGGGTATCTGCAGGATCAGATGAATGCACGTCTGATGAATATGGCCCCAACCGGGAATGGTCGGCGTGAATCATTTTCGCACCTCCCCATGCCGCGCATGACCAATACCTATCTGTGCAATGGGGATCGTGATCCATCGGAGATTCTCGCATCCATCGATCGCGGGATTCTGGCGGTGAATTTTGGGGGAGGGCAAGTCGATATCACCAGTGGCAAGTTTGTTTTTTCCATGTCGGAGGCTTGGTGGGTCGAAAATGGTCGATGCCTTTATCCGGTCAAGGGGGCTACACTGATTGGTAACGGACCAGACGTATTGACGAGGGTCTCGATGGTGGGGAATGATCTGGCGTTGGATCCCGGCGTGGGAACTTGTGGGAAGGAAGGGCAGAGTGTCCCTGTGGGAGTGGGCCAGCCTACGTTGCGTATCGATGGCATTACAGTGGGGGGGACGGCCTAGCCGTCCATTTGGTAGAATGACGGCTTTTGTGATGGCGGATCGAGATGAATAGGGAGGGGATCGAGCATCGGGTCGATGATGTACGGGTGCGTGAAATCAAGGAACTGGTGACCCCCAGTCGGTTATTGAGGGAATTACCGACCTCTGGTGCGGCGGAAAAACTGGTTTACCAGACGCGTCAGCAGATTCATCGGGTGCTTCATGGGATGGATGACCGTTTGTTGGTGATCGTTGGGCCGTGTTCTATTCATGATCCGGCGGCGGCATTGGAATATGCACATCTGTTGAAAGAGCGGCGTGACCTGTGGTGTGGTGAGTTGCTGATCTTGATGCGCGTCTATTTTGAAAAGCCGCGTACTACGGTGGGTTGGAAGGGATTGATCAATGATCCCAATCTGGATGGGAGTTTTCGCATCAATGACGGATTGCGGGTGGCACGTCAGTTATTGTTGGAGATCAATGCATTGGGTGTTCCGGCAGGTACAGAGTTTCTGGACTTGATCACCCCGCAGTACTTGGCGGACCTGATCAGTTGGGGAGCCATCGGTGCTCGCACCACGGAAAGTCAGGTGCATCGGGAATTGGCCTCCGGGTTATCTTGTCCGGTGGGATTCAAGAATGGTACTGATGGAAATTTACGTATTGCCGTAGACGCCATTCGAGCGGCACAGCAACCTCATCATTTTCTGTCGGTGACCAAAGAAGGGCATTCGGCAATCGTTGCTACGCTGGGGAATGATGATTGTCATGTGATTCTGCGGGGTGGAAAGACCCCCAACTATGAGGCTCAATTTGTTGAAGCGGCTGGGCAGGAATTGGCGCGTTCGGGGCTGGCAGCGCAGTTGATGATCGATTTTAGTCATGCCAACAGTGCCAAGGATCCGTTAAATCAACTCCGCGTTGGTACAAACGTGGCTCAGCAGATAGAACGAGGTGATCGACGTATCATGGGGGTCATGATAGAAAGTCATTTGCAGGGCGGGCGTCAGGAGTTGGTGAAGGGGCAACCGCTGCAATATGGGCAAAGTATTACCGATGGTTGTCTGGCTTTTTCTGAGACGGTTCCATTGTTGGATCGGTTGGGTGAGGCGGTACGCATTCGGCGTGCCCAAAGCGAGGTCTGATGGAAGATGAATTTCACGTCCATGGTGCCCATGAGCATGAGTTGGAGCATGCTGCACAGGGGCATGGTGGCGATCATGTAGCGTTGGCTCAGCAGGTGGCAATTTTTACTGCCATTCTGGCTGCGGTGGGAGCCGTGGTCAGTTATCTGGGAGGAAATACCCAGAACGAGTCACTGATGCATAAAAATGAGGCAGTACTCTATAAGGCCCACGCCAGCGATCAGTGGAGCTTTTATCAGGCAAAGAGTACCAAGGCGCATTTGATGTCCCTCGCGGCGCAGTTGGCCCCCGAGGAAAAACGGGCAGTGTATGCGGCGGATCTGGCGCGGTATGAACAGGAGAAAAAAGCCATTAAGGCCCAGGCTGAGGCATGGGAAGAAAAGTCCAGACAAGAAAACGAATTGGCGGAGCATGCGTTTCATCCTCATCACGCATTGGCACTGGCCATGACCTTTATTCAGATTTCCATTGCGCTGGCTTCGGTGACGGCCTTGACTCAACGGCGTTGGTTGCTCTGGCCTGCAGGGTCTAGTGCTGTGGTCGGAATGGCCTTGGTGGCTTGGGCCTATTGGTAGAGAATAACGATGAAAACAGTATTTTTGGATTTTGAACAACCGATTGGTGAACTGGAAGCCAAAATCGAGGAACTGCGCTTTATGCAGGAAGACTCGGCTGTGGATATTTCTCAGGAGATCGAACGGTTACAGAAGAAGAGTCAGGCGCTGACCAAAGACATATACAGTGGTTTGAAGGCGTGGCAGGTGGCTCAGGTGGCACGTCACAGTCAACGTCCCTATACGCTGGACTACATTGAGGCGCTCTTTACCGGTTTTGAGGAATTGCATGGAGATCGCGCTTTTTCTGACGATCCGGCTATTGTTGGCGGAGTGGCTCGATTCAATGGTCGGCCAGTGGTCGTTATCGGTCATCAGAAGGGGCGGGATACCAAAGACCGTATTTACCGTAATTTTGGTCAAGCACGTCCCGAGGGGTATCGTAAGGCTCTGCGTTTGATGCGCTTGGCGGAGAAGTTTCATTTGCCGGTATTTACGTTCATCGATACTCCGGGGGCTTATCCCGGCATTGGTGCAGAGGAACGAGGGCAGTCTGAGGCAATTGGGCGCAACCTTCTGGAAATGGCAGCATTGCAAACACCGATCATCTGTAGCGTTATTGGCGAAGGAGGGTCGGGCGGGGCGCTGGCAGTGGGGGTGGGAGATGCTACCCTGATGTTGCAATATGGTATTTATTCGGTGATTTCGCCGGAGGGGTGTGCCGCTATTCTCTGGAAAACCCCAGAAAAAACCAGCGATGCGGCCGAGGCGCTGGGAATTACGTCGGCGCGCTTGAAAGCCTTGGGTTTGGTGGACAGGGTGGTTCTTGAGCCCTTGGGGGGGGCGCATCGTGATCCGGTGACCATGATGCAAAATCTGCGCCGTGCTTTGCAGGAAACTCTCAAGTCGCTGGACGCGCTGTCTTTGGAAGAGTTGCTGGCGCGTCGCCACGATCGTTTGATGGGGTATGGAAAATACAAGGAAACCCACTGACGAGGTCTTCCGGGCTCTGAGTGGTGCTGTGCGGCATCTGCAACCAGGTCAGACCGTTCGGGTGGCATTGAGTGGTGGGCTGGACTCGGTGGTACTGTTGCATGGGCTGGTTCAGTGGCGCGAGCGGGAGGTGATATCCCTGTCGGCGTTGCATGTCAATCATCAATTGCAGTCCATGGCGACTCAGTGGAGCGAGTTTTGTGGGACGCTGTGCCGACAGTGGCAGGTGCCACTGGTAACCGAAACGGTGACGATCGTTCGTCAGCCAGGGCAGAGTCTGGAGGCCGAGGCCCGTCGGGCGCGTTACGACGCCTATCGTCGTCAGTTGGTGGACTGGGTCGTATTGGCACATCATCAGGATGATCAAGCCGAGACGTTGCTGTTGCAACTGCTGCGTGGAGCCGGTATTCCGGGGTTACAGGGAATGCCGATGTGTCGAACTCTGGATGATGGGACGAATTTGTTGCGTCCCTTGTTGGGGTTGTCGCGTGCGACCTTGGAACGCTACGCAGCGCACCATGGATTGAGTTGGGTGGAAGATCCTTCCAATCGGGAGGTTCGCTTTACCCGCAACTATCTGCGCCATCGTGTAGCCCCCCTGCTGGATGAAATTGCTCCATCATGGCGCCGCACGTTGGCGCGCAGTGCAACCCATCTGGCTGCGGCGCAACGTTTGTTGGATGACATGGCGCAGCAGGATTATCACCATTGCCAGCGTGGAGACGGTATCGATGGCCGCCTTTTGCGCGAATTGTCATCTGAGCGTGGCATCAATCTGTTGCGTTGGTGGGCTCGAAAAATGGGGGCGCCGCCCTGCTCTACGGGGCGTTGGGAAGATTGGTGGCACCAGTGCCGCGCTGGTCCAGACCGCCATCCTCGATTGCGTTGGGGGGGGTGGGTAGTGTTTCGTGAGCGTGGGGTGTGGTATGGATGTCGGGAGACGGATGTGGTCCGAGAAAGTACTGCGGGTTCTCGGGACATGCTAGAATAGACAAGTTTATTAAATGAAATCCATACTTAACGGAGAACCCCATGACTGTCGAAAGAACTCTGTCTATCCTCAAGCCCGATGCGGTTGCAAAGAATGCCATTGGTGCAATTTATTCCCGCTTTGAACAGGCAGGGCTTCAGGTCATCGCTGCACGCATGACCTGGTTATCACAGAGGGAAGCAGAGGGCTTCTACGCGGTGCACCGGGAACGTCCGTTTTTCAAAGACCTGGTGTCATTCATGACATCAGGGCCAGTCATGATTCAAGTGCTGGAAGGCGAAAATGCGGTATTGCGTCACCGTGATCTGATGGGGGCCACCGATCCTAAAAAGGCGGCTCCGGGGACCATTCGTGCGGATTTTGCTGACAGTATCGATGCCAATGCGGTGCACGGTTCAGATGCCCCTGAAACAGCAGCGGTAGAGATCGCCTATTTTTTTCCTTCATCCCAAATTCACTCCCGTTGATACTGTAGGTGTATGACGGTCAATCTGCTGGGATTCAATCGAGAAGCGCTTACCGAGTGGTTGGCAACCTGGGGTGAGAAGCCTTTTCGTGCCCGGCAGTTGATGCGCTGGATTCACCAGGAAGGAGTTGCCGATTTTTCTCGGATGACGGATTTGTCTCGTGGTGCTCGTCAGGAATTGACTCGGCGTGCTGGAGTGATGGTTCCAGAGTTGGTCTCGGAACAAATCGCACGCGATGGAACACGTAAATGGTTGCTGTCTCTGGGCGGGGGAAATGCCATTGAGACCGTATTCATTCCTGAGGCTCAGCGTGGGACACTCTGCATTTCTTCTCAGGTTGGTTGCGCCTTGGACTGTTCTTTTTGTTCAACAGGGCGGCAGGGATTCAATCGTAATCTCACGACGGCTGAAATAGTGGGTCAGGTTTGGTGGGCCAATCAGGCGTTGGGGGCTAATGAGAGCAACGAGCGAGTCATCAGCAATGTGGTGCTGATGGGTATGGGTGAGCCGTTACTGAATTATGAGGCGGTGGTCAACTCGCTTGATATCCTGCTGGATGACCAAGGCTACGGGTTATCACGTCGTCGTGTCACGTTATCCACCTCGGGGATTGTCCCTGCGTTGGATCGGTTGCGTGAACGGGCACCTGTGGCTCTGGCGGTTTCCCTGCATGCGCCTGATGATGAACTGCGCGATACGCTGGTGCCCATTAACCGGAAATATCCATTGAAAGAGTTGATGGCTGCGTGCCAACGCTATCTGGAGCGAGCGCCTCGTGATTTTATTACCTTTGAGTACGTCATGCTCGACGGAGTCAATGATTCAGATGCTCATGCCGAGGCCTTGTTGCGTCTTGTGCATGGGGTCCCCTGTAAATTTAATTTGATCCCCTTCAATCCTTTTCCCCAGTCGGGTTATCGTTGTTCTGTGCGTCATCGTATTGAGCGCTTCCGAGATATTTTGATGGCGGCGGGGTTGGTGGTGACAGTGAGAAAAACGCGTGGTGATGACATCGATGCGGCCTGTGGTCAGTTGGCCGGTCAGGTGATGGATCGCAGTCGTCGCGACCAGCGCCGAGCAACGGTAAGTCAGTCAGAGCATTTGGCATGACAGCACCGATTACCCCAATAGTCAGGCGATCGACCCGACAGGTACGTATTGGTTCTGTTCTGATCGGTGGTGATGCTCCCATTGTTGTGCAATCCATGACCAATACGGATACTGCTGACCTTGATGCAACACTGGCTCAGGTGATGGAGTTGGCGGAAGCAGGTTCGGAGTTGGTGCGTATTACGGTCAATACGGCAGCGGCAGCGGCGACTGTGGCTCCATTGAGGAAGGCGCTGGATCTCGTTGGCTGTGACATCCCGTTGGTCGGAGATTTTCATTTCAATGGGCACAAACTGTTGGAAGAATTTCCCGATTGTGCACGGGCTTTAGCCAAATTTCGTATCAATCCGGGGAATGTTGGGCATGGTTCACGTCGTGATGAACAGTTTTCACGCTTGATTCGATTGGCCTGTGATTACCATAAGCCGGTGCGCATTGGGGTCAATTGGGGAAGTCTGGATCCTCAGGTGATGGCCCGTTTCATGGATGAAAACGGGCGTTTGGCGGAACCTGAGCCAGTGGGACAGGTCATGCGGCGAGCACTGGTGGCCTCGGCACTGGAAAGTGCCGCCCAAGCGGAATCCTGGGGGTTGCCGGGCGATAAAATCGTGTTGTCCTGCAAAGTTAGCGGGGTTCAGGATCTGATCGCGGTATACCGCGATCTGGCTCAGCGTTGCGACTACCCGCTTCACCTGGGTTTGACTGAAGCAGGGATGGGTACGCAGGGTGTGGTGGCATCTACGGCGGCTTTGGCGGTTTTGCTGCAGGAAGGGATTGGAGATACGTTACGTGTGTCACTGACCCCTGCGCCGGGGGGGGCACGGGGTGAGGAAGTGCAGGTGGCTCAACAGATTCTGCAGTCGCAGGGGTTGCGGGCCTTTACGCCGCAGGTGACGGCCTGTCCTGGTTGTGGTCGGACCACCAGTACATATTTTCAGATGTTGGCACAGCGGATTCAAACTTATCTTCGGGACCAGATGCCGGTATGGCGAACTCGTTTCCCAGGGTCTGAGTGTTTGCATGTGGCGGTCATGGGGTGTGTGGTCAATGGACCAGGAGAAAGCAAGCTGGCCGATATCGGTATCAGTTTGCCAGGTTCCGGGGAACGTCCTGTGGCCCCGGTTTATGTGGATGGCGAAAAAACCGTGACTCTCAAGGGAGACTATATCGCTGAGGAATTTCAGGCATTGGTGGAAACCTATGTCAAACGTCGTTATGGAGGAATTTCGTCATGAAAGAATCGTTTCAGGCCATTCGTGGCATGAACGATATCACCCCGCCAGACAGTTTCCGCTGGGCCAGACTGGAGCGGGAGTTGCGCGACTGGTTGGATGCCTACGGTTATCATGAGGTGCGATTTCCTATTGTAGAGTCCACTGCGCTGTTTGTGCGCTCCATCGGGACAGCTACCGACATTGTTGAAAAGGAAATGTACAGTTTTGTGGATGGCCTCAATGGGGAAGCGCTGACTTTGCGCCCTGAGGGAACAGCATCCTGTGTTCGTTTGGCATTGCAACAGCGTCTGTTGTATGAGGGTCCACGTCGTCTCTGGTACCAGGGACCGATGTTTCGTCACGAACGTCCACAAAAGGGGCGTTATCGCCAGTTTCATCAGTGTGGGATAGAGGCACTGGGATTTTCGGGTCCTGATATCGACGCGGAGTTGATTTTGATGACAGCACGGCTCTGGCAGCGTTTGGGGCTATCAGAGGTTGCACTACAACTCAACAGTATTGGTTCAAGTGCTGCCCGGGCACGTTATCGAGAGCGTCTGAAAAGTTATTTTCAGCGCTATTTTCATGATTTGGATGAAGATTCGCAACGTCGTGTGAGTACCAATCCACTGCGTATTCTGGACAGCAAAAATCCTGGCATGGCGGCATTGATTGCCAGCGCACCTCAGTTGGCTGAAGACCTGGACGAAGATTCTCGTCGTCATTTTGATGGACTTCAGGACTTTCTGAGTGCGGCAGGGGTGCGTTACACGCTGAATCCGCGCCTGGTGCGTGGGCTGGATTACTATAATGCGACGGTTTTTGAGTGGGTAACTACTCGGTTGGGCGCCCAGGGAACGGTTTGCGGTGGGGGGCGTTACGATGGATTGGTTGAACAGTTAGGGGGGAAACCGACGCCTGCCTGTGGTTTTGCCATGGGGATGGAACGCCTGCTGGCATTACTGGAATTGGTAGACGGGTGGAATGCTGAATACCCCGTATTGCATGCTTATGTGATGAATCAGAATCAGGTCGCTTGGGCAGTGAAGGTGGCTGAAGAACTTCGTGCGGCGGGTTTACGTACGATCTTGCACGCGGGAGGAGGTAGCTTCAAGTCGCAATTCCGCCGTGCTGATGCCAGCGGTGCGCGCTATGCCATCATTCTGGGTGATGCTGAGTGGGAGCAACAGCGCATAGCGCTTAAACCGCTGCGTGGGCAGGGAGAACAACAGTCTCTGTTGCTGGAAGAAGTGGTGACCAGGATACGAATGGATGAGTGAAATAAATCATGTATGACTTGGAAGAACAGGAACAGATAGATAGCCTGAAAGCCTGGTGGAAGCAGTACCATCGTTGGGTGATCGGGTTGTTGCTGGGGACGGCATTGGTTGGCGGGTGCTATCGGGGGTGGGTTTATTATCAGGATCGCCAGATGGCTGAAGCGGGTCAACGTTTTGAAGTTATCCGGGAAGCCGCTCGTGCAGCGGACCCCGGCAAGGCATTGGCAGCGGCACAGCAGTTGGAGAATGAGCAACCCGGCAGTGGTATGGCGAGTCGTGGTGCATTGATGGCGGCGGCTGTGTGTCATGAGCATGGGCGGGTGGGGGATGTGTTGAGCCAGTTGACTTGGGTTGAGCAACATTCCAAGGAGCCTCCACTGATTGAACTGGCGCGCTTGCGGGCGGCAGGACAGTTATCAGAACAGAAGCGCTACGATGAAGCGTTGCACCAACTGGATGCCAATCACGATCCTCAATTTCTTGGGCTGACACTGGATTTGCGTGGCGATATTCTGTTGGCATTGGGTCGCATGGCGGAAGCGCGAGCTGCCTATCAGGGTGCTGTCGATAAATCTTCTCCCATGGATGCATTACACCAATTGGCTCAAATTAAGTGGGAAGCATTGGGGGGGAAACGATGAATGCCCGGTTTATGAGTGCCATGGGCTGGATCGCGGTGTTGGCAGGGCTGGTGTTGGCGGGTTGTGCCGACAAACTCCCGCTTTCGCCCTTGCCCGTCATCAAGCCTACAGTAACGGCTGAGGTCAATTGGAAATCTTCGTTGGGGAAAACCGATGAAGGTTTTCTGGTTCCAGCATTGCGCGATCATCAGTTGTATGTTGCCAGTGAAAAAGGGCAATTGACGGCGATCAATCCGGATAACGGCAAGACGATTTGGTCATTGTCTACGGGTGAAGAGTTTTCGGCTGGAGTTGGTGTAGGGGAGCATGCGATATTCATGGGGAACAAGAAGGGCGATGTATTGGCCTGGATTCCCAGTGGCCAGTTTTTATGGCGTACTGCATTGTCGAGCGAATTGATGGTGCCTCCCCAGGCTGCGGATGGGGTGGTGGTGGCACGTACAGCCGATGGCAAAATCGTGGGTTTGAACGAGGCTGATGGCAAGGTGTTGTGGACCCAAACGCGATCCATGCCGCCGCTGGTTCTGCGCGGGGTGAGTGGTATGACATTGGGAAATGGGCAGGCGGCTATTAGTTTGCCTGGGGGGAAACTGGTGCAGATGAGTCTGACCGATGGGACTGTGTTGTGGGAATCCATGGTATCCAATTCACATGGGGCCACCGAACTGGAACGTATGAACGATGTATTGGGGGATCCCCTGGTGGGCAGTGGGATGGTCTGTACCGTGAGTTATCAGGGACGTGCTGGATGTTTTGAAACGGAGCATGGACAGTTGATCTGGTCGCGCGAGGTGGATGCTTATGGGCCATTGGTGGAAGCAGGCGGACAGTTGGTATTGAGTACCACCAAGTCGGATGTCATGGGACTGGATCGCATTACGGGTAATGTATTGTGGAAGACACAGAGTCTGGAGGGGCGCTATTTGTCCGCTCCCACCGTGACGGCCTCCTATGTGGTGATCGGTGATGCGGAAGGAGTGCTGCACTTCCTCAAGCGTGAGAATGGGGCAGAAGTTGGGCGATTGGCGCTGGATAAGGAGCCCATTGTCCAGGCTCCCCTGTTTTTAGGGGATGACCGTGTTCTGGTGACGAATCGGTCGGGAACAATGTTTGCTGTGACGAGCCATGACAACCACTGAGCGCACGGTACTCCCTACTGTAGTGATTGTCGGGCGACCGAATGTGGGCAAGTCTACCTTGTTCAATCGCTTGACAAAAACCCGGGATGCTCTGGTGGCTGATTTTCCGGGGTTGACGCGAGATCGCCATTATGGACGAGCCGTTTGGGACGGGATGCCCTATCTGGTGATTGATACCGGGGGGTTTGAGCCAGTGGCACGTGAGGGTATTCTGTTTGAGATGGCGCGCCAGACAGAGCAAGCGCTGGATGAAGCGGATCGGGTGATTTTTCTGACGGACGGCCGAGAGGGACTCACTCCGGGAGATCACCGGGTGGCTCAGCATCTCCGTGAACGTGGAAAACGAGTTACCCTTGCGGTCAACAAAGTGGAAGGCATGATGCGTGCCGTGGTTACTGCTGAGTTTCATGAGTTGGGTTTGGGTAGTCCGGTTCCGGTGTCGTCATCTCACGGTGAAGGCATTGGTGACTTGATGGAAATGGTGCTGGAAGGAGTGGGGATACCGGAGAGCCTTGCCAACCATGGGGCAGTAGAACATGATCGCCCACGAATTGCCATTGTTGGACGACCGAATGTGGGCAAGTCCACGCTGATCAATCGTCTCTTGGGCGAAGAACGCATGATTGCCTTCGATCAGCCTGGAACCACGCGCGATAGCATAGCTGTAGACTTTGAGCACGATGGGCGCGCTTATACTTTGATCGATACTGCTGGTTTGCGGCGGCGCGGCAAGGTTTTTGAGGCGGTTGAAAAATTCTCCGTATTCAAAACCATGCAGGCTATAGAAGAAGCCAATGTGGTCGTGATTACCCTGGATGCACGCCAGGATATTTCGGATCAGGATGCCCACATTGCGGGGCATGTGTTGACCACAGGGCGTGCGGTGGTGCTGGTCATCAACAAGTGGGAAGGGTTGGATGCACACCGGCGCACGGTGGTGCGTGAGGAGGTGGCACGTAAACTCGGCTTTCTGGGTTTTGCCAACCATCTGTATTTGTCGGCATTGCAGGGCAATGGGGTGGCAACGCTATTGCCTGCCGTGGATGGAGCTTATCAGGCCGCTATGGCCAAATTGTCCACGCCACGCCTGACGCGGGTATTGCAAGCAGCGGTGCAGCAGCATCAGCCGGCCAAGGCGGGGCCATTCCGACCTAAGTTGCGTTATGCCCACCAAGGGGGACATAACCCTCCCATTGTGGTCGTTCATGGTTCGGCCATCACGCACATTCAGGAAAATTATCGGCGCTATCTGGAAAGTACCTTTCGTGAGGCTTTTGAGTTGCGTGGCACTCCCTTGCGTGTGGAATTCCGTCAGGGGCACAATCCCTTTGCGGATCGTAAACCCAAACCCCTGACAGAATCGGAAGAAAATCGTTTACGCCGTCAGCGCCGCCGTGGTCGAAAATTGTTTGGAAAACGATAGAGAGAACTGCTTATGGTCACTGTTACACTCCCCGATGGGGCCACCCGTTCATATCCCCACCCAGTGACCGTTGCCGAGGTGGCATCGAGTATCGGTGCAGGGCTTGCCAAAGCTGCGTTGGTCGCTCGTGTGGATGGACAAATGATGGATATGTCTACTTGTCTGGATCATGATGTCAGTTTGGCGCTTATCACTGCGCGCGATGCTGAAGGGGTGGATGTCTTGCGTCATTCCACGGCCCACTTGCTGGCTCATGCTGTCAAGGAGTTGTTTCCTGGCGCACAGGTGACAATCGGACCGGTAATCGATAATGGCTTTTATTATGATTTTTCCTATGAACGCCCCTTTACGCCGGAAGATCTGAGTGCCATTGAAGCGCGTATGGAAGCGATTGTGAAGCGTGATCTTCCTGTTTCCCGGGAAATTTTGTCGCGCGATCAGGCGCGTGAATTTTTTTTGAACCAAGGGGAGCACTATAAAGCGGAGATTATTGCCAGCATTCCCGAGGGAGAAGCGCTGACGCTTTACCGTCAGGGAAATTTTGTGGATCTGTGTCGTGGCCCCCATGTACCTTCTACAGGGAAGTTGCGCGTGTTCAAACTGACCCATGTGGCTGGAGCCTATTGGCGTGGTGATTCAAAAAATGAGATGTTGACCCGGATTTATGGAACGGCCTGGGGCAGCAAGGAAGACCAGGAGGATTATCTGCATCGTCTGGCGGAAGCCGAACGTCGTGACCACCGGCGTTTGGCACGTGAGTTGGATTTGTTTCATTTCCAGGAAGAAGCACCTGGCATGGTGTTCTGGCATGCACGCGGATGGGCACTATGGCAGGAAATCGAACAGACGCTGCGGCGTGTTTATCGTGATAATGGCTATCAAGAAGTTCGTTGTCCACAGATTTTGGATCGCAGTCTCTGGGAAAAGTCTGGACATTGGGGACACTTTCGCCAAAACATGTTTACGACTACGTCGGAAGAGCGTGAGTTTGCTGTCAAACCCATGAATTGCCCCGGGCATGTGCAACTGTTTAATCAAGGGGTGCGCAGTTATCGTGAATTACCTTTGCGTTATGGTGAGTTTGGCTCTTGTCACCGCAACGAACCCTCCGGAGCCTTGCATGGTGTGATGCGAGTCCGTGGATTCACGCAGGATGATGGACACATTTTTTGCACAGAGGATCAGATCCAGGGTGAGGTATCGGATTTCATCCGCATATTGCGTCAGGTATATGAGGATTTCGGGTTTTCCGATATTCAGTATAAATTGGCTACGCGACCGAGTTCACGGGTGGGCTCTGAGGAGACCTGGGACAAGGCGGAAATGGCACTGCGCCAGGCATTGGAATACAACGGGGTGAGTTACGAGACGTTACCTGGAGAAGGGGCATTTTATGGGCCCAAAATCGAATTTCACTTGCGTGATAGTTTGCAGAGAACCTGGCAATGCGGGACGATTCAGGCGGATTTTTCGATGCCGGAGCGCCTGGGCGCGACCTATGTTGCCCCAGATAACAGTCGTCAAGCCCCGGTGATGTTGCATCGTGCCATTTTGGGGTCCATCGAACGTTTTATTGGAATTCTGATTGAACACTACGCTGGGGCATTGCCTCTCTGGTTATCTCCTGTGCAGGCAGTGGTACTGAATATCAGCGAATCGCAACAAGCCTATGTCGAGCAAGTGGTAAAAATGTTACGCGATCAGGGGTTACGTGTGGAGTCTGACTTGCGCAATGAGAAAATCAGTTATAAAATACGTGCCCACAGTTTACAGAAGGTTCCATACCAGTTGGTGGTAGGGGATCGTGAAGTTCAAAATAAACAGGTGGCCGTGCGTGGACGTGGCGGCAAAGACTTGGGAGTCTTGTCGCTGGAATCCGTGGTGCAAACGCTGAAAGCGGAAATTCTGGCCAAAGCATAAGAAATGCAAGAGATGGCCCAACCATGGTGAGGTTGGGTAGATATGGATTATTGTGGAGGATTGATACTATCGCTCAGGAAAAGGAAGTACGAATCAATGGAGAGATTGTCGCTCAGGAAGTGAGGCTGGTTGGGGTCGAAGGTGAGCCTCTGGGGGTGGTCCGGTTGATAGAAGCCTTGCGTCAAGCAGAAGAGGCCGAGGTGGATCTGGTCGAAATTGCTCCGAACGCCAACCCTCCTGTCTGTCGTTTGATGGATTTTGGAAAATTCAAATATCGTGAAAGCAAAAGGCAGCACGAGGCCAAAGTCAAGCAAAAGCAGATACAGGTTAAAGAAATCAAGTTCCGGCCGGGGACCGATGATGGGGATTACGCTATCAAGGTTCGCAATCTGATTCGGTTTTTGAGCGAGGGTGATAAAACAAAAGTAACCCTGCGTTTTCGTGGTCGTGAAATGACCCACCAAGAGTTGGGTTATAACCTGCTTAAACGGGTGGAGTCTGACCTGATGGCGTATGGAGTGGTGGAGCAGTTCCCCAAGATGGAAGGTCGCCAGATGGTGATGGTACTGGCCCCACGCAAGAAAGAAGTGGGTTCGAAATCAGCGAAAACAGAAAAAAACAAAGTCGAGGCTGCGCCGACGGTTGGATGAGTCGCAGAAACCAGCAGTACGACAAGGCGTGGATGGGTAGGCAAAGCACCGGAAAATCCGGTCACCCACCACGGTTTATGACAACAATGGAGCCCTTATGCCCAAGATGAAAACCAAAAGCGGAGCGGCCAAACGCTTCCGTGTTCGTGGTAGCGGAAGTATTAAACGTTCCCAAGCGTTCAAGCGCCACATTCTGACCAAGAAAACCACCAAGACCAAGCGTCAGTTGCGTGGAAGCGCTGAAATTCATTCAACCAACGTGGCTTCTGTCAAAGCCATGATGCCCTACGCATAAGGAGCTGCTATGCCAAGAGTTAAACGTGGAGTGACGGCACATGCTCGTCACAAAAAGATCCTGGATCTGGCCAAGGGATATCGCGGGCGTCGCAAGAATGTTTATCGGATCGCCAAAGAAGCGGTGATGAAAGCAGGGCAGTATGCCTATCGTGATCGTCGTCGTCGCAAGCGTGATTTCCGTGTTCTGTGGATTGCCCGTATCAATGCGGCGGCCCGTGAATGTGGGATGACCTACAGCGTTTTCATGAATGGTCTGAAAAAAGCCGAGATTCAGATTGATCGCAAGGTGTTGGCAGACTTGGCGGTATTCGACAAACCTGCTTTTGGTCAAATGGTCGAGACGGCACGGGCGGTTTTGGCGGCCTGATGACAAAACCTGACCCGAGTACTTATCGGGTCAGTCTATTTGGGAAGTTCACATGCAAGATCTCCAGCAGTTGCAGGAAGAGGCGTTGGCCCTTTTTGAGTGTCTTGATACCCCTCATGCTCTGGAAGATGCCAAGGCTCGTTATCTGGGGAAAACTGGCGCGTTAACCGAGCGCTTGAAGTCACTTGGGAGTTTGCCGCATGAGGCGCGCAAGGAAGTCGGCGCTCAGATCAATCAGGTCAAAAGTGTGATCAGCGCAGCACTGGAGGAGCGACGTCAGGCATTGGCCAAGCAACAGCAGGACCGTGAACTGTCGGCTTCTGCACTGGATATTACCTTGCCTGGGCGGCAGATGGTGGAACGAGGTGGGGCACACCCTGTCAGTCGCACACTGGAGCGCATTGAGACTTTGTTCCATGGTATGGGCTTTGCTGTGGCTGAGGGGCCTGAAATTGAAAGTGAGTCGTATAATTTCAGTGCGTTGAACATTCCGGATGATCATCCGGCGCGTGCCATGCACGATACTTTCTATTTGGCACCTGGCTATGTACTACGCACTCATACCTCACCGGTTCAAGTGCGCTATCTCGAATCACACCCATTACCCGTGCGTATTATTGCGCCAGGACGTGTCTATCGCTGTGATTCGGATGTGACGCATACTCCCATGTTTCATCAAGTGGAAGGATTATGGGTGGCTGATTCGGGGATTTCTCTGGCGGTTCTGAAAGGACTGCTGAGTGAATTCATGCGCGCTTTTTTTGAGCGTAAGGATTTGCCCACGCGGTTCCGCCCCTCTTTTTTTCCATTTACTGAACCCTCGGCTGAAATGGATATCGGTTGTGTGATCTGTGCGGGTCAAGGGTGCCGGGTCTGTAGTCACACGGGATGGTTGGAAGTATTGGGTTGTGGATTGGTGCAGCCCAAGGTTCTGGTGCCGTTGGGCATTGATCCGGAGCGTTATACGGGACTTGCCTTTGGGCTTGGTGTTGAGCGTCTGGCGATGATTCGTTATGGTGTCGATGATTTAAGAACATTCTACGAAAACGATCTGCGTTTCTTGCGTCGTTTTCAATAGGAGTTTTTCGTGAAATTTTCTGAATCCTGGTTGCGCACCTGGGTGAATCCGACCCAAACCACGGCCGAGTTGGCGCATCTGTTGACTATGGCAGGGGTGGAAGTTGAAGCGATGGAGCCTGTCGCCCCACTCTTTGAACGAGTCGTGGTTGGACAGATTGTATCGCTGGAAAAGCATCCTCAAGCTGATCGCTTGAATTGTTTGCGCGTGGATATCGGTGAGGAAGAACCGCTGGACATCGTTTGTGGTGCGCCCAATGTGGCATTGGGCATGAAAGCGCCTTGCGCATTGGTAGGAGCCCAGTTGCCTGGAGGAATGGAAATCAAGGTGGCGCGTGTTCGTGGGGTGGAATCGCGTGGAATGATGTGTTCTGCCAAGGAATTGGGACTTCCTGAGGTAGGACAAGGAATCCTTGAATTGTCTGAGGACGCACTGGTAGGTCAGTCGATTCGTACATTTCTGGAACTTGATGATACGTTGCTGACCCTCAAGTTGACCCCTAATCGGGCGGATTGTCTGAGTATTCGCGGTGTGGCTAGAGAAGTTGCGGCATTGACGGGAGCCCCCTTGTTAGCCCAGACAAATTCCAAACTTGTGACCGGAGTCGATCGCAAGGGAGGAGGAGGGCCACAAATATCTTTGTCTGATAGCGCTTGTGGCCGGTATTGTGGTCAGGTGCTGTATCTGGATAATCCGCAACGCCCGACTCCTGATTGGTTGGTGCGTCGTCTGGAACGGTCCGGATTGCGTTCAAAAAATCTGGTAGTGGATGTTACCAATTATGTGATGCTGGAGTTGGGGCAACCCTTGCACGCATTTGACCTTGCCCATCTGCATGGTGATCTTAGCGTGCGCTGGGCTCGGCCTGGTGAACGTTTATTGGTTTTGGATGGTAGTGTTGTAGAACTGATGTCAGATGTCTTGGTAGTGGCGGATGAACAGGGACCTCAGGCATTGGCAGGGCTAATGGGGGGGAAAGAGTCTGCCGTCACTCAGGATACGCATCATGTGTTTCTGGAGGCGGCCTGGTTTTCTCCACAGGCATTGGCGGGGCGCTCTCGGCGCATGGGTTTGAGTTCTGATTCGGCGTATCGATTTGAGCGCGGTGTTGATCCTCAGGGTACACGGGAAGCGCTGGAACGAGCCAGTCAACTTTTGTTGGAGTTGGCGGGTGGGAGTGGTGATGTGATAATTGAGGTCACCAATCAGGATTGGTTGCCTGCGGCGACTACTGTTCATGTACGTAGTGCACGAGTCGAGCAGTTGCTGGGTTTCTCTATCCCTCGTGAGGAGATGGGCGATTTATTGCAGCGTATCGGTGCGACGGTCAAGCAGGTGGGCGATGGCTGGTGGGTGACAGCTCCATCCTACCGGATTGATCTTGAGCACGAAGTGGATTATGTCGAAGAGATTGCGCGTTGCCACGGATATGAGAAAATTCCTGAACAGATCCCTCTGATTCCATTGGCGCTGTTGGCGCATGCCGAAACGCGACACACTTATGCTCAAGTGTCTCAGCATTTGCATGATTTTGGGTTTCAAGAAGTTGTGACCTACAGTTTTGTCAGTGCCGAACGGGAAGTTAAGACGGCTCGTTTTCCATCAACATTGACCTTGTTGAATCCCATTTCGTCCCAGTTAGCGGTGATGCGTTCTACCTTGTCCATTGGATTGTTGGAGACATTGGCATTCAATCTGAAGCGCAAGCAAGAGAATATTAAAATTTTTGAGTGGGGACGTTGTTTCTTTCCAGATTCTCAGTCGGATTTGCCCTATCAGCAGCCATTGCGCTTGGGGGGGCTTTGGTATGGCGCGCGCGCACCTGAACAGTGGGGGCTGTCATCAGAACCTGCCGATTTTTACGATATGAAGGGAGTCGTGGAGTCCTTGCTTTCACGGACAGGAGTCGTCTTTGTTCCCTTGCAACACCCCGCCCTGCATCCGGGGCGAAGCGCCAGTATCCAATGGAAAGGGGCAGAGATAGGTTGGCTGGGTGAACTGCATCCGACCGTGCGGGCATTTTGGGACTTGCCACAGGCTCCCCTGTTATTTGAGTTGGAATGGTCGATGGTGGCTGAACGGCGCTGGCCTCAATATCAGCCCACCCCACGGTTTCAGCCGGTTCGTCGTGATTTGGCCTTGGTGGTGGAGGAAGCGGTTCGTGCGGGTGATTTGCTGGCGGTTCTCCGTGAGAATGCGGGAGTGGCAGTGACAAGAATTGATTTGTTTGATGTTTATCGTGGGTCTGGATTACCTGATGGCCAGAAAAGTTTGGCATTTTGTGTGACAATTCAAGATAGCGAAAAGGCTTCCACAGAAAGTGAACTGGATCTGGTTTGCCGTGCCTTAGTGCAGGTGGCTGGGGAGCGTTTTGGAGCCAGATTGAGATAGGAGAAAGGCATGACGTTGACCAAAGCCGAGTTGGCTGAGCACTTGTTTGAACGGGTTGGCTTGAACAAGCGTGAAGCCAAGTTATTCGTGGAAACTTTCTTTGAGGAGATCCGACTCTGTCTTGAGCAAGGGGAAGAGGTCAAGTTGTCTGGTTTCGGCAATTTTCAGGTGCGTAGCAAGCCTCAGCGTCCCGGCCGCAATCCAAAGACTGGGGAAGAAATTCCGATAACGGCACGGCGGGTGGTGACGTTTCATGCCAGCCAAAAGTTGAAGTCCATGGTAGAGGAACGCCGTGGTCAAACAGAACAGCACTGAATCATCGCTGCCTCCGATCCCTCCCAAGCATTACTTTACTATTGGGGAGGTCAGTCAGTTATGTGATATCAAGCCCCATGTACTGCGTTACTGGGAGCAGGAGTTTCTTCAGTTAAGGCAAGTAAAGCGGCGTGGCAACCGACGTTACTATCAGCCTCGTGAGGTAGAACTGATTCGGTATATCCGGTCGTTATTGTATGAGCGTGGGTTCACTATTACAGGCGCTCGTCATGAACTATCGCAGCAACGTTTTCGTGGTGGTTCTCCAATTTCCGGAGAGGCTTCCTCGATATTGTCTGAGGTAGCGGAGCAAGAGGAGGCGCTTAAACAAGAAGAAAACCAGGGTGCTGAAGAAAATACGCTGGGGTTATCGGTTCGGGAGGAGTTGGAACAGATCGTTCTTCTCCTTTCTCGTTGAATGTGTCATAATACGAGTCTCGGGGCGTAGCGCAGCCTGGTAGCGTACCTGCATGGGGTGCAGGTGGTCGGAGGTTCGAATCCTCTCGCCCCGACCATGAAAAACATGGTAAGTTTTTTGTGGGTTCTTCTTGAGTTGACTGATCAACTCCTTAGTTTCCCTCAGGTTGTTTTGTTTCCATATTCCCTGAAGCCAGTGGCTTTGTCCACTCGTCTCGGTATACGGTTACGGGTTACTCATGCCTTATTATTTTCCCAATAAGAAAAACGCCCCTTTCCCCAACGTTTGCATTGGTACATGGCTTCGTCCGCTTGCCTGATCAGTGTGGATAATTCTCTTGAATCAAGGGGGGCTATGCTGATCCCAATGCTACAACCGATACTGCAAGGTTCATTTTTTAACAAGAAGGGCTCAGATAGATTTTTGAGGATATTTCTGGCTACAGGCTGAGCATCGGTTTTGAGTTTGAGATCGTTGAGAATCAGTGCGAATTCGTCACCTCCCAGACGTGCTACCGTATCGGATTTTCGAGCCGACGTTTTGAGGCGTTCGGCAACCTGAACCAGCAAAAGGTCCCCCTGGTCATGTCCCAATGTATCGTTGATACCCTTGAAGCCATCCAGATCAATCAACAACAGGGCAATTAGTGTTTTGTTCCGAGTGGCTAATGAGAGCGCGCATTCCAATCGGTCTTGAAATAGGGCACGATTGGGGAGTTGAGTCAGAAAGTCATGGTGTGCCAGGAATTGAATGCGTTGTTCTGTTTCCTTGCGCTCAGTGATGTCTCGAACAATGCCAACACGGTAACAAAGGGATCCGAGGACCATTTCGGACAGTGACATTTCCAATGGAAATGGCGTGCCGTCTTTTCGAATCCCGATCAATTCACGATTGTGTTCGGGTAGTAGGCTGTTTTCTTCGGGCGTGTTATTTGGTAAGGGAAATTGTCCTGGAATGAGGCGGTTGGCGTTTTTTCCTTTGATTTCGTTGTGATCGTATCCAAAGATGAGTTCAGCAGCAGGGTTAAAACCTTGAATTTCTCCTGCTTCGTTGACGGTGATGATACCGTCCGTGGCATTTTGTATGATGGCCTGGAGTTCGGTCTGGTTTTTCTCGAGTTCATGTTTGGTATGACGCAGGTGAGTGACCATTTGCCAAAATATTTTTGCTTCTCCTCCTCCCGTTACCCGGTGATGTTTTGACAGGGCAGCGACCTGGTCAATGACGGAATCATCATGGGTCAAATTGTAGATGATGCAGTTCTCGTGCAAGGTTTCCTGGGAAAATGCGGCGCTGATACTGGGATAGGTGGGAATGCCTCGTTCGCGGGCCAATATTATTCCTTTTGCCTCTGGGTTCGGATCGACAAGGGCTGTAACGGTGACCCACTCGTCTTCCAGAAACATTTCCAGCAAGGCAGAACCACCCCGCCCCCCACCGATGATCATAACTGGCTGGCCCAGGGTTTTGGTAGGGGGTTCGTTCATGAGATGCTCACTTTTTATTGTTTTGGTTAAGCGTACGTAAGGAATGAATTTTTAGTGTTTTAAGGGCGTAGGGTTACGGGTGTGCCCAAGGGCACTACGCTGAGGCTGTTTTTTGGACTTCCGTCGATGACTTTATCACTGTAGGTAAGATAGACTGCGGTTTGCCTGGCAGGATCGATGATGCGCACCAGATGTAGCGTTTTAAAGAGCAATGAAGTTTTAATCTTGGCGATGTCCTGCTGATGAGGTAGCGGACTGGCAATGCTTATATGACCAGTGGCTAAGCATGCCAGTGATGCCTCGGTTTTGTCCTCAGCGACTCCCACTGCACCGGATAGCCCTCCCGTTTTGGCACGCGAGAGATAGCAGGTGATTCCGTGAATGTCAGGATCGTCAAAGGATTCTACGATGATTTTGTTGTCTGGCCCCAAAAACTTCCAGGAAGTATCCACGGCACCGATCCGGTCCGCGTGAGCAGAGTGACTCAAGGTGGAACATAGCAATATAAACGGGGCAACCAAACGACGAATCATGGGGTTCCTGAAGAATCATGGGGTTCCTGATTGTAAGTTCCAATATAGCGCATCATGTGCTAATTTTCAACGTCATTAGGATTTTTCCCATTTTTAAATCGAATGGCCGAAAAAGCCGACAAATTTCAGGTAGGGCGGTATAATCCCAAATTCAGCGGGGTGTAGCTCAGCCTGGTAGAGTACTGCGTTCGGGACGTAGGAGTCGGAGGTTCGAATCCTCTCACCCCGACCACTAAACAAAACCATACGAATCTGATTAATAACAACAAATTCAATATCGACATTGCATTCGCCGATCTTGAATCCCCCATCATTGTGGCCTTGTGCCCGTCTGTGCCCAACATGTGCCAAAAATGTGCCTACAGGTTGGCAAACTCCATCAAAAGCATTGTTGATTTGACGACTGCGTTCCGTGCCTATATTGAGCGTGCAACTCTCGATCTTGCCGACGTATGACGACAACGTTACGAGACTGATGTAATGCTCTGAATAATTAGGCGTTTCTAACTAATCGCTTGGCCTGGTCAGTACTTAAACGTGGTCGTTACTTTTCTGATAGGTCGGTCTCGTCAATATATTCCATGAGTTCGCCAACCTGACAACCAAAGAATTGGCACAACTTGTCGATATTGTCAGTTACCGTGCTATAGCCTCTCTGGTTGACTATCTTAGAAAGGGTTACACGGTTGATCCCCGTAGTTTTTGACAACTCGGTCAAGGTCACACGAACGCCATTCCTGAACTGACGTTCGGCTATCAACTCTTGTAGTTTAAATCTGATCATCGTATGTAAATATTAACATTAGAAAAAAAATGTTTGCAAATTTCTTTCGTACGTGTTAATATATCCATACATTCGATAATGTATGAATTCGGATGTTAATCATAAACCCTTTGACCAGGAGCATCAATCATGAGCCAAACTTACCTTACCACTAAAGCGCTGTCAAAACTTTTGCCCTACAGCGAGTGGACCATCCGTAACCAACTCAAGGACAGCGTTCTTCTAGAAGGCGTTCATTACTTCCGTCCTTTCGGTGGTCGAAAAATCCTTTTCATTTGGGAGAAGATCGAAGAAGACATGAAAAAAGGAATTTCTGCCCTCTCTATTCCAATGGCGAACGGAGGGGTTTGTCATGGGTAGCATCAGAGCAAGAAAGGAAAACAATTTACTATTCGTCGACTTTCACTACAATGGGGTACGGTGTCGGGAGCAAACCAAACTCAAGGACACCATTCAAAACCGTAAGCGCCTGGAAAAACTGCTCGAGCGCCTTGAGGCTACCATCGCATCTGGGAATTTCAACTACGACCAATTTTTCCCGGGCAGTAAAAATGCGCAGCGCTTTTCTGCCCATTCCGAACGGATTGGAAAGGATTTGACCCAAGAGAGGAGGGCGGTCATATCAACGTCAGACTGCCCGTTGTTCCGAGAGTTTGCCGAAATCTGGTTTGCTGAACGGGAGGTCGAATGGAGAAACTCCTATCGCAAAGGTATGCGTGCCGATATCGACAGGGTACTGATACCCCACTTCGGAGAAATGGTGGTCGACCAAATCACCAAGGCTGATATTCTTTCCTTCCGTGCCAAACTGTCGAAGGTCACAGCACGGGGAAAGACCACAACGCTATCAACTCGAAGAATCAACAAGATCTTTGAGCCTCTGCGCCAGATTCTCAATGAAGCGGCCGACCGATTTAATTTTCGCACAGTTTTTCAAGGTGTCAAGGCACTCAAGAACCGAAAAACGGACATCCGCCCGTTTACTCTGGACGAGGTCAGCCTGATTCTGAGAACGGTCCGACCGGACTACCGGCCGTATTACACGGTTCGATTCTTCACCGGAATGAGAACGGCTGAAGTAGATGGGCTCAAATGGAAGTATGTGGATTTTGAGCGAAGACTGATACTGGTCCGCGAGACTATCGTTGATGGTTTGGAGGAATACACCAAGAACGATGGCTCCCAGCGTGAAATTCGTATGACCCAAATGGTCTATGATGCCCTGAAACTTCAGGAACAGGCTACTCGTTCTCTGTCACCCTACGTATTTTGTAACAGTGCCAAAAAGCCATTGGATCACAAGAATGTGACGAACCGGGTTTGGTATCCCCTGTTACGACTTTTGGGGTTGGAAATGAGACGACCCTATCACTGCCGTCATACAGCAGCGACATTGTGGCTGGCCGCAGGTGAAAACCCGGAATGGATCGCCCGACAAATGGGGCACACCACCACGGAAATGCTGTTTCGGGTGTATTCCCGGTATGTTCCCAATCTGACCCGTCAGGATGGCAGCGCCTTTGAGCGCTTGTTACTCCAGAACATGCCGAATGTTGCGGTCTTTAACCAGAATGATGCCGAGGTACACCATGCTTGATAAAAATAATCTTCTTCTTTTCCCGGCCACCCATCAAACCGCGCAGACCAACACGATCACAGCGCCATGTACTGAAGGCATGCCCACCATTTTTCGCGTCACATCCCTGAACCACCATCAGGAGGAGCGCTGCATCCGTTACAAGGCTCACCTGTTTCATGACAAGGCCAGCCTGACGGTGGAATGGACCCGAAGCCAGCCCGACACGCGCATCCACCCGTTTTGTCTTGTATCACCCAGATGGAATATGCATCCCGTTTCACACCATGGGGCTGTCCAGATCAATCGTCTTGTCCTGATAGAACATCCTGAGCCCGAAGAAAATCTTTTCCGGATGGTTCCGCACGGATGGGTCAAGGATCGGGAACTGGTCAAGCAGGCCATCGAGTTGGTCGATAACTTGCCCAGGGCCTACCGCTTCCTGTTCAATGCGGTTTTCTGGAACGGGGAACGGTTTCGGCGATACTGCATGGGACCTTCCTCCGTGAACGCCCATCATAATTACGATAATGGCAATCTAATTCATAGCGTCGAACTGGCGCTCTGGATGCGCGATTCCATCAAACATGCTGATCCATCCAAGCATGCACTGGCCGTCCTGGTGGGGTTGTTGCACGATGCGGGCAAAGCTGATGAATATCAGTTAACGGCTTCAGGCGGCTGGAAATTGACTGACCGTGGCAAATTGCTTGGTCATAAGGTCACCATCATCGAATGGCTTGCTGCCGCACATAACCGGTACAGGGTCCACAATCTGCCTCAGGAACACTACATGGCCCTGCTGCACTGCTTGACCAGCCATGCCCATGCTCCGGAGTGGTTGGGGATTCGCAGTCCCAGAATGGCCGAAGCCATTCTTCTTTCCGGCCTGGATCAGGCTTCGGGACAAATGGAGATCATGCGGCGATGCTCAACGGAGAATCCAGGCTGGGGGCGGTATCATGAAAAACTCCGGGGTGGGCAGCCCTATCAACCAGAACCCTTGGCTGTATCCCAAACCAATCAGCACGCCACGCCCTGAACAATATAGTGCATGGTCGTCGCACCCCAACTATTTCCCTTCTGGTCTCTCAGTATAGGTACCGACAAACGGTCCAATGGCACACAGAAAAAGAGTCCAGATAGGGAAAACAATGGTAAACAGCATGGTTTCCTCTCGCAGGATTACCCACATATCCCGATTTATGCCTCAAATACATGACAAAACCGGATGGAATAGCCCGGTTATCCTTTGGAAATGCGCGAATTTTCACACGAGGGGAGATGCCTGATGTCCCAGACATACGGCTAGGCAGACCTCGATTGCAGCAGCATCTGTCGATCTGATCGAAGTGGCAGCAGAGGGAGTGATTGAAAAGAGCGAGAAGAGGGCGTGGATTTGCAACTTGGATTTCTGACTCTCAATCAGGTATTCTCCAGGTCAGGTTATGCACTTCAAATTTGAATCCGTGCTGCATAATTCGTCAGTTAATAAAAAAATACCCTAGGGAGCAGTATGGCAATCAAGAAGTCCGAACTCTATAGCTCACTCTGGAAGAGCTGCGACGAATTGCGCGGGGGGATGGATGCCAGCCAATACAAGGACTATGTTCTGGTGCTGCTATTCGTCAAATACGTGTCGGACAAGTGGGCGGGGCAAGCGGATGCGCTGATTGAGGTTCCCGAGGGCGGCAGCTTCAAGGACATGTTGGCCCTCAAGGGCGACAAGGAAATCGGCGACAAGATTAACAAAATCATCGCCCGTCTTGCCGAGGCAAACGACCTCAAGGGGGTAATTGATGTTGCCGACTTCAACGATGCCGACAAGCTGGGCAAGGGCAAGGAGATGCAAGACCGCCTCTCCAATCTGGTCAGCATCTTCGATTCACCCGGCCTGAACTTCAGCAGCAACCGCGCCGAGGGCGACGACATCCTGGGCGACGCCTACGAATACCTGATGCGCCACTTCGCCACCGAGTCCGGCAAGAGCAAGGGGCAGTTCTACACCCCGGCTGAGGTCTCGCGCATCATGGCCAAGGTCATCGGCATCAATGCCGCCAAGAGCCAAAGCCAAACGATTTATGACCCGACTTGCGGTTCCGGCTCGCTGCTGTTGAAGGCGGCAGACGAATCCAAAACAGGTGTCACCATCTACGGTCAGGAAATGGACAACGCCACCGCTGCGTTAGCCAAAATGAACATGATTCTGCACGATAACCCCACAGCAGAAATCTGGCAGGACAACACCCTGTCCAGCCCGCACTTCAAAGAAAAGGACGGCACGCTCAAATTGCACGATTTCGTCGTCGCCAATCCGCCGTTCTCGACCAAGGCTTGGAGCAACGGCTTCGACCCGGCCAACGACCTGTACGACCGCTTTGCCGATGGCATCCCGCCCGTGAAAAACGGCGACTATGCATTCCTGCTGCACATCATCCGTTCGCTCAAAAGCACCGGCAAGGGCGCGGTGATTCTGCCGCATGGTGTGTTGTTTCGGGGCAATGCCGAAGGCGGCATCCGCAAAAACATTGTGCGCCGTGGCTACATCAAGGGCATCATCGGCCTGCCCGCCAACCTGTTCTATGGCACGGGCATCCCGGCGTGCATCATCGTGCTGGACAAGGAAGGCGCAGCGGGGCGTACCGGCATCTTCATGATTGATGCCAGCAAGGGTTTCGTCAAAGACGGCAACAAGAACCGCTTGCGCCATCAGGACATCCACAAAATCGTGGACGTGTTCAACAAGCAGCTCGAACTGGCCAAGTATTCGCGCATGGTCAGCGTGGCGGAAATTGAAACCAACGACTACAACCTGAACATCCCGCGCTACATCGACAGCTCCGAAGCCGAGGACCTGCAAGACATCGCCGCCCATCTGCAAGGCGGCATCCCCAATGCCGACATCGAGGGGCTGTCCGACTATTGGAAGGTGTTCCCCTCCCTGCAAACGCAGTTGTTCGAGCGAGGCACGCGGACGGGCTATAGCCAGATGAAAGTGGCTGCTGCCATCGTTAAGCCCACCATCTTCGCGCATCCCGAATTCGTCGCCTACACGCAAGCGGTCAGTGACCTGTTCCAACGCTGGAAGAAGAACAACACCGCCCGGCTGAAATCGCTCTCAGCGGAGACGCACCCCAAACAGCTCATCGAAGAACTCTCCGAAGACCTGCTGGCAACCTTTGCCGAGGTGCAACTCATCGACAAGTACGATGTATACCAGCACCTGATGACCTACTGGTCTGAGGTGATGCAGGACGATGCCTACCTGATTACCGGAGACGGATGGGAAGCGGGTAAGGATGCCGGTAGTGGATTGATACCGCCCCAACTCATCATTGCCCGATACTTTGCCGCCGAGCGCGATGCAATCGAACAACTGGAAGTTGAGCGAGATGCCATCACCCGGTCAATGGAAGAGATGGACGAAGAGCATGGCGGCGAAGAGGGTTTGCTGAGCGAGGCCAAGAACGACAAGGGCAAGTTAACCAAGGCTACCGTCGCCGCACGCCTCAAGGACACCAAGCACGAGGCGGATGCTGCCGACGAGCGCAATCAGCTCAACGTCTACCTCGCCTTCATCGAGCAGGAGTCCTCTGCCAACAAAAAAGTGAAGGACGCGCAGAAGCAACTCGATGCTAAGGTCACCGCGCAATACGTCAATCTCAACACTGCCGACATCCAGACCTTGGTGGTCGATGACAAGTGGCTCACCACGCTGGCGGCTGATGTGCAGACCGAGCTAGACCGAGTATCGCAAGCCCTGACCGGGCGCATCAAGCAACTGGCCGAACGCTATGCCGAGCCGCTACCGCAACTGGCGGATGAAGTGGCAACCCTGAACGCCAAAGTCGAAGCGCATCTGAAAAAGATGGGGTTCGCATGGAAGTGAGAGCGGGCTACAAGCAGACCGAGGCGGGGGTGATTCCAGAGGAGTGGAATGCAAAGCCGCTTCTGAATGTTGCGCCATTACAGAGGGGGTTTGACCTACCTACAACTCAACTGCGACACGGGATTTATCCCGTTGTGTATTCAAATGGAGTATTGAACTTTCACAATAAAGCTATGGTATTGGCACCGGGTGTTGTTACTGGACGGTCAGGCACTATCGGAAAGGTAAATTACATTGAGGCTGACTATTGGCCACATAACACTACTTTGTGGGTGACAAGCTTCAAAGGCAACGACCCAAAGTATATTTATTACCTCTACCAAGACATAAAGCTCGACAGATTCGGCACGGGGTCAGGCGTACCCACACTAAATCGGAATGATGTCCATGCGTTCCGAGTAGCGGTTCCACCCCTCGCCGAGCAACGCGCCATCGCTACCGCGCTGTCCGATGTCGATGCGCTGCTCACCGCACAGGACAAGCTCATCGCCAAGAAGCGGGACATCAAGCAAGCCACCATGCAGCAGCTCCTCACCGGCAAGCAACGCCTGCCGGGGTTTAGTGGGGAGTGGGAGGTGAAGACGCTCGGCGATTTATTTGCCTTTAGTGGTGGCTATTCAGCTTCACGCGACCAGCTATCTTCCGAAGGCTACTGTTACCTTCATTACGGCGACATACATGGCTCGTCAAAAACGTCCATTGATACAGAGGTTGACTATCAAGACATTCCCAAACTAGACATCTCGCTGAAGCAGATTTCAGCCAAGTCTTTGCTCAAAGACGGCGATATCGTGTTTGTTGATGCGTCCGAAGACGACGAAGGAACGAGCAAGCATGTCGTGGTGGTGAACAAGAGCAACCTGCCGTTTATTTCCGGCCTGCATACAATAGTTGCCAAGAGCAAAACCGATGAACTGTCCCACGAATATCGTCACTACTGTTTTCAGACAGCAGCCATTCGCCAGCAGTTTCTTTTCTACGCGGTAGGTACTAAGGTTTCAGGTATCAGCAAGACGAACATTCCAAAATTGATGCTACCTGTCCCCTCTATTCCAGAGCAAAACGCCATCGCTGCCGTGCTATCTAATATTGATGCCGAACTCACAGCACTGGAACAGCAGCGCGACAAGACCCGCTCCCTCAAGCAAGGAATGATGCAAGAGCTGCTCACTGGAAGGATTCGCCTGGTATGACTGGAAATGCCCACGCCAACCGTTACTACATTGGCTGGGATGTCGGCGGGTGGAACTGTGACCAGAATCCCCGGAGCCGGGACGCCATCGTCATCCTCGACGCGAAGTTGATAATCGTCGGCACGCCATGGCGTGGAAACTTGAGGCAGGCTATCAATGAAGCGGGTAATACTGAGGAATGGATTCGTACGCTGTTCCGCCTGTGCTCTCACAAGCTTGCTGAACATGCGTCGGACGTGACCTTGGCAATCGACACGCCACTAGGTTTCTCCACTGAATTTATCGCGCTTGTGACGGGCTTGAAGCATGTTCAAACGCTCGAACAATTCAACACGAATCAGTACTTGTACCGCCAGACAGAACGCTACCTATTTGAGCGGTGTCATAATCCTCTGTCCCCAATCAAGGACATGATTGGTAGTCAGGCTACTAAGGGTATGCATGTTCTGGCCAAGTTCGCGCCCACTGCAGTAGCTTGCGGGGTCTGGTCAGATGGGAAAATGTTAACGGCCATCGAAGCTTACCCTTCCGTATGCCAGGAATCGGCAACCATCGCTGCGTTGCGCCGTGACTTCTCGGCTTTAAAGCATGAAGATGAGAAAGACGCGTACACATGCGCCTTGATAGCGTACCTTTTTGCAGAAGACCGGGGAAAGCTTGATGCGCCAGACGTTTCCGTTCCCAAGCGCGAAGGTTGGATATGGGTTCCGAAGGATGCTGTGAAACACCAATAAGTTAGGACTCTGGGATAACAAGAATGAAAAACTACTATCGAGTAATGCTGGGGAAGAAAAGCATGCATGCGGCGCAGTGCTTTGCCGAAGACTTTATTGGTGCTGACTTTGAAATCCCTCAGGACCTGACGGCTGACTTGCCGGATGACTGGCGGGCTTTCAACAAGAAGTTCATCCCAATTTTCCTGTCGAATCATCCAGACAAGACCAAGATAGGCGCAGGACTCGCATGCGGCGCCCTGTGGACCGTTTCCAAGGGAATTGCCAAAGGTGACATCGTGCTGTGCCCGGATGGCGCAGGCAACTATCGGGTAGGAGAAGTCAGCGGCGATTACTACTACGCACCGAATGAAATTCTCCCGCATCGGCGGCCTGTCCACTGGTTCAACGCCACCATCGCTCGTGCAGATATGAGCGACTCGTTGAAAAACTCTACTGGTTCCATCGGCACTGTAAGCACCATTACCCAGCATGAGGCAGAGATTGAAAAATTAATGGGGGGAATGTCCGTCCCTAAGTTGATTTCCACTGATGCCACGGTTGAGGATGCGGCAGCGTTCGCCATGGAAAAGCATCTTGAAGATTTTCTGGTTCAGAACTGGTCACAAACTGAGCTGGGCAGGGAATACGACATATTCGAGGAGGATGGTGAGAAGGTCGGGCAGCAATACCCTACCGATACGGGGCCGCTCGACATTCTGGCAATCAAGAAAGACAAATCAGAGTTGCTTATTGTGGAGCTTAAAAAGGGCCGGGCAAGCGACGCAGTCGTTGGGCAGACCCTCCGATATATGGGCTTCGTATTGCAGGAATTGGCTGAACCCGGCCAGAAAGTGAGGGGCGTAATCATTGCTCAGGAGGACGACACGCGCATTCGTCGTGCCCTAGCCGCGTCCCAAAATATCGACTTCTACCGCTATCAGGTAAGTTTCAAGCTGCTGAAAGGGTGAGTATGAGCACGGTCGGTCAAATTGAACGCAAGACCCAGCAGCGTGTAGTAAAGCTATTCCAGGACACGCTTGACTACGACTATCTGGGCGACTGGAGCGACAGGGTAGGCACTCGCAATATCGACGATGCGCTGGCACGGCAGTTCCTCAAGAAGCAGGGCTATGACGATGCGCTCATCACCAAAGCCCTGCACCAACTCAACAAGGTGGCGGGAGACCAGACCAAGAGCCTGTACGACTGCAACAAGGCTGTGTATGAGCTGCTGCGCTATGGGGTGAAGGTCAAGGCCGATGTGGGCGATAACACCCAAACGGTGTGGCTGATTGATTGGAAGAATCCACTCAACAACCACTTTGCCATTGCAGAAGAGGTGACGGTCAAGGGGGCGGATGCCAAGGCCAATAGCAAACGTCCCGATGTAGTGATTTATGTGAACGGCATCGCCCTTGGCGTGCTGGAGCTGAAGCGTTCCACCGTGTCGGTGTCGGAAGGCATACGCCAGAATCTGGATAACCAGAAGAAGCTGTTCATCCAGCCCTTCTTCACCACGATGCAACTTGTCATGGCGGGGAACGATACAGAAGGGCTGCGCTACGGCACGATAGAGACCCCGGAGAAGTATTACCTGACATGGAAGCAGGACAGTACCATCGAGAACCTGCTCGACCGCCATCTGACCCAGCTTTGTGAGAAAGCCAAGTTCCTTGAGCTCATCCATGACTTTGTGGTTTTTGATGCCGGGGTAAAGAAGCTCTGTCGGCATAATCAATACTTCGGCGTAAAGTCGGCGCAAGACCATGTGCGGCGGCGCGAGGGCGGCATCATTTGGCACACGCAGGGCAGCGGCAAGAGTCTGACGATGGTGTGGCTGGCGAAGTGGGTACGCGAGAACGTGAGGGATGCTCGGGTGGTCATCATCACCGACCGCACCGAGCTGGATAAGCAAATCGAAAAAGTCTTCAAGGGGGTGGATGAGGACATCTACCGCACCAAGAGCGGCGCAGACCTGATTGCCACCCTGAACGCGACCTCTCCGTGGCTGGTCGCATCCCTCATCCACAAATTCGCAGGCAAAGACAACGAAGAGCAGGACGGCGACATCGAGGTATTCATCGAAGAGATGAAGCGCAACCTGCCGCCCGACTTCAAAGCCAAGGGCGATATCTACGTGTTCGTGGACGAATGCCACCGCACCCAGAGCGGTGAGCTGCACAAGGCGATGAAGGCCATCCTGCCGAATGCGCTGTTCATCGGTTTCACCGGCACGCCATTACTCAAGGCGGACAAGCAGAAGAGCATCGAGATATTCGGCAAGTATATCCATACCTACAAGTTCGACGAGGCCGTGCGCGACAAGGTGGTGCTGGACTTGCGCTACGAGGCGCGGGACATCGACCAGAGCATCGCCTCGCCCGCCAAAATTGACCAGTGGTTCGATTCCAAGACCAAAGGGCTGAACGATGTAGCCTTAGCCCAGCTCAAGAAGAAGTGGGGCAGCATGCAGAAGGTGCTCAGCTCCAAATCGCGGCTGGAAAAAATTGTCGCCGACATCCTGATGGATATGGAAACCAAAGACCGCCTGCAAAGCGGGCGAGGCAATGCCATGCTGGTGACTAGCAGCGTGTACGAGGCCTGCAAGTGTTACGAGCTGTTCGAGCACTCAGAACTGGCAGGCAAATGCGCCATCGTCACCTCGTATTCGCCAACACCTGCGGACATTAAGGGCGAAGAGACCGGCGAGGGACTGACTGAGCGGCTGCGCAAGTACGAAATCTACAACCGGATGCTGGGCGAGAAGACGGCGGAGGACTTCGAGGAAGAGGTCAAGAAGAAATTCATCAAGGAGCCGGGGCAAATGCGGCTGCTTATCGTCGTGGATAAGTTGCTGACGGGCTTCGATGCGCCTTCGGCCACCTACCTATACATCGACAAGCAAATGCAAGACCACGGCCTGTTTCAGGCGATTTGCCGGGTCAATCGCCTGGATGGGGATGATAAGGAATACGGCTACATCGTCGATTACAAGGACCTGTTCAAGAGCTTGGGTACGGCCATCCACGATTACACCTCAGGCGCACTGGACGGCTACGACAAGGAAGATGTGGCTGGGTTGCTGACTGATCGCTTGCAGACCGCCCGTGGTCGGCTGGAAGAGGCACGGGAAGCTATCAAGGCACTGTGTGAGCCGGTAGAGGCGCCCAAGGATACGGCATCCTATCTGCGCTTCTTCTGCGCTGCCGATACCGCCGACAAGAATCAGCTCAAGCTGAACGAGTCAAAGCGCATCACGTTGTACAAGCTCACCGTGTCGCTGATTCGCGCTTATGCCGACCTTGCCAGCGAGATGGCTGAGGCGGGTTACACCCCGGCACAGACCGACAAAATCAAACAGGAAGTTGATCACTACGAGAAGGTGCGCAGCGAGGTGAAGATGGCGAGTGGTGACTACATCGACCTCAAGATGTATGAGCCTGCAATGCGGCATCTGATTGATACCTACATCACAGCCTACGAGAGCGAGAAGATTTCGGCGTTCGACGATCTGAATCTGGTGCAATTGCTGGTTGAGCGCGGAGTGGATGCCGTGCAGGAACTGCCCAAGGGCATCCGCGAGAGCAAGGAAGCGGTGGCCGAGACCATCGAGAACAACCTGCGCAAGGTCATCATTGACGAGCAGCCCATCAACCCAAAATACTACGAGAAGATGTCCGAGTTGCTGGATAGCCTGATTCAGCAGCGCCGGGATGCAGCTCTGGATTACGAACAATATCTGGCTAAGCTGGTGGCTCTCGCCAAGCAGGTGAAGATGCCGGACGGAAGTGCCGACTACCCCAAGACGCTGAACACTGGGGCCAAGCGTGCCTTATACGACAACCTAAATAAGAACGAGCCACTTGCACTTGCGGTGGACTATGCGGTGATGTCGAGCAAGAAAGACGGCTGGAGCGGCCACAAGGTCAAAGAAAAGGAAGTGCGCAATGCTATCAAGCATGTTTTATATGACGATCACCTGACTGATAGCATCTTCGAGTTGGTAAAAAATCAGCATGACTACTGACACCCATCAAATCAAGGTGAGCGGCTTGACGGTGGACGTGGTACGCAAGGACATCAAGAATCTGCATCTTGCCGTCTACCCCCCAGCAGGACGGGTGCGTGTGGCTGCCCCGTTGCGGGTGAGTGAGGAAGCGGTGCGCCTGGCAGTAGTCTCACGGTTAGGCTGGATAAAGAAGCAAAGGAGTAAGTTCATCAGTCAGGCGCGGCAGTCAGAGCGCGAATACGTGTCGGGTGAGAGCCATTACTTCCAAGGTCAGCGCTACCGGCTGAACGTGATTTATCAGAACGGTGCATCGCGGGTAGTCATCAGAAATAAATCCGCCATCGACCTGTATGTAAGAACTGGCAGCGACAGAGAGCAGCGCGAACGGGTTATGCTGGTTTGGTATCGTCAGTGCCTGAAAGAGCAGATTCCTGCACTGTTAGAAAAGTGGGAGCCTGTTCTCGGGGTGCGAGTGGCCGACTGGCGTGTGAGGCAGATGAAAACCAAGTGGGGAACGTGCAATACCAGGGCCGGACGTATCTGGCTGAACCTTGAGCTCGCCAAGAAATCAGCGCAATGTCTTGAATACATAGTCGTGCACGAGATGGTGCACCTCTTAGAGCGGCATCATAACGACCACTTCACCGAGCTGATGAGTAGATTCATGCCCCAGTGGAAGTTGCATCGGGAGGAATTGAATCGTTCTGCATTGGGGCATGAGGAGTGGAGTTACTGACAGCTATCTAAGATGAAAAGTCTTGCCTTTGGATGAAGGTCATCGATTTTCTGAACCGCCCCGGTTTTTGTGGAGGGTGTTTGGTTAAAGAAGGACATCATTTGAAACCTGTGTGGCGGTTAGCCTCCAGTATTGTGCCTCAGCTTCTGCCGGAGGGATATACCCGATGGGTTCGAGGAGCCGCTGGTGGTTGAACCAGTGAACCCACTGGAGCGTGGCGATTTCCACAGATTCACGGGTTTTCCAGGAGCTTCTGGGGTGAATCAGTTCCGTTTTGTAGAGGCCGTTGATGGTTTCTGCCAGGGCGTTATCGTAACTATCCCCCTTACTTCCCACCGAAGGTTCGATCCCCGCTTTCGTCAAACGATCGGTGTATCGAATCGAAAGATATTGGGATCCCCGATCCGAGTGGTGGATCAATTTCTGCCCGGCCGGTTGTCGGGCATACAGGGCTTGTTCCAGCGCATCCAGAACGAAATCCGTCTGCATGGACTGGCTGACTCTCCAGCCCACGATGCGCCGGGCAAACACATCGATGACAAAAGCCACATATAACCACCCCTGCCAGGTCGACACATACGTAAAATCAGACACCCACAACTGATTGGGACGATCCGCCCTGAATTTCCGGTTGACGTGATCCAGCGGACAGGGAATGGCGGGATCGGGAATCGTCGTTCTGAGTTTTCGACCCCGCCGAACCCCTTCGAGGCCCAATCGCTTCATCAGGCGCTCAACCGTACAACGGGCCACCGGGATGTTCTCCCGGTTCATTTGTTTCCAGACCTTGTCGGCACCATAGACGCTCATGTTTTCCTTCCAAACTCGTTGAACATCCAGAATCAGAGTTTCATCACGCCGGGCACGGGCGCAGCGCAGATCCGGATTCCTTTTCCGGGCAGCATGACGACGGTAACCCGATGGGGCGATCTGCATGACATCGCAAATCGGCTCGACCCCAAAGGTATCCCGGTACTGGTCAACAAACCCGGTTATGATTTGATGCGGCGGTCGAGTTCCGCCTGGGCAAAAAACGCGCTGGCCAGTTTCAGGATCTCATTGGCACGGCGCAACTCCCTGTTCTCACGCTCCAAGATCTTGATGCGTTCACGCTCTTCGCTGGTCACCCCAGCACGCGTTCCGGTATCCACCTCATGACGACGCACCCATTTAAGCAATGTCGTGGCAGAACAGCCGATTTTGCCGGCAATCGATTCAATGGCCGACCATTGGGAAGGATAATCTTGACGGATGCTCCTCCACCATACGCACGGCTCGCTCTTGTACTTCAGGGGAAAATGTTTTGGCTTTATTCATGGCTCTATTCTCTCAGAATTTTGCCTCCACCAAACACGGGGCGATTCATACTAAAATGTCCGCTATCAACTTTTTGAATTGTCACTTGCGGGAGGCTACCCGTCATAAACGAGACAGAGCTGGCCCCTTTGGTTTGAACACGGGAACCGCGTTTTTAAGTGGAATCCCTGCCTGCTTCATGCTGCCAGTTTAACCGCCGGCAGCAGCGTGGTGTAGGCCTCGTTGGGCGTCTGCTTTCCCAGACTGGAATGAGGTCTTGATTCGTTGTACCAGTTGAGATGCTTCTCGATCGACTCCTTCGAGACCTGTCAATAGACATTTACTGCAGCCCAATAGCAGTTTGAATTGCTTTGGCGGCAACCTCAGTTCCGATCCGAGTTGCCACATCAAACGCCCATTTGCCAGCGGACCTAAGATGCCCCAATGCTCCAGCGCTGTCTTGCTTTTTCGCTGCGATCTCTGCTGCGCCAACGCTGGCAATCGCTTGGCCGTGTTCAAATTCGGTAGCATGCTGGCGCATTGAGACACGAAGCTCTGCGAGTTCCGCTGCAAGCGCTGTCAGGTCAATGCTCGCAGAAGTTTGCTGCAATGATTGGGTAAATGTGTTGTTCTCAGCCTTGGCATGAGGGCCGATTGCTCCGACCTGTCCGTTCACATTGTATTGATCGCCCATCTTTACCTTATTCATATAGAAGTTTTGAACAACCACCTGTTCTCCGCTGGCATGGAATTGCTTATTGGTCACTGCGTCGGTGCTTTCTTGTTCTTGTGCGTGTTTAATAAATTCTTGAATTGCATTTGTTCTTACAACAAATCCGCCTTCAGCGATCGCGCCGTCCGGACATCGGCTTTGCAACATGCCTGTTCTGACGTTATATGATACGTTTTGCACCATAAATACAGTGCCATAGATGATATAGGATTTGCCTTCTATCTCGTCGAACCTGATTTCGGGTGAATCGACAGCCATACCGCCTTCTTTTGGTAGGGGCCATGAGGGTAACGCCAATAGCTTCTTGTATATGTAATCGACAATTCCCCGGCTAACGTGGCAGTAAAGCATTTCCAGATCCAATGCTTCACTTGAGATTCCCTTTGGTCTTGTGTCATCGCTTGGTACAAATTTAGTTTGTCCTATGCTTCCATGCCATGTTGTATGGTAATAGCCATGAGTCCCTCCGACGCCACCAGCGAAGTTTACAGAAAGAATCATTTTATGATTCAGTGCGTAACTGAAGATATCGGATTCTGTAATTTCGGATCCAAGCTGTTTTGACAGTTCCTTAGCCGTTTCACGCACAGTCAACCAAGGTCTGAGAATAATTGAACTAGTCATGTGACAATCCCGGCGTTTTTCAGGATAGATGTCGCGTCAACAATCTTTATGCTGCCAGCCGAACTGGTCGTTCCGGGTTCAATTGGACAGCCCCTACAGGCTCCCAGTTACGGGTAGCCCCTGACCAGCGTTGCGGGTTCTTTTCCCAGGCTGATTGATACACCCCATGACGCTTGGCCAGTATCCCACAATCCTCCCTCTGTGAGCAAGGTCACATGTCTCGATGGTTTTTTCAGCGTGGGGGGTCAAATAGCGTGATGGTGCGGTGAAGATCCCCCTCAAGGAACTTGATTAAACGAACCCTTTGGGGGAGTCTCTGGTTACCAAGCCTAGAGACCATCAAAGTGTGCCACGCCCTTCTGCAAAATCCAAACTTTTTTCATATTCTGCTGCAAATTGATATTGAACTGGCAGCAGAGACGCGCGCGTCCAAGTGTCATCATTGCGGCGGCACGCTTCATCGCGCCAACTATTCCCGCAAACCCCGCTGTTGTCCGGATGATATTCGCACCGAGTTTGAGTCGCGCTTCAGTTTCTGCTGTAACCAATGCCGCAAGCGTAACACCTCGGTGTCGGTTCGTTTTCTAGGCAGACGCGTCTATCTGGGACTGGCGGTTGTACTGATGTCGGCAGGTCGAAGCCCATCCACCACGTCCATGGCGCAACTGAGCGAAACATTGAATGTTCCTGCGCGCACCATTCAACGCTGGCGACAGTGGTGGGTTGAGCAGTTCCCACGGACACCGTTATGGCAGGCGGCCTGCGCCAGATTTATGCCACCGGTTAATTTGAGCCAATTGCCCAATAGCCTGATCGAACGCTTTACAGGTCTTGCTGAAGCGTTGATGCAGCGAATCCTGCTCTTTCTCACCCCCTTGACGATCGTGTTTCGGCCACATTAAACGAGGAGCGTGAATCACCCGCAGAAGTTGCCGATAGCCAAGCAGAACGAGGGTTTGTAACCTTCACTTCCATAAGCGCTGCCGCTGGCAGCGCATCTTTGGGAGACCTTTTTGAATACCTTCAACACACCAACCGATCCGCTCAAACGTGACCGCATGGCGCGGCTGCGCTTCTCGATCATAGGCCCGTTGCTGGCGGCGCCCCCGGCGCCGGGGTCATTGCAGACTGAGCTGGTGCAACTGGCCGCCAAGACCTGGCGTCATCCAATATCCGGGTTTGATGTTGAATTTGGCGTGTCCACACTGGAACGCTGGTACTACGCAGCACGCCGTGCCGCTGATCCGGTGGCTGCCTTGAAGGACCGGCTTCGTGGTGATGTCGGTCGCTTCCCCAGTTTGACACCCATCGCGATTGCAACACTGACAACCCAGTATCGCGAGCACCCAGGCTGGAGTGCGCAACTCCATTTCGACAACCTGCGCGCAGCCCTTAAAGGCAGCGACCCCGAGGTTGCTTCCTACCCCACGATTCGCCGTTATCTCAAGGCACAAGGGATGTTCCGCCAGGCACAGCCGAAACGCGTCACCGCAGGTGCGCTGGCTGCCCGCGACCGACTGGAACGGCTGGAAGTACGCAGCTTTGAGGTCGACCATGTGTGCGCTTTATGGCATCTGGATTTCCACCATGGTTCACGTTGGGTGCTGACACGCCAGGGGGAGTGGGTAAAGCCGATGCTGCTGGGTGTGATCGACGATCGCTCACGTCTGGTTTGCCATCTGCAATGGTATCTGGATGAAACCGTCGAGAGCCTGATTCATGGTCTGTCGCAAGCCTTCATGAAGCGCGGCCTGCCGCGCGCCCTGATGACCGACAATGGCGCGGCCATGCTGGCTACGGAGACCACCACCGGGTTGGCGAAACTGGGTGTGTTGCACCAGACTACCCTCCCTTATTCGCCTTACCAGAACGCGAAACAGGAATCGTTTTGGGGACGCATCGAAGGACGCTTGATGGCGCTGCTCGAAGGCGAAGAAGCCCTGACGCTGGATGCGCTCAATCTGGCCACGCAAGCCTGGACGGAGCAGGAGTATCACCGGACACGCCACACGGAAATCAATGCCACACCGCTGGCCCATTATCTCGCAGGACCAACGGTGAAGCGTGAATGCCCGGCCAGTACGGTGCTGTCAGCCGCATTCCGTATCGAAGTGGAACGTCGCCAGCGGCGTTCTGATGGCACCGTCAGCCTCGAAGGGGCGCGCTTCGAAATCCCCTCACGCTACCGTCATCTTGAACGGGTACATTTGCAGTATGCACGCTGGGATCTGACGCGAGTTGATCTGGTCGATCCGCGCACCAACTCCATCCTGTGTTCCGTTAAACCGCTGGATAAATCCGCCAATGCCAGCGGCCAGCGCCGACGTCTTGCGCAGGCTGCCACTGAACTGTCGCCGCTACCACCCTCGGGGTTACCTGCCTTGATGACTGAACTGCTGGCCGACTACGCCGCCACCGGCGTGCCACCTGCCTATTTACCCACCTCCCACAAGGAATCCGCATGAACCAGAAATTACTCGCCCTGTATGGGCTCAAGTGGAATCCCTTCTCGCCAGAACTGCCGGTTGAGGCGATCTATGTACCGCCCAGAATAGAGAACTTCTGTTGGCGCATCGAACATGCGCAAATCCGCGAAGGCGGCTTCGCCATGATTCACGGCGATCCAGGTAGCGGTAAGAGCATCGTGTTACGCCTGCTGGCTGAACGGCTTAAAAAACTGCCTGATGTGACCGTTGGCGCGATCAACCACCCGCAAAGCAATCTGGCCGACTTCTATCGTGAACTGGGCGACATCTTCGCGGTGCCGTTGCGCCCCTCCAATCGCTGGGGCGGCTTCAAGGCATTGCGCGAGCGCTGGTTAAGCCACCTGGAATCCAGTCGTTGCCGACCGGTTCTGCTCATCGATGAGGCGCAGGAAATGACACCGCAAGTGCTGTCTGAGCTGCGCCTTCTGGCCAGCGCCCGTTTCGACTCACAGCCGTTGTTGTGCATCATCATCGCAGGCGATGCCAGACTGATTGAAAAGCTTCGCCGCGAAGAACTGGTACCGCTGGGTAGCCGCATCCGCACCCGGCTTGCCACCGAGTTTGCCAGCCGCGAGGATCTACTGGCCTGTCTGGATCATCTGATGAGCGGCGCTGGCAATGCCAGCCTGATGACACCGCAATTGCGAAACACCTTGTGCGATCACGCCGCCGGCAATTACCGCATCCTGACCACGCTGGCCGCTGAGTTGCTCGCAGCTGCCGCACAACGCGATCAGCCGGTGCTCGACGAAAAACTCTATCTGGATGTGTTCGCACAACCCAGCTTGCCCACCCAGCGCCGTGCAGCATCAGGACGTTGATCAATTATTGAGGAAATTCATGTACTCCGAGCCGGACTTCCAGTGCATTCCACTACCGCCGCTGCCTGATAAGGTGGCTGTCGAAATTCTCAACTTCTTGCAGGAGTTTACTATCAACTTCGAAAATCGATACTGCAACCAGATTCGTCGCTATTACGATCAGCGCTCTGAACGTGATGTTCGTCAGACCAGCCTCTTCGACGATCCAGGCAATCAGGAATTTTAATCATCCGCACAGCCAACGCAAAACGGCGTCAGTTATAATTTGACGCCGTTTTGCCTGAAAGCCTTACCGCAGCAACCATCACCAATCGTGAACATCAGCCCATCAAATTAACTGACCACACTCAGCTTCCCGGCTCTGGGCAAACTTCAGCCGCTTGAGTCGCATCAACTCCGCCGTCAAGCGCTGAATGTGCGCATCCTTGGAACCCAGGTCCCGTTGATAACTTTCCGTCGCTCCCCTGATCAACCGATCAAGCAAAGAATGCACCCGCCCCTGCATGTCAGGGGGAAGACCAAGAACGGAGATTTCTTCATTCAGATTCATGGGGTTATTATATCATCACCGGCCTTGATAACCAAGCGATCCGGTTGAATTTGCAGAGTATTCATACCTGCCACAAGGTATCCGGACGGGCCTTTGCACGGGTCCAATCCACCCCGGCAATCAGCCATTTCCACTGCTCCTGATCCAGGGTATGAACTACACCCCCTTCACGAGGCCACACGAACTTTCCCCGGTGCAGACGCCTCTGGCACAACCATATCCCATTGCCATCCCACACCAGCAGTTTCATCCGGGTACCCTGGCGATTACGGAAGACATACGCCGTCCCGTCGCAGGGAGAACGCCCCCAACTCTCCTGGATCCAGCCCGACAAACGATCGATCCCGGCTCTCATGTCCACCGGTTCCCACACCAGCCAGATTTGCCCAGTCTCGATCATAGGGCACGCAACAGGTCAGCCACCCATTGCGCTGACGAACCCTCCGGTACCACGCATTCCCACCCTCGGGAACCTCGTATCACTACCCCACCAGAGTTACCACCAGACACCCGCACCGGCACCAGCGTCAACTTCTTCCCCTCGCGGTGTGATCGCGATGCCCAGTAACGCAAACTCGAAACCCCAATCCCTTCACGGGCACAGTATTGCTTCTGCGTCAGACCGCTTGCCTTCCAGGCCGCCACCCGCTGTTCCCACTCAACCCTTCTTGATTCCTGCCCCATTTCTGGCTCCTCCGTGTAAAATCACAGCGTGCCTCACGTAAACAGAAAACGATAGGTGCCTTCACCGGACGCTTACACTGGAATGAGGTCTTGATTCGTTGTACCAGTTGAGATGCTTCTCGATCGACTCCTTGGTATGGCTGACTGATTCGTAGGCCTTCAGATACACCTCCTCGTATTTCACGGTGCGCCACAGCCGTTCCACGAGAAATCGGCAAGACAGGGCATCCCTGAAACTTGGTTCGGTTTAAAGTCGTTGGAGTCGAGCCATTCCTTCAACGCATTGAGTTTAAAGTCGGGGCAGTCGTAGCCATACAATGCCGGTCTCCCGTCAGGAATAACTATATTAAAGCGTGACCATTCCTCTTTGGGTTTCATGGCGAGCCGCCCCAAGTAATAGAACTCCTCGCAAATCAGGACATTTTCCCCGCCGACATCATGATCCAAATTTTCTGGATCGTGCCAGCCTGGCTCCTGTACCCACTCACCTTGAGAGTTCTTGTGATACATGTTGTCGCCGACCGCACCCAGATGCGAAGGCGGCACATCAATGGGGACCTGCGGTTTTTTGCTCTCGAACCGTGGATCAGGATCATTGAAATACTCATCGAGAGTTTTGACCTCTTTGATTTTGGCAAGATAAATCATGCCCCCAACCGGAACAGTAGTACCCTCCTTAGCTGCCCTACTTTGCAAGATCTTGCCAGCAAATCCAGCAATCCATTGTCCAGGTGTGCGAACCCGACGCATTCCGGGCTTGCATGTGGCCAAGGTCAAAACACCGTGGAAGGGGTTCGGCGCGTATCCACAGTCGTAAGTCATCAAATAGGTATAAAGCATGATCTATCTCCCTTTAACCAAACAATCTCACAGTTAAACAGTTGTCTGTACTATATAAATATAATCAAAAAGATATGTGTTGCGATGAAGCAAGGTTTACCATGTGTAGAACGTGAGTACCCATGGCAGCCGACTCAAGGAGTGGATGATCCGGTTTCATGGGGTCGCTACTCATAACTTGGCCAATCATCTTGGCTGGCGGAGGATGATTGACCCAGTTCATGGCGCCTTGACTCCTCGAGCATGGGCACTGCACAGCGTCCTCACATAGCGGCGTGAATCGGAAATCAGAACTCCCGGATTGCCGCAAATTTCGCAAATCTTTCCGGATTCCTCTGCGGCTTCGCTGATGAGACGAGCGAGTTCCTCTGTAGAGTTGTCAAGATAAAACCGCAGAGCGCCGAACTTCTGCTTCACTTGCACCGCCTCCGGCCATTTGCCACTTTGGGGGTCAATGCCTTCCCGAGCGGCATTCTTCTCAATATCGCTGGAAAGTTTCCAGATCAGGGAAAACCATCCATCACTACATTGAAATCCAAAAGACATTGGGGATTCCTCTGGGCTCTTGTCTTTTCCTCGGTAAAGATTTGGAAAATCTGAATATAACTTCTGCGTATTTTCAGGCGTCATTTTCGGCGCTCCTGTGAATGATTTCTTGACAGTATGCTTGTTCAAGCGATGAACCCCATGGTAGGCATCAAGGGCATCTTGAGGTTCAGTCTTTGGTTGATAAGCCCATTGTCCCGATATCTGCGACATTTCATGTCGCATGGACGAGAAACTCTGCACAAGAGCATTCATCTGGGACATGTAAAAAACCGGGATTGGCATGGTGTTCTCCTGATGTGGCGCTTTCATTCTCCCGAAAGAAGCGACATGCCGCGTCGTATGTCGGGGCTGGCAGGTATGGTTCTCGCTGACAGCGGCCACCTAAAACTGTTGATACAAGAATTCTGAGCGGAAACTCGTTCAATCTCCCGTTATAATGCGACACATTATGTCGTTATATTCAGGAAGATTTATTTTGTCGTCACAGCGCCGACCAACTGTGGCAACAGGGTTAGATGAAAACTTGAGCTCATGCGAGAATCGTCTTAACTCATTGGGCCACTTCAGCTTTCCAATATTTTGAGCAGGCATATGAAGTTTTCGTAAAAGGTGATGATTAATCGGGGGGCGAAATGAATCAAGGATGCATTCTAAAAAGAATATTCACACAAACCAAGGTTGCAGGCATAGTGTCTGTTTCTTCGGGCTTAGTCACGACGACTGATATGGATCGAGCTGATGAGGCCGCGCATGGTTGCTCATTTGAGCATTTGGTTTGCCAGCATAGGTTGTATTTTGAATTGAGCAATGGTGATCGTATGCAGAACCCAGAAGATCGATCATCTGCAACACTAACAAGTCACTGGTTGTATGTCATGGCAATTCCAGGGGAAATCGGAAAACTGGGAGAATTCACATCCATGACAAACTGTTCCTCCTAGCCCGGTGACTTCTTGATGTTCTGGCTCATCCCGGAGTTGCCTTTCGTGGAATCTTTCACAGGGTTTTGCTACTTGGTGACAACCATGGGTGTACGCATGTACCAGATAGCCCGCTCAGCCCCACAATATCGAACTTTGATGGACAGTGTAGATACCCATCATCCCAGAATCCGCCAATCTCCTCGTCTATAGGTAGCAGTTTTAATTGATTCGTTTCTGGTTTGCAATACATGTCATAGAGTTCACCGTCATCGGAATCGAAGTGACACATAATGTCGTAATTCAGATTTAATATTATTTATGTTTTCTGGTAAATTGCAAATCTACGAGGGAGCATCCATGCGCCGCTTGTCCAAATCGAAGTTGCTAGCCTATCGCCAATGCCCTCGCCGTCTTTGGCTGGAAATCCATCGGCCCGATCTCAACATCACCAATGCAGAGACTGAGGCTAATTTCCTGGTGGGGCATCAAGTGGGCGACATCGCTCGCGGCTTGTACGATCCGAACGGGAAAGGCGTGCTGATCAATATTGAATCGGAGGGGTTTGATCAAGCCGCAACACATACGCAAGCCCTACTGGGCTCCAAGCAGCCGATTTTCGAAGGAACCTTTGTCACGAGGGAGGCATTAGTCTTATCCGATGTACTGCTCCCTGTTCACCAAGGTTGGCGCATGGTGGAAGTGAAATCCTCCACCAGTGTGAAGGACTATCATCGTGATGATGTGGCGATCCAGTCGTTGGTTGCACGGGACGCAGGATTGGCCCTTAAGTCCGTTTCCTTGGCACATATCGACAATACCTGGATATACCCAGGCAGTGAGGATTACCAAGGCTTGCTGGTGGAGGAGGATCTTTCGGATCAAGCATTTTCCAGAAACGGAGAGGTACGCCAATGGATTGCAGGTGCACGACAAACCATGGCAGGTGGGGAGCCAGAGGTGGCAACAGGCCCTCAATGCTCGACTCCGTTCGCCTGTGGTTTTTACACGCACTGCTCCGCATTTGAACCTCAGGCCGAATATCCCATTGCCTGGTTGCCGAGTTTCCGGAAAACTGAAATGCTCAGAAAAGAAGGCATTCTGGACATGAAGGACTTGCCTGACGCGATTTCATTGACTGAGAAGCAGCAGTTGGTCCGAAACATGACACTCTCCGGAAAATCTTATTTTGATGCAGAAGGCGCTGTTGCCGACCTGAAGCCTCATCCTTTGCCGGGCTATTTCCTGGATTTTGAAACGATCCAGTTCGCCATACCTATCTGGAAAGGCACGAAGCCTTACCAGCAGATCACCTTCCAGTTCAGTATTCACCGTCTTGGGGTATTGGGAAAACTCCAACATGAGGCATTTCTGGACCTATCCGGCAATGATCCCTCCCGTGCTTTTGCGGAAAAGCTTATCGCCGCCTGCGGGGATAACGAACCTGTTTTTGTCTACAACGCGGCTTTTGAAAGAACCCGAATTGCCGAACTGGCGGAACGATTCCCCGCACTTGAAAAGCGGCTCCTCAACATCAACGAACGCATCGTGGATCTCTTGCCGGTGGCCAGGGAGCGCTACTACCATCCCAGCCAGAAGGGCAGTTGGAGCATCAAGGCAGTATTGCCTGCCCTGGTGGCCGAACTCTCTTATGACAACCTGGAGGGTGTGCAGAACGGCGGGGGGGCACAGGCCGCCTACTTGGAAGCCATACACCCTCAAACCAGTGAGAATCGCAAGCAAACTCTGGAGCGCCAGTTGCTGGAATACTGCAAACTCGATACCTATGCCATGGTACGACTTTGGCAGGTTTTTGCAGGAAAAACTCACTGGAGGCTGTAATGCCAAAACGCTCGGATACCTTGGAAACCGCCATCCTCATACTGGAAATCCTCAAGCGGATTCCCAAGCAGAGAAAAATCACGGCCTCTGAACTTCACAACCAACTGGTCAATGAGGGATTTGACAGGGATTTGCGCACGATCCAGCGCCATCTGGACACGCTATCCGAGCATTTTGACCTTGAACGGGATGACAGGAGCAAGCCCTATGGCTACCGGTGGCTGGAATATGCCAAAGGCATTTCATTTCCCGGATTGACTCCCCAGGAATCTTTGTTGCTGACGCTCGCAGAGCAGCATCTGAAGATGCTCCTCCCGGCAAAACTGATGAGATCCATGGGAGGTTTTTTCGAGCAGTCCCGTCGCAATCTGGGCCCTTCCTCAAAACCTTCCCTGGAACGCCAATGGCTCCAAAAGGTGCGAGTGGTTGCGACCTCACAGCCGTTATTGCCCCCCCCTTTGAAGCCCGGCGTGTTTGATGCTGTCAGCATGGCCCTTTATGAAAACCGGGTACTGCTTGCGGATTATCAGAATGCCAATGGGGAACGGAAGGAAGTTCGCGTTCATCCTCTAGGTCTTGCACAGCAGGGACCTCGCCTTTACCTCGTCTGCCGTTTTGAAGGCTTCAACAATGAACGCTCTCTCGCACTCCACCGTTTTCGTAAGGCTGAAGTTCTCAATGAAAATTTCGAATATCCTTCAGAATTCAATCTGAAGCAGTACGATGACGATGGGCGGTTTGGCTTTGGCGATGGCAAGAAGGTCAACCTCACTTTCAAAATCCACAAAGATACCGGGCTGCACATTATAGAGTCCCCTCTTTCCCAAGATCAGCAAGTCATCGAACATGATGACTTCTACGAGATCAAGGCAACCGTGGTGGATTCCGCGATGTTGGATTGGTGGATTAATGGGTTCGGTGAATCCTTGTGGGATGTAAAAAAACAATGATCAACGCGTCTTGACACATTTGATCAGAGATGATTTTTAATCTCCAAGTTTTCGTATAAACAACGCAGCAAAAAAGGAAGTAAAACGCATGAAGTTCTTTAAGGACGATATTCGCATCATACCGCTGGCAGACTGGCTCGATTGGGCAAGTGGAAATAACGATAATGTATTTGTGGCGTTGCCCATGATTCAGCGTGGATCGGTCTGGAAACCTAACCAGATCATAGAACTGTGGGATTCGTTGATGCAGGGAATGCCGATAGGTAGCCTCATGGCCAGCGAACTTCCGCCTGAAATACGAGTGCGTCGACTCGGGCAGAACAGCAGTGAAAGTGTTCCTCCTGGAGGTGGGCTGGGCTTGATCGATGGACAGCAACGTACCTTGGCGATGCTGGTGGCATGGCAACTGCGCGGTGACCATACAATGGACCGCCGAATCTGGGTCGATTTCGGAGATCCTCCCGCAGCAGGTCAATTGCTTCGGTTACGGGTTACAACCGCGAACCAACCATTCGGTTTCCGGCGTGATGAACCATCGACAAAGCTTTCTCTAGATGACCGTCGCAAAGCAAGACTGCAATTCGAAAAGACTCACCCGACGAAGAGTGGAGAAACACCCACTGAACCCACACTTGCCAATACTACGCCCTGGGGAGCCAAATTTCCACTCGACTTGAAGTATCTCATAGAAGCCTATCGGAAACATGGTGACTCTGAAGAATGGCGCGGAAGCGTATTGAAAATGCTACATAAAATAAAAGAGGTGCATGAGGAACTCCCCGGTGTGTATCATAACGTCGGGATTTTAAAAGATGCACTGGCACGATTGTTTAAAATGCAGGTGCCGGTTATTCGTGTAGATAGCCGCTTTTTCAAAGTAGAAGAAATCCACGATAATGATCCGCCGCTCGCGCTGCTTTTCAAAAGGATAGGTACAGGGGGCACCAGATTATCCGATTCCGATTACATTTATTCCATCATTAAGCATCTGCGCTCCGAAACCTATGATCTGGTCGAGTCGTTATATCTGCCAACCGTAAATGGATCTCGTAATGTGGCTAGTCTGCTCACTGCAACGGACCTTGTAATGTCCGCTGTTCGGCTCGCTGCCATCGGCGAAAATTCAGTGGCGGATTGGGAAAGCCCCAGCAAACAGAATTTCCACAGACTGCTTCAATCCCGTGATTTCCTAGGTAAGAAATTCATGCCGCTGATCACAAGAAATGACAACAATATTTCGCAGATCGAACGATACTTTTCAGAAATACAGGTAGTTATTGAATACAGATCTACTGAACGGGCAGACATAGGTCTTCCCCGGCACTTATTTCCACACTTGGGGCGCCCTCTGGTGCAGGTACTTCTGCGTATTGCACAACTCGACTATTTGGCGGATCCTTACAATGGCAAACGACGTAATGACATCCTGCGCCTAGTATTGTTCTGGTTGGTTTGCGTCAACGATCACAGGAAAGCCAGCGAAATAAGTTACCAGTTCATTAAAAAAAATGCCGATGCTGCGCTGTTGAGCGGGAATCAACTTGGTCGGAGAATCCATGATGAGTTGATCGAGCAAGGCGTTGCATCGGCATTGTTTACCCCCTTGCAGATAAGCGGACGTAATGGCCTTGTATTCTCCTCGAATGACACCGAGGTATTAAGGGGCGAGTCGCGATTCCAGTCTATGAAGGATGACGATGATGATCGAGAATTATGTGATTTCTATCGGCGTTGGTGGCAACCCTGGACATATCAGCATCCAATCTTGTTGTGGTTACAGCGCGAACTAGTTGCCACCATACCCGGCGATCCCATGTCCGGCAGGGAAGAGGATACGCCCTACGACTACGATCATATTTTACCTTCCTCCAACTGGAGTAATTGGCGTGGCCTGCACAACAGTAAGGACAAGTTGCTGGATTTTTCGGAAAGCGAGTACTGGGTATCAGGAAATGGCATCGGCAATGTCAGGGTTTGGGATAGCAGTAAAAACCGCAGTGATGGAGATATCGCCCCAGCATACAAGTTGGGATTGTTGGAGAAATCGGATCAGGTCGATTCCGAAGATGTTATGCCTGTAGCGGGAGACTTACTGCGACAGAGCGCCATTTCCGATATGGATAGTCATAAAAGAGCATGGATTGCGTGCTCTCGCGACGATGCCGGAAAACATTCCTGGAATAAAGATCGTGCGCTTGCGTTCCAGTCGGCAGTTGAGTTTCGAGTTTTCGATCTCTACGAGAGGTATTTTGAAGAACTCGACTTTCATGAATGGTATGACGGGAATTAGTCAGTGAACAGAAGAGTGTAAAATTTTTGTAATGGAATGGACGCACACTTCCCCTAAATGAGTATGATCAGTTGTTTTGATGTGTTTTCAGGGAGTGGCGATCATTTTGGATGAGGCTGAGGGGGTAACGCCCTCACGGGGTTGATTTCCAACCCCCGTTTGAGCGAGTCTTTGGTTTCCCAACCAATAAAGAGTCGATGCTGAATATTGGTTAACACTCTGATTTTATTTGTTAAAGTGATAGTTTTTTGGTATAATTTCTCTCGGTTTTGTGGTTGTAGTGGCTTGATTTCTGGGAGAATGAGTTGTGATGGAAGGAGTTTTGATCTGTTTCGGATGAGACTGGATTTGATGGTCAGACCGGATCACCCACTGGAGGTATTGGGGACGAGGATTCGGTGGGATGAGATCGAGAATAATCTGGGTCACTTGTTTCAACGCAAGCCGAGGCAGGTGCGGGAAATGGAATTGGAGGGGATGTTCGGAAAGCATCGTGTGATGGTGTCTGCCGAGCGTAAGCGTCCGGTGAAGGCACCTGTCGTTTTCTGTTTACGTGAGGCACGCTGTGATGTTACACGGAGGAGCCGGAAAGGGGGCAGGAATCGAGAAGGGTTGAGTGGGAACAGCGGGTGGCGGCCTGGAAGGCAAGCGGTCTGACGCAGAAGCAATACTGTGCCCGTGAAGGGATTGGGGTTTCGGGTTTGCGTTACTGGGCATCGCGATCACACCGCGAGGGGAAGAAGTTGACTCTGGTGCCGGTGCGGGTGTCTGGTGGTAACTCTGGTGGGGTAGTGATACGAGGTTCCCGAGGGTGGGAATGCGTGGTACCGGAGGGGGCGTCAGCGCAATGGGTGGCTGACCTGTTGCGTGCCCTATGATCGAGACTGGGCAAATCTGGCTGGTGTGGGAACCGGTGGACATGAGAGCCGGGATCTATCGTTTGTCGGGCTGGATCCAGGAGAGTTGGGGTCGTTCTCCCTGCGACGGGACAGCGTATGTCTTCCGTAATCGCCAGGGCACCCGGATGAAACTGCTGGTGTGGGATGGCAATGGGATCCGACTTTACCACCGCGCCGCACGCTCTTGCTCCTGATAAGGGAGCGGCGAGCGGCACCGTGGAAAAGTCTACAAGAGCCTTGCACACAAAAAATCTGACATCCCCCCAATAATTGATGTAATCTCATGGTTCGGACAATGTCGATGCGCACTAGGTATCCGTGATTGACAGCGTGTCAGTGAAATCGGGGAACCCCGCTCTGGCCAAGCCTCCGGCGGCCGGTTACCTTTACGTTGGGCATCATGAAAGCAGCTTCAAGATGCTTATTCTTCTCATTAGGTGCGGCAAAAACTTAGAACGGATATTCATGGCTAACAAGATTGAACTACCAAAGGGTTGGGAGTGGGATGGGAGATTTTTAAAGAACTCTTCAAATAAATGGGAATTTGATGGGAAGCAGTTTAAACCCTATTCTGGCGCAAGCTCCTCAAATAAATGGGAATATGACGGAAAGTATATTCAACCGTACAGCGGAGCCAATTCTTCAAACAAATGGGAAGTCACATCTACTCAAGTGAAACCGTATTCTGGCGCAACTTCAGGCAACACCTATGAACGTAATAATCAACCTATCGCAGTCATCATTGCGAAAGTCATTGGTCTATTTTAGTAATCAATCAAACTCCCGCCAAAAACGGCTGGGGCTATTGAACTAAAAGTTCAGAATCCTTTCGCGCCAAGTCTTAGCAAAGTGAAACCGCAGATGACGCTCGCGAGCATCTCATCGATATTGTCTATAGCTATATCAAGTATAAAGTTGAGCCAACTTGCAAAAGCGTACACAAATTATAACTGACCATCTCAGTCACCACCTACAAAGAATTTAGATATCTCATGCCTATATGGCGTTATCGTAGTATTTGAAACATAGTCTATTTTATTATCAGATAGCCACTTCAAAAATAGTGAAACAAAGAACACATCAATAACTAAATTACCATCTAATATTTCAGGTGGTTTTGGGTCAGACAATTCTGCTCCAGATGCTATTTGTATATCATGAGCAAATTTATTATAAATATTTATAGGATTTATATCGTTACTAAATATAAAAGTATTAGGTTTTAATGATTTTTTGGTGTGAAATATTGATAGTAATCCGTTTATTATAGACATAGTTCACCGGTAAATATGCTACTCGAGAGTTCAAGCCTTGATGTTCGATGCACGAGGCAAAAAAATCGCAGGTGCATGCAGAGAATAGCCACCCATTTCGCGACACGGCATGCAACGAACACCTGTCCACCACAACGATACCAGATTTTAATAACCGCATGAAATGACCAAGTAATCGTATACATGCGTCTGATTTTCAGCCGAAAAGGATTTGACTCTCAATATGGAGAGGTGCCCAGTCCGATCTTGCCCAATGGACAGATGATTTCTTTACCGATCCCATCGTCAACCGTAAGAACAACACAATCTATGTGGCTGCGGAGTCACTACGCTTAGGGGGCGCTGACGTAGGGCACTCCGGCGGAGGCTTATTCAAGCAATTCATTCCGTCGTTGCGGTTAACGGCAGATGGTCGAAATCGTTCGCGCTGGAGCCTGCCGACGTGGTTCATGCCCGTAGATGGGCGACCCGCGCTGTCATACCACGGGAAACTATCTCGATGGGTAATGGATAACGACTCAGTATCGTTGCAGACGGTCGCTAAAGGGCAAGAATTTATCCTCGATTGCGGTTACTATCCGGAGGCCACCGGGTGGTTGACCAAGTTATTTAGTCGTCCCTTAAATATCAATAACACGTTGATTGTTCTGGATTAATATCTGTTTTTCAGGTACAATTTCTCTTGGTTAGTCTATTCAAACCGCTTGATTTCCGGGAGTTTTGATTGATGGAAGAGACCTTTGACATGTTCCGGATGCGACTGGAATCCATGGTTCGATTAGATCATCCGTTGGTTGTTTTGGGCTCGAGAATCGAGTGGGACGACATTGAAAAATCCCTGAAGCATCTGTTCCAGCGCAAGCCTGGTCAAGTGAAAGAATTGGAACTTGATGACCTGTTCGGATCCCATCGTTTGATGGTGTCGACTGGGGTATCACGGGCTGGCCGTAAACGGCTTCCGTTTCGTCTGATGGCCTCTTTGCTGTACCTGAAACACGCCTACAACGAGAGCGACGAAAGTTTGGTGGAACGTTGGGGTGAGTCACCGATTTGGCAGATGTTTTCAGGGGAGATCTACTTTGAGCACCGCGCTCCGTGTGATGCCAGTTTACTGACCCGATTTCGCCAGGCACTTGGTGAGGAAGGGGTTGAGGAACTGCTGGCCCGGACCATTATGGCGGCTGTTGAAATGAAGGTGATCGATCCGAAGGAATTGGAGACGATCATTGTGGACAGCACGGTACAAGAGAAAGCGGTGGCTCATCCCACTGATTCACGCTTGCTGGAAACCGCCAGAGAGAAACTGGTTGAGGTAGCCAAGGAAAGCCAGATTCCCCTGAAGCAGACGTACGCCAAGGAAGGCAAAAACTTGAACCGCAAGTCTGGCAGATATGCTCATGCCAAACAGTTTGGCCGCATGAAAAAGGCGCTGAAAAGACAACGTACGGTAGTCAGCCGCCTGGCCCGTGATGTACGCCGCAAGGCAGGAATGCTGGCCGAATGTGCCAAAAGCAAACTGGCCATGACCCTTGAGAAAGTCGAACGCATCGTGGAGCAGAGCAAACAGAGAAAACGCGTGGGGGGCACCCCCAAGTTGTACAGTTTCCATGCGCCAGAGGTGGAATGCATCTCAAAAGGGAAAAGTCGCAAGCCCTACGAGTTTGGTGTGAAGGTCGGGATTGCCACCACCTGGAGCGGCAATCTGATCGTGGGAACTCGAGCATTTTCAGGTAATCCCTATGATGGCCATACGCTGCATGAACAGGTGGAGCAGGCCACGATCCTGATGCAGGATACGAAAGTGGTGCCCAAAACTGTCTACGTGGATCTGGGGTACCGTGGTGTGGACCGCGATAATCCGGGCGTGCAGATCGTCCATCGGGGGAAATCAAAACGTCTGGGCCAAAAGTGGATGACAAAACTGAAAAGACGTCAGGCCATTGAACCCATCATCGGCCATCTGAAGACCGATCACGGCATGGGTCGATGTCATCTCAAGGGAAGCATTGGGGACAGCATCCATGCAGTACTCTGTACTGCCGGATACAACATCCGTTGGTTGATGCGGATGATCCTGAAACACGGCATACGCCGTTTTTTTCGCCTGTTTTTTGCCCTTGTTTCTGGGGCGTTCGGGAGAAATTCAGACAGATGTCATCTGGGTAACGCCATGATTTGCCCAGTGGTTTCATTTGCACTCACCAGGTGAAATTTGATGGCATCCTCTTCACCCCGAAAAATCGTAAAAACGAATTATTCAGGGACGACTATTTACATCACTGTCACCTTCTTCCATTGCGGAGATATCATGACTCCCCGTATCTTTCGTTATGTCGTTCGCCATGACGGAGGTTCCGCCCCACGTCCATATGATGGCTTTTGCACGCTCGCCATATGTAAGCCAAGAATTCGCGCTGTTGCCTCTAGCGGAGACTGGATCATTGGATTTCGGAGTTGCATGCCGGGTTACGTCGTGTATGTGATGCAAGTGGCGCAATCCATGCCTCTCGACGCGTACTGGGATGACACGCGTTTTTACGATCGTCGGCCCGATGCTGCCTCACCTGTACCTGACAATATTTACCGACCATATGGGAACGGTGATCTTGAATGGGGTCAGAACAATATTCACAACTTTGACGAAAAACCAAGGGACATCAGCGGGCATAACGTATTGATAGGATCGCGCTTCTGGTACTTCGGATCCACTAACCCGATCTTGCCACAGAGCCTCGAGCATCTTGTTCCCTACCCTAGAGGCCATACGGTTCACAAAAATCGGCGACCTGACGATGTAGAGAATCTTGAACGCTGGCTTGGGTCTTGGCCCTGCGGGATCCATGGCCTGCCAATCAACGCCAGCTCCGAATTGAAAGACTGACTCGCTACCAAAGAGACCGATGTTCAAGTTCGAACTTGCGAGATTACTGCAAGATGCCGTTGTCAATAGCGCCCACGACAAAGCCTCAGATTAGTTCGTGACCAAGGATATATTTGGACAATGAGGAGTGAGCCGTATCTGTGGTTGTCTTCTACAATAGGTGTGTCAGAGAGAGCGAGTTTGAGAATTGCATTGGTAGGCGTTTTCGAATCAATGATGTAATCTCACGATTCGGAAATACCTGGGAGACAACACGATGGCCACCACCATTCTCGATAGATTGATGCACCGATCGCATTTGATTGAGTTCGAAGGCAAGAGTTATCGGCTCAAAGAGGCTACCACGCGACTTGCACAAAACCCCTCAGTCAACTGATAATCTACACGTCCTGCCTGGGGGATTTTGGGTGACCAAAGGTTGGGGGATTTTGAAGTGGCCAACGGGGCGCAAAACCCGCGTTTCGTGATTCTAGCGCCCGCCCTCCGGGGTGGGCGAGGATTGTGTCAATGGCCAATAAATTTGACCCAGTATTGGCCATTAGTTTTGCCCCCCCCATCCCTGAAGCACCCCCATTTTTGGCTGAAGCTAAAACGGCAGGGTTGCCGAGTTTATAATCTGTGTTGACTGGGGCTCTTGGGAGGAACATGACTTCGAGACTCCGACAATCGCCCCCATCACCATCAGATAACGAAAGGCATTGGAGCCTTTTGCTTCCTGTTCGGCCTCATCGGATTTGTTGTCGTCCGTGAAGATTGGCATGATGGCCAGCCACTTTTTTGCCTTGACATGGGATTTGCCATCGTTGAGTTTGACAATCGGGTAACTTGCGCTGAGATTCAATAAACCCCGCCATTGCGGAACATTCCTGGAGCGCTCTGCCTGATCGAAGGCGATCATTTTCATTTGGGACTTTTTGATGCCCAAGCTTTCCAGAAACCGAATGAAATCCCATGCGGGTTCGGGGTGAAGGGAATCCCTGAAAACCACAAAACCCTGACGGCTCCAGACATTGTTCAGATAGTAAGAGAATACTTTCTGGCATAGCAACGGCTCTTGAACCATCAGGGTAACCAGATTTTTGGCAAGACAGGATGTGAGCTCTTTTTCCTGCTGGGTCCGTGGAGGTTCGGGACAAGGAATGCGAACCATGTTTTCAGGGGTACGCCGGTCAAAGGCTAACTTTACCATGCGATGCCGATAGCCCTTGCCACCTGTTGTGGCACGCATTTCCCTGATACGGGTGGCTTTGTCCAGCATCATGGTGGCTGATTCCAGTGGGACGCCATGGGACTTACAGAGTTCTGACAGGGGCTTTCCATGAAAAGTGTGCTGGAAAAGCATGTCCCATATCTTGTCAAAAATGTCCTTAGAGAAAACCGATTTGACCGTTTTTGTGGTGGTTCCAGTGGAAGGAGAGGGGAGTTGGGGAGGGGAGGTTATTGGTCTTTTGGCAGGGAACCACCCGGATCGTTTGGTCATTCGATACGGCACATGACCAACCCCTTCGGCAAGCCAGCGATAGATAGTCGATTTTGGGCGTGCTGCCTGAAGTCGTATGGGTTTGACATGAGGGGTGGACTCGTCGTCAGACAAGGCCAGGTTCAGCAGAATGTCGCAGGTGTGAATGTAATGTTCCAACGATATTTCTGGGCCGGAGTGTCCCAGCAACGAAGCCACGGCATAGGTATGACGGCGTGTCATGCCGTCTCGTGCGTAAAGTTTGGTCCTGAATAACTTGGAATCGGCCAGGATCGCAGATGTTTTGGGGTGCATGGGGAACAAATCTTGTACTGTTGGCATATCGGACATCATGAGCCGCAAAAAAGTCCAGCTGGCAAAACTGTGACGGAGATGGTGAAAATGCAGACTGTCGTCGCCTGTTATGGATCGCATGGCTGTGTGGATAATGGGGAACACCATGTCCTGAGTAAGGACATTGTTTCCTAATTCCGGGATGCTGAATAGGAATGTGTTTTGAGGTTTGACAGGGGTAATGGCAGATTCGTTAGTGGACGGTGTCGCCAAGGCAAGCCTCGAAGTCTTCCACTGACGGAGATCTTGGATATCGGATTCATTCAGCAAGGTATGGAGCGGAATTTTTCGGGTTGAACTTTTTGTCTTGAGACGCCGGGCGTCAGAGGCTCTTATCAACAGTTCGGCGGGGTCATGCTCGCCGAAATCTGCGCATGTCAGCATCAAGACTTCCATCCGCCTCAGTCCACATTTGAAAGACAGCATGAAAATCAATTGCAATGCCTTGCCAAGATCAGTTATGGCAGGAAAAGTTGGATGCATGCGCAACAACGTGTCAGGTATCATGCATTTGATGGCGTCATATTCATCCCAGGTGATCAGGTTCGCATCGACCGGAAGAAGCCCCTTCCCAATTCCCAGGATGTCACGGACATTGATGGAGGTGAACTGGTGCTGCTGCACTAGAAAATGATGAAATTCCCTCAGTGCCTTGGCAATTCGCCGTCGCAATCCTCGAAACGCCCCATCCTGATCGGTATCCTGAAGAATTTCCTTGTAGAGGTCTTCGAGCGCTTCGGCGGATAACGTAACAGGACTGACATTTCCAAGCCTGCCTCCCAATCGTTTGGACACCATGACAAGATAAGACCTGGCCGTGGATGGGGCCAATATGTTTCCGCTGGCTGAACGTGCCGATACCAGATGGATGGCGAAATCACGGAAACAGCGTTCGGGAGAATCGAGAGGCGGATTGATTTTGGCCACTTCATTTTGAATATGTGACGATTTTTTGTGGGTGGTGAAGATTTGACGGTATTTTCGCAACCAATGGGGTTCGATATCCGTCATATCCATGAAAGTTTGGTTTTGATCTGTGATCAGGTCGGGGCTGTCATGATGTATGTCATCGACCGGGGGGGAGGGATGGTAATTGGGCTTGATGACATTACATATTCGTTCGATGACTGTGATAGGAAGGGAATGGGCAATCAGAAAACGACTGGCGTAGTTGGCTAGGACCATGGGTATCCTGCTTTGAAAATCGGTTCGAACGGTTTCAAGCATCATGCCCAGACTGGATGGGAGTGCTGGCTTTGCCAGACTGGTGGCTTGAAAATACCGCCTGATTCGGCGCCATATTTCGGCCCGCAGGGCCCTATCAGTTTGTGTGCTACTTTTCTCACCCAGAAATGTAGAGAAAAACTTATTGCCAGCCACCTTGGGGATCAGGGTTCCGGTCAGGTGGTCGGGATACCAGAGTCTGTATTCCGATGCTGCTTCACCCTGCCATGAAACCGATAACTGGATGACAAGGCTGTTTTCCAGCAGGAACGATGAGGCCGGAAATATTGCCAGCGCGCGTGCCAGTGCTACCAAAAGATTGGCGTCCACCAATCCGCCGTGTAACACCGCGCTGCTGAACAGCAATTCCACATCATGATTGTCATGATCGGTCGTGGTCAGGGGTAGGGTTTTCCGGTTATGGCTTTCTTGGTTGATGGCTTCCCTCCATTGCCTGGTTTTGGTCAAGGCATCCACCAATCCGTTTCTGAAGGGATTTTTGGGGCGCGAAACCAGTTGTGGGATCCGTGGGGTTGGAAGTTTCGTGGTGGATCGATAATTGATGGCATCGACCACTTTACAGAGAACCCTGAGATAGCGTTCTGCGTTTGGCAACGGCGCAAAGCGCTTGATGATTTCGTGTTCAAGAACGCGAATTTCTACAGGTGAAAAACTTCCACCGACACCTTGCCTCAACGCATGAGCCATGTTTTCAGGTTGTCGTGCAAGCCAATCAAACAAATCACATGCAATAGGAATTTGATCCGGAGAGAGGCTGATATCGCCGAGTTTCCAGGCAAGATGGGCCGCATGTCTGACGATTGGGATGGTCAATACAGTACTCATGGCACGAATCCATCAAGACCAAGATCCTGCATGACCGGGACCAGAAATGTTTCAAGTTTGATGCGGTATTCTCTGAAACTGAAACTTGAATACGGGCCCCAGGGTTCTTCGCCAGTATGCCAGTGGCCCATCCATGCGTCGACAATTTCATTCGGACAACCACGATCCAGAAGCGTGGTTCTCATGAAACGCCGATGAAAGTTTGCCGGATAGGGGAAAAACGGTTCCATTACGGGTTTCAGGGTTCGCGGTTGAACCGGTCCAGCCAAGAGTTTTTCCTTATAACCAGTTTTTATAAAGAATGGCAGGTGGCTCTGGTATTGCACAGAAGGGTATTGCTTGATGACCTTGTCCAGATAAGACTCAAATGTTGCCATCAGGTTGAGAACAAATGGCGGTATGCAGATGAGCCTGGCCTTGTAGCCGGTTCCGTCGTCTTTATCAGCCAGAAGGCCAACACCCGTAACCGGGTCAAGATCCTGTATCGGAATATACGGATCCACGATGGCCCGGCATGCCGTGGAAAAATTGAAGTGCCAGAGTACCCACAGAACAAACTGGTTATGGAAACCATTTTCGATCGGATGACTGCGATTTGCCATGATCGCCGTTCTCAACTGGGTCACAGAATTCTTGACCGCGTCATAGGTCGGACAAAGGCGACTTCCGACGGAAAAATGGTTCTGAATAATGGGCGGTGGAGGTGTTATATCGGTGCGCTGTGTAACTTTCATCAGTTGACTGACCAGATCCCCTACGGCATTCCGATACAACTTCTCCAGTTCATTGACTGATTTCACGGAATAAAACATTTTGACGCGAGCCAGTGGATGCGGGTATCCGCAGATTATTGAGGCTGCGCAAACATCACCATGGCTAACCTCCAGAAGGCGGTTGAACAGGAACATTGAAAGTTTGTGTTCTGTGATTCGCCCTGATGGGTCAATCTGTTTCAGGAAGTTCAAAAAATTCTGTCTGAAGTTTTTGGATTCCCGAACGAGTTGAAATTGGGGGGGGGTGGTTTCCAATGGGTTGATTATTTTCAAAGTGTGTGAAACCAGAAACGACAACATTCGATTCGTGAACGAGAGGTCCGGGAGTTCAAAGAAATCGGTTCTTGGCCTGTCCAGTTGGCTAACCACCATGACATCTTGAGTTTTATAGTCAGGTTTCATGGCGCGTAGTTGCCATTTACCCGGTTTGTCCTGGTCGAACAGGTAGACGATATCCACATTCTGATTTGGTTGGCTATTTAGACAAATGACGGTTTTTCTGGCGCGTTCGTAATCGGATCCGGTAAAAACCATGACCCTTATCAAGCAAATAATTTCCAGAAATTCCTGTTCTGACTCGCCAAGAATCATGCTTTTTTTCGTCGAGGAAAATTGATTGAACCGTTTGGCCACTCCGATCAAAAAACCGCTCAGTTCCGACAGGGTCAGTTGCTGGTACGTCCATGGGAACAATTGATTGGCCATGGCAATATGGCGTTGCTGCGCACCCGTATTGGCAGAAACCGTTCCTGATTGATCTGTGTTGAAATTGATCAGCAACATTTCATGCTGATCGATTTCATCCGGCGCCAGATCGGAATCCAGTCTCTCCAGTTGGTCCTGATGACTGAGACCGATCTCATTGATGGTCGCTGTGGCTCCAAAATTTTCAAGAGGGTCACTGAAATTGGTGAGCGAAATATCTCGCTTGATCAATTGAGGGGAAATTTCCACGTATCCAGTGATTCTAGGGGAACCGCCGCCTATTGAATTGCTGGCCATTCTTCCGTTTCTAAAAACCCAGTTCTCGAGCCCGTGGTGTTTTTGGAGAAAACGCTTTATGTTGTTCAGGTTCTCCAGCAACTTTTTGGAGCGAACAGACTGAAGATTGTTGAGAGATAGCGCAAATTTTTCCGGAGAAACGGCGACATTCAACCGTTGGACTGTCGGAGCGTAGTGTGCCTCACTAAGTAACCTGACGGCCAACGATGCCAGATATGGTGAATTTGAAAAACCTTTCCATTCGGTTTGGCCGTCATATGTTTCATATCCGAGTTGATTGTTTTTCTTCAAAAGCTCGCCAACATGGGCCAGCAATAGATGGCCTTGAAGAATTCGGTAGGCATCACCTACCGACTGGTCCTCGGGAGTATTCCAGAGCGTTGTGTACAGTGGGTGCCGACTGGACCCGAGCCCCATGACGGGATGATCTTTGGGTCCAGAGGATTGTCGGTCGAAGTCAGAGCCAATTATTTTGGTCAGATTCAGGCTGTCTCGGTGAACCCATTCCAGCACCGGAGTCAAATTATTTAAGGTTTTAATTGCTGGTGATGTTTTGTCAAACAGATTTATTAGTTTCAGAATGTTTATTATGTTCTGGCAGATTCTCGGAAAAGAAATTAGAAAATCATGCGCGTTTATTATCCAAAGAAACCGTTTTATCAAAGCACTGTCTATGCCTGCCAATATCGCCAATTCTATGAGCGAGTTATGCTGAACGCTGTTTTTTGGAGAATTGTGAATCATGGACGTTGGATGGCCTATGATAGAGAATCGTTGTAGTCTAACTCATTGAAATACAGTATCCCATAATATTAACTCATAAACAACATAAAAGTTGACTAACCACAGAATCATGGTGGACAATAAATTCTATAACATATTGATTAAAGATTGAAGTTAGTGGTTTTCGTATATATATGCAGTGGAGTGGCAGTGCATTCGGGACGAGGAGTCGGAGGTTCGAATCCTCTCACCCCGACCACTATAAAAATCTATAATACATATTGTAGCCTGCGATGTCAAGAGTGGTGGGCCAATAGTCGCGAGTTTTCTGCGTGGAGACCAAATGGAGACTATTTGGCGACTTTTTGGTGGCTATGCCCTCTCTATGCGTGGCTTTTTCCTCACGATTTTGACGACAACGTAGGGTGACCATCTCTAGTTTCCGCAACCCTTTCCCAGGGCTGCATGACGATAACGTTGTGTGACTATCATACCGCATTGAATATACTATGATTTATTGCGATATGATGGATCAAATTCTCATCGATCCCATCATTTTTCCAACCTGACACCTAACGAATTGGCATAACGGATCAATTTTGGGCTATTTGCAATCTGAAGTTGGATCATTTGCGGTCGCTGGACGAAATTGCATCACGCGCCGAATAAGCGCTGCTCGGCCTTAACTGCCGTTCCGGGCGAACCTGAATTGCTACCTGCATTGGACTCGAACTTGTCGTTCAATGCCTGCGGGAAAGCCGTCTTAATCGCATGATTTCTTACCTAGCGCATCCTTGTTTATGCATCCGGAGCCATACTCCGCATCTAATGGGATAGCTGTAATTCCAGGCTTGAAGCTCATTTGTACCCAAGCCTTAAATTTATCCACTAGCTCTTGAGGATGATTAACCCTAGCGCCTCGGCCACCAATCATAGGAAGAAACTCGTGGGGAGTGTCTACACGCTTTCTGCCAAGATACCAGAACTTATGCCCAACGAATACATAAGGTATCTTAGTGTCTATGTCACGCATGCTTTCGTGGAAAGGATTAGGATGTTCAACCCATTCCCCACTGGAAAGTTGACTGTAAAAGTTGTCACCACAACGCTGTTTCCAGTTACCCGCAATATCAGGTTTCTTCGATTGGAATCTGGGGTCGTTGAAGTAATCATTCATGTGAATTCTCTCATCAACTTTCATGGCATAGATGAATTGATAACCTGTCTCTTTAGTTGAAAAACCTGCTATCCATTCGCCTGGCTTTACAGCAGATCCTTGATGATTTGGGGTACAAACTGCCAAAGTACACCAGTCCCAGAATGGGTTGGGTGCTAAGCCGGAGTCAACGGGGATGATGTATGTGTAAAGCCGTGTCATTATTGATTCCATGAAGGTGTTGATGCGTGCCACGAAAAACTCAGCGCAAATTTAAATCCCCCACCTGTTTTTTGCCAAGTTATTTTTCGCATCAAGAATTCGAGTGCTCTCTGGTATGGGTGCTCTATGATCGCGCAGAGTGGGTAAATCAGGTTGCTCAGACAAATGCTATATCCCACTTTTTCCCCTTCTGGAAGAACTTATCGACAATCCGCGCAGGCATATTGAAAATGTGTAGAAGCGGATTATTATTCCTGCTTCTTCTGGGGGCCTCCCGGTTCTACACTTTCCTCGTCAGCCGGAATGTACTCCATCAAATCGGCGATGTTACACCCAAAGTACTGGCACAAATCGCTCAACAGCTCCACATCCACTTTTTCGACCGATTCATGGTACATGCGGGCGATTGAGCCTCTGTTGACCTTCAAATCCCGAGCAAGATCGGCTGTTTTGAGCTTTCGTTCCCCCATCAACTTTGATAAGTGAAATTTGATCAATGTGTCCACCTAATGATATTTATGATCGAAAAAAGAACAAAAAGATTGTCAATAGCCATTTTTTCGTGTATTATGATCTTCAAATGATCATTAAGGCAATCCTTGGGTCGTTCGGAGCGTTTTTTGCTCAAACAAACTTTCTAGGAGAATATCATGAGTCAAACCTATTTGACTACCAAAGCATTATCGAAACTCCTGTCTTACAGCGAGTGGACCATTCGCAACCAACTCAAGGACAGCGTTCTTCTGGAAGGAGTCCATTACTTCCGCCCCTTCGGTGGTCGCAAGATCCTATACATCTGGGAGACGATCGAAGCGGACATGAAAAAAGGTTTCTCCTCCCTTGCTATCCCCATGGCCAACGGAGGGGTATGTCATGGCTAGTATACAAGTGAGGAAGAGAACCAATTGTCTGATCATAGACTTTTACTATCATGGAATCCGGTGTCGGGAGCAGACCAAGCTCAAGGACACCACTCAAAATCGCAAGCGGCTGGAGAAAGTGCTTGAACGACTTGAGGCGGCCATGTCATCGGGCGAGTTCCGGTACGAGCAGTTTTTCCCTGGTAGCCAGAATATCCAGCGGTTTTCTGTTCAGCCTGAACACAAAAACCCCTTTCCAGCAAAAGCGGATGAACAAGCGCTGCCCATGTCGAACTGCCCATTGTTTCGGGACTTCGCTGAAACCTGGTTTGCCGAACGGGAAGTCGAATGGAGAAACTCGTATCGCAAAAGCATGCGTGCCGACATCGACAAGGTGCTGGTACCTCACTTCGGCGATAGGGCGGTCGACCAAATCACCAAGGCTGATATTCTTTCATTCCGTGCCAAACTGTCGAAGGTCACAGCACGGGGAAAGACCACCACGCTTTCAACCCGAAGGATCAATAAGATCTTCGAACCTCTGCGCCAGATTCTCAATGAAGCGGCCGACCGGTTTAATTTTCGCACAGTTTTTCAAGGTGTCAAAGCGCTCAAGAATCGTAAAACGGACATTCGACCGTTCAATCTGGATGAAGTCAGCCTGATCCTGAAAACGATTCGCCCCGATTATCGACCGTATTACACCGTTCGCTTTTTTACCGGCATGCGAACGGCTGAGGTTGATGGGCTCAAATGGAAGTACGTGGATTTTGAACGGCGCCTGATCCTGGTGCGCGAAACCATCGTCAATGGCGAAGAGGAATACACCAAGAACGACGGTTCTCAGCGAGAAATACGCATGACGCAACTGGTCTACGATGCTTTGAAACTTCAGGAGCAGACCACGCGCCATCTGTCGCCGTATGTGTTTTGCAATAGTACCGGCAAACCACTGGATCACAAAAACGTGACGAACAGGGTCTGGTATCCCCTGTTACGCCATCTGGGATTGGAATTACGTCGTCCTTACCATTGCCGTCATACCGCAGCAACGCTATGGCTTGCCGCTGGGGAGAATCCTGAATGGATTGCCAGACAGATGGGCCATACCACTACTGAGATGCTGTTTCGGGTCTATTCCCGGTTCGTCCCCAATCTGACCCGTCAGGATGGCAGCGCCTTCGAGCGCTTGTTACTCCAGAACATGCCCAGTGTTGCAGTCCCTAACTTGAATGATGCCGAGGTGTCCCATGCATAACAACCCAAGTCTCTCCCTTTTTCCGGCTCTTCCTCAGACCAATACGATAACAGTGCCCTGCACGGAAGGCATGCCCCCCATTTTTCGCGTGACATCCCTCAATCACTATCAGGAGGCGCGCTGTATCCGTTACAAGGCCCACCTGTTTCATGACAAGGCCAGCCTGACGGTAGAGTGGACACGAAGCCAGCCGGATACGCGTATTCAGCCCTGTTGCCTTGTTTCTCCCAGATGGAACAGGCATCCGGTTTCCCATCAGGGGGCTGTCCAGATCAACCGGCTTGCCCTGATGGAACACCCAGAGCCTGAAGAAAACCTCTTTCGGATGGTTCCCCATGGTTGGGTCAAAAACAGGGATTTGATCGGGCAGGCCATCGAACTGATCGACAATCTTCCCAGGGCTTATCGCTACCTGTTCAATGCCATCTTCTGGAACGGAGAGCGGTTCCGGCGATACTGCATGGGACCATCCTCGGTGAACGCCCACCACAACTATGACAACGGCAATCTGATGCACAGTGTGGAACTGGCACCGCTCACGTTGGCGTGCGCGGCAGGGAGCGGCAACGGCAATCTGATGCACAGTGTGGAACTGGCACTCTGGATGCGCAACTCCATCAAGCAGGCCGATTCATCCCGGCATGCCTTGGCCGTTCTGGTGGGATTGCTGCACGATGCCGGCAAGGCCGATGAATACCAGTTAACACCCTCAGGCGACTGGAAACTGACCGACCGGGGCAAACTGCTCGGACACAAGATCACCATCATCGAGTGGATTGCAGCAGCCCATAACCGCTATAAGTTACACAATCTGCCACTGGAGCATTACATGGCCTTGTTGCATTGTCTGACCAGCAATGCCCATGCCCCGGAATGGTTGGGCATTCGCAGTCCCAGAATGGCGGAGGCCATTCTTCTTTCCGGCCTTGATCAGGCTTCGGGACAACTGGAGATCATGCAGCGCTGTGCAACGGAGCAGCCTGGATGGGGGCGCTATCACGACAAACTCCGGGGCAAGCAGCCCTATCAACCGGAACCCATCATGAATGTCATGGCTTCGCTTCGTGTTGAATAAAAACACAGGATGGCATTATGATGCTGTTTATTTATACAGTCATGCCAATGCCATCCACCTGCCTGATTCAACCCATCCCAACCCTCAGCCAGATCCCCATGGATCTGGCTAGGGAACCTGCCTCACTGGAACTGCGCCTGCTCGCCCACCGGATCAGTGCTGGCTTTCCCTCACCTGCCTCGGATTACGTTGAAGAAGGGCTTGATCTCAACACTTATCTGGTGCGCAACAAACCCGCCACCTTCCTGTTCACGGTCAAAGGCGATTCCATGATCGGAGCCAGCATCGAGGAAGGGGACAAGGTCATCGTCGATCGCTCGCTCACTCCCAGACACGACGACATCGTCGTCGCCGTGGTCGATGGCGAATATACCCTCAAACGCCTGTATCAGCATGGCAACCGGATTGAACTGCATGCAGAGAACCCTACCTACCTACCCATCACGTTCCGTGGTGGAACCGAATTGCAGATATGGGGCGTTGTGGTGGGCGTCGTTCGTCGCTATTCAACCAGGGGATGATCATGCCCTCCGTACCCCAGTTTGCCCTGGTGGATGTCAACAACTTCTACGTCTCCTGCGAGCGCGTCTTCAACCCCAAGCTCGAAGGCATCCCTCTGGTGGTTCTTTCCAACAACGATGGCTGTGCCGTGGCACGCAGCAATGAAGTCAAGTCGCTGGGGGTCAAGATGGGTACCCCGTGGTTCAAGATGAAACATTTCGCCCGTCAGCACGGCATCGTGACGTATTCCTCGAATTACAGCCTGTATGGGGACATGAGCAATCGGGTCGTTGCCACCCTGCGCACCTTCACGCCGGATCTTGAGGTGTACAGCATCGATGAATCCTTTTTGCGCATCGAGACGGTTGCCTCCCTGTATGGTGGTGCCATCCCCATGGGGCAGCAGATACGCCAACGCATCCGACAATGGACAGGGCTACCCGTGTGTGTTGGCATCGCGCCCACCAAGACGCTGGCGAAGTTTGCCAATCATCTGGCCAAGAAACATTCCGCCTTTGATGGGGTATGTGACTTGCATGCGCTAACCCATCCCGAAAGGCTGGCCTGGATGCTGCGTATCGAAGTGGGGGAGATATGGGGCATCGGGCCGAAGATTGCCCAGCGCCTCCATGCCATGGGCATCCACACCGTTCTGGATTTATACCGCGCCTCATCCAAGACAATGAGAGCCCAGTTCAGCATCGTCATGGAGCGAATCGGCCACGAATTGCACGGCATCCCCTGTCTGGAACTGGAAGATGTGCAACCCAGAAAGCAGATCCTATCCTCGCGCAGTTTTGGGGCACCCGTGGAATCCCTGGAAGCCTTGCGCGAAGCCGTGGCCAGTTATCTGGCCACGGCAGCAGAGAAATTGCGACGTCAGCAATCGGTCGCAGGAGCGGTCCATGTCCTGCTCATGACGAACCGCTTCAAGGAACATGAACCGCAATATAACCCCAGCATCACCATACCCCTAAACGAGGCATGCGATGATACCTTGAGGCTGACCGCAGCCGCCCTGAAAGGGCTGGAAGCCATCTACCGTTCGGGCTTTTACTACAAAAAGGCCGGGGTGATACTGACCTTGCTCTCCGACAAGGCGCAACGACCCGTATCGCTGTTCGACGATGCCACCACACACAAGAAATCTGAAAAATTGATGGTCACACTGGATGTCATCAACCGAACTTTCGGGCAGGGCACCATTCGCTCAGCCGCTTGTGGCATCGAGCAACCCTGGGCTATGCGCGCTGAAAGCCGCTCGCCACGCTATACTACCCGGTGGGATGAACTGCCCGCTGTTCAGTGAAGACCGATCTACTGCGTAAATTCCGCACATCGGCCGTACCCTTACATCAGATACCGTGGCAAAATACCACAGGCAACTTGGCCGTAGCGGCGAATGCGCGGTAACTTAAGGACGCGGTGATTTAATCATGCGGAAGTCATCGCATTGGATTATGTGGTATGAGATAATTGCATGATCAGAGATGTCCTATAAGGGTTTGAAATGCAAACGAGTTTTTCTGATGCGGAATACGATTCCAAGAAGAAAGTGACACGCCGTGACCGGGTGTTGTCGGAGTTGGAACGTCTGGTGCCATGGGAGGCACTGGAGAAACTGATCGAACCTCATTATTTTTCTGGAAAGCGCGGGCGTCCACCGATTGGACTAAAGCGGATGCTGAGGATGTATGTGGTGCAGAATTGCTTCAACCTGTCGGATGAAGGGATTGAGGATGCGGTATACGACAGCCAGGCGATACGCCGGTTTGTTGGGGTGGATATCGGTCGTGAAGGTGCGCCTGACAAGACGACGGTGCAACATTTCCGGGTATTGCTGGAAGAACAGGGTCTGACGCGAGGGATATTTGACACCATCAATGTGAACCTGAGCAAAAACGGATTGATCCTGAAGAAGGGAACGGTGGTGGATGCCACGATCATTGCCGCCCCATCTTCGACAAAGAATGAGGAAGGGGAACGAGATTCCGAGATGCATCAAACGAAGAAGGGGAACCAGTACCACTTTGGCATGAAGGCCCATATTGGGGTGGATGCCGAGACGGGGACGGTGCATAGTCTGGTGACGACAGCGGCCAATGTCAGTGATGTCACGCAGGTCCATGGCTTGTTGCACGGTGAACAGAGCGATGTCGTTGGTGATGCGGGCTATCGGGGTGTGGAGAAACGAGAAGAGAATCTGGGAAAGGCCGTGACTTGGCATGTAGCCATGAGACCGGGTAAGCGTCGGATGTTGATGATGGATACGGCATGGGGTCAGATGTTGGAGAAAGTCGAGAAGATCAAGGCCAGCATTCGTGCCAAAGTCGAACACCCGTTTCACATCATCAAGAACCGATTTGGGTTGCGTAAGGTTCGTTACCGTGGGTTGGCCAAGAACACAGCGCATCTCTATACTCTGTTCGGACTGGCGAATCTGTTCATCAACAAGAAGCGATTGGATGCGATCAACGGGATAGTTGCGTCCTGAAAACGGAGAATTGGGGAAAAACTCGACAAAACAAGCGAAAAACCCATAAAAAATCAATTGAATTCAGATTTTTTTGCCAAAAACTCAACATGATGACGTGATCATGCACTCAATACCATCCAAAACCCCAAAATAACCCTATTCATCACCGCGTCCTCAACTTTATATTTTATATTGCGCGCACAAAATGCTAGAATTCATCAAAACTTCAACGTCACTTTGAGCGTACTACTTTTTTGAGTTAAAAATATGATGGTATTTTTACGTACGAATATAATAAAATTTTTTCTGGCATGTGCAATATTAACTACTTCCTTACATAGCAAAGCAGGAGATGCGCATGTCTGCTACTCTCAACCAAAATCTGTCACTCCGGGTGATACCCTTAATGACGATACTTTATTTAACTGCGGAAAGTTGGGATTAAAAACAATTCCTCAGCTTGCATCGGACGGGTGGAAAATTATTCAGGCAAACGACGTAACCATTTCAGGAGGACTTGGCACAGTAAGTTGGCAATTGATAATTGAGAAATAACAACAAACTGCTTATCGTAATGCGGGCGTTTTAAATCACTCTGAAATAGAAATGGTACGGTATGTCAGACAGGCGGGAAATTTATCAGTGCATCTGACCTCCAGAGAGAAGTGAGCCCAGTTGTTCTTGACAGAATTGCAACAGCTTCCAGTGATCAGGTTGAGAACTGGTTGGATCGGGTTCTCGATGCCCCTACGCTGGATTGAGGGCAGCATAAATTTCATCAACTGAGGGAACACGAATATTTCCTGCGGGTTCGATTAGCCGCAGTTCCTTTCCTCTCACACCCCATTTAGCGTTCTCCAAAATTTGATCTTTAACTATCTTGGCGCTGTCGAGCCAGACCAATAAACGTTTCCACGTCCATGAGCCAAGCCTGCTGAGGTGGCGTATAGGTCACCCCCGTCTCCTGCATCAGAATCGTCGCTTGTTCCACCTGTTCCCTGAGCGTATGACCGTCATAAGGGTTGCCTGCAAACGCTCGGGTCCCCACGATCAGATTGCCACTCCAGGTTGTCGCAATGCCCACCTTCACCCCAAACTCATAGGGCTTGCGACTCTTACCCTTGGAAATGCACTCCACTTCCGGTGCATGAAAACTGTACAGTTTCGGGGTATCCCCCACACGCTTCTTTTGCCGGGATTGCTCCACGATACGATTGGCCTTCTCCAGCGTCAGCGCCAGTTTGCTTTTGACACCCCCCACCGCCTTCTCAGCCTTGCGCTGCACATCACGAGCCAATCGACCCACCACCGTCCGTTGTCGCTTGAGCGCCTTCTTCAGGCGACCATGCTGCTTGGCATGGGCATAGCGACCAATCTTCCGGTTCAACGTCTTGCCTTCCTTCTCATAGGTCTGCTTCACCGGCAACTGCTCTTCCCTGGCCGTCTCCAGCAGGTTCGAATCCGTGGGATGGGCCACCGCCTTCTCCTGCACCGTGCTGTCCACGATGATGCTCTCCAATTCCTTGGGATCGATCACCTTCATCTCAACCGCCGCCATCACCGTCTGCGCCAATAATTCTTCCACCCCTTCCTCACCCATCAACCGGCGAAAACGACTCAACAAACTCGCATCACACGGCGCACGATGCTCAAAGTAAATCTCCCCGGAAAACATCTGCCAGATCGGTGACTCCCCCCACCGCTCCACCACGCTTTCATCGCTCTCGTTAAACGCGTGCTTCAGGTACAGCAGGGATGCCATCAACCGAAACGGCAACCTTTTACGACCCGCTCTCGACACCCCAGGCACCACCACTACCCTATGCGTCCCAAACAGGTCTTCCAACTCCAGTTCTCTCACTTCCCTCGGCTTGCGTTGAAACAAATGACTCAGCGATTTCTCTATCTCAACCCACTTGATCCTCGACCCCAACACCACCAACGGATGATCCATTCGCACCATATGCTCAAGGCGCATCCGAAACATGTCAAAGGTCTCTTCCATCGCTCAAAACTCCCAGAAATCAAGCCGTTTCAACACAAATTCCGGGAGAAATTGTACCTCAAAACAACACATTAAACAATAATAATCATACGGTTATGAATTTCTCAGGGACGACAACGTACTTTCTTGAGACCCAACAGATTTTTGATGACGTGAAACGGGTGTTCCACCTTGGCACGAATGCTGGCCTTGATCTTCTCAACCTTCTCCAGCATCTGACCCCACGCCGTATCCGGCAACGCGCGACGTTTGCCCGGTCTCATGGCTACATGCCAAATGGCAGAACTCCGCTTCTCAGATCGCTTCTCTACACCCAATACCCGGCGTCTCCAAAAGCAACTCTCTCTTGCCCATGCAGCAGATCATGGGCCTGGGTCACATCACTGATATTAGCCGGTGTGGGCACGCAACGTATGCGTGATGCCTGATTCAGCGTCCACACCACGAATCATCAGTTGGCAATACATTCCCTGAGCTTCCACCGCTTTTTCGACGGTTTGCAAAACTGAGCAGGTCGTGGAAGTGCATGATATGGGGTTTGCGCCATAGTAAAAATTCCGTAGGGAGTTCGACAAGCACCCCTTTTGCTTCGTGATTGTGCAGGTAATCGTGCTAGACTCGAACCATGAGCGCCTTCCACGACAGCGGTTATAAGTATTTGTTTTCAGCACCGGAATTTGTGCGCGACCTGATTCTGGGGTTTGTGCCGGACGAGTGGTTGCACGGGTTGGATTTTACGACGCTGGAGCCGTACCCTGGCAGTTATATCACGGAGGATTTTCGCAATCGTGCGGATGACGTGGTGTGGCGTATCCGCGTGGGTGAGGACTGGGTTTATCTGTACCTGCTGCTTGAGTTTCAGAGTACGGTGGACCGGTTCATGGCGCTGCGCA
>JAJZBQ010000014.1 GCA_021798835.1 Pseudomonadota bacterium | reverse complement strand
CGGGTAGCGCAGCGACCTCGCAAATCGGATTTCATGTCAAGTGTTTTTTGCATTTTTTGAAGAATATTTACCACGCAGATGAATGCTTTCGGGATTGGAGAAAGTCCGCGAATGTCTAAAGTTCAGTAAGATATTATTATTGGCATGAGATATGCTTATGAGTAGGGGCAATCTTTGATCATAGGCAACTAATCGGAGTTATATGAAACCTCAAGAAGAATCCTTTCTGGCCTCCTTAGTTGCAGCTGCCGTGTTGGTGGGGATGTCCACCAGTGCGTCCGCTGGAATCTCTGTCCAGAATTGGCAATTGAATCTCAATAGTCTGTCCGGTCTACCAGGTTACAGTAATGTGGCTGGAGTGTTGGACTCGAGCATCAACAACCTCAGTTTCAACGGGGAAAGTTATGTGACAAACACACAAGCCCTCAACAGCAATGGTAATCCTATCACTGGTGTTTACAACTCAGTGGATACGGGAATTTTCGATATCACTCAAAAGAACGGTGGGGTTCCCCTGAATTTGGGTGGGGGACAATTGACTGCCTATTTTACAGGTACGGATACCACCACTATCACCGGCCCGAATGGCGGATTTTTTACATTCAACGGCGGACAATTTCAGGTCTTTTACAATCCGACTGTGGTGTACGGGTCAAGTTCCGCGAATCACTACGGTTCGACGGCCGGCACCCAGATTGCCACCTTTACCCTTGCCAATACGAACAATCCCAGCACCAGTGGTGGTTTTGTCAATGCCGATGGAACCCCGACGGCCAACGGTACGGTGAACGTTACAGGGTTGCCGCCCACCGCTTTGACCCCCGGCAATATTTTTCTGGATTCCAACGGGAATTTATTCAATCAGAATATTCTGCTGTCTTTCGTGACCACCAATGCTTCGGAAGATCTGTCAGCGAATCCGAATACGGTAACTTCTCCCAATCAGTACACGATCGATCCCAATCTGGTGGCCGCTTTTGGTTTGCCCGCCGGAACCTACAATGGTCAAAACGGACTGAATTACTTCATTACCAATGGCGGTCAGTTCAAGTTGCAGTACGCGCCTGAACCCATGACCGTGGCTTTGTTCGGTGCCGGCCTTCTGGCCATGGGGTGGTCCTTGCGCCGCCGTTCCAATGTCTGATCAGTAATATTTCTCGTACTCGATGAAAGAAAAGAGGCTCTTCACAGAGCCTCTTTCCATTGTGCGCCCAGCATGGGCGCAATCGTCTCTGGAGGTGAAAGTCCTCTGACCGCCCTGCAAGGACCGACAAAGTGTGCTAAGGTAACACCTGTCCTTGATCAGGGAGGGGACGCTATGCCACAGCCACATATTGCCGCCAAGACAGTGTCCGTGAAACTCGATTCGGACACCCGTATCCGTGTTGAAAACCTGGCCGAAGCCCGTCACCGTTCGGCGCATTGGATCATGCGTGAAGCCATCAGCCAGTATATCGACCGAGAAGAAAAGCGCGAAGCCTTTCGGCAAGACGCCCTCAAGGCGTGGGAGGAATATCAGGAAACAGGCTTGCACGCGACCGCCGCAGAAGTCGATACATGGCTTTCCAGTTGGGGGGCTGAAAACGAACTGCCAGCGCCCGCATGCCACAAGTGATCTATGCCCCCGGCGCTATCTGCGACCTGCAACGGTTGCGAGAATTCTTGCGCCCAAAGAATCCACTCGCAGCCAAGCGAGCCGCCGTTACGATCATGAAAGCCGTGCAAGTGCTTGCACTTCAGCCACAAATTGGCCGACCTGTGGAGGATCATGGGTCAGACGAGTACCGGGAATGGCTGATCGACTTTGGCGACAGCGGTTATGTGGCGCGTTATCGCTTCGATGGTGAGACGGTCACCATTCTGGCAGTGCGTCACCAAAAGGAAGTGGGTTACTACTAACCTCCTGTTTTATAGATTGCTTCGTAGTGATTGACCATGGTGATCAAACTGAAGCGATCGAGGGCGGTGTGTCGCGCATGGTTTTTTTGCTGAATCAGTGAGGGGCGATCGAGCAGGTAACCGAGCAGTGCATGAACCAAAGCCTGGACATCATTGGGCGGGATGAGTGATCCATCGATGCCGGGCGTCACGAGTTCAGGGTTTCCGCCCACCTGAGTGGCGATGACGGGGACCCCCGAAGCCATGGCCTCCAGAAGGGTATTGGAGATGCCTTCGGCCAGGGAAGGCAGCACGAACAGGTCCAGGTGGCGCAGGAGGGGGGGGATGTCATGACGGGCGCCGGGCAACCAGACCTGGTCTGTCAGGCCAGCATGATCCAGCAATGCCTGACAGGGTTTCCGGAGTGGACCCTCGCCGATCATGACCAGTCGGAGTGATCCCGCAAGTTCTCTGGGGGCGGTCTCCACCAGGGTGATGAAGGCCTGGGCCAGGAGCAATGGATTCTTGACGGCCTGCATGCGGCCCACGGTGCCGATCACAAAAACCTCATCGCCGGAAAAAAAGGTGGGAAAAGGACTGGGTTCACCGTCTTCGCGGGGACGGAAACGTTCGGTGTCCACCCCATTATAGAATTGGGAAACCTTGCGTCGAGGGACTCCGATCACCTGAATCAGGTAGTGTTCCAGGTCCTGCGACAAGGCAATGACCCGATGGGTCAGGGGCAGTAACACCCGTCGAAACCACTGGTGTTTTTGATTGCTGCCGTCCAGATCCGACATGTCGCGCCCGTGTTCGCCATGGATTCTGTAGGGAACGCCCGCCAACAGTGCCGGCACCACGGCCACCAGGCTGGTGAGATTGCGGGTATGGACGATCGCAGGTTTGAGACGCCTGAAATGGTGCCAGAGGCGCCAGTAGACCCTCAGGTCCTTGCCTTCCTTTTTTTCGAGATCGATCAGGAGGACGTCCGTGCGCTGGATGCGTCGGGCAAACGCTGGGTCATGACCCTTGAGGCATAAAATGGCGTGTCGAAACCGGTCGGCAGGCAGATGGTTGATCAGGTTCACCAGTCCGTTTTCCAGTCCGCCTACGTCCAGGCGATAGATGATGTGGGCAATGAGGGGGCGAGAGTCCGACGGCATCATCGGGGTTGAGGTTGGTTGAGGTGTTCCAGCGCCCGCTGGATTTCCGGGATCATGGCCTGGCTGAAGGACTGTAGGTTCCGTTGCGCCTGCAGGGGATTGTCCGCGAGGATTGGGGTGGAAAATACCACGACGGCTGCGCCATCGCCCTGACCCTTCAGTACGGACCATGCTTCCCAGGCCTTGACGGCATAGGGGCTGGAAACCCAGTGCCGGTCCACCCAGTGGCAGTACCATACCATCCTGTGCTGGCTTTCGGAACGGATCAGGGTTTCTGTGAAAGGGAGCGGGGACGTCTGGGCAGAAACGGACAGAGGGTGTGCAGACTCATGGATTTTCCCCCAATGGTGGTCCTGGGGAATCACCAGGGTATGGCCGGAGGTGATCAAGGAAGTTCCCAGGGTTTGCTGGCGATAGTAGGCGATGAAGAGCGTGACTGGGGGTAGGCCATGGGTGGAAGCATAACTTCCTTCGAGTTTGATTCTCTCCCCTGTGTAATGGGGTGTCCAGGGGTTACTTTCGGGAGGCACCGAAGACCAGGAGGGAGGGACCGTGAGTGCGAAAGCGGCGGGGGCTGCTGAGGATCGAGACAGGGACTCCAGATGGGTCACATGCCAGCGCGGGAGGAGGGCAAGAAAGACCAGTATTCCGATAGGGGTAAATTCGGTGCGTTGCCGGGGTACTACACTATCCGGGAAGGAAGAAAACCCCGATCGAGAGACTTCCGGAGCGGGACCCTCCCGGAAAAATGAGCCCACCCAGAACAGCAGGAACATGACCAGCCCGAAAAATAGCCAGCCATAGATGAGGTGATCCACGCCCACCGCCAATTTCATGCCGCTGAGATGGCCGATCAGGATGATGAGATAGGCACGCACGCCATTGGCCGCCACGGGCACCACCAGGGAAGCCAGCAAAAACAGGAGTTTTCTGGTCCAGTGGCGATAGGCCAGGTGGGCAAACAGGACGCCCAGGGTCAGGGAGGCGATCAGGTAGCGCAGGCCACTGCAGGCTTCCACCACCGACCAGTTGCCGGTGGGGAGGGTCAGAAAATTCCCTTCCCGGTAAACCGGTATGCCGGTCAGACGGATGGCCGCCGTGGCAAAATCCGCAGTGAAGTCCATCAGCGGGGGGATGAACGATTCGCCAAAGGGCACGGCCAGAAAAAGGAACAGAAGTGGAAAGAGTAACTGACGGAAAGCCGCATTCCCGATTTGCGACCAGGTGGCGCAGAGGATCATGCCCACCAGGGAAAATTGTTGAATGATCATGGCGTTGGATACTTTTCCCAGTTCCCAGGACAGGGCGAACAAGGCAAAGGCAACCAGAGCCAATCCGCTGGTGCGCGGGGGAATGTTTTTCAGCGCATCGCGTTCTCGCCAGATCAGCCAGAGAGAAATGAATGGGATCAGTCCTCCGTGCAGATAGGTTTCATTGCCCAGCCAGGTGTGTACGGTGAACCGGACAACGGGATAGAACCAGAGCAACAGAAGGAGTGCCATGACACCGCTGAGGGTCAGGGGTCTTTTCCAGAGGGGGGGGAAACCGGTCATGGTGCGGTCTGTCCTGTTTGAGCCGAGGAAAGCAGGTCATCGACCACCCTCAGGTTGGTTGTCCAGTCAAAATGCCGCATCACCCACTGACGATGAGATGAGATCCGTTGGGGAGAGCCTTGTATCCAGGGTTGCGCGCCCGTTATCCATTCTTCCGGCGTGGTGGCGGTCAGGCAACCGGGACCCAGGGACTGGGTATCCAATCCCTCCATGGCTTGCGCGCTGGCCATCACGGGTTTTTCCATGGCCAGGGCTTCCAGGAGTTTGTTCTGGATGCCGCGGGCAATACGCAGGGGCGCCACGACCCAATGGGCATGAGCGAGGTAAGGGCGGACATCGGCCACGCGTCCGGTGACATGAATGCCTTCCCGACTGCCCAATTGTTGAACGCTGTCCGTGGGGTTGGACCCCACGATGTAAAAGTGGAGGTCAGGTCGAAGATGCCGGAGACGGGGGAAAATGGTTTTTCCAAACCACTCCACGGCCTCTGCGTTGGGCCAGTAATCCATGGCTCCCGTGAAAACCAGGGCGATCTGCGCCGGAGGGTAGGGATTGGGATGAGAGAGGGACGGATCGAAGTAATGGGTATCCACGCCATTGTTGTACCAATGGACTTTGGGCGCACAGTGGGGAGCCCGTTCACAAAATACGCCGGCTTCGTGGGCCGAGACGAACAGGGAAGCGTCAAAAGTGGCGGCAATATGGCGTTCATAGTCCAGCAACCGGCGCCCTTCCCGACGATATAACTGGTTCATGGGCCAGGATTTGGAGCGGGCATACTGGGTCCATTTATCCGAATCCAGGTCCACGAAGTCCATCAGTCGGTATGCCTGGGGATACCTTTCGACATATTGGGCCATGGACGAGGAGAAAACGACGATGCGCCGGATCTGTTCCCTTTGAATGACTGCATCGACCCACTGCTGGAGAGGAGCCTGGTAATAATAAGGCAAGGTGAGGGCTTGTCCCGTCCATAATCCCTTCAGGCTGGCTCGTTTTGACCGCCCGGGATGCAAGGGAAGGAGACAGGTGGACGCGCACAGGGTTTTGACCTTGTCCTGATGAGACCAATCCTCGGGATCGTCGATAAAGGTGCCCAAATGGACGGCGTAATGCCGTGCCAGGTGTTGAAGCAAATGGTAGGAGCGGATCTTGTCCCCCTTGTTGGGGGGGTAGGGAATGCGGTGAACCAGGAACAAAAGGGGTTCCATCAGCCCAGATACTTGACCAGTTGGGGACCGAGCCAGTTTGCCACAGGCAGGGGTAACTGGCGCCAAGCCTTGATGAAGAACTGGTATTTCGGATTGAGGGGGTTTTGGTCTGGAACTTCGGTGGACCGATACAGACGATATTCGTAGTGCAGGGGGGTGGGTTCGAATCCCCAGTTCTTTTTGAAATGGTAGGACCCCGTTCCCAGTTTGCTGCGTCCGTAATCGAACAGTCGATAACCCCGTTCACAACTGCGGCGCATCAACTCCCAGTACTTGAAGTCATTGGCGGCAAGAGTGCGGGCGGCCAGGGTATCCCCCGCATAGTAGGGAAGCACTTCATCCCGGAAATAAAAGGTCAGGACACTGCTGACGACTTCCTGGTCTTTCAGGACCGACAATACTTCACAGTCCTGACCGAACGTGGATTTCAGCAGGGAGAAGTACCGTTTGGCAAAGGTGGGCGTGCCATGACGCAGCATATTGTCCGAAAAAACTGCATAAAACCGTTCGACGGTGTCATCGATTTCACTGACCAGGCCATTCTTGATCCCACTGCGAACCATGGCCCGTTGTTTGCGCGGGATGTTTTTCATGTTCTGTTCCGGATCGGGATCGATTTCCCGACGAAACGTGACATACAGTTCCTTGCGTGGCCAGTCGGGGTGCAGGGACTGCATTTGACGATATTCCAGATGGTCCACCTTCAGTGTGGCGGCCAGGTCCTGGGCCGCCTGGTCCAGAACTTGGGTAGCCTCGGCCGAAAGGGCGGCAATCCCCCCATAAACACCAAAGGGCAAGGAAGACAGGGAATGTCCAAAGTAAAAGTGGCGGATCTCGGCCAAAGGCAGGATGCCCTGAATGCCCTGAGCATTTTCCGCCAGAAGAAAGTGGGTTCGATGACCAAAGGCTTCCTCGATGATTCTTTTCCACCCGGAGCGGTGAAAAAAGGTGGCCTGGGGGCAAGCCGTGACAAAGGCATCCCAGGCCCCCTCATCTGAGGCTGTCATGGTGCGAAGGGTCAATTCAGCCATGAGACTCTCGCAAAAAAACCCGGTCGACGCGGTCCCAATGAAAATCCCGCAACAGCGCCGAAATTTTCCCTTTCATTCGCGCCAGATTGACATAGTGACGGAACCGGCTTTTCAGATTCACCCCGGCTGGACGGGGTTGGTGCGGATCGATCTCCCAGGGGTGGAAATAGAACATGCAGGATTCGCCCTCGACCCGGTTGATGCGTTGCAGAAGCCAGCGGGACAGGGGATAGGGCATGAGGCGGAAGTACCCCCCGCCCGCTGCGGGGAGGTGACGGCCTGCGAGTTTGGCGGTGGTGGGGGGGATTTCCAGAATGCCGGTATGACCCCGGGGGTGGAAGCGGAAACGGGGACAATCGGGCATGCCATAGTGATCATGCTGGATGGGATAGATGCTGGAACTGTAGTCGTACCCTTCTTCGTGCAGGATGTCCAGCGCCCATAAGTTCCGGGACCCGATGGAGAAACTGGGCGCCCGATACCCTCGAACCCGTTGTCCGCCCAGGTCCTCCAGTAATTGTTTGCTGTGCCGGATATCGGTACGAAATTCATCGGGCGATTGTTCGCTGGCGCGGTAGTGGTCATAGCCATGGCTGGCCAGTTCATGTCCCCCGGCCAGGATCGAATGGACGAGGCCCGGATACCGCTCTGCAATCCAACCCAGGGTAAAGAACGTGGCATGGGCCTGGTGATGGTCGAGCAGGGAAAGGATGGTCTCCATGTTCCGCTCGATGCGGCAGGGAAGGTGCGCCCAGTCTTCGCGGCGGATATAGGGCGCGAAGGCGGAGACCTGAAAATAGTCCTCGACATCGATGGTCATGGCATTGGGGCGGGACATGGGACTAGAGTCCCGCCATTGCGGCAGGCGCAACGAAATCAGGGTTGAAGACGGTACGCAGTTGCGCCGTGATTCGCCAGGCTGCCTGCCCATCCCAGCAGTCCGGAATCCGCCCGGCCTTACCCCGGCCAGCCAGGATGTTCAGGACGGTAGCCAGGATGCGGGTGCGATCCTGCCCGACGATGGTGTTGCTGCCTTGATCCACCGTAATGGGGCGTTCGGTGTTTTCGCGCAAGGTCACACAGGGAATTCCCAGGGCGGTGGTTTCTTCCTGGATGCCCCCCGAATCTGTCAGAAAAAGTCGGGCCTCCTTCATGAGTCCCAGCAGGGGCAAATACCCCAGGGGAGGGAGAATGGCCAAAGTGGGAAGATTCAGGAAATCCGTCAAATGGAATTCATCGATTTTTTGACGCGTGCGCGGATGCAGGGGAAAGGCGAGGGGAATATGGCGCGAGACCTCTTCCAGCGTTTCCAGAAGATTCCGCAGGACCACCGGGTCATCCACGTTGGAAGGGCGATGCAGGGTCAACACCCCGAAGGACTGGGGGTTGCCCGAAAAAACGGCAGGCAGCCCATTCCGGGAAAAGGTTGTGGCGGCAGGAATGGCGCGGGAAAGATTCTGATGCAGGGTATCGATCATGACATTGCCGACAAAATGGATTTTTTCCTCGTCGATGCCTTCACGAATCAAGTTGTCCTTGGCCTGGAGTTCGGTGGTGAACAGAAAATCGGAAATCTGGTCGGTCAGGACCCGGTTGATCTCTTCGGGCATGGCACGATCAAAACTGCGCAGCCCCGCTTCCACATGGATGACGGGAATTTGTTTCTTGGCGGCGACCAGGGCGCAGGCAATGGTGGAGTTGACATCCCCCACCACCAGGATGGCTGCGGGGTTCAAGGTGTCCAGGATCGGTTCGAACCGTTCCATGATTCTGGCGGTTTGTACGGCGTGGGTTCCTGACCCCACTTCCAGATCGATGTCCGGGGGCGGAATGCCCAGATCGGAAAAAAGCTGTTGGTACATGGCCTCGTCGTAATGCTGCCCTGTATGGACCAATTGCGCGCACAACCCCGAATGTTCGGAGCGCAGCGCGCTCAAAATCGGGGCGATTTTCATGAAATTGGGGCGCGCGCCCACGATGCATAAAATCAGGGGAAGAGGCGGGTTACTGATCATGCTGGTCGATGATTTCGTTGGAGTTGGAGGCGCTGAACAGGGATCTCATCAGGGTCGAGATATTATTGTGGATGGCGTTCGCCATCAGCATCAGGGCATTCTGGGTGGCTTCCAGACGATCCAGGCGCGACTCGAAGGCGGACAGAAAAGCCTGCGCCAAGGGATCGGACGAACCGCTGACCGGTTGGGTCAGATGGGAATCGGGCAAAGGATCGTGGGCATGGGTGACTTCCTGACGCAGGTCCTGAATGACCTCGTCCACATCTTCGACGCTGATCCGATGCTTTTCCTCGAGCATGCCAAAGACCAGGATACGGTCGCACAACGTATTGATCTTTCTTGGAATTCCACCAGTGAATTCGTGTATGAGGGAAAAAGAATCGGGGGTGAAGGTGGGGTCCTGGTTCCATCCTGACAGATGCAAACGATGTTCGATGTATTCCCGAGTCTCCTCTTCCTTCAAAGGGCCCAAATGGTAGGAGGCGATGACCCGCTGGTTGAGTTGGACCATTTGCGGACTTTGCAGGGTGTTTCGGAATTCGGGTTGACCGATCAGAAAACTTTGCAACAACGACTGATTATCCAATTGATAATTGGACAGCATGCGCAACTCTTCCACGGCTTTGGGAGTCAGATTCTGAGCTTCGTCGACGATGATCAGCACCCGTTTGTTTTGCTGAACCGAGCGTCTGAAAAACATTTGCAAATTGTTGAGCAGGACCGCCTTGGACAGGGATTCATGCGGCAGACCAAAGCCGCCCGAGATCGTCCTCAAAATGTCATCGGCATCCAGATGCGTACTGACCAGATGGGTGCTGAGGATATTGTCCTGACCGAGGGTTTCAAACAGTTTTCTGACCAGCAGGGTTTTTCCTGCACCCACTTCTCCCGTGATGACGATGAACCCTTCTCCCAGGGACAGACCATAGTTGAGATAGGACATGGCGCGCTTATGTCCGCTGCTGGCGAAGAAAAAACCGGGATCGGGGCTCAGTTGAAAGGGCTTGGACGTCAGGTGATAAAACGAGGTATACATGGCGGGTCGTAGGGGTCCGGGATTCGTGGTCGGCAACAGAAATAGGGGAAGCAGGTCAGAAAATAAAATTCAACCCCGCAATCAAGGCGTTTTCGACAAAATTATATCCTCCCACCATTCCCCCGTTCATGTATTGGTGCCGGTAGGTCAGGGAACTGGTGACTTTTTCAGTGAGTTTGTCGGACAGTCCCATCAGCAGGAAATTATTGGTTTCCTGTCCCGCCAGGTTTGCCATGGAAAAACGGGAATAGGTGTCAGAAAAGGTGGCGGTTATGACGGGGGTCAACTGATTGGCCCAGGTCAGGGTTGCCCCGACACTGGTGAACGCACCAAAGGCCAGATAGTTCTGGAGTTGAAGCAGCGGGTTGTTGAGGGAAGATCCGCCGGGTTGTTGAAGCGGAATCATCTGGGTGTTGAAGGCGGTCAACAGCACAGTATTTCGTGGCGTGGTCACGCCGATACTGGACTGGAAAGACTTGCTCAAAAAGATTTCATTGGTGATGGCATTCATGCCGAACAGGGAAGCCTGCGGACCCAACGCGGAGAGGATTTGCTGGACGGTCTGCTGGCGCTGGACGGGATCGGTGATCTGGTTGAGCAACAGTTGATCCAGGGCGGTGGCAGGAGGAATATTTTGTTGCATCATGCTGGTCATGACGGACTGGTTGTACCCTGCCTGAATCATGACGTGGTGCATGCGGTGGCTCAGATTCAGCAGGTAGGTCCGACCATAAAACCGTTCCCCCGTACTCATTTCCAGACGGGTGCGTTGGGAGGGGCTCCAGCCATACCCGACATTCCAGAACAGTCCTTGAGGTCGGGGGCCGATATAAACGAAGTTATCGTTTTCGTAGCCCACTTGAGAGGTGAGTTTGAATTCGGGGGTGATCAGATACCCCAAATCTGTCGTGAGCAGTGAAACGGTGGTAGTGGGGAAGCCGGGGTAGGTGCTTTGATTGTTGTTGTAATCCAGTTTCCACAAGAAATTGGTGAACTCAGCGCCGTTGGCGACATACAGGTCGGCAATATTGGAACTGCCGGAAAAAGCGAAATTAGAGTTATAACCCGGAGGAGGGGTCCCAATGATTCCATAGGCAGCCGGCCCGGCTTCGCTGAAATTCATGGCGGTACGGGTCAACTTGGCCTGGGCGATGAATTCCTCATCGAAGTTGTGGACCAGGGTGGGGCTGATGGTCTCGGTTCTGACATTGGCGACATTCCCGGTCAGGTTGGCACCGTTGGCGCTGACAGGGCCAAAAAGTGAGAGAGGTTGCTGACTGATGCTGGAAGAGGCATCAATGAAAAAAGTCTTTTTGATCAGTTCCAGGTCGCCCGTGGCATTCAACTGGTTGTAGTAGGTATGTTCCCAGCCATAATTGTTGTAGATCATGTCCAGCAGGGAGTAATCGATGTTCAATTTCAGTTGACTGCCGATGTCCTTGATGGAGACGCCGGGGGTCAACTGGGTGATGAACCCTGGAGTGGCCTGGTCGCCGGGGGCCAGGGCGATATTGTCCGTATAGGTTTCCGAAGTGTTGAAACGGGGGGTGATGGTCAGGGTGTCCGCGTCAGCGATCCCTGACTCCAGGGCGGTCAGGAGGAGCAGGAAACCGGCGCGATGGAACGGACTACGCCTGCTGACCATAGCCGTATCCATAGCTGTATCCATAACCATAGGTCCCGAGGGAAAGATGTGGGGATGCGCGGTTGATGATCAAGCCGACATAGCCACAATGTTGTATCAAAGTCAGCGCCGATTTGAGCGCCGGTTGAGTGGTGGAGGCAGCATCCACCATCATGACCACCTGACCCATATGCGTGGATAACACGCTGGACTCGGTGGTGACCAGCAACGGGGGGGAATCAAACAGAATCAGACGATCGGGGTAGCGTCCTGCCAGATCGTCCAGCAGGTGGGCCATGGCTTCACTGGCCAGCAGTTCGGTGGCGTTGCGGGTCGGTTTCCCCGCAGGAAGCAGGGTGAGATTGGCGATGGAGGTCTTGATCAGAACCTCCGAAAGCGGCAGTTCAGGATTCTGGATCAGGTCGAGCAGGCCCAGTTCCGCCTGTATGCCAAATAACTTCAGTTGACCGGGTTTGGAGACATCGGCATCCACCAGCAATACGGTACGGTCCATTTCCATGGCAATGCTGATGGCCAGGTTGAGGGTGCAGAAGGATTTTCCATCACCGGGCAAGGCGCTGGTGACCATGATGAGATTGCTGTTCTTTAATTTTTTCTCGCCACTGAAGGCATTGTTGAGGAGCGGACGTTTGATCATGCGAAACTCTTCCGCCGTCAACGAATATTCGCCCACAGGGGTGACAATATTCAGGTGGCGCAGGCGCTCGAGATCGATTTTGGCAAATAAGGCAGTGCCGGTTTCCGCTGTTTTTTGTTCTGCAGAAACTTCGGGAAACGGATTTCCGGAAGGAAGGAGCGGCGCTTGTGCTCCTTCCGGCGGGACTGCCGGTGGTTCCTGGGGGAGGTCAACGGTGACCGTTACCTCAGGGGAGGCAATGACGGTGGCCCGTTGTTCCAGTTTGCTGGCGGCTTTTTCGATGATACTCATTGCGCAGCACTCATCAGATATTTGGTCATGATCCCCGCGTAAACCACAAATAATCCCCCCAGACTGACTCCCTGAAAAATCCTGCCCCGGTGTTTCAAGGCTCGGGACTGGGGAGTTTCAATCAGGGTGATGATCCCCAGCAAGGGGAAATCGGTGATGCTCTCGATGTTCTTTTTCGAGCGTACCAGTGGTTTGATCTGCCCGATCAGGAAAGTCAGGGCCAAGCCGCAAGCCAATGCGCCCAGCAAAATGATGGAAGCCAGCAGAGGACGGTTTGGGAACGAAGGGGTGAGGGGCACTCTGGGGGGGTCGATGACCTTGAAATCCACGATGTCCGTCTTGTTCTGCATTTCACCCGACAATTTTGCGGATTCTCCCCGCGACAGCAGGGTTTCATAGTTCTTTTTGTAGATGTCGTAGTTCCGGGTCAGTTGGGCGTATTCGGATTCCACTTCCGGGATCCGGTTGGCCTGACCGCGCAACTGCGCGTACTGGCTGCGGAAGGAATCCAGCTTGCCTTTCAGGGCTTCTGCCTGCGCGGTGGCTTCCACCAGAGAGACGTTCAGTTGCTGGTACAGCGTACTCGGGCCGGAACCGGACAGAGGTTTGCGGGATCTGGATTCCTTTTTCTTTGAGGCTTCCAGTTCATCGATCAGGTTTTTGGTGGCGACGATATCGGGGTATTGGTCGGTATATTTCAGTCTCAGGGTATCGAGATTCTTTTTGAGACTCTCGATGCGCGCATCGATTTCGGGCGTATTGGAAGAAGTGATGGCATCGGTGAGCAAGGTGGGGTCCTCTCCGGACAGTTGGCGCTTGTACGAGTCGCGCCGATTCTCTGCTTCATGGAGTTCCATTTCGGTTTGACGCATTTGATCCTGCATGTCCGAAATTTTTGAAAAATAGTCTTGCCCCATTTCTCCGGGCATCAATCCCGCATTCTTGATTTTGAAATTCTTGAGGGCATTTTCGGCGGTTTCAAGTTTGATCTCATAGTCCTTGAGTTGCTCTTCGATGAATTTTTGGGAGGATGAGAGGTCCTTGCGGCTACTGCCCAGCCCGTTTTCTACAAAGATGGTGAGCAAGGCTTGAACCACCTTGCGGGCCAGGGCTGGATTCCGGTTTTCGTAGGCAATGGTATACAGGTCGCCATAGCCCGTACTTTTCAGGGTGAGGTTCTTGTTCAAATCGGCAATGACTCCCTCCATTTGTGCGGGGGTCTTGGCGAGCAGGTCCATATCTGTCATGCGCGCCACTTTTTCCAGATTGGGGCGGCTGATCAGCGTGTTTGCCATGATCGTCACCTGCTCGTTGACGTTGGGTTGGACCGTGATGCCTGAGAGCAGGGGGCGCAGGAGCGACTGACTGTCCACATACACGCGGGCGGCGGCTTGGTAGCGGTCTGGGATGTTGAGCATGCCGATCCAGCCGATACAGGCCACGCACCAGGCCGTCAGAATGACGTGCCAGGGCCGGCTCCGAATATCGGCGAAGTAACCGGACAGTTGATCGAGCAGGTCGTGCATGTTCATTGGCCTCGTCGAGAGGTATTCATGGTGAGGAAGAGCAGAAGTGAACGCGCGCGTAGACTGTTCAGTGGGGGGTCATGCCATCCACAGGATCAAAAGAAACTTTCCGGAATGATGAGCACATCCCCTGGGAGCATGGGAACGTTGGCGCTGATATCGCCATCGCGCATCAGGTTCTGGAGTTTGACGCGGAATTGTTCCTGCTTGCCGTTGACCGTGCGCAGGATGGTGGCGCGATTGCCGGCAGCGAAATCCGTGATCCCCCCCACGGCAATCATGACATCCATGAGCGTCATGTGTTCGTTGTATTGGAGAGTCTGGGGCTTGGTGGCTTGGCCGATCACGCGAATCTGCTGGTTATAGGGGCCCACGAATTTTTCGACGATGACCGTGACGACGGGACTTTGAATATATTTGGCCAGCGTGACTTCCAGATCGCGGGCCAGTTGGGTTGGGGTCTTTCCGGCAGCCTGCATGTCTTCAGCCAAAGGAGTGGAAATTTTTCCATCGGGGCGGACCGGGAGGGCCTCGGAGAGTTCCTTGTTATGCCATACCATGATCTTGACGGTATCCCCAGGACCGATGATGTAGTGATAATGGTCTGGCTCGGTGATGTTCGTGGGAGCGGGAGGCCGGGTGGTCGAGCAGGCAACCAACGCCAGACCACAGAGCGCCAATCCCATCACTTTGAAAGAACCGAAAAATTGACGCAGTCTCTGGTTTATCGATCAGTGCCGTTTGCGTGAAAACCCCTCCGTTTACGAGGGGGATGGAGCGGCACGGTAGATTTTCGGGTTCAATGCCCGAAAGTCTACGGCTTTGAAGCGTGGAAGCCCCGTCCTTTAGGTCGGGGAGGATTCCACGTTCACAGCAATTTTCCCTTAAAATAAGCCTGTATCTTTAGTTGTATTGACGAATCAGCGAGCGCCTTTGCCCCATAAAACCGTTTGAACCGTCTTCATGAGAATCATGACGTCAAGGAACACGCTATGGTTCTTTACATAGTATAGATCATACTGGAGTTTTTCCAGCGTATCCTGCTTGGAAGAACCGTAGGGATAGCACACTTGTGCCCAACCAGTGATTCCGGGTTTCAAGTTATGTCGGTGCTGGTAGAGAGGGAATTCGGTGTTGAATTCGTCGACGAAGGCGGGACGTTCCGGACGGGGTCCCACGAAGCTCATGTCTCCACGCAGCACATTGAATATCTGGGGAAGCTCGTCGATGCGAAATTTCCTCATGATGGACCCGAAACGGGTGATCCGGGTGTCATTGACCGATGCCCAGACGGCCTGCCCCGTTTTCTCTGCGTCCTTGCGCATACTTCTGAATTTGTAGATCGTGAACGGCTGACCAAACTGACCCACGCGTTCCTGAGTGTAAATGATGGATCCCCTGCCCTCCAGGGCAACGATAAGTGCCGATCCCAGCATGAGCGGCAAGGTGAGGATCAAAAGGATCGAGGAAACGAGGATGTCGAATATTCTTTTGACGATCAAACCATGCTGAAAACCATCCGAATACATCAACCAACTGGTATTCACCGAATCCAGTTGTAATGCGCCCACTTCTCTTTCAAAAAAAGCCGATATTTCGGTGACCTTGATCCCTTTCAGGCGACAGCGAAACAACTCGTCCATGGGTAAATTGCCTCGGCGGTCGCGCACGGCCACCACGATTTCCTTGGCATGGTATCTTTCGGCCAAGGTGAGCAGATCTTCCGAGAGCGGGATGATTCTTTGGGCGGTGACATGGTGGTGGGCGATGTCTCCATAGGGAAGATATCCGAGGATGTTGAGCCGGTTGGCCAGATGACGGTCGTTTTCATGATACAGATGCTCGATCTTGGCGGCCCGGGCGCTGGTTCCCAGGACCAGGATATTTCTGCGCATGCGTTTCAGTCCCATCCAGTAAAGCGAAACAATCCGCTGAGTGGTGATGATGGTTGCAGACAGGACGAGGGAGACGGCCAGCACCCAATGGTCGATGAACAGGTTGGGGAAGGCATAGAACAGGAACAGCATGACCACGATGCCAATGGAGATGGCCAGCAGAATGCGTTTGAGGAGGCCGAATAATCCCCCTTCCCACCCCCAGGACTCGTAAAGCCCCCCGGCCGTCATGCTGGATACCATGACGGCAGCAAAGATGAATCCGCGTGCCAGGAGGCCTTCGGTATCGTGAACATGGAAATAATGATTTCCAACCAGACGAGGTGCGATATACACCGCACAGAAAAAGAAACCGGCATCTCCAAGGATTTGAAGAAGGGCGGAACTTGAAATGTAGTGCCTGAAAAATCGTATCATGGTTTGTTAGGTGACTTCGTGAATCCGGCATGGGTGACAACCTGCAAGTCACCGGACCAGAAAACTTCCAAATGGGCGGCTGAGTCTGCAGTGAAACCTGACGGCGGTCTGTTCCGTACCGCACAGACGCCGCGATAAACTCGATCCAACTCGAATGAATAAACGATGGTCGGATTCTATCGTAGTTCAAAAAATCCCGACATCACCGGAACAGGTGATTCATACGCAGGTTCAACATGAATTTCATTATCCGGGGCACTCGTGACATCCTCATGACAGGGGCTGGGCGGTAGGGTGATCCAGATAGCGGGCGATGACCCGATTCCGGTCTATTTTTCCATTGTTATTTCTGGGCATGGGGGTTTCCTGACAGCAGGCGATACGCTGGGGTACCATGAACGCGGGAAGGCTTCGTTGACAGGCCCGCAGGATTTCTGTCTCATTCAGAGGCGACCCAGCACCGTTCGGTGGGGTCGCCACCAAAGCGATGCTCTGGCCCAGGACGGGGTCGGGCAAACCCACGGCAATGACTTCATCCACCAATCCGGTGGCGTAAACCACTTCCTCGATTTCCGTGGGGCTGACCCGGTAACCGGAAGTTTTGATCATTTCGTCGCGCCGACCCACAAAATACAGAAAACCGTCTTCATCTCGTTTGACGGTATCCCCGGACCAGACGGCAATCTCCGTCAGCATGAGTTGAGCGGGCAAGGAAGGTGTCGGTTTGAACCGTTCTGCGGTTTTTTCCAGATCGTTCCAGTATCCCAGAGCGACCAGAGGGCCCCGATGCACCAGTTCTCCAGGCTCATGGGCCACGCAGGGAGTTCCGTCTTCACGGACCACCAGGATTTCCGCGTAGGGAATTGCCCGGCCGATGGAGCCGGGACGACGATCCACTTCTTCTGGCGGTAGATAAGTCGAACGAAACGCCTCGGTCAAGCCATACATGAGGTAGGGGCGGGCCCCTGGAAGTTTACGGCGCAACAGTTCCAGGGTGTGCTCGGGCATGGCGCCCCCTGAGTTGGTGTAGTAACGCAGGGAACAGGTTGCGGGATCGGGCCAGGTCAGGGAGGACAGTTGTATCCAGAGCGGAGGGACGGCTGCCAGTCCAGTAATGGATTCCCGCTGAATTTCCTTGAGGATGTCCTGGGGGAGCAGATGGTTCAGGAGGACGGCACAGGCGCCACTCAGGAAGGCTGTCGTGATTTGATTCAAACCATAATCAAAACTGAGGGGCAACACACTCAGAAGGCGGTCTTCCTGAGTAAGGTTCAGATACTGGGCCACGCTCTTGGCCCCCGTGACCAGATTGAGGTGCGACAGCACCACCCCCTTGGGTTTGCCCGTGCTTCCCGAGGTATACAGGATGGCAGCCATGTCCGTCGGAATGGTCCGATGAAGCGACATGGCGGGGGCGGCGGGGGTAATCTTCAAGGGATGGCAGGGCGGGTGCGCCATGGCCGGTGGACGGAAAGGGTCTACCAACATCGTTACCGCCAGTGCCGGGCATTGGGCGAGGATTTCGCCCAATGCTTCGAGTCTGGGCGCCGAGGTAATGAGGAACCGTACCTGGCAATCGTTGAGGATATGCGCAATTTGATCGGGTTTCAGGATGGGATTGATGGGAACGAAAACTGCGCCGGCATGACTGATGGAAAAAAAGGAACAGACGGTTTCCGGACGTTTCTCCAGATAGACGGCCACTCGATCCAGCCGTTGCAGGCCCAGTTGGAGTAGACGAGTCGTGATTTGGCGAACCTCCTCCGCCAGTTCGTCGTAATTCAGACGGGTTTCACGATAAACTAAAGCCTCACGCTGGGGGGTACGATGGGCGGTTTCCAAGAGAAGATCATGAAAAAATTCGGGCATATTTTTAAGTTTGTGGGTTATTATCACCAGTGTGTCGAAAAAATTATACCCCCTGCTTATCCCAAAGGGAACAATCGTGATTTCTGAACAAAAAGACCAGGTCCGAACCCTGCTGATCTTTGGTTTTCTGTGCTGGGTAGGAATGGCGGGGTCCTGGGGGAGGGTGTGGGCCTCCGGTTTTTCGGATATCGTGGCTCAGGTCAAACCGTCCATCGTGGCGGTGGGGACGACGGATCCCGTGCCGGGAACGCCCCCCAATTTCCTGGGTACGGGATTTGTGGTGGGAGATGGCAATTACGTGGTGACCGCCGCTCATGTGACGTCCCTTCCGCTCGACTACGAAAGAAAACAGACCTTGGCGGTGTATTCGGGGAATGCCCGTCATCTCCGGACCACGGTGGCGGAAATCAGTGCGAGCGATTCCGAACACGATCTGGTTTTGCTGCATGCCGAAGGGTTGAATCTCAAGCCCCTTCGTCTGGGTGATTCCACCCGCCTTCGGGAGGGGGATGCCTTGGCGTTCACGGGGTTCCCCTTGGGATATGTGCTGGGATTTTATCCGGTGACGCACCGGGCCACCCTGTCGGCATTGACGCCCATCGTCATGCCCATGGCCCATTCGACCGAATTGACCGGTCGCGCCATCCGGCAAATGCCGACTCCTTATCTGGTCTTTCAACTGGATGCGACGGCCTATCCGGGTAACAGCGGCAGTCCCTTGTACGAGGCGGCAACCGGGCGGGTGATCGGTTTGCTCAATTTGGTAATGGTGAAAAGTACCAAGGAATCCTTGCTCTCTGATCCCTCAGGGATTGCTTATGCCATTCCGGGTGAATATATCGCGCAATTATTGAGGTCTGCGGGGATCAACCCCTGACAAGGAGTGTGGTTTGGAAACGCTGTTATTGGTTGAGGATGATCTCGGTCTTCGGAAACAGCTGCGCTGGCAACTGGAGGGGTTTTCCCTGCAGATGGCCGGGTGTCGGTCGGAGGCCATCGCCTGTCTGCGGCGTTTCGAGCCGAAAGTGGCGTTGCTGGATCTGGGGCTTCCTCCCGACGCGGAGGGTGTGAGTGAGGGGTTGAAAACACTGCAGGAATTGTTGGCTTTGATGCCGACGACCAAAGTCATCGTATTGACGGGAAATACGGATCGAGAAAATGCAGTTCAGGCGGTGGCGATGGGCGCCTATGATTTTTGCCAAAAACCCTTTGAGCCCCAGGTGCTGGCACTCATCCTGGAGCGTGCACTTGCCTTGCATCGTCTGGAAGCAGAAAATTCTTCCCTGAAAACCCTGCAGACCTCCACGCCGCTGCAGGGGATATTGACGCACGATCCGGTGATGCAACAGTTGTGCAAGACCGTCGAACGGGTGGCTTCCTCGGAAGTCACCGTCCTGGTTCACGGGGAAAGCGGAACTGGCAAGGAACTCTTCGCGCGTGCCACCCATCACTTGAGCCCACGGTCTGAACAACGCCTGGTGGCTATCAACTGCGCCGCTATCCCCGAAAATTTGTTGGAAAGCGAACTGTTCGGATACGAAAAAGGTGCGTTTACCGGTGCCTCCAAACAAACGATCGGACGCATCGAATATGCTCAGGGGGGTACCCTTTTTCTGGATGAAATTGGGGATCTCCCCTTGTCCCTGCAGGCAAAGTTGCTCCGCTTTCTCCAGGAACGAGTGATCGAGCGGCTCGGGGGAAGGGCCGAGATCCCGGTCAATGTGCGCGTGGTCTGCGCCACGCATCAAAATCTTGCTGAATTGATTCGGCAGGGACGTTTTCGGGAGGACCTGTATTACCGGCTGAGCGAAATCGTGATCAAGGTGCCCCCTCTGCGGATGCGCTCGGGGGATATTGCGCTTCTGGCCAATGTGTTTCTCGAAAAATATGCGGCCAGTCAGGGACGATCCCTGCGCGGGTTCAAGCCCGAGGCGATGGCAGCCTTGACGCACTACGCCTGGCCCGGCAACGTGCGGGAATTGGAAAACGTGATCAAACGGGTCAGCGTCATGGCAGAGGGACCTTATGTCGGCACATCGGATCTGGGGCTGGACGTAGTACCGGCAGAAGACGGGGCCCTGACCCCGCTCCCGTTGAATCTACGGCAAGTTCGGGAAGAGGCCGAACGTAAGGCCATTCTCGACGCCATCGCCCAGACCGATGGAAACATTGTCCAGGCCGCAGGACTTCTGGGGGTTTCCCGTCCTACCCTGTATGGTTTGATGCGTCAGCATAAACTTCGTTGAGGGGGTCTGAAGACAAGGGGAAGGACAGGCGAAAGCGCGTTCCTTTTCCCACGGTGCTGGAGACGAGGACGCTCCCGCCCAGTTCCTCCATGTAGGTACGACATTCGTAGGCCCCGATGCCCATGCCGGAGGTTTTGGTGGAATCAAAAGGGCGGAACAGTCGTTCCTTGATGAAATCTTCCTCCATTCCTTTGCCACTGTCCTGAATTTCGAGAAGGGCTTCCGTTGGGCTGGAATCCAGCAGAATTTCCACGTGACCGTCATAAGGGGTGGCTTCGCAGGCATTCTGGATGATATGTCCGATGACCCGTTCCAGACGGTCCGGATCTGCGTTGATCCAGGCGTTTTTTTGTACGGTCAGGGAAGGAGTGGGCCTGAATTTGGATTTGCTGAGCAGGGCTGCACGCACCAGTTGATGAAGATCGATCCGTCGATGTTCCTGCCCGTTGGAGGCTCCTCTCAGTCGGAGTAACAACTGATGCATCTTGGTGACGGAATGATCGATGGTGAAGAGCACATCTTCCTGAAATTCGGGGTTGTGTTTATGTTTTTCTGCATTTTCCAGAAGCAGACTCAACTGGGCGATCAAATTTTTCAGGTCATGCACGATGAAGGCCGACATCCGGTGAAAGGATTCGAATTGGCGGGCCACCAGCAAGGCTTCGCTGGCCCGTTGCTGGGCCAGACTGTTGGCCAGTTGATGGCCGGCCGCTTTGAGCAGGTCGCTCACTTCCCAGTTGAATTCGATTTTGCTCAAGGGCTGAGCCAGCAGGATGAAGCCGATCAGTTGGTTGTAGAGCATGAGGGGGACGATCAACCAGGCGTCCTCTATCTCTGAAAGCCAGTCAGGAATCACCAGATCCGGATAGGGGGGAGTCTTTGGCCGGTACTCGTCCAGATTGATGACCCAGCGGGAACGGGACAGAAACTGGATCAGGGAAGAATCCGGAGGCAAGGGGCGGGGCGCCCTCTCTATCCCCAGGGCCGCCACGCATTCATAGTTCTTTCCGGGCTCACTCTCCATCCACAAGGCCCCTTTCGGGCACTCCACCAAGGTTCCGAGTGCAGTGATGGCGGCTTCGTAAATTTTTCCCGGGGAATCGGAACTGAGCAGTGTACGGGTAAACTTCATCCATTCTTCACGGTAATCATACTGGTAACTGAAAAAATGTTTGTTGATCCATACCTTGAACTTTGAGCGGATCTTTCCTGAAAACAACACGACCAACAACAGCAGGGATGCCGCTGCCAGGAAGGTGAACTGCAGGACGGGTCCCCAGTCGCCACCGACGGAGCGCAGGTAATACCCGGCCGCCGCCATGAAAAGCAAATACAGGCCGGAACCAAACAGGCTGACGGAGTGGAACACCAGATGTCGGGAAACATGAATTTGCTTGGCCCATTCCCGATTTCGCAGTACGGAAACCAGAATCAGGGGGGCCGTCAAGGCATTGATGAAACCCCGGGCAATCCACAGCGTACCCCTGACATGGGAAAACAGCAGGCCTTCCGCATAGAGCAAAAAGTCATAGACAAACATCGTCCCCAAACCCAGACACATGAATTTGATGCCCCAACGGGCATTGACGGGGGTATTCCTGAAATACTGTTCCACCAGCATCATGCCGAAGATGGACAGCGCGACATGTAACACCAGATCGGACTTTGGCATCGTGTCGAGTGCATTGGCCCCGCTCCATTGATTGTAGAGAAGGATGACCAGGGTCAGGCCCAGAAGAATCCGGAGCAGACGCTGGAGGGAACCGAGCAGAGCCGGCGCGGGACTGTCGGGCGTTATCAGGGCCTTCAGAAGAAAAGCCATCCAGAAATAATCCCGAATGAATTCTGCCAGGTCGGACAGGAAGGGAATGGTGTAGCGCAACGGAAAAAGCACGAGCATCAGCGCCCAGCCACTGTTGGCCAGGCAGGCCAGGGCCAGGGCCGTGCGGATGGGGTTGGCGGTTTTACGGCCGAGCAAGTACAGCCCCAACAGCGCAAAAACGGTCAGGGCGCTGAGTTGGCTGGCAAGAGTGATGGGGGTGGTCAAGTTTTTCCCAACAGACCGGGAAGAAACCCCCAACGGTATCCGTTGACATGGTAGAGGGTTCGGATCTCATCGGTCCAGCGCGTGTGCCACTCCAGAACCTTGCCGTAAAACTCTATCCGGCTGAGGGAGTTTTCTTCGAAGAGGTGCTGGAAGGATTCCTGGCGCATCAGGAAAGCGGGCGAGGTCCCATGACTGGCTTGCTCGTTATAGGCCGTCTTGAGGATGATGAGCGAGGAGTCATCCGCGATGCATAGATCCATGGCGGTGACGACATCATCGAACCAGTAGCGGTAGACTCTTCCCTTGCCCCGGGCGCAAAAACTTTCGAGAATCCGGGTATAAAACTGTCCTTGCGCGTTATCCCGGTGAATGGCCGTACCCTGATCGTTTTTCCATCCTGAACTTTCGAGTTGTCCAAAATCCCTGACGGCCTGATCCATGTCCTGCGCCTGGGTCAGGATTTCCAGGCGGGGGACCAATCCCAGTTTGGTCAGCAGATTGCGTTGTTTCTTCATGTTGGCGCGCAGGTTCTTGCCGCGCGCCTGCCAATAGGCATCAAACGTGCCTTGCAGGGTGATTCGTGCCGTCTGGATATAGTCCAGGGTTTTGAGGGTACGAGAGGCGGGGGGGCGGGGAATGAGGTCCGGGTCTTGCTGGGTGATTCCCAACACCACAGGGAAACCGGGGAGCGATTGAAGCAAGGAAGGCAGCACGTCTTGCCAGGCGAGCGCAGGCTGGGATACCCAGTATCCCAGGGGACATTGGGACGGTTGGAAGGTTTCCCAACCCCAGCGGCCGGTGGGACGCAACAGTGCCATGGCTAGGGGGGTCGAGCCGCCGAGAATGGCCAACTGTTCGTTTCCGCTTCCAAACAGTTTCAGTGCCGGGGCGAGAAAGGCAGGGTCCAGCAAGGCGGAATTCTTTCCTTCCTGATTCAGGTGTTGCCAAGCGTCCTGGAACTCGTTGAAACGGGATGCGGAGTAGAGGGTCCAGTGGCTCATGGTATGCGTTGATCTGGGTGCGGGGGAAGGGAGCCGGAGCCGGTGAGGATGGCGGACAATACCTGGATCATCCAGTTCAGTTCATGCTGTTGCAGGCTTTGATGACAAGGGAATTGAAAAATGCGGCGCGAATAGTCTTTGCTGATCTGGCAGGTTCCCTCGTCCATTTCGTCCCACAAAAACTCGCCGAAGCGTATGATCGGGACCCCGGCAAACTTGAGTTTTCCGAACACGGCCATGGGCTGATCCATGACCAGCGGAAAGACGTGAGGGACGATCCCTTCGGGAAGATGGGGGAACAAGGGACGGCAGCCGGGAAGATTGACACTGGCTTTCAGAAGGGTTAGATAATTTTGTCGTCTTTTTTCGACGATGAAGGAAAGGGAGGCGTTTTCAGTGACCCAGCGTGCCCAGAGGGAACCGGAGACGGTGGTGCGTTTGGGATCGAATCCTGAGTTGAAGGGGGCGGGAACGAAATCTTCCGGAGCCGAAATTTCTCCAGGCCTGCGTTGCGGAGCGAGGGAAGGAGATTCCGATTTGAGGCGTCGGACCAGCCAGTCCTTGAGGTGGAAGGATTTTTTGGACAAGGGGTTGAATACCCCGAGGCGCCCATAGTGGGAGGCATATTCCAACGTGTTGACCACCGCCTTCAGTTCTTCGGACAGATGGGGGGCACGGGTCCTGATGGCGTTCATGGGGTGTCGGAAGGAGACCAGACATCCGCCTTCGTTGAGCGGAAAAAATTTCCAGGTGCTGCCGATGGCGTAGTCGCCCTGGGTTCCCACCGGGCATCCCTCCGTTTCGCCAAAGAAGGCATGGGCGCAATCTTCGATGAGGATCAGGTCGTGGGCATCGCACCAGGCGCGGACAGCCTTCAGGGGTTGCAGGAAACCAAAGAAATGGGGAACCAGGACGACGCGGGTGGCGGGGGTACGGCGCTGTGCCATATCGTCCAGATCCACGGTGGTGTCAGCACGAATCCGGTAGAAAACCGGGACCCCGCCTTCGGCAAGAATGGGTTCGATCATGGCCCCGCAATGATAAGCCGGGACGAGAACTTCGTTGCGCCCGGACAGACCGATATGGCGCAGAGCCAGGGCAATGGCCAGACTTCCCCGGTTGACCGGGCGCTGGTACGGGGCATCCCGCAAACTGGGCGGAGGGGGACTTCCCCCCGAAGACCCGCTGCTCAAAGCGGACAGTTCGAAGACGGGTTGCTTGGGGATATGCTCTGGTGGAGTGAAGGTCATTCGGTCTGGATGGGAACTGTGGTCGTATGCCCTGAGAACGAACGGCGGCGTATTCCTCAAGGCAGGAGTCGCCGACATTCAACCCCGTGCATTGTAGCAGTTTTGAAGAGGGGCCAGAGTTTCTGGCCCCTCGATTCGTTTTTTTGTCCAGCCAGGGCAACCGCTTAAACGGTGGCTCCTTGCAGGCCGGAAGACACGCGCCCGGAAAACTTGAACTTGCGTGCGCACAGACCCAAGCCCAGAGCGCCGATACCGACGAGAAGCAGGCTGCCGGGTTCCGGAACGTTTATGGTGGCAGGAGGGGCCGCAAAAGTCCCTGAAAAACCCAAGCCGCCTGAAGAATCAGAAACGACCAACTGAAAAGAAGCGGGAGTGGCAAGGTACTGATTTTGACTGTCAGAGATCGTGCCGAGGACATTGAGTGTCAAACTGGACTGGTTGCTTCCTGTGCTGGGGGCAGACGAGCCCCCAACAAAATCCTTGCTTGCGATAAAACTGAATATATCACCGTTGTTCCCCGTGATTTGGGCAAAGGGTCCGGAAATGTAACTGAGGGAATTCACTGCGCCGTTTTGAGGGATGGTCAAGGTAAACTGACCACTGGGTGCTGGATTGACGATGTAGCCTTGAGAATGGAAAGGAGTGAACAGGTTGGTGGTAAAGTCATTCGGATTGCCATAAATGTTGCTGGACATTGAAGTGATGACAAAGGGATTTTCGACGGTAATGCTCGTGGCGGTATTGATTCCTGGCGCAGAACTGTTCCCGTTTTGGTAGGTGACGCCGCCCGAAGTGAATTGGGTCACGGCCGTTCCGGTATAACCAAACTCTGCGTTGAAGTAGGTTGGGTTGGCCAGCGCAGAAAGGGGAGCGGCGGAAAGGGCAGACAATACCAGGGTGGCGAGTAGTTTTTTTGAGGTCATGTGAATTCCTTGAGAAGTTTTCTAAAAATTTACTCATGTGAGCATTAAAATATAAAGCAACATTCACGCCAAAAACAATAACATGATGTAATTACATGAAATATTTTTATTAAATGCCATTGAATATAATTGTTGTGTAAAAAAATCAGACATCATTTTTTTCACTTTACTGAACTTTACTGAACTTTAGACATTCAGCCCTCATCCTTGCGTCACCGGAGGGGTGGCACAATTGAGGTTGAATGAAACGATTAAAACGTGTATGTGGTGCTGCTGGTAGCGGTGCTCCCGAGTTCGACAGTTGGCCCCATAAAACCGTCGTTTTTTACCATGACCCACTAATAAAATCATAGGGTTGGCTTTCTGAACGGAAAAGTCTTGTAGTGACACGCTGTCATGTTTTTCTGATTGACTATCATTTTGTTGTCGAATTACAATGGCGACATGTTCGTAAAGATCACCACTTCCGGTCCGCGCCAGTACGTCAAGCTCGTGGAGTCCTACCGCGATGCTTCTGGCGTGTCTCGCCAAAAGGTCATTGCCACTTTGGGGCGTCTGGAAGATATTCAGGCGGGAGAAACCGATGCCTTGGTCAATGGCTTGCTTCGTGTAACGGGTCGCCCTACCTTGGATGAAGGAACGGGAGAGATTGATTTCGCTTCTGCCCGATCCTTTGGCGATACCTGGATGCTCACGGCCCTGTGGAATGAACTGGGGTTTTCGGACGCTTTTCGCCGGGTGTTGCGCCCCCGGCGCCAGTTTGATGCCGAAGCCCTGCTGAGGGTCATGGTCTTCAATCGACTGTGTGATCCAAAATCCAAACTGGGCATTCACCGCTGGCTGGAAGGGGCGATTGTGCCAGGAGTGGATCCGGAATCGGTTACCCACTCCCATCTGCTTCGGACCATGGATACCCTGGTGGAATGTTCGGATGCTCTGGAGTCGGCCATGGCAGGATTGCTGCGTCCGCTCATCGACCAGACCTTGTCGGTGGTGTTCTATGATCTCACCACGATCTCTGCCGAGGGGCAGACTGAACAGAATGCGGACCTGCGTGAATATGGGCTTTCCAAGAATGGCAGGGTGGAACGGCAGGTCATGCTGGGGGTGGTACAAACGGCCGATGGACTGCCGATCCACCATGAGGTGTTTGCAGGAAATACCGCGGAATCCACCACTCTGATTCCTACCCTCACCAAGATCCTGGAACGCTATCCCATCGAGCGGGTGGTCGTGGTGGCAGACCGTGGCTTGCTGTCTCTGGACAATCTGGAATCCCTGCAAAAAATGACGGTGGGGAATCGTCCCCTGGAATTCATTCTGGCAATTCCTGCCCGCCGTTATGGGGAATTCGATACCCTGCTCGAAGGGCACCATGCCCAGCATTGTGTGGGAGCCACCCATGAGGTCGTGGGTGAACTCGGCTGGCACGGACAGCGTCTGATTGTGTCCCATGATCCCGAGGCGGCCGGAACCCAATCGGAATTGAGAGACAAGCGCATAGAGGCCCTGGAACGAGACGCCGAGTTGTGGGCTGGAAAGTTGGTGGATCAGGAGACAGGACGCGCTTACCGAGGCAGAAAACTCTCGGACGCTGGAGTCACGGCCAGTTTCTACAAGGCGGTGACGGATACTCATTTGGGTCATATCCTCAAAGTCTCGCTCAACAGCAAGGACTTCGAGTATGACCTGGATGAGAAGGCCCTCAAGCGAGCCCGAATGCTCGATGGGAAGTTGTTGCTGGTGACCAATATGCCTGACCATACCCCCGAAGAGATTGTGAGCCGATACAAATCGTTGGCCGATATCGAGCGCGGATTCCGGGTGTTGAAGAGCGAGATCGAAATCGATCCCATGTTCCATCGCCTGCCCAACCGTATCCGCGCTCACGCCATGATCTGCTTCCTCGCCCTGGTATTGTTCCGCGTCCTTCGGATGCGCCTCAAGGCCAAGAACAGCCCCTATTCCCCAAGTCGGATGCTGGAAGTGGTGCGCGGTATCCAACATCACCAGGTCACACTCCATCGCAAACAATCAGCCAAGGGGCTTACCACCCTGACCCCTGAACAAAAGGATTTATTCGATACGGTCAATCTGCCAAAACCCTCAAAAATCGCGTTGTAGTGACAATTTTGAACATTCGTATCGTTCAAATACAATAACTTGCGCAAAAAAGTGTCGAACTCGGGGGTGCTACACCTGAAATCTTGGGTCGCCGCGCTGTTCCGGGAAGGTAAATATCGAGGACTTCCGGTTGAATCCGTCCCGAAACGCAAGTCCGGTAAATTCCATGCGCAGCCATTGCGCCACCAAACCGGCGGTCAGCGGTTGCTTGTCTCGCCAGGGTGACACGGCTGCGATAGGGAAGATTTCTTCCACGACCAGACTCAATAGTTGAACCAATGTCC
>JAJZBQ010000013.1 GCA_021798835.1 Pseudomonadota bacterium | reverse complement strand
AGGAGGCCGCCGAACGCGCAACCCAACGCAGGAAAAAACCAAAAATCAAACCCAACCCCTGATCAACTACCGCAAAACCGCGTAATACCCCTCAAATTTACGCGGTTCCTCAACCCTGACAACAACTGGGACAGCCTGGCATGACCGCTATGAGTTTCGAGGAACGTATGGCGTTGCTGATCGACCGGGAAGTTCATCACCGCAACGACAAGAAACTGCTGCGCCTGCTCAAGAACGCCCGATTGAAATATGGACAGGCTACGCTGGAAGACATCGACAGCCGCTCAGGTCGTGGCATCCAGCGCAGTGACATCATGAGTTTGGCACTGGGAGATTGGGTGACTTCCGGCCATAGCGTGTTGATCACCGGACCGACCGGTGCCGGCAAATCATGGCTGGCCTGCGCCCTGGCGCAATATGCCTGCCGCAGAGGCCACTCCGTGTTGTATCAACGCGTGCCGCGCATGCAGGAAGAGTTGCGCATCCGGCATGGCAGCGGATCGTTTGGCAAATGGCTGCTGCAATTGGCCAAGACCGATGTACTGGTATTGGATGACTGGGGCATGGGTTCTCTGGACAGCATGACCCGATCAGACTTATTGGAGATCATCGACGACCGTTCGGCCAGCAAAGCAACCATTATTACCAGTCAGCTGCCGATCGACCACTGGCATGCATGGATTGGCGACGTGACCATTGCCGACGCGATTCTGGATCGCATTCTGCAACACCACCACCGCTTCACATTGACCGGCGATTCGTTGCGCTCGCAACGCGTCAAAACCACCAAAAAGGAGAAAAATATGGCCTCATCGTGACCGACGCCTATACAATTTAGGCGCGCAACACCAGCTTATGCGCAGCGGTCACGATAACCGGAATGAGCGGTCACGTTCGCCGGAATACGCACATTGGCAGTATTGCGACGTTGCTCCCACAACCAGGCATTGAACTGGGTGCAGCTTCCACTGTCATCCCTTGTACTCCATGGCCTTGTCAATCAGTTTTTGATCAGACCCTGTTTGGCAGGCAGTCAGTTCTTGTTGTGTCATGTCCGTAATGTGTTGTGGTTTGTCGGGTGGTTGTTGTGTTTGAACTTGTCCAGTTTTGCAGAATGCCTGACAGGGTTTTTAGCCACCGCAAGGACAATCCCATGCATGCCAGATGTCTTTTTGGATCCACTGGCACGGCCGTATACCGTTTGTGAGAAGTCACTGGCGTGTCCCAGCGTCATGGCGATTTTCTCAGGCGTCTCGCCGCTCTCTTTCATGCTTTTGCCAATAAAATGCCGATACGAATACGCGCTGACCAGTGTCTTCCGGCGTGGCCACAGCTCCCGAGACTTTTCGCGAAGTCTTTGGGATACCCCACCGGCATCGTATTTGACTGTCATCTCACCGGAGCACTCGGCTGCACGTGTAAACAGGTATCCACCCCATGGCGTTGTCCGGTCAACGCAGATGGCTCTCAGAGGCTGGCCTCTTCCCATTTCTTGGTTAACTTTGGCTCCTGGAATACTGATCATGAGTCGGTTATTGCGAATACAAATCACAACTCCCATCTCCAGTTCAGCAGGTCTACATCCTGTGGCAGAAAGAACCGCTACGGCATCCTTCAGCCTGATTGACTTGATCGAATTGAAAATAGCTTCGCGCCAGTCTTCGGCCAGGCGGTTGAGTGATAGCCTTTTACTGTTGGGTCGAGCCATGATGACCTCCGGACAAAACCTGTTCCAACGCTCTGTGTTTGTGCACGAACCAGCCTACTCCCCCCTTGTCGCACCGTGCGTTTCAGTTCTGAACTCATTTTTGATGTGAGCTAACCCGTTACCCAACAATCGTTTCGACATCATCCGTGGTGGCGAATATGAAGTACATCGCATCGCTTTGAATCCACTGTATAGCTTGTTCAGCCAAGTCTTACTGTCGCGAGGAATTGCCGGACTGTCGTCATCCAGGCCGTCTACATATCGAAAAGCTCTGACGCCACATAGCCATTGCTGTTTGCCGAGGCTTGAGGCCAAGTCATCCCAATCCGCAGCAAGTTCATCGAACTGAGTCCCATCCCACCCATCCTTGTCATTTGGGTCAGCAAACCCCTCGGCCCGGATGTGCATCACCAGGATCAGCAGAACGCGCAGGTCATGGATTTCTCGTTCCATGCCTTCAATGTAAGTATTGGCATCCATAGTTTTCCTCTTTATGTTGACAATCATCATTGTCAGTTTCGCGCAATATCTGATGATTGTCAACATTTAGATGCAAAAAAATTTTGATGGCTGATTACGATGATTCCGAGGAGTCGAAAATAAGTTTTTCGACCAGGGTATGCCGGTCTACCCCCATCCTGTCCGCCTGTTCGTCAAGCCTATTGATTGCCAGCCTTGAAAGATAGATGTTGACTTGGTGGCGGTCACCATTGGCGAGTTGGATTCGTCGTCTCTGCTGGGCCTTGCGCAATTGCTCCCTGCGCTTTTCAGTGATTTCGGGGGGGGTTGTCATTACGGGATAATCAACGGAGTTGAGTTGATTGTCAACAACGAGTTGGGTTACTGCAGCCCCAAATCACCGATAGTGTTGTATTGAGCACTTGGGTTTCAAATAGTTGCAGTGTAGCTTCTTATGCCCGCACTCACCGTTCAGTGAGCCAGATATTGGCGCCGGGGATAGAGATCAGTAGAGGATCCGATCAAGACACTTCTCATCTGGGGGGGGGCGTGCTATGCCTGCTACCACCTTGAAAGCAATACCACTAACCAAGCTCTTATTTGATGGTTGTTTTGATGGTACGCTTTTGATAAAAGAAAAAAATCTATTAAATTCAATCTACTACGCGCCATTCTGGCGGAGAGAGAGGGATTCGAACCCTCGATGCAGGTTTTGCCCGCATGCTCCCTTAGCAGGGGAGTGCCTTCGACCTCTCGGCCATCTCTCCGGTCAACAGAGCGCTATTATCCCTTATTTGGAGAATCTTCGCCATCTAAACCGAAGGTTTTATGCAGGGCACGCACGGCTAATTCCATATATTTTTCGTCGATGACCACCGAAATCTTGATTTCCGAGGTGGAAATCATCTGAATGTTGATCCCTTCATTCGCTAATGTCTGGAACATCTGGCTGGCTACCCCAGCATGAGAACGCATGCCAACCCCTACAATGGATACCTTGCAGATCCGGTTGTCCCCGCGCACTTCGCGCGCACCCGTTTGGGGTTTGATGGTATGGGTAAGCAGATCCAGGGTCTTGTTGTAATCGTTGCGATGTACCGTGAAGGAGAAGTCGGTTGATCCATCTACTCCGATATTCTGGATGATCATGTCCACATCGACGTGGGCTGCCCCCACGGGTGAAAGGATGGCGTGGGCGATGCCAGGTCGATCCGGTACACCCAGCAGTGAGAGTTTGGCTTCGTCACGATTAAAAGCGATGCCCGAGATGATGGGTTGCTCCATGGGAGATTGTTCCTCAAAGGTAATCAATGTACCGTCATTGTCAGATTCGGTAAAACTGGATAGTACGCGTAACTTGACCCGATACTTGCCGGCAAATTCCACCGAACGTGTCTGCAGAACCTTGGAACCCAGACTGGCCATTTCCAGCATTTCTTCGAAGGTTACCGTGGAAAGGCGCCGCGCCTGGGGAACAATACGCGGATCAGTGGTGTATACGCCATCCACATCCGTATAAATTTGGCATTCATCTGCCCTGAGGGCAGCGGCGATGGCTACCCCGGTGGTATCCGAGCCACCCCGTCCCAGCGTAGTGATATCACCCCTGTCGGTAACACCCTGAAAACCGGCGACGACTACCACGAACCCAGCATCCAGATCTGCCCGTAATCGGGCTGCATCAATATCTAAAATGCGTGCCTTGGTATGTGCATTGTCAGTCAGGATACGTACCTGGCTTCCGGTATAACTGCGCGCCGGAATGCCTTCCTGTTGAATTGCCATGGCTGTGAGGGCGATGGTCACTTGTTCGCCGGTAGACACCATGACATCCAACTCCCGTTCATCGGGGCGTGCATGAATTTCACGAGCCAAACGAATCAAGCGGTCGGTTTCGCCACTCATGGCGGATACCACCACGACCACCTGATGGCCTTGTGCATGAAAACGGGCTACGCGTTGGGCTACTTTTTTGATACGTTCCGGGTTGGCTACGGAGGTTCCTCCGTACTTTTGTACGATCAATGCCATAATCTAAACTCAAGTCACTTATTTATAATTCTGTTGTATCTTAATCTGTATCTTACCTGAAATTGTTCTTACTGGGAGAATTCCTGATTTCAGGCTTTTTATGTTGCGAGGTTGCCATTTGAGTTCCTCAACACTCAGTTTTACCGATCATAACCGTCCCTTTTTTGGTCTGGAACTGGTTTACCCTGTGGTATCGCGGCGTGCCGCCGGGGTGTCCATCGGGATCAACCTGAATCCCAACAATGCCTGTAACTGGGCCTGTAACTATTGTCAGGTTCCCAATCTTGCGCGTGCTAAAGCTCCATTTATTGATATGACACAGTTGACGCGTGAGTTGGGTCAGTTGCTCGATGCGGTGATGCAACCCTCTTTCATGGAGTCCTATGTCCCCGAGGGACTGCGTGTTATTCGGGATGTGGCCTTTTCAGGGAATGGCGAGCCTACCAGTTCGCCATGGTATCCTGCGGCCATGATTCAGGTGTTACGCGCCCTGAAGGATCGCCCATCGCTACAGTCGGTCAAGATCATTACCATTACCAATGGAACCTATGTCTTGAAGGAGTCTGTTCAAGGCGCGCTAAAAGAGAGTGCGTCGCACCATGGGGAAGTCTGGTTCAAAATTGACCGTGGAGATAGTGAGGATATCTGGCAGGTTAATCAAGTTCGCCTTGGCCTTGACCAAATACTGGCGCGTCTGGCTGCTGTTTCACGTAGTTGTCCAACCTGGATACAAAGTTGCATGACGGCGCGAGATGGGCTCCCTCCCAATACGTTGGAGATACAGCGCTATGTGGATTTCATGGCACGTATTCGTCAGCAGAATATTCCAGTTTGTGGGGTACTTTTGTATACGTTGGCGCGTCCTTCTCACCAACCGGGAGGAGATCATCTGGCACCGGTATCCCGAGAATGGCTGGAGTTATTGGCAGACAGGGTTCGTGCAGTCACAGCATGGACTGTGCGCGTGTTCTGAAACCCGTGCTATAATTCGTCTCGTTGCGCCCGTAGCTCAGTTGGATAGAGTACTTGGCTACGAACCAAGGGGTCGTGGGTTCGAATCCTGCCGGGCGCGCCAAAATTAAGATAATGGCTTGCGACTTGGTGGTTGCAAGCCATTTTTGTTTTCGGTGACCAATTCAAAAAATAGTTGTTTCAGGGGGTGACGGGAGCAGTGGAAGATTCGCTTGCCATGGCGTTTGAAGTTACATAAAAACATTAAGATAATGATCGGTTCATCTGAGTTGAAATAAAATGTTACTTTTGAGAAAATGGCCTTGGCTGTCGGTTGGCGATAAACTTAATAAATTCAGACTGAATCTGTTTATGACCTCAAATTGATGTGGTTTGTGATGGGTTCACGGCGTGTGTATTTGGGTAGTCGACTGGAAAAGTAATATCTGGGTTTGCTAGGGGACACTATCACAATGCCGGCACATATGAAGCATCAGAATGCAATTCAACTGACTGATCAGGAACTGGAACTCGCAAAACATATTGTTGCTGCACTCAATCTTGACACCTTTCCCGAGGAAATTGATCCGGAGGGGCGGTTGTATGGTGAGGGACTGGGCCTCGACTCGATTGATATGCTCGAAATTGCCCTTGTGGTATCGAGAAATTACGGCTTCCAACTTCGTTCTGACGAGGAAAACAACACGAAAATTTTCCGCTCCCTCCGAAGCCTTAACCAGCATATTCAGGCACACCGGACCAAGTAGGTCACCACAGTGCCATGTTCGATTTTGTTTTCGAAAGGGCACCTGGTGGACAAGGGCAGTTTGCGATGGTGATGCTGCCTGGAGCCGGAATACTTCCTGCTGATTTTCTTGAGCATGGTTTTGTCGACGCTGTGCGAAGGCGGGGGTTGGCCGTGGACATGCTGTTGGTTGAGGTTTCTGCTGCGGATTACTTTTCCGGAGATTTTGCTTCGCGCATCAAGCCATGGCTCGCCCACTTTCTGCGTGGATACAGCAACATCTGGCTTGCCGGAATCTCTTTGGGTTCCCTTGGCATAATTCGGTTGCTCATGGAAGGGCTGGACAGGATAGGAGGAGTGATGCTGCTTTCCCCTTTCTTGGTCACGCGCGGAACCCTGGCGAGGGTGCTCCGGGAGGGGGGAATTGATCATTGGTCTCCCGGTCAGGAAGACTGCGGCGATGAAGATACCTCCTTGCTGTGCTGGCTGAAAGACTATTCCTTTTCGTTTGAGTGGTATCTCGGCTGGGGAGTGAATGATCGCTATGCGCATGCGGGAGAACTGCTTGCGGGACGCTTACCGGAGCAACGGGTGTTTCGTGTTCCCGGAGATCACGATTGGCCGACTTGGCGATTGCTCTGGCAGGTCATGCTTGATGCTGTGGTGTTTCCTGCCAGAGGTATTTCTTGATGGAAGAGTCGAAGGTCGTGGAAGAAAAGTTTTCCCCCCCGATCCGTATGATTTTTGTCACGAATTCGGAGGTCAAGGAAGCATTGGCCCGATATCAGGGCAGGATTCTGGGAGTGCTTTCATATTCGGCTGTTGATCCTGGTTTGCCGGCTGAAGGCTTGGTCCATGTCTGGGTGCCCCTTGAAGTCATCGGCGCGGAGGTTTGTCATGAAATCTGGATTTCAGAAAGTCCGGTGAATGTGCGTCGTCATGGAGAATTTAACTATTCCGCCGATGGTGATTATCTGTTCGGTTGCTATGTGTATAGGGAGCACGGACTGGAAGAGCTCGATGATAGGGCCTATTCCATCTATTCAGGCATATTCGAACTCCTCGATTCGCAGGGATATTCTGCTCTTCTCAGAGTGTGGAACTATTTTCCTCTCATCAATGGAGCGGGGCGCAGTATTGAGCGGTATCGCGAATTCAATGTTGGTCGCCACGAGGCATTTTACGCTAAGGGGCGTGCCATCGTGGAAGGAAACGTGCCTGCAGCCTGTGCACTGGGTACGGACCGTGGATATCTGGTGATTGGTTTCCTTGCAGGGCGCGAGAAGGGGATCGCCATCGAAAATCCCCGGCAGGTCAATGCGTATGGGTATCCTGGTGAGTTTGGTCCTAGAAGCCCAACTTTTTCTCGTGGCATGCTGGTCGGCGATGCACTGCTGATTTCTGGAACGGCGAGTATTGTTGGTTCCAAAACGGTGCATCCTGAAGATATCATGGGTCAACTGGATGAAACACTTGAAAATCTTAGGATGGTTGACTCTATGGCTCGGGGAAAAGGATTCCGGGAGAGAGAGTTGCGAGGGCTTTATCTCAATGTCTATCTTCGTCGTGTTCAGGATCTGGGAGCAGTGCAAAAAAAACTCGAAGCAGATTTTGGTATTGATGTGAAGGTGTGCTACATGCGAGCGGATATCTGCCGTTCCGACCTACTGATCGAGATTGAAGCCTTCTGGTTTCCCGTGAGCGAGGGTGACGAATGAGGGCGAACCCATCATGTTAGGAAAGTGGTTACTGCCGGTATCGCTTCTGGGATATGCCTATGAATGCCTGGTCTACTATGGTGGGCTGCTATTGTTCGCGGCCATGTGTCTTTTCTGGAGTTTCTTCGCTATCCCGGTTGCCTTGATTTTGCCTCGCAATATCGGGATGCGGCTTGGTAGACGGGTGATCATGTTCGGATTCAGGGCCTATCTTGCTCTCCTTGAACTGAGCGGAATCGTCGAATGCGATCTCGACGAACTTGAAAGTTTGAGTTCGGAAAGTTCCATTATCATTGCTCCGAACCATCCTTCGCTGATCGATGTTGTGCTCATGATTTCACATCTTCCAAATGCTGTCTGTATCATCAAGGCCAATCTTTGGGACCAGTTCATTTTTGGGGGAAGCGCGCGACTGGCCGGCTACATCCGCAATATTTCGGAGGCAAGGCTGATCATCGATGCAATCCATGAAATCGAGTCTGGAAGCCAGTTATTGGTATTCCCGGAGGGAACTCGCACAATGGGCCATGACATTCAGCCCTTCAAGGGAGGGTTCGCCCTGATCGCGAAAAGGTCGTGCGCGCCAGTACAGACTGTATTCATTGAAATCAACCAACCCTTTCTCAGCAAGGGGCGGCCGATTCTCAAGAAACCCGATTTTCCTCTGGTGTTTCGCGCAAGGTTGGGTGAGCGTTTTTCTCCGCCTACTGAAGTCAGGCCCTATGTATCACGTCTCGAACAGTATTGCCGTTCCGAAGTGGCGGAAAGGGTGACGGGTGATTTGTGATGACGGCATCTATCACCCATCTCGTGCTAATTCCGAGTTACAACACTGGGGAAAAGGTATATGAGACCATTCGTGAGGCGCGCAAGCAATGGAATCCTGTCTGGATAGTGGTTGATGGTAGCAGTGATGGTACGGCTGAGGAATTGCTCGACATGGCAAAAGTCGACAAAGGACTCAGGGTTCAGGTGCTCCCGGAAAACGGGGGAAAGGGAGGGGCTGTTTACCTGGGACTGAGAGAGGCTCTGGCCAGGGGTTTCACCCATGTTTTGACTATGGATGCAGACGGTCAGCATCCTGCTGACAAAATTCCTGAGTTCATGGAGGAATCGCAGAAGAATCCGGATGCGATGATCCTGGGATGCCCGAAATTTGATTCGAGCGCGCCGCTTATCCGCGTGCGTGGAAGAAGGATTTCCAATTGGTGGGCGAATTTCGAGACGTTGGGCGGAGGTATTGGAGATTCGTTGTTTGGTTTTCGTGTCTATCCTGCCTTGCCTCTTTATTACATCATGGAGGAGCAGCGTTGGATGCGGCGCTTCGATTTCGATCCAGAGGCTGTGGTACGCCTTTGCTGGCGTGGGGTTCGCCCAGTCAACCGTGTGGCTCCGGTAAAATATTTTAGCAAGGAAGAAGGAGGGGTTTCCCATTTCAATTATCTCAGGGATAACGCCTTGCTCACCTTTATGCACATCCGGCTGGTGACAGGGTTCGTCTTTCGCCTTCCGCTTCTGATGTGGCGCAAACTTAAGAGGTCACGCTGACCTTCAATCCCAGGTCTTCCAGATATTCAAGAACAACCGTTCCTTTTCCCTTGGCGATGGTAGCCAGTAGGGGTAAAACACGTGCGGCTGATGCGTCCGTGCGTACTGTTTCCCAGCCTGAAAGGGTGTCCGGCTCTTCCTGAGACAACTCGATAGAGAATTGTGCGATGGCGTTTCCCGGATTTTCATCAAGCACCATGGCTACTCCAAATGCCTTGTGTGCTGGAGTGATGTCATAAAGTGGATCGGGGAAAGCCGTGTCGAACACGGAAATCAGCACGGGAACCTCCTCGGAGATACACTGGGTGGCACCTTCCAGGAGAGCGGCAGAAAAAGTTCCGCTCCCGGCACAAAGGCTGGTGGAAGGCTGCATGGATCGTGATGCGATACTCCAGTATCCTGCAGCCGCATTGTGTACGGAATTGTGAAATCTGGTCGGTGAAACAAATCGTTCCAGCGTTGCGAGTGTTTCGCAGATGTGGTGGATGGTATCCGTGTCGCCGTTGGAGGAGGCGAAAACCAGTGCGACCTTGTCAGCGTCAAGTCCAGATACCTGTATCGCCTGCAGGGCGACATCGAGTGCCAGTTTTATCGTGGGGCTTGCTCTTCTGCGTTCTGTTCCGGGCAGGATGATACCCTGAGGATGGGGAACTACTCCAAAACTGGGGATTTCACTCGATGCGAGCAGATTACCGAGTTCTGCCCAGTTGGCGAACCCCGGACCGATTGCGCCGAGCCCTTTCAGGTAAACATTCATTCCGTTGCGTATCCCAGGATAATGCTGGCGTTGTTTCCGCCGAAGCCGAATGAATTGCTGAGCACGGTTCGGACCGGTTGGCTGCGGTTTTCCAACAGTATGTTCATGCCAAAATCAGGATCGACCGTGGTGGTGTTGAGTGTGGCAGGAAGAAATCCTTCACGAAGGGTGAGACAACAGATTGCCGCTTCTGTGATTCCAGCGGCCCCCAGGGTATGCCCCGTCCATCCTTTTGTTGAACTGCAGGGAGTTTCCCGACCGAATATTTCTGTGACTGCACGGTCTTCTGCGCTGTCGTTGGCACGGGTCGCTGTTCCATGCAGATTGACGTAATCAATCCGAGAAGCGGGAATTCCGCTGCACTGGAGCGCGCGTTGCATGGCAAGGCGCGCTCCAGCTCCTTCCGGATGTGGGGTGGACATGTGATAGCCATCGCTGCTTTCCCCATAGCCGAGCAGGATAGGAAGCCTGCTCCTGTTCTCTGGTTTTTCAAGGAGGGCGAAACCGGCGGCTTCGCCGATAGAAATTCCGTTCCGGTCGATCGATGCTGGTCTGCAGGGTGAGGTTGAGACGATTTCCAGGGATGAGAACCCGTATAACGTGGTCATGCAAAGACTGTCGACTCCACCCACCACGGCAGCATCGCACATGCCGGAACCAATCAGACGGCTTGCGGTTGCAAACACTTTTGCACTTGATGAACAGGCCGTCGAAATTGTGAATGCCGGACCTTGGAGTTTCAGGTAACTTCTGACAAAATCGGTTACGGAATAGTTTTCCTGCGTGGTCTGGTAACGAAAATGCGGGGGCAACTTGCCTTCCGGGTTCCTCTCCCGATAGGCGAGTTCGGTTGCCAGGATTCCCGAAGTGCTGGTCCCGATGATTACGGCGATCCGGTGGCGTCCATAACGTTGAATAGCAGTTGTAATGGTCGATTCAAAGTCATCAGAACGGAGTCCGAACATGGCGAGCCGGTTGTTGCGACACTCATAATCCTTCAAGCGAGAAATGACGGGTTCGTCTTCCAGTCCTTCGACACGTCCAATCCAGGTGTTGAGTTCTGCATCCAGAAAATCACATCGTCGTAGGCCGGAATTTGAGTTTTGCAATGCTTTCAGCGTGGCCGATACTCCTCGGCCCAAGGCATTGACCATGGTGTAATGACTGATGGCTAAGGATTGCATGATGAACGAAAATAGGAGGATCGACCGCGCCGAAAATCGGGTATGTTTTTTACCGATTCCCGATGATAAAAGTATTATTCTAATGACATGCATCGGTCAGGGCAATCAATATGTCAGGGGGGCGATGGATATTATTTTTTGTTTTCATTCAGGGGGTGAATCAGGTAATATCAACCTCTGCGGTTGCTTGGTATTGCTTGGGCAAGATCATGCGCGGTGCTGGCCTACAGAAAAAAATGGATAACCTAATTCCGCAGGAAACCAAAATGAACCAGAGCAACAAGGAGATTGCCTACGCTCCTCATGTTCCCCTTACCAGTTATTATGCAGATGAATCGCAAAGGAAGGGGTTTGTTCGTGAAATGTTCGACAGTACGGCCGAAGATTACGATCGCATGGAACATATTCTTGGGCTGGGAACCGGTCTCTGGTATCGTGGTCAGGCTCTGGAGAGGGCAGGGCTGAAATCCGGAATGCGCATTGTCGACATAGGAGTCGGTACCGGACTTGTGGCTCGCGAAGCAGTCAGGATTGTCGGAAATCCTCAACTGGTCATCGGGGTTGATCCAAGTCCCGGAATGATGAAGAACGCCAAAATTCCTGAAGGGGTTTCTATGGTGGAAGGGCGTGCGGAGGAGATTCCGTTTCCGGATGATTATTTTGATTTCCTCAGTATGGGGTATGCGCTTCGCCACCTCAGTGATCTTTCTGTGGCTTTTCGCGAGTTTTACCGAGTGATGAAGCCAGGTGCAAGACTGTGTATTCTTGAAATTACCTGTCCGGAAAGCACTTGGGGGCGCTTCCTGCTCAAGATTTACATGAAGAGACTGGTCCCCCTTCTCGCCATGCTTGTCGGAAATCGGAAAAACACCGCTCGTCTCTGGCGATATTACTGGGACACCATCGAAGCCTGTGTTCCACCTGTAAAGGTGTTGGCGACGCTGGAAGCGAGTGGCTTCACTTTGGTTCGCCGCCACATTGAAGTCAAGGGAATGAGCATCCTGGCCGAATACCAAGCAACCAAATGAACTGGGTGGCGCGGGGCTTGTCTCTGGCTCTGCGATGCTCGATTTTCCATTTGATCCTTCTGAATCAGATCATCCCACCATTGATCGAGATCACCTGTCCTGTGACATAGGCTGCCTGATCGGAAGTGAGGTAACTGACGAGTCCTGCCACTTCTTCAGGTTTTCCTGCCCGTTTCATAGGAACGAGGCGTGCGATTGATTCGTGGTCGAAAGTTTTTTCTGTCATCGGCGACTCGATGATTCCAGGTGCCACCGAATTGACCGTGATTCCCCGGCTTGCGAGTTCTAGGGCAAGTGATTTTCCCGCCGCATGGAGTGCACCCTTGGCCGCTGCATAATTGGTTTGTCCCCGGTTTCCAGTAATTCCTGAGATGGAGGTGATAGTCACGATTCGCCCCCAGCGGGTCCGGATCATCGGCATCATGAGTGGTTTTGTGACATTGAAGAAACCATTGACGGAGACATCGATGACACGGTGCCACTGTTCCGGATGCATTCCTGGAAATATAGCATCATCATGGATTCCAGCATTGTTGACCACGATTTGGATAGGGGCTTCTGCGATGAGGGTTTCGAGAGTTAATTGACACTCTGCACAATCAGTCACGTCGAAGTGGGTTAACTGTGCAGAATGTCCCTGCTGAATGAGTTCTTCGCAGAGTTCTCTGGCGGCATCGAGGTTCTGGTGTGAGTGGACGATGACATGTATTCCATCAGCAGCGAGTCGTCTGCAGATGGCGGCACCGATGGCACCGCTTCCTCCTGTGACGAGTGCTCTTTTCATGATGTTTTCTCCTTTTTGGACGATCCGGTTGCATTGAGCATGATGCTTGCCTTGCCTTCGATCAGCACTTCTTCTCCGAAAAATACTCTGAAGGAATACAGGATGCTGATTTCGTTTCCGGAAAGTCGCTCGGCGTGTACTTCGATTTCACCATCGAGTTCGTCGAGCCGATTTCTGTTCCAGTGCACATTTCTGACGCTCGTCAGGTATCCTGTGGCATGGGATTTATCGTTATCCGCAAGCAATACCCCATGGACTGCCATGGCCTGTGCGGCATATTCAACGCCGGTGGTTATGCCGAGTCTGCCTTCCTGTCGCAATGGGTTGTCGGGTGAACGGTGGCTGTTTGCCTTGCAGACGATGCGTGTTTCGTTCCAGTCTGTTACTCGGTCAAGCAGGCACATGCTTCCCTTATGTGGAATGCGGGAGGCGATCCAGGCGTGATCCAGAAACTTCACGATGCCCTCAGAGGAATGGGTTTCAGGTTCTGCCTTTTAAGTTCACAGAGCAGTCGGGGAAGCACTTCGAGTACAACGGGATTGCCTGATTTGCTTCGCGCACTGTGGCCGTCGTGCAGGAGCAGGATGTCTCCTGCTTTGAGGCCTCTGATGAGCCGGAAAAGCACGACATCGGGGTTTCCGCAGCGGGTATCGTAGCCGCGGCGGGTCCAGCTTATCAGGTGGATTCCCAGGTTTTGAAGAATCGGGTCGAGAAATGGGTTGCGCAGCCCTGCAAGTGCGCGGTAGAACTTTGGACACTTTCCCGTGATGTTCTCGATGGTTTTCTGTCCTTGTCCGACTTCGCGCATCCAGCCGTTGAAACCGGAAAAGGCGAGGTGATTTTGATGTCGCTGTCCATGATTTTCGATGTCATGGCCGCCTGACATGATTTCGCGGCAGATTTCTGGATGGGCTTGTGCTTGCTCGCCGATGCAGAAGAATGTGGCCTGAACTTCATATTGTTCAAGTATTTTCAGTATCTTTGGCGTTGTTTCAGGGTCTGGTCCATCGTCGAATGTGAGTGCGACTTCTCCGCGTTTTGCTGCTTCATCCGAAAGATGAACGAGGTTTGGTCCGAGCAACTGTGAGCGTGGAAGAAGTCCCGCCATGCCGATGGCTGCGTGGTTCGTAAGAAGGACTACGAGAGCGGTAAGCCATTTGTCAGGAGAAAATACCACGAGTGCGAGCATTCCCGCGTGAAGGCAGATCGAGCCTAGAATGAAAGGTGTGAATCTGCACATGGTCGCGTTGGCTGAAAATGGCACTGATTATAATTCGATTCTGCGACGCGATAGGATTGCGGAGAATAACAGCGAGAAAAACGCTCCGAGTCCGACTGTCATGCCGACTGCTGAAAGCAGGGGAATGCTGGAAAATCCGAGTATTCCGAAACTTCCCACCGCGGTGAGGTTGGCGACTACGAGAGAAATTTGTGTTTGTCTTCTTTCACGAGCTGTCGCGCTTTCCGAATCCTCAAAAAACAGCGCGTAGTTCGACCCGATTGCGACCACCAGGAGTAGCCCAATGAGGTGCAGGATGGTGAGAGTCGTTCCCTCAAACAGGATCACTGCTGTGACACAGGTCACTGCGTAGGCGAGTGGAATGATTACTCTCAGGGTGCGGCGAATCGATTTAAGCGCGAAAAGGAGAAGTCCTGCGATCACGAGGCAACCTGACTCGGAGAGATTCAGCACTTCATTGCGATAGTTTTCGAAAAGCTGCGTGGATTCTTCCAGCAGGTCGATGACGATGACGTGATCTAGGCCGGTCCTTTTCAGGGCATCTTGAACCGCGTTCACGTCGATGGGCGGGTCCGCGTGGCCATTGGCTTCCTTGAGAGGCATGAGAACCAGAATATCGTCTTTCCGGTGAATCAGCATTGAGTCATACAGGAGGGCAGCAGATGTCCCTTCGAGGTCAGCTCTTGTGAGCGGTTTCCTGTTGCGTGCAACCTCAATATCAGCAAGAAATCCTTGCAGTCTTGTTGCTTGTACAGGAAGCCCTTCGAGGGCTTCGTCGAGATTCTTCTTTGCTTCTGGAATTGTGGGTATGGCAGATTGGCGCGCTAACTGCATTTTCAGGCTGGGAAGGACGAATGAGGGTGAACTGAAGCCTGCGATGACCTTTTTCCGAGCCAGATCATCAAGAGCGATTCCTGCTCTTTCCGTTCCTTCCAGTGCCCGCGCTTCATCGTTGGCGCTGAAGGCGACTATGAAGCGCAGATCGGGGGTGCCGAGATCGTGGCGCAATTGCTGATCGATATGCTGGTCTGCCTTTGAAATCGGGCTCAGCGTGGAGAGATTGCGGTTCCATATCTTTCCGGAATGATGAAAAATGACCAAGCATGCGGTGATTGACAGTAGTGGTGGGAGCCAGCGCAAGCGGATCGTGAGGTTCTGTATGTTTTCCAGGATAAGACCGGTTTCCTTCATGTCACGCAGGTTCAGTTTCTCAGGAACCAGTGTGGGCAATACGTAGCGGGTGACGGTAGCGGCGACGATCAGTCCGCTGATCGAATAGGTGCCCAGTTGTGCGAGCCCGGGAAAACCAGAAAAAAGCAGGGCAGAAAACCCCGCTATCGAGGTCGATACCCCGATCCAGATGGTTTTCCAGAACCGAGTGGGATTGAGTTCACCCGATCGTTGCAGATAGAAATAGATCGAGTAATCTACGGCTTCCCCGATTAGCGTGGTGCCGAAACCCAGGGTAAGACCGTGTACATAGCCGAATCCAAGGCTCACTGCGGCAATTCCGGCGAGAGCACCAGAAAGTACAGGCAGCAGTCCAAGCATGAGCAGCCAGACAGACCGATAAAATAGTAGCAGTAGGCTCGTGACAAGGATGAGGCTTGCTCCTGCGAGTCGCTTCACTTCTCCCTCAATGGTGTTGCGGGACTTGACCGAAAATACGCCTGTTCCACTCATCACCACTCGGGTGGTTGCGGATTTTCCAGGAAGTGCCGCGAAGGTTGACTTTACCCTATCGATTGCGCGTGCTTGAGCTTCGGTATCGGTTCCTGGCTCTCTGGTATAAGCGATCAGAACAGCCCGCTTTCCATCTTTCGATGCCCATGCTCCGTACAGATTCCGTGGCTGGTTTCCTCCGGAAAATCGTTCGAGCAGTGCAAGCGTTTCGCCGGTCGGGTCATTTGTGAAGAGGCCTTTGATGATCATTCCTGCATCGCTGGCGAGTGCGTCGATTGAGTCTGAAATCGCAGAATGCAGGCCTTCCTTTGTAAATCTCGCAGGGTTGACATCAGGGCTAAGGAGATAGCGGTTCTCAAAAAAATATTTTCGATTGCGCGCCTCAGTTTGCGAATCTCCATTTTCTATCCCCGAGTAGAGTCCGGTTTGGCGCAGTTTCCTTGCTAACTCGAACGAAAGTCTGGCCCTTTCTTCGGCATCCCCCCCTTCGATTCCAATCATGATCAGGCGCCCGATGATTCCATCGCGCAACTGGTCGACAAGAAGTTGCTGGCGTTCGCTCGGTGCCTTGGGCATGAAGGTTGAAAGGTCAGATACGAACCTGGTTTTTGTGATGATCGCGATCGAAATGATCAGGACTGCGAGCCAGATCATGAGTGGGTGGTGCCGTTTCGTCATCTTTTGGAAACGGACTTGCTGATGATCATTTCAGAATGATCTCCATCACGCTGGTCGATTTCGATGGTGAGGACATCAGGACCTGTTCCGCTGATCAGGATATTTTTAAAAATTTGTGAGAACTCCTCCCCTTTGGGGCTGAGCGAGAGTTGCCAATTTTTTTCGCTTCCTGAAAGCATCAGAGCGTAGTTCGCCTCAAGGGAGGAAAGGTCTCCGGCAAGCGTTCCACGAATGCTTTCGATGAATGCCGCGACTTCGGGATGTTCGTCGAGACTTACCGTCATGCGACTCTTTCCGGGACGATCAATGGTGAGAATTCTTCCGTTGAGCACCAGTGACTCAGGTTTCGGCGTGAGGGTATGTTTTTCGAGTTTGTCGGGGGCTGAAAAGGAGAGTTCACCGCTTGATACGATAGGTTTGTCGATGATACCGATATATTTTTTCTCTACGAAGGTGGCTTGTCCGGACGGATTTTTCGCGAGCATATGCATGAGTTGCCCGATCTCCAGGTCATCTGCATGGGCACAGACGAAAGCCAGCATGAAAATGAGAAAAGCGGTAATTTTGTCAGGAACTTTCATGGGTTGTGACTTTCCAGAAATCAAAAAAGTTGAACCAGTTGAAAGGTGCTTCCCGGCAATGACGTTCGAGCACGGCCAGGTATTTCTCCATGAGGGAACGGATTTCCTCTTCGCGGGAAGCAGAGGGAGAAGAAAAATCCGTGAGTAACTCGAAGTGCACCTCATATTGATTGTTCCCTCTGTAGAGACCAGTCATGAAAAACACCGGGTGACGGAGCATTACTGCCATCCGGAATGGGCCAGACGGCAAGGGTGCGGTGGCACCGAGGAATGGAAGTTCGAGGTACTTGTCAGGACCGCTGGCGCGGTCAGCAAGAATACCGACCATAGCCCCTTCCTGGATACGGCGATGAATTTCGAGCATGGAATCAATTTGTCCGAGCGGAATTAAGTCGAGTACAACGGATGGGTTGATAGAAGCCAGGGTTTGTTGGATATGATGTGCATTTTTTGGAAACATCGCGACACAGACATTAAGTCCCCCACGATCTCTTGCTATGCTTCTCAGTATTTCAAAACTACCGAGGTGGGCGCCGAAGAGGAAGCACCCTTTTCCGCTGACGTGCAGGGTATGCAGTGGTTCTGCCCCGAAAATGCGAACGTCGAAGAGTTCATGGCGATCATTCAACTGGTAGATTCGGTCGTGGATCGTGGTGGAAAAATACAGGATATGCCGGTAGAGATCGAAGAGGTTAGGGGGATGGTCGAGTACACGTTCCAGGTAAGCGCGTGATGCTCTACGGGCGACGGGTACCGCAAGCATGAAGTACAGCGCAATGGCGTGGAGGACGATGCGTGAGACATTGCGTCCGGCAAGAAGAGAAATCTTGCACATGATTTTGAGAAGCAATAAACTGCCGCGTTCCTTGCGTTGTATCCATTCCGGGGCTTCCTGCGAGGCATTTGTCATGGACGGAATGAGAATTGACCGTTTGCGATCCGGCGTAATCCTGAACGAATCTCAAATTTTATTGAGCCATTTTCGACCGAATATTCCAGATCGAGAAACTCTCCTGGATTTGCGGGACTCAGAAATTTTGCCACCCTGAGTTCGCATTCCCCACATTCGATGGTGATGATTCGTTGCGCGTGATCGAGAAGTAATACACCAGGAACGATAGGGTGGCCCGGGAAATGCCCTGCGAATGCGGGGTGATCGGCTGCGAACGTGACGGATACAAGAGTCATCTTGCGAGAATGTATCTTGCGATGAGTTCAGATATTGTAGCAGCCTGGATTTTTCCGTTTCTATCCCGAGGGAGGAAGTCGAGGAAGATTATCGGGCGTGGCAAGAAAGGTGGATCGAGTTTTTCCAGTAGCGCGGCATGAATGTCATGCGAGTTGAGTCCTGGTGCGACTACGAAGGCGGCGAGGCGCGCTGCCGCTTCATCGGGTTCGGGAATACAGAAAATACCATCCCGAACCCCGGGAACCCTGGTGATTATTTGGCTCAGATAGGCAAGAGAACTGCGCTTGCCGGCAACATTGACCATGTCAGAGTTTCGTCCGATCAGTCGGAAATGAGATTCGTCCGCTATTTCCAGGGTATCCTGCAGACATTGTGGTTCCTCAAGATGTCCTCCGCTTGCGATGCTGGTTCCTCGTTCCTGTTTGAGTGAGATACCGTCGTAGGTTTTCCAAAGGGTGCTTCTGGTTGGTCGGCGGGTTGCAATTTGTCCGGTTTCGGTCGATCCATAAATTTCCAGGATGGGGGCTGCCAGCCTTTCTTCTGCGGTTTTGGCGAGTTCCATCGACAGGGGAGCCGTCGCAGAAACGATCATCGCAATCCGAGGAAATTTGATTCCTGATTCGACTAGTTTCCCGAGATGGAAAGGAGTTGTGACGAGTAATCTCGGTTCGGGAAGTGTGGCGAGGGAATCTGCTATATCTGCAGGAAAGAAGGGAAGGGGCGAACTCAGTTTCCCTCCACCAAGAAGAGGCAGGAAGATCGTCGATTCGAGTCCGTACATATGTTGGAAAGGAACAGTCCCGAGTACTGTGCACGGTCCGTTGGTGACTTCCCATATTCGCTTTGCCTCAGTCTTTACGCACATGATGATTTTGTCGAAGGTCTTGGCATGCGACTTGGGTTTTCCGGTTGAACCGGAAGTGTAGACTTGCACGATGGCGCGGTTTGCAGGGATTTGAGGAACAGATGGAGTGGATATCCTGGACCTGAAGCCGCAAATTTTCAGGTAAGGCAGGTCGTGAGAAATAGAGGATTGATCGCCCAAGCAGACGAGATCTGGTAGTTCTTGGGTCAACTCAGAGACGATTTCCGGGGCAACCGAATTCGGTAAAATGCTGAGTATTCCTCTGGAAATGCTGGCGAATAGCGTTGCCGTGAACCAGTATCGATCTTTACAGAGATTGAGTACATGGGAAGTCTCGGGAATATTTTCGGAGATGGTTTGTACGTCAGAAAGAAATTCGTGGCGCTTGACCGGAGTTATGCCGCGATAAGCCACGATTGAATCCATTCCTGATTCAGGGAGGAGGGGCAGGGTATCTACCATGATCAGTTCTGGCGCTGGGAATATTCCCGGTAGGCATGGATGGTGGCGGTGAGGCTCATTTTTGGACCATCCGGAAGCAGGCGAAGGCGGATTAGATATTCTCCTGCGAACATTGCACCTAGAGAGACTGGCGTGACAACATTATCAAAAACCGACCAATTTTCTATGGATCCGAAGAAAAAAAGCGCTACTGAAATAATCGCACTGGTAGCGAAATAGATACTCCAGGCCAGGGTTACCTTCCATGTATAGAAGAGATATTCTGCATGGGGTTCTTCAGGAAACATGAAGCAGGCGATTTTTGAGCAGAATGCATCGCGGTGCTGGCCGCCTAGTGTGCTGCCGAACGTGATGAAAAGCAACGTCATGGCTCCGGCATGCTGGATGAAATAAAGCCAGGCGGCATGTTCGCGAAGTTCGTTGAGATGGAACAGGATGGCAAGGGCTACGGTTGCAAAAATGGGAAGAAGAATGGCACGCGCCTTTGATTTCCACGCGCTGGCAAGTGAGATGGCAGCCAGGGGGACGAACCCGAAAAGCACGGTGAATAGAGGAGGGTGGGATGTGGTCGTCGCGATGAACCCTATGGCAAGATAGACGATTCCAGCCAGTGCGATCAACAGGTTGCGAAGCGTGAAAAGGTCTGCACATTCCTCGCGAAGCACCCTGATCCAGACAAATTGTCTGTCGAAGAACCACACGAAGAAGAGGGCCAGGGCGATTCCGCAGGAGACATCAACCGCCATGTGCTGCTTGGTTGCCAGAGTCGAATAGACGATAGTCAGACACCACAGGGTGCTTAGGAGTTGAGGAACTTTTCCAAATCCCAGATTTCGCAATCCCCTGTTTAGCCAGAAGCAGGAAAACACCGATGTGGCCACGTGTAACGAAGGGCATGCGTTTCCAGATGTGTCTACTTTCTTCATGAAGGCCATGCCAGGATAACGTCCCCAGTCTACGTCGGATAAGGGGACTACAGTCGGCCAGAAATAGAAAATGCCGAGTGCTACGAGACAGAGGCTGCCGATTTTTAGCCCGTACTCGATGATGGCCTTTTTTGTCACCATCAGCATGGGAGGGAGCGAGATGTATACCCAGAGAGAAAGATAGAAGGGGAGGGCGAAGGATTTGACACCAATCATCCGGTCTATCGCGGTTTCCGGGATGAGAGTCACCGAGTGTGCCGGGTGTTTGAGCAGGTAGATGTAAGTTGTAAAAAATACGAAGGTGAAACCAATGGTGCCAACGCACTTGAACCAGAAGCACTGGACGACGATGGAAGGCATGCGAAGCCAACTGGCTGCGGCATTCATATCGGTCGGTGCGTTCATTGTACGATGCAGTTTCCGCATATTGGCTGGTGCAATTATAAATAAAATCCGCACACGCGGGGTGAAATCAAGATGCAGGAAGCATGGCTTATTTGGAACGCATTTGCGATAATTCTCCTCATGCATGCTATGATGAGACACCGAAACTCAGAACTGGGGACTTTCTCTTTTCGCTTTTTATAGCATTCGGTCATTACACATGCCTGCACCTATCCTGAATTTTCTGCTGCAGTGGGGGACGACCAGTTTTTCCCTCTGGGTCTGTAGTTATCTGTTTCGCGGCTTACGCTTCGAGAGTTTGTCGGCCTTGCTGGTATCGGCTTTGGTGCTGGGGCTGGTTAATACTTTCGTTAAACCTGCGCTGGTATTGCTGACTCTGCCGTTGTCCATCATTACGCTGGGATTTTTTTTGCTGGTGATCAATGCATTGATGATTCTTCTGGTATCGGCCTTGGTTAATGGTTTTGTCGTTACCGGATTTTGGCAGGCATTCTTTGCAAGTATTGTGATTTCCTTGCTGAGTCTACTGCTCGGCTCTTTATTTTCTGATGGCCCCCCACCGCCGTGGCAACCGCCTTCAGGTGGAAACTGGACCTGATAGTCTTGGAATGACGGGGCATCGCCGGGCCTGTTCCCTGATTATCGAAGGATATCAGGCCGTGCCAGGGTAGTCATCAAATCTTCACACGATTGTCATGTAATGGTCATCCTGCCGTGGCTCAATGCCGTCATGAACCCACCCATTGAAACAAGTGATAAGCAGCGGTGAATCGATTCCGCACCCTCTGGATTTCTGACGTGCATCTTGGTACAGCGGGTTGCCAAGCGGACTATCTGCTGGATTTCTTGCGTTGCCATGAAGCAGAGACGCTGTACTTGGTCGGCGACATTCTCGATGGCTGGCAATTGCGCAAAAATTGGTACTGGCCACAGACCCACAATGATGTGGTGCAGAAAATTCTCCGTAAAGCTCGCAAGGGAACAAGGGTAATTTATGTCCCAGGCAATCATGATGAATTGATGCGCCAATTTTGTGGTCTGGCTTTTGGCGATATCGTGGTACAGGATGAAGCGTTTCATACCCTGCTGGATGGGCGGCGTTTGTGGATAGTGCACGGTGACCTGTTCGACGGGGTGACCACCCATGCACGGTGGTTATCCTTGTTGGGCGATACCCTGTATACCCTCATACTCAAATTTAATCGATGGTTTAATGCCGTGCGGGCACGCCTTGGTTTGCCCTACTGGTCGGTATCTCAGTATCTCAAATATCAGGTCAAGAATGCCATCAACTATATTCAGGCATTTGAACGGGTGATGATCAGTGAGGCCCAGCGACGTGGTTGCCAGGGAGTGGTGTGCGGCCATATCCACAAGGCAGAAATTCGTGAAGTCGATGGGGCACTTTATTGTAATGACGGCGATTGGGTGGAGAGTTTGACGGCCCTGGCTGAGACCATGGATGGGCAACTCAAGATTATCGAATGGCGACAGAAGGTGGCAGCACCGCTCAATCTGGGTCCAATATCGAACTCTGATCATGAGTCCGTTGAAATTCAAAAATATGAGGTGGCTATATGAAAATTCAGATTGTTACCGATGCCTGGGAGCCGCAGGTGAATGGAGTGGTCAGAACTTTGAAAACCACTCGCCGGGAACTCGAAGCCTTGGGACATCGCGTGGACATGTTGACCCCGCACGGCTTTACGACAATTCCTTGTCCTACCTATCCTGATATTCGTCTGTCTTTGCTGGCAAGAAAAAGGGTAACTCGACGTATCGAAGAGTTTTCTCCCGATGCACTACATATTGCCACTGAAGGCCCACTGGGGATCGCGGCACGCGCCTATGCCCTGCGCCAGGGTATGCCTTTTACGACAGCCTATCACACCCGTTTTCCGGAATATGTTCAGGCGCGTTTTGGTTTCCCCTTGGAGTGGACGTATCGGTTTTTGCGCTGGTTTCATGGTCCATCACTGGCCATCATGGCCCCCACAGCAGTTGTCGTGAGAGACTTGCAACTGTATGGATTTCAGCGTGTCGTGTTGTGGAGTCGAGGGGTGGATCTGGACGTGTTTTGTCACCAGCGTCAGCAACGTCTTGACAGTACTCCTCCCATTTTTCTTTATGTTGGGCGCGTCGCTGTTGAAAAAAATATTGAGGCATTTCTCAAATTGGATTTGCCCGGTTCAAAATGGGTGGTTGGAGAAGGCCCGGCTTTGGAGTCGATCAAAAGAAAGTACCCGGAAGTGAATTACCTGGGGGTGTTGAAACAGCCAGAGTTGGCAGCGGTTTATGCCTCGGCGGATGTTTTCGTGTTTCCGAGTAAAACGGATACGTTTGGCTTGGTCTTGCTGGAAGCATTGGCTTCAGGATGTCCAGTGGCTGCGTATCCAGTAACCGGGCCGCTGGATGTCATTGGGGATTCGCCAGCGGGGGCTTTGCGTGAGGATCTGCGAGAAGCATGTCTGGCGGCATTAACTATTCCACGAGATGTTGCGCGTCATCATGCTGAATCTTTCTCATGGGCGGCGGCGACGCAGCAGTTTGTGCATCATCTGCATCCGCTGACCCGTTGTGCAACGACTTCCGAGGGTTATGGTGAGGCAAGGTCCCCATTGTGAAGGTGGCGTGGCTATTCAAGATCATTACCAGGGGGTTGGTGAATCCTTGGGTTAAGTCGGAGGAGTGGGCGAAGGTCGAGTGAGTGGTCTGATTTCATGAATGAAAGGATGAATTTTGACGGTTACGGTACACTAGATGTCCATCGTTTCAAGATGAGTTCATCATGTCGTTGAAGTTATTGCTGTGGTTTCTGGTGTTGGGATGGATCTATCATCGTTGGGCCAGCAGAAAGCGCCACTCTTCATTTTTGTTTCGTGCTCCCCCGGAGGGACGTCCGTTTGGAACTTCACAGGCTGAGGCATCGGGGGAGGAGGCTACCCAGGAGATGGTGCAATGTGCGCATTGCGGAGTGTATCTTCCGCGTGAAGAGGCGTTGTCCTACGGCTCTCGCTGGTATTGCGGGGTTTTACACCGTCAAGCAGGACCACGATCTGTAGAATGATGCGTTACCATCTGACTTCCGAAGGCTGGGTGAGCCGTGTGCGTCATTTGGAATCCCCCAATCAGGATCGTCGGCCTGACTGGGTTCGAGCCCCCTCACTGATTGTCATTCATGCCATCAGTTTGCCGCCGGGAAAATTTGGTGATGACGATATTTCCAGGTTGTTTATCAATCGGTTGGACACTTCTTTACATCCTCAGTATGAATCTTTGAAAGGACTCGCCGTCTCAGCACATTTCCTTATTGACCGCTCGGGAGCGTTAACCCAGTTTGTGGCGACGGAGCGACGAGCCTGGCATGCGGGAGTGTCCCAATGGAATGGGCGTACGCATTGCAACGATTTTTCCATCGGAATTGAACTTGAAGGAACCGATCATATACCCTTTGAAGAGGCGCAATATCTGACCCTGATGGGCTTGCTCGATGAATTGTGTGCACGTTACCCGATTCGGGCCTTGACTGGGCACAGTGATATTGCCCCGGGGCGCAAGACTGATCCAGGGCCTTTTTTTGATTGGGAGCGCTTGAAACAAGGGGGGAAGCCAGTATCACGCTGGACACCCAAGATGACGCACTCAGGATAGAATGTCACCTTTACCAAAAGGGCAATGGATTGCCCGCCACGATGGAGACCTGAACACATGGCGTTGATGATCGGCATACCGCGCGAAATTCATGCGGGGGAAAGGCGTGTCGCGGCGACACCGGAAACCTCCACCCAGTTGATGAAGTTGGGTTACCGGGTTGTCCTGGAACGAGGCGCGGGAAATGCGGCTCAATGGACAGATGCCGCTTATGAAGCGGTGGGAGTCACAATAGTACCCGATGCCGCCACCTTGTGGCAGCAAGCCGATATCGTACTCAAAGTGCGCCCACCTGAGATAGATGCGGTAACCGGACAATTGGAATCCCATGGACTTCGTGCAGGTTCTATCCTGATTGCTTTCCTTTGGCCAGCACAGCATCCAACCTTGCTGGAATCATTCAAAATTCAGGGTATTACGGCAATTTCCATGGACGCGGTGCCGCGTATCTCGCGTGCCCAAAAACTCGATGCTCTGAGTTCCATGGCCAATATTGCAGGTTATCGGGCTATTATCGAGGCTGCACAACATTTTGGTCGTTTTTTCACTGGCCAGATCACCGCTGCGGGTAAGGTACCCCCAGCCAAGGTGATGATTATCGGCGCAGGAGTGGCAGGTTTGGCTGCTATTGGTGCGGCACGTAGTTTGGGCGCTATCGTGCGAGCCTTTGATACGCGTCCCGAAGTCAAACAACAGATTGAAAGTATGGGCGCCGAATTTCTTGAACTGGATTTTCAGGAAGAGGGCAGTGGCAGTGGCGGATATGCCAAGCAGATGAGTGCGGAGTTCATTGCTGCTGAGATGGCATTGTTTGCGGCTCAGGCACGGGAAGTGGATATCATCGTTACTACGGCCCTGATTCCCGGTAAACCTGCGCCTCGTTTGATCACTGCGGAAATGGTCGCTGGTATGAAACCAGGCAGTGTCATTGTCGATTTGGCAGCAGAGCAGGGGGGGAACTGCGAGTGTACGGTTCCCGGTGAAGTTGCCATGGTCAATGGGGTTTCGGTCATCGGGTACACCGACCTTCCCAGTCGGCTGGCGGCTCAGTCCAGCCAGTTATATGGGACCAATTTGCGTCACCTGCTTACAGACATGACCCCGGCCAAGGATGGCCAGTTGGTCGTCAATATGGAAGACGATGTCATTCGTACGGCCACAGTGGTCCATCAGGGTCATGTGACCTGGCCAGCTCCTCCGCTCAAGATTCAGGCTGTTGCTCCACCAAAACCCGCTGCCAGTGCCCCCGTTGCTCCCAAACACGGAGAATCGTCCGGTCCGGCAAAAGCATCGACTCTGATCACCGTATTTGGACTCGGGTTTCTTGCATTCTTGTTGGTCGGGCTTTATGCGCCCGCTGCTTTCCTGCCTCATTTCACGGTATTCGTGCTGGCTTGCTTTGTGGGCTATCAGGTGGTATGGAATGTTACTCCCGCCCTGCATACTCCTCTGATGAGCGTGACCAATGCCATCAGCGGCATCATTGTACTGGGAGCATTGTTACAGTTGGCCAATCCGGAAGGAACGGTTGTAGCACTGGCCGTATTCTCCGTTTTGATTGCCACCATCAATATTGCTGGGGGATTTCGGGTCACTCAGCGCATGTTGAACATGTTCCGCAAAGATTGAGGAAAGATTCATGGGTAACGGATTATTGACGGTTTCGTATATCGCTGCGGCGATTTTGTTTATTCTTAGTTTGGGTGGACTATCGCGCCAGGATACTGCACGGCGTGGCAACCTGTATGGTGCCATGGGAATGGCCTTGGCGGTGGGTGCGACACTGCTGAGTGGTCAGGTGGGACATCTGGGGTGGCTGGTACCCGCGATCCTGGTGGGTGCAGGGGTTGGTTGGATGCTGGCTGTGCGTGTAGAAATGACACAGATGCCGGAATTGGTGGCGATTCTGCATAGTTTCGTTGGCCTGGCGGCAACTTTGGTCGGTTATGCCAGCACGCTGGATACGCAGGGACATTTTGAGGGGGCTGAACTCTCGGTACACCGTACTGAGATATTTGTGGGAATTTTCATTGGAGCTCTGACGTTTACCGGTTCTTTGGTGGCATTTGGCAAGTTGCGTGGTTCCATTTCTGGCAAGGCGCTGACATTGCCCGGCCGCCATTTGCTCAACGGGGGTGTGATCCTGATTTCCATTTATCTGGGATCCTTGTTCATTGGGGCTGATGGACCGGTTGCGCCACTCCTGCCCTTGGTGATCATGACGGCACTGGCGTTGTTCATTGGTTTTCATCTGGTGATGGCGATAGGTGGTGCCGATATGCCGGTGGTGGTATCGATGCTCAACAGTTATTCTGGTTGGGCGGCTGCGGCCACCGGTTTTATGCTTTCCAATGACTTGTTGATCGTTACGGGAGCGCTCGTGGGGTCTAGTGGTGCTATCTTGTCTTACATCATGTGTCGCGCCATGAATCGCAGTTTTATCAGCGTGATTCTGGGTGGTTTTGGTAATGTCACCAGTTCGGCATCGACTGCATCGGGTCCGGCCGGTGAGGTGGTGGCGGTGAATGCTGAAGAAACGGCTCAAATGCTGGCTGATTCCCAGTCAGTCATTATTGTCCCTGGTTATGGCATGGCCGTGGCGCAAGCGCAGGGGGTGATCAGTGAAATCACGCAACGCTTGCGTACCCGCGGGGTATCGGTACGTTTTGCTATTCATCCCGTAGCAGGGCGCTTGCCAGGTCATATGAATGTATTGCTGGCGGAAGCCAAGGTTCCCTACGATATTGTTCTGGAAATGGACGAAATCAATCAGGATTTTCCAGATACCGATGTGGTGTTGGTGGTGGGTGCCAACGATATCGTTAATCCCAGTGCACAGGAAGATCCTGGGAGTCCGATTGCTGGTATGCCTGTATTGGAAGTCTGGAAGGCGAAGACGGTGGTGGTTTTCAAGCGCAGTATGGCGACGGGTTATTCTGGTGTCGAAAATCCGTTATTTCATAAGGAAAATGCGCGTATGTTGTTTGGTGATGCCAAGAAAAGCGTGGACACTATTTTGTCTCATTTGCCTTCTTAATAAAACCTTCATAATTTATGGTGGCGCCTTCCGTATAATGCTTGGTCTTTTGCGTTATATCAAGATCAGGAATCTGGGACATGTTGACATCGTGCCATGGGGGATGGGGGAAAAAAGATAAAGCCATACTGAGTCGGGTCACTGCGAGTATTGGATTGCTCTTTGCGCTTGCTTCTGGAAGCGCTTATGCGGTCTTGCAAGATGAAATTCAGGTCTACGATGACCAAATTAATGATCCGGGTCAATGGGGGTTACAGATGCACCTTAATAGTACCCCCAGTGGTCCGCGCTATATCCCACCTCAGGATGGAATGGTCGATACACATGGGTATCGAAGCACTGCGGAAGTCAGTTATGGCCTGACACCAACCCTTGAGGCAGGTTTGTATCTGCCAGTGGTACATGGATATTATGATGGCACCCAGTTTGCGGGTCCTCGTGTTCGGCTCAAGTGGATTCCGCAGAAGGCCCCCGATCAGGGTGGTGTTTTTTATGGGCTCAATGTCGAGGTATCGGACATCAAACCCATCTACGAACCCACGCAACAAATGGTTGAACTGCGTTCCATCATCGGCTACAAGGATGAAAAGTGGTTATGGGATGTTAATCCAACCTTGGATTATAATCTTCGGCCAGGGTACCGGCAGGGTGGACCTGTGTTTTCTCCACAGTTCAAGGTTGGGCGTACTATTTTGCCAGGCTTGATGGGGGGCTTTGAATATTATCCTGTCATCGGCACACTCAATGGCCTTTATCCCTATTACCAGCAGAACAACGTACTGTTCGCTGCGTTAGATGTGAACATGAAGCCTTGGGTCATCAACTTTGGGGTGGGTAAAGGACTGAGTCAGGCGGCAGATGGTTGGACGATCAAAGCGATTATCGACATTCCTCTGGACTGAGAATGAATCGGCCACCATGTGTACTTTAGTTTTGGTGGCTCAAGCAATTCATCTGCTGACAGCACCCCATCCAATCATTCATGGCTCAATGAAACTCAGGATACACCGGGTTCTTGTGATTCTTGGACTGTGCTTTGCCATCGGCAGTAGTATGGCTCATGCCGGTATCCGGGATATGACGGGCGATCAGGAAGGCAGTGATATTCCCTGGATGATTCAGGGTGATGAAACTTTGATTGATCAATATCATGGGTCTTTTTCCTCGCCGCGCGGCAATGGAGCCAATAGTTTTCTGTCTTCGCCGGAGAATTCATATTCGAACATTCTGGGTTT
>JAJZBQ010000026.1 GCA_021798835.1 Pseudomonadota bacterium | reverse complement strand
GTTTATGTTTGGCGGCCATAGCGTCTTGGTCCCACCCCTTCCCATCCCGAACAGGGCCGTGAAACGAGACCGCGCCGATGATAGTGTGGATTCCCATGCGAAAGTAGGTCACCGCCAGACACCCTTCCCAACACCCTTGTGACAACACACAAGGGTGTTTCTATTTGTGCGCCCGGCAGGGCGCACTCACTTGGAGGTGGAAGTCCCCTACTCGCCCGGCAAGGGGAAGAGTTAGCCGAACGGCAAGGGTGTTTCGGGCGACCGGAAATCTGGAGGAAGCCGAAGGCAAATCGCTGGCCTGAGGGTTTTACGGGTTTTACCCCGGTATTCCGGACACAACCAAAAAGCCTGATAATGGGGCAGGAGGTGTGTTATGTCGACCAGGAAGAAGCGTAAGCCTTGCTGAAAGTCGTTCAATGAACTACACTTCGTTCATGAATTTCCAGTGGGATGAAGACAAAAGCAGTGCGTGTTTCCGGATGCGGGGTTTTGACTTCGCGTACGTCGCGTTTGCTTTTGCTGACCCGGACCGAATCATTCGGCAGGACAACCGATTCGGCTATGGCGAAGATCGCTACGAATTGATTGGTCGTATCGAGGGCCGTCTATACGTGCTGATCTACACGCTACGCCAAGATGAGATTCGGATCATCTCTGCCCGCAAGGCCAATCCACGAGAGGTTAAACGTTATGAAAACCGTTCGCATGAAGATTGACGTTCAAAGTCCCAATGCAGTACCGGTCGGTCGAATCGATGTCAAGCGCGTTGATGCAATGACCAAAGCGGACATTGCCAGACATCAGGCAGAGGATGATGCCAATGCTATGCTGGATGCCGCAAAGTTTGCGCGCCGGGTTCGCCGCCGGCTGGGATTTAGTCAGGTCGAGTTCGCAGAGCGCATTGATGTGTCTCTGGACACCATCCGCAACTGGGAACAAGGCAAGCGCTGCCCGACAGGGGCAGCCAAAGCCCTGCTGAAGGTATTGGACAAGGCACCTGAGGCTGCTTTGGCGGCTTTGCATTGATACTGCATGGCTGCAAAAGTCGCTTTGATTCTCTTTGGCCTGTTCATTGGGGTGATTTTGGGCATCACCGGGATGTCGATGATAGTTGTTTCGCCGTTTTTTACGGAAGCAAAGGGGCTTCCGGCAGCAGCTTCCCCAGGAACGAAAGTGCCACACGCGTCTGTGCTTGAGTAATGAAAAACTTGTACCGACAGTGTCCGGACATATACAATGCTGGCATGACTAACCTGGAGGTCAAGTGATGACCACTGTCAATCTTTCAAAAACAGAACGCATCGATGTGCGTGCCAGCACGCGGATCAAGCAGCTGTTGCAGGACGCCGCACGTGCCAGCCACAAGAATGTCAGCGAGTTTCTGCTTGACGCGGGCGTGACGGCGGCCGCGCATACGCTGGCGGATCGTCGCCAGTTCATGCTCGACGACACGCAGTGGCAGGCGTTTCAGGAAGCGCTGGATCGGCCGGTGCAAAGCAAGCCACGCCTGAAGAGCTTGCTGCGTGAACCCGGGGTTCTGGGGTGAGCAATGGCTACACACCTGTTCGCAAGCTTACAGCAACGGATCAGGTGGATGCTTTCGATTGTGGTCAGGCCGCGCTGAATCAGTTCCTCCAGCGTTACGCGCTTGTCAACCAGAAAGCCAACAGTGCGCAGACCTACGTCTCCTGCCAAGGTGACGTTGTGGTTGGCTTTTACAGCCTCGTAGTCGGCAGTGCCGATCCTCAGGCCACGCCGTCAAGGGTCATGAAGGGTCTGGCGCGTCACCCAGTGCCTGTCATGATTTTGGCTCGCCTTGCGGTAGACAAGGAGCATCAGGGCAAAAAACTGGGTCAGGCTTTGCTCAAGGATGCCCTGCTGCGCACCGCGCAGGCTGCCGATATCGCTGGAATTCGCAGCCTTTTGGTCCATGCAAAGGATGATTCGGCGCGGCGGTGGTATGAAGCGTGGGAATTTGAGCCCAGTCCGACCGATCCGTACCATCTGTTCCTGATGCTGAAAGATCTCAAGAATCTACTGACTTGATTCCGTAATCTGCGGCTTCCTTTAAGAGGAGAACTTCGGCACATGAACGGATTGTTTCGTTTGAAACAAATGTTGTTGGCATTATGAAGTGACAGCGTCACAAGACCGTGGCGCTCTGGCCAAAATGGTCATGGCCTTGCTCGAGCACTGGAAGCTGAGCACGGAGGACCAGGCGGCATTGCTGGGCATTGCGGCCAGCAACCGAGCAGCCTTGTCCAACTACCGCAGCGGCAAACCCATTGGTACTAGCCGTGACCAGTACGAACGCGTAGGCCACCTGTGTTTGACACTTGTGCCGGTATTCCCATATGGGTATAATTTGGCCATGTCTAACCAAGCCCTTGCACTGGGTTGGATCCTCAAAGAAGGATCTGCTAGCGATGCCCGATGAGGTCGTCGATGTCTTCGGATACGCATTGCACCTTGCTCAGGCTGGCAAGAAGCATGATCAGGCCAAGGCCATGAAGGGATTTGGCGGGGCCAGCGTGCTGGAGGTTGTAGAAGACTACATGGGCGATACATACCGTGCGGTTTACACGGTCAAGATCGCCGAGCGGGTTTACGTTTTGCACTGTTTCCAAAAGAAGTCCACCAAAGGCATTGAAACGCCAAAGCACGAGATGGACTTGATTCGTGAACGCTTGAAGGCTGCGCTAGCGCACGCCAAAGGAGCCTGAAATGATTGAGATCGAAAATGGATCTGTCAACATCTACGAGGACCTCGGTTTGCCCGACGCTGCCGAGATGCAGGTCAAGGCGACCCTAGCCGCCAAGATTAGTGAGATCATCAAACATCGCCACCTCACCCAGGTTCAGGCTTCCGAGATTCTCGGCATGCCACAGCCCAAGCTATCCGGGATGCTGCGCGGTCAGTTTCGCGGCATCAGTGAGGCCAAGATGCTGGAGTGCATGAATCGGCTGGGACGGGATGTCGAGATCGTGGTACGTAAACCCTCTCGTTCCCGCACTACTGGACGTACCAGTGTCGTTTTTGCCTGACAAGCTACTGAAGACATTTGAGATTTTGAATTGACCATCGATCCAGCAATTCTCGTGGGTGTGTTTCGGGACCTCGGCATCAATCTCAGTGCGAGCGTCATTTTCGAATTCCTGAAGTCAAGATTCGGGAAATCGTTGGGGGTAGAGCAATCTACTTTCGAGCATGAGCTTTCTTCTTTTCTGAAGATCCACGGTGTACAAGCAGAAGCAGCGACGGTTATCAAGGCGCTTGCTGATTCCGGATTTTTGTCAATCAAGGGGTCTGAACTTGTCGCGCCAGACGGAATTCTGATTGGCGCCGGAGAAGGGGCGCGCTTCTCCTTCGGCGAAGGCAGTGCTAGCAAAACAACAAAGACGGCAATCCATGCCAATGGAAATGCCCGAGTGGCCGGCTCCAACGCCGCAGTAAGTCAGAACACCGATGGCTCGATAAGCTTCCATGTCGGCAGTACTCCCGGCAGTGGATTGAGCTTTTTCGTGGGAGATGTATACTCAAACCAACGATCCGCCAGAAGCCCAAGGAGCCAATCATGGGAGCAGCAGCCCAACATGAAGTGACAGCGTCACAAGACCGTGGCGCTCTGGCCAAAATGGTCATGACCTTGCTCGAGCACTGGAAGCTGAGCACGGAGGACCAGGCGGCATTGCTGGGCATTGCGGCCAGCAACCGAGCAGCCTTGTCCAACTACCGCAGCGGCAAACCCATTGGTACCAGCCGTGACCAGTACGAACGCGTAGGCCACCTGTTGGGTATCCATAAAAATTTGCGGCTACTATTTCCGCAGAACCGCGATCTTGCCTACCGTTGGATGACCACACGCAACAAGGCGTTCGACAATTTGACGCCTGTAGATGTCGTCAAGGAATGGGGCTTTGCGGGCTTGCTGATGGTGCGTGGCTACTTGGACCGCGCACGAGGTGTTTGATCCGGGGCAGGATTCCCTGTTTTCCGAAGCCAGACTGGCCGACGTGCATCAGGACGTGGTCCGAAACATCGTCTCCCTGCGACAGATCGCAGGATCTGTTTGATGATTTGACTGCCGATCCAGCTGATTGGCACCTTGCGCAGAAAGTAGAAGACGAGGTCAAGCCGCCACCATACCGTTCGACTACGCCCGTCATTGATAGGCTGTTTGAGGATGCCAAATGGTTCAACGCCATCGTCTGGCCGTTCAAGCATTGGCAGGCCAGTCGGTTTACTGATGGTTCTTTTGGTGTCTGGTATGGTGCGGAGTCGGTTGAGACCACGGTCTATGAATCGGCCTACCACTGGTATCGGCGGCTGCTCAGTGACGCTGGATATGACCGGCAAGTTGTCGTTGCCGCACGCAAGGTATACACAGTGGCTTGCGGTGCGGCCTTGCTGGATTTTCGGGGCGCTGCCGGCCAACACCCCGATCTCTTGAATTCGTCGGACTACACGTTTTGCCAGTCGGTGGGGGCGAGAATTCAGCGGGAGGGTCACCCTGGCCTTTTAACGCAATCTGTCCGCAGGCCCTCCTGCGTAAATGTGGTGATATTTAATCCCAACGTTCTGTCTAATCCGAGGCATAACTGCCAACTGACCTACAGACTGGAAGACGATCAGATCGTGGTGGAGAATAACCCTGGGGTGGCGTGGATCACGTTGGATGTCGCCAGTTTTGCATAGGGGAACGAACCTACCATCAATCCAATGCTGAATAGATCAGCGCATCCCTAGCATAGATAACTTTCGGGGGTGGTGATGCATTGGTATCTTGTCCATACCAAGCCAAGGCAGGAGAAATGTGCTCAGGAAAATCTTGAGCGACAGGGATATGAGTGTTACCTTCTGGTCTTTCCTAAGGAAAAACTTCGCCAGAGTAGCGTGGTCATTGCCAATGAGCCCCTGTTTCCGCGTTGTCTGTTCATCCGTTTGGGGCAAGGCCATGCTGACCAAAGTTGGGATCCGATTCGTTCCACCAAGGGTGTCAGTCAATTGGTTCGCTTTGGTGTGAGTCCTGCCAAGGTGCACGATGACCTGATCGATCAACTGCGAGCAACAGAGGCAGCGGTACAATCAAAACCCGAGCGCTTGTTTACCGAGGGGGAACGGGTCAGGCTGACCGATGGGGCTTTTGTTGGCATCGAAGGGATTTACCAAATGGCTGACGGAGAGCGTCGAGTCATGGTTCTGATTGAATTGATGGGCAAACCGGTTGTCATGAAGGTAGATGCGGTTAGATTGAAAAAAGTCATGGGAAGTTGACTGGTGATAATGGTGGCACGGGTCGCGGGGCGGTCATCAATGATTTCCAGAAAGTCGGAACGTATGGCACCATTGATGGCTCAAAGAGTTGACAAGCAAACTCTTTTACTGCTCCATCATCCGTGATCGCGCAGGTGGTCATGCTAGACTTAAACCATGAGCGCCTTCCACGACAGCGGTTATAAGTATTTGTTTTCAGCACCGGAGTTTGTGCGCGATCTGATTCTCGGGTTTGTGCCGGACGAGTGGTTGCACGGGTTGGATTTTACGACGCTGGAGCCGTACCCTGGCAGTTACATCACGGAGGATTTTCGCAATCGTGCGGATGACGTGGTGTGGCGTATCCGCGTGGGTG
>JAJZBQ010000025.1 GCA_021798835.1 Pseudomonadota bacterium | reverse complement strand
GTCGGTCGTTCGTGGTCTATGGTTGAGACCACAACCGCCGCTGATGGACAACTCTGCACCATTCCCAACCCGCCCCTTGGCACTTATCTATCGGGGTCATTCTGTTCAAACATACCGAGCCACTTCTTATCGCATGCGCCACTCGAACGGCCACTGGGTCTGGGTAACCAGTCGTGAAATTGCTTTTTCCCGAGAAAATGGCTTGGTCACACAAATTCTTGGCATTGCACAAAATTGTTCACCTCGGGCGCAAGCCGAAGCATTGCTCAAGACTCAGATCGACATCATGGAACTGGTTGTGGCACAACTGCCTCTAGAGTCCATTCTAAACAAATTGATCACAACCATCGAAAACCAGGCGCTTGGCATGGTTGGCTCCATTCTTCTTGTCAACGACAAAAAACAAATCGAGCATATTTCCGCCCCTAGCCTTCCGTCAGAAATGATTCATGCGATGAATGGCATGGCAATAGGCCCAAATGCCGGATCCTGTGGCACGTCAATCTATTTCAACAAGCCCATCTATGTCACCGATATTGCCACAGATCCCCTGTGGGATGATTACCGTTCCATTGCCCTCCCATGGGGCTTTCGATCCTGTTGGTCCACACCCATCCGAAGTTCAAAACAAACTGTCATCGGTAGTTTTGCCTTGTATTACCGAACCCCCTGTCTCCCCAATGACTCTCATCTCAATATTATCTATGCTGCCACCCATCTGGCAGCCATCGCCATAGAATACCGACGGTTACTGGACCAGTTCCGCATCAATGAACAACGCTACCAACAATTGTTTGAATGCGCGCCCGAGGGTATGGCACTTGTCCATACCGACACACTAGAATTCCTTGATGTCAATGAATTCCTTTGTCATCTACTAGGCTACGAACGCAGCGAACTGATTGGGTTTACCATGCCCCAGATACTGCATAGCCACAACGAATGGAATTGCATGAAAAACTGCTTTCAGGGATTCCATAATAAACCTGTTGAGTGCCGCCTCCGGCACCGAAACGGAACTTTATTCACCGCCGAAATTTCCGCATCCGCCTCACATAACCAACAACGCGTCATTATCATCCGCGATGTCAGCAAACGCAAACAGGTGGAGTTGCGTGTTCGCCGCCTGACACAACTCTACGCAGCACTCAGCGAATGCAATCAGGCTATTATCCGTACAAGTAGCATGATGGAACTGTTTCCTCTTCTGTGCCGCGATGCCGTTGAACATGGCGGCATGGATATGGCATGGATTGGTGAGATTGATCCGGTTACGCTACGCCTAAGAGCCATTGCGGTCTACGGCAAGCAAGCCGATTACGTCAATGGACTTGACATTTCCATTGATCCCTCCTCACCTCTCAGTCAAGGCCCAGTAGGCCAATCCTATCGCAGTCAATCTCCCATGTGGTGCCAAGATTTTGCGAATACTCCTGGGTTAGCGCATTGGCACGAACGAGCCAAATCCTATGGATGGGGATCCTGCGCCATATTGCCACTGTGGCGCGGCGGTTCCATTCAAGGATTTTTTCTTTTGTATTCCTATACTATTGGCATTCTTGATGACAGCGCCCAGGCCTTGCTACTTGAAATGGCCAGCGACATCAGTTTTGCATGGGACAATTTCGATCTACAGGCAGACCGGCAACGTACCCATCTTGCCCTGGCTGAACGAGAAACGCATTTGAGAACGATTCTTGAAACTCAACCAGAATGCGTAAAACTCGTCGATGAGCACGGAAAAATTATTGAAATCAATCGAGCCGGACTAGATATGCTTGAACTAGATAGTCTGGAAGATCTTGAGAATCGTCCGCTCACCCAGTTTGTGGCACCAATCGATCAAAATCGCTTGACCGAACTACACGCTTTTGTCATGCAGGGAAAAATGCAGCGCCTAGAGTTTTCCATGATAACCGCAAAAGGTGCTGTACGACATGTCGAAACCTATGCTGCACCATTGCGCCATCCCTCAGGGGAAGTACGCGCCATGCTGGCTATTACCCGAGACCTGACCGAGAGACGCTCTTCTCAGGAACGAATCCAGTACCTAGCCAATTTCGATACGTTAACAGGTTTACCTAACCGCACCTACCTAGAGGAACATCTGCGATATACACTACAGTTGGCCCGTCGCAACGAAGATCATCTGGCGCTTTTGTTTATCGATCTGGACAATTTCAAAAACATCAATGACTCTTTGGGACACTTTGAGGGCGATCAGGTATTGAAGCATGTTACTCACCAAATGCGCATGATCCTCCGCAACGAGGATATCCTGGCCCGTTTGGGGGGCGACGAATTTGTTCTGTTCCTCCCCGGATGCGAAGCTTCCGGAACCGCACAAGTAGCCAGTAAACTGTTGCTTGCCATGGGTGCCCCGTATATGGCTTCCCACTATGAATTACGTATGACCGCCTCCATAGGAATTTCACTTTATCCCAATGATGGCGATTCCCTGGAAACATTAACACGTGCGGCTGATCTGGCGATGTACCGCGCCAAACAGGCAGGACGAAATCAATTCTGCTTCTTCACCCAAGACATGCATGCTGCCATGATCAATAATCTCCAAATGGTCAGTGCTCTCAGAAGTGGTCTGGAAAATCATGCTTTTCATCTGGTATATCAACCAAAAATCCGTCTCGATAATGGGGCATGTACTGGTCTAGAAGCTCTTTTGCGCTGGACAGATCCCATCATGGGTCCTATCTCCCCCGATCGCTTCATCCCCATCGCAGAAGAATCCGGTTTAATACTACCTTTGAGCGAGTGGGTTATCCGCTCCGTGTTGGCCCAACTCCAGCAATGGCAACTGCATGACAAACCACTGCTCCCCATCTCCGTCAATGTTTCCGCCTCTCAATTTCGTCAATCGCAATTCTCTGATCTAATCAACCAATGGCTGCATGAATATGGTGTCGCCCCTCAATGGCTGGAATTGGAACTTACTGAAAGCGTAGCCATGACTGATGCGGAAACAGAAGGAGCACAAATGCTACGCATTAGAAATCAAGGAGTCATACTGACTATCGACGATTTTGGAACAGGGTATTCCTCTCTGAGTTACCTCAAACGTTTTCAGGTTCATAAACTCAAAATTGATCAATCCTTCATTCGCGATATTGCCAGCGATCCCGATGATCGAGCCATCGTCACGGCTATCATCGACATGTCCCATCATCTGGGTTTCACCGTCATTGCCGAAGGAGTCGAAACCGAGTTACAACAAAAATTCTTGGCAACACACCACTGTGATGAGGCACAAGGGTTTCTCTATTCAAGGCCACTCCCGATAAAGCAACTGGAACCTTTTCTGGGAGACAGGCATTTCGGGATTCAAACATAACGACCCTGAAATGGTGGACGAGGAATACAGGGAATGGACCCATAGTAGGGTTCATGCCTGTTTCCGCTTAAAACCCAACAGATGACTGATGATAACTCGTGGCAGTATCGCGTTTGATCCATGGTTATATTGGGCGCGGTGGATAACACGCATACGATGTAAATCAGCGTGCAAATTTGACCACTCTGGAGACTGGCGGGTTCATTACAATGAGGTCCGTCCCCACTCGAGTTTGCAGTATCAGACCCCTGCAGAATTTCGTAGGGGCATAGAAAATAATTCAACAAACGGAGCCAGAAATTCTTGAAATCATTGGTCCGAAAAAATCCGTCAGGTCACATCGTAAACAAACCTCACGGGGTGTCAGCCGCCTCACCTCAGAACAAAAGGATTTATTCGATATCATCAACCTGCCAAAACCACCAAAATTTGTGTTGTAGTGCCAATTTTGAAAAGTCGATCACAGTCATATCAATATCTTACGCAACAATCTGTCGAACTCTGGATTCCAGGGTGGTCAAATTTGCACGCTGATTTACAGGTTTTGAGTTTGGCTTTGTTCATGTTGAATTAACCTGCTGCACCTAGAGTTGAGAGGGGCATTGCCCAAAGCGGTCGACCATTGGTCTCACCTAGCGGCAATGTTTCGATGCCATCGTAAAGTACGATTCCCGCCTTAAAAATCTGCGGAGCAAGGTTGGCCAATTTTTTCAGGCCAGCCAAGTCACCGACGGAAACGCTTGCGGCAGCCTTGACCTCGATTCCGATGATGTCGCCCGACGCATTTTCGATCACGAAATCCACTTCGTTCTGGTCTTTGTCGCGATAGTAAAAAATGTCGTAATCGTTCTCGGCCCAGGTGACCTGCTTGCGCAATTCCGCAAAAACAAAACTTTCCAGCAGTTGGCCGAACAGCATTCTCTGGCGCAACGGGTCGGAGAAATCGACCAAGGCGCTTAACAGACCGGAATCGAGGAACTGCAGCTTGGGTGTTTTCACCAGGCGGGAAAGGCGATTGCCTGACCATACCTGAAGCCGCTGCATCAGGTACATTTGCTCGAAAACGGTAATGTATTTACTGGCGGTTTTGTGGTCGATTCCGACCTGCCCGCCCAACTGGCTGTAGTTGCAAAGCTGTCCTGCCGTTTGGGCCAGCGCCTTGAGCAATCGCGGGACCTGATCCAGCTTGTCGATGCTGGCAATGTCCTTGATGTCGCGCTGAATGAGGGAATCAATATACTGACGCGCCCAAGTCCTGCGGCGCCTGTTATCGGCGCGGGAAATGGCTTCCGGATAGCCGCCCCGGATGACTCTTTCGACCAGCCCCATTCCTACCACCGGATCTTTGGCAGTCAGCATCTCGCCGGAAAACAACGAGTCCAGCCAGGTCATCGATGTTCCAGGTGCAGGCTCAATTTCACATTGCGCCAGCGGCAGCAATACCAGCGTTTCCATCCGCCCGGCAAGAGAATCGGCAATCCCGGGAAGCGACATCAGGTTGGCTGAGCCAGTCAGCAAAAAGCGGCCGGGACGCCGATCTTCGTCCACCGTTTTCTTGATTGCCAGCAAGAGGTCCGGGGCTCGTTGAATTTCGTCGATTACCGCGCAATCGAGGCTGCGGATCAACCCGACCGGATCCTCCCTGGCGGCAAGGCGGGTAATTTCATCATCCAGAGTCAAATATCGTCGCTGCTGATCCGCCAGTTGGCGAACCAGGGTGGTTTTGCCAGCCTGCCTTGGCCCGCTCAGCAAAACGACGGGGGTATCCGCCAGCGCATCCAGAACCCGGGGCCGGATGCATCTGGGGAAAATCGATTGATTCATATCGTCATCAGGCACGGCAACATGTTCCGTCCAATCGGGAAAATATTATTGTCCATTTGGGATTATATTGCCATGCAAATGGGAATAAATCCACCCCTCATTGGATACGGGCGCGTTGCCCGGCCGCAATGGCGGCAATCAGTTCCTTCTTTAACTTGGCAATATAATCTTCAACCTCGGCCTCGGTTTCCAGATAGGATTTGGCGCTCAAATCAACGATTTTAGTTGACGCGTATGATTAAGATCCAGTAGGTTTTTTTGCAAGCCCCAATAAATGGCTGACAAGGCACCTCGATAATAGATCGCTGGTCTTGCGACTCATGTCGGCACGACTGATAACCGTTATCCGAGAGCCGACTCCTGCAAAATCGCCAATTTGAAGCAAGCCAACGCCTTGTGGAAGACTTAAGGACCCATCTCCTTCCCGAAAGCTGTCGATATGAACAGCAATCCAGAGAGCGTCGCAATATTCCAGACATTGTTCTAAAACTTCGTACTCTGCGTCATTGGGAGAGTGCTCGAGAATTTGTACGCCATGGAGCTCCGGCAGCATGTTATCTGGACTGGTCTGTAAGCAGGGGTTAAAAAGCGCGTAAATCTGGGGATAAGACGCGGATTGGTGGATTCTGTAATTTTTCCGTTATTTTTCCCGCTTCCTCATGGAGGCTGGTGAGCGGAAGGTGACAAGGGAGCGT
>JAJZBQ010000006.1 GCA_021798835.1 Pseudomonadota bacterium | reverse complement strand
AAACCCAGAATGTTCGAATATGAATTCTCCGGCGAAGACAGAAAACTATTGGCTCCATTGCCGCGCGGCGAGGAAAAAGACCCATGATATTGATCAATCAAAGTTTCATCACCCTGAATCATCCAGGAAGAGTTATTGGAATCTTGCAATGAAGAAGAACCCACCTCCCCTGTCGTGCGTAAGAAAGCCGCTTGCGCCATTACGGCCCCCATGAGCGCCCATAGCAACCAAAGGATTCGCCATGCCACCAGTACGATATTCCTTTGCATCAGTGAACCCTCAAATCATTCGACACACCGGCCAATAAAGCATAAACACCGGGGGTCATCTCCGTATCCCCACTCTTGCAAGGTTGCAGTGAGGGTTTTCTCATAGCATTCCTGTTTTCAAAGCCCACAGTTACGTTACGAATTGTCCTGCGTACAACCCCATTCAGAAGAGAAACAGAAAAAATATTGAAAGTCATGGCATCCCCCCTTCTCAATTCCGGACAATGACGGGACGGCCGCTGTCCAGTTGACAAAACAAGTATCAGAACGCCTTCAGCGCCGCTCGAAAACGGTACACATGCTGTCCAAAAGGCAGCACAGACGAACTTGATATGTTATGGGAGGCGGTCAGCCAAGAACTGACTGACTATTTTGATTTGCTGACTTGATTGACGCACCGTCCCGCTATTACCAGCGGAACGGCTGCACAAAACTGGGTATGTGTCGCGTATTCCGCCGGTTACCTGATTGAACTTCTACTAGAGCAACTGTCCATGAGGCGAACCCTCGTTGTTGAGACGGATCGAATGGTAATTCTTGCCTTAGAAATTGTCAAGTTTGTTGTTGGCACTATATGCGAATAGACATCACCCAACAACCGTCAGATAAACAGCCAGGGCTCCTGTCGTGCCCGACGTGCTTCGTATGCACGAATGTCCTCAGCGTGTTGCAGCGTCAATCCGATTTCATCCAAGCCACGTAACAGACAATCTTTCCGGAAAGCATCTACTGCGAAAAGCCACTGCTTTCCAGCCGGTGTCGTAATGGACTGTTCCGCCAGATCCACATTGAGGCGATAGCCCTCCTCTACTTCCACCTCCCGAAACAATTGGTCGACAACATCTACTGGCAACACAATGGGTAGCAATCCATTTTTGAAACAATTGTTGAAGAATATATCTGCAAAACTGGGGGCAATGATTACCCGAAATCCATAATCATCCAATGCCCAAGGAGCATGCTCCCGACTCGACCCACATCCAAAATTTTCCCGGGTCAACAATATCTGCCCCCCCTGATAACGCGCTTGATTAAGCACAAAATCCCGATTCAACGGACGGTTGGTGGTGTCCTGACCGGGTTGGCCTTCGTCGAGATAACGCCACGCATCAAACAAGTTTGGGCCAAACCCGGAACGATGAATAGACTTGAGAAATTGTTTGGGAATAATGGCATCTGTATCGACATTGACACGGTCCAAAGGCACCACCAATCCATTCAATGAGTTGAATGCTCGCATCAGAGTCCCTCCCGGATATCCACAAAATGTCCTGCTATGGCGGCTGCAGCCGCCATGGCAGGACTAACCAAATGGGTTCTGCCACCATTACCCTGTCGCCCTTCAAAATTTCGATTAGACGTAGAGGCGCAACGCTCTCCCGGGCTCAATCGGTCTTCATTCATTCCCAAACACATGGAACACCCCGGATTACGCCACTCAAATCCTGCATCCAGAAACACGTGGTCTAACCCTTCCGATTCTGCCTGTGCTTTGACTAATCCAGAACCCGGAACCACCATAGCCAGTTTGACTGTAGCCGCCACACGTCGTCCCTTGACCCAAGCAGCAGCAACACGGAGATCTTCGATGCGGGAATTGGTACAAGAACCAATAAACACCTTATCCACCACGATGTGACTCATCGGTGTCCCCGCCGTCAACCCCATGTACTGCAAGGCACGTTCCATACTCTGACGACGCACCATATCCTGCTCAACACTGGGATCAGGCACTCGACCCGTTACCGGAACGACCATTTCAGGGGAGGTTCCCCAAGTGACCAGCGGAGCAATATCCTTTGCGAAAAAAATTCGCTCGTCATCAAAAACAGCCCCATCATCACTGTGCAAAGTACGCCAATAAGCCAACGCCTGATCCCAATGTCCCTCCTTAGGGGCATAGGGGCGCCCTTTGAGATAAGCAAAAGTAGTGTCATCTGCGCCCACTATCCCTGCTCGCGCGCCCGCCTCAATCGCCATATTGCAGAGGGTCATGCGTCCTTCCATGGACAAACTGCGAATAGCCGAACCGGCAAACTCGATGGCATACCCCGTTCCCCCTGCAGTTCCTATCTGTCCAATCAGGTACAGCGCCACATCTTTGGCACTCACTCCCTCCGGCAATGCTCCCTCCACCGTCAAACGCATGGTTTTGGACGGGCGAGTCAACAATGTCTGCGTTGCCATGACATGCTCAACTTCTGACGTGCCAATGCCAAAAGCCAAAGCGGCAAATGCACCGTGAGTACTGGTGTGGGAATCACCACAAACTACCGTCATACCCGGCAAGGTGGCCCCTTGCTCCGGCCCCATGACATGTACAATTCCCTGCCGCCGATCTCCCATAGGATAGAGCGTAACCCCAAAGCGATGACAGTTGCTCGCCAAGGTATCAACCTGCAGACGTGAAACCGGATCATGAATTTCATCCTGGTTAACCGTAGGAGTATTGTGATCCGCTGTCGCCACGATGCTACCCACACGCCACAATGGTCGCCGCGCCAAATCCAACCCTTCAAAGGCTTGAGGGCTGGTCACCTCATGAACCAAATGACGATCAATATACAACAGCGACGTACCATCCGCCTCGGTGCGCACCACATGAGCCTGCCATAACTTGTCGTATAGGGTTTGTGCCATCATCGCCAGACTCCTCTCAAGAACGTTGCATTATGACATGAAGCGTCAGCCCGTTCAGGAGTTCGACCTTGCTTCCCCATATCGTGAAAACATCAGCTGGTAGTGCGCCTCGTCAGGCATGGTGATCCGCACCCGACCGCCCACAGGCAGAGTCAATTTGTCTCGTACATGCCCAAAGGGCAAATTGACCAACCAGGGAATCGGCACCAATGAGCGCAGATAGGTCAACACATGATCCAGCGTATACGGTGCCGCCGACGCATGGGTCGGCACACAACGGTTGAATTGCCCCCACAAAACGGCCCGCACCGAACGAAATACGCCCGCATGAAATAATTGCAACAGGTGACGTTCAATACGATAAGGTTCTTCGTTAACTTCTTCAAGAAACAGAATGCCATCTGTGACCTGTGGGAAATAAGGTGTCCCCACCAAATTGGCCACCAATGACAGGTTACCCCCCCAAAGTGTGCCCTCCAACCCATCTCCAATCTGTTCACGCAAGTGAAGGCCAGCATCCCCCTCTCGCTCCGCATAAGGCAAACGGATCGGGGGCGACAGGTGCCATTCATGGCTCAGCAGCGGGAGAAAATGCTCCTGATGCAAAGCACTGCGCTGTGGATGCCCAAAATCAGGAGCAGCCATAGGACCAGCAAAAGTAACCAACCCCGTCTGCGCCAATACCGCCAGATGCAAGGCCGTGATATCACTAAAACCGATCAATGGCTTGCGTGCAGAAGCCAATGCTTCATAATCAAGATATGCCAACAGGCGAGTCAGGCCGTAACCCCCACGTGCCGCCATGATGGCATGCACCTCTGGATCATGTACCAACGCATGAAAATCGCCCAGACGCTGTACATCGGTTCCTGAAAAATACTCATGGCGACCATGTACATGCGGACTTTCCACAACCCGACACCCATGTTCAGTAAAATACAAAGCCGCCATCTCCAATGCCCCTGGTTCAGTCAAAAAACCCGAGGGAGCACAAAGCCCCAGTGTCGGACAGGGCGGCAACAAATACGGCAATATAGTATCCATGAAGCGCACTATAACGTGCTTTTAAGGCTTCGTCATGGGTTACGCCCAGTTGGCTCATGTTACGATGTTGCTTTTTGAGGATGAAACATGTCCGGCAATACTTGGGGAAGGCTGTTTTGCGTCACCACTTTTGGCGAAAGTCACGGCCCGGCATTGGGCGCAGTGGTAGACGGATGCCCTCCGGGGCTGCCTTTGTCCATAGAGGATATCCAACCCGATCTCGACCGCCGCAAGCCAGGAACGTCACGTCACGTCACGCAACGCCGCGAAGGTGATCAAGTGGAGATCCTATCGGGAGTTTTTGAGGGATTGACCACAGGAACGCCCATCGCACTCCTCATCAAAAATACCGATCAACGTAGCCGTGACTATGAGACGATTGCCCAGCAGTTTCGCCCTGGTCATGCCGACTATACTTACCTGCAGAAATATGGTCACCGCGATTACCGCGGCGGCGGACGCTCATCTGCCCGAGAAACTGCTGCGCGTGTGGCTGCGGGGGCCATTGCCCGCAAGTGGCTGGCAACCCGTCATGGCATTCGCATTCAAGGCTGGCTTTCCCAGTTAGGACCACATCCACTGACCGTCACAAACTGGGAAGCCATTGAACAAAATCCATTTTTTTGTGGGGAACCGGAACGCGTTGCCGCGTTGGAAATCTACATGGATGAACTGCGGCGTTCAGGCGATTCGGTAGGAGCTCGCCTCAGTGTCGTGGCACGTGGCGTACCAACAGGTTGGGGAGAACCCGTATTTGACCGTCTTGATGCCGATCTGGCCCATGCATTGATGTCCATCAATGCCGTCAAGGGGGTAGAAATTGGTGATGGCTTTCGCGTTGTGACACAACACGGCAGCGAGCACGGTGATGCCATGACTCCCCAAGGATTCCTATCCAATCACGCCGGGGGAATCCTTGGTGGGATTTCCACAGGACAGGACATCATCGCTCATCTGGCCATCAAACCCACTTCCAGCATTCGCCTGCCTCGACAGTCATTGAATCGTGCCGGAGAAGCCGTCGAAGTCATAACCACCGGCCGACACGACCCGTGCGTTGGTCTCCGCGCTACTCCCATCGTCGAAGCCATGGTTGCTCTGGTACTCATGGATCACGCGCTTCGCCAACGGGGACAAAATGGTGATGTCATTCCCCCTATGCCCCGTTATACATAAGCAAAACCGAAAAATCAAAGCCCTCCGTGCTGCTGGGCCACCATGCAGAAAATCACTGGTATGGACAACATGGTATTAAAGCGCGATGCCAGCATGGCCATACGCGCAGCCTTTGGTTTTTCGGAAATCTCGACGGGAACGATCCCCAACGCTTTCTTTTGGTTCGGCCAAATAATGAACCATACATTGAACGCCATGATCAGACCCATCCACATACCCAAACCGATAGGCACAACCCCCTCACGCAACGTCAAGGCTTGCATGACATAACCATTCATGGACGCGAGTCCGAGACCCATAATCACCGTCGCCAAAGCAGCCCAGCGAAACCAGAACAGAGCCGTAGGAGCGATCACTTTGGAAATGGCCGGCTTTTGTTCATCCGGGATCTTGGGCATGGAGGGAATCTGGACAAAATTGAAATACCACAATAGCCCGATCCACATAATGGCCACGGTCACATGCAACCAGCGGAAAGCAAAAGTCCACCAGTTATGAGACATCAAGTCAACCTGTCCCGCCCCGACGATCCCCAGTATCAGGGCCAGCAGGACAAAACCTGCAGTAACCGTACGACCCAAAGATTGAAAAATAGCACCCATGATCAAACTCCTGAAATAAAAAAACAGTGGCAAGGCTTTTTCACCTTTGACAGGTTCTAAAGATACCACAAGCCCCCCCCAGGCGCTTGAACCAACGGTGTCGGCTTCGTCAAACACTTTCAATCTACGCTGATTCTTCATCATTCACACCAGACTGTTCATGATGAAATGGTCACTTCAACCCTCCACAATTCCAGGATCTCTCTATGATTTTTCGGTTTAGGCACTCTGGTAGCGCGCCAATTCCCGAACAGACACCACCGGAAGCCAATCCCCGAGTTGTTCAGGCCTGGTTTGAAGTCCAGGGAGCCGCAACCGTGGAACGCAATCGGTGGTTTCTCATCAGTCTTATTCTAGGTTTAGGTTTGCTGGTCAGCGGCGTTACCCTATTTGGTTTGTTTCCCTTGAAGCGAGTCGTTCCATTCATCCTCAATAGAACTGAAAACGGTGCCATGGGCATCGCCACTACGCAGGTTCATCCCTATCAACCCGATGAAGCCATAAAGCGTTATTTTCTAGCCCAATGGGTACGTCAGTTGCTTACTCTTGATCCCCATCTGAGCAGCACTAACCTGGCTTCTGCCTATCGATTGACGCGCAGCAAGGCAACGGTCGAATTCACCGACTGGGTTCAACGCCACCAACCCTTGGCTGAATTACGCAAAGATCCAACCTTGACTAGAACCGTGTCCATCTCCAGTATTTCGATGATCGATGAAGGGGCAGCGCTGGTACGCGTCACCACAGAAGAGCGCAACGTCGGGAACCCCATGGCCCTTCGCAAAAAATTTGTATTGACTTTGCATTTTGCCGTAGTGGCTCCCCAACAGGAAACGGATGTTCTGGAAAATCCTGCCGGCCTCCTGATCACCCATTTTCTTGTTAACAGTGATCTGGAGCAATGACACGATGGCCCAATTCGGTTTTTTCGGACGACGACCTCAATCGTATATAGCGCCCGTGGCCACGCTCCTAATCATGTTGGCAGGGTACTCCCGTGATGTTTCAGGAACCCCGCCACGGACTTTGATACAACCCTACGATGCAGAATCCGTTACCGAGATTACCACCGTTCCAGGTGTCCCCACAGACATAGAACTTGCCCCTGAGGAAAAAATTACTGGGCTGGCACTCGGCGATACCATCCAATGGCGTGTTGAAGAACTGCCGGGACATCTATTCATCAAACCGTTACATACCGGACTGTTTACCGCAGCAACCTTAGTCACCAATCAACGTGTTTATCCTCTGGTACTGCACAGTACCAATACCACAGGAGCCTGGCTATTGCGGGTACGCTGGACGATTCCTCCCGCAATACCTCAACACTCGGCAAATCCTCCACCCATTGCACTCATTCCAACTCCGCGCAATCGTGATTACACCATTGAGGGAGAAGCAGAGTTTCGCCCCAAAGCCGTCTTCGATGACGGTCACTTCACATGGATTGACATGGGGCAACCACAGGTCCTGCCAGCCTTATTCATGGTGGGCCCGGATGGTCCACAATTGATCAACTATCTATTACATAGCCCCTACTTCGTGGTACAGCGTCTGATGCCACGCTTTCTCCTCAAACTGGGCAAAACAGAAGTCACTATCACCAACCGAGCCTACGGCAATCCTTCTCATGAATGATGGTATTTGGGAGGAATCTTCAGAGGCCAGCGAACAGCGCAGCCCCCCAACAGGAAAAATAAGGCGACACCTGCACCTGTGGGTCGCGGTAGGATTGGGGCTCATCGTCCTCCTCGGGTTCGCTGCGCAAAATCTCATTGGACGAGTACGTGCCGCCAGTCAGCCAGCCAGTACAGATACTGCGACTGCCATGGTTCTGGGACAAGCACCGGCATTGGCGCCACTGCAACAAGAATTGGCACACGAACAGATCACACAAGCTCTACCTCTCCCAGAACCACCACCCGAAAAAACCAGCGATGCCGATCAACAACAACGTACCGATGCGGCCGCAGCCACGGCCCGCCTTCAAGCACAAATCGCTGCCAGTCCAATTCTGGCACTCACCCATCTGCCCACGCAATCGGTACCACTGGCCACCAATTCAGAAGACAACGCATCACCACCACCCACGATTCCCTACTCAACCAACGGTCTTGGAGCAGCAAGTTTAGGGAGTGGATTCAATACCCCGTTCAATTTATCGAATATCGGTGCTTCACCTTGGAATCCCAGCCCCTTGCCCGGAATTCCCTCGCCCCCCACCGCTCCGCCACAACCTTCAGCACGCTCACACCACAACACCAGCCCTCTGGAAGCCCACGTACCTTCCTCGCCAATCCCTGTTTTCGAAGGAACAGTTATCAATGCGGTATTGATTACTCAAATCAACAGCGACCTACCTGGTCTAATCACCGCCCAGGTTACGGAAGATGTCTACGATTCCCTGCAAGGCAATATGTTGGTTATTCCCAAAGGAAGTCGGGTCATCGGTTCTTTTGCCGCCCATATCTTGGCAGGTCAAGAAAGGCTGATGGCTTCATTTCACCGACTAATTCTTCCCAGCGGGGTCAGTTATGATCTCGATGAAACCGTCGCATCAGATGCCATCGGACAAGCCGGAATGCAGGATGAAGTAGATAATCGATTCTGGAAACGTCTCGGTGGGCAATTTATGACTGCTGGTCTGGCAAGCATCATTCAACAGCCCAATGGAGGAGTCACTGTACTCGGGGGCATGGGCAATAATCTCACCACCGATGCAGCCGGACAGATTTTAGTCAATACGGCCAGCATCGGTTTTGCCGCCGACGCGGCCATCGGTCCGGTGATCATCATCAAAAAAGGCTATCCGTTCACACTACTGGTCAACCGCGACATGGACTTTGCCAAACCGCCTCATTAAGCATGATCTGCAAACCATCTCATAACCCAGCACCAAAAGACCCTCACCAACCAACTTCTGATGTCAAGAAGGGAGACGTTGTGTAACTGCCTCCCAGATACCCTGTAACAACTGTCTTGGAGTTGGCGCACACCCCGGGACCCATACGTCCACGGGAATTATCTGATCCACTCCGCCACAACAAGCATAGGAACTGCCGAATATTCCACCATCCCGCCCGCAGTCTCCTACTGCCACCACCCAACGTGGTTCAGGCATTGCCTGATAAGTACGATGCAATGCTGTCACCATTGCTCGACTGACAGGCCCCGTTACCAGTAACAGATCAGCATGTCTGGGACTGGCGCAAAAATGAATGCCCAATCCGGTCAGGTCATACTGCGGGGCCAACATCGCCTGAATTTCCAGTTCACAACCATTACAGGACCCTGCATCAACATGACGAATCGATAATGCTCGACCGAAACGGTGCCAGATGCGCAATTGCCATTCTTCCAGCAATGCCTCATTCAAGCCACTCGACTCGGTGATGCAGCCACCAATCTGGAAAATATCAATTCTCTTGTCACTCAGAGACATGGGGGCCTCCTCAAAAATCTCTTGCATAATCGAATCTACTACCCAGGCGATTATTATAAACATCACGTTCATCGCATAACCATCGGGAAACGATATTGGTTCAGCAAAACCATTTCGGCAAGCCATGCACCGTATAACCAAAAAATTGGCAACTCCACTTCCAACACCGGCAGTACATCTGCATAAGCACCAAACGGTTCGTGCCCGTTGATCCGCATCTGCGGCACGATAACCTCCAGATACCCTTGGACATCCTCGTAGATGCTGGAGGGCGAACCCAGCCATTGCGCTTCAACTCACGAATGACAGTCGATGCGGACCGACCCAACTCGCGCACAATCGCAGCAGGTTTAAATCCCATTGAAAGCCGAGTCTGGATCATCGTGCGTTCTTCTAAACTCAGATGATTGAGCGCGCTGGGTATTTCGCACGACAATGTTATATTAAAAACATTATTTGTTTGCTTAGAAACGATGCACTATACTCAAGTCTCAGAAAAACTCCAGATTAAGGAGCGAACCATGGGGGCCGTAGCAGAACGTGAAGTAACCGCGATACAAGACCGTGGCGCTCTGGCCAAAATGGTCATGACTCTGCTCGATCACTGGAGGTTGAGCACCGAGGATCAAGCAGCGCTGCTGGGCATCGCCACCAGCAACAGAGCTGCGTTGTCAAACTACCGCAGCGGTAAGCCGATTGGCACCAGCCGTGACCAGTACGAGCGCGTGGGGCACTTGTTGGGTATCCATAAGAACCTGCGGCTTCTTTTCCCGCAAAACAGGGACTTGGCCTACCGCTGGATGACCACCCGCAACAAGGCATTCGACAATTTAACCCCCGTGGATATCGTCAAGGAGTGGGGGTTTGCAGGCCTTCTGATGGTGCGCGGGTATTTGGACCGCGCACGCGGCGTTTGAGCTGAGCAGGAATGAACTCCCTGTTTGCCCAACTCGCACTGGCAGACATCCACAAGGACGTCGCTCGAAACATCGTGTCTCTGCTGCAGTCGCAGGATTTGTTCGATGATCTCACCGATAATCCTGCTGAAGGATTGCTGGCGCAAAAGATGGAAGACAAAATCAAGCCGTCGCCATACCACTCGCGCACGCCCATCATCGATCGTCCATTCGAGGATGCCGAATGGTTCAACGCCATCAGTTGGCCGTTCAAGCATTGGCAAGCCAGTCGGTTTTCTGATGGTACCCACGGCGTTTGGTACGGATCAGAATCGGTCGAGACGACGGTTCATGAGTCTGCCTACCACTGGTATCGCGGCTTGCTGAGTGATGCCGGATTCGAACGAATGACAGTAATCGCCGAGCGCAAGGTCTACTCGGTGGCATGCAATGCGGCACTGTTGGATTTCCGGAAAGCAGCCGATGAACATCCGGATCTCTTGCATTCGTCGGACTACGCGCTTTGCCAGTCGGTAGGAGCAAGGATTCACCGAGAGGGCCATCCAGGTCTTCTGACGCAATCTGTCCGCAGACCCGCAGGGGAAAATCTGGCGATTTTCAATGCCAACGTACTGTCCAACCCCAGACACAACTGCCAACTGACCTACCGGTTAGAGGGTGACCAAATTGTGGTGGAAAAGCAGCCCGGGGTGGCATGGGTTAAATTGGACGTGGCCAATTTTTCCTAAGGGGCATCATGAATACTCAAGGAGTTCAACATCTTTTTTGTGAACTCTGCGACCAATGGAAACTGTATCACGATGCAACTCGCAAATTGCACGTTGATTTACAGCCATGATTTGTCGGCGACTTGGAACAGACAGATAAGGAAAGATGCAGACAACGACGGACCGTTGCAAACAAGTAACCTATTGATTTATAATAGATAAATGGTGGCGAATCAGGGATTCGAACCCCGGACCTGCGGATTATGATTCCGTCGCTCTAACCGGCTGAGCTAATTCGCCACGATGAAGTGCAGGTGCGTATTCTACACGGGAGTTCAATCCTACTCAACCCCCCAGACTTTGTTATCATGTCACCCATGGCCCAATTGCCCCAACTCGGCAGATTACCTCACTGATCTGCCAGGTAGCGGCTGAAATTTATATTCCGGATTTGTACTGAACATGGATTCCCCCACTCATCGCCGCGCTGGCAAAAAAATTCACATCAAGACGTTTGGTTGCCAGATGAATGTCTACGATACCGACAAAATCATCGCCCTGATGCAGAAAAGTCATGCCATGGAACCCACCGACAATATGACTGAAGCCAATCTGATCGTCTTCAATACCTGCTCGGTGCGCGAAAAAGCCGAAGAAAAGTTTTTTTCGGAATTGGGTCGCGCTCACGAGTTAAAACAGGATAGGCCCGATGTAGTTATTGCTGTCGGTGGTTGTGTCGCCAGCCAGGAAGGAGAGGCTCTACTGACACGCGCTCCTTATGTAGACGTGGTATTCGGCCCGCAAACCTTACACCGCTTGCCTGACATGATGCAACAACAACACCTGAAACAGCAAAGTCAGGTTGACATCTCGTTTCCAGAAATCGAGAAGTTCGATAACCTCCCTCCCGTACGCGCTGAAGGCCCCACGGCCTTCGTATCCATCATGGAAGGATGTAGCAAATACTGCAGTTTTTGTGTCGTCCCTTACACACGCGGAGAGGAGTTTTCACGCCCCAGCCAAGCCATCCTCGATGAAATTAACGAATTGAGCCAACAAGGTGTCAGAGAGGTTACTCTGCTGGGGCAGAATGTCAATGCCTACCTGGAATTGCGCGATGATGGCAATGATGTGGATTTTGCAGAACTACTGGAATCCATCTGCCAACTTCCGTACATTGAGCGGGTTCGCTACACCACCAGCCATCCTCTCGAAGTCACTTCTCGGCTGGCTGAAGCACACGCTCGTCTACCCAAACTTTCCAGCCAGATCCATCTGCCTCTGCAATCGGGGTCAGACCGAATTTTGACGGCCATGAAACGCGGCTACAGCGCAACTCAATATCTGGATAAAATCCGGATGTTGCGTCAAGCTCGGCCTGATCTGTCTTTGACCAGCGACTTCATTGTCGGATTCCCTGGCGAAACAGACGAGGATTTTGAGGCCACCTTGCACCTGATCGATCAAATCGGCTTTGATGGAGGATATGCATTTATGTATAGCCCACGACCAGGAACCCCCGCCGCCAATTTACCTGACGATGTCCCTCTGGAAGTCAAACGAGCACGGGTTCAAACTCTTCTCGCCAAGTCAGATGGACTGGCGCGAGGCATCAGCGAAGCCATGGTCGGCACGGTGCAACGTATCCTGGTTGATGGTCACGCACGTCGCGATAGTCTGGAATTGCGGGGACGTACCGACAACAACCGCGTAGTCAACTTCCCGGGTGAATCCTCGCTGATCGGTCGATTCATCGATGTACGCATCACGGCCACGGCCACCTATACTCTGCGTGCCGAAGTTTTCAACGTCGCATAAATGCCCGATCATTCGCTGAATTCTCATCTTGAATTTGAACTGGAACCAGCCAACAATCAGTGGTTGGCCAATTTGTGTGGAATTCTTGATGAAAATCTGCCTTTCATCGCTCGTCATTTTCAGATCGACCTCAGACGTCGCGGCGCTGTCTTCCAACTCAGTGGTCCGGATAAAGAAACTCTGAAAAAGGCTCAAACCGCCTTGCAACTCTGCTACGCTCAGGCACGCCATCCCATCAACCCCGAACACGTTTTCCAGATCCTGACCCATCTCAATCCAGATTCCACTTCCCTTTCGTCGACTCGCAATCCTTTGACCCTAAAAACCTCCACCTTTACCATTGAAACCCGTTCGCTCCGCCAGCAACAGTACCTTGAACAGATACGAAGCCACGCACTGACCTTCGGAGTAGGTCCTGCCGGAACTGGAAAGACTTTTCTGGCCATTGCCGCTGCCGTCGAGGCTTTGGAACGAGACGATGTCTCGCGCATCATGCTGGTGCGCCCGGCTGTAGAAGCCGGGGAACGATTGGGTTATCTACCCGGCGATCTGAACCAGAAAATCGACCCTTATCTGCGTCCTTTGATGGATGCATTGTACGACCTGTTGGGACATGAACGAGTAACCCGCCTTTTTGACCGTGGCATCATTGAGATAGCCCCTTTGGCCTATATGCGCGGACGAACCCTGAATCATAGTTTCATTATCCTTGACGAAGCCCAGAATACGACTCCCGAGCAAATGAAAATGTTTCTGACACGGATCGGATTTGGCACCCGCACCGTTATAACCGGCGATATCACCCAAATTGACCTGCATCGCAATCAAAAAAGTGGATTAATTGAGGCCCGTAACGTACTCCAGCGTGTGGAAGGTATCGGATTCACTATTTTCCAGGCTGAAGACGTGGTTCGCCACCCACTGGTTCAGCAAATCGTCAATGCCTACGACCAGTGGCATGGAAATTCCCCATGAACAACCATGACACGCCTCGCATAAAACGCTTGCAACTGACCGTACAACGAGCCAGTCGCTCGACCGATCAACCCAGCGATCGCCAGATTCGCCAGTGGTTGCGAGCCGCGCTCAACACTTCTGCGACCATAACCGTTCGCTTCGTCGATCGTCGTGAGGGACACCAATTAAATCTCGATTACCGTCACAAAGACTACGCCACCAACGTGTTAACCTTCTCCTATGACTGTTCTACGAAGGTGCAAGGCGACTTGGTGCTTTGCGCCCCTGTCGTCCGTGAAGAGGCACGCCAGCAAGGAAAGACCCCCATGCACCACTATGCCCATCTCATCATCCACGGAGCCCTGCATTTGCAGGGTCACGACCATGAATTGGAATCTGAAGCCCGTGTCATGGAACAACGTGAGACTGAGATTCTGGCAAAATTTCAGATAGCCGATCCCTACGCAGAGGTCTACCATCATGGTTGAAGAACCTCACCGTCCCTCTTTGCTGGAACGGCTGACACAGTGGCTACACCACGAACCAGAAAATCGCGAAGAACTCATCACCATCCTGCATCAGGCCCTGGACAAGAACCTGCTTGATACCGATGCACTAAGCATGATGGAAGGCGTGTTGGGCGTTGCAGACCTACAGGTACGCGATGTCATGATCCCACGCGCCCAAATTGATGTCATCGATGTCAATGATACTCCCGAAGCCATCATTGATCGTCTGATCGAGACCACCCATTCGCGCTTCCCGGCCATCGATGGCGATAAAGATCGTGTCATCGGTATTCTTCTCGCCAAGGACATGTTGCGTTACAAACCTGGAGAACCCTTTCCCGTACGTGACATATTGCGCCCTGCCATTTTTGTACCTGAGGCCAAACGTCTCAATGTATTGCTGCGCGAGTTTCGTTCTAACCGCAATCACATGGCCATCGTCGTGGACGAATACGGCGGGGTTTCCGGGTTGGTCACCATTGAAGACGTACTGGAGCAGATCGTCGGGGACATCGAAGACGAATTCGACTTTGATGAAACCGAGGACAATATCGTGGCAGAAGCCGCGGGGCGCTACCGAGTCAAGGCCACCACCGAACTGGATGACTTCAATCAAATACTGGGCTCTCATCTGCACGCTCAGGGCATCGACACCATCGGTGGCCTGATTCTCACTCACTTTGGCCGCTTGCCCAAACGTGGCGAACAGATCACTATCGATGGCTGGAATTTCCGCATACTGCGCTCAGATAGTCGCCGCCTACACCTGGTCTCTGTAGGTCGCCTGCCTTCCTCGACCCCGCTATCCGACCATCAATAATGAAATACTGGACTTTCCTGCTGACCCTTACCGCAGGGGCATTGGCCGTCTTTGGTTTTGCCCCCTGGTCATTCTGGCCCGCGCCACTGTTGGCTTTTTTGGGGCTGGAATGGGTCTGGCAACGCGCATTGAACCGACGTGAGGCATTTGTACTGGGTTGGTGGTGGGGAATGGGGTGCTTTGGGGCTGGAATTTCATGGATCGAAGTCAGCCTGCATGATTATGGCGGAATGCCTCTGCCTCTGGCCCTGGGGGTCATTACCCTATTCGCCGCTTATCTTGCTCTATTCCCGGCTTTCGCTGGTTTACTGTCGTGGTGCCACCGTTCGCGACCAGTAGTGCGGTGGCTTCTGGTTACCCCCGCCATCTGGACACTCATGGAATGGGTACGGAGTTGGCTATTCACAGGCTTTCCCTGGCTCTCCCTGGGTTACGCTCAACTCCCTGGCCCGCTGGCTGGCTACATCCCGGTAATGGGGGTCTTTGGTGCCAGTTGGGCCTCACTGATAGTGAGCGGAGCAACCATGTTGCTGCTATCGTCCACACTTGCCAGAGAGCGCTGGAAATCGTGCGTGATCCTCCTCATCACCCTGGGGTTAGGATCACTGCTCAAATTCATTCCTTGGACCCACCCGACGGACCCTTCCCTCACCGTAAGCCTACTGCAGGGAAATATTCCACAGGATATGAAATTCATGACGGAAAGTCGTAGCCACATCATCCAGCGCTACAACCAGCTAATATTCTCCAGCACTGGCCGATTGATCCTGCTACCGGAAAGCGCCTTACCTTATACCTTGGAAGACATGCCCCCTGAATACCACGATGCCCTGCAAAACTGGTCTATCGACAGCCACCGAGACATTCTGATGGGGCTGTTTTCTGAACCGGTTCGCGGTCAATACTACAACAGCGTCTTTAACTTTGGTTCTTCTACGCCACAAAGCTATCACAAAGTCCATCTGGTTCCCTTTGGTGAATTCATCCCGTTCAACGCAGTACTGGCCCCGCTCATTCATACGGTACTGAATATCCCATTGGATGACCAGAAACGCGGCCCAGATCATCAGCCAGCGCTACATCTGGCAGGTCAGTGGATTGGCGTGGATATCTGTTATGAAGATGCCTTTGGCGATGAAGTCCGTGAAAGCCTGCCACAGGCCACGATATTGGCCAATTTCACCAATGATGGCTGGTTTGGTTCCTCGATTGGACCCGAACAGCATCTGCAGATGGCCGCCACCCGAGCATTGGAAACAGGACGCCCGCTACTTCGCGTCACCAATACCGGAGTCACGGCCATCATCACCCCTCAGGGAGCGGTGCTGTCGAGGGCGCCACGACAGGAAATCGCCACCCTGAACGGCACCATTCACGGTATGACAGGTAGCACCCCTTTTGTCATGATGGGAAATTACGGTATCCTTACGGTTTGTCTCATTTCTCTTTTGCTGGCTTGGCGCTGGCATCCTCTGCCATGAAAATCCCGTTTCCCCGTCGTATCTGCTACGCTCTCGGCTTCATTGTTGCCACCAGCCTGATTGTCTTTGCTTTGTATCTGCAACAAGTCAAGGGGGAAGAACCCTGTCCTTTGTGCATTTTTCAGCGGGTTGCCATGACAACACTCGGGCTGGTATTTCTGCTGGGAACTATCCATGATCCCCAATCCCCCAAACTGATACGACTCTATGCCATTCTGGGCGGCGGTTTCGCCAGCCTGGGTGCTGCCATAGCCGCGCGTCAAGTCTGGTTGCAACATCTCCCTCCCGATCAAGTCCCCAGTTGTGGGCCCGGCCTCAACTATATCCTCAAGGCCCATCCATTTTTCAACGCCCTGCAGATCGTGCTCAAAGGATCTGGAGAATGCGCTGTCGTGGGATGGAAATTCGCAGGCCTGGCAATTTCCGAGTGGTCCCTGCTCTGGTTTCTTGCCCTGGGTCTGTGGGCCATCATCCAATCTGCCAATACCCGGTAATTCATCATGTTGACCTTCCAAGCCATGATTCTGCGTCTGCAACAGTTTTGGAATGAGCAAGGCTGCGCCATTCTGCAACCCTTCGATATGGAAGTAGGAGCCGGAACCTCCCACCCAGCCACATTTTTGCGTGCCATCGGACCAGAACCCTGGAAAGCCGCTTTTGTACAACCCTCGCGTCGCCCCAAAGATGGACGCTATGGCGACAATCCCAATCGCCTGCAACATTATTATCAGTTTCAGGTAGTCCTCAAACCCTCTCCGGAAAACATCCAGGAACTATATCTGCAATCTCTGGCAACGCTCGGTATCGATCCACGACAAAACGATATTCGTTTTGTCGAAGACGATTGGGAAAACCCCACACTGGGAGCCTGGGGACTGGGTTGGGAAGTCTGGCTCAACGGCATGGAAGTGACTCAGTTCACCTATTTCCAGGAAGTGGGGGGACTGTCCTGCCGTCCCGTACTGGGCGAAATCACCTACGGAACCGAACGTCTGGCCATGTATCTGCAAGGTTGCGATAATGTTTACGACCTCGTCTGGACTCCTGGGTTGAGTTACAGCGATGTCTATCACCAGAACGAAGTGGAGCAGTCACGTTATAACTTTGAGGTCAGCGATACCGACTGGCTATTTGCCCAATTCTCTGGATATGAGGCGCAGGCCACACGACTGATCACTGCACAACTTCCCCTGCCCGCCTACGAAATGGCACTAAAATGTTCCCACACTTTCAATTTACTGGATGCCGCCGGGGTTATCTCCGTCACCGAGAGAGCGGGCTATATCGGTCGCATCCGTCATCTGTCGCGCCAGATCGCCCAGGCTTATCATGACAAACGGGAAGCGCTGGGTTTTCCCTTGATATCCCAATCCAACGGGAGTCAGACATGAAGCGCGCCGCACTGCTGATTGAACTCTTCACCGAAGAGTTGCCCCCCTTGTCGCTGATGCGCCTGGCTGAAGCACTGGCCACCCAAGTTCAAGATGGTCTTGCACGCCAGCAACTCATCGACGGAAGTGTCGCCCAAAGTTATGCTACCCCACGCCGTTTGGCGGTCCTCATCCCAGATGTTTCCGACGCTCAATCACAACGCTGGATCGAACGCAAAGGACCCAGTCGCAAAGCAGCTCACACTCCCTCTGGTGACCCCAGTCCAGCGCTGCTTGGCTTTACCCAGTCATGCGGAGCGACACTCGACGCATTGCATATCCAGCAGGATGCCAAGGGCCAGGAATATTATGTCCATCGCTACCTGAAAGAAGGGGAGCCCCTGACGGCACTCCTGCCCGACATTCTGGAAAATGCTCTAAAACTATTACCCGTTGCCAAGGTAATGCGCTGGGGAGCCCACGAGAGCGCATTCGTCAGGCCAGTCCATGGTCTGGTGGCACTTCATGGCACCGAAGTACTGCCTATCTCCCTATTGGGGTTGACCGCAGGACGAACAACTCAGGGGCATCGCGTGCTGGGCTCTGGAACCATTATCATCGACCACGCCATCGATTACGAGTCCGTTCTTGAGCGGAAAGGTTATGTCGTTGCCTCCTTTGCCACGCGCCGACAACGCATTTCCGCAGCTCTTGAACGCATGGCTCACCCCCATCGATTACTGGCACGCCCTGAGCTACTGGATGAAGTCAGCGCACTGGTGGAATGGCCCGTGGTCTACGAAGGTCATTTCGATCCTGAATTTTTACAGGTACCGCAAGACTGCCTCATCCTGTCCATGCAACAACACCAAAAATACTTTCCGCTGGGAGAAAGTGACACAGGAAAACTGGTTCCGCGTTTTCTGGTGGTGAGTAATCTGGAAACTTCCACCCCCCATGCCATCATTCAGGGCAATGAAAGAGTATTGCGCGCCCGCCTCGCCGATGCGCGCTTTTTCTTTGAGCAGGATAAGAAAATCCCCTTGGCTCAACGACTATCTCGACTATCGGCAGTCGTCTATCAACAGCGTCTGGGCAGTCTGGCTGACCGTGTTGAACGCTTGGTCGCCCTGACTGGGCGCATGGCGCACCACCTATCCCTCGACTCCGAAATGGCATGTCAAGCGGCACGTCTGATGAAAGCAGATCTGGTCACCGAGATGGTGGGAGAGTTTCCTGAATTGCAAGGCCGAATGGGCATGGAATATGCTCGACTGGAAGGCCAGCCTTCTTCGATTTGTGAGGCCATCGGCAGTCACTACCAACCACGTTTCGCTGGAGATGTCCTCCCGGACTCAATACTGGGTCGTGTGTTGGCGCTGGCTGACAAACTCGAAACTCTGGTGGGTATTTATGGCGTGGGGCTAATCCCTACAGGAGATCGTGACCCCTTTGCGCTGCGTCGCGCCACATTGGGTATCCTGCGCCTACTCATCGAAGGAAAGTTGCCTCTGACATGGTCTTCTCTGCTGAAGTGGACCGAAGCCACTTTTCCTCCTGGCGTGCTGGAACCCCAGGCACTGGCATCGCTGCCTGACTTCATCCAGGAACGACTGCGCGGGTATCTGCGCGAACGCGGCTATGAATCCACTCTGATCGATGCCATCACTCCTTTGCCGGATCATCTGGCCAGTGTACCGGCACGACTTGATGCGCTGAAATCCTTCCGTCTTCAACCAGAAGCTCAAGGACTGGCTGCCGCTCATAAACGAGTACGCAACCTGCTCAAAAAGTCCTCTTCAGATATCCAGGACATTCCTGATATCCCCTTGCAAGAACCAGCTGAAATAGCCTTGGAGGAATGTCTACGGGCCCTGGGTGATCCCGTCCATCATCATCTGGCCCAAGGGAACTTCTCTGGCGCATTACACCAGTTGGCTCAACTACACTCTCCAGTCGAACGCTTTTTTGAAGAAATACTTGTACTCTGTCCGGATCCAACCCTAAGAAACCGCCGCCTGGGTCTGCTTGTTCAACTGGAATCCCTGATGACCTGCGTCGGGGACCTGTCCTGTCTCAAACCCTAGATACGCATATTCAGTCTACCCATGTCACTGATCATTCTCGACCGCGATGGTGTCATCAATGCCGATAGCGACCGCTTCATCAAAAGCCCCGAAGAATGGGTCCCGATTCCTGGCAGTTTAACCGCCATTTCCCGACTCAACCAGGCGGGGTATCGGGTGGTCGTGGCAACCAACCAGTCCGGTATTGCCCGTGGCTTGTTTGATCTCGCCACATTGAACGCCATCCATCAGAAAATGATCGATACCATCTCTCAGCAAGGGGGGTTCATCGAGGCTATTTTCTTTTGCCCCCATGCTCGTGAAGCCCGATGCCAGTGCCGCAAACCTGGGACAGGACTGTTTGAAGAAATCAGTCAACGCTATAACATGCCTCTGACAGGAGTCCCTGCAATCGGTGATTCCTTACGTGATCTGGTGGCGGCAGATAAAATGCAAGCACAACCGATCCTGGTCCTCACGGGCAAGGGTAAAAAAACACTAGAAGCAGGTGAACTTCCACCGACCACGCAAATTCATGACAACCTTCATGAAGCCGTCAAAGCACTGCTGGGAAAACGTTGATCCATGAGATTGGCACGCGCTCTGCTATTTGCTCTGATACAGTTATTCACGACCCCTGTGTATGCCCTGCTGATGGTCTGCACGGCTCCCTTTGGGGCAACGGGACCACGCTACTTTTCTGGAGCCTGGTGCCGCCTGATGCTCAGAATGGCACGCTGGATCTGCGGCATCCGCCATGAAATCACAGGTTGGGAACATCTGCCCTCCGGCCCCTTCGTCTTGTTGGCCAAGCATCAATCAGCTTGGGAAACCATGTTTTTTCCTGCATTTTTCCCTCCCCATGTGTTTGTTCTGAAAAAGGAGTTATTGTCTATTCCGTTCTTCGGATGGGGAATGCGTGTACTCGATCCCATCGCCATTGACCGCGACCAACGACGTGAAGCTTTTCAACAGGTATTAAACCAGGGACAAGAGCGTTTGGCCCGAGGTTTGGTCGTGGTAATATTTCCGGAGGGAACTCGGGTACCTTACGGGTACCGAGGTCGTTATGCCCCAGGTGGCACCCTACTGGCCCAGGCAGCGGGTGTCCCGATTGTAGCCATGGCTCATGATGCTGGAAATTTCTGGAAAAAAGGCATACTGAACAAATCCCCTGGTATCATTCATCTGGCTTTCGCCCCTCCCGTCTCCCCTCTTTCCGGGGATGCCACAGCGCTCAATCGCGCCGCCGAGAACTGGATTGAATCCCAACTGGAACAATGGAGCGGTCAGACAGCCAAACCTTGGCGAAGAAAGACTTTGCCTTAGACTCACCAATCTGGCACACTGATCCTCATGGCTGATTCTTCTCTCACCACCATGATGCCTTCTGCGTTGCTGGATGAAGCAACCTTGGATCGTTTTCTGGCACGTGCTTGTCGAGTTTATGCTGATTTACCCGCTTTTTGCTGTCTCAGCCATTCGCTGAGTTATGCTCAAATAGAAACCTTGTCACTTCAGTGGGCCGCCTGGTTACAAGACCAGGGAGTGGTTCCCGGCACACGGGTGGCGGTCATGCTGCCCAATCTGCTGCAATATCCCGTCGCCATCTACGGCATCCTGCGTGCCGGGGGAGTCGTCGTCAATTGCAACCCCCTGTATACCCCCCATGAATTGGAATTCCAGTTGCGCGATGCCGAAGCCGAGTTCATGCTTGTCCTGGAAAATTTTGCCCATACCGTCCAGCAAATCCATGTTCCCAGTTTGCGCCACATCATCGTCACCCAAGTTGGAGACTTGATGGAATGGCGCGGCCACCTGATCAACGGAATCTTGCGTTACTGGAAAAAGACCATTCCTGCCTGGCACCTGCCGGGGGTATATCACCTGCCCGAGGTATTACAGCATGGTGCCACGTTGCCTTTCACCTCTCCTTCGCTGGGAGCCAGCAATCTGGCCTTTTTACAGTATACTGGGGGAACCACCGGCCGCTCCAAGGGCGCCATGCTGACTCATGGCAATCTGATGGCCAATCTGAGACAGGCCGATCACTGGGCGGGCTCCTGTTTTGTCGAATGCCAAGAGAAAATTGTCACCGCCCTACCGCTCTACCATATTTTCGCATTGACCGCTAACTGTCTGTTATTCTGGAAGCTTGGGGCAACCAATCTGCTGATTCCCAATCCCCGAGATATACCCGCTTTCGTTGGCGCACTTAAAAAATTCCGCTTTACAACCATCACCGGTGTCAACACCTTGTTTTCTGCATTGCTTGACTACCCAGACTTTAGTCATTTGGACTTCTCCGCACTCAAAGTCACATTAGGCGGCGGCATGGCTGTTCAGGAGATCATCGCCCAACGCTGGCATACCTTGACCGGCTGCCCGATCAACCAGGCCTACGGTCTTTCGGAGACCTCTCCTGCGGTTTCCATTCATCCGATTCTAACCCCTCTCAATGACGGTACGGTGGGTATCCCCGTTATCGGTACTACCGTGGAATTGCGGGACGACGAGGGACACCCGGTTCCTGCTGGACACCCCGGTGAAATCTGTATCCGTGGACCACAGGTCATGCAGGGCTATTGGCGACAAGCCGAGGAAACCCGCCTGGCATTCTGGCCAGATAATTTTTTTCGCACCGGCGACATGGGGCAGTGGACCGATATCGGTCATCTGAAACTTCTGGAACGAAAAAAGGACATGATCAAAGTCTCGGGATTCAATGTATACCCCTCAGAGATCGAAGAGGTCCTGTCACATCACCCCGATATCGCTGAAGTCGCTGCCATCGGGGTTCCCGATGCGCACTCGGGAGAAGCCATCAAGGTATTTATCGTGGCACGCCAGACATCGCTCGATGAAGCCACTGTACGCGCCTATTGTCATGAGCAACTGACCGGGTACAAATGCCCTCGTCATATCGAATTTCGTTCGTCACTCCCCCATTCCCCCATCGGAAAAATCTTGCGCCGCGCACTCAGAGACCCCGAGTCTGCCACTGTTCAACCGGAATAAATCCACAAAAATTGGTATGCCCGAAAAAAACGTGCTATCATTCGGCCCGTAACTCACAGGTGTTATGCTGTCCCTGACCTTCTTTCATTCGTATTCACGAATGTGCAATGCCGGTTAGTGACTTCTTGCCGGCGGACTTCCGCTATTGATTATCGAGGCTATGCAAACCCTATATCAGGGCGTGTCAACCTGTTGCCTCGTCACTACCAAGGAACTCAATTGACGACTTCTACGTTTGACGCTCTACAACTCGATCCACGCCTGCTCAGTGCCATTCATGAGGCAGGTTACCACGAACCCACACCTGTTCAGGCCCAGGCCATCCCAGCACTGCTCGGTGGAGCCGACTTGATGGTTACTTCGCGCACGGGATCTGGAAAGACCGCAGCATTCATGCTCCCAGCACTGCACCGTCTGGCAACGCGCCCCCTGAGTGGCCGTGGCCCCCGATTACTGGTACTCTCTCCCACCCGGGAATTGGCCACCCAAATCACACAAGCCGCCAATACCTACGGGAAAAATCTGAAACAGATTCGTACCGTCACTCTCCTCGGTGGGACACCGTACCCGGTCCAAAACCGCATGCTGTCCCGCCCTTTTGATATTCTGGTCGCAACTCCCGGACGCCTTCTGGACCAGATGAACAGCCGTCGTGTGGATCTCTCCCAAGTGGAAATGTTGGTTCTTGACGAAGCCGATCGCATGCTCGACATGGGTTTCATCGAGGATGTCAACCAAATCGCCGCCGCCACCCCGGCAACCCGGCAAACCCTGATGTTTTCAGCAACATTCGATAAACCCATCGCCCGTCTGGCAGAGACCTTGTTGCGTAATCCTACGCGCATCGAAGCCACTTCCCTAAAGGCTGCCCACGAAAATATCGAACAACGTCTGCATTATGTAGACAATCTGGCCCACAAGAACCGCCTGTTATCCCACCTGCTGCTTGATGCCGACATCAATCAGGCGATCATTTTTACAGCAACCAAGCGCGATGCTGACTTACTGGCTGACGATTTGAGTGGTCAGGGGCATGCAGCAGCGGCTCTGCACGGTGATATGCACCAAGGCGCACGCAACCGTACACTGGATGGACTACGGCGCGGACGTTACCGTTTGCTGGTTGCCACGGATGTGGCCGCACGAGGGATCGATGTGGCGGGTATCAGCCATGTCATCAATTACGACCTGCCCAAAGTTGCCGAAGATTACGTTCACCGTATCGGCCGCACAGGACGAGCTGGCAACAAAGGCATTGCCATTTCCCTGGCCAGCAGCCGTGACTACGTCCAATTGCAACGTATCGAGCGCTTCACAGGCAAGACCCTGCCTGTTCATACCGTCGCGGGCCTGGAACCCAAAACTCCGATACGCCCGGCACCGCGTCCTGGACGAACTGCTCCCGCCTCAGGAGCGCGCCATCGTCCCGGCGGTTCATCCGGCCAACCTTCAGCTCGTCGCGATGGCCGTGGTTCCTGGAGTGATGCACGCCCTGCCGATCGCGCTCCCGCCAGAAAACGCATGGGTTGAGTCCCGGCATGTCATCCCGGAGGACCTCGCGCCGTCTGCAATGGCTGCTACTGCTGGCGCTATTGGCCCTCTGGGTAACCTTGTGGCAACTCCCCTTGTTTGATGAAGATGAAGGGGAGTATGCCGAGGTTGCTGTGGAAATGGCGCATCGTGGAGATTACATCACTCCCACCCTGAATGGTCAGCCATTCTTTGAAAAACCCATTCTGGCCTTCTGGCTACAAGCTCCTTTGGTCTCTCTATGGGGGGCCCATCCCGGTATCTTTCGCTTACCTTCCATGTTGGCTTGCCTGCTATGGATTCTCGCCATCGGTCGTTTCGCACAGCGACAATGGCAAGACGAGGAAACCGGTGATCTGGCCGCATTACTGACCGCCACCTCGCTCAGCGTCATGGTATCGGCCCATGCTGCCGCCATGGACGGCATACTCTGCCTGTTAACCACTCTGACCCTGTTTGACATCTACCGTGTCTGGCAACAAGATGACCTCTGGACGAACTGGCGTATCTTTGTGTGGATGGCCCTGGGGTTTCTTGCCAAGGGCCCAGTTGCCGTAGCGATTCCCTTGATCACGAGCCTGGTTTTTTATCTGCTCCATGGGGAAGGACGACGTTGGTTTCATCATGCATTCCACCGTTGGGGGTGGTTGACTTTCTGCCTCATCGCCCTCCCCTGGTATGGTCTCCAGTATCATCGCATGGGAACTCACTTCATCGATGACTTCGTGTTGCGCGAAAATTTGGGTCGCCTAACCGGATCCCTGCAAGGTCATGGTGGCAGTCTATTCTATTATTTTCCGGTCCTGCTGATACTCGCCTGGCCTCATACCCCCTTGTTGTTCCGCGGCTTGCAACAAACCCTAAGCCACCGCATCACTCCCCTCAACCAGTTTTTACTTCTGTGGTTTCTCACCGTTTTTGTTCTGTTTTCTGTGGCTCATACCAAGCTTCCCCATTATTTGCTGGTCGGTCTCCCCCCTCTGGTGCTGTTCATGGCTCATCACCGTCATGCCTTGCGCTCATGGATATCCCTCGCTGTGCCCGGTATGATCATGCTGTTGGTTGGTGCGATCACTCCCCGCTACCTGCAGTATCTCTCACAAACACTAGCCAACCCCTACCAAAAGGCACTGGTGGCTCAGGGTCAAAATCTGTGGACTATCCTGTGGTGGGAGCGCTGGGGAACGCTGGCGCTGCTCACCGTGTTAATAGTGGCTTATATCCGTTCGCATTGGTATCAGGCAGATCACCGTGCATGGCTTTTAGGATTGAATGGCATACTGGGAACCTGCTGGATCGTCGGTCTGTTTCTCCCATTGGCCGCCCAACTGCAACAGGCACCGGTACTCCAATTGGCAGCGATAGCACGGAACCATAACGGTCCCATCGTAGCGGATAACCGAATGCCCAGTTTTGCCGTCGCACTGGGTCATCCCACGATAAATCGCCCCCCCCGATCCGGGGACTGGGTATTCCTGCGCGCCGATTACCTGCATAATTTGCCCCCCTATGAAACCATTCAACAAATCGGGGGACTGTATCTGGTGCGCATCCCTTGATAGAGACTTCTGACATGACACCACAACGATGCTGGGTCCTCCCTCTCCTATGCCTGGGACTGGCTCTGGAAATTCTGGTTACTCATAGCAATGTAGCCCTGTTTTTATGGCTCAATCAAATTTCCCACGCACTCCCTGCGTGGGTATGGAGCCACCTGACGACCATGGGCGATGCCGCATTGGCTCCACTTTGCCTCTTACCCTGGTGGCGCCGTCGGCCCGATTTGCTGTGGGCTGGTCTGTTGGCCGCCCTACTCGCTTTTCTGTTTTCCCATGGCTTGAAACATTGGTTTGATGCACCACGCCCACCTGCCGTGCTCACCGTATCCGTCATTGGTCCTCGATTGCTGCACAGTTCATTTCCATCGGGTCATACCACGGCCATATTTACCGTGATCGGCCTGTTTGTACTTGGCTTCCCGCTACGCACCCGCTGGCTTGTCGCTTTGGTTCTGCTCGCCGGGGCGGTGGGCTATTCACGCATCGCCTTGGGCGTTCACTGGCCTCTTGACGTTCTCGTCGGCGCTGCAGGGGGCTGGATCTGCGCCATGCTGGGAATTCTGATGGCACACCGCTGGCCACAAGGGCAAGATCGTGGTCGGGGAATAGCGCTGCTCATCCTCCTGGCGCTGGCCTTCTACGATCTCTGGCGTGGCCCCAATGGTATGCCCGGTATTCAACCTTTTCAAAAGGGAATCACAATGGTATGCCTGCTGACCGCAATTTGGCCACTTTTCAATATGCGACCCAAACAACCATAACCATTCCCACCACCGTTCGGGATATAATCGTCGGGTTTGACTGACTTTTCGAGAATGGTGTGAGATGCCCCACCCCCATCCCTTGCAGCATCTGTTCGATAATAACCAGCAGTGGGTTGATTCCGTACTCGCCCAGGATCCCAGTTTCTTCAGGTCACTGGCCAGTCAACAGAATCCGGATTATCTGTGGATCGGTTGTTCAGACTCACGCGTCCCTGCCAACCAGATTACCGGCTTGGCTCCTGGAGAAGTCTTCGTGCATCGCAACATCGCCAACGTGGTGGTGCATAGCGACCTGAATTCCCTGTCCGTATTGCAGTTCGCCGTCGACCAACTCAAAGTTCGCCATATCATGGTCGTGGGCCACTACGGTTGCTCAGGCGTTCTGGCCTGTTTTACGGATAAACGCGTGGGTATTGCCGACAACTGGCTACGCCATGTGCGCGATGTTCAGGAAAAACATGCCCATCTCTTGGAAAATTGTCCAATTGAACAGCGCCATGACCGCCTCTGTGAACTCAATGCCATTGAGCAGGCGATGAATGTCTGCCAAACTACTGTGGTACAGGATGCTTGGGAACGCGGTCAACCCTTGACCGTCCATGCCTGGGTATATGGCCTGGACAACGGCCAACTGCACGATTTGGGATTTTCTGTATCCGATTCCCAATCCTTCCGCCCTCTCCACCGGGATATCATCACCCGCTTGTCCGGCAACCTCGATCAGCGCTGACACACCGGACAAAATACCGTCGTGCGTTGCCCCTGACGAATCTGGCGCAATTCGGTAGCACATAACAGACAAGGTTTCCCAGCCCGCCCGTAGACGTGGTGAGAATGCTGAAAGTAACCCATTTCTCCACGATCATCCACAAAGTCCCGAAGGGTGCTTCCCCCCGCCTCGATAGCCTGGTCGAGAACCCGCCGCAATGCCTCCAGCAACCGGGCATAGCGCACACGACCCATGCTTCCAACCGAGCGACGCGGATCAATTCCTGCCAGAAACAGACTTTCTGCTGCGTAGATATTCCCTGCCCCTACCACCGCCCGCCCATCCATCAACCAGCGTTTGACTTCCTGTTTTTTGCCCCGGGTAGCACGGTACCAACACTCCGCAGTAAGGGCGGGATCAAAAGGTTCTGGTCCCAACTGTCGCAATCGCTCATCAGATTCCCACCAATTGACCGCTTCCGCATCAGGACGCTCCACCCACAGCCATGCGCCGAAACGGCGCGGATCCCGATAACGTACACACCCCCCCTGTGCCAAATGAAGGTCCACATGATCATGACGCGAGGGCGCAGTAGCAACGCTTAGATAGCGCAATGTGCCACTCATCCCCAAATGTATGATGATGGCGGCACGCGATGTCTCGATGATCAGATACTTGGCACGCCGCACCAACGCCAGCACCAGATTGGGGGCGGTATCGGCCAGCTGCTCAGGAACGGGGTAACGCAGTTGCGCGTTGCGTATCGTCGCACCCACCAGGACCTGTCCCTCCAGACAACGTGCCAAACCTCGGCGAGTCACTTCTACTTCAGGCAGTTCTGGCATATCAAGGATCCAGGGAAAAGGGATTAAAGCGAGTATGGATATCGTAGAAATCTTCCTGTTCGGCTTTTTTCAGGAAGTTGACCAAGGCATAAGTCAGGGGTGTCGCCAATGTCTCCCAAAGCACCTTGAGGGCATACTCCAACGTGGCCACTTGCACCAGATCCTGCCAATCCCAGATACCATAGAAAGCTATCCCGTAAAACATTAGGGAATCAATCCCCTCCCCCACCGCAGTAGAAAGAATGGCACGTAACCAAAGCCAACGCCCATGGGTACGAATTTTCAGTTGGGCCAGCAGATAACTATTGGCAAAACTGCCGCACCAGTAAGCCAACATGGACCCCGCCGCAATACGCCAGGTATTTCCAAAAACCCCTTCCAATTGTCCTTGAAAAGTACTCATGAAAGGATTCCGAGCCGGCGCAATGGAGACGATCACCCAAGCCATCAGGGAGGCAAACGCCATGGCAATAAAACCTACCCAAACGACACGGCGATCTCGGGCATAGCCATAGACTTCCGTCAGGACATCACCAAAAAAGTAGGAAAGCGGGAAAAACAGGACCCCCGCCCCAACCGTCCAACGTCCCACAATCGGCAAGGTGACCTCTGTCTGCTTGGCCGCCCCGATTAGATTGGTACACAATAAAATAGCAACGAACGCCGCCATGATAAGGTCATAGTAGCGGTATGTCCGGGGAACTGTCGTCAATTTTGGCATAAAAATCCAAGAAAACCGATTACTCTCTGAGGATTGTAGCCTGTTTTGGAGCAGTTCCACATTTTACACGGGAGGGCAAAACGTGCTGCCCAGCGCGCCTACTCAATCAGCCGACTCCTTTCAGAGCAGTCTGACCTGAGAATTCCGTCCGCTGGACAGTGCTTAATATTCTTTTACGGACTGTTTTTAGAGCGATTGATGTGTGCCATCACAAAAGGGGCTGTTGAATGATTGCCCACAACCACAAATGTACAGCGTATCATCCTGCGTGGCTACATATTGTTGCGGAGCCTTCCCAGACCCTTCGTGGGACCCGTTACACAATCCATCCGGACTCTTTCCGCAAACACAGAGCCAATACTCTTGACCTTTTTTAACCTCTACGGCATGTGGCATAATACACTCCTGTAATATAATCAATGCTTCTGGACATCATTGTACGCGTTCGTACTAAATTTGCAACCCCCCATCGAATCCATCCCATGCCCACCACGGAACCCAGTGATCGCCGCTTTCTTCCTACCCTGCGTGAATTGGTGCGCACCTACCAAACTTTTGACAGTGTTTCCTCAGAGCATATTCGCTCCCTGGGACTGACCACCAGTCAGTTTGATGTCATTGCTACTCTGGGCAATACGAATGGCCTGAATTGCCGCGACATCGGGGACAAGACCCTGATGGTCAAAGGAACCCTCACTGGCGTGCTGGATCGCCTGGAACGCCGCGGGTTGATTCACCGTACACCGCACCCAGACGATGGGCGCAGTACATTGGTACAACTCAGCGATGCCGGGCAACGCCTGTTCGAAAAAATATTTCCCGAACATCTGGCTTTTCTGACCCAGACTTTTACCCTTCTTAGCGATGAATTCCTGACCGATTTACAACACCAGTTGACCACATTTCGCCAGGCCTTGATCCAGAATAATCCCAACAACCATCACGACGATAACTAACTTTTCAAGCGTTCCCGCCGTTTATGCTTGGGGTCTACCTGTCGCGGACGGTAGAGTTCGACCCGATCTCCTTCGTGCAGCGGTGTCTGTAGACTACGCACTTTGCCCGACACCCCCACCGCGCCAGTTTTCAGGTCGATTTCCGGAAAATCCTCAAGTATGCCAGAGGCCGTCAGCGCATCCCCCAGACACGCCATTTCTCCCAGTTCAACCCAACGAATTTCCTGATGTTCCGGACGTGCATAAACGATCTGAATACGCATTTATCCTCCGTACCGTTCATCAGCCCTTTTGACGAAGGCATCCACCATGGTATTGGCAATGGTGTGAAATACTGGTCCCACCATTTTTTCCAAAATAAAGTTGGAAAACTTCCATTCCAATACAAATTGAATTCGGCAGGCATCAGGTGCCAACGTCACAAAACGGAATTCCCCACGAAGATGCTGAAACGGACCTTGCTCCAACTCCATGACCACCCCAGAATGAGGGGTTCCACGATTGCACGTCGTGAACTGCTGACGAATCCCGTGAAAATTGATATGCAAAGTTGCGCGCATCTCACATTCCTGTTGTTCGAGAATCTCTGCCCCGCTACACCAGGGTAAAAATTCGGGATACCGGGAAACATCCATCACCAATCCATACATCTGCTCAGCGGAATACATCACCAAAATAGTCTTTTCAACACGCGTCACAGCCACCGCCTAGGGTAAAATAAAGAATTACCGGAAGATACCCTATCATGAGCCTGATCGACAACCGCAAAGCCTTTCATGACTACTTCATCGAAGAACGCTACGAAGCCGGGTTGGTTCTGCAAGGGTGGGAAGTTAAGGCCATACGCGCCGGACGCATGCAGATTCGTGAAGCTTACGTGGTCATTCTCTCAGGAGAGTTACACCTGCTGGGCGCTCATATCAGCCCACTACCCACCGCCTCGACTCACATTCACCCTGACCCGACACGCACCCGCAAATTGCTGTTACATGCCGCAGAAATTGCCAAACTGATCGGCAAGGTAGAACGAGCCGGTTATACCCTTGTCCCCCTTAATCTGCATTTCAGCAAAGGGCGAGTGAAGGCGGAAATTGGCCTGGCAAAGGGAAAGAAACTCCACGACAAACGAGAAGCCGAGAAAGAAAAAGACTGGAACCGAGAAAAACAGCGCTGGCTGAAACAAAGCCGCCCCTAAAACTAGCCTGTGAACATCACAAAAGCAACGGCACCCAGAAATAAAATAATGGTAATGGTTTCTAACATGACAGTATCCCAGCGGTGAACCCCACACTTCGTCAAACCCTGGTCAAGGCTCAACTGGGAGTGGGGTGAACGGTTAGGCCAAATTGGCCACGAGAGCGGTACCAAACCCCGAACAGGAGACCTGTTCAGCTCCTTCCATGAGACGAGCAAAGTCATAGGTCACAGTTTTCGCGCCAATGGTTTTTTCCATGGCGGCAATCAAGGCATCCGCAGCCTCGACCCATCCCAAATGGCGTAACATCATCTCCGCCGAAAGAATCAGGGAACCGGGATTGACGTAATCTTTTCCGGCATATTTCGGTGCCGTTCCGTGGGTTGCTTCAAACATGGCCACGGTATCAGACAAATTGGCTCCTGGGGCAATCCCGATCCCCCCCACCTGAGCTGCCAAAGCATCCGAGATGTAATCCCCATTGAGGTTGAGCGTAGCAATCACATCATATTCTTCGGGGCGCAGAAGAATTTGCTGAAGAAAGGCATCAGCAATTACATCCTTGATCACCAAGCCATTGGGCAAACGCATCCACGGCCCACCATCGAGCAATTCGGCTCCAAACTCACGACGACAAAGATCATAGCCCCAACTCTTGAAAGCCCCTTCGGTGTACTTCATGATATTGCCTTTATGCACCAACGTCACCGAACGCCGCTGATTGTCCAACGCATACTGCACGGCACGACGCACCAGACGTTCCGTCCCTTCGCGCGATACCGGTTTTATCCCAATACCGGATGTTTCCGGAAAACGAATGGCCTTCACCTTCATTTCCTGACGCAAAAAATCAATGACACGACGCGCCTCTGCGGAATCTGCCGGCCACTCAATCCCCGCATAAATATCTTCCGAATTCTCACGAAAAATCACCATATCCGTCTTATGAGGCTCACGCAATGGACTGGGAACCCCTGAAAACCATCGCACGGGACGCAAGCACACATACAGATCCAATTGCTGTCGCAGTGCCACATTGATGGAACGAATACCTCCCCCCACCGGGGTCGTTAAGGGTCCCTTGATAGAAACCACATAGTCTGACAATACCTGGAGCGTTTCTTCTGGCAACCAGACAGCGTCCCCATAAAGTTTTACCGATTTCTCTCCCGCATACACCTCCATCCAGGAAATCCGTCGCTTCCCCCCATAACTCCGCTCAACCACAGCATCTACAACCGACTTCATGACCGGCGTGATATCCACCCCGATCCCATCCCCTTCGATAAATGGAATAATAGGACAATCGGGAACCTGCATCCGTCCCTCAGTCGAAAAACAGATCTTCTCTCCTTGATCGGGAACCACAATGTGCTGATACTGGGTCATGGTAATATTCTCGTCCACTGAATAACTGCATAATGAAGGGCAACGCCACCGTATGGCCTCATTATACGACTACTCGTCAGTAATCGGCAGAACAAAACCGTCAACGAGACGAAAACCTCAGACGTTACTGCGCTGTGGGGGGAGTGATCTATCCCCAGGCATGATCCACCACATTAACCAAGGACTCCAAACCATGAAAAAATCTTTGACTATCGCACTGCTCACCACTACCACATTCCTGTCCAGCGCGGCTCTGGCCGCTGATCCTGCACCCGCCGCAGGCCCAAGTGCTGCTCCGATGGCCGCACCTGCCCCAGCCAGTTCAGCACCGATGACAACCCCAACCGCCAAGACAACCAAAACGCACAGTCATCATCACCACAAGAAGCACAAAAAGCACGCGCACAAGCCAACTGCTCAGTAATATCGGTTGACCAACGGCAAGAGATACGTCTCTTGCCATCTCCTCTCCATGCCACGCACTCGTGTTGTCGTCGGTCTTTCCGGCGGAGTCGATTCTTCCGTCAGCGCCTTCCTTCTCAAGGAACAGGGCTATGACGTGGTCGGCTTATTCATGAAAAACTGGGAAGATGATCCAGAATGCCGTTCTCGGGAAGATCTCGTGGATGCCATTGCCGTCAGTGATGTGCTGGGCATCGATATGGAGGTAGTCAATTTTGCAGAGGAATATCGCGACCGCGTATTCCGATATTTTCTGGAGGAATACCAGGCGGGACGTACCCCTAATCCCGATGTCCTGTGTAACTCGGAAATCAAGTTCCGAGCTTTTCTGGACTATGCCGTAAATCTCGGTGCTACCCAAATTGCGACCGGACATTATGCCCAGCTCCGAGAAACAGAAGGACGCTTTGAATTATTGCGCGGCCTTGATCGCCACAAAGATCAGAGTTATTTTCTGTATCGGTTGAATCAGGAACAATTATCACGCACCTTATTCCCGGTCGGACACCTGAAAAAACCCCAGGTTCGAGAATTGGCGCGACAAGCCGGATTGGCCACTGCCACCAAAAAGGACAGCACGGGTATCTGTTTCATCGGTGAACGCCCCTTCCGTGAATTTCTCGAACGCTATCTCCCCCGTCATCCTGGCCCCATGGAAACCCCAGAAGGCCGGTGTGTCGGAAAACACCAGGGGTTGGCTTTTTATACCCTTGGGCAACGCCAGGGATTGGGCATTGGAGGCTCAGGAGATGCATGGTTCGTAGCCGGAAAGGACCTGGCACAAAACCGCCTGATCGTTGTCCAGGGCCATGAACATCCCTTGCTCTACCGTCAGCAAGTGACCGCTCAACAACTATCCTGGATTAGCGGCCAAACACCCAATCCCGAACCTGCCTATCAGGCAAAGAATCGTTACCGCCAGGAAGATTCACCCTGCCGTCTACTCAGTGCCGATGCACAGACCTTGCATCTGATATTTGATAAACCCCAGTGGGCGGTAACCCCAGGACAATCCACCGTACTGTACCAGGGTGAAGTCTGTCTGGGGGGAGGGATACTCACCTGAATGCGGTCACGCAGTGGGAACCGTCTCCTGAAATGAACGACGTTGTCCCAAACGATCTGCCAACCTCACCAAATTCGGGTACTGTAAACGCCACGGCATGTCAGAAAACCGGAAATCAAGCCAGAACAACAAGGTTCCTGTTGCCAGATCGGACAAACTCAGGTCCTCTCCCGTACACCAGGCATGATCACCCAACTCGCGTGACATCTGGGCCAACCCCCGTTCCATCTTGCCACGCTGCCGTGTCATCCAGGTTTCACTCTGTTCATGGGCTGGGCGACGCTTCTCCAACACAATGGCCACCCCTGCATCCAGCACTCCATCTACCATGGCTTCCCAACGCTTGACCAATGCCCTTTCACGAGGAGGGGCAGGAATCAACGGCATGACAGGACTCAATGTATCCAGATATTCGGTGATGACCTGGGAGTCAAACAACGTCAAGCCATCATCCAGCACCAGCGCTGGAATTTTTCCCAATGGATTGTATTGTTCAATCAGCGGTGCCGCCCCCACCATGGCATCGGTAATCCATTCAAAATCGACCTGCTTTTCCAGCAACACCACACGCACCTTGCGCACAAAGGGGCTGGTTACGGATCCCAGTAATTTCATGAGTCCATTCCTGTTTATGAAAAACCCATTATACATAGAGTTTATTTACCGGTTATAGAGGTTTTTGATGCCCTTGGTTCTGGTAAAATGGCGCTTTTCCTAACCACGCAAACCATTTGCCATGGCCCACGCTTCCCTGACCGCTCTGTCCCCTCTTGATGGGCGTTATCGCTCTCAAGTTGACCCGCTGCGCTCTTTTTTCAGTGAATTCGGGTTGATCCATTACCGCCTGCGCATTGAGGTGTACTGGTTATTACATCTCTCGAACCAGCACGATATTGGGGAGGTACCCCCATTTTCTCCAGAAACACAAGAACAGTTGATTCAACTGGTGGATCGCTTCTCAGAAAATGATGCCGCCCAGATCAAAACCATAGAAAACCGCACCAACCACGATGTCAAGGCACTCGAATACTGGTTACGCGAACAACTATCTGGAAACCGGGAAATAGAATCCTGTGTTGAATTCATTCACTTCGGCTGCACCTCTGAAGACATCAACAATCTTTCTCATGGATTAATGCTCTCGGATGCCTGCCGTGTGGTACTCTTTCCCGCCATCGACGAACTCGTCAATCACCTAAGTAACATGGCCCTGCAGTTGGCTGGCGTGCCCATGCTGGCCCGAACCCATGGACAAACCGCCACCCCCACCACCGTGGGCAAGGAATTGATCAACGTGGTTGCGCGACTCGTACGTCAGCGCCAACGACTATCCCAAATTACCTTGCTGGGGAAGTTTAATGGTGCTGTGGGGAACTACAATGCCCACGTCAGTGCCTACCCTCACCTCGACTGGCCGTCCATCACTCGTTCCTTCGTAGAAGGTTTAGGATTGGCTTTCAACCCCTATTCCACCCAAATCGAACCACACGATGCCCTGGCTGAATTGATGCAAGGTTTTGCCCTGCTGAATACCATTCTCATCGACCTCAACCGTGATCTCTGGGGATACATCTCTCTGGGATATTTCCGCCAGCGCCCCAAGGAAGGAGAGGTAGGATCTTCCACCATGCCTCATAAAGTCAACCCCATCGACTTTGAAAATTCGGAGGGTAATCTGGGTTTGGCCAACGCCCTGCTGAACCATCTGATTGAGAAATTACCGATCTCCCGCTGGCAACGGGATCTCACCGATTCCACCGTATTGCGCAACTTGGGAGTTGGCCTCGGGCATGGACTACTGGGCTATCTGTCGTGTCTGCGCGGGTTACATAAATTGGCCCTCGACCCAGCCCGTCTGGCTGCAGATCTGGACCATGCCTGGGAGGTTCTGGCAGAGCCGATCCAGACTGTAATGCGCAAGCATGGGCTGAACAATGCCTACGACCGGCTCAAGGACATGACCCGCGGCAAACCCATCTCGGCCACTCTGTTACATGAATTCATTGCCACACTCGCCATACCTGAAGACGACAAGGCACGTCTATTGGCACTAACCCCATCCACCTATACGGGACTCGCCGAATCCCTGACACGTCAGTACCCCTTCTAGGCGTTCAGAAAAACCTCAACTACGTCGCCGACGGCGGCGTAGAAGTCCATGGCGGATGGCTGCAAAAGTTACCGGTAACAGAGTCAATGCAATGATACCGAGTATCATCAGGGTCAGATGCCCTTTGACAAAAGGAACATTGCCAAACCAATGCCCCGCCAACAGCAAGGATCCTACCCATGACAACGCACCCACTGCATTGAACAAGGCAAAGCGCGAGTGAGACATGTCACCAATGCCTGCCACAAAAGGTGCATAGGTGCGCACAATGGGAATGAAACGTGCCAGGACAATGGTTTTTCCTCCATGAAGTTCGTAAAAAGCATGGGCCTCGGCCAGATGACTCGGGTTGAATAACACCGAGCGCTCCCAGTGGAAAACTTTGGGGCCAATCCAGCGTCCAATCTGAAAATTCACCTGATTCCCCAAAAAAGCACCGGCAGAAAGCGTCACAAACAGAAGAGGCAAATTGAATGGAGCAGGATGGAGAACACTGCCCGTAGCCACCGCACCCGCTACAAACAATAGCGTATCACCCGGCAGCAAGGGAGCAATCACCAGGCCAGTTTCGCTAAAAATAATCAGGAACAATATCAGATCAGCCAGATAGCCATACTGCTGACTCAATGACACAAGGTGTTCATCGAGATGCGAGAGAAAATACAGAATGTCCACTGGATTCAAGGCACTTCAGAAAGTGAAACGTTTTTCTTGTCGCTCACCAGAAAATCCGATCGTGTCATGCCCAGCGCCATGGCAATGGGACTGGCGACCAAAACCGAAGAATAGATTCCAAACAGGATCCCGATGGTCAGCGCCAAGGCGAAGTAATGCAGCGCTTCTCCCCCGAAAAACAACATCGACGTTACCATCAACTGGGTGCATCCGTGGGTGATAATGGTACGACTCATGGTCCGGGTAATGGCATTGTCAATGACCTGGGGCACGGAAGCGCCACGCATCTTGCGGAAATTTTCCCGGACACGGTCAAACACCACCACCGATTCGTTGACCGAATAGCCCAGTATGGCCAATACAGCCGCCAATACCGAGAGAGAAAATTCCCACTGAAAAAAAGCAAAAAAACCCAAAATGATCACCACGTCGTGCAGATTGGCAACAATGGTAGCCACCGCAGGTCTCCATTTGAAACGCAACGACAGATAAACCACAATGCCCAACGACACAAACAACAAGGCGGCTGAACCATCCTTGACCAACTCGTCTCCTACCTGAGGTCCCACAAATTCGACACGCCGCACCTGAATGGTCGCATCGGCGTGCTGCAGTGCCTGTCGTACCTGTTCCGACAGCGCCGCGCTGCTAAGGCCTCGACGCAACGGCAGACGGATCAATACATCGTGAGAACTACCGAAATTCTGCACATTGGCATCGTGCAAGCCCAACGATCCCAGCGCCTGTCGCATTCCTGGAAGATCTGCCTGGACCGCACTGTGTACTTCCATCACGGTTCCACCGGTGAAATCCACCGAAAAATTCAGGCCTCGCGAATACAAAAAAAACACTGCCACCAGAAAAGTGATCAACGACACCATTGTGGTGTACTTTCCCCAACTCATGAAGGGAATATCGCGTTTGAATCGAAAAAATTCCATAACGATCACATCCCAATGGACAGGTGCTCGATCTTGCGGCGCCGTCCGTAAATCAAATTGACCAATGCACGAGAGACCCATACCGCGCTAAACATGGAAGTCAGAATCCCCAGAACCAGCACCACTGCAAACCCTTTGACCGGGCCCGAACCAAAAGCAAACAGTGCCAAACCAGCAATTCCCGTCGTGACATTGGAGTCCAGAATCGTACCAAATGCTCGATCATAGCCCGCATGAATCGCCGCTCCCGGCGAGTTGCCATTCCGCAATTCCTCGCGAATGCGCTCATTGATCAGCACGTTGGCATCGATAGCCATCCCCACCGTCAACGCAATTCCGGCCATGCCCGGCAATGTCAACGTAGCCTGCAGCAGGGACAGCAACCCGATCAGCATCAGCACATTGATCGCCAACGCCACCACCGATACCATTCCAAACATCAGATAGTAGCCAATCATGAACACGGCGATTGCGGAAAACCCAATCCAGGTGGAATGAAAGCCCCGCGCAATATTCTCTGCCCCCAGACTCGGGCCAACTGTGCGTTCCTCAATGAAATCCATGGGCGCTGCCAATGCTCCGGCACGCAGCAACAATGCCAGGTCATTGGCTTCCTTGGGGCTTTGCAACCCGGTGATCTGGAAGCGCGCGCCCAGTTCATCCTGAATGGTGGCGACACTGATGGCCTCCGTCTGATTTTTCTCAATCAGGAGAATGGCCATACGCTTCTTCAGGTTATCGCGTGACACCTGACGAATCACCCGCGCACCCTTGGCATCCACACTGATATTGACCGTAGGACGATTGGATTGAGAATCAAATCCTGCTCCAGCATCGGTGATCACCTCACCACTCAGCACCACCGTTTTACGCACAAAAACCGGTAATCCCTGGCGCTCCTGAACCAGAAGGTCACCCGGAGGCGGCATCTGCGTCAACGACACTGGATTGGCATGATCCTCATCGACCAAATGAATCTCCAGCGTAGCCGTACGCCCGATGATATCCTTGGCCTTGGCGGTATCCTGAACACCCGGCAACTGTACGATGATGCGATCGGTTCCCTGCTGCTGAATGATCGGTTCCTTCGCACCCAGCTCATTGACGCGGTTGCGCAAAGCCAGGATGTTCTGTTTGACTGCCTGATCCTGAATACTGGTAAGGGCCTCCGGCTTGAGTGCCAGTATTAGATCCAGTCCCTCCGTGGTCAGTTTCATATCACGGTAGTTGGCCTCCAATACTTGCTGCGCCGAAGCCAAACTCCCTGCATCATGAAAATGCAAGCGCAACCGATCCCCTTCACGACTGAGACCGTCGTAATAAATCTGCTTTTCCTGTAATTCCCCACGAATCTGGGCAGCATCACCATCCAGGCGTTTGTCGAGAACCGCCTTCTGATCCACTTGCAGTAAAAAATGCACGCCACCGGACAAATCCAGCCCCAGATACATGGGAAACGCACCTATGTCTGCCAACCAGGCCGGTGAATTGGGCACCAGATTCAAGGCTACGACATAACGCTGGGCCTGCCCTTCTGGATTAAGCACACGGTCAACGATATCCCGCGCCTTGAGTTGGCTATCCGTATCGGCAAAGCGGATGCGCAAACCTGTATTGTCCAGCGTAGTACGCGTTGGTGTCAGTTGCGCGACCGCCAATGCTTGTTCCACCGCTTGTTCTACCGAGGTATCCAGCGGTGGAACATTGCCCAAAGCCGAAATCTGTACCGCCGGTGACTGCCCGAAAAAATTGGGCAGTGTATAAAGGGCACCCAAGGCGATAAACGCCAGGATCAACAAATTCTTCCAAAGCGGAAAACGATTCATGACTACCCGATTCCTGAATTATTTCAGACTACCCTTGGGCAACAAATTGCCGACCGCCCCTCGCTGTACCTGAATGATGGTTCCCTTAGCTACTTCGAGGCGCACAAAATTGGTGTCCAGTTCCACAATTTTGCCGACGATACCCGCCACCACCACTTCATCTCCCTTGGATAGCGATTCGAGCATGGCCTTGGTTTCTTTCTGGCGCTTCAGTTGCGGACGGATCATCATGAAGTACAACACAACAAACATAAACGCGATGAAGAACAGGTTCATTCCCATATCCGGTGTGGTTCCCACAGCAACTCCTTGAGCATAAACATTCTGAATTGGCATAAGTTTTCTGCCTCACGCCACCTTACGGAAAAACTTCACGATTCTAGCACGAGCCCGTTAGTTCACTCCATGAGCACGTGTTTTGCGAAAGGTATCGACAAAAGCATCCAGGGTTCCCTGCTCGATGGCACTACGCAATTCGCTCATCAGAGTCTGATAGTAATGAAGATTGTGCAATGTATTCAGACGAGCCCCGAGCATCTCCCGTGTCTGCTGCAAATGATGAAGGTAACTTCTTGAAAAATTGAGACAAGTATAACATGAGCAATGCTCGTCCAGCGGTCGCGTATCGTGGCGATAGCCGGCGTTTCTTATCTTGACGTTACCAAAACGGGTGAACAGCCAACCATTGCGCGCATTGCGCGTCGGCATGACACAATCCATCATGTCAATTCCCGCTTGTACTGCCACTACGATATCCTCTGGTGTCCCCATTCCCATCAGATAACGGGGTTTATCCTCTGGAAGCAGAGATGGGGTATGGGCGAGAATACGCTCACGATCCGCGGCAGGTTCTCCCACCGACAGCCCCCCAATGGCATAACCGGGAAAATCCAGCGCCGCCATTTCCCGCGCGGATATCTCGCGCAACGCCTCGTACATCCCTCCCTGGACAATTCCAAACAAGGCATTGGGGTTGCCTTCATGGCCACGCAGCGACCGTACCGCCCAGCGCAAGGACAGTTCCATGGATTGCCGAGCTTGTGCCTCTGTAGCCGGGTAGGGGGTGCACTCATCGAAAGCCATGACAATGTCAGAATTCAGGTCGCGTTGAATCCGCATCGACAATTCCGGTGTCAGAAACAGGCGATCGCCATTGATGGGCGAACGGAAAGTCACCCCTTCCTCACTGATCTTGCGCAAAGCACCCAGACTGAAGACCTGAAACCCACCGGAATCGGTAAGAATCGGACGCTTCCAGCCCATGAACTCATGCAACCCCCCTTGTGCCCGAAACACCTCCAAACCGGGGCGCAACCACAGATGAAAAGTATTGCCCAGAATGATTTGCGCGCCCAATGCCGTCAATTCATCCGGGGTCACCCCTTTTACCGCCCCATAGGTTCCCACCGGCATAAATACTGGCGTCTCGACCGTACCGTGGGGTAACGTCAAGCGACCACGACGCGCCTTGCCGTCCTGTGCAAGACGCTCAAAACGCATGATTTCTTCTGTCCAACAGCATGGCATCTCCATAACTAAAAAATCGATAACGCTGCCGCACCGCATGAGCATAAGCCATGCGTACAGGTTCCAACCCCGCAAAAGCACTGACTAACATGAGCAAAGTCGAACGAGGTAAATGAAAATTGGTCAGTAGACAATCCACCACCTGGAAGCGATAGCCTGGCGTAATAAACAACCGCGTCTCCTGAGGGCCGGCTGTCAACACACCCCTTTGAGCAGCCGCTTCCAACGCACGCAACGTCGTCGTTCCTACCGCCACCACTCGCCCCCCTCGCGCACGGGTACGCTGGATAGCCGCCACGGTCGTTTCAGGAATATCAAAGCGCTCAGCATGCATATGATGCTCCGCAAGACGCTCGACACGAACAGGCTGGAAGGTGCCCGCCCCCACATGTAACGTCAGGGAAGCCTGCTCGATTCCTGCCTCACGCAGACGCATCAGCATTGCCTCGTCGAAGTGCAGACCCGCCGTCGGAGCAGCCACCGCTCCCGGTACTCTGGCGTAGACCGTCTGGTAACGCTGAGCATCCTGGTCCCCCGGAGCATGGTGAATGTAGGGTGGCAATGGCAACTCACCCATATTTTCCAGCCAGTCATAAAACCCGGTCCCCTGCTCGTCCAGGCGAACTCGATACAGACCATCCTGCTTTTCCAGTACAGTCCACACGCGACCATCAGAAAAATGGATCAGGCTGTTTGCTCGTGGGGCATGACTAGCACGTATCTGAACCCATGCTTCGCGATGATCCAGTACGCGCTCCACCAATGCCTCAACCTTACCCCCGCTGGCCTTGGTACCCAGCAGGCGCGCCTTGATCACCCGAGTATCATTGAATACCAGCAAATCCGCGGGATGCAACCACTCCAACAAGTTGGCAAAGTGGCTATCACTGAGCCCTGTCTGCTCCAGACGCAACAGGCGACTAGCAGAACGCTGAACAGGCGGTTCCTGAGCAATCAGATCGGACGGAAGAAAATAATCGAAATCACTTGTGCAAAAATTCATGGGACACATTATAATGCATGGCTGTGCCCGGGTGGCGAAATTGGTAGACGCATCAGACTCAAAATCTGACGCTGGCGACAGTGTGCCGGTTCGAGTCCGGCCCCGGGCACCACCCCATCTTCCAAAGGCATCCAGAAACATCCAAAACGCCTTAAATAATAAACGATTTATTTTAACTCTCTTCCAGTAGCATCCAGAACCATCTCGCACAATCCGGGACTACTTGGGGGTACAATTGGGGGTATCATGCCACTACGCACTCAAGGATACCCCCATGGCACTGACAGATCTCTTGATTCGCAAGGCTCTCCCTTCACAAAAACCCTACAAAATGGGCGATGATCGGGGGTTGTTTCTGCTCGTCAATCCCAGCGGTTCAAAACTGTGGCGACAAAAATACCGTTTTGACGGAAAAGAAAAACTTCTTTCCCATGGTACCTACCCTGAACTCGATCTCAAGAATGCTCGCCTGAAATGTGATGAGGCTCGCCGATTACTGAGTCAAGGGGTAGACCCCGCCCTGGCAATCAAGGCACAGAAGTATGCCGACCAGGGCATCGTTACCGATGGCTTCGAGGTAGTCTGTCGCGAATGGCTGGAGTACCGAAAGTCCACAGTTGAACCAGCCCAACACGCCAAAACACTGGCACGTTTCGAGAAGGATGTTTTTCCATGGCTCGGAAAGTGCCCCATTACCCAAATTTCAGCGCCCGACGTGCTGGAAGTCTTGCGGCGCATCGATCAGCGTGGTGCACGGTATACCGCTCATCGGGTTCGTAGTGAGATCAGCCGCGCATTTCGCTATGCCGTGGCAACTGGGCGTGCCCAGCGTGACCCGTGCTTCGATCTTCGCGGAGCCATTCCCCCAGCCAGAGAAACCCATTTTGCCGCCATCATCAGCCCTTCAGAAGTCGGTGAGCTGTTGCGGGCCATTGATGCTTTCCGGGGAACCTTCGTGGTGCAATGCGCCTTGAGACTTGCCCCGCTGGTTTTTGTTCGACCAGGAGAACTGCGCCAAGCCAAATGGTCCGACATCCATTTCGACAAAGGTGAATGGCGATACTTTGTCAACAAAACCAAAACGGATCATCTGGTCCCCTTATCTCGTCAAGCGCTGGCCATCCTTGAAGCACTCAAACCCCTGACCGGTGACAGTCCCTATGTTTTCCCCGGCAATCGGGCTACCGACAGACCCATGAGCGATGCTGCGATCAATGCTGCGTTACGCAGGCTCGGCTATGACACCAAGGCAGAAATCACCGGACATGGATTCAGAGCCATGGCTCGCACCATTCTGGCCGAGGAACTGGACCAAAAGCCTGAAGTCATCGAACATCAATTGGCGCACCGGGTACCCGATGCGCTGGGCAACGCCTACAACCGCACCAAGTTTCTCAAAGATCGTCGCAATATGATGCAAGTATGGGCCGACTATCTGGACAAGCTCAAGACCGGGGCTGAAGTCATCCCCCTCCAGCAGAGAACGGGCTGACTCCTCTTAAATCGGGGTTGCCTCAAAACGCCGTAAAAAGAGCCGGCGACTTGGCCCGGCTGGAGAACCCTGTAAAAACCAACCCCAACCGGAATGGCTGGGGTTGGTCACTGCATATCTATCGATTACCGTTACAAGAAACGGCTATAACGCCAGAGGATTGCCCCTGACGGCTCATGGCGATCCTGGCATTGATCCAGTCATCCACTTCAGTCTCAATCCAGCCTACGGAACGTGCCCCCAGGTGAATCTGGGGCGGGAAGTGGCCTTCGCTCACCAGCTGATAAATCAGCGAACGTGATAACCCGGTTCTGTCCAGCACGGCGTCCAGCCGCAATATCCGGGCGCTCATGATGTCCTCCCATGCTTGCAAACCCACTGGGACAGGGGAACCCCCGTGTCCCTGAGTCGGCGAAGATAGCGCAACTGTTTGGGTGGTTTGGGGGCTTCCTTGAGGCCACGCCGCTTGATCTCGGCCCTGTACAGACTCACCAACTTGCCAACCTGGGAACGGATACCGCCAAACCCAGGAGAGGCCACCAGTCCATAAAGCATTTCGTGCAGCTCGCGGATATTACCGGATCGCACCGTCTCAATGATCGAATCCCGCCAGGCACTGTATTTGTGTTCCGTCATGCGCCATGTGAACCGGTCACCGTCTTTTCCTTTTTTGGGCAATCTAGCGAGTTCAAACCCGTGCAACTCAACCCGCTCCCGTTGCCGCATGTCACGCAGCTTCTCCAAGGTATGGGCCGCATGGCTCCCCGACTCTGGCGGGGTGACGAACATCCACCACAATACCCGGCCTGCGTTCTTGTCATGCCACAACAATAATCGCGCATTGCCCAGCCCAGCCCGTTTTCGACGCGCCCGCTCATTGCGGGCAGCCAGCACCTGATAGTTCAGGTCAAACCGGCGTACTAGTGATCCCACCTTGTTCTCGGCAACACCGCCGCTCACCCATAGGGGGTAGCCGTTCACGACGCAATCGCTAAGGCGTTGCATCAAAAGGTTTCGGTCTGTCTTGATGAGGGTTTCTTCTCGGGGCGATTTGGGCTGTGACATGGCAATGCTCCTGCTGGTGGAAAAAGCAGAAGGCCCTCTGTCAAAGGCACTCTGTTCTTTCCACCAGCAGGAAGCAGGTAACGCCCCCCGTTCACCTGTTCTTGTTTTGCACGGAGGTGTAATCTCGCGAGGGGGGGGGGGAATGGACAAAAAAAACCCCGGCCAAAAGACCGGGGGTGTGGTTAATGTCAGGCCAACGATCAAAGACCGCAAGCCACCTGGTACAACGAATACAGAAGAACGCTACCGCCGCGTCATTCCTGTCATGCTCTGTCGGACAAGGTCTCTCGGCTCTCCTTGTCCCGCCGCCTTCTGGTTGCGGTCACTTCCCCATTTCACCCCATAGAGGGGCATGGTTGCTTGGGTTGTGGTGACTTCCGTGGACTGCCAAATCCACTCTCCTTGCTATCGGAGCGTCACGGTCTTCACAGATCCGCTGTTGATGAACATTCATGCCCAAAACCACAGGGCACCCCTTCCTTCGCCTATGGAAATTACCCCGGAACCAACCAGGTCACGGAAATGCGCCAACATTTCCGTCCGTTCCAACGCTACCCTTTCACAGATTTTCAACACACCACTTCGACTGCTCCCAGCTTTCGATTCATGAACATCCAGCGAGTCTGCCCATGAAACCTGCCACGACCGATGATCCGGTCTGGCACTACTTGCCAGGTCTCCCACGCATAGCCTGCTGCCGACGGGTGCCACCCCGTCCATGGCCTTAGCGTTTCCCACGTTATCCTACAAAGTCACGGCTCCAGCCTGCTGGCTCAAATCACAAGGTATTCTGTGGGGTCTCCCCACTCATCCTCCGTCAAACTACCACGGACAGACTTTCAGCGGCCCAAGATTCCAAAACGGCTCGCTTACTCCCTGCAATTCTCATCGCCCACTTCACTTACCATTCCCCTCGGAATGGCACAGGCATACTGCTTCAAGCCACCCAGCGCATCGCATCGGTCAGATCACTCTGCCGGGACGCCTCTGTTTCGTTACACTGGAGCGATCAACGATCCCCACAGGTTGCCCTGCAAGGTACCGGCTGAATCCACTCTCGCTCATCAGCCCTGATACGGTTTCCCGTACCCTCAGAAGTGCCAGTGTAGGTCACAGGTTCAACAGTCTCCCGCTGCCCCCGGTCGGTATTCACGATGGTCACCCATCTCCCGATCCTTTGTAGACACCAACTAGGGTTTCGGCTTGCGCCATCCCCCCCAATCAGCCTGTCCGTGTCGCCCAATCTCTGTTCATCGTGAACAAGGAATGAAGTCGAAGCGTTAGTAAACGCAGCGCTCCGTTGCTTGCCGCACCAGTTCGATTAAGAACATGCGGCTTCCGCAGTCTCTGCACCCTGGCGGGATGCAGATGAGCCATCCGGCTCTGGTGTGTGTCGCATCGGGGGTTGGCGCCCCCGAACACGACTTGGCGTGGTATTCGGGCTTGGCAACCCTGGCGATGGGCGCAGAGTACCCCATCCGCCAGGTCTGTGCCCGCCCTAGGAATCTTTCTTTATCGTGGCTCACTTCGTGAGCACTGATCTCTCTGAAACCCTTGACCTGCATAGACCTGCTTTTATTCTGACGCACGCCTGACCAAAAAATACCTGCACTCAGGGCAGGGAATTTCTACTTTTTTCCGGGCACTCCGAATCCAGCTTTGTCTGGCTTTAAATCCTGATCCCGTCATGGATGAATTGAAGGTTCAAAACAAAAAACTGGCTTTGGATACACCCCACCAAAACCAGCGTTCATTCGGTCGCAAAAACGCTGAAAAAAAAAGCAGCCGGAGCAGGTCATCTGCAAGGATGGAAAAAATGCCTCTCATGCGGAATAGTTGATAACACCCTGAACCCTTTATTCATGGGGTTCTGGCGGTTTTTACCCTGAAAGTTGATAACCGTGTTTGAAAAAACCCCGGCTTGGGTGGGAAGTTATCAATTTCCCACGCAATCCATTGATATAAGGGCAAAGCCTGTTATCAACTCCGGTCAGTTCGTCACCCTGGCATTGCACTTTCCCGGCTCGGAGTATGATTCAGCATTTGCCTTTTTCGAGAACCTCCCGTGACCGCCCTGCCTTCCCTGTTGGACACCTACCGTACCACTGCCCGGACCCAGCGTGAGAAGGGGACCTACTTTGAAGACCTGATCACCTGTTATCTGCGGAATGAACCCAAGTACCGGGATCTGTACGACTCCGTTTGGACTTATGCGGATTGGGCACGCGAGCAGGGACTCAACGCGCAGGATGCTGGTGTTGATCTTGTGGCTCGGGCACGGGGTACCGGGGAATTTCACGCCATCCAGTGCAAACTCTACGATGCCGACCACGCCATGCGCAAAGACGACATCGACAGTTTCATGACGGCATCGGGCAAGACCACGTTTTCGCATCGGCTGATTTTCAGCACTTGTCTGCACTGGACTCACCATGCTGAAGAAGCCATTGCCAATCAGACCATTCCAGTCAGCCGTATTGATCTGTATGACTTGGAAACCAGCGCCATCGACTGGAGCCAGTATCAACCCCAACAACGCATTACCCTGCGTTCCAAAAAGACGCTGAGGCCCCATCAGACGACTGCCGTGCGCGATATTCTTCGTGGACTTCAGGATGCCGACCGGGGCAAGCTTATCATGGCCTGTGGAACGGGTAAGACGTTCACCAGCCTCAAGATTGCCGAGTCTCTGGCCGGTTCAGGCAAGCAAGTCCTATTTCTGGTGCCCAGCCTGGCTCTGCTTTCCCAAAGCCTCACCGAATGGACCCAGGAAGCGGAAGTGCCCATTCATGGCTTTGCTGTCTGTTCCGATTCGGATGTAGGCAAGAAGGGCAAGCGCAAGGAAGAAGACAAGGTGGAAACGCTGGTCCATGAATTGCGCTATCCGGCCACCACCAACCCCGAACGCCTATCGGCGGCCATTGCCAAACGCCGGGGCGATGCTGGCATGACGGTGATTTTTAGCACCTACCACTCCATCGAGGTCATCCATCAGGCCCAGCATCAGCACGAACTGCCAGATTTTGACCTGATCGTCTGCGATGAAGCCCACCGCACCACAGGGGCCACCTTTGATGACGAGGATGAGAGCGCTTTCGTCAGGGTTCACAACGCCGACTATATCAGGGCCACCAAGCGCCTGTACATGACCGCCACACCACGGATCTTTGGCAACAATGCCAAGGCCAAGGCCGAAACCGATAGCGTGTCGCTTTGTTCCATGGACGATCCTGCTCTGTATGGGAAGGATTTGCACGTCATTACCTTTTCCCGTGCGGTTCAATTGGGTCTTTTGGTGGACTACAAGGTTGTCGTGCTGGCTGTTGAGGAAGCTCATGTCAGCCGACGACTCCAAGAGTTACTCAAGGATGCCGACAACCAACTCAAGGTAGACGATGCTGCTCGTATCGTGGGCTGCTGGAAGGCCCTGGCCAAGCAGGGACTCACGGAAACCGATCTCTCCCCCATGCGCCGTGCCGTGGCGTTCTGTCAGGTCATCGAGCGTGCCAAGGAAGGCCGAACCCACAAAGTCAGTTCCAAGCAAATTGCCGGCATGTTCCAGTCGGTGGTGGAAGCCTATCAGGAACAGGAAGAATTCGAGACCGAGGCCCGCCTGATCTGCGAAGCCCGGCATGTGGATGGCAGCATGAATGCCAGCGAGAAGGAAGCCAAACTGGTCTGGCTCAAGGAACCCTCACCCAAGCATACCTGCCGGATTCTGAGCAACGTGCGCTGCCTTTCTGAAGGGGTGGATGTTCCTGCCCTGGATGCCGTATTGTTTCTGACCCCAAGGAACTCCCAGGTGGATGTGGTGCAGTCGGTAGGGCGAGTCATGCGCAATGCCCCTGGCAAGAAACTGGGCTACGTCATCCTGCCCGTGGTCATTCCGGCTGGAATCGAGCCTCATGCAGCCCTGAACGACAACAAGACCTATGAAGTGGTCTGGCAGGTATTGCAGGCACTGCGCGCACACGATGACCGTTTTGATGCCACGGTCAACAAACTGGATCTGGTCGGTCAAGACCCGAGCAAGATGGAAGTCATTGCCATCACCGATAAGATCCAGAAGAAAACCACCAAGAAGAAAGGCGAAACCCTCACCACACGGCACGGACCTTCTGGCCGAGGCAGTCACACCATTGCCGAACCGGAACCCACCAGAACTCCTGTTCAGGAAGAACTGACCTTTGAAATTGGCGAAATCGAGCGGGCCATCTATGCCAAACTCGTTCAGAAAGTCGGCAACCGTCACCACTGGGAAGACTGGGCGAACGACATTGCCAAGATTGCCAATACCCACATCGACCGCATCCGGGGCATTCTGGAAAACCCGGCTAACATCGAAGAACAAGCATCCTTCGCGTCATTTTCCTCTGACCTGCGCCACAACCTCAACGACAGCATCAGTGATGATGAGATCATCGAAATGCTGGCCCAGCACCTCATCACCAAGCCAGTCTTTGATGCCCTGTTTGAAGGCTACAGTTTTGCCCAGCACAATCCCATCTCTCAGGCCATGCAGTCTGTGGTGGACGTTCTCGAATCCCATCAGATCGGCAAGGAGGCTGATACGCTGCAAGCTTTCTACGACAGCGTGAAGTTCCGGGCAGCGGGTATCGACAACGCGGCAGGCAAGCAGAAGATCGTGGTGGAACTCTACGACAAGTTCTTCCGTAACGCATTTCCTAAGATGTCCGAGCGGCTGGGCATCGTCTATACCCCGGTAGAAGTGGTGGATTTTATTATCCACAGCGTCAACTATCTGCTCCAAACTGAATTTGGTCAGACGCTAGGCAGCAAGGGCGTTCACATCCTCGATCCGTTCACAGGCACCGGCACCTTCATTACCCGATTGCTTCAAAGTGGCCTGATCACCCCGGAAGAACTGCCCTACAAATACCAACACGAAATCCACGCCAACGAAATCGTGCTGCTGGCCTACTACATCGCCGCCATCAACATCGAGGCCACCTACCACGGCATCCTGCAAGGCAACTACCAGCCCTTTGAGGGGATATGCCTGACTGACACCTTCCAGCTTCATGAAAAGGAAGACCTGGGGGATGCCATGTTGGTCAAGAACAACAACAATCGCCGGAAGCGCCAGAAACAACTCGACATCCGCGTCATTGTGGGAAACCCACCGTATTCAATAGGCCAAAAGAGCGAAAACGATAACAACGACAATGTTGCCTATCCGCATTTGGATGAGCGCATCCGGTTGACCTATGCCGACAGATCAGATGCCGTACTGTCCAAAGGGCTCTACGACAGCTATATCCGGGCTATCCGCTGGGCCAGCGACCGGATTGGGGACAGTGGTGTGGTGGGGTTTGTGACCAATGCCGGGTATCTGGATTCCAACTCGGCTGATGGCTTACGGAAATGTCTGGCCGAGGAGTTCTCCAGCCTGTACGTGTTTCATTTGAGGGGGAATCAACGAACTTCTGGTGAACTTTCGAAAAAGGAAGGAGGGAAGATTTTTGGAAGTGGTAGCCGCGCGCCTATTGCTATCACCTTGATGGTCAAAAATCCAAAATCTGACCAGAAAGGGAACATCCATTTCCATGACATCGGGGATTACCTCACCCGCGAGGAGAAATTGGCGCAAATCGTGGAATTCGGCAGCATCGACGGCATTACCCAGGCCAACGCATGGCAGACCGTCACTCCCGATCAGCACGGTGACTGGCTCAACCAACGTGATGACAGTTTCCAGCAGTACATCGTGCTGGGGGATAAAAAAGGTAACGGGTTGTGTCTGTTTGAGAATTTTTCTTTGGGGGTTGTAACTAACCGTGATGCCTGGTGCTACAACCCATCCCGGCATGCGGTTGAAACCAACATGCGCCACATGATCGACTTCTACAATGCAGAAGCGACGCGGTTTGCCAATGCCACCCAAGGACTGGACAGACAGGCCAAAGAAGCCAAAGTGGATGGTTTTATCAATGCCGATGCTACGCAGGTCAGTTGGACAGTTAATCTGAAACAGGATGTTGTCAGGGGAAAACAGCATTCTTATGGCGAAGATGCTCTGATCAAAAGCATGTATCGACCATTCACCAAACAGTGGCTCTATTACAATCGGCAATTCAATGAGCGGGTTTACCAAATGCCCCGGATCTTCCCGGATGCAGGGGCGGAGAATTTGGTGATTGCCACCACCGCAATTGGTTCAAGAAACGGGTTTTCGTGCTTCATCAGCAATACAATTGTCGATCTGAACTGTATGGAAGCAGGGGCGCAATGCTTCCCCCTGTACCTGTACGATGAAGAACAGGATACCGCCACGGAAGAACCCCGCATGGATAGCCTGTTTTCCGATAACCCCGCCGTTTCTCACGGACGCAAGAAACGCCATGCCCTGACCGACGAAGGGCTGGAGCATTTCAGGAAAGCCTATCCGGGAGCCGAGATTTCCAATGAAGACGTGTTTTATTACGTCTATGGCCTGTTGCATGCCCCTTGGTATCGTGACCAGTACGCTGACAATCTGGCCAAGGAATTGCCGCGCATTCCCTGCGTGCCAGGCGTGGAGGCGTTCAAGACCTACTGCCAGGCAGGGCGAGACCTTGCCGGGTTGCACCTGAACTACGAAAGCATCGAGCCCTACCCTTTGACGATCACCGTCCACGGCGATCCACAGTTAACCGATGCCGATTGCCGGGTAGAGAAAATGCGCTACGGCAAGAACGGCAAAGACAAAGACCTGAGCCGAATCCAGTACAACGACCGGATTACGGTGTCAGGTATTCCCCTGGAAGCCTATGATTACATCGTCAACGGCAAACCCGCTCTGGACTGGGTAGTCGAACGCCAATGCGTCAAGACCGACAAGGACAGCGGCATTGTGTCCGATGCGAACGACTGGGCTGTTGAAACCCTGAACAATCCCAGGTACCCATTGGAACTCATCGGTAAGGTGGTGGCCGTGGCAGTGGGGACGCGGGAAATCGTGAATAGCCTTACGTAGTAAGTGTCGAAGCGTTGACAGGAAAATCTTCGCTCATTACTTCACGTCGTAACGAGTACGTCTGATATTAGGAACCATATCGATTGAAAGGAGCTGAAATGCGAGTTGATTTGAACAATGTCATTAATCAAATAAATACGGCAAATCAATGCTGGGAGAGCATTTCAGCATCGCTTTCGTCACCTGAAAACCTCCAAAACCTAGGGGTGAGCGTCGCCGATATTACCCGATCGTTTTCTCAAATCAACGGCATGCTTCAGGGTATAAAGGAAGAGGATATAGATGGTGTGGCATGGACTCAACATAAGACGCAAATTGATGCACAATCTCAAGCGATTTCCAATTTTTTCAACACTCATGCTGGCAATTCATCGCAAATCCTTGCAGGCACTTCCAACATATGCTCATGGTTATGGAGTTTAAAAAACTCTCTGCGAGTGCTACTTCCAATTCACCAAGAGGCAAATACTTTTTCAGATGGTTTCCTGGCGTCGATTTCCGAAAAGATAACCACGTTTGAATATTTTTTTTCCAAGGCTGAAGAAACGAACTCCCAGATTCACCAGACTCAGCAGTTGGCATCCCAGACTGCTCAACAAATTGACGTCCAAAAAACAGCCGCTGACGGCGCGTTAAATACCATACAGGCCACCTTGATGACTATTCAAGGAGTTGAACGCGAGTCGGGAACCGCTAAAGTCAACGCAGAGAGAGCGGCGACCGATGCAACCTCAAAAGCCACTGCGGTTGCAAAATTAGCCGAAGACCTGACTGAGTCTGTGAACCTCAAGAACGCGCTATTCAAGGAATTCAAAGATATACGAAATGAAATTTACGGACTGCTGGAAAATGCGAATAAGGTCGGCCTCGCTAAATCGTTCCAAGATCAGAGGAAAAGACTTTTAGGCTTTTCGCAGCTTATTGGAATTGCGTTTTTTTTTGCAATCATAACATTTGCTGCGGCTGAGTTTTATCTACTGTCCCCCCTAATTGTTACGGGTAAATTTGATCCAATAGCATTTGTTTTACGCTTCCTGCTATCCAGCCCTATTATTTGGTTATGCTGGTTTTTGGTTAGATACTATGGTTATGCAGTTAGGATGGCAGAGGACTATGCCTTTAAAGAAGCGGCGGCGATGGCCTTCGCCGGTTATCGAAATGAAGTGTCTGCTGATTCGGAGTTGCTTAAACTACTTCAAGAATCCGCTATAAAGAATTTCGGCGCCAATCCTTCCAAGTTATTACTGAAAAAGGCAGACGCTTCATCTCCTATCCATGAGGCAATCGACAAGTTACTGGAAAAGATGAAGCCAGAAGATATGCTGAGTGCTCTATCTAAACACACCGAACAAACCAAGTAAATAAGAGTGGAAACATGACGCAGATTATTTTTTTGGAGTGACCTATGTTGATTACCCGAATAAAGTTGAAAAATTGGCGGAATTTTCGCGAGGTCGATGTACCGCTTTCCGTGCGCACGTATTTAATCGGCCCTAACGCATCAGGTAAATCTAATCTTCTGGATGTATTCCGTTTTCTTCGGGATGTCTGCAAACCATCCGGTGGTGGTCTGCAAAAAGCGGTGGAAAATCGAGGCCGTATCTCTAAATTACGATGCCTTCACGCGCGACGTGATACAGAGGTGCGTATCGAAGTTCATTTGGCCGAGGGTATTGATGAGATTGAGCCAACATGGAAGTACATACTCGGATTCAAGCCAGAAGGAAAAGGTGCACAGCGTTTGCTCGTTTCTTCTGAAGAGGTATGGCATAGGGACCAACGCATACTCAAGCGACCGGACGATAAAGATGAAAGGGACATCCAGTTGTTAACACAAACTCATCTGGAGCAGATTCAGGCTAACGCCGAGTATCGTTCCATCGCGGAATTTTTCAGTGAAGTCAATTACTTGCATTTGGTTCCGCAACTGCTTAAATATGGTGACAGGATTGGAGGCCAGCATCTCGAAGACGATCCTTTCGGGCAGGGCTTCTTGGAGCGTATTGCCAAATGTTCGACCAGAACTCGAGATGCTCGGCTGAGAAAGATTGCTGTGGCACTGGCTGCCGCCGTTCCCCAGTTCAGGGAGTTGCGTTTTCATCCTGATGAAGCGACAGGCCGACCTCATCTGGAAGCGTTATATGAGCATCATCGGCCACAGGGTGCTTGGCAGCGAGAAGATCATTTTTCGGATGGGACACTACGATTGATTGGACTGCTTTGGTCGTTGCTGGATGGCGATTCCCTGCTATTGCTGGAAGAGCCTGAGCTTTCCTTAAATCAGGCAGTCGTTGAGCAGATTCCGTTGTTGATTGATCGTGCGCAACGTCAAGCCAAACATCGTCGCCAAGTCATCATCAGCACTCACAGCGAAGCGATACTAAAGAACCCTGGCATAAACGGGCTTGGGGTTGTGGTGCTGGAACCCGGGTCTGAAGGAACGAATGTGAGAGCAGTTAGTGAAGCTGAGAAAATAGGGCTAGATGCTGGTTTGTCGGTGGCTGATGTGGTGTTGCCGCAGACGCGGCCCGCAAGTGTAGAACAGATGGGGCTGTGGTAAATGACTGATATTTATATTGCCACAGAAGATACCTTGAGTGAGGCAGTTGCAGAAAAACTGGTTCTTAAAGCAAATCTTGGATTGCGTGTCGTAGCGCGAATTGGTAACAAGGGAAATGATTTTCTGAAAAATAAAGCCATCAATCTGGCGAAAACCGCACAATGTATTCCTGTTTTTATGCTAACGGATTTAGATCGCGTAACGTGCCCGCAGACATTGATAACTAACTGGCTTGGAAGGCAGCCTTTGCCGCAAGGGTTTCTGTTTCGTGTGGTAGTGCGAGAGATTGAGGCCTGGTTATTAGCAGATAGATGTGCGTTCTCAAGATTTTCTGGGGTGCCGGTTATAAAAGTGCCTCAAAATCCGGAGTCACTTGCTGATCCAAAACAGGAGCTCATTAACTTGATACGTAGGTATGGACGGAGCGCTATCAAGTCCGAAATTCTTCCAGAAGCAGACTCCACTGCTAATGTGGGCACTGGCTACAACCAGACTTTGAGTGCTTTTGTTCGTGATTCTTGGTCACCTGTTGAGGCAGTCCCACATGCTGACAGTTTGGCGCGGGCGTGTAGGCGACTGAGTGAGATTACGCGCTTGTAATCGAACCAAAGTCACATTTTAAAACGGGGGTATTTGCGGGGGTATCGTACTTTTTTATTGCGTGTATCACATTGAATAATTTTGAAATTATTATGGGTTCGAGTCCGGCCCCGGCACCAACCTCTTCTTCAAGAGGAATCCTGCACAATCCGGAACTGTTTGGGGGTACGATCTACAGCCAAGCATACAGGGATACCCCATGGTGCTGACAGTCCTCTTGGATTCGCAAGGTCATTCCCTCACAAAAACCCTACAAAATGGACGATCATCGAGCGTTGTTTCTGCTCGTCAATCCCAGCGGTTCAAACCTGTGGCGACAAAAATACCGTTTTGACGGAAAAGAAAAACTTCTTTCCCATAGTACCCTACCCTGAACTCGATCTCAAGAATGCTCGCCTGAAATGTGAGGACGCTCGCCGACTACTGAACCAGAGGGACGCACCTTAACTCCTGCTCCTGCAAATCGTTTACTTCCGGCAAGTGCTCTCCCAAATTCACTCGACGCTTCAGGGTTGCACGGATCCATACTGCAAACATGCGCCTCAGTTCCGTCATGTCCTTCAACCACTCCTGCAACGATTCTAGTACCTCCACCATCGCCAAGGCGATTCTGCTCCAACCGGAACAATGCCGCAACCAGATTCCGATGTGAGGCCAACTCCCCATCCGGGTACGACTGCTCATCAGCCGGGGGCAATTATTGAAAAAGGGATCAACCCCGTCTGCTGCCCCAATGTGAGCAATCTCTTCACGTCAAACCCGAACACAATTTTTCCTATCGGGAAGCCCACAGTTCTTTATGGGTTATCTCAAATCCGAGGCAAACAAGATTGGCTGTACGCCCAGATTCTGAACAACTGGATTCATAAGGTTTAGGGGACGTCCTCCGCAAACTGAAAATTCCCTGCCAGACTTTTGCCGAACTTGGTTATGCATTGTCATGCGCTGTAGTGCATGGTTGTAATGAAAAACTCACAGCGCAAGTCAATAAATTGTAGTAGTCGCGACCCAATCTGACAGTTACCCGATTTGGCGAAGTGCGCTCGTTGTTATAGAGTGCCACATTTTTTTACAAGGACGCGGTACCATTACCAGTCTTTCTTGCGCATTTAACCTATTTCATGGACTCTTCTGATCGCGTCACTTCAACCGTCCAACTCTGGATCGCTGCACTGACCGCCGGGATTCTGAGTGCTGTGGCCATGACCTTGTTTCACGCAGCCAGCGAAACCATTGAGTGGCTGATGACGGGGCAACGAGGTAGTCTCGTCGCCGATGCACGGTCCCTGCCTTTCTGGTTACGTATCCTCGTTCCCACAGTGGGTGGCTTACTCGCCGGCTGGATTCTGGAACGTGGGCAACGTTGGGAAAATTCCCCCCATATCGACTATATAGAAGCCGCACGTCAAGGAAAAACCAAACTTAACGACAAATCCAATACCATTCGTACCCTTTCATCGCTCTTTTCCGTTGGTTCCGGTGCCTCAATCGGGCGAGAAGGACCCATGGTTCAACTCTCAGCATGGTTCTCCTCATGGTTGGCATACCTGCTGCCAATTCCCAGCAACCAGCGCAATGCTATCCTCATATGCGGTATCGCCGGCGGCATTTCGGCTGCCTACCATGCTCCGATTGCCGGTGTGGTCTTCGTATTAGAACTGGCTCTGGGCTTTTTTGCCCGTCATACCGTTGCTCCCGTACTGTTATCAGCCGTCGCTTCCAGCGCCCTGATCTTCTGGATGGTTGAACCAACCTCATTGTACCGCATGCCAGCCCTACCCCCTTTTCAAGTCAATGACAAAGGACTGCTGCTGGCACTCGTGGCAGGATGCGGGTCCGGACTACTGGGCTTTGCCTTTCTCACTCTCATCGACAAAGCCAAACATGCCTTCCAGACCATCGGTCCGTTGTGGCTTCGTCTTGGCCTGGGCGGTGCCATTGTTGGGGGAATTTCCACCCAGATTCCGGAAGTCTGGGGAAACGGGTACGACGTGGTCTCACGACTGCTCAATGGAAACCTGACAGGAAACTGGATTGCCACGGTGCTGGTAGCCAAACTGGTTGCCACCGTGTCGAGCACAGCATCTGGAGCCATCGGCGGAATTTTCACACCGACTCTCTTCGTCGGCGCAACCAGCGGCTACCTGTTTGGTCTGGCTTCCGGTGCCGACCCCACGACCATGGCTATCATCGGGATGTCTGCCCTGCTGGCAGCCGTAACCCAGGCTCCGCTGATGTCCATCGTTATGGTGCTTGAAATGACCAACCAGTTTCACCTAACGCTTCCAGTCATGCTGGCTTGCGGAACCGCTTACGCTGTCAGTACCCAATTTGGAGTGCGCCCACTGTACGGCAATCCAATCGAACATCACACCTAACCAAGCAGTATCGCCACCCCTGACGAAAAATTCAGGACGATACGTCATTATCCTCTCGATTCAGCTTGACATAGCCACGAGACAATACGCTTATCTGTTCCAGCTGCCGACGGAAACGACGGCACCCCGTACAGATTCCCCAATGCAAACGCAAATGAAGCCGTTCGCTCACAGATAACTGGCGATCCCGAGCCTCAGACATCAAACGCGTCGCTTCATGGCAATTCAACATGGTCGTCTTCTCACTGAGCCGCGGCAAACCAACGCTGTTCGAGGCAAAGACGTAAACGCATACGAGCGCGATACAGTATCACGTTCAGGTTGGTCATCGACAATCCCACCGTTTCACAGATTTCTTCCGTATCCAACTCGATAAATTCACGCATCATGAATACCCGTCCCTGTTTCCCCGGCAATTGATCCAGACAAATTTCGAAAACTTTCCAAAATTGGGTCGACTTCAGGGTTTCTTCCGGATTTCCCCACCGCCTTGGGCTTTCATCCTGAAGCCAGTGCCCCTGCTGGTCAAACACATGCGCAGCAACCTCTCCTTCCTCATCAACATCCCCGGAAGCCCCTTCGATGCTTTCGAAACGCCTGCCTTGACGCAATTGATCGACAATCTTATTTTTCAGGATTGCAAATACCCAAGTCTTATAGGCCGCTTTCCCTGCAAACGCCTCACGGTTCCTGAGTGCCCCCAGCAACGCTTCCTGCACCGCATCCTCAGCCAATCCATCGTTTTGCAACTGTTGCTGAGCAAAACGCAACATCTGGCGACGCAAATCATCCATTTCACGATCAGTCATGCCCTGTATGGGTTGCATCCATATTTCCTGTTTGAACGTTACACCGTACCAACCATACGCTTGTAAGAAATCCCCACCTCGCCACGACCAATAACCGAGAGACCTCTCACACATCAACCCAGGAGCATAACCATGACCCATTCACTCCGCACAACCATCATACGCCTCCCCGGCACCCTGCTAAAAGGATATTATCGCGCAGCACTCTGGCCAACCCGACTGGCACCCTTATTTGAACTGGGGCTACGCTTCTATCTGGCCCGTGTATTTTTTCGCTCAGGACTCACCAAGATTACAACCTGGGACAGCACTCTCTATCTGTTCAACGATGTCTATCAAGTCCCGCTCTTATCCCCCACCCATGCCGCCATACTGGCCACTACCGGTGAACTGGGTCTATCCGTTTTGCTGGTCATTGGTCTTTTCGGACGCTTTGCCACCGCTGGGCTATTTATCCTTAATCTTGTTGCCGTCATTTCTTATGCCGATTTGAGTCCAGCCGGACTCAATCAACATGAATCATGGGGTTTGCTACTGGGCACCTTGCTGATTCTTGGTCACTGGTCCTGGTCACTGGACAGGCTTATCCAGCGACCACGGCTCGCCCCACCCCAGTTGCATTAATTCAACATAAAATCCACCAACCACCCCCGGTGCAAGGCATCTACCCATAGTGCTTCCACCGGCCGGTCCGGGGCATCGTGCGCCATATACTTCATCATTTCTCCCAGGGAGTGACCTGAAAGAAGATAATGCCACCAACGTGCCACTCCAGATTCCAGGCGAACAGGGATCACCTGACCGTACTGACGGGTTACCAAAACCCATTCGCGCTCCGTACGATATTCCAGATCACAACAATCGGGCATCTGCGGTTGGTGCGCCTGCCAAATCGACAGAATGGCATGATCCAACTCCACCAACCGTATCGCAGGATGTGCGACAAAGCGTAGATTGGCATAATCCTGAGGATGCACAAGAGCCAGGCGTGTCATATCGATCGGAACCGAATCCGGGGCAAAATATGCCGTATGGCAAGCCCATTCCAGACATGCCACTGCTGGGAACCAAGGCCAATCGATAACAATGGCCTCGCGCCCCAGAAATTCGGAAAATTGCGCCCCATAGGCATGCAAATTACCGTTCCGAGATGGATGGGCGCAACGATAGCGTTCCGCAAGTTGACGAAAACACGGTTCACCGACCAATTGATGCAGGACGGGATAGGCTCCCTGCAAGGCCGCAATCAGGTTTTCACGCACATTATTGCGATAAATACCCACTCCCCAACACTGGCTCTCCTGACCTTCAGGCACAAGATCAGAACCATCCCTATCCACTCGATTCAGTTGCTGAGAAAACCAGTCAAATATCATGTTGTCTGTTTCCTGCGCTTCCCCTCCCCCTGGCCATGCCAACAGAGTAGTCACTGGAAAGGCTGACCGAGCAAGCTGTTCAATCTGGTTTTTTTCAGAAAACTCACCCGATATTCCCTGCAAGTTCTGTGAAGGATGACGAAGAAACGCAGCCGTTTGTTCCAGGATGCCCTGCGCCCGCTCAACTTCCTCCAGCAGACGTGTCAAACTCGGGATGTCATTATCCCACTCTATCAATGTGGGTCTGCCACCGACAAGCGTCAATGTCCGGGCAAACCACTGCCAGACTTCTTCCGCAACCGGAACACTGTGCGTATCCACCCAACCGGCCCCTTGACGAGTAAATCCTGCAAGGTGGTATTCATGCACATGATCAGGATGAACAGCCTGCAGGATTGCTTCCATATCTATGCCAAAATTCAAGTGATTGACATAAAGATTATTCACGTCGAGCAATAACCCACAGCCGGTTCTTCGGCACAATTCATTCAAAAACTCGCCCTCACCCCAGTTTTCTCGAGGAAAGGCAAGGTAATAAGAAAGATTCTCTATCCATAACTGCCTACCCAGGTGGTTTTGAACCCGGTCAATTTTGTCACAAAGACGTTCCATCGAAACTCTGGACAACGGAAAAGGCAACAGATCGTTGAACACTTCACCACGGTTCTGGTTCCAGCACAAGTGCTCGGATACAGCAGCCGGTTCCACACAATCGACCAATCTTTTTAATGCATGAAGATGCTCAAGATCCATGGGGTCAGGGGAACCCAACCCCATGCCAACACCATGCAAACTGACAGGGCATCGCGCGCGGACACGCAAAAGCGTATGCAACGGCAATCCGCCATCAAAAAAATTTTCACTGTGTACCTCCACCCAAGCCAGGTTAGGGGAGGTATCCAGCACTTCGCGATAATGGGACGCTCGCAATCCCATCCCGGCACATACCGGCAACACGGACGAAGCAGGCAAGAGTCCCATGGGCAACATTACATCGCCTTCAGAGTTCCACCAGAAATTTTGTCGCAGGTCCCTTTTGGAACCGCGACAAAATCCATCGGATCTCCATCGCGAGTCGCCTGTCCAGCACAGGAATGAGCGCTTTTATTGCTGGAACAGTCATTGTGACCAGCCTTGGCAATACCAAAACATTTTTCCATGTTTCCTTTGGCTGCACTACCATTGCCCATTCCCTCAGCCTGCGCAGTGCTCAAACCCAAAGCCAACATACTTCCAACGACAGCCAGCAACACACGATTTTCCATTTTGATTTCTCCCTTGGTAACAGTTATAAAAATGAGATGTTGAGTCTCAATCTTTAGTCTGTTACCACAACCATTTTCTTACACAATCAGAAAAGTTTTTTATCTAAATTGTGAGAAACAAAAGAAATCAAATGGTTAAAATCACCCCCATGCCAAACCAACACGAAAAACATAAACCCTTCAGGAAGCCATCACGATAACTCAGTCATCATCTCCGCGCCCATAACCATAGTAAGGCGCTGGATAAGCCGGCTGTACATACCCCGGGGCCGGATACCCGTACACTGGTTGTGGAGCGGCATAAACTGGGGGAGGAGCCACAGCCACCGGTGGAGCCGCATAAACCGGGGGCTGTTGGGCCACCATACTCCCCACTAACCCACCGACCAACGCCGCTCCCATCCCCCACATCCCCCCCCCATCACCTTCACCCCCACGCCAACCGTCTCCCCCACGCCAACCATCCCCTCCGCGCCAGCCATCAGCATAGGCTGTTCCGGTAGCCAGCACACCGGCCAACATCATACCCACGCCCAATTTCCTGATCATGATCACTCTCCCTTTTCAACATTTCACACTGAATAACCGGAGTCTACTCAACTTCGGCTTTTCTTTACATTGACGAATCCACGCAGGCATCATCCATTTTGTACCTTATATGATGCTTAAATACCCCTTGCTCCCCAACCCGGAGGCTGGTAAAGATACAGCGGCATCACCGTATCTTCATCTCTTGTTTGCCAAGGCAATATCCCTGGAACCAAAAAACTGTTGCTGATCAATAATGCACCGGTTTTCATTTCGGCACAAATTTTCTCCCAAAGAGCCGACATCGGAACCGGTGACAAAAAAACATACACCATATCAAACTCACGCATGGAAGGAGTCCAGAAGCTACCCAGGGTGATTCGACAATTGGGTAAATCATGGGTTCCCCACCTGGCCAATAACCAAGGGAGTGGAGCCACCTCCCACCCGTGAAACTCCACCTGCGGAAAACGCTTGGCCAACATTCGGAGCACCGTCCCGGTTCCGCACCCCAGATCAGCAAATTGCCGAGGTTGATACAACTCCACCAACTCTGTCAGCGTTTCCAACGTCGTTTGATGGGTCAAATAGAGTGGAACACGTGTCCGAAATGTGCTCCAGTATATCCCCAACAAACCGATAAAACCCAGACCGTATATCCAACGCGGCCAATGAACCTCCCACAGCACCGCACCGACCGGAAGAAAACCAAGGTGCAATATCATCCACCAGGGCGGATGACGAAAAAACCAACTCAGAAGCGCGGCACCCAGCGCTTGAGCCATTACCCATTGCTCCCATGACCCCGCCAAACCCCAGCGAATAATACCCCATGACAATAGCAGACTGACTCCTTGTACGATAAAAAAACGCCCCATCCGTTCGCTATCCTTCTATGAAGTCACCACGCCATCGCATCGCCGAAAAAACAAATAATACACACAGTAAGAAATGCTCAGGGATGTTCAACGGGAACTCTTTCCCCTTTGTGCCACCGATACAAGGTCACTTGGGCATTGGCCAGATCACCCCGTTCATCAAACGAAATAACCGATGTCACCCCTGTATAGTGTATATGCTTCAAAACAGAAAGATAGCGCGAGGGCAAGGGAGAGTCTGCCTGACGCATAGCAGCAATCATCACATTCACAGCATCATAACTGTAGGGTGCATAGTCTTCTATCTCGCCGAAACGGGCATTAAAACGCCGTCTGAATTCTCTCCCTGCGGACATCCGATCCAGAGGTACCCCAGGGAGGCTACAGTAACTGTCTTCAGCCGCTATCCCCGCAAGCCGGTAGAACTCACGGGAACATCCGCCATCTCCCGTCAGAAACAAAGCGGGAACACGCAACCCCCGCATCTGCTTCAGCAGCGGCCCCCCCTGTGCATCCATGCCACCAAAAAACAACAGATCAGGTGACTCCGCTTTGATACGCGTCAGAATCGCCAAAAAATCCGTGCTGTGGTCATCGGTATGTTCGCGCGATACCACCTGCCCACCCAATTGACGAACAACTCGCGCAAACTCATCGGCCAATCCCTGACCATAGGCTGTGGCATCATCAATAATCGCCACACGATGTGCTCGCAGGGTGGCTTCCGTAAAATATCCCAAAGCATGACCTTGCTGTTCATCGTTGGCCATAACGCGAAATGCGGTTTCAAAACCTTGATGGGTATATTTTGGATTGGTCGCGGAAGGAGAAACTTGTGGAATACCTTCATCGGCATAAACCCGTGAGGCAGGAATCGTCGTTCCTGAATTGAGATGCCCCACTACCCCATTGATGCCATCATCTGCCAACCGTTGGGCAACCACCGTAGCAGTGCGCGGATCTGCGGCATCGTCCTCGCTTTCCAATTCAAAATACGCTGGATGCCCTCCCAGCATCAAGTTCTGACGATTGGCTTCTTCTATCGCCAGACGCGCACCATTTTCATTATCTTTACCCAAATGGGACTGGGGTCCCGTCAGCGGGGCTACCGAACCGATGCGAACCACCACCGTCCCCGGCTTGAGGTTCACCCGGTTATCATCTGAGGAGCACCCCAGCCACCACGGCCCCCCTACCATCAACCAGTAAAGCAGGACTAGCCACCCACGCGACATCCTAACGCCACGATACCCGCCCATCTGTCGAGCAACCCAAGCGCCTCAGCGAGACAACACCCACTTGACCAGAACCTTGATGTCGGCTTCGGAGAGATTGGCATTTCCTCCTTTGGGAGGCATCGGCATGGCACCCCAAACACCACTGCCCCCATTGGTCACCTTGGCTACCAAGCGTGCCTGAGCACTGGCCTGCCCCTTATACTTGGCCGCTACTTCCTGATACGATGGACCAACCCTTTTCTTGTCTACCGCATGACAATTCAAACAACCACTTTTTCTGGCCAGATCCAACCCTGCATCCGCATGCGCCCCTGCAGCCATAGACAGCCCCATCACTGCTACAACAATTGCCCAATTTCTCATGATAGTCATTCCTTTCGCTGGGTTAATTGAAAATTAGTCATACATCCCCTCACTCTGGTCCGTTTTTTTGCGTCTCTACAGCAACCACCGGTGTTGGAAACGTTTCACCCGTCATGATAACCATCTTTTTTGACCAAAACCAAAGAAAGAGACCCGCCAGTATCATCGGCAGACTCAACCACTGCCCCATGCTCAGTCCCATGCTCAGCAATCCCAGAAAATCATCCGGCTCGCGAGTAAACTCCACCAGAAAACGCGCGCTACCATATCCCATTAGAAACAGTGCCGAAATCTGACCAACCGTGCGTGGTCGACGACTGTAAAGCAACAGAATCACACTCAGCAACACCCCTTCCAGAAAGGCTTCATACAACTGGGATGGATGACGCGGTAGCGCATCATAATGAGGAAACACCATACCCCAGGACACAGAGGTCACTCGTCCCGGCAATTCTCCGTTGATAAAATTCCCCAGACGCCCAAATCCAAGACCAAATGGAACCAGTGGTGCCACAAAATCCGTGACTTCCAACCAGCGCCGCCGGTGACGACGAGCGTAAATCCAGCCAGCGATAATCACGCCCAGAAATCCGCCGTGAAAAGACATCCCACCCTGCCAGACCGCAATAATATCCTGAGGATGGGTCATATAAAAATAGGGTTTATAAAACAGAACATAACCTAATCGACCGCCCACTATCACGCCGACCACCACATACGTGACAAAGTCATCAATCTGCTCAACGGTCCAATTCAGCCATGGCTGCGTACGGATGCGCCACCGTGCGCCCCATGCACCCGCCATGAACCCAGCCAGATACATCAACCCGTACCAGCGCACAGAAAGCGGGCCAAGATGCAAGGCAACCGGATCAAAATCTGGATGAACCAACATGGACTATCCTTGCAGGGAGTACCCCTGAGCGTAAAATGGCAAGATTATACGCATGTTACCCATCCTGGGCGTGGAAGGAAATCTCTCCCCTCCATCCCCATACGATGGGACTTGCGCATCCCACCGAGATCAGATTTTGGGACTGGCCGGGACACTGCCATAACACGAAACACCCCCCCACCAACCATCACTGTGCCATCTCAACCCCAGTCTGACGCATGATACGTCGAAACAGATGGGGAAAATTGGCTAGAGTCCCCATTACTGCATAACCATAAGGCAGTTGCGGCGCCTCTGGAATATTATCCAACTCGTTGAGATCCTTGCCAGGATTGATGTGATGATCGACGTGACGACAGTTATTGAACGAAACCAATGTGGTTACCCAGTTGGTGCAGTCCCAGGTATGCTGCGGCCCTACCCGTTCATACCGTCCATCAATTTCTTTGCGGTGAAGCGCAAAATGTTGAATGAATGTGATGGACGCATCGACCATATACATGACGAACGTCTGCACCGTCAAAAATAATACCCCTTTCCAGCCGACCGACAAGCCCATCGCAAGGTTGAGAAGGCCGTAAAAGAAGATCGGCCCGTAAACCTCGGACCACAGGTTATTGCGCGCACGAGCCAGTTCGATTCCCAACTTGAACTGTTTGATCATGTTGCGCTTGGAAAAATTGGTCAGGTTATCGGACAAATAACTGTATAAACTGTCTCTGGGCGTACCCACCAGCACATGGTGTCCTGCTCCATGTTCCTGTGTGTAGTGTCCAAAACACACGGATGTAAAAAACCACTTGGCAAGGCGTTTGTCCCACAACGCACGGCTATGCCCCAATTCATGACCCAGCGCATTCCCCGAACCGCCTGCCGCATATCCTGACCCTGCCCCTGCCAAGATTACGAGCCACCAAGCATAATGCTGTGACAGGTATGCCCCCACCAATCCCTGCAATGTAATTCCCGCCAGAATGATACGCAGAACCCAAAAATTCCAGTAAGGAATCGGTCCACGATAATCCCCCACCAGCCACTCCAGCAACGGCAGCCCCACCAACCCAACAAACAACGGCCAGGCAGGATGACCCAGTAGCAGAAAAAAAGCAGGTAGCCAGGCAAAAAATATCGCCAGACCCGCCCCAATCCAGGCCGATGGATTGGTCAGAAATACTCGAGCACTTTTCATAGCCTGATATAATACACCCACTGTGGGGGGTTAGCTCAGATGGGAGAGCGTCTGGTTCGCAATCAGAAGGTCGTGAGTTCGATCCTCATACCCTCCACCATCTCATTATTTTAAGCCCATGATTCCGTGGGCTTTTTTTCGTCTATTCGCCAATAATCTCCATAAACATCAATAAGTTACGACTCCGCAACTGATCTTATCAGTCCGCATTTGTTCGCATTTATTCGCATACAGCCACTAACTTTTGTGGGTAATCCGTGGCTTTTTCGTGGGTAATGAGATACGCTGTGGGTAACGCATATAAACAAGGACATACAAAACATGCGAAACATGCTGACTGATAAAACTATCAGATCTATAAAAGGGTCGGGGAAGCAACAAAAACACGCGGACGGAAACGGGCTTACCTTGGTCATCCAGCCAAGCGGCGCGAAGCTGTGGTGGTTCCGATATCGATTTGATGGCAAAGAAAGGACCCTCAGCATCGGACAATATCCGGTCGTGACGCTGGCAGAGGCCCGAGACGCTGCGGCAGATGCGAGAAAGCTTCTCAGGAACGGGATAGATCCCATGGAATACAAAAAAACCCCGGACAAGGCAGAACACGGCCGCACGTTCGAAGAAGTAGCGCGGGAATGGATCGTTACCGTGTCAGCGCAATGGTCACCCGGACATAAAAGCAAAGTCTGGCGGCGCATCGATAAAGATTTTCTGCCACACGCCCGACACCTTTATATAAAAACCGCCACGGCACCACAGATCTTGAGCATTGTTCGCAAGGTTCAGGACAGAGGCACAATCGATACGGCCCACCGACTTTTGCAGAATGTTGGACAAGTGTTTCGCTTTGCCATCGCAACCGGAGAAACCTCGGCAGATCCGACCGCGCATATGGTCAACGCATTGAAACCGCTTCGGCATGAGAAATATTCGAGCATCACAGAGCCTGAAGAGATCGGAAAACTTCTGGCAAACATCCGCAACTGGCGAGGCGAAACAGTCAAACGCGCCCTGCTGATAATGGCCCATACGTTTGTACGACACAGCGAACTGTGCAGAATGCGCTGGGATGAACTGGATATCGAAAAAAAGTTGTGGCTGATACCCGCAGAGCGCATGAAAACCGGCATCCCCCACGTTGTCCCGCTCTCTAGCCAATCGCTCGAAATTCTTGACGAACTGAGAACAATCAACAGGGACAGCGGTTTTGTGTTCCCATCACCCAGGGGCAGGACACGCCCAATGTCCAACGCGGCCATGCTTTCAGCAATCAGAGACATGGGCTACGACACCGAGACGATGACGGTTCACGGGTTCAGAGCCATGGCATCCACAAACTTAGAAAACATGGGTTACGACAGCAGACTTATCGAACTGCAACTGGCGCACAAGGACCAAAACAAGATCAGGGAAGCGTACAAACGGAACACACACTTAATCATGCTCGATGAACGATCAAAAATGATGCAGTCGTGGTCGGACTGGCTTGACCGGCTGCGAGGCGTTAAAACGGGTTTGAACTCGCCAGATCTGACGTGGTGGCGGAGTCGATCTATATAAGAAAAACTTATTGGTCATGTCAGGTACATAAAGAATTATTTATGTATCACTTTTAGTTATGCTCTGGCGTGATCTATAAGAAAAATTCATACATCAGAGTGAAAAGCCGTGGTACGATCCGCAAATGGTCGAGGCGGAAATTTTGGGCGTAGTCATGCGGATGCGCCACCACCGTACAGCGCACAGCGCACATAGGTGGATCCCCGTAAAAAGGTTGCCGAGCAAATGTATGCTCTTTCGATCTGACACCGCAGCTTAAATCTCTCGGAAACACAGACAGTAACAGCGTCTTATATTGCGTGCAGTCAGTCGAGAGGACGCGAACCCCATAATTCTCCGGGATTCGCTGCCATGCACGAAACAAACACCCACACCCCTAGCGGTCTAATGACCGTTGAACAAGCGACCGCGTTTCTGACACTTGGTCGGACGGCTTTCTACGCACTAATCAAATCTGGAAAAATCCCACAGCCATTAAAACTTGGGCCGCGTGGTGGAAGTTCGCGCTGGCGCAGGGCTGATCTGAGCGCGTTTGTCGAAAGCCTTAGCAAATAAAACGGGTCTGCGCCCGGCTCCCTACACCGAAACACAAACCCTCACTTCTGCAAGGTCAGGGTAGCACAGTAGAGAGCAGGACGCAAGCAATTTGCGCCCATGCTATACGACTTCGAACCGGACTTCGATTTCAGCGACCGCGACACATCGTTGCCGTGGCTCCCGACCGCGCTTGCACGCTTCGTCACTGATGAAAATCTTGACAAGCTCGAGCGCGTCTACTGCTCAATACCGCCGCTTCCGGATTTCACCTGGTATGAAAAAACAGAATCGGGCGAAAAACTCAAGTACAGACGCGAAATACATATCAAAAATATTCAACTCATGGGTGACCATGACTGCACAACCAAAGCTTTCCTGATTGCCGGAGACATCATCGCTAGTAAAGAGTCGGCACGAATCGAAGCAAAGGCAAAAGCGGCAAAAACGGAAGCGGAAGCGGAAGCGGACAGGGTTGATCACGAGATCATCGAGCGGTTCAACAAGCGATACGCGCACTGGCCGGACGGTGACTATGACAGTGAAAAGTTGCTCAAAGATGCTGCCGACGCACGAGTGCTAGAGCGCCGGGGGGTGTGGACCGACGAAGAGCGCGAAGAAAAAGTTCTGAGGATGGCTTGCCGTGCCAGCGGATTCTTGAAGAAGCACAGCCGCCGACGCTTCGAGCTGTTGGCCCTTGCACTTGGGCGGACCGGCGAAAAGACCGGACGGGCAGTTAGCGACTATTCATCGATACGCATGATGAACGCTCGCGAGAACGCACGGGAATGGGAAGAGACACATCAGATACGGACGCATGATGACCGCGTGTTCAAACTCTCAGACATACGTGACAAAAAGACCAAGTGCGAGGCCGCACGGATCTACACAATGCTAAAAGGGATTGAAAAATATGCTCGAAAGAAAAAAAACGGCTCTTTAGTCCCGTGCTTTATCACACTGACAGCCCCAGCGCGTTTTCATCCGAATCCATCGATCGGGAGGGACTCGTGGGACTATTCAACGCCAACCGAAGGTCAAGAATGGCTTGTTGACGAATGGGCAAGACTGCGGGCCAGGCTGGCGAAAATCAATATCACGCTGTCCGGTTTTCGAGTGTCAGAATCGCATAAGGACGGCTGCGCTCACTTCCATTACCTGGTCTATGTGAGTGCAGAACAGCGAGCTGCGATACACAAGGCAATTTCGTACAAATGGAAGATCGTAAAAAACAAGAAAAGTAACGGCGGCAAGGATCTCGAAGATTTTCGCAGGCTCACAGGAGCGCAGGAGTCAAACGCTCAGGTCAAGTGGCTGGACGACAGATCGGAGTCAGAAAAGAGAAAAGCATCAACAGCATCTTATGTCATGAAGTACGTCATGGAGACGTTACACGCAAAACCGGGTGAAGAAGATCGAGAGCTTGCATGGCGTCAAGTGTGGGGAATCAGAAGTTACCAGTTTTTCGGTGTTACGACAAAAAACGTGTGGGAAGCACTTCGACATAAAGACGCAAAATCCGAGCCCGGCGACACGTTGACTTCTCGAGCAATCTTTTATGCAAGAACTGGTGATTTTTGTTCGCTGTTAGAGATAGACGGAGGGATTGGAATCAAAAGCAAGGACCGGATTTTCAGCATCGATATTGACGATGAATCGGACCCAGATAAGAAGACTATTTTCATCTGCAAGCGCGTTGACGAAGCCGTTTTTCATGTGCTTGAGTTCTTCAAATACCGTGCAACTCTTGAAAGCGTTGACAGCAACGGCAAAGGCAAAAACCAAAACCAAAACCAAAACCAAAACCAAAACCAAAACCAGAGTTACAGTTATTCTATAGTTACTCAAGGAAATCCAGATCAAAACCAAAAACCCGAAAACCAACCAGAAGATCTCGAGTTTCCGAATGGTTTTGATGTTGGATGGTCAATAGTTTGTGATAAAAACGGTATTTCGTACATACCGCCAGATCTACACCACGAAGATTTCACGAACTTTTTGAAAAGTGTTGGATTCGCTTGTCTGTAGTATTTGTGCGGCTTTAATACATACGTAAGATTCCGTTCCCATTCCCTTCTATTCCCTTCATTCCCACATTACGAATAATCGCACGATTCGTAATAACCTCTTGATCTTGCTGTGAAAAATATGTTGACACGCTGGAACTTTGACGGTATTGTGATTCTAACGAAACCATGGGGAGCGAGGGCTAACTTAGGGTACCCTAAGTTAAACCGCTCGCTCTGACCAGTCAGAGAAAACCGCAGGAGCCAACACGATGCGACGGACACACTTAGTCAAGACGTTTCTCAATGACGATGAAATGAAATCGCTATTGAATACCAAAGGAAGCGCACGGCCAGGGACGCATTTACGCCGATGTTTTCTGTCGTCTCGATCTTCTGAAATTCCAGCTCTAAATCTTGAGGCGTGGCGTGTTTTATCGAAATGCGCTGGCTCGTTGGAGCAGCTTGCAAAATCCTCGGTTATCGGACGAGCGGACGCGGACGCATTAAAGACTGAAATTAATGTTTTTCGTGATTCATTAATCAGGGCCGGTGATTATGAAAGGTCCACATAAAATAAAACGCGGAAAGTCGTTCAAGGGGCTTGTGTCATATCTGACGAGTCATGACGGAGGGCGTCAAATCGCTGGACACCTGACAAGCGAGCTGATCACCACATCGCGTCTGAGACTCGATATTGAAAAACCCGTCTGGCATTCATCACTGAGCCTACCAGAGGGAGAAACCATCAGCGATGAAGCGTGGACCGCAATCGCTCACGACTATATGACCGAGCTCGGTTTTGACGACACTTACGCATATCAGGTCTATCTGCACGATAAAGAACGTCAGCAACACGTCCACATCGTCGCGTCGCGGGTCAGTATCGAAAAGAAGATTTACTTGGGCCAGAACGAAAACCTACGTTCAACAAAAATTGTTGCGGCGCTGGAAAAGAAATACAAGCTCACAGATACGTCAGACATGAAATCTGCAAACTCATCGACGGACAAAAAAATCACCCGGCAAGAAATCGAAAAAAGCTTGCGGACTGGCGAGGCCCCAGCACGGATGGTAATTGCCAATAAGATCGAAGCCGCGCTTGTGACCGCCACGACCGAAAAAGAGCTTTTTGAAGAAATCGGAAGGGCCGGGGTGATTGTGACTTACAGCAAAAACGGTGCCCCACTCTTTACATATAGCGACATGACTTTCAGCAAAACGAAGCTCGGGTATCCGCAAGGTTTTTTCAGGAATGACAAAAATGCAGACAAAGCTAAACAAGATGAAATCAGATCTGACGAAAATCGAGAAGCTCGAAAGGCAAATCCAGGCGCTGCACAAACGAGTCAAAACCCTGGAAACCGAAGCAGCTTCCCGTACCCCCGCCCACCAGCCGACCGGGATTATGCGATGGATAACGCTGTAGACGCGGTTGAAAGCGGCTGGACGAAAAAAGCCGGCACTGACTGCAAGATCTCAGTTACCAGCCGTCCGACAACGCCCCCGCCAACGCGCCGCCTGGTGCGCGACCTTCGGGCTTGGAGATCGAAAAAGACTGGCTGGACTTGGTTCTATACGAACACAGGACTTCCAACATCGATCTATCTCGATAAAGAAAAAACCGCTGTATGTACGAAGTCCGAATTTCTGACACGAGAAAAAGCCGTTGAGATGTTGGAAATCGCTCTCAATGAATTTAACCCGCCGTTGGCAATACACGGCGACAGGCAATTCATGAAAGTGATGCGTGAAACAGCAAAAGAATTAGGTATTGAAATTGAAACCAAGAAGGAGGCAGAACAGGAACGTGAAACGGAAACTGAAACAGAAGTTCAACGCAACAGACCGCGCATACGCGCATAACTCAGGAGAAATGAACATGAAATATACTATTGAAATGAATGAACGCCAAGCCGCAGAAAGATTGGGCATGTCAATCATCGGCGTAATGGAAAATATCGACAACTGGAACCCGGCGACATGCGTTCTTGACGAACTGCATTTGACGATATTAGAAGTTGAAGCACTTGAAAAGATCGGTGCTGCCATTACGAGACGCGCGGACTATCTGCGTGGCGTCATGGCCGGACGGATCATACATGAGTGCTGCGAATAAGACCCAAAACCGACTGACCCTCCACGCCCCGCACATGCGGGGACACACATATATAGGAGACACACATGAACAGCAAAACCAGCGTCGAAGATTTTGAAGACTACGAAGAAATGGTTAATGAAATCAGACTATTGACGAAAGCGATTAGACGGCATCTCGATCATGTCGCAGAGCATGTCGAAACGATGATGCGAGAAGCCGAAGATCAGAACCGGCGTCGATCTGACGAACGGACCCGCAGGCATTTTTTCATGATCATGATGCTGCTGCTACAGATGAAAAATCAATCAGACGCTGATGCACACAGTATCAAACTGTCGCATGACGAGTACGAATCTGCACCGGCCCCACGGCGGATGCGATAACCCACCCCCGCGCCGGCGGGGACACATATAGTATGAGGACGCACACATGACCGCCGCCACTCTCACCACAGCCACACTCCAAAGCGCAGCCGTTTCCGGAACAGGTTCAACCATTTCTGCGTCATCACTTCTGCAACAGATCTTCGGAGCCATCGCAACAGACCCCATGTCTGCGCTGACGGGAGGGTTGGGTGGGTCATCGGGCGGGGCCGGTGGAGATTATCTCAGCACGGTTTTCATGTACATTAATATGGGGTTGATCACGCTCGGTGGTCTGTATGTCACATTCAAATCGTTTTCAGCAGTCACGCAAACGGCTCATGACGGCGAATTCCTCGGGAAAGCGTATCACTCTATCTGGGTGCCGATCCGCATTACAACCGGAATTTTTTCGCTGTTACCCGTGTTTGGCGGCTACTCTGCGATGCAAGTGGTCATGTTGTGGTTCGGAGTGTTGGGGGCTGGACTCGGTAACATGGCCTGGCAAGACGTGTCCGGCTCTTTCGTTCCGTACAATACATTATCAGTATCGATGTCCCCGTCGTCGTCGTTCAACAACTCTTTTGTGTCCCAGGTTTATTTGATGAACGCCTGTGTTGCGGCGCATAACGCCCAACTGCAAGCGACGACGCTTTCAACACAGCCCAAGTGGGGTGCGTCCCAGCTCGTGCCGGACCAATCGGGCAACGCATGGTTGGTGAACTTCGGGAGCAACAACGGATATAACGCGGAGTGCGGGTCGATTTCGTTTGCCAATCTGACGACAGCAACGCCGTCATCTGTCGGACCATCCACGGCCATAGCAACGCTCCCGATGTTTGGAAGCGCCGCAAACAATATCGGACAGTTGAACAACGCGACCGAATTCAAGTTGTCCCAGTTTGCCCAGACCGATTTCAATACATTGAATACCGCAATACGGACACAAGCCTTGACTTATGTTGGTGCCATCGTTGCGAGTCAGCAAAGCGCCGCGACTTCAGGCGGGACCGGTTCGCACGTTCAGGCGTTCGACCCCGGTGCCATGGCCATTGCCCAAGCGAACTACAACCAACAACTGATGACCGACTTCGGATCTGCGCTATCGGGTCTTGATATGTCAAGCTCAATCAAGTCTGCGATGATGACGAGCGCACAAACCGATGGGTTCACAGCGGCCGGTGCCTGGTACACATCGATGGCCTCGATGTCAGCCGCGTATACGCAACTGGCTCAAATCGCCGGGGCTAGCATTGCAAGCAAACCGGTAGCGCCAACGCAGGCGGACTTTATTTGGAAGCCGGTTTACATGGGGATTGAAACCGTGGCGGCAGTGGCCAACAGTACCATGACCAATCCGGCCAGCGTTGGTTCGACTTCGGACAGCAGTTCCAGCGCGGCGTGGCAAAAGATTATGGGAAAGATCGGAAGCGGAATCAGCACGTTCAGTGGTCAGGGACTCGTAAACCGAATGGTCAACGACAACACCGGCGAACCCGTGATTTTGCGTATGAAAGACATTGGTGACTTCGGGATGGGAGCAGGGGCGGCCGTGCTTACAGCCATTGGAGCGATTGAAGGTGCGGTTGATGGAGCAACGTCGAACAACGCGGGGGCGGCTCTGTTGAACACGGTCACCGGAGGCGGTGCCGGGGCTATATCCGGCGCGGTCTGGGGCGCGATCAAACCGTGGCTTGATCTTGCTGAACTTGTCGCAAAAGCGGCTTTCGGCGGCTGTCTGACGCTCTCGCTGTATATTCCGATGATCCCCTTCATTGTTTTTATGGGCCAAGTTCTCGCCTGGCTACTGTCTGTGATCGAGGGCGTCGCGGCTGCGCCCTTCTTGGCTTTTGCTCATCTGGATGCGAGTGGTGAAGAAGGTTTGGGGCAGCGGACTCAGTATGGGTATACGTTCATGCTACAGAGCTTTATGCGACCCGTTATGCTGGTATTTGGGTTCATCGTTGCATCAAAAATGACAGACGTAATGGGCGGGTATCTGATGAATATCTATCCGGAGGTCATTGCGAATATTCAGATGAACAGTCTGACGGGATTTTTGAGTATTATCATGCTGGTAGCGATATTTTTGATGTTGTCGATTTCGATTATCAACAGCTGCATGAGCATTATGTACATTTTGCCGGAAGCTGTGTGGTCCTTCATGGGGGCACATAGTAGTCAGACGACGCAGGCGGGCCGGAATCTAGAGCAAAGCGTTGCGAACGTCGGCACAACGACAGCAATCGCAAGCATCGTCTCATCGCGCAAAGAACGTGCCGAGAAAGAAAAAGAGAGACAAAAAAAGCGGACGGGCCGAAGCGCAAGCGGTGGCGGTAGCGTGACTGGTACAAAAAGAATCCCTGACTGATCCCAACGTCCCACACCCGCCTACGGCTGGCGTGAGGGCAGGGCGCTTCGCGTCTCCCCTGCCATACCCCACACAGCCACCAGCCACGGTTCAGGTCATGTCGTCAGGCGGGATACGCGCGTCGCTTGCGCTCGCCCCTCGCTACCGCCCGACCCTGTTGCTATCTGCTAGACGCAGACAGCAGGGCAAGCGACAATATGACCTTCAAGACAGAGCGTGCTTGCTTAACGCCTCGTTTTCCACCCGCACAAAAACAAACGGCGTGCGGGCACACGTAGGCTACAAGCACTTTCACAAAGCCACAAGAGGTCAAAACCGTTGATAAAGAAAAACCTTCTCAAGACCAACCCCGTGACTGGTGAAAACCATTCATAATAAACAAAGCCGATATGGGAACTAATCACTATGGACAAGCAAGAAATCATCGAGGAAATCAAGCGGACAGCCAAACTTAATAATGGGAAGGCACTTGGTGAAGCTAGGTTTAAAAATGAAACGGGTATCAAGAGAAGCGACTGGTGTCCGTGTTATTGGTTACGATGGGGGGATGCTGTAACGGAAGCAGGTCTTTCCAAAAATCAGTTTGGCATGGCAACAAGCAACGATGACGCAATCGAGAAGTTGATAGGTCTTATTAGAGAGCTAGGCCATTTCCCCATTGAGGGCGAAATGAAACGCAGGAAGAAACAAGACGCTGCTTTTCTAAGTTCAGACGCATTACGGAATAAGTTTGGCAGCAAGAAAAAACTCGCTGCTGCCGTTGTGAATTACTGCCGTGTGCGTGGTGGCTTAGAAGATATTATCGAGCTATGTTCTGTGCATGTTGGTGAAGATGTCGAACCCTCGGCAGATGATACGCAAACTGAACAAGCGGGGGCGGATGGGTTTGTTTATTTAATGAAGTCTGGGCGCTATTATAAAATCGGTCGGACTGATGCGGTGGGGCGACGACATAAAGAAATCAGGACTCAAATGCCAGAAGATGTCGATATTATCCATTCCATCACAACGGATGATCCAAGTGGTATTGAAGCGTATTGGCACAAGAGATTTGCGGACAAGCGGAAAAATGGTGAATGGTTCGATTTAACTCGCACAGACATCAACGCATTTAAACGCCGCAAGAGGTATATGTGATAGTCGCAAGACAGTGCTGGTCATTTCGTTTCTTGATTGCTACAAGTAGTTTCGTGGGCTTCATAGCCCCACGCTGTTGAATCACATCCAAAACCCCCGAGTTCGAGCTCGCTTGTCAGTAAGCGTCCACACATGCTGACCCTAATGACCCTCTGTGGGAGTCACCGTGAGCGTGCCGACGCCAGACACCCGCGACACGGAGTGTCCTTTGAGCTCGATTGAAACACCCGTAATGTTCCCCGCAGTACCACGGGCATATTTGATTGTGCCGATACTCTCGATCCCCTGCAAAATCAGATTATTGATCCTCGACTGCTCCTGCGCTTGCGCTTGCGCATCAAGCAGGGCTTTCTTGTAGTAATATTGCGCGATGGCTAATCCGATGAGGGCTCCAAATACAATGCTGACAAGAGCAATAACGATGTCCTTCATCATCGATCCTCCTTCATTTCTTCTGACGCCTTTCGAACATTCTTAACTATAATTCTTAAATTCATATCTGCAGCATTGTGTTCATTGCGCTCAGCCTCTGAGAATTGAGCGCCAAACCAATTGGTGTACCAGTAGCAGAATTCTGAGACGTGGTCCGCAAGATATGCCAAATCGATCGTTATAGCACCTGCATCGAGGAGAATTCGATCTACGAACGTGCCTTCTGGCGTACTAAATGCGCAGCCTGAGGAGATCGCACCAGGAAAAAAAGTTCCGGGGATTAGTGTGAAATTCACCGGATCCCCGGTCGTTGGGTCTGTGCTGGCCCAAGACAGGGTTCCCCATAACGGCATCGCTTTTTCAGCAAAAGCATCGATGTTATTCCGAAAGTGTTGGAAGAAGTGACGGAGATCTTCCACTTTTGAAGTGCGTTTCAGAAAAATTTGTAGTTCGGCTTGGTTCTTTTTCAACCTCGGTAACTGCTGAAGCAACTCCCGAAGTCGATGGACGGAATCGATCATCAACCAGGCATCAGACATTGCCGCCGCGATCGCTTCTGTTAGTGCAGATGGGTCTGACGGACTGCTTTGAAGGCCCTGAATGGTCCTTAGGAGCCTATTTGAAGCCATCTCAAAAATATGAAACGAATATCGCACCCCATCGAAATACAGTATGGACTTTCTCTCGACCCTGATCGGAACCGTTCGTAATGGCGAGGTATTCGGAACAAGTGGCATGTGCGATTTATTAATCGATGATTTCTTCCGATATTACGGCATCCCCGAAATCTCCACAACTGCTTATTTCCCTCCTTGTTAGTCCCAAGTAGTAATGTCCACTTTCTCCCAAATAGAAATGTCCGCCTCTGTTATCAACAGGGGTTACTTTTACCACCGGCGGACATTTCTATTTGGGGTTGACAGCAAATTCGACCGACCGCGCATCCGCTTTATATTTTAGATAAAATGCTGGCGGGTAATGGCGTGGGTAACGCGAAACCAACCAACTGTTTTTTAATGAATTGCTGGTGCCATACCCTCCACCAGCCCATGTTTTTAAGCCCTTGATTCCAAGGGATTTTTTTCGTCCTTCGCAATAAAACACCATTTAATATCAATAAGTTATGTGTCCGTAACGGTTCGTGGTTGTTCGCAGCTTTCCGTATTTATTCGCGTGCAGCCGGATGATTCTGTGGGTAAAACATGCCAATATTCGAGGGTAACAAAAAACGAGTGGGTGCGGTGTGGGTAACATGCCGTGTTTTGGCGATCGAAGTTATTAAAGGAAAAATAATTTTATGCTTACCGACAAAACGATACGAGCGATTTCGGGTACGGGGAAGATACAAAAGTTTGCGGATGGTGGTGGATTAACGCTTGTTGTTACCCCTGCTGGGACAAAAACTTGGTGGGTTCGCTACCGCTTTGACGGGAAAGAAAAGACCTTGACAGTTGGGCAATATCCCACTGTCACGCTTGCGAATGCCCGCGACGCTATGTTTGCCGCAAAAAAACCTTCCTGCCCGACGCGGCGAAACTGGCCAACGTCGGCAATGGCCGAGGACCTGGCGGTGAGTGGACGCGGCGAGTGACCGCTCGACTCGGAAACCCGCCTTTGAACTACAGATCGTCAGGCGGCAATGAGGCGACTGCCGACCGACCCAGCGCGCAGTGCAATGTCAGGTCCCTGCCATAACCTGTCAGGAAAACAGAATGCTTCTTTTTGATGGGTGGGTAATTTATCGGGAAAGTGGGGTTAAACAGGTATACTTCACCGCCACGTATTCCCTGATCCGTCCTGGTTTTCCGGAACTATGCGAACCTGTTCGGTCACATTCTGCAACGGAACATACCCCACCCCATTCGGCGTATTGGCCACTGCATCCAGCATCTGATCAACCGAATCGACGATTTTAGGCGGCAGTGAACGACCAGCATACAAGGCGCGATCTTGCAGATACTTGAGATCATCGCGTGCCAACCCAAGATAGTGCCGATCAAAATCATCTTGCGCAGCTTTATCTCCCAACATGAATGGTTTGTAACCATTCATTTCAGAACGATAAATCCGCACCACTTCAGAATGACTGATATGCACGGTCTTGTTCACGATAGCGACCAGTTGAGCATGGGCAGGCAGGATCATCAGGGCCGATAACCCTCCCCATACCGCGAAACCATAACTTGCCACCTTGATTCGTGATCTCTTCATCGTCATCGGTCAAAAAGTAAAATTCATTTCCACACCCACTTCGTTCCAGTTCAACGCTGGCACGCCCCCCCCCGGAGCGAGCATGGCTCCGGGGGGGTAATAAGGGCTTCCCTGACTGGCAATGGGCATGGCAAAACCATGATTGCGATCCAGTTCCAAGCGGACGTTAAGATTCGCCAACAGGGCATAATTGCTACCCACGGACCATTGCTGTTGATAAAAATTGGGGTTGCTGGACAAGTTCTGATTCGTCACAACCGTCTGTGCCCGAATATAGGGAAGAAACTTTCCCACTGTCACTCCGGCCTGCACGTAGGCACTGTCAGCATCGATCCCGACGTACCCGGCCCCACCCGGAAAACGGTGCAGGTTATATTCGGACTGGACCCACAAACCGTCACGCCGATACTCAGCCGAGTACATCAAACGATATTCGCGCGTCATCAGACTTGCATAATTTGCAGGAGTCAGTGCCAGTGGTTGCAACCCAACTTCTGTGACACTCCCGGACAACATGAAACGCAAACCTGTCAGAGGGGTATTCCAGGTCACACGCCCCCCCAGAAGATGCAAATCAGTCGTCGGTTGCATCTGCGTTGCGCTCGCCGGCCCAATTGCCACTGGAGGGTTATTGGGATAGGTCGTCGCCAATATAGGAGCCGGCGAGGTGTAGGTATTCCCAAAAAAACCTTGTAACAGACTGTTCCCCCAAGGGGTATCGGGCGTATTCCAATCCAGCCCCACGCCCGTGTAGGAATCATAGGTCATGTCAGCACTTTCAGAAACCGCAAAAGGTAACGTCAAGGTCATCTGCAACGCCTTGTTGTCAATATACTCATTGATCAACCCGAATGGAAATTTGACGCGTCCAACATGCCCTGTCACCGAATCGGTGAATTGCCAATCAAGAAACAACCAGGTAAAATTCGGGTGGTTGGTAGTATTCGCCTGTAATTGTGCCCATAATTTGGAACGATCAGTCAGTTGACCAACCATCAGCAAACCCAGAAAGTTATGGACTCCGTTCCCCGTTTGCCCCACATAATCCACCCGATTGGCACTGGTCTGACGATAGTCCTGATATCCAAAACCATCCAATGTAAAACCGTTCGCTACGTCATAGGCATACGCCCTTGTTCCACCCATTACGACGACCGGAATAACCAGGACAATTTTTGCAATAATTTTTCTCATTAATCAAAACAATAAAAATGCAACGCGCGCAAATAAAAAATATTACAATAATGCAAATATATCACAGTTTACTATTTTATCGTAAATCCGCTGCTTGGCTCTGAGAGATAACCATATCCCGTGTATAATCCGGGATGATAAAAAACACGCGTTCGTGACAATACCGCCTGTCATATCCTGATGTTCAAGGTGCCCGTAGCTCAATCGGATAGAGCACCAGCCTTCTAAGCTGGGGGTTACAGGTTCGATCCCTGTCGGGCACGCCACATATTCACTGAATGACATCCACCCCGGGCGGCGGCACGAAATGAAAAGTATCCCCTGTGAACACGGGGTTTTGCTCAAAGTCTGTGAAGCGGATCAGCAAATGGTGTCCAAAGTTATCGCGCAATTCCATGCGAACCAGATGATGTGCATCAAACCCCAGATTCACCATGGAAAACCCCGATTCCTCACTTTTCGGAACGGCCTTGACCCACTCCAGACCACCCCGTTCCCCCCCCTCTTCCAGAGAGAAACTTTTCTCCAAGCCATTATTTCCCGCCAGCAGAGAAGCCGGCGTTACCCCGAGGCTTTGATCCTGGGGTTTGCGCGTCACCTGCTGCAAATCCGGATCCCATATCCATAAAAACTTGCCATCTGCAATCAATGTTTGCGCATACGGGGTGTAGTACTCCCAACGAAACTTTCCCGGACGTGAGAACTGAAACCTTCCCCGACTGACCTCGCCCCCCTCCGCCTCACCTTTGATGGATTTCTGTTCGAAATTTGCCTGCCCGCGCTGCGTCTGGGTCAGAAACTCGTGTAGCCGCTCAAGACCGCTGGCCCACCCCAAACCCGATGCCAGCAGCAGCACCCCACCCAACAAGCGACCCGCCCCAGCGCACATTCTCATTCCCGATTTCCTCCCACCAGCACTTCACGACTGCCATTGGTCGCCATGGCAGAAACCAATCCGGCACGTTCCATATCTTCGATCAAACGCGCCGCACGGTTGTAGCCGATACGCAGATGGCGTTGAACCTGTGAAATGGAAGCACGCCGCGATTCCAATACCAATGCCACCGCCTGGTCATACAAGGGATCCCCTTCACCCGCTGCGCTTCCCCCTTCCTCCCCATTCGACGCGCTATCTTCCCCTTTGAGCAGGCTATCGACATAATCAGGCTCTCCCTGAGATTTCAGGAATCCCACCACCTGATGCACCTCGTCGTCCCCCACAAAGGCACCATGAAGACGTTGTGGATAGCCGGCCCCCGTGGGCAAATAAAGCATATCCCCCTGACCCAGTAACGCTTCTGCCCCCATTTGATCCAGAATGGTTCGCGAATCTACGCGACTCGATACCTGAAAAGACAGGCGTGTCGGAATATTGGCCTTGATCAAACCCGTAATGACATCCACCGAAGGACGCTGTGTTGCCACGATCAGGTGAATTCCCGCCGCCCGCGCCTTTTGCGCAATGCGCGCGATCAATTCCTCTACCTTCTTGCCCACTACCATCATCAAGTCTGCCAGTTCATCGATGACCACCACGATGTAGGGCAAGGGTTCCAACGGTTCAGGCTCAGCGGGGGTCAACGTCAGTGGGTTGGTCAAGGGTTTTCCGGCTTTGCGCGCTTCTTCAATCTTATGATTGCAACCCGCCAGATTGCGTACTCCCAACAATGACATCAACTTGTAACGACGCTCCATTTCTGCGACGCACCAGTTCAACGCCAATGCCGCCTCCTTCATGTCAACCACTACCGGTGCCAGTAAATGGGGAATACCATCGTATACCGATAATTCCAGCATTTTGGGATCAACCATGATGAGTCGTACCTGCTGAGGCGTGGCCTTGTATAGCAAACTCAAAATCATGGCATTGATGGCCACCGACTTTCCTGATCCTGTCGTCCCAGCCACCAGCAGGTGTGGCATTTTGGCCAGATCAGCCACCACCGGTTTTCCCGAAATATCCTTTCCCAACGCCAATGTCAGGGGAGACCCCATATCGCCGTAAACCGCAGCCCCCAGAATTTCCGATAATTTGACCATCTCGCGACGTGGATTGGGGATCTCCAGGCCCATACAATTCTTGCCCGGAATAGATTCAACCACGCGAATACTGCCCACCGTCAAGGCACGCGCAAGGTCCTTGACCAGTCCAACGATCTGACTTCCCTTGACCCCAACCGCTGGTTCAATCTCATAGCGCGTGATCACCGGCCCTGGCAAAGCCGCCAACACCTGTACCGATACATTGAACTCAGCCAACTTTCGCTCAATCTGTCGAGAGGTATACTCCAACACTTCCTGAGCAATGGTTTCACGCGCCACTTCGGCCTTATCCAACAGGGATAGCGGAGGCAATACTCCGCTGGGAAGATCCGCAAACAGGGAAACCTGCAATTCGCGAACCGCCTGATCCGAAGGTTCGATCTGGGTAACTGGCGGCAACACCTGCAGGAGGGGATGATCCTCTTCCTGGCGACGCGCCTGCTTGACTGCCGAGTCACGTACTTCTTCCGCTTGGCGTCCCACTCTCCGATCGGCTGCCGCACGACGCGCCTCGATCCAGCGCATCACTCCCGCTTCCAGAAAAGCCCCCAATGACTCCGCACCCTGGAGCCAAGAGATTCCGGTCATGACCGATAATCCCAGTGCCCAACCCAGCAACAAAAACATGACCGTCCCGCTGACTCCAACCAGGTCGATGGCCCAACTGGCCAGTTCACAACCCAATACCCCTCCCGCACCACTACAACTCCCCGGACCCATGGGCTGAATCGGCAATTCGAAGGTCATCCCCGCCAGACGCATGGCTTCCAATCCCGCGCTACAGGCAATCATCAACAAAAATCCCACGCTCATCACCACCGGCCAAAATCGCGGCAAGGGGAGCATGGCCTTACCCAAACGTTCCGCACGCAGCATACGATAGAAGCGAAACACCAGCCATCCCAGCCCGACCACCAACCACCCAGAAGAAAATCCAAGCAAATACAACAAGAAATCCGACATCCAGGCACCTACCCGCCCTCCAGCATTGGCGATCTGCAGCGGGGTCGATACACTCTCGGGTTGATTGATCGCTGAACCAATCGACCAGCCTGGGTCACTGCGGTGATAAGTGGCCAATACCAGTGCCAAAAAGCAGGCGCAGAGAGCGATAAACAACAACAAAGCCTCGCGCAACAGACGCACGAGTTTATGGACAGTATGATGGGATTCTGACATGGGCCCAATTATATCCGTTAAGCCCCCATCGTGATAAGGATCTTGAAGACACGGTACAATGGCGCATCAGAATTGCAAGAGTACTTACCATGCAGGCTACCCGACATTCCCCTCTGATCATCCTGGGTTCCGGACCAGCCGGTTATACTGCCGCACTCTATGCTGCACGTGCCAACCTGAAACCCTTGCTGATCACCGGCATCGCACAAGGCGGTCAACTGATGACCACCACCGATGTCGATAACTGGCCCGCCGATGTTCATGGCGTTCAGGGGCCTGAACTCATGCAACGCTTCCAGGCCCACGCTGAACGATTTCACACGGAAATCCTCTACGACCATATCCAGCATGCCGACTTGTCACAGCGCCCTCTGATCCTGACCGGCGATAATGGCCAATATACCTGCGATGCCCTGATCATCGCTACCGGTGCTTCGGCCCTGTATCTGGGCCTCCCTTCAGAAAGTTCTTTTATGGGGCGCGGCGTATCCGGTTGCGCCACTTGTGATGGTTTTTTCTACCGCAATGAGCCTGTGGCCGTGGTGGGAGGAGGAAATACCGCCGTGGAGGAGGCGCTGTATCTGAGCAATATCGCTTCGCATGTCACCCTGATCCACCGTCGCGCACAGTTGCGTGCCGAACCGATCATGGTCGATCACCTCATGGAAAAGGTACGACAGGGGAAAATTTCCGTGCAGTGGAATCATGTCCTGGATGAAGTGTTGGGCGATGACTCCGGTGTCACGGGATTGCGCTTGCGTGAGGTATCATCGAACGATTGTCATGACCTCGACGTGCGCGGCGTATTCATCGCCATCGGTCATCGTCCCAATACCGAATTGTTTGAAGGACAGTTGACCATGGAAAACGGCTATCTGGTCACCCGTGGCGGTCACAGTGGCAACAGCACCGAAACCAGCATTCCCGGAGTTTTTGCGGCTGGTGACGTACAAGACGCCATCTATCGACAGGCCATCACCAGTGCCGCCACCGGTTGCATGGCGGCACTGGATGCCCAACGCTATCTGGAAAGCGCGGGACGGGCTTGAACGCTTCATCCCGCTGGGGCTGGTTGGCCCTGATCCTGTTGCTTTGGTCACTGGGACTGCAGAGCCGCGCTCTGACTCGCCCCGACGAAGGGCGGTATGCCGAAATCGGGCGCGAGATGGCCGTATCAGGGGATTGGGTCACCCCCCATCTCAACGGCATCCCCTATTACGAAAAACCCCCTCTACAATACTGGGCCACCGCTGCCAGCATCAGGTTACTCGGTCCAACCCCCCTGGCATCACGATTATGGACCGCATTGACCGGTCTGCTGGGCATCATCGCCAGCGCGTTTTTTGCACAGCGCCTTTTTGGTTCTGGTGCCGCTCAGCGGACCCCCTGGATATTGATGGGCACTTGGTACTATGGTGCCCTGGGCCATATCAACACGCTCGACATGGGGGTTGCCGTGTGGATGTTTATCGCCGTGGGGGGATTCCTGCTGGCCCAACAAGAACGCTCACGGGCCTGGATGACGCTGGCATGGATTGCCGCAGCCCTGGGTTTTCTCAGCAAGGGGTTGATGGCATTGGCACTGCCCGGAGCAACACTGGTTTTGTACACCTTGTTTACCCGAGACACCCATCCATGGAAACGACTGTATTTCCTGCCCGGCTTCCCACTTTTCCTGCTGATCACAGTCCCCTGGTTCTGGTTGGCCTATCGGGTTCATCCCGAATTTCTCTGGTTTTTTTTCGTCCACGAACAATTTGACCGCTACACCACTACCATCCACCAACGTGTGGAACCCGTCTGGTACTTCCTGCCGATTCTGCTGGCAGGACTGCTACCGTGGACTGGAACGGCATTGCGCGCGCTGCGCGATGCCCTGTTTCACCCCCGAACCCGCGGATTCTCTGCTCCAAGATTCCTGGCTATTTATGCCGTGTTCATCGTTTTTTTCTTCAGTTTATCCGGCTCCAAACTACCCGACTACATTCTCCCCGCCTTTCCCGTCCTCGCCCTGCTCGTAGGCCGCCATTTGTCTCTGCGCCCAGGCCCCATGCCGGTCAGTCCGCACTATCTGCTCGCCCTGGCTGGACTGATCCTGATGGCGGGAGCCGGCTTGCTATCATTCCCTGCTATTCAAAAAACAGGCATCCATTTTGATCTGGACCTCGACATGGTCGAAGAGTACCGGCATTTTGCGTTATGGATCGGCCTGGCCGGCTTACTCTGCGTGACAGGCGCGATGTGGAGCCGATCCCTGCGCCATCTCCCCATCCCCAGCCTGCGTATACTAGGCGTAACAGCACTTGCCGCCACCCAACTACTGCTTTTGGGTTCCAACAGCCTCGCCCCCACCCAATCGGGGGCTCCCCTGGTGGCACAGATCGGCCCTTCGTTGCGTGCTGCCAGCCATCTCTATTCGCTGGACACCTACGACCAAACCCTGGATTTCTACCTGCAACGCACGGTCATCCCCGTCGCCTACACCGATGAAATGGCTTTTGGCCTGAGTCTGGAGCCTCAACGGGCCATTCCCACGCTGGCGGCTTTCAAGCCGATCTGGGAACAGGACAGAAGGGCTGTGGCTATTGTCCCGCCCACCTTTCTACCTCAACTACGCCAGAACGGGTTTCCTTTCCGAGTTCTGTTTCAGGATAGCCACCGTGTTATAGTGGCAAGGTCATGACACTGGTCAGTCTATCCCTCATCCTCAGCGGCGTTCTGCTCAATGCCGTGGCTCAGTTGTTGCTCAAAGCAGGGGCCAACCAACTGGGGCATTTTGCTTTTACCTGGGACAACTTCGTGCCAATGGCCTGGAAGATGGCGACACAATGGTCAATTTTTGCCGGGCTTGCCTGCTATGCCATCAGTGTGGTGGTGTGGATACTGGCTCTGACACGTGTTCCCGTTTCGCAAGCCTATCCCCTGCTCTCCATCGGTTATGTCGTCAATGCCTTCGCGGCGTGGGCATGGCTGGGAGAACCCTTGAACAGTTGGCGGCTTGGGGGTATTGCCGTCATTCTTGTAGGAGTCTCGCTCGTTGCCCGCTCATAATCTCCCATTTCTTCCTTTTGCCCGCCCTACCCTCGACGAAACCATGATCACCGAGGTTGCGGATACACTGCGTTCGCTGTGGATCACTTCAGGCCCTCAGGTCATCGCCTTTGAACGTGCCCTCTCCGACTACCATGGAGGACGTCCAGTACGCGCCTTTTCCTCCGCTACTGCAGCCCTTGAGGTCGCTCTGCTGACCATAGGAGTAGGCCCCGGAGATGAAGTCATCGTCCCGGCACAAACATTTTTTGCCTGTGCCAATGCGGTGGCACGCACCGGTGCAACTCCCGTCTTCGTGGATGTCGATCCCATCACCCGAAACATGGATCTGAATGCCGCAGAACGTGCGGTCACCCCTCGTACTCGCGCCCTCATGCCAACCCATTTTGCCGGATGGCCTCTTGATCCAAGCGCCCTTTATGCGCTGGCACAACATCATCAATTGCGCGTCATCGAAGACGCGGCACTGGCCATCGGCAGCCATTGGCAGGGGCAGCGTATCGGCAGTTTTGGCGATATCGTCAGTTTCAGTTTTCATCCGAACAAGACCATCACAACCATCGAAGGTGGCGCGCTGGTTTTCCCCGACGAACGGGAAGCCGTGATTGCCGAACGGCTACGCTTTCACGGGATCGTGCGCCTGCCCGATGGGACTCGTGATGTCGTCGTCACCGGAGGAAAATCCAACCTTCCCGATGTCAATGCACGGCTGGGGCTTTCCCAACTGGCCAGACTCGACGAATTCGTTCAGATTCGTCATACCCTGGTAGGGCGCTATTTCGAACGTTTGCAAGAGAATCCCCACTGTTCACTGCCATGTCGCGGCGATGACGGGCATAGTTGGAATTTTTTCGCCCCGTTGCTCGCGTTGGAGAAACTTCGGCACAGTCGCAAACAGATCATGGATACCCTCCATCAGCACGGCATCGGCACCGGAATCTCCTACGAAGCGCTGCATTTGACCACTCGCTATGGCACTGGACATCACCCCGGCGACTTCCCCCATGCCGAACGCATTGCCAACAGCACCCTCACCTTGCCTCTCTATCCAACCCTGACCCTACCCGACATAGACCGGGTCTGTGATCGCTTTATCGAGGTACTGGAAGAGGCCGCCTCGTGATGATGGATCCACAATTGTCAGTGGTCATTCCCGTCTACAATGAACAAGACGGGTTGCCTCAACTCTTCGCACGCCTGTACCCGGCACTGGATGCCCTTCACCTGTCCTATGAGATCCTGTTCATCAACGATGGCAGCCGTGACCGCTCCGCTGCCCTGCTGCGTGAACAGTTCCAGCGTCGCCCCGAGGTGACCCGCGTCATTCTGTTCAACGGCAACTATGGTCAACACATGGCCATCATGGCCGGTTTTGAACATTGTCGGGGGCAGCGCGTCGTCACTCTGGATGCCGATCTGCAAAATCCTCCCGAAGATATCGTCCATCTGCTTGCTGCCATGGATCAGGGTCATGATTACGTAGGCACCATCCGTCAGACCCGACAGGATAAAGCCTGGCGTCATTGGGCCTCCCGGCTGATGAATCGGTTACGGGAAAAAATGACGCGCATCCACATGACCGATCAAGGCTGCATGCTTCGCGCCTATGACCAGCAAATCATCCGCGCCATCGCTTCCTGCCGCGAAGTAAACACCTATATTCCTGCGCTGGCCTTCAGTTTTTCTTCCAATCCAACAGAAATCGTGGTGGGGCACGAAGAACGAGCCGCTGGCGAATCCAAATATTCGCTTTACAGTCTGATCCGGTTAAATTTTGACCTGATCACCGGTTTTTCGATCCTGCCTCTTCAGTTTTTCTCTCTGCTCGGGATGGGTTTATCGCTACTCTCCGGATTGTTTGTGGTTTTTCTGGCGATACGGCGTTTGATTCTCGGCCCAGAAGCCGAGGGACTGTTCACTCTGTTTGCCATCACCTTTTTCCTGATCGGCATCTTGCTGTTCAGTATCGGATTGTTGGGGGAATATGTCGGTCGTATCTACCAGCAGGTACGTGACCGGCCACGCTTCCTGATCCAGGGCATTCTGGAGTCCTCCCCCACTTCCCCCGGAGAAACTCCCGATGCCCAGTAAAACCGCTTCTCCCGCACGCGCCGTCGTTTTCGCCTACCACAGTGTCGGGGTACGATGTCTGGAGGTCCTGCGCCGCCATGACATCGACATCGCCATGATTCTCACACACCGCGACAATCCCCAGGAAAACCAGTGGTTCGATAGTGTCGCTCAATGGGCAGAAACCCATCAGGTTCCTTTCATCACTCCTGACGACCCCAACGACCCTGAGATTGTCGCTCAGTTGACTGCCCTGCATCCTGACTTTCTGTTCTCCTTCTACTACCGACAACTTCTGGGCAACGCGCTATTGGCACTGCCCCCACGCGGAGCGTACAACCTGCACGGTTCCCTGTTGCCCCGTTACCGAGGTCGGGTTCCCGTCAACTGGGCCGTCATCCGAGGCGAAACAGAAACCGGCGCCACCCTGCACGTCATGACCCCCAAACCAGATCAGGGTGACATACTGTCCCAACACTCGGTACCCATCGGACCCAACGATACCGCCCACGACGTTTTTCTGAAAGTCATCGAAGCGGGAGCATACATCCTGTCAGAAACTCTGCCAGATTTGCTGGCGGGACGCATCGTACCCGTCGCACAAAATCTGGCGGCTGGCGAATATTGTGGAGGACGACGGCCAGAAGATGGCCTGATCGATTGGACCCTTCCCGCACAAACCATCCACAATCTGGTCCGCGGTGTGGCTCCTCCCTATCCGGGCGCGTTTACTCTAGTCAACGGACAACCCTTGCGCATTCTGCAAACCCGGCTGTCTCCCCCGGACCAGGCATTGACACAGACTCAGGGAGGAGATGGCCACCCACTGTGGATCACTCAAGCCGAATGGCAAGGCCGTTTGTTGAATACCGCTGAATTCCACCAACTTTTTCCCAACGGTTGCCAGCCATCTCCCCCCCCTCCTGGGGAAAATTGACCCGCCCCCCGTTTATGTCAGCGCCTCAATCCCGTATAATGGCGCTGTTGTGGGTCGCGGACTCTGTAAGTCAGGGTCGCGGTTCCTTTAGATCTTTACTTTGGAAATCACCATGAAAAAAGTCCTGATTCTCGGCGTTAACGGTTTTATCGGCCATCATTTAAGCCAACGCATCCTCAACACCACCGATTGGGAAGTGTATGGCATGGACATGCAAAGTGACCGCGTCAGAGACCTCATGGACCAACCACGTTTTCATTTCTTCGAAGGTGACATCACCATCAACAAGGAATGGATCGAATACCACATTAAAAAATGCGATGTCGTGTTGCCACTGGTCGCCATTGCCACTCCTGCCACCTATGTGCAACAGCCACTGCGCGTTTTTGAACTGGATTTTGAAGCCAACCTGCCCATTGTGCGCAGTTGCGTCAAGTATGGCAAACGCATCCTCTTCCCTTCCACCTCAGAAGTCTATGGCATGTGTCGTGACGGAGAGTTTGATCCCGCCCATTCGGAACTGATCCTTGGCCCCATCGAAAAGCAGCGCTGGATCTACTCCTGCAGCAAGCAGTTGATGGATCGCGTCATCTGGGGTTATGGCATGCAAGAAGGTCTGGACTTTACCCTGTTCCGTCCTTTCAACTGGATCGGTTCCGGGTTGGACAGCATTCACACCCCCAAGGAGGGGAGTTCGCGGGTCATCACCCAGTTTTTTGGTCATATTGTGCGCGGAGAAAACATCAAACTGGTGGATGGCGGTACCCAGAAGCGCGCATTCACCTATATTGATGATGGCGTTTCCGCTCTGATGAAGATGATCGACAATCCCAACGGCATCGCCTCCGGCAAGATTTATAACGTAGGCAACCCAGGCAACAATTTTTCGGTCAAGGAACTGGCGCACATGATGCTGGATCTGGCCATGGAATATCCTGAGTACCGCGATACAGCGGCTCAGGTCAAGTTGGTGGAGACCAGTGCCGACGCCTACTACGGAAAAGGCTATCAGGATGTCCAGAATCGCGTACCCAAGATTACCAATACCTGCGAAGAATTGAATTGGGCTCCTCAGGTCACCATGGCCGATGCTCTGCGACGCATCTACGATGCCTATCGCAGCCAGGTTGCAGAAGCCCGTGGACTGGTTGATTAAACTCAATGGTTGCTATTCCATGGGTAGGCCTGGTCATGGGCAGTCAATCCGATTGGTCCGTGATGGAATCTTCTGCCCAAATTCTAACCCGTTTTGACATTCCATTCGAGGCTCGTGTCGTCTCTGCCCATCGCACCCCGGATCTGCTGTTTTCCTATGCTGAGCAAGCGCGCCCACGAGGATTGCAGTGCCTGATTGCGGGTGCTGGGGGTGCGGCCCATCTGCCGGGTATGTTGGCCGCCAAAACCACATTGCCGGTGCTCGGTGTCCCCGTTCCTGCCACCTGCTTCCAGGGTCAGGATTCCTTGTTGTCCATCGTCCAGATGCCCAAGGGAATTCCCGTCGCCACCTTCGCCGTGGGCAATGCAGGGGCCACCAATGCGGCCCTGTTTGCGGTCAGCCTACTGGCCCAGCAACATTCCGAACTGATCCAGCGTTTGGCGGACTACCGTGCTGAATTGGCCGCACAGGTAGCCGCCATGAAGTTACCACTCCCATGAGTCAACGCGAACGTACCTTGGGTTTACTCGGTGGAGGGCAACTCGGTCGTATGTTCGCCAGCGCTGCACGCACCATGGGATTTGATGTCTGGGTTCTGGACCCTGATCCGTTGGCCCCAGCGGCGCATTTTGCTAGCCGTCATCTGTGCACGCCTTTCGACGATGATACCTCACTTGAATTGCTGGCCCGCTCCTGCCGTGCCATCACCACAGAATTCGAAAACGTCCCCGCCCGTACCCTTGAGTTACTGGCCCAGAAAGTCACGGTACGCCCGGGAGCACGCGCTGTCTCCATCGTACAAGACCGCATTCAAGAGAAAACCTTTCTGCGTCGTGAAGGCTTTCCAGTCGGAACCTTCGCCATCGTTCCCGACAGGGACAATGCCATTCCCGCACTCACTTCACTCAAGTATCCGGCATTGCTCAAGACGGCCAGATTTGGTTATGACGGAAAAGGGCAGGCACGTGTCGGCTCCTTCGCTGAAGCACAATCTTTTCTGGAACAGAATCCTGACATGTTCCCCTGCATCATCGAAGAAGTCATTTCCTTGCGCCTGGAAATTTCGGTCATTCTGGCACGCTCGGCCAACGGGATCGTATCTCACTGGCCGGTAGCCGAAAATGTCCACCACCGAGGCATTCTGGATGTCACTGTTGCTCCTGCCCGCATCCGCGACGAATTGGCCACCCGCGCACGCCGGATGGCCAGTGACATCGCCCAGCGCCTGGATTATGTTGGAGTATTGGCAGTGGAATTTTTTGTCACTGGTATAGACCAGTTACTGGTCAATGAAATTGCTCCTCGTCCCCACAACAGCGGTCACTACACCCTGGATTCCTGTATCACCAGTCAATTTGAACAGCAAGTTCGGGTACTCTGCGATTTGCCAATGGGCAGTACTGAACAGTTGCGCCCAGCCGCCATGATCAATTTACTCGGAGATCTGTGGCAAGAGGGAAAAACTCCTCCTTGGGCATTGGTTTTTGACGAACCTGAAGCAAAATTACACTTGTATGGGAAAGAAAGCCCACGCCCAGGACGCAAGATGGGCCATATCACCGTTCTCGGTCCCAGCGCCAATGAGGCACTGGAACGCGCTTTGCACCTGAAAAACAGTCTGCTCAACCGAGAGAAGCAATCCACTTCCATCCCTGAACAGATCGATGACATCTCTTGATACTACCCGTATCCCGAATTCTTTCCCGGATCATCTTGCCCATTATCACCCTGTAGAGGGGAATACCCACCATGAAACTGATCTCTGCCATCGTCAAACCTTTCAAACTTGATGAAGTACGCGAAGCCCTCTCAGAAGTCGGCATTTCTGGACTGACCGTCACCGAGGTCAAGGGATTCGGTCGTCAAAAAGGTCACACTGAGCTGTACCGCGGCTCTGAATATGTCGTCGATTTTCTGCCTAAGGTCCGCATTGAGGTCGTAGTGTCCGATGTGCTGGTCGATAAGGCGATTGAGGCCATCGTCGCCTCCGCACGTACAGGTAAAATCGGGGATGGAAAAATATTCGTCATTGATATTGAGCAAGCCGTACGTATCCGCACGGGCGAACAAAACGACGAAGCCCTCTAAAGACAAAAAATTGCCGCCCCTGGTGAACCAGAGGCGGCCAAAGACCACTTTAGGAGACTGCTACAACACTTTAGAGAACCGCTGGTGATCCTGGTGCCGGGCCAAGTACTGGTCAAAGCACATAGCCATGGGGCGCACGAAGAACCACCCGGTTTTGCTGACTTCGAGACCCGCCGACGAGCGCATCACGAGGCCTTCCCATTCAAATTCGCGTAACTTTTCCAACGCATCGGCAAAGTAATGGACACAATCAATGCCGTACCGTTCATTTACTTGCGAAAAATTTATTTTCCCTTGGCACATCAGTGCCATGATCACTTCACGCCGCAGACGATCATCCTCGTTCAGCGTCACCCCTCGCTCTACGGGCAAGCGCCCAGCATCCAGACACCCATAGTATTCATCCAACGTTTTGACAGACTGACTATAGGCATCGCCAATCTGACTGATAGAGGAGACGCCAAGGCCCAGTAGATCGGCCCCAGCATGAGCGTGATACCCCTGAAAATTGCGTTGCAAGCGCCCATCTCGCTTGACTTGGGCCAGTTGGTCACCCGGCAAAGCGAAGTGATCCATCCCGATGTAATCATAACCATGCCGCATCAGGGCCTGAACCGCCTGATCCATCATCCGGACCTTATCTTCAGCCTTTGGTAACTCACGGGCTTCGATACGACGCTGAGGCTTGAAACGTGTCGGCAAGTGAGCGTAGGCGTACAAGGCCAGACGATCTGGCTCCAACTGCAGAACTTGCTGCAATGTTTTACGGAAGGACTCCGATGACTGGCGCGGCAATCCATAAATGAGATCCAGATTAACCGAATCAAAACCCAGTGCACGCACCTCCTCCATCAGGGCAGCCACCTGCTCAAAGGGTTGTTCCCGATGAACGGCCTTCTGCACCTCAGGATCAAAATCCTGCACCCCGAAACTGAGCCTATTGAAGCCCAACTGACGCAAACATGCCAAACGCTGCCTATCAACGGTACGCGGGTCGATCTCGATGGAGCACTCCACCCCTTCTACAAATTTGAAATGACGACGCATTTGCGCCATCAGGCGTGTCAACTCCTCATCATCCAGAAAGGTAGGCGACCCCCCCCCGAGATGCAGTTGTCCTACCCGCCGATCTGACCCCAATCCTCCCCCTACCAGAACCATTTCCTTTTCCAGGGAATGCAAATACCGATCAACCTTGCCATGGTCTTTGGTAATCACTTTATTGCAAGCACAGTAGTAACAAACCGACTCACAAAAGGGAAGATGCAAGTACAGCGACAGGGGAGTTACCGAGGACAATCGCGCCCTGGTTTGCAGGGCAGAGGTCAGATGATGCCCTTCGTCATCGGGGAGAAACCGATCTGCCGTAGGGTAGGAGGTATACCGAGGCCCTGGGATGTCGAAACGTTGCATCAAGGCAGGAGAAATCAGATCTGCAGTCGTATGTGGCGCATTCATGGGTGCCATTGTCTCCCGTCCCCCCTTCGGCGAGGTTGATCCAGATCAATACCGATAACCTTCCCCGCAAAAATAGAACGGGCCTAGTTGCCCAGGCCCATCTCATCCCTTCACACAAAAACTGCCACCGCAAAAAAATCCTGCGGTGGCCAATATTGCCGGCGGAGGGGGTCATGCCGGCCGCTTCACATCCTTAGAAACGATAGCCGATACCCACACCAACGATGTAGGGATCGGGATTCAATTGAACCAGATTCGTCCCGCCCGCAGTATTCAGCCCAACGCTGATCCAGGTTTTCTTCAGATCCGCATTGATCAACCAATGATTATCCAGTTTGTAGTCAGCACCAACCTGAATGTCTTCCCCCCAATTGTTCTGTTGCAGGGCCAGTGTTCCGCCCCCTAACGTTGCATTCATGGTGCGCATGTAAACCATACCGGCTCCGACGTAAGGAACAAAGGCTCCCATACCATCAAAGTGATACTGCAAGTTCAAGATCGGGGGCAATTCCTGAAACCCTCCCACATAGGCACCATTGAGATGTACCTGGTGGCTCAATGGATAAGATGCCACCAATTCCGCAGAAATATTGTGCGTAAAAAAGTAGGATACATCCACTTCTGGTTGCGTACGATTCGCCACTTTGATCGAATTAGCCGCTATACCCGCTGCAGGATCTGCAGTGTTGCTGGTCGAAGTGTCTACGTACAGAATCCGTGCACGGACCAACCATGGACTCTGACCCTGATCATCCGCGAGGGCTGCCGTCGAGGCAAAGACTCCGGCCAAGGTGGTCAAGGCAACAGTTGCCAGCAAGGTTTTTTTGGTTGAAACGTTCATTACACCCCTCCATTGGTTCGATTAAAAACATACCGTCGTTATAAGCCCTAAATCCTGCTGTGGTGCATAGTAAAGCAGAACCTGTGGGTGCATTCTGACCCAGATCAATGGCAAAGGGAAAAATTGTCACGAAATTGTGGGAGGGGTGCCTTACAATTGTTGCACTTTTACTACAGTCTCTACCCATATTGATCTACCTCAATATGGGTAACCCGAGATTATGATTCTGACGCTTCCGTACGCTGAGCCAGCGCTGCTCTATTCAAGATGCGCAAATGACGTCCGCGCACCTCGAGTATCCCCTCATCGTGAAACCTTGACAGAAGACGACTGACCGTCTCAAGTTTGATGCCCAGATAACTGCCGATATCTTCACGCGTCATGCGCAACATGAAAGTTTCACCAGACTGATGACGGCGTTCATGACGCATGACCAGATCCAGCAAAAAGGTAGCCAAGCGCTCTTCCGAACGCATGCTGCCCAACAACAACATAAGGTGATGCTCGCGTGCAATTTCACGCGACATATCCTTATTGAAGCGATGCTGGAGATTACGCATCAACTGTCCCAACTGCTCAAACTGATCGAAAGAAATGGCGCATACCGCACTGTCTTCCAGCGCAACGGTATCACATACCTGATGGGTAGAATGAATAGCCTCCAGCCCCAACAACTCCCCCATCATCTGAAAACCCGTGACTTGGCCACGGCCATCTTCATGAACCAGAACCGTTTTAAAAAAGCCACTACTCACAGCAAACAATGACCGGAAGGGATCTCCCATCCGATACAGATAATCTCCCTTGCGCACCGAGATCCGGTGACTCATGTGCTGATCAAGCAAATCAACCTCCTCATCGCTCAATCCAGCCGGAAGACACAGTTCACGTATGCCACAGGAACCACATACCGATTTCAATTCTGCCAGACTCATGTAATCCTTTTTTCTCAAGTCTTTATTCAAAAGAATGATTGTACCCTTGCCCACCAAAAATCCGCCAATAATTTGATGCAGATCAGATCGTTCTTAAAACCTTAATAAAAAAACCAGTAAAAAACACCCGTTCAAACTTGATTTACGCTCAAAACCTCGCTATATTTGTTCGAACACGAACAATTTACCCCCCCGCACACAAGGAAACCACCATGAAAAAAACCCTGTTGACCCTCTGTCTACTCAGCTCAGGCATTCCTCTGTCTCACGCCTCTGAAACCTACGTCACTGACCCCAACCATACCTTCGCACGATTTTCCTACAGCCACCTGGGTTACAGCACCCAACTGAGCCGCTTTGACAAGGTGTCAGGAACCATTACGCTGGATACCGTCGCTCACACAGGTTCTGCAGACATTACCATCGATCCCCGTTCTGTCAGTACGGGTTCAGATCACCTGAACGAACATTTGCAGGAAGCGGACTTTTTTGATACCGAAAAATTTCCAACCGCCCATTTTCAAGGAAATCACATGAAATTCAACGGGACCATCCCGACAGAGATCGATGGCGATTTGACCATCAAAGGCATTACTCATCCCGTCGCCCTATCCATTACCTCTTTCAAATGCATGCCCCATCCGATGTTGCATAAGGATGCCTGCGGTGCGGACGCCACCACCGTGGTCAAACGAAGTGACTACAACATGAGTAAATACGTCCCCTATGTTGGAGACGAGGTCACCATCACCGTCTCCGTCGAGGCCATCAAGCAGTAATCTCCGTTGCGCTCATCTGAGCGGTGACCCACCCCGGATAGCCCAGATCATGGCAAGCACCATCAACAACAAGGCAAACCAGACTCCGTAAATCCAGGGTGAGCGAGATTCTTCCGCATAGGGATCCTGTAGCGAGCGTTGGGCATTGGCTGGTAATTGGGCCATCAACGTCAGTGACGTACCAAAAGGAATATTGATTTTGGCACGCGCGTTGATCGCCCAGCCATTGGCATCCAGCAACGGCCCCAAAGTTCGGCTGTGCAGTTTGAACCATGCCAACAGCAGAGACGGTCCTGAAATCACCAGCAACAATCCCAACATGACCAAAGGAATCTGCCAGAATTTCAGTGATAGTATCCCGACCATCACGGATGCCATCGCTGTTCCAATCGCCCCTACGGCCATCCCGATGGCCGCAAAAATCCCGGCAAATTTGCCAACATCAAAGGCTTGCTGGGCGACCGTAGCCGGTGGCCCCCCTGCCGTAACTTTGGCCACTCCCTTGCCGGCCCCACTCGTCAACTGGTCATCCATGGCCTTAGCACGGCTCGAAGCAAACTTCTCCAGTTGATCACTGATAGCACGAACCAATTTCTTGTAGGGTGACCAGAATGCCTGGCGCAAACTGATGGGGTGCTCTACGATACGCGTGATCGTAGCATCCCAGTCCTGCCCCCTGGCATCGTAAAACACTCCATTGCGCCCAACTCGTAACTGATCGGAGTCCCCTGCCGTGAATGCGGCGGCAATAACCAGTTTCTGCCCTGCTCGCACACAATCACAGTAAACCAGACAGATGCCTGCCTGGCTGGCCAGAAGGGCATGGCGCCCAGGATCGTTGACCGTCACACACAGTTCACAGGAACGACTATCCAGATAGAGCGTTCCTGCCTGAAATATGGCTTTACCCGTGCGCATATAAAAGGCGGTGAACGACACGAAATTATTGGCCAGAGTCATCAAATCACGCACCAGACGCACCAACTTCTCAAGATCGCGGACACTCTCATTTTCCACCCCTTCCGCCGGGCGCACCGCGAGCCATGCCCGGTAAGACTCAAATGCCGCCAGCAACTGCCGCCACTCCAACTCTGTCAACACGTTTTGATCGCCCAACAAAGGCAGAACCACAGACTCATGCAATGCTTGCATATCAGACTGCCAAGCGGGATTGATTCCCTGCGTCAAGGGCAACCCCCTACGATCCAGACGCGCCAGAGGCCACTCACTCAACAAACCGGATTGCACAGTTGCTCCGCCAACCACAGCCAGGCGCTGTGCTTCAGCCACCAAAGTTTCTTCCGTGATGCCATCAAAAACCTGAATGCGGCAACGAAGAAAGAAGTCCTCCACTTTGGGAGAAATCCTTCTGAGTAAATCATCTGCCGCTGCCATTTCAGCCCCCAACGGAAGCGCTTCGGGTTGTGCCAACTGCCAGGCTGCCTGCGCTCGCGTAAAAAACAAAGCCTGGGCCTGAGCCACGTCCGCCACCGTCAACGTATCCGATTCTGTCTTACCCAGATCCACCAACAGTTGTCGCGCCTGGTCAGCCAGGCATTTTCCCACCTCATCATCGCGCAGATGCGCCAACCCCAGCCCCTGGTCTGGCTTGGCAAGAATGCTCATATCCAGCAAACGCTCTCGTGCCCATTGAATGGCTCCCAATAACTCTGGTACACGCACGTGGCCATCCTGATCCGTATCAATCAAACTCAAGGTGCGCTCATCAAACTGCAATCCTTTGACCGGACAGGACAAAGCCACCCAGAGTTTCTGGTCAAGCTGATCAAGGGCCAGCAGATCAGCCGCCTCATCAATCCTGACCTGATCAAAGCCTCCTGCACGAAAAAAACGCCAGACATGCTCACTCATCCTGCCTCCACCCCTTCAAGTCCAAAACGACGATTGATGAATATCGCATTACCACTGATTTTTTTGGCTTGTTTTTTTGCTCCGGATGCCAACCGCGATACTTCCATATACGAAGTGAACAGTCCCGGCGGGACCACCACGACCCCCACCGATAGAGACACCAGTTCGTGAAACTCACGTTCACCGCGGCGGTTCTCCCCGAAATAACCTTGGGCTGCGAGGGCATCCGCGTCAAAACTGGGCAGTATCTGAACAGAAAAATCCTGGAGAACGCGCTGACACCTCTGCTCCCAATCAAGACTTCGAAACAAAACAATGAAGTCATCCCCACCAATATGACCAAGAAAATCCTGATCATGATCCACCGCACCCCGCAATATTTCAGCAGTCAGGCGAATAATCCCATCCCCCGCACTGAAACCATAGACATCATTGTACGGTTTAAAATTATCGAGATCAAAGTAACAGGCACAAAAAGGAACCTGATTGCGCAGCAAACCATCCAGATGTTCATGAATGGGGACATTACCCGGCAATTGTGTCAAGGGATTGGCGTATTTGGCAGCCTGAAGTTGCATCTCGGTAATGATCCGCATCAAATCCTGGCCGTGCACCATCCCGTAATAGCGCCCCTGATCCGTCACGATAAAGCCCTGCTGAAAATGACGTCGTTCCACCTGTCCCAACAACTGACTGATTTCCTGGACACTGGCCTGCTTGTCTACCACCAGCGGATAGCGATCCGCATAGTGCAAACAAGACTTTCGACCGTAGAGTTCACGCCGATAAGGCTGGGTAAAATTGCTCGTCAACTCCACCCGTGTAATCAAACCCATAGGAATTTGCTGATCATCTACCACGGGAATGGCTTCACAACCCAATTGTTCAAACCAGTCCAATGCTTCTTCATTGGACTGATGCTGATTCAATGGTTTTATCGACTGAATCAATTGACGCGATTCCAGGGAATTCAAATTACGCTGACCCGCTTCCCCCCTGAAACCCCGCAACAGTTCCGTCACTTCAGATCCCAACTGGGTCAGAGGCGTGGCATGAGGCCTGGCAAACAGATAGCCCTGACCGATATCGACACCCAGCCTGCGAATCACCAATAATTCAGAAACGGTCTCAATCCCTTCAGCAATGACCAGCGAATGAGTCCGTTGGGCGATTTCAACAATGGATTTGACGAATTGCGCCTTGACCGGATCATTTTCAATATTCTGTACAAAATGCCGATCTATCTTGACATAGGTAGGGCGCAATTCAGACCATAAACGCAGACTGGAAAACCCCTCTCCCAAATCATCGATGGCAACCCCATTCCCCTCTTTCAGGCAACTCTCTACCGCTGCCTTGAGATGCTCCGGTTTGTAGTCAAGGAATCGTTCCCCTTCGGTCAATTCGAGAACCACCCTCGCAGACATCGACTTTTCAGCGTCATCATGGCTACCATCCGCCAGAAAACGCTGAACCAAGACATCAGGACTGATATTCAAGAACAGAAAACCCGGCAGTCCAAGACTTACAAAGGTACGAGAGATCACTCTCTGACACAGTGTTTCCAACGGCACTCTCAAGCCAAACTCAGTCGCTACCCGTAGCAAACTGAACGGGGTATGCAACGGACTATCCGAAGGTCCGCGTATTAATCCCTCATATCCATATAACGTACCATCCCCCAAATTAACCATCGGTTGAAACAGTGCCGTCAACCGCTCACGATCCAGCACATCCACAAGAAGAGTTTTGTTATCTCTCAGATGCAACATCGTCAATCTCGCTCTCCCTCAAACAAGCATCTTGGGGTGTTTTTCACGCACCATCCGCGCCAGACTTTCCATAACCTGGAAACTGGCCTGTTCTGCCAAACTCATATGGCGGATCATCTCATCATGGGTTGCCGGAGTTTCACGCCAATTTCCCTGCATCAACGCACGCATCTGATGCACGTGACCATGAACCGCCACATGGGGCTCCTCCAGTTGGCGATACCCTGGCAAAGAACCAAAACCGGACTTTCCTGGCCCGTCATACCATTCACCCAACCGGCAATGATGATGATCTACTGCCACCGCCGCACTCATGGTCGGCTCATCGGGATGGTTCAGCAACACATAGGCACGCTGCTTGTAAATAACATGATCCACCTTGGTCAATGCGCTGAAACTCAAGTCATGGGCACAGTTTGCCTCATCCAACGTCAGTGAAGCCGAGTCATAAAAATTACTGAATCGCTCTGCCATTTCCACCACGGATTTTCGTGATTGCTGTGCATTACCGCTCATGTCTTCCGAATCGGTCTGCATGATGCGCATCTGCTGTTGCAGAGTTTCCATAATCTGACCGATGGATTTGGAGGCATGCTTGGTATTCTCTGCCAACTTGCGTACTTCATCCGCAACCACTGCAAAACCACGCCCCGCCTCACCAGCGCGCGCCGCCTCGATGGCCGCATTCAGCGCCAGCAGATTGGTTTGATCGGCAATCGTGTTGATCAGTGTCACGGCTTGACGAATTTCAGTACTGCGCGCATTAAGTTCACTGAGCGTATTGTTGGCGCGCTGTACCCGTTCCCCGATATCCTGCAACCGCTGCATCACATCTTTCACCAATTCCTTTCCGGCTTCCGCATCCTGGCAGGTTTTTTGTGCCTGATTCGTCACGGTCTCCAACCGCTCGGTCACCAAACTCAAATCTTCCTGTGTCGAGGCCAGATTCGGCAACAGGTTATGGGTATTCAACTCATGCGCCCGTGACACCAAATCATGGAATGCCGCCAATTTTTTTTCGGATGCCATGGCATCCAGCAGGACATCCTGATTCTTGAGTCCTTTGGAAAACCCTCCATGTAGCCCCACCGACATCGTCTTTCTGAAATAGCGCGCTTCGAGCGTGGCTCGAAAGGTGGTTTCCTGTTCGCGAAAAAAGGTCTCCAACTGATCCAGCATATCGTTCATATTCCAGCATAATTGTCCCAGTTTTCCCTGATCCTCGACCCCAACGATACGTCGATTAAACCTCCCCTGAGCGACTTCCTGAATCAATTCATCCAACTGGTTCAACGGGGCCAACCAGGATTTGATGCGGCGCTGCCCCCACATTGCTCCTCCAGCCAGCAGAACCACCGTCAACCCCCACCACGGTGACAGCGATCCTTGCCCCATTAATACCCCCAGCATTATCGCCACCAATCCGGAGGGTAGCCATAACAGCCCTGTCAACCATGACGGATTCATGGCTGCTCCCCTGTAAAAAAGCCCTCCACGATCTCAAATCGACAAAATGAATTCGTCATAACTCATCCCCTTGTCCGCCAAAATTTTCAGCAATGCCTGTGTAGCCTGGGGAATGGCCTCCCGAGGTCCCGCCCGATTTTCTATTTCCAATAAAGACCGATATAACCCCTCCATGATACGAACCCCCTCGGTTTGCGGTTTGCGACGCACAGAAAAATATCCCTCTATCCCTCCCGCTGGATTGAATAATGGGGTGACATTGGCGAGTACCCAATAAAAACTCCCATCTTTAGCAAGATTTTTGACATAGGCATGACACTCTTTACCCGTCACAATCACATCCCACAAATATTTAAAAACACAACGTGGCATATCCGGATGTCGAATGATATTGTGCTGGGCTCCCGTCAACTCCTGCCAGGAATACCCCGAGAATTCGATGAATATCCGATTCCCATAAGTAATACGACCCTTGGTATCCGTCATGGATACAATAAAGTCATTCTCACGCATGATTTTTTCACGCTGCGTTGGAACGATTTTGTTTTTCATGAAATGTCCCCATCCTCTTCACGATGCAATGGTTAATGTCGTTGATCCTAGCATGGCAACAATGAAGTCAAAAGGTGGATTTAGCCGATAATCCCCCCGAAGATTTCACCATGTCCCCCACAGAAAGTCCAATTTTTCCCATTCCCCCCATAAATCTGGGATAATCGGACCATGAGTTCATCTGTCATGCCCCCACGTTCTCCCCGTTTCCGCAATATTGCGGGATTCAAGGGGCGCATCCTGCGACTCTACGGCAGCGCCATCGATTTGATGGTGGTTTTTCTGATCCTGGTGATGCTGGTCACCCTGATCGTGGCCATGATCAGCGTATTGAGCGATCTGTATGAAGCGCTGCGCAATCTGCGTCATGAAATCGCCATACAAACTTTGGTCGAGTCCATTTTGTCGGTCTTCGTACTGATCGAATTATTTCGCAGTTTCACCGATTATCTGGAATTCCATCGCCTGCGTTTGCGGGTCATTTCCGAAGTCGCCATCGTATTCGTACTGCGCGACGTATTCATCGGCCTGTACAGCCATACGCTGGATTGGCGTGACCTACTCTCCCTGAGCGTGTTGATCGCCGTACTGGTGGGCACCCGGGTCGCTTCGCTGTCATTCCCTCCGCCTCAGGAATAGCCATGTTGTCTTTCCTGCGTTTTTTTGGCCGCTTGACTCTCTGGCTCTGGCGCGGTTTGATGGGCGCAGGACAACTGTTACTCAGTTTGGCCATGATGACCATCGTGGCCCTGGTCGGGGCGGGTTATCTGAGCAACCACCCCAGCGCTCCCAAGCCAAAAACCACGCTGGTACTCGATCTGTCCGGACATGTCGTGGAACAGGCAGCCCCACGAACAGGAGATCTGCTGAGTGCCTCTTTATTACATCAAAATGATGCAGGTGACATCGAATTACGGGATATTCGCGACACGCTGGAAGCCGCGACCAAGGATCCGTCCATCGATCGATTGCTCCTAAAAACAGATGGTATGCAGGTTTCAGGCCTAGCCATCCTGCGTGAAGTCGCCTGGTCAATAGACCGCTTCAAGGCATCTGGAAAACCCGTCATCGCCTGGGCCGATCACTACGACCAGCGCCAGTATTATCTGGCTTCCCATGCGAACCAGATCTACCTGGACCCCATGGGCCAGGTATTGTTTCAGGGATTCGGCCATTATCGCAACTATTACCGTGATGCACTCGATCATCTGGGGATCACGGTCAACTTCATCCGTGTCGGCACCTATAAAAGTTTTGGCGAACCTTATGTTGCCAATGGCCCATCCCCCGCCTCACAGGAGGCAGATGAACTGCTCTACCATTCTCTCTGGAGCGATTTTACCCACGACATCGAGGCGGCCCGTCACCAACCTGCCGGGACCATCGATGAGCAGATCGACACTCTCCCACAGACCATGCTGGCAGTCCACGGAAATACGGCGCAACTGGCCCTGAATCAGCATTGGGCCGATCGTTTGATGACCCCCCAGCAACTCACCGACCTATTAAAGAAAGATGGTCATGCGGACAGCGACGGCAAGGATTTTCGCCAGATATCTCTGGACGAGTATGCCAGTCGCTTACCCAACCCCAAGGGACACGACATTATCGCCGTCATCGTAGCCAGTGGTGAAATTCATGATGGCGAAGCCCCGGCCGGTGCCATCGGGGGAGTTACCACAGCCTCCCTGATTCACGATGCACGCGATAACCCGGATGTCAAAGCAGTGGTATTGCGCGTTGATTCCCCAGGGGGAAGCGCCCATGCTTCAGAATTAATCCGCCGCGAATTGGCCCTCACCCAGAACTCAGGAAAACCCGTCATCATCTCCATGGGGAATCTGGCGGCCTCCGGCGGCTACTGGTTGTCCCTCTCTGCGGATGAAGTCATCGCCGACCCTGACACCGTTACCGGATCCATTGGGGTATTTGCACTGGTTCCCACTGCCGACGGTTTGATGAACAAAACCGGAATCCACACCGGAGGGGTCACCACCACCTGGCTCAGCGATGCTGACAATCTGCTGCGCCCCCTGGATCCCCGTCTCACCCAAATACTGCAATCCAACGTAGGGCATCTGTATCAGGACTTCGTACAGCGTACCGCCACTTCTCGACATCTTTCCCCCAATGCCGTCGATGCTGTCGCACAAGGACGAGTCTGGACCGGGCGTCAAGCTCTGGATGACCACCTGATAGACAAGTTGGGAAATTTCCATGACGCGCTGGAACAAGCCCGTCAACGTGCTCATCTCGATAGTCAGGCAGCCATTCTCTACGTGGACCCCAACCCCAGCCCATGGCAACGATGGCTCAACCTGCTCGATCAGAGCACTGGAACGCGACTGAGCCTGTGGTTCAAATTTCCTGTCACTTCCATGCCGTTTTTTCAGCAGACGCTCCCTCCGATGGTTCAGGATTTGTCACCCTTGATTACCCCGTTGATCACCGGGCAAACCTCCTATACCCCACTTACCCACTGTCTGTGTCGTGTGCTTCCCTGAGACCACCAATCCGTGGAACTGACCGTCGAGTTTGGCCCCGTTCTGAGCAATGCTCCTCGCAGCCTGCCCGCATCCACCTATCGATGCCTGCGGTTGCTGATCCAGCGTCTCTCCCTCCCACTTTTCATCCCTCTGCGTCCGCTACAAATCCTGGCTATTGTGGACCATCACGAGGTCATATTTCTCCATCCTCAGGAAAAGCGACACGCCTTGATACGCTGGCATGATTTTCAAACGCAATGCCGTGACAATCTGGAAGCTCCCGTCGCCTTCATGTCCACCCGTTATTACCCCGATGATGACCAGTGGGAGTTTCGGTTACCCGTAGAGTTTGACCACGCGTTAAGCATTTTCGGACAAAATCATCTCCCTCCCATCTCTCCCAGCACTCCCAGCCTTCTGATCCACCCACATAAAGACTGAAATTCCTCGCGAATCAAAAATTACCATGCTATAATCGTCGGTTTACAACCAACTTATCCGATCACCTGAGGTTTGAATGCCCAATATTCGCGTCAAAGAGAATGAGCCCTTCGATGTCGCCATGCGCCGTTTCAAACGCGCAGTGGAAAAAACCGGTCTTCTGACCGAGTTGCGCGCCCGTGAGTTTTATGAAAAACCCACCGCCGAACGCAAGCGCAAACTCGCCGCTGCTATCAAGCGCCGTTACAAGCGCTTGCGCAGCCAGATGTTGCCGCCAAAACTCTACTAATAACCATTGGTTGCCTGCCTGACTTTTCACCGCAAAAGAAACGGGCAGCAAGGAAGGGTTGTTGATCCCTCCCGAATTCATTCAAACCCTGCTCGGTCGGATCGACCTCGTTGATCTGATCGGGCAGTCTGTTCCTCTCAAAAAAGCGGGCGTGAATTATGTCGCTCGCTGCCCTTTTCATCAAGAGAAAACCCCTTCTTTCTCGGTAAGCCCAGCACGCCAATTTTTCCACTGCTTCGGTTGTGGTGCCAGCGGAAATGCCATCAGTTTCGTCATGCAACATCGCGGCGCAGGCTTCGTCGATGCTGTCCAGCAATTGGCTGACCTGGCAGGATTGCCGGTTCCCCACAGTAGCACCGCAACCCCAACCCCACCACCCCGTCCTCACCTCGAAGCGCTGGAACAGATCAGTCACCACTACCAACAGGCCTTGCAACAGCATCCCCGCGCGCTCAGTTATATAACGCGCCGCGGTATCAAAGCAGAAACCACCCACACCTTCAGACTGGGTTATGCCCCCCCCGGCTGGCATGGGTTGACCCATACTTTCCCCCACTTCCCCACTGCGTTGCTGATTGAGATCGGTATGGTTATCCAGCAAGAAGGGGGAGGCGTTCATGACCGTTTTCGCGACCGCCTGATGTTTCCAATTCAAAATAGCCGGGGTCAAATCATTGGCTTTGGTGGACGCATTCTCGACCAGGGAGAACCCAAATACCTCAATTCCCCAGAGACCCCTCTATTCGAAAAAGGACAAGAACTCTACGGATGGCCACAGGCCCGTCAAGCCCTGCGCCAGAACCATGAAATGCTGGTAGTGGAAGGCTATATGGATGTCATCAGCCTGTCACAGGCCGGGCTCGGTCACGTGGTGGCCACATTGGGAACGGCCATCACCGAATTTCAAGTCAAACGCCTGCTGCGCAGCACCGATCGTCTGGTTTTTGCCTTTGATGGCGATAACGCAGGACGAAAAGCAGCCCTGCGCGCCATGGAACGAGTCTTACCCTGGTTCGAAGAGGGAAAAGATATCGCTTTTCTTTTTTTCCCTGAAGGCGAAGATCCCGATAGTTTTGTACGCCAGCAAGGGGCCGCTGCCTTGCAAGAAAAAGTTTCCCAAGCTCTGCCACTCTCCTCCTTTGTCATGGATCACTTGAGCGAAGGATTACAACGCCACTTACCAGAAGGACAAGGTCAGTTTCTCAAACGCGCACAAACTCTACTCGGCAGTCTGCGCTCTCCGTGGCTCACCTTTGCGCTCAAGAAACGTATGGCTGAATGGCTCGACCTCAGCCTACCTCAACTGGATCAATTCCTTGGTTCTACCAAGACTCCCGAACGCAGCCCGACGCGCACTCCCATCGCGTCACCGCTGACAAGCCGCCTCCCCCCCACAACGCTGGCGCGCCAATTGATCGCCTGCTTGATGGCTGATCCCGCCCTGGTTCATCAAATCGGCATGCCACTTGAAGATCCTCTGGCTACCACACCGGAAGAACGACAACTTTTCCCTTTCGCCGATCATCTGCGCCATCAGGATATCACCCCCTCTTTGCCTTTACTGATCGAGCATTTTCGTGGTAAACCCGAAGAAAACACCCTCGATTCCATTCTTGCGAAGGAATTTATTCCTCTTTCCGAGACTCCAAGCGAAGAGTTGGCCGTGGTTTATCGCGATGGGTTGGCTCGTTGGGGACAACAGATTCGTCAACGCGAAATCGATCAATGGCTGGAAAAGGCCCGCCATCAACCCTTAACCCCGGATGAACAAGCTCGCTTGCAGGCACTGGTTCTGACACGCCCCTTTGGGGGTGGATAATTACAAGAAATTAGGCTATAATTGACTGTTTTGCGCAGTTCTGGTCAGGAGTATTAAGCATGGCAGCAGACAAACCTGAAGTTCGCCAATCTGATGTGGATGCGCAACGCGCACGCCTCAAAAGTCTGATCATACTCGGAAAGGATCGAGGTTTCCTCACCTACGCCGAAATCAATGACCACCTACCTGATGAAATGGTGGATTCTGACCAGATCGAATCGATCATCGGCATGATCAATGACATGGGGATCGCCGTTTACGATGAAGCCCCCGACAGCGAACAATTGTTGATGTCAGAGGCTCCCCCGCCCATGGCGGATGAAGATGTCGCAGAAGAGGCCGAAGCGGCACTTACCACCGTCGACTCTGACTTTGGGCGCACAACTGACCCCGTGCGCATGTATATGCGCGAAATGGGTACGGTCGAGTTATTGACCCGTGAAGGGGAAATTGAAATTGCCAAACGCATTGAGGATGGCCTGAAGCACATGATCCAGGCCATTTCATCCTGCCCCTCTACCGTCGATGAAATATTGATGCTGGCAGAACGCGTGGAACAGGGAGAATTGCGCATCGACGAGGTGATCGATGGTTTGCTGGACAGCGAAGGGGTTCTCCTGGATGACAATCTGTCCGTTGCCCCCGATCTGGAACTCAGTGACGATGACCTGGAAGACGACGGCGAAGATGCTGTCGGTGGCGCAAATCTGGAGCATCTGAAAACCGAGGCATTGGTGCGCTTTTCCCGCATTCGTCAACTTCACCAACTATCGCAAACGTCCCCAGACAAATTAACGGGTATCCCCGAGAATTTCCACCAGCAAATTTCCACCGAGTTGATGGGATTTCGCTTTACCGCCAAGCAAGTAGAGTTGCTCTGCGGAAAATTGCGTCGTCTGGTTGATCGGGTACGCGTACACGAACGCAACATCATGAACCTGTGCATCACCTCCGCCGGGATGTCACGCCAATACTTCATCAAGTCGTTTCCGGGGAATGAAGTCAACCCCAACTGGATTTCCGATGAAATCACCACCAAGCGCAGCCACAGCGCCGCATTGGAACGCTTCAAATATGCCATCATCGAAGAGCAGGAGCGCATTCTGTCGCTCCAAAATGAGGTGGGTATCCCTATCCGCGATCTGAAGGAAATTGCGCGTCAGATGTCTACCGGAGAAGCCAGAGCACGACGCGCCAAACGCGAAATGATCGAAGCAAACCTGCGCTTGGTGATTTCCATCGCTAAAAAGTATACCAATCGCGGCCTGCAATTCCTGGACTTGATTCAGGAGGGAAACATTGGCCTGATGAAAGCCGTCGATAAATTTGAATACCGCCGTGGATACAAATTTTCCACTTATGCCACCTGGTGGATCCGCCAGGCCATCACCCGCTCCATTGCCGACCAGGCGCGCACGATCCGCATACCGGTGCATATGATCGAAACCATCAACAAGATGAACCGCATTTCCCGCCAGATTCTTCAGGAAACCGGCATAGAACCCGATGCCGCAGAACTGGCTCGAAAAATGGAAATGCCGGAAGACAAGATCCGCAAGATCCTGAAGATATCCAAAGAACCCATCTCCATGGAAACTCCCATCGGTGATGATGATGATTCACATCTGGGGGATTTCATCGAAGATAATGCCACAGTAGCCCCGGCTGATTCAGCACTCTATGCCAGCCTCCGCGATGCAACCAAGGATGTTTTGGACTCTCTGACACAACGGGAAGCCAAGGTATTGCGTATGCGCTTTGGCATTGAGATGAGTACCGACCATACCCTGGAGGAAGTGGGTAAACAATTTGACGTAACCCGTGAGCGGATTCGCCAAATCGAAGCCAAGGCCCTGAGAAAATTGCGTCACCCCTCTCGGTCAGAACGGCTTCGCAGTTTCATCGACAATTCAGAAAACTGAAGCAACTGGGCCTTTAGCTCAATTGGTTAGAGCAGCGGACTCATAATCCGTTGGTTGCCGGTTCAAGTCCGGCAGGGCCCACCAATAAAATCAATGGCTTATGCCAGTTCTGGCGTGAGCCATTTTCGTTTCATGGCACACTGGCGGCACACTGCCTGCCAGCAATACAGCCCAAACTAGATACCCCCAAGAGGCCTGCGTACCGCAAGGCCTATATCTTAAATCTGCCCTATAGGACCAGAATGGAAGCCTTTGCCAAAGCCTTACCGGAAGCCTTCGCATAGTCTGTCTGACGGCGGTAAGAATACGGCAACGCCGCGGTACAAAATGGTGCACAGCACATCCTGTCAAACAGTGCAAAAAGTAGGCAAAAATAGCCTGTTTTTTTGTGTAACTGTTCCATGAGTGTGCCTTTCTGAAAAACAAAAGCGCAAATACATAGTAAATACAGAATGATGCGATTTATTATAGCCGGATAATATATCCGCTGTTGTGTTTTATTGCCGTTTGCGCTAATCTATGTTCACCCATTGAAACAGGGGCAAACATGGCAACCATTCAGAAGCGCGTCACCAGCAAGGGCACCTCATACCGGGTGATGGTCCGCCTCAAAGGCTACCCACCCGAAACCGCAACCTTTGAACGCCTGACGGATGCCCGCGAATGGGCGACCAATACCGAAGCGGACATGAAAAACAATCGGCACTTCGGGGAATCAAAGCGCCACATCTTCAGCGAGCTGGTTACAGCATACAGCGCCAAGGCTGCGCCCCACCTGAAAAGCTGGCAAGACCGGAAGCAGCATCTAGCCTTCTGGGTTGCAGCCCTGGAAGATTGCCAGTTAGACGCCATCACCCCCGCCCGCATTGCTGGCATACGGGACAAGCTGGCCGCCAAGGACAAGGACAAGACGTTAGCCGGGGCTACTGTGGTGCGCTATCTGGCTTCGCTGTCCGCTTGCCTGGCTCATGGGGTGAAAGAGTTGCAATGGCTGGAGCGCAACCCCGTGGAGCGCGTCACCAAGCCCAAAGAAGCGCCGGGCCGCGTTCGTTTCCTGTCCGATGACGAGCGCACCGCTTTGCTGAAAGCCTGCAAGGAATCGAGCAGCCCGGACCTATACCCCGCCGTGGTGCTGAGCTTGACTACCGGGGGCAGGCAATCGGAAATCATGGGCCTGACGTGGGAACAGGTTGACTTCAACGCCCGCGCCATCACGCTGCGACATGGCGAAACCAAGAACAACGAAGCCCGCACCCTGCCGCTCGTGGGTGAAGCCCTCGCGCTGCTGCAAGCACGGGCCAAGGTCAGAAAGCTGCGCGATAACCGCATATTCCCGCCGAGCGAGCGCGCCAAGAAGGCAGACAGACTAGACCTTCGCGCACCTTGGGAGGCCGCCATAAAGGCCGCCGGTATCGTTAATTTCCGCTGGCATGACCTGAGGCACACCGCCGCATCATATCTCGCCATGAATGGAGTTAGCCCGCTGGAAATCTCGAAAATCCTGGGACACCGGACGATGGCGATGGTGAGCCGCTATAGCCACCTTGCACCGGGCCGCGTGGTTGAGCTTGGGGATGCCTTGGCCGCCCGCCTGGGCCTTGGCTAAGAGACAAGGAAGGACATTTAATGCCACACTACATCGAAGACCCGACCAACCCTGGACAGCATATCGACGTTATCGACCTGTTGAGGCGAAACCCGTTGATAGCAGCTTTGCCAGTCGACCCGCGCATTTTGGACGCGCTGCTGAAACGTGACTCATGGAGCAGACGCGAGGCCGTGGCAATTCTGGCCGGATATGACCCATCTCTGGCTAAAGAATGGTTCCAGGGCATACCCATACCGCACGGCTTTATGGATGGCACGACATCGTTATCATTGGCTGCTGCTGGTCTAGGCAATCCGCTATCAGAGCAGATTATGGCCGATTGCGTGAAGCTTTCCGGGTACTGCGCAGGGCAGGACATGGCCGAACGCAAACCACCTGCCGAATGGCTGGCGTGGGCAGAATCGAAGGGCTTTAAGCCTTATTGGCTTGATGAAAACGAGCCGGGGATTGTATGGAGGTTTGACACTGGGCCTAAGAGCGACACTGAGCCCCAACAGTCCGGCACAGTGCCTGCCAAGGACACCGGGGAAATACCGGGCAATGTCCCGACTGTGGCAAGTTGCCGCCTGGCCGTTAAAGCCGCATGGGAAATTGAATGCGAAACAGGCAAGCGAGCAGACGCCAAGGAAGTCATGAAATGTATGCGGCAATGGGCTGATGCAGGGGAACACGGGGAGCTGACGAAAAAATTGCCGGGTAATGCTGTGGAATGGATGACCACAAAAAACATGACAAAAAAATACGACGTTGGAGCATGCGGGAAAACTCTTGAGCGATGGCACAAAAGCCGACAATAGGACGACACTAGGCAGACAGTGGGGACAGTGAGCAGACACTAGGGACAGCAAGAAAAACAGCATCAAGCATTGCCAGAAACTGACGGCAGGAGATGAGCGCAACAGGCCGCGCCATCAAATAACTGACCGAAAGGATGACAATGAAAACCGCCGACACTACCGCCTCGACCGTGAGCACTTCCCCCAAATTTTTCACCATCGAGCAGGCCGCAAAAGCCCGCCCCGCTTTCAGTCCCGCCGCGTTGCGTGACCTGAAATTCAAGGCTCACGACCGCCGCAACAGCCGAGGCGATGTTATTAAGGGCAACGGCACCGGACCCGCTGGCGTATGGCTGCAAGTAGGCCGCAAAGTTCTGATGGACTTGGAACGCTTTGACGCGTGGTTGGATAGTCACCGCGCTGGTGCTGCAAAATGATTGCGCCTGCTGACCGTGAGGACGGAGAGAGCAGGCGCGGGATGAAGCAGGAACAGGCCGAACTGTTCGAGCGCCATCTTACAGCATCTTACCCAAAGCCGGATAGTCAGGCAGGCATTGCACTGGCTCAACTGCTGAAGGGCGAGCATCTGAGGCAAGCCGAATGGTTGCATGTGGGCTGGAGGCTGGCTGCTGCCATCAAGGAGCTGGATTATCTGGGCTGGCCGATTGTTTCCATGCCCGTGCAGATACCAAGCCGAAAGCGCCCGATTGCTGATTACAGTTTGGCTGCCTGGGCCTTGCGTGAAGTGGGGGCGCGACATGCTGAGAGATAGAGAACGCGCCGCCGATGCGCTGAATTATCTTGACGCGGGATGCAGCCGCGAGGACTGGGTACGCATCGGAATGGCTGCGAAGTCTGCCGGGCTGGATTTCGAGGACTTCCACACCTGGAGCGCAACCGCTGGGAATTACAAAGGCGAGAGCGAATGCCGGACGGTTTGGAAATCATTTTCAGAATCGGGAGGCGTGACCCCGGCAACGCTGTTTGGCATGGCACGGGCGCAAGGCTGGAGCGACAAAACACGCGCCAAGGATGAACGACCAGCCCAATCCATCACCAAGCCATCACCAGCCCCGAAAACACCCGTTAAACAGGCTGCAAGCGCGAACGCTGTTGACGTGTGGGAGAGGTGCATACCTGCAACGCCTGCCGAGCCATACATTTACCGCAAGAAGGGAACGCCGGACGGATTGAGAATTTATCCAGCCAGTGCGCCGCCGCTGGTAATCCGTGGGCAGAATGTCGCGGGTTATCTGGTAGTCCCATGCTGGAGTGGTGAACACCTGCAAACCCTGCAATTTATCCCGCCCGGTAAGGCTGACAAGCTGAACCTTGCAGGCGCATCCTTTGGTGATGGATTTTTCACAGTGGGACAGATTGCCGAGCGGGTTTTCATCGTGGAAGGGATAGGCCAAGCGTGGGCCGTCAATCAGGCAACGGGAGCCGCCGCCGTGGTTTGCTTCGGTGCGGGAAGAATGGCAACGGTAGCCAAGAAACTGCGCAGCCAATACCCCGCCGCCCGATTGGTAATTGTTCCAGATAAGGGTAAGGAAGAGCGGGCCGGAAAGATTGCCGCCGCTGTATCGGGTGAATGGGTGGCGATGCCTGCTGACAAGCCCGAAAACTACGATGCAAACGATTATCTACAGGATGCCGGGGCTAGTGCATTGCTTGCCTTGCTGGAACGCGCCAAGGGGCCGGAAATGCGTTACAGGCCGCTATCTGATGATGACCTGTGCAAGCTGCCGCCGCTGCGATGGCGCATCAAGCGGGTATTGCCGCAAACGGGATTGGCTGCGATATATGGCGCTTCAGGTTCGGGAAAATCTTTCCTGGTGCTGGATGCCCTGCAAGCACTGGCCGCCGGGCGCGAATGGTTCGGATATAAAACGAAGCCTTGCACGGTGCTGTATTGCGCCCTGGAAGGTGAAGGCGGAATTGCCGGGCGCGTTGTTGCGTATCGCATCCGGCATGGTGCAACGGCACAGAATATCCGCTATCTGGTGCAACCGTTTAGCTTGCTGGATGGCGAGGACATAACCGACCTTGCACAAGCAATCAAAGCCGCCGGACAGGGTGCGGGTGTGGTGGTGCTCGATACACTGAACCGCGCCGCGCCGGGTGCGGATGAAAACGACAGCAAAAGCATGGGGCAGATTATTGCTGCTGCCAAGGAACTGCAAACGCTTGTCGGTGGTTTGGTGGTGCTGGTTCACCATACAGGCAAGGACGCATCCAAAGGGCTGCGCGGGCATTCCAGCCTACAGGCCGCCCTGGATGCCGCCATCGAGGTGCGCAGGGATGGCGATAACCGCGAATGGCTCATTGCAAAATCCAAGGACGGCGAGGACGGCGAAGCGCACCCGTTCAAACTCGACATTGTAGAACTTGGGACCGATGAGGACGGCGAGCCGATTACATCATGCACAGTGCATCCGCTGGACAAGGTGACTGAAGTAATGCGCCGCCCTTTGCCGCCGAAGTCTGGAAACCAGCGGGCAGTGTGGGACGCCCTGGGCGAGATATTTCGCAAGGCCGGAAACATCAAACCAGAAGGCGCACCCGATACCGTGCCAGAAGGCAGGCCGTGCATAACGCTGGATGCTGCCATAGACGCCACACGCACCAAGCTGGTATGCGAACCCAAGCGCCAAACTGAACGCGCACAAGCTGCAATCCGTGGGCTAGTGGACAAGGGATTATTGGTCCATGAAGGGGGGTTTGTATGGTGCAAATAACCCGGAATCATTTTCCCGTTTTTTTCCCGTTTCGTTCCCGCCCTCTTATAGGGCGCGCGGGAATCGCGGGAAAGTCCGCAAGCGCCTGTTTCGGGACATTTCGGGAATCGCGGGAAAGGATTTCAAACAGTCTTTCACTGGTGCGAATCATGGATGACCTGTTAGGGGATGCCCTTCCCGTGGTGCGAAAGAACCGGACACCCGAAGCGGGCGCACTGAAGGAGGTTTTACAGGCATTGGCTGCGCATCCTGCCGTGGCGTGGTGCGAGAGGATGAACAGCGGGGCCGTGAGAATCGGCAATCGGTTTGTTCGGTTTGGCTGGCCGGGATGCCCTGACGTTCTGGGGCAACTGAAAGACGGGCGACTGTTGGGCGTGGAAGTGAAAGCCGCCGATGGCAAGTTAAGGCCGGAGCAAGCTGTATTCCTTGAATGCATCCGCCTGGCTGGTGGCGTGGCATTCATGGCGCGTGATTGCCGGTACGTGTTGCGAGAATTGAACGCGAACGTGAGCGCATCGTGAACGCAAACGCAACAGTACAACCTAGCAACGGTGGGGCTTTACGTGGCAACGGCAACACATGGTGAACACTTTTGACGGTTAACGAACTTTTGAAGGTTTACAGCATGGCGAACGGATGGACACCAGAACGGCGAGCAAGGCAGGCAGAGCTAATCCGCACCTGGAAGCCCTGGACGCGCTCAACAGGCCCACAGACCCCCGAAGGTAAGATTGCCTCGTCAAAGAACCGGCAATTGTCTCTGGATCGTGCCAGACAGGACATTGAACGTGCGGAGGAAGGCTTGCAACTTGCCAAGAAAAAACTGGCCAGACTCAAGGGGCGTTGAGTTTTGAAACGCACCAGATTGTGAACAGCGATATTCAGCATTGGTGGGGGTTTGCGGCGCATTGTGACCGAAAAGCAACGGTTTGGTGAACGAACAAACTTTTTAACCTGCCTGCTGGCTGCGAATGCCCTCAGGAACGCTCCAAAAGCCCCATAAGGCGTTATCCCTGATTCGTTGTCCCCTTAACCTTATTGCAGATAAAACCGCTTGCGGGCGATTAAAACGCTTTTTTCGGGAGTGTCTGATAATGCGGTAACGTTACCGCTTTTTAATGGACGCCCTATGGTATGAGCATTCGCCCAATCTTGGGCGCTTGCAACGATTGCTGACAGGCAAGGAGTCTGTAGGCGTGCCGGCGTGAGCCATTTTCGTTTCATGGCACACTGGCGGCACACTGCCAGCGAAAAAATGGCAATAATTCGCCATAAGCCAAAATAGATTATTGCCCGCAAAGCCTCGCCGTTATTGCGTTCGCGTGTTTTGGTTTGTTGCAGATTATGGGCTGTGCCCGACTCATAATCCGTTGGTTGCCGGTTCAAGTCCGGCAGGGCCCACCAATAAAATCAATGACATGGATACAGACATAGTCCAACTGGACATGGCTGAGCAGGCGACGGGAGTAGTTGAACAGTCGCTGTTGCAGGGCAGTTTCATCCGTGGTGGAGCGGGGATAGAACAGTCCTTACCGGAGATCTGCGGCCATCAGAGGAATGAGGGTATGCCAATGAGAATACATAAGCAAATGACCCCCACCTGGAATCGTCGTCAAGGTTGCATTGGGTAGGCACGATAAGGTTGTCTTGAGCCCTTCCAGGGAGTAAAACCAGTCGTCGCTACCGTGGTAAAACCTCAAGGGCTGCAAAATGTAGGCATCCTCCTGTTTCCAGCCATGGACAGCCAGCAGGGCCTCAATGACCAGATGATTTTCGCCGTGAGCAATGGCACTCATCAACCCATGTGCATAGTTCTCACGCACGCTCGGCTCGGCAAATACCGCCTGATCCTGTTCGGACATGCCGCGCGTCATCTGCTCAATGAAACGGTAGATATTTTTACGGGCATTACGAATCATAATGCGCATCAGGGGGGGCAGGAGCCAGGGGGTGTGTTGGGCAACAAGCAACACAGAGCGGAAAGGAATCGATCGATGGTCATGCAAGGACTCCGTCCCATCAATGGGAGGCGTAGCGCTGACGATAAACACCTGAATCACTTGCTCAGGCAAACTGCGCGCCAAGGCCAAAGCGTAAGGGGTTCCCTCCGAGAAACCAACCACCACAAATCGCTGGATATCAAGATGGTTGGTCATGGCTTTCACATCATCAGCCCAATCTTGCACAGTACGCCCAGACTGTGGGTCCGAATCCCCCGTACCCGGCCGTTCAGGCATGATCAAACGCAAGTGATGGTCGTACAATAATGCCAGATCAGGGTGCCGGAAATGACGCGTACCGGTGATAACATGGTTAAATATGAAAGGAACTCCTTTGGGATCGCCGAGATCCGCCCAAGCCAACCAGCGCCCATCGGATAGCCGCATACCTGCATCACCCGAAACCTGAGCCTCCTTCTCTGATTCACCTGAATTAACGAATTCTTCATTCCTTGAATCGAGCCACAAAGGACTGGAATAAATGGCGCGCAGCAATTCGCTTTGCCGGGATACTCCTGTTTTGGAAAAGATCGCCTGGAGTTGAGTACGCACTGTGTTGATGCTGACGTGCAGCGACTGTGCCGCTTCCTCCAAGGTTTCTCCCTGCATCAAGCGTCGTGTCAGTCGCCCCTCGGCCGCACTCATGCCATAGAGTGCACGCAGCGATGCTTCCTCCAACCCGACTGGTTCCTGAGTCGCCACCCAAATGACCACCTGGGGTTGTTCCATACCCTTGTCAAGACGTGCTACCAAGAGCGATAGGTGCTCGTCTCCCTCTTCCAGCCTCAGCGTTTCGGGATTGCCCACAGCTGATGTACAAACTTGGGCAAGAGCCAGGCCCAATGATGATGAAGGGCGCGAGTTGAGTCGCCCTGCAGTCAGCGCCAGGCAAGATGAACGGCGTACAATCTGATGCAAACGGTGGTTGGCGCTGATCAGCGTCCCCATCGGCGTAACGATAGCCACCCCGAGTGGCAACCAGTCCAAGACGCGACGCGCCAGGGCCTCCTGCCGTTCAGCATCGGCTACCTGACGCTGAATCTCGCGTGCCATAACGAAGTGTGGCACCAACTGGGTCATCAAGGCTCTATGACTTCCACATCCCCGATTCAACAACTCTTCCCTGACATCTCCCTCGTCCCAGCCTTGTACGAAGGCCTGCAACTGCGGAGCCGACAAAGAGGGAGTGCCGTCCCGGCTGTTCTGCGAAACATAGTCCAACACGCCATCCAGCAACTTTGGCCACTGTGCGCCATCCATGGCTGTAGCGTAGACCAATCCTACCAGTTCCGAAAAAACCGACAGGTCATCGTCCATCCCATGCCTCCTACCCCATTGGTTTACCACTCAGTCATGGTAAACCGGATCATCATTCCTGAACATGGCCTCACCTCATGGAGAAGGAGATAAGGCCATGCACCGGATCAGAACTGGTACTGGGTATCGAAACGCCCACCCAGTTCATCACGGTAATTAAGTTCAACGTTGCCGCCATAATTGTTACCGAACGTCACCCCCTGCGGTAAAGTTGGCAATGTCAACAAATCCGAACTGTCCAGCGGATATGGGTTGTCGATGGACGCGCTCACAGCATTGCTGTTATTGGGCGCACTGGCGTAAAAATTCAGATAGTTGGCTATTTCCGTAGTCGATGTGGGCGCAGTCCAGTTAAAAGCCAACGTCTTCCCGAACGCCCCTATCAACGTCGTCAACATCGAAGGCGATACCGTGGCAAAGTAGACTCCTGGACTGGCCATCAGTGCCCCTACGGTCATGGGGGCCTCACCAACGAGCAACGTATACGTATAGGCTGGCGTATTGCTGGCGCTGTACGTGGTATTGGTAAACATTTTCACTACGTAGTTCTGGGGATAGGACAAGGTGCTCGGAAAGGCAGAAATGATCGCCGCATCCTGGGAGGGTGCGCTCGACATGAAATACGCTGGGTTATAATAAACACTGCAGGAACCAGAAGCTCCCGGTGTCGTGGGGCCCACGTAGGTGTTGGGTGCCCCGGCCGCCAGATTCAGACTGGTTCCACCGTTTCCGGTTTGAAAGTACAGCAACCCAGCCGCAGGAAGACCCTGGCCCGTAACAATGGCATAGGTAATCCCCTTGGCAGCGTTGTCATTTATGTCAAACTCAAGACCGGAGCACATTCCGGAAGTCGGCTGGTTAGTCGCCGAGGTTGACGTTTGGTAGTAAAAAGCAAAGGCATGGGCACGCTCATGACCGATCATCTGATCACCCAGCATCTGCCACCCCGATGCCGTCTTGTACAGCACCCAGTTAACCGCGCCACGATCAACGTAATTATTGGGAGTCGCCACGCTACCCTGATACATGATGTTGAAATGCAGGATGGCAGTCTTGAGCACGCCTTTAGGAACATTGACCAGCACCGAAGCATCCGCCGTACTGGCCGGTTCGAGCGTCAAGTTGGCAATATCGAGTTTGGTCGAGACTCCGCCACTGCCAGAATTGGTAAAAAATTGGGCGGCGTTTCTCCCGGCATTCATGAAATGCGTCATATCAATCCCCGGCACCTGCCCGGATGATGGCAACCCGTTGCCCACCAACGGGGCTATGGTGCTGAGCAGGTTTTCGATCTGCTGAATATCGGTCAACGCATTGGTGGTCGCGCTCGGCACCGCCGGAAGAACAGGAGGAGTCGTCGTCAAGGTCCCTTGCGCCAGAGTGTCAGCGATGGCCGCATTGGTCAGACGATTGGTCACAGCAACATTACCCGCCGAAGTGATCGAAATGTTAAGCGCATCCAGCACGGCATCAAGATTACCTGAACTCGATGTCGAAGCGGTAAAAGATTGATGCACCAAAAAATTTAGAGCATTGGCACCACTGGTTACCGATGTTCCGGCGGCGTTCGACCCCATGAGGTTGCTGGTCACCGCCTGGATCTGGGTCGCTATCCGCAATGCAGCATTTTGCAGGTTGGTGGGAGTTAATTTAGCAAAATATGAAGTAAACTGCGGGCTACCCACAATCTGTGTAGCCAAGCGATCGATGGCATTGGACACCAGCCAGTTGGTCACCGGAGTAATATCGACCACCCCGCTGCCTCCCTGACTCGTCAGGTCGGTTGTCTGGGCCGACGAGAAGTAATCCATTCCCCCTTGGTTATCGACCACTTCTACCAGATAAGGGCCGGGATGTTGACCGATCTGGGCCGCCGTGAATGCATAGTTACCGCTGGCATCGGTGGTAGTCTGGGCAATCGCCGCTGTTGCATCCTGACTGTAGAGATACACGGGAACCGAGGTAAATGGTAGCCCATGGGCCGCCGTACCGGAGAACGCCACCGCACTACCAGTCCCCCCTCCCGCAACGGTACCACTCCCCCCTCCCCCGCCTCCGCCACACCCCACCAAGCCCGCCGCCAAAAGACCCAAGCATGTGTACCGGAATACTTTCATGACAGCCCCCTTCTCTGTTAGTGGATGGCCCAGTGTAGTCAATGCCCGTTCGGCGCAACACTCCCAAATGGGATAGACATCACAATCATGCATTTGGATGATGAAAGATGACACAGAACGGCTCACAGTGGAAACGTTCGTTAGGCTGGAGACATTCATGAACGACTTGACAGGCTCGAGTTTCCATATCGATCGTGGTTTGGCTATCCTCGAGTCCCTGAACATCGGACTCGGAGTTCTGGAGACTGATGGTACCCTGCGTTACCTCAATAGACCAGCAGAGCGTTTCTTGCAGGAAACCCATTGCCTGATGCGCCACCCGGAGGGTCATTTGATGCCTTGTCAGCACCATGACCAATTCCGTCAACTACTCCGACAGATGAGCACGGCTCCCCATGCCGGGATCGAACACGTTCTACTGTCCTCAGCCAAAGGACGGCGCTATCCCATCCTGATGAAAACGGATGACAGTAGCGGGCAACGAGAAATCATTTTAATTTTTCCCCAACGTCAGGAAGCACCTCGACCAGAACCATCCCTGCTGATGGCTTGGTATGGCTTGACCCATGCCGAGGCACGTCTGCTGTCTCGGTTGGCTGGCGGACTTTGCCTGAAAGAAACTGCCCTGGTGTGTGGCATCACAATTGGGACGGCGCGTATCCACCTGTTGTCAGGGTTGAGGAACCGCGTAAATTTGAGGGGTATTACGCGGTTTTGCGGTAGTTGATCAGGGGTTGGGTTTGATTTTTGGTTTTTTCCTGCGTTGGGTTGCGCGTTCGGCGGCCT